>NZ_RAQI01000009.1 GCF_003610465.1 Xenorhabdus ehlersii | reverse complement strand
AACGTGCTGGCAACAAAGGATAAGGGTTGCGCTCGTTGCGGGACTTAACCCAACATTTCACAACACGAGCTGACGACAGCCATGCAGCACCTGTCTCAGCGTTCCCGAAGGCACGCCTCTATCTCTAAAGGCTTCGCTGGATGTCAAGAGTAGGTAAGGTTCTTCGCGTTGCATCGAATTAAACCACATGCTCCACCGCTTGTGCGGGCCCCCGTCAATTCATTTGAGTTTTAATCTTGCGACCGTACTCCCCAGGCGGTCGATTTAACGCGTTAGCTCCGGAAGCCACAGCTCAAGGCCACAACCTCCAAATCGACATCGTTTACAGCGTGGACTACCAGGGTATCTAATCCTGTTTGCTCCCCACGCTTTCGCACCTGAGCGTCAGTCTTCGTCCAGGGGGCCGCCTTCGCCACCGGTATTCCTCCACATCTCTACGCATTTCACCGCTACACGTGGAATTCTACCCCCCTCTACGAGACTCTAGTCAACCAGTCTTAGATGCCATTCCCAGGTTAAGCCCGGGGATTTCACATCTAACTTAATTGACCGCCTGCGTGCGCTTTACGCCCAGTAATTCCGATTAACGCTTGCACCCTCCGTATTACCGCGGCTGCTGGCACGGAGTTAGCCGGTGCTTCTTCTGCGGGTAACGTCAATCATAAAGCGTATTCGGCTCTATGCCTTCCTCCCCGCTGAAAGTACTTTACAACCCGAAGGCCTTCTTCATACACGCGGCATGGCTGCATCAGGCTTGCGCCCATTGTGCAATATTCCCCACTGCTGCCTCCCGTAGGAGTCTGGGCCGTGTCTCAGTCCCAGTGTGGCTGGTCATCCTCTCAGACCAGCTAGGGATCGTCGCCTAGGTGAGCCTTTACCCCACCTACTAGCTAATCCCATCTGGGTTCATCCGATGGCGTGAGGCCCGAAGGTCCCCCACTTTGCTCCTCAGAGGTTATGCGGTATTAGCCACCGTTTCCAGTGGTTATCCCCCTCCATCAGGCAGATCCCCAGACATTACTCACCCGTCCGCCGCTCGCCGGCAGGAAAGCACGCTTTCCCCCGCTGCCGCTCGACTTGCATGTGTTAGGCCTGCCGCCAGCGTTCAATCTGAGCCATGATCAAACTCTTCAATTAAAAGTTTGATGCTCAAAGAATCTTACTGTTAGTTCATCATGAATTAACTGTCAGGTCACTCTTTAAGACTTTAATCTTTTTTGCCTTTCGGCATATCGATAGTGTCTTGCGAGTGCCCACACAGATTGTCTGATTAATTTGTTAAAGAGCATTGGCAACCGGAAGTGCCTTCCGGGTTGCGAGGCTGCGTATCTTACGCTTTTCGCCGCCAGAGTCAAGCGATTATTTTCGCTTTTCTCTCACCGTCCTGCGCGGCCTGTTTCAGCTCAGCGTCGGTCAGTGGTGGCGCATTATAGGGGGTTTTACGGCGCTGACAATAGTTTTTTTGCAATTTTATTTTCAAGCGAACACTTTTTGCCCCCATAAATATAAAAATCACTCAAACAGGCTAATATTAATGCAGATCATTCCATTGCATGGCGTTTTTTTCCTCAATAACATTCCTATATAATTGTTTATATGTTTGCGATCCACTCTTATTGTTGAGGTTTTTATGCCTACTGTTTTACGCCAATATCTAAATTTCTATCCTCAAGTCGGTCAAAAAGTTCTTTTAGATCCTTCTTCTGTTGTAATTGGAGATGTCAAATTAGCAGACAATGTCAGCATTTGGCCCCTTGTAGTTATCAGGGGAGATGTAAATTATGTCTCAATTGGTTCACGTACAAATATTCAAGATGGTTCTGTTTTACATGTGACTCATAAATCTCCTGATAATCCAAATGGCTTCCCACTAATAATTGGCGAAGATGTCACGGTAGGTCATAAATCAATGCTACATGGGTGTAAAATTGGGAATCGAGTCTTAGTTGGCATGGGTTCCATTTTACTCGATGGAGTGACTATTGAAGATGATGTTGTGATTGGAGCTGGTAGCCTAGTTCCTCCAGGTAAAAAATTAGAAAGCGGTTACCTGTATGTCGGTAGCCCTGCCAAACAAGTACGAAAACTCAAACCTGAAGAATTGGAAGGGCTGCTTTATTCCGCTAATAATTACGTTAGCTGGAAAAATGACTATCTATCAACATAATCTGAAAGCAAAGAGTAGCGTCCAAATTGATCATCATGCCCACTCACAATGGCTGTTTCAAACTCTTCTTCCAAATCCCAGCGATATTGGCGAAACAAATCGAGTGGGTGATGATCCTTACCATAACGCTCTATTATTTCATCAGAACTAATCATACATTCCACCAGCAAACCATTCACCATTGCTGGAAATATCACCTTATTTTCTACCTCATTCCACTCTTCCCGATCAGGAAATTGAATTGATTGATTCATACATGTAACTCCCGTCTTAAGGTCGTTAAAACAGGTTCTATTTCGGGGAATACTCCATGCCATAATTCAAAAGAATACGCAGCCTGCCCTACCAACATTCCTAAGCCATCAGCCAAACGTGAAACACCATTTTGATGGGCAAACGTAAGGAAAGGAGTTAATCCATGCTGGTAATACATGTCGTAACACACACTATTATTTTGAAAAATCAACGGAGAGATAGCAGGAATTTGTCCATCAAGGCCAGAAGCTGTTGCATTAATGATAATATCAAAATCTGGAGTAATAAGGCCAAGAGCACTCATTTCAATGGCCTGGATATCACCTAATAGAGAAAATGTATTTGCGATTATTTGAGCACGTTCAAATGTTCGGTTAGTAATAGTGACTGAACAGCCCAGTAATAATAAAGAAGACAATACACCTTTCGCAGCTCCACCAGCACCTATGATCAGAATTTTCTGTCCTTGAGAGAGGAATTTGAGTCGCTGCAAGTCTACTAATAATCCCATTCCATCAGTATTGTCACCGAGCAGTCGGCTTCCCTCTATCCGTTTTAATGTGTTAACTGCACCACAGATACTCGCCCGTTCAGTCAATTCATCTGAGCATTTATAGGCTTTCTCTTTGAAAGGAACAGTGATATTCGCTCCTAGTCCCCCCTGTTCGAAAAAATGAGTTAAGGTTTGTTCAAAGTTTTCCACCGGAGCAAGTACTCTCCCATACTGATGTTCGATACCTGTTTGCTCAGCAAACAATTGATGAATATAAGGAGATTTACTATGTGCGATTGGATTACCAAAAACAGCGAATTTATCCATGATTACCTACCCTTGCCGATATAATTTGCCAGTTAACGCATCCCTGATTTCTGATGGATTCTTACGCTCACCAACTTCTCCTTCTAATATTGGGACACGATTGCCAAATTGCTGCCGTACTTCTTCTACACTACGACATGGTTCTAATCCACTTAGATTCGCACTGGTTGAAACAAGTGGTTTTTCATATATAGCACATAGCTGCTGAACCAAAAGGTGATCCGTAACTCTAACGGCCAATGTTGAAAATTTGCCAGTCAACCATTTTGGTGTGGTTGCTTTAGCGGGGATTACCCACGTAACAGGACCAGGCCAAGATGAGAATATGGTTTCTTTCTGTGTATCATTTATCTGTTCATCATCAATATAAGGACATAATCTCTCATACTTATCAGCAATAAGAATTAATCCTTTCTCCCAAGGCCTATTTTTCAACGCTAATAGCGCTTGCACTGCATTTTCACTATCGGGATCACACCCTAATCCAAAAACGGCTTCAGTTGGATAGGCAATAACTTTTTCTTCTTTTAAGGCCGTGATAACTTCATCAAATACTGGTGAGATTACGTCACTCATTTCATTTCTCAATTTCGTTAACTTGCTGCTTACTACACAATTTACTGGCACAAAATAATTTCACACCTTGGGAAGTATGCTTTTCTATTAACAATGGATAGTGACAAAACATGCATTCACCTGAGGTAGGCTTATTGTTAAGTGCAAACTGACACTCTGGATAGCGACTACAGGAATAAAATGTCTTACCAAAACGAGATTTACGCTGGAGTAATTTTCCTTGCTGGCATTGAGGGCAATTAATTGACGTATCATCTGGTTTATCAATTAATTCTGTATATTCACATTCAGGATAATGACCACAGCCAATGAACATACCATAACGCCCTTGACGTAAGGCTAAAGTGAAACCACATTTTGGACAGATTTGCCCATCCAATTCTTTAACAATATGTCCATCTACTTGTGCTTTCAAAGGACGAAGATAGTGGCAAGATGGATAACTGGAACACGCATAAAATGGGCCATGAGCGCCATTGCGGATCACTAACTCAGCATTACACTCAGGGCAACACTCTATTTCTTTTATAATAAAAGGTACTTTCTTAGACATATCTCACTCGCTGAATATCGGCAGCCACCATAACATTGGAAAAAGCACAAATTAAATCGCTTAATTAGTTCGGACATACCCACCAGCAACAACAGCAACTTTTCCCATGAGTTCCAACTCCAATAATTTGGTCATAACTTCGGTAACAGGCAGGGAAGAGCGCTGGGCAATCACATCAATAGGTGTAACTTCACTACTTACGTTAACCAGCACATCCACAAATGGCAACTCTGTTTGTTCAAATTGTTTATTTTCTTCCTCCTGACCTTTCTCTTCGATGTTAATCCATTGAAACGACGAACTAATATGTTCCATGATATCCATTACATTTGTTGCCAAATAAGCCCCTTGTTTAATCAACCAATGATTACCTTCGTTCGCAGGAGTGCCTAATGGACCAGGTAATGCAAAGATGTCTCTCCCTTGTTCAAGAGCACAACGCGCTGTAATCAGTGATCCACTATTCTTATGAGCTTCCACAATAAGAAGAGCCAAACTTAACCCACTAATAATTCGATTTCGCCTTGGGAAATGCTTGGCTTTAGGTGGCGCATCAGGAAAGAATTCGGAAACTAATGCTCCATTTTCTTTAATATGTCTGGCCAAGGATTTATGTCTACTGGGGTAGATATTTTTAAAACCACTACCAAGTACCGCTACTGTTTTCCCTCCCGAATCCAATGCTGCCTGATGGCAGATACCATCAATACCAATCGCCAGCCCACTAGTTATTACCAGATTATTTTTAGCCAAGTCACTAGCAAATATCTTTCCCCACTTTTCGCCATAAAAAGTCGCAGCCCTACTACCAACCATTGAAATTTGCTTTTGAGATAAGACCGATACATCACCTATAACAAACAGAACAAGAGGTGGAGAATGTATTTGCTTTAATAAAGGTGGATATGCGGGATGAGAGAAAGTCAACAAATGATGCTCTGGTTGTTCTAACCAATTGAGAGCCGAAACCAGCGCGGAAGTGTTAGCTTTCATAAATTGCAAGCATTGTGCAGATGACAGACCACATGCTTTAAGGGAAGATATACTGTAATTTTCCGTTTGTAACAGGCGATCCATAATAAGCATGGCCTTCGCTGCTGAAAGATGAGAGACCATTTTCATTCTTAACCACATTTCCATCGCTTCCATATCGTCATCCTGACCTGAGGTTGAGAGCAATACTCTCATGATTAATTTATGTTCAATACTGTCAATCTAAATGGGAAATGTCTAGAATAGGCATCAATTATCACTCACTTTTTGGATGCAGTTCTAAACATATATGTCAGTTTTACAAGTATTACATTATCCAGACGAGCGACTTCGCACAGTTGCCAAGCCAGTAGAAAAAGTCGATGCAGAAATCCAGCATATCGTTGATGATATGTTTGAAACGATGTATGCAGAGGAAGGTATTGGTTTAGCGGCAACACAAGTCGATATACATCAGAGAATTATTGTCATTGACGTCTCTGAGGATCGTGATCAACGTCTTGTTCTGATCAACCCGGAATTAATTAATGAAACTGGTGAAACAGGAATAGAAGAAGGTTGTTTATCTGTTCCTGAACAGCGTGGATTTGTGCCTCGCTCTGAGCAAGTAAAAATTAAGGCCTTAAACTATAACGGCCAACCATTTGAGTTAGAAGTCGATGGATTATTGGCAATCTGTATTCAACATGAAATGGATCATTTAGTCGGTAAACTCTTTGTTGATTACTTATCACCATTGAAACGCCAACGCATCCGTCAGAAAGTTGAAAAAATTGACCGACTGAGAGCCAAAAACAAATAATTCTTATTATCGCAGGAAATAACAGTGTCTGATTCTTTACGTATTATTTTTGCCGGAACGCCTGATTTCGCGGCTCGCCATTTGGCTGCTTTATTAAACTCTCAACACCAGGTTGTCGGAGTGCTCGCTCCACCAGACAAGCCGGCAGGAAGAGGTAAGAAACTGACACCAAGTCCTGTAAAGGTATTGGCTGAAGAACATGATATTCCTGTTTTCCAGCCAAAAACCTTACGTACAGAAGAAAGCCAACAATGGGTCATGGAGCAGCAAGCTGATATTATGGTCGTTGTTGCCTATGGCTTAATTCTTCCTCAAGCCGTTTTAGATATACCACATCTAGGATGCTTGAATGTCCACGGTTCTTTGCTACCTCGCTGGCGTGGTGCAGCCCCCATTCAACGCTCCATTTGGGCTGGTGACCAAGAAACTGGCGTAACGATCATGCAAATGGATGCAGGGCTTGATACTGGTAATATGCTGTTGAAAGCCATTTGTCCAATTACAAATGAAGATACCAGTGCTAGCTTATACGAAAAACTTGCCGATATTGGGCCAAAAGCCTTACTCAACACCTTAGATTTAATCACATCGGGAACACTCCAGCCTGAAATTCAGGATGATACACTTACAACCTATGCCGAAAAACTGAGTAAAGATGAAGCAAAAGTAGATTGGCATTTACCTGCAAGCCAAATTGAGCGTTGTATTCGTGCCTTTAACCCTTGGCCTATGAGCTTCTTCTTAGTTGATGATCAACCAATTAAAATCTGGCAGGCAGAAGTCATTGCAGAGCAAACCACCCAAGCTCCTGGAACAATTATCAGCGCGGATAAAAAAGGTATTCAAATTGCAACTGTCGATGGAATATTAAATATTGTTCAATTGCAACCACCGGGCAAGAAAGCAATGTCGGTTGCCGATCTCTTAAACTCTAAACGTGAGTGGTTTACACCTGGTAGCAAAATCAACTGATACTAACCTGACTTTGCCTGAATATTTTAGCATTCAGGCTTCTTCCTATTTACCATGCTGACGAAAGTCAGCTGTTTGACTATACCATGAAAAATACATATAACCTGAGAAGCATCGCTGCAAAAGCAATCACTCAAGTGCTTGACCAAGGGCAATCCCTCAGCACTGTTATGCCTGAACTCCAACAAAAAGTTTCTGATAAAGATAAGGCGCTGTTGCAAGAGATCTGTTTTGGTGTGATGAGAGTATTACCTCAGCTTGAGTGGTTTATCAGTCAACTAATGGCAACGCCATTGAAAGGAAAACAACGTATTTTCCACTACCTAATCATGGTTGGTATATATCAGCTCATATATACACGTATACCTGCACACGCTGCACTGGCCGAAACCGTCAATGGCGCAACTAATTTAAAACGACCACAGCTGAAAGGGGTAATTAATGGTGTCCTTCGCCAATTTCAGCGCCAACAACAAGAATTAATCGAACGGGCAAATAATCAACACCTACATCCCAAATGGCTGCTAGAACGCATTCAAAAAGCATATCCACAAAATTGGCAAACTATAGTGGATGCCAACAACCAAAAACCACCTATGTGGCTGCGAATTAACCAACTCCATCATACGGCGAAAGAATATCTTGCACTATTAGAAGAAACTAATATAGAAGCAGAATTAGATATCAACCATCCTAATGCTATTCGTCTTCTGAATCCCTGTCCTGTCAGTGCACTACCCGGATTTAGCCAAGGCTGGGTAACTATTCAGGATCGCTCCGCACAGGGGTGTGCTGAACTCTTAAGCCCATGTGACGGTGAATCTATACTGGATCTTTGTGCTGCACCTGGTGGAAAAACCACTCACATCCTCGAAATAGCACCAAAATCTAAAGTTCTCGCTATCGATATTGATGAGCAACGAATTAAGCGAGTAAAAGAGAATTTACAACGACTTAACTTGCATGCTATCGTCAAAACAGGTGATGGACGCCTTCCACACGAGTGGGCTGCTGATGAACAATTTGATCGTATTCTTCTTGACGCGCCGTGCTCTGCTACAGGGGTTATTCGCCGTCACCCTGACATAAAATGGCTACGCAGAAAAGAAGATATAAATCAATTAGTTACATTGCAATCTGAAATCCTTGAAGCTATTTGGCCATATTTGAAGCAAAATGGCACACTGGTTTATGCCACCTGTTCAATTTTACCTCAGGAAAATAGTGAGCAAATAAAAGCATTTTTGGCCCATCATCCCGATGCAGTATTATCAGAAGCAGATAATTCAGATACTCCTGGAACACAAATTATTCCAGAAGCTACGGGCGGTGACGGTTTCTTTTATGCCCGACTAACTAAGCAATAATAACGCTCTCTCGTTCAAACTGAACGAGAGAATTTTATGGTTTTGCTAAAATATCAAGAACAGAAGATGGCTTCCAATTGAGAAGAGAATGCTATGAAGATAATCATTCTGGGTGCTGGCCAGGTTGGTGGAACATTAGCTGAGAATTTAGTTGATGAAAACAATGATATTACTGTCGTTGATACCGATACAGATCGTCTACGCCAGTTACAGGATAAATTCGATCTCCGAGTTGTCAATGGCCATGGCTCCCATCCCAGAATATTGAAGGAAGCTGGCGCTGAAGATGCTGATATGTTAATAGCTGTCACAAATTCAGATGAAACTAATATGGTTGCATGCCAAATTGCTTATTCTCTATTTAACACGCCTAATAAAGTCGCCAGGATACGCTCATCAGAATATATCCGAGAATCAGAAAAATTATTTCAACCTGATGATATTCCTATTGATTATCTAATATCTCCTGAGCAACTGGTTATTGATTACATCTATAAATTAATCCAATACCCAGGAGCATTACAAGTTGTTAATTTTGCGGAAGGCCGTGTCAGCATTGTCGCGGTTAAAGCCTATTATGGTGGTTCACTGGTAGGCAATGCCTTATCCTCACTCCGAGAGCATATGCCACATATTGATAGCAAAGTTGCTGCAATATTTCGTCAAGATCGCCCCATTAGACCACAAGGTTCAACAATTATTGAAGCTGGAGATGAAGTCTTCTTCGTTGCAGCATCACAACATATCAGGGCCGTAATGAGCGAATTACAACGCCTTGAAAAACCGTATAAACGCATCATGATTGTTGGTGGCGGTAATGTTGGTGCAGGCTTAGCCTTACGACTTGAAAAAGATTACAGCGTCAAACTAATTGAGCATAACCAAAAAAGAGCCATTGAATTAGCTGAACTATTGCACGATACCATCGTGTTTTATGGTGATGCTTCAGACCAAGAATTGCTAGCTGAAGAACACATTGAACAAGTTGACGTTTTTATAGCACTAACAAATGATGATGAAGCCAATATTATGTCAGCCATGCTTGCAAAACGAATGGGGGCTAAAAAAGCAATGGTTCTTATTCAACGCAGTGCATATGTTGATTTAGTACAAGGTGGGGTCATTGATATTGCAATTTCACCTCAACAAGCAACAGTATCGGCGCTACTTGGTCATGTCCGTAAAGCAGATATTGTCAGTGTGTTCTCATTAAGAAGAGGAGTTGCTGAAGCTATCGAGGCCATAGCTCATGGCGATGAACATACTTCAAAAGTTGTTGGGCGTAAGATAAGTGATATCAAATTACCACCAGGAACAACAATAGGTGCCATTGTCCGTAATGAAGAAGTTATCATTGCTAATGATTATAGTATTATTCAACAAGGTGATCATGTAATCATGTTTATTACTGATAAAAAATTCGTGCCTGAAGTAGAAAAGCTTTTCCAGCCAAGTCCTTTCTTCCTGTAAAAACATCAATTCGGACTTATTCGATTAATAGAATCTACTTAAAAAGCTAGAAGGCCAATGATAACAACTTGATAAAATTATTATCATTGGCCTCCCAACCATGCTTTTCTTTACGATTATAACTTCCTTTGCCTTTTTTATTTTTCTCTACTCTCTGTCTAAACAAAGGATCATGTAATAAGGCTTCTATAGCATTATCTTTGATAACACCTTTTTTATGGCGATATGTTGTCATAATAACCTCTAAATTAATTAATAAAATCGTTTTGTGATTAAAAACAATGCGATTGTACTCTTAGCACTCAAAACAATAAAGAAAAATTATCTGTTTGTCGCACCTTCTTCTAAAATTTCCAATATAGAACAATATGTACTGATGTGAGTACTACCACAACAAGCATCACTCAACATTTTCAAAGAATCACGCATTTTTTGCATTTCCAATAATTTCTCTTCAACTTCTCGCAATCTAGAATCAACAATATGTTTTGATTCCTTGCATGTATAGTGCTCAGGATCAACCCTAATAGATAATAGTTCTACAATTGCTTCCAGTGTAAAACCTAATTGTTTTGCATAACGGATAAAACGTAATCGCTGTAGATCCTGTTCAGTATATAGTCTATAACCACCTTCCGTTCTTTCTCCATGAAGCATCAGCCCCTGTTTTTCATAAAAGCGGATAGTGTCAGGTGTTACACCTGCTAATTTAGCCAACTGACCAATACGATACATAAGATTATCCCATCAAGTAGAAAATAATCACAATACTACCAGAATAGGCTAAGAGATCATCTGAACAGGAAAAATTTGCAGATTAGCTGATGAATATAAAACGGAGAGTTAGAGAATCAAAATTAAAAGGCAATAAAAAACCGGGATAATACCCGGCTTTTTACGCTCCTACAGATTACTCTGCAGATGCTACTTCTGTCTGAGACTCTGCTGCACGGTCAACAAGCTCGATGTATGCCATCGGTGCATTGTCACCAGCACGGAAGCCACACTTCAGAATACGAGTGTAACCACCTGCACGGCTCGCAAAACGCGGGCCCAGTTCATTAAACAGTTTTGCCACGATCTCGTTATCACGAGTACGGGCGAATGCCAGACGACGATTAGCTACGCTGTCGGTCTTGGCAAGAGTAATCAGCGGCTCAACGACGCGACGCAGTTCTTTCGCTTTAGGCAGAGTCGTCTTGATGATTTCATGACGAACTAAAGAACCTGCCATGTTACGAAACATAGCTTGGCGATGGCTGCTGTTGCGGTTCAATTGACGACCACTCTTACGATGGCGCATGACCTTATCCTTCTCAGTAAAACCTTAACCTGTGATCTAGTTATTCATCAGCAATACTTGCTGGTGGCCAGTTTTCCAGACGCATGCCCAGAGAAAGTCCACGTGAAGCCAGTACATCTTTAATCTCAGTAAGAGATTTTTTACCCAAGTTAGGTGTTTTAAGTAACTCAACTTCAGTACGCTGTACCAGATCACCGATGTAGTGGATAGCTTCTGCTTTAAGGCAGTTAGCAGAGCGGACAGTCAATTCCAGATCGTCAACAGGGCGCAGCAGGATCGGATCAAACTCTGGCTTCTCTTCTTTTACTTCTGGTTGACGTACATCACGTAAATCAACGAAAGCTTCTAGTTGTTCAGCCAGAATGGTAGCTGCACGGCGAATCGCCTCTTCAGGATCGATTGTACCGTTAGTTTCCATCTCGATAACCAGCTTATCCAAGTCAGTACGCTGTTCTACACGAGCTGCTTCAACATTGTAGGCGATACGCTCTACTGGGCTATAGCAGGCATCTACTAACAAACGACCGATAGGGCGCTCATCTTCTTCCGAATGAATTCGGGCAGAAGCCGGCACATATCCACGACCGCGCTGAACTTTAATACGCATACTAATGGAAGCGCTTTCGTCAGTCAGATGGCAGATTACGTGCTGCGGCTTGACGATTTCGACATCACCGTCATGGATGATATCGGCTGCAGTCACAGGGCCAATGCCAGATTTATTCAAAGTAAGGATAACTTCATCTTTACCCTGAACCTTCACCGCCAGCCCTTTCAGATTGAGGAGAATCTCCAGGATATCTTCCTGTACACCTTCTTTGGTGCTGTACTCATGCAGTACACCATCAATCTCAACCTCAGTCACCGCACAACCCGGCATAGACGAAAGCAGAATACGGCGCAGTGCGTTGCCAAGAGTATGGCCAAAGCCACGCTCTAATGGCTCAAGGGTCACCTTGGCGTGCGTCGAACTGACTTGCTCGATATCTACCAGGCGCGGTTTTAGAAACTCTGTCACAGAACCCTGCATTGTGTCCTCTCTTTGGTGCTAAGCTTTACTTGGAGTAAAGCTCGACGATCAGGTGTTCGTTAATGTCAGCGGATAGATCAGTACGTTCAGGAATACGCTTGAACACACCTTCCATCTTCGCAGCATCAACTTCCAACCAAGTTGGTTTCTCACGCTGCTCAGCCAGCTCTAAAGCTGCTTTAATGCGAGCCTGCTTCTTCGCTTTTTCACGAACGCTGACTACGTCATTCGGGGATACCTGATAAGAAGCGATATTAACAACGCGACCATTTACCGTGATAGCCTTGTGGCTTACCATCTGACGTGCTTCAGCGCGAGTCGCGCCAAAACCCATACGATAAACGACGTTATCCAAGCGACTTTCCAGCAAGTTCAGCAGGTTTTCACCTGTGTTGCCTTTCAGACGAGTCGCTTCTTTATAGTAGTTACGGAATTGACGCTCCAGAACACCGTAAATACGACGAACTTTTTGTTTTTCACGTAACTGTACACCATAGTCAGACAGACGCGGTTTACGTGCGCCGTGCTGGCCTGGTGCCTGTTCTAATTTACACTTGGTGTCAATCGCGCGAACGCCAGACTTTAGGAAAAGGTCTGTACCCTCGCGACGGCTCAGCTTGAGCTTAGGACCCAAATATCTTGCCATTTTTTTTCTCCAACAATCCTAAAAAACGAAGACGTATTAAACGCGACGTTTCTTCGGTGGACGACAACCGTTATGAGGGATCGGAGTCACATCAGTAATATTAGTGATGCGGAAACCAGCCGCATTTAATGCACGGATAGTTGACTCACGGCCAGGACCAGGTCCTTTAACCATAACTTCCAGGTTCTTAATTCCGTACTCTTTTACTGCTTCAGCGCAGCGCTCTGCTGCAACCTGAGCTGCAAACGGAGTAGATTTACGAGAACCACGGAAACCGGAACCACCGGCAGTTGCCCAACCCAATGCGTTACCCTGACGATCAGTTATAGTAACGATGGTATTGTTGAAAGAAGCATGGATATGAGCCACACCGTCAGAGACTTGTTTTCTTACACGCTTACGTGCACGAATAGGTGCCTTTGCCATTATTCAATACCCCGATTATTTCTTGATCGGTTTACGCGGACCCTTACGGGTACGTGCATTGGTCTTAGTACGCTGACCGCGAACTGGCAGACCACGACGATGACGCAAACCACGATAGCAACCAAGATCCATCAGACGTTTGATACTCAGGGTTACTTCACGACGCAGATCACCTTCTACAACGTATTTGGCAACTTCGTCACGCAGCTTGTCAATTTGCTCTTCAGACAGCTCACTGATCTTAACATTTTCAGCAATACCCGCTGCTGCACAAATTGCTTGTGAGCGGGTTTTACCGATACCGTAGATCGAGGTTAATGCGATTACAGTATGTTTCTGATCAGGAATGTTAATGCCTGCTATACGGGCCACTATGCACTCCTACAATATTTATTCACTGCAACATCATTCTGAAAAGCCCGTTTTCAGGATACTCAAACAATGTTGCTGTCAGATAAAAAAGATTGGCTGGCTAATTTAGCCAGCTCAACCCAACTTTGCAAGAAAAATATGCGATTAATTAGCCTTGGCGCTGTTTGTGCTTAGGCTCTGCATTGCAAATCACACGAACGATACCGTTACGTTTAACAATTTTGCAATTGCGGCATAATTTCTTGACGGAAGCACGAACTTTCATTTTTACTCTCCGTAACTTCTCAAGCAAACCAATTAGCGGTTATATCCTTTCAGGTTTGCTTTCTTCAATGCAGACTCATATTGACTCGACATCATCAGAGTTTGCACTTGAGCCATAAAGTCCATGATGACGACGACTACAATCAGTAGGGAAGTACCACCAAAATAGAATGGAACTTTCATTGCATCACGCATGAACTCCGGGATTAAGCAGATAAAAGTAATATATAACGCACCAATTAAGGTTAGGCGAGTCATTACTTTATCAATGTACTTAGCCGTTTGCTCTCCCGGACGAATTCCTGGTACGAATGCACCGGACTTCTTCAGGTTATCTGCTGTTTCTCTTGGGTTGAAAACCAAAGCCGTGTAGAAGAAACAGAAGAAGATGATTGCAGATGCGTATAATAACACATAAAGCGGTTGACCTGGTTGCAAATACATAGAAATAGTTGTCAACCAATTCCAGCCTGTTCCCCCTCCGAACCAAGAAGCTATGGTACCGGGGAACAAAATAATACTGGAAGCAAAAATTGCAGGGATAACCCCAGCCATATTCACTTTCAACGGCAAATGTGTACTTTGTGCCGCGAAAACTTTACGACCTTGCTGACGTTTTGCATAGTTAACAACGATACGACGTTGACCACGCTCAATGAAAACAACGAAGAAAGTTACCGCAAACACTAATACTGCAACCAACAGCAACAGGAGGAAGTGCAGGTCGCCTTGCCGAGCTTGCTCGATGGTGTGACCAATTGCAGGCGGTAAACCCGCAACGATACCAGCAAAGATTATGATTGAAATACCGTTACCGATACCTCGCTCAGTAATCTGCTCACCCAACCACATCAAGAACATGGTTCCCGTGACCAGACTTACAACAGCCGTGAAATAGAATGCAAAGCCAGGATTAATCACTAATCCTTGCATTCCAGGCATATTCGGCAACCCAGTAGCAATACCGATTGACTGAAATATTGCCAGCACTAATGTGCCATAACGGGTGTACTGACTGATCTTACGACGACCAGCTTCCCCTTCCTTCTTAATCTCTGCTAAACGGGGGTTAACCACAGTTAGCAACTGGATAATAATAGATGCAGAAATATACGGCATTATACCCAGTGCAAAGATAGAAGCACGGCTTAAAGCACCACCAGAGAACATGTTAAACATTTCAATGATGGTGCCTCTTTGCTGCTCGAGCAATTTGGCAAGCACAGCGGCATCAATACCAGGGATTGGAATAAAAGAGCCAATACGGAAAACAATTAGAGCTCCAATGACAAACAAAAGTCTGCGTTTTAACTCGCCTAATCCGCCTTTGGCACTTTGAAAATCTAATCCTGGTTGTTTAGCCATCTGTTACTTATTCCTCAATTTTACCGCCAGCAGCTTCAATTGCAGCACGGGCGCCTTTAGTAACACGCAAGCCACGCACAGTTACTGCGCGATTGACTTCGCCAGAAAGCATTACTTTTGCGAATTCAATTTGAGGGCCAATAATGTTAGCAGCTTTCAGTGCATTCAGATCGATAACATCGCCTTCAACGCGGGCAAAATCAGACAGACGAATTTCTGCGGTGACCATTGCTTTACGTGAAGTAAAACCAAATTTTGGCAGACGACGATATAAAGGCATCTGGCCACCTTCAAAACCACGACGAACGCCACCGCCAGAACGAGACTTCTGACCCTTGTGACCACGACCGCCGGTTTTACCCAGACCAGAACCAATACCACGACCTACACGTTTAGGTGCGTGCTTGGCACCTTCAGCCGGAGACAGAGTATTTAAGCGCATCTGTTACTCCTCAACTTTAACCATATAGGAAACCAAGTTGACCATACCGCGAATAGCTGGTGTATCTTCACGCTCAACAGTATGCCCAATGCGACGCAGACCTAAACCAGTCAGAGTTGCCTTATGCTTAGGCAAACGACCAATTGAACTGCGAACCTGAGTAATTTTAATAGTCTTAGCCATGGTCATTACCCCAGAATTTCTTCGACGGATTTGCCACGCTTAGCTGCGACCATTTCTGGAGACTTCATGCTGTCTAAAGCGTCCAGAGTTGCACGAACCACGTTGATTGGGTTAGTGGAACCGTAGGTTTTAGCCAGTACGTTACGAACTCCAGCCACTTCCAGAACAGCACGCATCGCACCACCGGCGATGATACCTGTACCTTCGTGAGCAGGCTGCATGAACACGCGAGAACCGGTGTGTGAGCCTTTCACTGGGTGGTACAAAGTGCCGCTGTTAAGTGCGACGGTTTTCATATTGCGACGTGCTTTTTCCATCGCTTTCTGGATTGCTGCCGGAACTTCGCGTGCTTTGCCGTAGCCAAAACCAACGCGACCGTTACCATCACCAACTACAGTCAGTGCTGTAAAGCTGAAAATACGGCCACCTTTAACGGTTTTAGATACGCGGTTTACCGCGATCAGCTTTTCCTGCAGTTCGCCAGCTTGTTTTTCGATGTGAGCCATCTTACACCTCTACCTTAGAACTGAAGGCCAGCTTCACGGGCAGCATCTGCCAGTGCCTGGACTCTACCATGATATTGGAAACCAGAACGGTCAAAGGATACATCTTTGATGCCTTTTTCCAGAGCACGTTCAGCAACAATCTTACCAACTAATGCTGCGGCTTCTTTGTTTCCAGTAAATTTCAGTTGTTCACTGATAGCTTTTTCTGTTGTAGAAGCGGCCACCAGAGTTTCAGAACCATTTGGTGCGATAACCTGCGCATAAATATGGCGAGGGGTACGATGTACCACCAGGCGAGTCGCACCCAGTTCTTTGAGCTTGCGGCGTGCGCGGGTCGCACGACGGATACGAGCTGCTTTCTTATCCATAGTGTTACCTTACTTCTTCTTAGCCTCTTTGGTACGCACGACTTCATCGGCGTAACGAACACCCTTGCCTTTATATGGCTCAGGACGACGATAGGCACGCAAATCTGCCGCAACCTGACCAATCACCTGCTTATCAGCACCTTTCAGTACGATTTCAGTTTGTGATGGGCATTCCGCAGTTATGCCTGCTGGCAGCTGATGCTCAACCGGATGCGAGAAGCCTAAAGACAAGCTAACTACGTTGCCTTTAACTGCTGCACGATAACCAACACCAACCAGCTGAAGTTTCTTAGTGAAACCTTCGTTAACACCAATAACCATAGCATTCAGCAGAGAACGAGTTGTACCTGCCTGCGCCCAAGCGTCAGCAAAACCTTCGCGCGGAGCGAAAGTCAGTTGGCTATCCGCATGATTAACTTCAACTGCGTTGTGGATTTTACGACTTAGCTCGCCGTTTTTACCCTTAATCGAAATAACCTGACCGTCGAGTTTCACCTCTACGCCGGCAGGAATGACGACGGGTGCTTTTGCAACACGAGACATTCTTTCCTCCCGAATTAAGCTACGTAGCAGAGAATCTCGCCACCCAGACCAGCCTGGCGAGCTGCACGATCAGTCATTACACCTTTAGAGGTAGAAACAACAGCGATTCCCAAACCAGCCATAACTTGTGGCAGCTCATCTTTTTTCTTATAGATGCGCAGACTTGGGCGGCTTACACGCTGAATGCTTTCTACAACAGCCTTACCTTGGAAATACTTCAGAGTGATTTCCAGTTCTGGCTTAGTGTCGCCTTCGATTTTAAAATCTTCAATGTAACCTTCTTCCTTCAGCACCTTGGCAATTGCCACTTTCAGCTTGGAGGAAGGCATGGTGACCGCAACTTTATTCGCGGCCTGACCGTTACGGATACGGGTCAGCATATCCGCGATCGGATCTTGCATGCTCATCTGTCTTTACTCCCGTGATTCAATTGGTGACAATTACCAGCTAGCCTTTTTAAGGCCCGGGATTTCACCGCGCATAGCGGCTTCACGGACTTTAATACGGCTCAACCCAAACTTCCGCAAAAATGCATGCGGACGCCCAGTTTGACGGCAGCGGTTACGCTGACGGCAAGGGCTGGAATCACGTGGCAGTGTTTGCAGCTTAAGAACAGCATTCCAACGGTCTTCATCAGATGCGTTTACATCAGAGATGATCGCTTTCAGTTCAACGCGTTTTGCGAAGAATTTCTCAGCTAATTTCGCACGTTTTACATCACGTGCTTTCATTGATTGCTTAGCCATGAGTACCCTGCCTTACTTGCGGAACGGGAAGTTAAACGCAGCCAACAGTGCGCGGCCTTCATCATCAGATTTCGCAGTAGTGGTGATAGTGATATCCAGACCACGTACACGATCCACTTTATCGTAATCGATTTCAGGGAAGATGATTTGCTCACGAACACCCATGCTGTAGTTACCACGACCATCGAATGATTTAGCGGACAAACCACGGAAGTCACGGATACGTGGTACAGCAATAGAAATCAGGCGCTCAAAGAACTCCCACATGCGTTTTCCACGCAGGGTTACTTTACAGCCGATTGGATAGCCCTGACGGATTTTGAAGCCTGCAACTGATTTGCGTGCTTTGGTGATCAATGGCTTCTGACCAGAAATTGCTGCTAAGTCAGCCGCTGCGTTATCCAGCAGTTTTTTATCAGCAATTGCTTCACCAACACCCATGTTCAGGGTGATCTTCTCGACCCGAGGGACTTGCATGACAGAATGGTAACCAAACTGAGTCATCAGTTTCTTGACTACCTCGTCTTTGTAGTAATCATGCAGTTTCGCCATCGTATACTCCAAATTACTTGATAGTTTCGTTGTTAGATTTGAAGAAACGTACTTTTTTGCCGTCTTCGAATCTAAAACCTACACGGTCAGCCTTGCCGGTTGCTGTGTTGAAGATTGCAACGTTAGAAACATCGATAGCTGCTTCTTTTTCAACGATGCCACCTGGTTGGTTCAGAGCCGGAACTGGTTTCTGATGTTTTTTTACCAGGTTGATGCCTTCAACAATGATTTTACCAGAAGAAAGAACCTGTTTTACTTTACCGCGCTTACCTTTGTCTTTACCAGTTAGCACGATAATTTCGTCATCACGACGGATTTTCGCTGCCATTGCCTGCTCCTTAGAGTACTTCAGGTGCCAGAGAGATAATTTTCATGAACTTTTCATTACGAAGTTCACGAGTCACCGGCCCAAAAATACGCGTACCGATAACTTGCTCACTATTATTGTTTAACAATACGCAAGCGTTGCTATCGAAGCGAATGACAGAACCGTCCGGGCGACGAACACCCTTCTTGGTGCGCACCACTACCGCTTTCAGGACATCGCCTTTTTTCACTTTACCACGAGGAATTGCTTCCTTGATAGTGATCTTGATGATGTCACCGACGTCTGCGTAGCGACGGTGCGAGCCACCTAGAACCTTGATACACATTACGCGACGTGCACCGGAGTTGTCGGCCACGTTCAGCATAGTCTGTTCTTGGATCATTTTAGTGCTCCGCTAAATGTCAACTACTACTGAGCCACTTTATTTTTAAAGAGGCCGTTTCAATATCCCATACTACGAGGGCGCGGCATTATAACACCACATCTTCGCGATGGACAGAAAAATAAACGGCCCCGTTATTTTTTGGGCCGTTTATTTCGTACACAGCGATCTATTATAGAACCGCTTTTTCTATAACGCGAACTAAAGTCCAAGATTTAGTCTTAGACAGTGGACGGGTTTCGCGGATTTCCACTACATCACCAATTCCACATTCATTGTTCTCGTCATGTACGTGCAGTTTAGTCGTACGCTTGATGAACTTACCATACAATGGGTGTTTCACCTTACGCTCGATAGCAACAACAATGGATTTTTCCATTTTGTCGCTAACAACACGACCTTGCAGAGTACGGATTTTATCGGTCATTACGCACCCGCCTTCTCAGTCAGTAAAGTCTTAACGCGTGCAATATTACGACGCACTTGTTTCAACAGGTGAGACTGTTGCAGCTGGCCACTTGCCGCCTGCATACGCAAATTGAATTGTTCACGTAACAGGTTCAGCAGCTCAGTGTTCAGCTCTTCAACGCTTTTTTCGCGCAGCTCTTGTGCTTTCATTACATCACCGTCTTAGTTACAAAGGTGGTTTTGATAGGCAGTTTCGCTGCTGCCAGCTTGAATGCTTCACGAGCCAGCTCTTCAGGCACACCGTCCATTTCATACAGGACTTTACCGGGCTGGATCAAGGCAACCCAGTATTCTACGTTACCTTTACCTTTACCCATACGCACTTCGAGTGGCTTTTCGGTGATAGGTTTGTCTGGGAACACACGGATCCAGATTTTACCTTGACGCTTAATTGCACGGGTCATAGCACGACGTGCCGCTTCGATCTGACGAGCAGTCAGACGACCACGGCCCACAGCTTTGAGACCGAAAGTGCCGAAGCTAACATCCGCACCTGCAGCCAGACCACGGTTGCGGCCTTTGTGCACTTTACGGAATTTCGTACGCTTTGGTTGTAACATCAGCGACTCTCCTTACTTGCGGCCTTTACGCTGCTGCTTTTTAGGTTGAGCAGCCGGTTTTTCCGCCTGTTCAACTGCAGCCATACCACCCAGGATCTCACCTTTGAAGATCCATACCTTAACGCCGATTACACCATAAGTGGTGTGCGCTTCAGAAGTATTGTAGTCGATGTCTGCACGCAGAGTATGCAGAGGTACACGACCTTCACGATACCACTCAGTACGTGCAATTTCAGCACCGCCCAGACGGCCGCTGACTTCCACTTTGATACCTTTAGCGCCCAAACGCATAGCGTTCTGTACAGCACGTTTCATAGCACGGCGGAACATTACACGACGTTCCAGCTGTGAACTGATGCTGTCAGCAACCAGTTTTGCGTCCAGTTCAGGTTTACGTACTTCGGCAATATTGATCTGCGCAGGAACGCCAGCGATATCCGCTACAGCCTTACGCAGTTTTTCAACGTCTTCACCTTTTTTACCGATTACAATGCCTGGGCGAGCAGTGTGAATGGTTACACGGATGCTTTTCGCAGGACGTTCGATAACGATACGTGAAATAGATGCTTTAACCAGTTCTTTGTTCAAGTACTGGCGAACTTTAAAGTCGCTGTCTAGGTTGTCAGCGAATTCTTTGGTATTCGCATACCAGGTAGAGTTCCAAGGTTTGACAATACCCAGACGAATACCATTAGGATGTACTTTCTGACCCATTGCTAGTCTCCAGAGTCTCAGCGATCGGACACAACCACAGTGATGTGGCTGGTGCGCTTCAGGATACGATCTGCGCGGCCTTTGGCACGAGGCATAATACGCTTCATAGTTGGGCCTTCGTCTACGAAAATTTTCGTGACTTTCAGATCATCGATGTCAGCGCCATCGTTGTGTTCTGCGTTAGCAATAGCAGACTCAAGTACTTTCTTCACTAAACCAGCAGCTTTCTTGTTGGTATAGGTCAGAGTTTCCAGAGCTTGCGACACTTTCTTACCGCGGATCAGGTCAGCCACAAGGCGAACCTTCTGAGCAGAAGAACGAGCGTGGCGATGTTTAGCGATAGTTTCCATCTCTTCCTCCTACCTTAGCGCTTTTTAGCCTTTTTATCGGCCGCATGGCCGCGATAAGTACGGGTCGGCGCGAATTCACCCAGTTTATGACCAACCATTTCGTCGGAAACAAAAACTGGTACATGCTGACGACCATTATGGACAGCGATGGTCAAACCGATCATGTTAGGAAAGATCGTTGAACGACGGGACCAAGTCTTAATAGGCTTTTTGTCTCCGCTTTCCACCGCTTTCTCTACCTTCTTCAGCAAGTGCAGGTCAATAAATGGACCTTTCTTGAGAGAACGTGGCATGGTTTATCCTCTAATTATTTTTTAGAACGGCGACGTACGATATATTTATCAGTACGTTTGTTGCTACGGGTCTTCTTACCTTTGGTCTGGATGCCCCATGGAGTTACAGGGTGTTTACCAAAGTTACGACCTTCACCACCACCATGTGGATGGTCTACTGGGTTCATCGCCGTACCACGAACGGTAGGACGAATACCACGCCAGCGGCTTGCACCAGCTTTACCCAGAACGCGCAACATATGTTCTGCGTTACCAACTTCACCTAAAGTAGCGCGGCAATCAGACAGTACTTTACGCATTTCACCAGAACGCAGACGCAGGGTCACATAAGAACCATCACGTGCAACGATCTGAGCATAAGCACCTGCTGAACGAGCCAACTGGCCACCTTTACCTGGTTTCATTTCTATGTTGTGAACAGTAGAACCAACCGGAATGTTGCGCATTGGCAGGGCGTTACCCGCCTTGATCGCTGAATCAGCACCAGACTGGATTTGATCACCCGCTTTCAGGCCCTTAGGTGCAAGGATGTAACGACGCTCACCGTCTTTGTACAGAACCAGTGCGATGTTTGCTGAACGGTTTGGATCATATTCCAAACGCTCAACAACAGCAGGGATACCGTCTTTGTTACGTTTAAAGTCAATCAGACGATAATGCTGTTTATGGCCACCACCGATGTGACGAGTGGTAATACGACCATTGTTGTTACGACCACCAGTTTTGTTGTTTTTTTCCAACAACGGAGCATAAGGTTTACCCTTATGCAGCTCAGGGTTAACCACTTTAACAACGTGGCGACGGCCCGGAGACGTAGGTTTACATTTAACAATTGCCATTGTTCTTTACTCCTCCGACTTACTCAGCGCCGCCAACGAAGTCCAGGTTCTGGCCTTCTTTCAAGGTGACGTAAGCCTTTTTCCAGTCGCTACGACGACCAATACGCTGCCCGTGGCGTTTAACTTTACCTTTAACCAGCAAAGTGTTTACACCTTCAACTTCAACTTCAAACAGTTTCTGTACGGCAGCTTTGATCTCTGCTTTAGTCGCGTCTTTCGCAACTTTGAGAACGATGGTGTTACTTTTTTCCATCGCTGTAGAAGCTTTTTCAGATACGTGCGGCGCGCGCAGTACTTTCAGCAGACGTTCTTCACGGATCATGCCAGCATCTCCTCAACTTGCTTCACAGCTTCAGCAGTCATAACCACTTTGTCGAAGGCAATCAGGCTTACAGGATCGATACCTGCTGTATCACGAACGTCAACCTTATACAGGTTACGAGCTGCTAAGAACAGATTCTCATCAACTTCGCTAGTGACGATCAGCACGTCTTCCAGAGCCATTTCTTTCAGTTTCTGTACCAGCAACTTAGTCTTAGGTGCTTCAACAGAGAACTTCTCGACAACGATCAGACGATCTTGACGTACCAGTTCAGACAGGATGCTTTTCAGAGCACCACGGTACATCTTTTTATTAACTTTTTGACTGTGGTCCTGTGGCTTTGCTGCGAAAGTTACACCACCAGAGCGCCAAATTGGACTCTTAATAGAACCAGAACGCGCGCGGCCAGTGCCTTTCTGACGCCATGGTTTTTTACCTGAACCAGAAACTTCAGCACGAGTTTTCTGAGCACGAGTACCTTGACGAGCACCAGCTGCATACGCAACAACTACTTGATGCACAAGCGCTTCATTGAAATCACGCCCGAAGGTAGTTTCGGAAACAGTCAGCGCGCTTTGCGCGTCTTTCATTACCAATTCCATTCCTATCTCCTCGACGTTACGCCTTGACAGCCGGTTTTACGATCAGGTTACTGTTCGTTGCACCTGGAACAGCACCTTTGACCAGCAGCAGGTTACGCTCAGCGTCAACACGTACTACATCTAAGCTCTGAACGGTTACGCGCTCATTACCCAGTTGGCCTGCCATTTTCTTGCCTTTGAACACCTTGCCCGGAGTCTGGTTCTGACCGATAGAACCCGGAACGCGGTGAGACAAGGAGTTACCATGGGTAGCATCCTGAGTACGGAAGTTCCAGCGTTTAACAGTACCCGCGAAACCTTTACCTTTAGATGTACCAGTAACGTCAACTTTTTTAACGTCAGCGAAAATTTCAACGCTAATGCTTTGACCTACAGTGAATTCAGCATCGCTTTCTGACAGGCGGAATTCACGCAGAATGCGGCCAGCTTCGACGCCAGCTTTAGCGAAATGACCTGCTTCAGCTTTCTTAACACGACTAGCTTTTTTGCTACCAGTCGTTACCTGAATTGCACGATAACCGTCAGTCTCTTTGTTTTTAACTTGAGTTACACGGTTATTTTCGATTTCGATAACAGTTACAGGGATTGAAACGCCATCTTCAGTGAAGATGCGAGTCATGCCCACTTTTTTACCGACTAAACCAATCATTGTTTCAACCTCTCAATCGTTCAATGACCTGATTAACCCAGGCTGATCTGCACATCTACACCGGCAGCCAGATCCAGACGCATCAGAGCATCAACGGTTTTCTCGGTTGGCTCAACGATGTCAACCAGACGTTTGTGAGTGCGAATTTCGTACTGATCACGCGCATCTTTATTAACGTGTGGAGAAATCAGAACGGTAAAACGCTCTTTACGAGTTGGCAGAGGGATCGGACCACGAACTTGCGCACCAGTGCGCTTCGCAGTCTCTACGATTTCCGCAGTTGATTGATCGATCAAACGATGATCAAATGCTTTCAGGCGGATACGGATTCTTTGGTTCTGCATGAGACCAGAGCTCCAACTATTTTATAAACGTAAATGATTACTCCTCGCACCCATTTCGGTTGATGGGGGAGTGTAATCGTTCTGTGCATAACCCCCATATCGGGGGTATTTTAAATGGCGGCTATTCACCGCTCATTACTGATAATAAATCAGTCCTACTCTGTGTAGGTAAGCCCGCGCATTATACGTGAATTTACCCACAAAGCAATATTAAGAGTGAAATCTATGCAAAAAGTATATACAAGAAAGAGGAAAGCAAGAAAGAAAATGGAAGAAAAACGCCCTATATACATCAAATTATAGGGCGACAAAATTATAGCTATTCTTCTTCACTAAGCTGAGATTGAATGTAATTTTGTATTCCAATTCTAGTTATCAGTTCAAATTGAGTTTCCAACCAATCAATATGATTTTCTTCATCAGCAAGCACCTCTATCATCAAGTCTCTACTGACATAATCGTGAACTGAATCGGCATATGCGATTGCTTCTCTGAGATCCTTTGCACCACGTAATTCTAATTCCAGATCAGATTTCAGCATTTCTTCTACATCTTCTCCGATATTGAGCTTGCCTAAATCTTGTAGATTTGGCACCCCCTCCAGAAAAAGAATACGTTCGATAAATTTATCTGCGTGCTTCATCTCATCAATGGACTCGTGATACTCGACGTCATTCAAACGTATCAATCCCCAGTTCTTAAACATTCGGGCATGCAAGAAATATTGATTGATGGCGACAAGTTCATTGCCGAGAAGTTTATTCAAATGTGCAATTATTTTTTTATCACCTTTCATAGCAAGTTCCTCCGCTTCCAGTAACTAAAGTGTAGTACTAATTTGGCAGAGTAATTGCAAGAAAATTGTGCTTATTTTAGGCAACATTATTTATTGGAGGTAGTAGCGCAATCTCCTCATTCATTATTTCACGTGCTTGACGTATGCATTTTCCGCAGTCGTTTCCTACAGGAACAAAATTTCTCAACTCTCTGATAGAACGAATATGTTGCTGATGAACAGCATTACGTATGGTTTTATCGCTTATTGCATTGCAGAGACAAACATACATGGAAGCACTCTTCTAAACTATTTACACACTCTTGATGACTATTTAGGTCGGATAAAGCCCTCATACCCAAAATTGTCCACGCTTATAAAATAAGCGACACCTCAGAATAGTAAATAGAAATAAATCTCATTTCAATTATTGTTTTTATTTTCTTGAGTAACAAAAAAACCACCAATTTTGGTGGCTCAAATAAAAAAAGAGGAGCTAAAGCTCCTCTTTCTCATAATCTTTTGATAATTAAAGATTAAGCAATAACTTTAGCAACAACACCGGCGCCTACAGTACGGCCACCTTCACGGATTGCGAAACGCAGACCTTCGTCCATGGCGATTGGCGCAATCAGGTTAACTACCATGTTGATGTTGTCACCTGGCATTACCATCTCTACGCCTTCTGGCAGTTCGATAGTACCGGTTACGTCAGTAGTACGGAAGTAGAACTGTGGACGGTAACCTTTGAAGAATGGCGTATGACGGCCACCTTCATCTTTGCTCAGGATATACACTTCAGATTCGAACTGAGTGTGTGGGTGGATAGAACCTGGCTTCGCCAGAACCTGACCACGCTCAACGTCATCACGCTTAGTTCCACGCAGCAGAACACCCACGTTCTCACCCGCACGACCTTCGTCCAGCAGTTTGCGGAACATTTCAACGCCGGTACAAGTGGTTTTAGTGGTTTCTTTGATACCCACGATTTCAACTTCGTCACCGACTTTAACGATACCACGCTCTACACGACCGGTAACTACAGTACCACGGCCGGAGATGGAGAATACGTCTTCGATTGGCAGCAGGAATGGCTTGTCAATGTCACGCTCTGGTTCTGGGATGTAAGAATCCAGTGCTTCTGCCAGTTCGATCACTTTCGCTTCCCACTCTGCATCGCCTTCCAGCGCTTTCAGCGCAGAACCACGGATGATTGGGGTGTCGTCGCCTGGGAAATCGTACTGAGACAGCAGCTCACGTACTTCCATTTCCACCAGTTCCAGCAGCTCTTCATCATCAACCATGTCACATTTGTTCAGGAACACGATGATGTAAGGAACGCCTACCTGACGACCCAGCAGGATGTGCTCACGAGTCTGTGGCATTGGGCCATCAGTTGCCGCAACTACCAGGATCGCGCCGTCCATCTGAGCCGCACCGGTGATCATGTTTTTCACGTAGTCGGCGTGGCCTGGGCAGTCAACGTGTGCGTAGTGACGAGTTGGAGTATCGTACTCTACGTGAGAAGTAGAGATGGTGATACCACGTGCTTTTTCTTCTGGTGCGTTGTCGATCTGGTCGAATGCACGCGCGCTACCACCGTAAGTTTTTGCCAGAACAGTAGTGATTGCAGCAGTCAGGGTAGTTTTACCGTGGTCAACGTGGCCGATAGTACCAACGTTAACGTGCGGTTTTGAACGTTCAAACTTTTCTTTAGACATTAGGTTGTCCCTCTAAGACACGGAATCGGTGGTTTCACCACATCAACCAAGCAATTGCTTGCGAGATATTTACAGGAAGAAAATCAGGAAGTAAGAACAGGAGAAGTGGTGCTGATAGGCAGATTCGAACTGCCGACCTCACCCTTACCAAGGGTGTGCTCTACCAACTGAGCTATATCAGCACATCTTGGAGCGGGCAGCGGGAATCGAACCCGCATCATCAGCTTGGAAGGCTGAGGTAATAGCCATTATACGATGCCCGCGTGAACTCGGCTACCTGACTTTAATCAGCTGTATACTACATCTTAAGTGTTTTTTCTAGAGTATAACTCGAGCAGAACACTCAAGATCGAAACTGGTTAATGGTGGTGGGGGAAGGATTCGAACCTTCGAAGTCTGTGACGGCAGATTTACAGTCTGCTCCCTTTGGCCGCTCGGGAACCCCACCTTTCCAAATTTTTAATGGTGCCGGCACCAAGAGTCGAACTCGGGACCTACTGATTACAAGTCAGTTGCTCTACCAACTGAGCTATGCCGGCATCAAGTGCTGCGCATTCTAGGAAGAGTTGGCCCACGATGCAACAAAAAAATTGTTTTTTTTGTTCTTTCGCTCACAAAACAGTCGCTTTCTATGCTTTTGATGTTTTTTTCAACGACCCAAGCTTAAATATTAAACAAACAACTCTTGTACAGGAAGAACCAATAAATGCATCTGCCAATTATTTTTTAAAAATTATTTGTATCACACTTGTCTTTCTCTTTATAAAAGAAAGAAATTGACGGTCATAATAGGCTCAGAAATAATACATTTTTGCATTTGCCATCAAAAAAATGACTAAAATCATAAAAAATTCTACGCCTACGATAATCCAACCGATATGATGAGATTTATTTTTTGTCGGATACGGGTGTTCTCAACAACCTGTCCAACCTGCATAGACAGGCAGATGTTGGCTTATGAATAAGAAAGAATCTTTTTTGACAACTCCATATTTACAATTTGATCGTAAACATTGGGCCACATTGCGTGACTCAGTGCCTTTAACATTAACAGAAGAAGAAGTTGCGGCTTTAAAAGGGATCAATGAAGAAATCTCAATAGATGAAGTGATTGAAATCTATCTTCCATTGTCACGTCTACTCAATTTTTACATTAGCTCCAATTTACGGCGGCAAGCTGTTCTTGAGCAGTTCCTAGGGACAGATGAACAAAAAATACCTTATGTTATTGGTATAGCAGGCAGCGTTGCTGTCGGAAAAAGCACAACCGCACGCTTATTACAGGCGCTACTAAGCCGTTGGCCAGAACATCGTCGTGTCAAATTAGTGACAACAGACGGCTTTTTGCACTCCAACAATATATTAAATGAACGTGGATTAATGAAAAAAAAGGGGTTCCCTGAATCCTATGATATGCGTAGCTTGGTCAAATTTGTCGCCAATATAAAATCGGGTGCAGAAAAAGTTATCGCGCCGGTATATTCTCACCTGAGCTATGACATCGTTCCTGATGAACAACTTATTATCGAAAAGCCAGATATTCTTATCCTCGAAGGTTTAAACGTATTACAAAGTGGCATGGATTATCCACATGAGCCACATCATGTATTTGTCTCTGATTTTGTTGATTTTTCTATTTATGTAGATGCACCGGAAGAATTACTCAAACAATGGTACGTCAATCGTTTTCTTAAGTTTCGACAAGGCGCTTTTTCCGATCCTGATTCTTATTTCCACAATTATTCTAAACTAACGACAGAAGAAGCGATAAAAGTAGCATCGAGTATTTGGCGGGAAATTAATGGATTAAACTTACAGCAAAACATCTTACCAACGAGAGAACGGGCTAGCTTGATTATGACGAAAGGCATCAATCACACGGTTGAAAGCGTCAGATTAAGAAAATAAAACAAAAAGCCGGAAATATTTCCGGCTTTACATTCAACAACCTCTCAAGGAAATTTCGCCACCGATATAAGGCACAACAACTCCGTTAATATCAAGTAACAAAGCCCCTTGTTGATCTATTCCACGAGCTATCCCATGAACTTCCTGATCGCCAATAATTAATTTCACTGAACGATTAATAAAATTATCTAATTCAAACCATCGAGGAATGAAAGAAGTTAGCCCTTCATTTTCAAATTGGATTAATGATTTTTTAAGTTCCACTATGATTTCAGCAACCAACTTATTCCGTTCAATAATCGTTCCTGATTGCTGTAAATTAGTCCAATTTTGATTAATTGATCTCTGTTGATCGCTACTCATCGAAACATTAATGCCTATTCCGATAACAACATGGGCTGCATCTCCCGTTTTTCCCGTCAACTCAACCAATATTCCAGCAAGTTTTTTATCATCTAAATATAAGTCATTTGGCCATTTTACTTTTACTCTTTCTGCTCCCTGGCGATTAAGTACTTCTGCAATGACAATACCTACCACTAAACTTAAACCTATCGCTGCTGCTGGCCCTTGTTCCAAACGCCAATACATAGATAGATATAAGTTGCGACCAAAAGCAGAAACCCACTTTCTACCACGACGCCCTCTACCTGCATATTGATATTCTGCAACACAGGCAGCTCCTGAATCGAGCTCTGTTAACTTTTCCAGGATATATTGATTCGTGGAATCAATGACAGGCATCACTTCAATGCAATCATTAGGAAGATAGTTTTCAATAATTTCTTTATCCAGAAGACTCATTGGGGTAGGAAAGCGGTAACCTTTACCTGGAAGAGTCAGAACATCTACTCCCCATTCACGAATAGTTTGAATATGTTTATTGATTCCTGCTCGGCTCATTCCCAATTCCTGACCAAGTTGTTGGCCTGAATGAATTTCGCCATCAGATAACACTTTAATTAATTTTAATGGGGTACTAATATCTTTCATGAAATACATTCCACTGCGTCTATTTCACCTATACTGCCAATGAAGCGCACTTCAGGTTCTAAGAAGATATTAAATTTTTCTGCAACCTTATTACGTATATAAGCAGCCAAGGCAATGACATTTTGTCCAGTTGCATTACCTTTATTAATTAATACCAATGCCTGTTTCATGTGTACGGCAGCGCCACCAATAGCATACCCCTTCAATTGACATTGTTCTATCAGCCAACCCGCAGCAATCTTTACGCTATGCTCATCATGAGGGTATTGAGGGCAACCGGGATATTCAGACTTAATACTGTATGCTAACTCAATAGATATAATAGGATTTTTGAAGAAACTGCCTGCATTACCGATCAATGCAGGATCTGGCAACTTACTCTGGCGCATTTCACACACAGCATCGAATATTTGTTCTGGCGTGACTTTTTCTTGTGAGAATTGCGATAAAGCACCGTAAGTTAAAATGGGTTCCCATTTCTTATTCAAGCGTAAACCAACCGCTGTGATAGCATAACCATCTTTATATTGACGCTTAAAGATGCTGTCTCTATACGCAAATTGACACTTATTCGCCGTTAAACGGATTGAATTACCTGTTTTTAGCTCAACAAAATCCACATATTCACAAACATGCTTAAATTCAACTCCATATGCTCCAATATTCTGGATTGGAGCAGAGCCAACATTTCCAGGGATCAAGGCTAAATTTTCCAAACCATAGATCTGTTGTTTAAATAAATAAGTAATTAGTTTATGCCAGTTTTCACCTGCACCAACATGAATGTGCCATGCAGTATCTGACTCTTGTATATTGATACCAAGAATACGATTTAAGATCACCGTACCTTTAAAATTTTCGGTGAAAAGGATGTTACTCCCTCCTCCCAATAATACAATAGGATGACTCTTTTCCATTGCTTCTTGCCATAAGGCCAAAAGCGATTCAATAGAAGTGGCTATTCCAATATGATCAGCACTGGCTGAAATGCCAAACGTGTTAAACGCTTTTAGTTGAGTAGATTGACAGACAGACATTCATTTCAAACTCAATAAGGTAATTTAAGTCGTAGTCTATCAGACTCTATATTTGAAAGATAAGTAAGTAGTTACCTAATACCTATCTGTTAATGAAAATTCAAAAGAACTAGAAATGCAAAAGGCCACTCATATGAGTGGCCTTTTGACTGGTATTAAAGCTTGGCAGTTCCCTACTCTCACATGGGGAGACCCCACACTACCATCGGCGCTACGGCGTTTCACTGCTGAGTTCGGCATGGGGTCAGGTGGGACCGCCGCGCTATTGCCGCCAAGCAAATTCTGTTTTATTTGCCGAACATATTATTCATGGTGCTGATACCCAGATTCGAACTGGGGACCTCACCCTTACCAAGGGTGTGCTCTACCAACTGAGCCATATCAGCAAATGCTAAAAACAAAAGTGTTGCCAAATGGGCAACACTTATAAATTGAATGTCTGGCAGTGTCCTACTCTCACATGGGGAGACCCCACACTACCATCGGCGCTACGGCGTTTCACTGCTGAGTTCGGCATGGGATCAGGTGGGACCACCGCGCTGTTGCCGCCAGACAAATTCTGTTTTCAATCCCGAACAAGCCTGCTTTCTCTGAAACTTCTCTCTCTCAAACCCCAAAACACCTTCGGTGTTGTCAGGTTAAGCCGCACGGGTCATTAGTACCGGTTAGCTCAACGTCTCGCAACGCTTACACACCCGGCCTATCTACGTCCTCGTCTCGAACGTTCCTTCAGTGTCCTCTAGGGACAAGGGAAGACTCATCTTAAGGCAAGTTTCCCGCTTAGATGCTTTCAGCGGTTATCTCTTCCGCACTTAGCTACCGGGCAGTGCCATTGGCATGACAACCCGAACACCAGTGGTGCGTCCACTCCGGTCCTCTCGTACTAGGAGCAGCCCCTTGCAATCTTCCAACGCCCACGGCAGATAGGGACCGAACTGTCTCACGACGTTCTAAACCCAGCTCGCGTACCACTTTAAATGGCGAACAGCCATACCCTTGGGACCTACTTCAGCCCCAGGATGTGATGAGCCGACATCGAGGTGCCAAACACCGCCGTCGATATGAACTCTTGGGCGGTATCAGCCTGTTATCCCCGGAGTACCTTTTATCCGTTGAGCGATGGCCCTTCCATACAGAACCACCGGATCACTATGACCTGCTTTCGCACCTGCTCGAGCCGTCACTCTCGCAGTCAAGCTAGCTTATGCCATTGCACTAACCTCACGATGTCCGACCGTGATTAGCTAACCTTCGTGCTCCTCCGTTACGCTTTGGGAGGAGACCGCCCCAGTCAAACTACCCACCAGACACTGTCCGCAACCCGGATAACGGGCCGACGTTAGAACATCAAACATTCAAGGGTGGTATTTCAAGGATGGCTCCATGCAGACTGGCGTCCACATTTCACAGCCTCCCACCTATCCTACACATCAAGGCTCAAGGTTCAGTGTCAAGCTATAGTAAAGGTTCACGGGGTCTTTCCGTCTTGCCGCGGGTACACTGCATCTTCACAGCGAGTTCAATTTCACTGAGTCTCGGGTGGAGACAGCCTGGCCATCATTACGCCATTCGTGCAGGTCGGAACTTACCCGACAAGGAATTTCGCTACCTTAGGACCGTTATAGTTACGGCCGCCGTTTACTGGGGCTTCGATCAAGAGCGTCGCCTTGCGGCTAACCCCATCAATTAACCTTCCAGCACCGGGCAGGCGTCACACCGTATACGTCCACTTTCGTGTTTGCACAGTGCTGTGTTTTTATTAAACAGTTGCAGCCAGCTGGTATCTGCGACTGGCCTCGGCTCCGAAAGCGTGTTTCTTCACCTGACGCCAGCGTGCCTTCTCCCGAAGTTACGGCACCATTTTGCCTAGTTCCTTCACCCGAGTTCTCTCAAGCGCCTGAGTATTCTCTACCTGACCACCTGTGTCGGTTTGGGGTACGATTGACCATAATCTGACGCTTAGGGGCTTTTCCTGGAAGCGGGGCATCAGCAACTTCAGCACCGTAATGCCTCGTCATCGTGCCTCAGTGTCCTGGATAACCGGATTTGCCAAGTTATCCACCTAC
>NZ_RAQI01000008.1:0-77500 GCF_003610465.1 Xenorhabdus ehlersii | reverse complement strand
AAACAGAGGCCAATTGGCAAAAGAGTCCGTTGTAAATCCAGCTGTTGTCGCCATAGAGACAACTTGAAAAAAAGCGTGATTCAATGCTTCCCATTCTGATTCATAAACGGAATGTTGCCATAATATCAGCATACAGATTGCCAATAGTGCCAACTGAATAGTAATGAACATCCGAAATTCTGGATCACGCCAGTACACTTTCAAGCTTCGTCCAGAAAGAACCGCAAAATGCAAACCAAAATTACAGCCCGAAATCAATAAGAAAATGGCAATAATCGTGTTGATGGCTGGGCTATTGAAAAAACCGATACTGGCATCATGGGTAGAAAACCCACCAATAGCGATGGTAGAAAAGCTATGAGAAATCGCATCGAATACCGACATTCCCGCAGCCCACAATGCCAGCGCACAGGCAATCGTTAACAAGACATAAATCAGCCAAAGCGTTTTTGCCGTTTCTGCGATACGAGGACGCATTTTATTGTCTTTCAACGGCCCCGGCATTTCTGCACGATAAAGCTGCATTCCCCCAACACCAAGCAGAGGTAAGATCGCCACAGCCAAAACGATAATTCCCATGCCGCCTAACCATTGCAACATTTGTCGATAGAACAAAATAGCCTTGGGAAGGGAATCAAGGCCAACAAGCGTCGTCGCCCCAGTTGTCGTCAAGCCAGAAAATGATTCAAAAAAGGCATCTGTGACTGAAAGATTGGGTTTTTCAGAGAAAATGAATGGCAATGCCCCCACACTTCCCAACACAGTCCAAAATAGGACAACAATCAAAAAGCCCTCTTTCGGCTTGAGCTCAGATTTTTGTTCGCGATTAGGTACCCACAATATTAAACCAATGACGAGAGCAAAGATGAATGTCTGGCTGAATGCCCTGCCTGCACCATCACGATAAATCAATGCCACCAATCCCGGAATAATCATTGTGACAGAGAAAAGAATGACAAGTAGTCCAACAATACGGGTTATGGCGCGAAAATGCATTCGGCTGGTTCCTTAGAAATCCGGTATGAAGAATAGTTATGATTTTGGCGTTAAAAACAAAGCACCACGGCTCAAGTCCCGTAATTTATCACCTATCTCACCAACAAGGGTAGCTGGCAGCGAGACTTGCAACGTGACATTTTCAGCATAATCACTGGCGATCACTTGCCCAGAGAATTGGTGTAGCAACTGTTCTACCATTGAAATATGCGAGTATTCACACTGTAACTGGTATAACTTCTGCGGTACTTTGTATTCGGTTTGCAACAGCTTCAGAGCTTGCTGTACCCCATTACCATAGGCTTTTACCAAACCACCCGTACCAAGTTTTATGCCACCAAAATAGCGAACAGATACAGCGGTAATTTCCCCCAGACCACTTCCTATTAACTGAGCAATCATCGGCTTGCCAGCGGTTCCGGTAGGTTCGCCATCATCAGAAAACCCTAACTGTTGGGAATCATCCGGCGCCCCTGCCACAAAAGCCCAGCAATGATGCCGAGCATCAGGATACTGCTCTTTGATGCTTTGGATAAATAACTTAGCCTCATCTACCCCGCTGGTGTGCTCCAGCAGGGTAATGAAACGACTCTTTTTTATTTCTTCAGTAAAGCTGACTGAAGCCGCAGGAATTAAATAAGGCTTCATTACGATAATTGTAATTCTCTGGTCATATTTTCAATTTTTCCATCGTGAATAACGATGTTATCTTCAATACGAATACCACCATAAGTTTTCAACATATCAATTTTTTTCCAATCGAAATGTTGACGATATTCGCTTTCACGCCACTGCGCTAATAAAGTTTCAATGAAATAGATCCCAGGCTCAATGGTCAAAACCATTCTTGGCTCCAGAATACGGGTACAGCGCAAATAAGGATGCATCTCCGGGGCTGCCAGATGGGTTCCTCTATCATCTTGCATAAACCCGGCCGCGTCATGCACCTGCAAACCTAAAGGATGACCGAGTCCGTGTGGGAAAAATGGTGTCGTCAATCCTGTCTCAACCATACCTTCATCACTGATCCCATGAACAATATCATGTTTTTTCAGTATGCTGGCTATACGTTGATGCATATTAATATGGTAGTCGGTATATCGAACTCCCGTTTTAATTGTGCCAATGAGCGCCTGTTGTTCTTCATTCAGATCCTTTATCAGTGAGGCAAAATCGTTATGAGGTTTTGCTACATAGGTTCTAGTGATATCCGCTGCATAACCATGATATTCCGCTCCAGCATCAATCAAAAAACTGCGTATTTCCGAAGGAATCGTCTGCTGTAATTTGCTGTAGTGCAAAACAGCCGTATTTTCATTCAAGGCAACAATATTATCATAAGGGACATCGGTATCACGGTGCCCTGTTGCCATCAAATAGAACATATTGATTTCGAATTCGCTCACACCGGACAAAAATGCATCATAGGCTGCCAGATGACCATTAACGGCCGTTTTCTGGGCCATACGCATACAAGCCAATTCATAATCTGTTTTATATGAACGATGATAATTCAAATAATCCAAAACCGCTTTTGGGTTGATATTGTGATCAAGAATACCCAAAGATTTAGCACACTCAGTTTGTTCACCAATATAAGCTGTATTCTGTTTTGCTAATCCATTCAGTTTTATATTGATATCTTCAGATTTTGCCAAATGAATCATTTCTATTTCGTCAGTCCAATAGCCATTGGGCAAGGGTTCTACGCTATGCCAGTAATCTACTGGTGAATAAAACCAGAGCTTAGGTTTATTGACTCCATCAATCCACAACCAGCAATTAGGCACTTTGGTCACAGGTACCCAAGCCTTAAAGTGTGCATTGACCTTAAACGGATAATGGCTGTCATCGAGAAAAACCCGTAATGATTCACCTGAGTGAATAAGCATGGCGTCAAGCTGAGTTCGTTCTAAGATTTCTCGGGCACGTTTTTGTAAGGTTTTAATATGTTCTTGGTACAGAGATGCTAACTTTTCCATCTTAATTAGCCTTTTGATTTTTTGGCAGGAGCTTAAATATTACCACAATTCATTATTGTGGGAGCTATCACGTGAAAAACACCTTTTCTAAAACTAAGCAGATATATTTATATTTTTCAAAGCACTAACAAAATATATTGCTCCCTGCCATAAATCTTACCTGTGATCCGCCCTACAAAAAATTAATCATCAGTTTGCATTAAATTAACACAGTAATCACAATCAACTGCATCTGGTCATACCAGATGGTATGCACTCATTGAGGAGAATGACATGCTCTACCTAAGTGAAACTATTCAAGTAAAATGGCTGAAAGATGGCATTGCTGAACTCATTTTCAATGCACCGGCTGCAATTAACAAATTAGATACAAAAACGGTTACTTCACTGGATAAAGCCGTTTCCACCCTTGAGCAAGAGACTAATTTAAAAGGGTTGCTGTTACGCTCTGAAAAACAAGCCTTTATTGTTGGCGCAGACATTACAGAATTTTTATCGTTATTCAGTGCGCCAGCAGAAAAACTGCACGAATTGCTGGATCTCGCTAACAATATCTTTAACCGCATAGAAGATCTCCCTGTTCCGACTATCTCCGCTATCAATGGCTACGCCCTTGGTGGTGGGTGTGAATTGGTACTTTCAACAGATTTTCGTATCGCATCCCCAGATCTTCGCATCGGATTGCCAGAAACTAAACTGGGCATTATGCCGGGATTTGGCGGTTCTGTTCGCCTGCCACGTTTGATTGGTACAGACAATGCTCTCGAAATCATTTCCGCAGGAAAAGATATTGGTGCTGAAGAAGCGCTGAAAAATGGCCTGGTTGATGCCGTAGTTTCTGCCGAAAAACTGGTTGATTCTGCCGTTTCAGTTCTGGAACAAGCTATTCGAGGAGACTTGGATTGGCAAGCCGCCCGTCAGCCTAAACTGATGCCTCTGACTCTCAATGAAATCGAACGTACCATGAGTTTCACCGTAGCAAAAGGTATGGTAATGAAGGTTGCTGGCCCTCATTATCCAGCGCCAATCACTGCGGTAAAAACCATTGAAAAAGCCGCTACACTGGGTCGCGATGAAGCCTTAAAACTGGAATCCGCCAGTTTTGTATCATTAGCGCACACCTCTGTCGCTCGTGCTTTAGTCGGCATCTTCCTGAATGAGCAATATGTTAAAGGGCTGGCGAAGAAACACCTGCAAACCGTTACAACGCCTGAACATGCGACTGTACTGGGTGCCGGGATCATGGGTGGAGGTATTGCCTATCAATCAGCGCGCAAGGGTATTCCTGTCTTGATGAAAGATATTAGTCAAAAAGCGCTGGATTTAGGTATCAATGAAGCGGCCAAATTGCTGAATAAACAATTTGAGCGTGGACGCTTAAATGCTATGAAGATGGCTAAAATTCTGGCATCCATTCATCCAACCCTGAATTATGCTGGTATTGAGAAATCCCAAATTGTTGTTGAAGCTGTAGTTGAAAATCCTAAGATTAAAGCTGCGGTTTTAGCAGAAACAGAATCACATATCAGCGATGACTGTATTCTGGCTTCCAATACCTCCACTATCCCAATCACTGAATTAGCAAAATCACTAAAACGCCCGGAAAACTTCTGTGGTATGCATTTCTTCAATCCAGTACATCGTATGCCGTTGGTTGAAATCATTCGTGGAGAAAAAACCTCAGATAAGACTATTGCAAGCGTTGTCGCGTATGCCAGTAAAATGGGTAAAACACCGATCGTTGTTAACGACTGCCCCGGTTTCTTTGTAAACCGCGTATTGTTCCCTTATCTGGCTGGTTTTGGCATGTTGCTGCGTGATGGTGGTGATTTCCGCCAAATCGACAAAATCATGGAAAAAGAATTTGGTTGGCCAATGGGTCCTGCTTATCTCATTGATGTTGTCGGTATTGACACCGCTCACCATGCACAAGCTGTCATGGCTCAGGGTTTCCCTGACCGCATGAGCCGTGATTATCGGGATGCCATTGATGTGCTATTTGAAAATCAGCGTTATGGTCAGAAAAATGGCGTTGGTTTCTATAAATATACCCAAGATAAAAAAGGCAAACCGAAGAAAGAGCTGGATGAAACTACCGATCAATTACTGGCAAGTATCAGCAAACCGAAACATACTTTCTCTGGTGAAGAGATCATTGCCAGAACCATAATCCCAATGATTAACGAAGTTGTTCGCTGCTTAGAAGAAGGTGTCATTGCCAGTCCAGCAGAAGCAGATATGGCACTGGTATATGGCCTGGGTTTCCCCCCATTCCACGGTGGTGTGTTCCGTTACCTGGATACCATGGGAACCACAGCCTACGTGAAGATGGCAGAAAGCTATGCTCACTTGGGCGCACTCTATCACATCCCTGCTGGCCTGAAAGCAAAATCCGAAAGCAATGAAAGTTACTACCCTGCACCCGCAGAACTTGCTGTTAATCCAGGTGAAAAAGCGTGAGGTCTGAAAACATGGAAAACGTAGTTATTATTGATGGTATCCGTACCCCAATGGGGCGCTCAAAAGGTGGTGTATTCCGTCAGGTCCGTGCCGAAGATCTCTCCGCACATCTGATGAAGTCAATACTCAAGCGCAATCCTACCGTTAAGCCTGAAGATATTGATGATATCTCTTGGGGATGCGTGCAACAAACACTGGAACAAGGGTTCAATATTGCCCGTAACTCTGCCTTACTGGCAGGTATTCCTCATTCAGTCCCTGCGGTAACCGTTAACCGCCTCTGCGGTTCTTCAATGCAATCCCTGCACGACGGTGCCCGCATGATTATGACTGGTGATGCCAATATTGTTATGGTCGGCGGTGTTGAACATATGGGACATGTGCCCATGACACACGGTGTCGATTTTCATCCCAAATTAAGCCGTAACGTTGCCAAGGCAGCGGGTGTTATGGGATTGACGGCAGAAATGCTGGCTAAAATGCACAATATTAGTCGCGCAATGCAAGATGAGTTTGCCCTACGTTCTCATCGACGTGCAGCAGAAGCGACTGAATCCAAGGCTTTCGCCAGTGAAATTGTCCCCATATATGGGCATGATGCTGATGGGAATATGAAACTCGTCGATTTTGATGAAGTAATCCGCCCAGAAACTAACCTAAAAGATTTGGCTGCGCTGCGTCCTGTTTTTGATCCAGTCACTGGCAGTGTGACAGCGGGGAACTCATCAGCACTTTCCGATGGCGCCTCTGCCATGCTGATCATGAGCGAAAGCAAAGCTAAAGCGTTAGGATTAAAACCTCGTGCTCGTATCCGCTCAACGGCGGTCGTTGGTTGTGACCCTTCTATCATGGGTTATGGGCCTGTGCCGGCCACACAAATGGCTTTGAAAAAAGCCGGATTAAGTCTTGCGGATATTGGCGTCATGGAACTAAACGAAGCATTCGCTGCACAATCCTTGGCTTGCATAAAAGGGTTGAATCTGCTGGATAGTATGGATGACAGAATAAACCTGAATGGGGGCGCTATTGCTCTCGGTCACCCATTGGGATGCTCTGGTACTCGCATTACAACCACCCTGCTTAACTTGATGGAACGTAAAGATGTTCAGTTCGGGCTATCAACCATGTGCATCGGGTTAGGCCAAGGTATAGCCACGATTATTGAAAGAGTATAGCCATGAAAACCTGGCTATAAAACATAGCTGACAATTGAAATTTATGGCTTTTAAAAAATTAACGTTTTCCCTTGTCTGTCTTGTCTATTGCATCACTCTAGTACGTTGTTGCCGTAGTTTCCCGCCTGTCAGGGGCGGGTTTTTTTTTATTTTTGTCGTCTTATCTTTTATCGGCAAATGGCTCAAATAAACTCAAATGCATCCCCATACATGTGTTCGATAGATGCATCACGCTCACTACAGAACCGTTCACGGGCAATTTTAGCCATCTCAAAACGGCCAGCAATGTAAATATCATGGTTTGCCAAACTGCCAAAATCTTCCAAAACTGCACTCAGAACTGTGCCCGTTCTTCCGCGCCAGTGTTCATCAACTTGTTCAACCACAGGTACAACGGTCAAATTAGGATAGTGCTCACTCAATGATTGCAACTCCGCCAAATCATAAAGGTGTTGCAACTCTCGTCCACCCCAATAGATGGAAATTTCACGATTAGGATTTTTTTCCAATGCAGCCAATAAGATAGATCGCGTATATGAGAATCCCGTTCCACCGGCAATCAATAACATCGGGTTTTTGCTGTCTTCACGAAACCAGGCCTGACCATGCGGAATATCAATATCAATGACTTTCTGATCCAGAATTCTATCCATTACCGCCATCGCATAGAGATTTAGCTCAGAAGCACCAATATGCAACTCAATTATCTGTTTTTCTGATGGTGGTGATGCCATAGAGAAAGGACGCTTATCCCTTTCATCCATAATCACCATTAAATATTGCCCTGCACGGAAAGAAAAAGGCGAATCAGGTAATAAACGAACCCGATAAACTGTATCTGTAATGGAGTCAACCGATGTTACTTTACAACTTAATATTGTCATGCGTTCCCTCTTATCGCTTCAAAATATCTAATTGATCCCAAATTTCATCGACACGGGCCCGAATCTCATCGCTCATCACTATCGGGCGCCCCCATTCCCTTTGTGTCTCTCCTGGCCATTTGTTCGTTGCATCTAACCCCATTTTTGAGCCTAACCCAGAAACAGGCGATGCAAAATCGAGATAGTCAATGGGTGTATTTTCCATTAAGACAGTATCTCTCTGCGGGTCCATTCGCGTTGTTATCGCCCAGATGACATCATTCCAATCTCGCGCATTGATATCATCATCACAAACGATAACAAATTTTGTGTACATAAATTGTCTCAGATATGACCAAACTCCCATCATTACTCGCTTGGCATGGCCTGCATACTGTTTTTTCATTGTAACGACCGCGAGTCGATAAGAGCAGCCCTCTGGCGGCAAGTAAAAATCCACAATTTCAGGAAATTGTTTTTGCAATATTGGCACCAAGACTTCATTCAACGCAACCCCTAGCACCGCAGGTTCATCCGGCGGACGCCCAGTGTAAGTGGAATGATAGATAGCATCACTGCGTTGGGTAATATGGGTTACCGTAAATACCGGGAACGTATCTACTTCATTGTAATAGCCGGTATGATCACCATATGGCCCTTCCGGTGCCATTTCACCCAGCTCAATATAGCCCTCAAGGATAATTTCAGCACTGGCAGGCACTTCCAGATCATTAGATATACATTTAACGACTTCCGTTTTATGCCCACGCAATAATCCCGCAAACGCATATTCAGACAAAGTATCAGGAATTGGGGTAACCGCCCCCAATATCGTGGCAGGATCGGCACCCAATGCAACGGATACAGGGAAACGTTCCCCCGGATGTGCCTGACACCACTCCTGAAAATCAAGCGCACCCCCACGATGTGATAACCAACGCATAATCAGTTTGTTTTTTCCCAATACCTGTTGGCGGTAGATACCCAAGTTCTGGCGCTCTTTATTAGGCCCTTTAGTCACCGTCAACCCCCAGGTAATCAAAGGGGCGGCATCTTCTGGCCAACAATGCATGACTGGAATACGGGTAAGATCCACTTCATCCCCTGCCCAAATCTGTTCCTGACAAGGCGCAGAGCTAAGGCGTTTGGTTGGCATATTCAAAACTTGTTTGAATTTAGGCAATTTATCGACCAAATCACGAAAGCCTTTTGGTGGCTCAGGCTCTTTAAGGAAAGCCAATAGCTTCCCAACATCATGCAATGCCTTCACATCATCCTGCCCCATTCCCATGGCAACGCGTTTAGGTGTGCCAAACAAATTGCACAACACAGGCATCGAATATCCCTTAGGATTTTCAAATAATAAGGCAGGGCCACCGGCACGAAGAGTACGATCTGCGATTTCAGTCATTTCCAGGTATGGATCAACTTCTATACGAATTCGTTTTAATTCACCTGATTGTTCCAACAAAGAAAGAAAGTCTCTTAGATCGCGATATTTCATATTGTTCATTCGTGCCGATTTTCAAGGAGGGAAAGCCATTATAATCCCTCCCATGAGGGTTACAAGGAAAACTCATAACCTGCTAAAAAGCAATGGATTTAGTGCAATAATTAATACATAGACTTTTACTGAAAATAAACACGATAGAATATAAAAAAATACGGCTTACACTTTAAATAACTTCTATCTTTACTGATGACCCTTTAGCACTGGTTTTGTTATGCTAAACATTCTATGTAATGGAGTCGAAATATTATGGGAAATTGGTATCTTCTTTACTGTAAACGTGGGCAAGTCTCTCGGGCACTAGAGAACTTAGAGCGACAGGACGTGATTTGCTTAACACCTACAGCCAAAATTGAAAAAATCATTCGAGGTAAACGAACCATCGTTACTGAACCTTTGTTTCCCAATTACCTGTTTGTTCACTTTGATCCCGAAGTTATTCATACTACGACCGTTAACTCAACACGTGGCGTCAATAATTTCGTTCGATTCAGCACTTATCCCGCCATTGTTCCACAAACATTAATTGATGAATTAATGTCTGTTACTGAGCAAGAATATATTGCACCTGAAACCCCAATTACTGGTGATACTGTATTGATCACTGAGGGAATTTTCGAAGGCATTCAAGCAATTTATAACGAACCGGATGGAGAAACCCGTTCCATTCTCTTGCTGAATATTCTTAATAAAGAAGTTTCTAAAGTTTTAGATAATAAATATTTCATCAAAATTTAATCAGAAAACGGGCAAAGTTAAAGTTGCCCGCCTTTATATCCCCAGGTTATTACAATAATCAGTATCTTTGTTCATGCAGCCACTGCGCTACACGCTTAGCAAAATAGGTCAGAACACCATCGGCTCCCGCTCGTTTGAAGCACAATAGCGATTCCATAATCGCTGGCTGCTCTTTCAACCAACCATTTTGAATAGCTGCCATATGCATGGCATATTCGCCAGAAACCTGATAAGCAAATGTCGGCACACCGAAAGTATCTTTCACCTGCCGTATCACGTCCAAATACGGCATACCGGGTTTAACCATGACGCTATCTGCACCTTCTTGCAAATCCTGTGCAATTTCCTGCAACGCTTCATCACTGTTTGCAGGGTCCATTTGATAGGTCATCTTATTGCCACTTTTCAAGTTACCGCTGGAACCAATAGCATCCCTAAATGGCCCATAGTAACAAGAGGCGTATTTGGCAGAATAGGCCATAATTTGGGTATTAACATAACCATCCATCTCAAGCTGCCCGCGAATAGCACCAATGCGGCCATCCATCATATCGCTTGGGGCAACAATCTCAGCCCCAGCTTCAGCATGGGACAATGCCTGCTTAACCAGAATATCTTTGGTAATGTCATTGATAACATAGCCATCCTGATCAATAACACCATCTTGCCCGTGGGTAGTAAATGGATCGAGTGCTACATCCGTCAAAAGACCCAATTCAGGAACTGCATTTTTCAGAGCACGAACAGAGCGCTGAATCAAGCCGTCTGAATTATAGGCTTCTTTCGCATCCAACGATTTCTTGTCTGCTTCAATGACTGGAAACAGAGACAAAACAGGAATACCCAGTCGGGCAATCTCTTCTGCTTCTTTCAGCAAAAGATCGATTGTCAGACGATACACTCCTGGCATTGAAGGGACTTCCTGACGCTGATTCGTTCCTTCCATAACAAATACGGGATAGATCAGGTCATTAACAGTAAGTTGATTTTCAGCAACTAAGCGGCGGGAAAAATCATGACGGCGCATACGGCGCATACGACGACCGGGAAATGCCCCCGGAAATACATAGCTCATATTGTTCTCCTAATGTAAAACCCAGCGATAAAGCGCTGGGTTAATAGTCATCACTTCATGATAATGATGTTAACACTATCAATTAGTTCGCGATAATTATGAATGCTCGGCGTCAGATTATTTTTTAAAATTGTCACCAATATCACTGTCTGATTTATCTTCCGGATTAATTAAATTACGGCGTCCCCATTTGCCAACATAGAAATGCGAAAGCAAAATTCCCAGTTCAAATAACAAATACATGGGAACCGCTAACAGAGTCTGGGAGAAAACATCAGGTGGTGTTAACAACATCCCAACCACAAACGCCCCAACTAAAATATAAGGACGTTTTCTCTTTAGTGATTCTGGCGTTACAACCCCACTCCAACACAGCAAAATAATGGCAATGGGTATTTCGAATGAAACGCCAAAAGCCATAAATAGCGCCATGACAAAGCTTAGATAATTGCTGATATCCGTCGAGATCACTACCCCGGCCGGCACAGTATTGATAAAGAAACCAAACGCAATGGGAAAAACGACAAAATATGCGAATGCCATTCCCAGATAAAACAATATGCTACTGGAAAACAATAAGGGCATAATCAAACGGCGTTCGTGCTTATACAGTGCCGGTGCAATAAAGGCCCATACTTGATAAAGGATCATCGGTGCCGAAACAAAGATAGACACCATAATGGTCAGTTTAATTGGTGTAAAAAAAGGTGATGCAACATCTGTTGCAATCATATTTGCACCTTTAGGTAATTGCTCCATTAAAGGTGCTGCAATAAGCCGATAAATGTCATTGGAAAAATAAACCAATGCCAGAAACACTATCAGCACGGTAATTAGGCTATTTAAAATCCGCTTACGCAGTTCAATCAGGTGACTGATAAGAGGTTGGGTATTATCCACAGACATGTTTCAGTGTTCGCCATTTGCTTGTTCAGGAGATTTTCTTTTCTGTTGCTCTGGTCTTAGGCTCGATCGCTCTGCAATGACTGGTTCCGAACTAGCCTGTTCTGAATTTGAATGCCTTACAACCGATTGAGACCCAGAAGAATGAAAATGCGTTTCGTCTTCCTCCAAATCCCTCATTTCATCCGGTTTCAACTGATAGGTATTTTTCAATGATTCAGCCGCTTCCTTCAACTCCTCCATTGATGCTTTCAGTTCTGGCGAAAGTGATTGCAGGTCGGCTTTTTCTTCCATTTTTTTCAGGGTGTCCTGAAGCTCTTGCAATTTTAGTTCCTGAGCAAGTTCATTCTGGACATTAGCCGCCAACGAGCGCAATACTCGAATCCATCCAGCCACTGTTTTAACCGCAATAGGCAAACGTTCCGGCCCCAAAACAACCAAGCCAATGATCATCACTAACAGTAGCTCACTAAAACCAATGTCAAACACGGTTTATACCTGCTCTTTGTCTTTACTTTTACTCTCTGATTTTTCAGATTGCGCAGCCGTGGACTTTTCAGTGAGGTTTTTAGTTTCGAACTCGGCATCCTGACTCATTTTTTCCGGCTGTTGTGGCTTTTCATCATCACTCATTGCCTTTTTAAAACCCTTTATTGATTCACCCAAGTCTGAACCCAAGGTACGAAGCTTATTAGTACCAAACAACAGTACAACAATGACGGCAATGATGAGCAATTGCCAAATACTTATACCACCCATACTGACCTACCTCTATTCATCAGAATATTACTAGTGATTTAATTATAAACGACGAACTTTATGTTCGAAAATAATGCAATTATATCAAGGATAGTGGCAAAACTACCTTCATTTAATATTCATCATTACTGAATTATTGATGTTTGCTTAAATGACGCCAGCCTAATCCCCATGATGCAATTCCGCTCCCTATCATCCCCCACGCCAGATGTTTCTGATCTATGATGAAAAACAAACTACCACAGATAAAGAGAGTTGCACCAATCCCCAACAAATAAAGAAATTTGCGCTGTCTGAGCTGTTGTTCCCTAAATTGTTGCGATATTTGATCAATGCTGCTCTGCAAACGTCGGTGCTGCTGGAGCGTGCCATATACCAGCTCTGGAAGCTCTGGTAACTTTTCCGCCCAATAAGGCGCCTTTTCTTTAAAGGCACGCACAATTGCGGGAAGCCCAACCTGATCATGTAGCCAATCTTCCAGAAAAGGTTTTGCTGTTTTCCACAGGTCAAGCTGAGGATAAAGTTGGCGCCCCAATCCTTCAACATACAACAGCGTTTTTTGCAGCAGAACCAACTGGGGCTGCACTGTCATATTAAAACGACGAGCGGTATTAAAAAGGTTTAGCAGAACATGCCCAAATGAAATTTCAGCCAATGGTTTTTCAAAAATCGGTTCACAAACGGTACGGATGGCAAATTCGAAATCTTCCACATTGGTATCTGCCGGCACCCAGCCAGAATCAACATGCAGTTCAGCGACCCGACGATAATCACGATTGAAAAAAGCAATGAAATTTTCAGCCAGATAGCGTTTATCATCTTTATTCAAAGAGCCAACAATGCCGTAATCGATGCCGATATAAGTAGGATCTTCCGGTTTGTCATAACTGACGAAAATATTACCGGGATGCATATCCGCGTGGAAAAAACTATCGCGAAATACTTGGGTGAAAAATACCTGAACTCCACGCTCAGCCAACACTTTCATATTGGTGTTCTGCGCCTCTAAAGCCGCGACATCTGACACGGGAATGCCATAAATTCGCTCCATCACCAAAACATTTTCCCGGCAATAGTCAGGATAGACTTCCGGCACGTAGAGCATTGAACTATCTTCAAAATTACGCCGCAATTGAATCGCGTTTGCAGTTTCACGCAATAAATTTAGCTCATCAAGCAGGGTTTTCTCATATTCTCTTACAACTTCACGCGGACGAAGACGACGACCATCAGGTAAAAGGGGAACCAAATTTGCCAGGCGATACATTAACCGCACGTCAGCTTTAATTACCGGCAGAATATCCGGGCGGATCACCTTTAGGACAACTTCTCTGCCATTCTCCTTCAACCGAGCAGTATGTACCTGAGCGATAGAAGCGGAAGCCAGTGGTTGTGGATCAAAATTCTCAAACCACGTTTCCAGCGTTCCCTCTAAAGCCGTTTCAATCGATTTTCGTGCCACTGCACCATCAAAGGGAACCACCCGATCTTGTAACATCGAAAGTTGATCTGCAATCGCAGGCGGGAACAAGTCACGACGCGTGGAGAGCATCTGGCCAAATTTGATCCACACGGGGCCGAGTTCTTGTAATGCTAAACGCAAACGTTCGCCGAGAGGTTTATCCTTATGCTTGTTAGGTATCCAAAACAGGAAATAACGCCCAAAACGCAACGGCCATGTCAAGCGAATATTAGGGATGAGTTCATCCAACCCGTAAGAAAGAAAAACTCGGATGATAAAGTAAAGTCGTCTAATTTCACTGGGTGTCATGTTTTTCCTCCAGTGCCGCCAACCGTTTTTCGAGTTGGTTCATCTGATTGGCAACGGCATTAACTTCTTCACTGAAATAAGCCACTTCCAACGCACTGGGAACCATTTCCCATTCTTCCGTCAATGATTCGGTGAAATACGTTTTCTTCCTTGCAATGGTATTGTTGGCAAATTCAAAACTTTTCTTCATCATCCGGGTAATACCTTCCGCGACAATATCACCAACATAAGGAGAAAGGTAATGCGCAGGGTCCCACTCTGACATATCCAGCAAAGCAGACCATTGTTGAATCACCTGCATGTCCCCTTCAATGACAATTTCACCGCTATTAATCAGGGTTGAAAGGCACTGGCGATCCTGTAGCTTGAGTAATGCAGGGAACGTTGCTTTCATTGAGCAATCCGCAGGTTCTGACCATTGGCTCAAAACATCCACTCGTTTCTCACTGAATATCAGTATCAAGGGTGTTTCGATTTCTTGCAGTTTAATGGACAGTATTTTACCTGCCAGTCTCAAGCGGGCAGGTTTTAATACAGCTTCGCGATATAACAGATGATTCAGGGTTGTTTCCAGAAAGGCCGTTACTACCGGAAACAACACCTTATCATTTGATGCCGCAGAACTCATACTATGGCTTGATGAAGGTGTTTCCATCTTAGAATTTGAATCCTTTGTGCAGTGCAACAATCCCACCCGTCATGTTGGTGTAGTAAACCTGGTCAAAGCCCGCATCTTCCATCATGCCCTTCAAGGTTTCCTGATCAGGGTGCATACGGATGGATTCTGTCAGATAACGGTAACTGTCCGCATCATTCACAACCATCTGACCGATTCGGGGCAGAACATGGAATGAATAAACATCATAAATCTTACTTACTGGTGCCAGTACAGGTTTGGAAAACTCCAGCACCAACAAACGTCCACCTGGCTTAAGTACCCGATACATGGAACGTAGCGCTTTTTCTTTATCCGTGACATTACGCAAGCCAAAGGAAATGGTAATACAGTCAAAGTGGTTATCCGGGAAAGGCAGTTCTTCGGCATTGGCTTGAACATAACTGACATTGCCTACGATACCGATATCACGTAATTTTTCGCGTCCAACTTTCAACATTGAGTCATTGATATCCGCCAGAACAACTTGACCTTTTTCCCCCACCATTCGGGAGAATTTTGCGGTTAGATCACCTGTCCCACCAGCGAGATCAAGCACCTTATGACCACGGCGAACACCACTTGACTCAATAGTGAAACGTTTCCAGATACGGTGAATGCCAAATGACATTAAGTCATTCATTAAGTCATATTTCGAGGCCACAGAGTGAAATACCTCTGCCACCATCTCTTTTTTTTGTTCTTTGGCTACGGTGCGGAAACCAAAATCAGTGGTTTCTTTTGATTGATCTGCCATGTTATTTGTCCGCTTTTTATTCAAAAAAAATTTATAGTCAGTGTACCAGCCTTTCCAACAAAACCCTATTCAGACTTCACTCATTCACCTGCAACGATTGGAAAGATTTATCAATCAACTGTGAATCAATAGGACGCTTTACATCCACGCCTAAATCACGAAATGCTTCGGCCTGACTAATTAAATTACCTCTGCCCTCAACAAGCTTTTTCATTGCGAAATGGTAACTCGCCTGTGCTTTATTGAGACTGTGCCCCAATCCTTGCATATCATCCACAAACAACCGCATTTTGTCATACATTCTGGCGGCCTTATCAGCTATCAAACGTGCATTTTGACTTTGATATTCATAACGCCACAAGTTATTGATAGTACGAACAGCAACCAGCAAAGTTGATGGACTAACCAGCATAATATTATGTTTCAATGCTTCATCAAGTAATTCTGGCGCCTGATTGAGTGCCACCAAATAAGCGGGTTCCACAGGAATAAACATCAAAACATAGTCCAGTGATCGCAATCCGGGTAATTGTTGATAATCTTTTCGGCTCAGGCCACGAATATGCCCTCTGATGGAGTTGATATGTTCATGTAATGCTTGCGTCTGTTGTTCTTCGCTATCACTATTAAAATAACGTTCATAAGCAACCAGGGACGTTTTGGCATCAATAATGACATCTTTTCCCTGCGGCAGATGCACGATCACATCAGGTTGAAAACGCTCGCTGTTTTCAGCCTTAATATTGACCTGTGTATCGAATTCATATCCCTCACGCAAACCAGACGCTTCCAAAATTCGAGCCAATACCATCTCTCCCCAATTTCCCTGCATTTTATTGTCTCCTTTCAGGGCTTTGGTAAGATTGACGGCATCTTTTGCCATCTGTGCATTGAGTTGCTGAAGATTACGAATTTCATGAGTCAAAGTATGGCGCTCACGGGCTTCTTGTCCAAAACTGTCTTGTACCTGACGGCGAAATCCCTCAAGTTGTTCACGAAATGGCATCAGAAGATTATTGAGATTTTGGCAATGATATTCATCGGTACGGCGTTGATTCTGCTCAAAGATACGATTGGCAAGATTTTCAAATTGGGTACTTAATCGCTGCTCACTGTTGATCAATAAACGCTGCTTTTCCTCCGCAGCCAGTCTGGTTTCTTCAAGCCGCGTGCTCAACTCCCGCAACTCAGCTTCCTGCACACTGTTAATTTCGCGTTGAGCCCGTAACTCCTGGTTTAGTTGATCGCATTCAGTGCGCCAATAGTGGGATTGCTCCAGCTTTTCATGACTAACAGCCAGTTGGCTATATAACTCACGCAGTTCCTGCTCTTTCTGCTGAATTCTCTGCTGAACAGAAAGCCAGACGAAGATCCCTCCGCCCAGCAATCCACCTAAGCCACCGATCAGCATGTATAACCACTGAATATCCACCTATACACCCTCACTAACTCTATTATTTTTAACCCCATTCTTTGTTAACCCTATTCTTTATTGGCACTATTACCGATAAATTTCAGTCAACTTTTCTGAGTCACTCGCCTCAATGTAAGTTAAATAGATGCTGTATAGATGTCCAGAGTATTTAATGGCTTTCTTTCAGTTTGCAAAGCAGCTCGCAATTACCCCATCCACTCTGCCAACCAACGCAGACCAAATGCCCCTGGTGCTAAGATACCGAATGCCCAAATCAATGCAGAAGCTAAGTTAGCAAGCTGAAAATGACGTTTTGGCATGGCACAAATTCCGGCCACCAGCGGTACAACTGCTCTCAACGGACCAAAAAAACGCCCAATGAAAACGCCCCATACGCCCCATCGTTCAAAGAAACGATGTCCGCGAACCAACGTTTGAGGATGGCGAGAAAGCGGCCACATCTTGCCGACATCTTCTTTGTAATGGAAACCAAACCAGTAAGAAAGCCAATCACCAAAGAAAGCGCCGGCTGCTGCGGCTATCCATATTGGCCAGAAGGTTAACCCACTTTCACCAATCAATGCTCCTAATCCCAACAAAATGATTGTTGCTGGTAACAATAGGGAAATAAATGCCAACGATTCACCAAATGCCAGTAGGAAAATGATGGGAATTGCCCAAACTTCATGGGCTTTTACGAAGTTTATGACCAGTTCGATAATTTCATGCAGACTCACATTAATCTTTCCTGTGTTATCAGTGGGATGGTATAGATTAGCCCTGAACAATCCGCCCAATGCTAACCTGATATTTTTATTCAAGAAAATAAGCTTGTAGTTTTTCGCGCGCAGCGATATTGAGTCCGATATCTTTTTCCAGCCAAATATCTACACTGCCATAATGCTGGTTAATGCTATCGAGTGCAGTCAGTAAAAACTCTTCCCTCACTGAATAAACATAGGCAAATTTTTCGACCACACTTTCACGCATAATTTTTGCATGTTCACTCAATAAATAGTCTCGGTATGGAGCTAACGTGACATTGGTCAACAAATAATCTTCCATCACCGTATCCAGATCAGCACCCAATGCGAATAAAACCAGTGCAGAGCCCACTCCTGTCCTGTCTTTACCAACCGCACAATGTTGCACAATGCCACCTTTCTCTGGTCGCAGCAATAATGTCGCTAACGTCTTATATGCTGGATTGTTAATGGGTAACAATTCATATAAGCGAGACATAAATGTTTTCGCGTCGAATTGCTCCAATATTTCCTTGTCTAACTTATCCAGATTAGCATCCACTTCTTTGGAAAGAGGGTTGGCAGGAGCATGGTGATAATGCGCCCCATTCCATACTCGATCTGGTTTATCCATAACTTCGCTGCTATCACGATAATCAATGATCTGCAAAAGGTTTTGATCCACTAAAAAAGCCTGATCGTTTTCTGTCAGCCTATCCAGTGAACCGGAACGAAATAACAATCCTGGTTTAATCTTGGCGCCGTTGTTCAGTGTCTTATTACCTAAATCACGAAAATTAATGCCGCCATTCAAAGGAAGTAGTGAAGGATGAGATAGAAATGTTGTGGTCATAGTCACTCTTGTTGCGATTAAAAAATAGTTAATAGAACAAACTATCTATTAGTACAAAATGCTATGACATTAGCAAATTTTGACATGAAGGGAAGAAAAGATCGCACAAACGATAGGGCCAGAATGTTCTGACCCTCAATGAAAGGCATTACAGCAGGCGACGGGCAGCCTCCACAACTATCCCCAGCGTATTGCTTTCTGTTTTCTTCAGTAATTCTGCATCTGGGATTTCCTGTTGGGTACGGTTAACAATCACACCCGCCACCATACCAGCACGCAATCCCTGACTCGCACACATGGTTAGCAATGTTGCTGATTCCATCTCAAAGTTCATTACGCCCATTTCTTGCCATTCTTTCATCGAACCCTGGAAACGCCGAACGACACGGCCAGAATAAGTATCGTAACGTTCCTGGCCCGGATAGAAGGTATCGGAAGATGCAGTAATACCAACATGGGTAGCAGCAGAACCAGATGCTTTTGCGGCTTCATACAAGGCATTTGTACACTCAAAATCAGCAACCGCAGGGAACTCCATTGGGGCAAAGTGCAAACTGGCACCGTCCAAGCGAACTGCGGCCGTCGTAACCAATATATCCCCTACATTAATATGTGGCTGAATTGCCCCAGTTGTTCCGATACGCAGGAAAGTACGTACTCCTAACTGTGCCAGTTCTTCTACAGCAATCGACGTTGAGGGGCCTCCAATACCTGTAGAGCAGACAACCACAGCCTTTCCGTTAATTTCTGCACGCCAGGTTGTAAATTCACGGTGGGAAGCCAAATGTACTGGGTTATCCATCAGTCGCGCAATTTTCTCAACACGGTTAGGATCGCCGGGTACAATCGCGAGAGTTGCGCCTTGCAGGTCGCTTTTGGTGATACCTAAGTGAAACACATCAGACATATCAGACTCCTCAACGGACATGATTCAAAATATGAATACCTAAATTTAGTCAATACTCTGACATTTTTTAGTGATTGAAATCATCTTTAATTAACATAAGAAAGAAACACATACATAAATTTGTGATAAAAATCACATTTAAAAGATAATGCTCTCTACAGAGTACTATCACCATTCACATAAGCCATTCACATAAAAAGTTACATGACGAGATTAAGAAGCAGTACACCACACAATCCGATCCCCCATGCAATTGTGGTGGGAATCGACCAGACGATAATCTGCTGCCTCGCACTTTTAATGCCCATCATCCGGTTAACCACCCAGAAAAAACAGTCATTGAAGTAACTGAAAAACAGTGTACCCATCATCGCAGCTTGAGCCGCCACCAACATATTAACATCCGGTATCTGCTTGATAACCGGCGCAGAAATAGAAGCCGCAGTTATCATTGCCACTGTACCAGAGCCTTGAATTATGCGTATGAGCGTTGCAATGATAAATGGGATCAAAACCGGTGTTATGGGCAGGCTGGCAATATAATGCGCTAATATCGTCCCTGTTGAGCCTTCGTTCAACACTGCGCCTAATGCTCCTCCCGCTCCTGACACCAACAAAATAATGCCTACAGTTTTTAACCCTGTTTCCAGATGTTCTATCACTTCATGCTTACTGACGTTTGGCATTAAGGTATAAACCGCCAGTAATACACTGATTGCTAGCGCAATAATGGGTGATCCTAGAAAATCAAAAATCTGAAAATAGACAGCGTTCTCCTGACCAGCAAACTCATCAGTTCTCAGTATCATTCCACTAATTACACCAATAAAAATCAGGACAATTGGCACGACGATGGGTAAAAGAGAAAGAAATAGGCTTGGAAGTGATTTTTGCTCTTTTTCTTCCATATAACGCTGATGTACTTGTGGCAAATTTTCTGCATTTTTTTCTGTATCACCAAGTTGATATTCAGGATATTTAATCTCCAACCACTTTGCATAGCAGGTAATCCCTATGACACAGGGCACTGCCAGTATCATACCAGCCAGCATCATTTGGCCGATACTCACCCCGAATATTCCGGCGACACCAAGCGGCCCAGGTGTTGGAGGAACGATATGGTGAGTCACCACTAACCCTCCCGCCAGAGCAACCCCAAGGGACAATACATTGCGTTTACCTTTCTTCGCCAATGCCTTCACCAGCGGATAGAGGATCACAAAAGCTGAATTCACAAATATGGGGATACTGACAATATAACCGGTAATCGCCAAAGCCCACTCTTCGCGCCTTTTACCTAACCATTTAATCAGGCTATAAGCGATCTGTTCTGTTGCTCCCGATACTTCTAATATTCTCCCCATCATGCATCCCAATCCAATCACGATACCGATGTTGCCTAATGTCGAACCAAATCCTTTGGTGATCACCTCAACGACATTACCTATAGTCAAGCCGCCTGATATTCCGGCGATTATTGCCGCAATTAGCATAGCAATAAGGACATGAACGCGAGTCCGCAAGACCAGAAAAACCAGCGTAAATACCGCCACTCCCAACCCAATAATTGGAATATAAAACTCCATCACAAAACCTCATTAAAAATGGATAAATTGGAACATGCCATATTTGTTATGCTTTTCGCTATCAGAAATCGATATTTTTCCAAGGAAAATTTTAGATAGCATCTGTTTTATAAAACAATCCACAAAAATGCATTGCATAAGGGAGAAAATAATTATTTTTTATGAATCAGGGCAGTGACAATGAGAGAGGATAGTTGAGATGAAAAATGAAAATCGCCTGACTATTATGAGAACAGCTATTTAGAAACTCTAAATTTAAAATCTGTTGGCACGGATCTGTTGAAAATTAACCTGCCAGGGAAATAAACTTCTTTTTCACCCGCCACATTGCACTAACTGTGGCGGGTATTTTCAGCTCATTTAAACTTAAACTGATCGATTAAACTTTAAGTTAACTGTTTAATGAAGAGCGCAAGCGTTTTGCCGCTTCAACCATGTTTGCCAACGCTTGTCTGGTTTCCGTCCAACCGCGAGTTTTCAAGCCACAGTCAGGGTTCACCCACAAACGCTCGACTGGAATACGATCAGCCGCTTTGCGTAGCAACGCCTCAATCCATTCAACACTAGGGACGTTTGGTGAGTGAATGTCATACACACCAGGCCCTATCTCATTCGGATATGCGAAATCTTCAAACGAATCCAGCAATTCCATATCCGAGCGTGAGGTTTCAATAGTGATCACATCCGCATCCAGTGCTGCAATTGACGGCATGATGTCATTGAACTCGCAATAACACATATGAGTGTGGATTTGGGTATCATCTTTCGCAATTGCTGCGCTCAATTTAAAAGCATCCACCGCCCATTCCAGATATTCCTGCCACTCTTCTCTGCGCAATGGCAAGCCTTCACGCAATGCAGGTTCATCAATCTGGATAATACCAATGCCTGCCTTCTGCAAATCATCAACTTCATCACGCAAAGCCAGTGCGATCTGTTTAGCGATGGTTTCACGGCTGATATCTTCCCTTGGGAATGACCAACAGAGAATGGTCACAGGCCCCGTCAACATGCCTTTGACTGGCTTATCAGTCAAAGATTGCGCGTATGTCGCCCAGTTTACCGTTATCGCCTCTGGACGGCTAATATCGCCAATGATTACCGGTGGTTTCACGCAACGGGAGCCATAACTCTGCACCCAACCATTTTGAGTAAAGACATAACCGTCAAAGTGTTCACCGAAATATTCCACCATGTCGTTACGTTCAGCTTCACCATGTACCAATACATCCAGCCCTAAACGCTCCTGCTCTTGGATCGCCTGTTTGATATGCTCACTGATATTGGCTCGGTAGTGCGTACTATCCACCCGACCCTTTTTGAAATCGAGACGCAGGCTACGAATTTCCGTTGTTTGCGGGAATGAACCTATGGTTGTTGTTGGCCACAGCGGTAAGTTATAACGTTGACGCTGGAGCTTAGCACGTTCAGGATATACCTGATTACGTTCACTATCCTGTGGCTTAATTGCCGCAATGCGCCCAGCAACCGCTGGATTATTCACCCTTGTGGAACTGCGACGAGCGCGAATTGGGGCACTATAAGCATCCAGCTCAGCCTGTTTATTGCTTTCTGGCGCATTCAATGCTTGTGATAACAAAGAAAGTTCCGCACATTTTTGCAATGCAAAGGCAAACCAGCTTTTCACTTCTTCATCCAACCCTGTTTCATCATTCAGATCAATGGGGCTATGAAGCAATGAACAGGAAGTGCCGATCCACACATTTCTCTTACCAATCAATGGTGCAACAAGCTGATATTTCTCACTCAAATCAGCTCGCCAAACATTGCGGCCATTAATTACTCCCAATGAAAGCAACCAATCTTCCGGCAGAGAGTTATCCAAATTCTCAAGAGAATCCCTTCCTGCAACCAAATCAACATGCAATCCTTGCACTGGCAGCGATTTAATTATCTCCAGATTGTGACCGATGCTATCGAAATAGGTCGTCAGCAACAATTTCACCTGTCCCTCAAGTGCTTGATAAGCCGTTGAGAATGCCGCCAGCCATTCTTCTGGTAATTCCAGTACCAGAGCCGGTTCATCAATCTGTACCCATTCAATGCCACGTTTTGCCAGTTCTGCCAGAACTTGCTGGTATACCGGCAGGATATCTTTTAATAGAGACAAGCGATCAAAAACTTTGCCTTTCACCTTACCGAGCCATAAATAGGTCACAGGTCCCAAAAGAACAGGTTTTACGTTGTGCCCCTGTGCCAAAGCTTCATCAACTTCGTCCAATAATTGGGTCCAACCCAACTTAAATTCCTGCCCTTCCTGAAATTCAGGCACAATATAGTGATAATTTGTGTTGAACCATTTCGTCATTTCCGAAGCAGCCGCAGGTGTACCTGTTGGTGCCCGACCACGAGCGATACGGAACAGGGTATCCAGATCAATATTGCCATCTTCATTTTGATGACGCGGTGGAACATTGCCCAGTAACAGGCTTGTAGTCAATACTTGGTCATACCAGGCAAAATCACCAACGGGGACTAAATCAACGCCCGCTTCTTTTTGTTGTTGCCAGTGATGTGCACGCAATTCTCGGCCTGTCTCCAGCAATTCCTGTTGAGAAATTTTGCCTGCCCAATAGTTTTCTTGCGCCTTTTTTAGTTCTCTTTTCAATCCGATACGTGGAAAACCTAATGTATGATTCAAAACTGTCATGTCGTCACCCGTAAATTTTTAGCCGTCTAGATGTTTACACTTCTATAATCAACAGGTAGTGTATAAACCACAAGCGCAAATTATTCATTATCATCTTGAAGGTTTTTCATGATCGAACTAAAACACTTAAAAACACTACAAGCACTGAACCATTGTGGCTCACTCGCAGCAGCAGCAAATTATTTGCATCAGACACAATCTGCCCTTTCTCATCAGTTCAGTGAATTAGAACATCGGCTGGGATTTAAGTTATTCATTCGTAAAAGCCAACCCTTGAAGTTAACGCCTCAAGGAGAAGTGTTATTAAAGTTGGCAGAGCAAGTCTTACCTTTGGTGACAGCTTCCTTACGTCAATGCCATGAGCCGGAAGAGACAAACTTACGCATTGCCATTGAGTGCCATAGCTGTATTCAATGGCTGACACCAGCACTTAAGCGTTTTCGTGAAAGTTGGCCGCAGGTTAATGTGGACTTTAAATCTGGCGTGACATTTGATCCTCAACCTGCACTGCAAAAACGCGAGCTGGATATTGTCCTGACATCTGACATTATTGCAGACAGTAATCTGCACTATACGCCGCTGTTTGATTATGAAGTGAAGTTGGTGATCGCGCCGGATCATCCACTGGCAAATAAACGCGATATCCGTCCACAAGATCTCGCCGCTGAAACTTTGCTGATTTATCCGGTCCAACGCCAACGGATGGATATCTGGCGACGTTTTCTCCAGCCTGCGGATATTACCCCAACATTAAAAACTGTCGACAATACGCTATTGCTGATCCAGATGGTTGCCGCCCGATTGGGTATTGCCGCGTTACCACACTGGGCGGTGGAAACATTCGAAAGACAAGGGTTAATTGTAACCCAAACATTGGGAGAGGGATTATGGAGCAGATTGTACGCTGCCAACCGAGAAGGGGAGCAGCACCAACCCGCTATTGATACCTTTATTCGTTCTGCGCGCCAGCACGCGGTGGACAATTTGCCGTTTGTGAAACGGGTTTCAGTATCCAACGGCGATGCACCCAAAGTGACGCAACAATCAGGCTGCCTCCAATGGTAAAGCTCAGCCAATTAGGATGCTGCTGCCAAATTGCAAAATTGACCAATAACCCCGCCGGAACCAACATATTATTCATAATTGCCAGTGTTCCGGCATCCACTTGGGTGGCACCATAGTTCCACATAAAGTAGCCAATCCCCGACGCCCCAACACCCAGCCAAATCAAAACGCCCCACTGTAGCTGAGTTGTTGGCAATTTTTGTGAATCACCAAACATTAGCCAGCCGATGATGGCAACAACACAAGCGCCTAGGTAGAACCATGAAAATGCCACTCGTTGCGGGATCGGATGAATCTCCATCAAACGCTTATAACCGACCTGACCAATCGCAAAGAAAATATTTGCCAATTGCACTAACAGCAAGCCAATCCAGAAAGATTCACTCAATCGGTCATAGCGAATAATCGCTGCACCAACCACTGCCAATAAAGAACTCAAGGCATAACCCCAGCGTAATCGCTGGCGCCCCATCAGATCATAAACTAATGTGACATAGAGCGGCGTCATGATGGTAAACAGCAAAAATTCTGCCACAGTCAGGTAATGATAGGCATGAAATACAAACAAATACATCACACCAAGCTGACAGGCACCCACGGCCATATACAGTGAAATAACTTTCAGAGATAATCCACGCCAGCGCAAAAATGGTAAAAAAACCATTGCTGCCAACATTACCCTGACAAGAACTGAAAACCAGCTATCAACCTGACCAGCGAGATAAGCGCCAATCAGGCTAAATGAGGCGGCCCACAAAAATGTTGTGATCGTTAACAGCCACATAATTTATTGGTCTTTTACCTTTTATTGATCTTTCTCCACTAAAAGCGCTTCTAGCAAATCAAGATCATGCAGCAACGTTTGTAGTGTTTCATTACTAATTTTACGGGTTGCACGCAGGTGATATAACTCTCCTCGTTCAGCCCTTAATGCCGTCAAACGGAAGCGACGTTCCAAATCTTCAACCATCAGGTTATGCTCGATTTCATCCGTCCCCGCAGTACGGCGCCGTAAATAACCGGTAACGCGAGAAGCAATTTCACTAATAACTTCTGCATCCAGTTTTTCTTCAGTGCTGGCCGACAGACGCTCTTCCATCTTATTCATACTGACAATAGCAACTTCAGCCATTGCCGATTTTGCCATTCTGATTTCATTAAGATCTGCCAGCTTATCACCGACTTTCATACCACGCAGCAGCAAAGGCAAAGCGATAACCCCAACAAAAAGGGAGAACAAAATCACACCCGCAGAAATGAAAATCAACTGATAACGTGCGGGGAATGGATCACCATCTGGCAAAAACAATGGCACCGACAATGCACCTGCCAGCGTAATTGCCCCACGAACCCCCGCAAATGAAGCCAACCATAACTCACGGGTCGTATAAGAGGCAAAGTGAAGCGGTTTTTTCTTTATCAGCATTTTGCTGGTATTTTTCATCAGCCATAACCAACTGAATCGCAGTAATACCAGTGCAACGTAAATGATGCCAACAGCAGCGAACAGCATCCAGGTTTCAACATTTGGGTCAAGCTCAGCTTGAGCTACCGATGTTTCCCAAATGCCCGGCAATTGCAGCCCCAGCATGATAAACACCAGGCCATTAAAGACAAAAGCCAGCATTCCCCATACATTATCGGCACGCAGACGCATATCCAGTGGTGCATTGCGGATCACTCCTGCCTTACTGATAGTCATACCTGCAGCAACCGCAGCCAGAATCCCTGATACACCGATATGTTCAGCAATCATATAAGAAGCAAACGGTAACAGCATCATAAACATGATTTGAGTTGCAGGATCATCCCCACTCCAGCGACTCATCAATCTCAGTGATTTACTGTATAACCATGTGATAGCAATACCCGACAACAAACCACCAATCGCAACCTTGAAAAACTCCACCGTTGCGCCAGTGACAGTAAAGACCATCGTGCCCATGGCAATTGCCACGGCAAATTTCAGAGCCACCAGACCCGAAGCATCATTCATTAATGCTTCCCCTTCCAGCACGCTCATCATATTCTTAGGAATACGCCCTTTTCCAACAATTGATGACAATGCCACCGCATCTGTTGGGGATAATACCGCCGCCAGTGCAAAAGCAGCAATAAGTGGGATACTCGGTAATAACCAATAGATCAAATAACCAATGCCAATAACCGTCACTAATACCAATACTAAAACTAAAATGACGATTTCACGCCCATGCTGGAAAAACTCTCTAGTCGGTGTTTTCCAACCATCAACAAATAATAAAGGAGGGATAAGTAATACGAGGAATAGCTCAGGATCGAAAGTAACGTGTAAACCAAAATGAGGCCAAGCCAGCAACGCTCCCATTGCTATTTGCACTATCGGCAAGGGGATACGGAACGGAATCATTTTAGTAAGAACACCAGAAACTGACACCACCAAAATCAAGATCAAGATAGTAAAGAATATTTCCATGTTACCCTTACAAATTGCCAAAAATCCGTCAGTGGAAAGATTGTGACTGTTTTTTACTGTTAATAATAGCGCTAATAACCATAAATATTACAGTTATTAAATAAAATCAAAAAGCAATCACATTGTGAATCAATAAGCATTGATTCATTTTTCTATTTTATGCTTATCGGTTTGAGTGTGTGTTGAAAAATTAGCAGATTTTAGAATGTGCCTGGCAGTCACAATATGGCTAATAATGGAATAGAGGGATATAGAAGGGATGTGCAAACTCCAATTGTTTGCACATCCTATTTTAATTAGATGGCCCAATTGCCGGCATAAAATATCACTAATACAATGGCAAGTATAACCGTACCAATATTCAATTTACGCCATTCACCCGAAAAAATACGCCCAACAACCAGTGCACTGAAACCCAGCATAATGCCTGTGACGATATTACAAGTTAGCACAATAAATACAGCACACAGTAAACCTGACATTGCATCAACAAAATCATCAAAATTCAGCTTTCGCACATTACTCAGCATCAGTAATCCGACATACATCAAGGCAGGAGCCGTAGCATAGCCAGGAACTAAATACGACAGCGGAGACAGAAATAAAATCAATAGGAATAAAATACCGACAACGGAAGCCGTTAAACCCGTTTTACCACCAGCAGCGGTTCCTGCGGCAGACTCAATATAAACCGCTGCGGGGGAAGAACCAATAACCCCAGCAAAAATACTACTGACAGAATCTGCTGTCAGTGCCTTGCCGCCATTGATAATCTGGCCTCTCTTATCCAATAAATTTGCTTGTCCCGCCACAGCCCGGATCGTCCCCGTCGCATCAAATATCGCTGTCATTACCAACGCCAAAACACTGGGTAATACAATAGGCTGTAAGGCTCCCATAATATCCATACTGAACATCAGGGACAGGCCATCTTCCCCCAGTGTAGGAAATTTAAAGAATCCTTGATATTTAACGGCTGGATCAAAAATCAAGCCGATAATAGAAATTGCGATAATCATCAGCAAGATACCTCCCGGCACCTTCTTCCGTTCCAGACCGATAATTCCCGCCAGCCCCAATAACGTCATCACCACGGGAAATGACGTCAATGAACCAAAGGACACAGGCAAGCCAGCGTTTGGGTTCTTAACCACCAAACCAACGCCATTGGCTGCAATCAACAATAAAAACAACCCGATGCCAATACCTGTTCCATGTGCGATACCCATTGGCATATTACGCAAAATCCACGCTCGCACACCCGTTACTGAAATTAACGTAAACAAACATCCCATCAGAAAAACCGCACCGAGAGCCACGGGAATGCTTACCTGTTGCCCTAATACCAGGCTAAATGCGGTAAATGCAGTCAACGAGATCGCACAACCAATAGCCATTGGCAAATTAACCCACAACCCCATCAATAACGAACCGATACCGGTCACCAGACAAACAGAAATAAACACGGCGGTATGAGGAAATCCGGCTTGCCCAAGCATCCCTGGTACCACAATAACGGAATAGACCATTGCCAAAAATGTCGTTAAACCAGCGAGAACTTCCTGACGTACCGTCGATCCGCGTTCAGTAATCTTAAAATACCTATCGAGTTTGCATTGAGTTGGTGCCTGCATACCAGACATGTTTTTCCCCTGCTTCTATTAAATATATCGCTTTAAAAAGCGCTCGTTCTATTTCTTCACCTCTTCAAACGAAAACGATTACGTCACAAGATAATAAAAATCAATGCCGTGTTCATTTGTTCAGCCATTCGTTTGCGCAATCGTTTGTCTCTTTGAGTAAAGAAACTGTGAGAAAATTTGAGGCGGACGATTATCCAGTGAATCAGGGATAAGAATCAAGCAATAATCATATCGAAGATGATAAAACTCATGCTCTGTATTCTGTATATTCACAGGGTAATTGGTTAACATTGATGCATATTTACTCAATAATGACGAAGATATGCATAATGTGCCTTAAACAGTTTTTGCACAACTTTCTGGTGGTACTACTGATTGAGGACAAGAATGTTTTGCCGTAGGAAATATTGCAATCGTCTATATTTTGTGCAAATCTGCGATGTCATTGATATAAACCATATCAAAAATATCCATTATCTATCACCCAAGGCTTTCAAGTTACAATTCAATGTCAAAGGAACAATTCCCCAGTCATATCGCATCATTGACAGGGTGAAAGCACACAACCAATAAAACAGTAACTCGAAAGCTAAAGGATATACGTCCGATGAAAAATTATCTAACTTCTGCACCATATCAACACATTTTTATGCGGCCTTTAGGCCTGACCTTGTGTAAAATCCCCTCAATTCGACTTTTGACTGGTTCATTAGGATTTCTGTAAGAATTAAGGAGATAAACCATGACAACTTATGCTCTGGTAGGTGATATCGGCGGTACAAATGCACGTCTGGCATTATGTGATGTAGATACCGGGCTATTGAGCGCGGTCGAATTCTATCCCTGCGCGCATTATGAATCGCTCGAAATTGTTATCCGCCAATATTTAAAACAGCAGAACTGTGAAGTCAAATATGGCTGTATCGCTATTGCCTGTCCGGTGACGGATGATGTGATCAGTATGACCAACCACAGTTGGCGTTTTTCTGTTAGCCAAATGAAAGCATCGCTGGGATGGGAACGTTTTGAGGTGATTAACGATTTTACTGCCGTTTCCCTCGCCATTCCGGTTCTGGGAGCAGATGATGTAATTCAGATTGGTGGAAAGCAACCTCAGGCTAAACGCCCTATTGCGGTTTACGGTGCAGGAACTGGGTTAGGAGTCGCGCATCTTGTTCATACAGGCAGCCAATGGATGAGCTTACCTGGTGAAGGTGGTCACGTAGAATTCGCGCCAGATAGTACGGAAGAAGATCATATGTTGAGCGTACTACGCGAAGAATATGGTCATGTCTCCGCCGAACGGGTCCTTTCCGGCCCTGGTTTGGTGAATATTTATCGTTCCCTGATAAAACTCAACGGTCAAATCGCCGAAGATCTTACCCCTCGCGATATTTCTGACCGTGCGCTGAATGGAAATTGTCCTATCTGCAAACAGGCGTTAGAACTTTTCTGTACCGCGTTAGGACGTTTTGGTGGGAATTTAGCGCTGAATATTGGTGCATTTGGCGGTGTTTACATTGCAGGTGGGATCGTCCCACGTTTCTTTGATTTCTTCCAAAAATCAGGTTTCCGACAAGGGTTTGAAAACAAAGGCAGATTTACAGACTATTTAAAAGATATTCCTGTGTATCTGATTACCCATGATAAACCGGGATTATTGGGTGCGGGATCTTATATTCGCCAATTGCTGGGCAAAGCAATTGGGTAAATAAATCCGAAATATTTATATTCGCTCATGCTAGTTGTTTGTTTGATTTTCTGGTAATAATTTTGAGCAATATTTAGCATGAGTATTTTATGAGTAAGGTTTTTCTGGTATTCGGAAACCTAGTTGACGGAACCGCATGAAGAGATAATATCCTCAGAAACATTATCCAAGATGAGTGAGCTGTTTAGTGGCTATTCCTTCCGAAGCAGATAAGGCGTTGTTGATCGTCCAGAAGCGATTAGCGGAATCGCTCGTAGCTGTCTACCTTCATGGTTCGGCTGTGGTTGGTGGCCTTCGCCCCCACAGCGACGTAGATTTGCTTGTGATCATTGACCAACCGATGACACCTGAGGTTCGGAAATGTCTTGCTGCCGATTTAATGATGATATCGGGCCGATATCCTTCTGATCCTGATGGACGTCGCCCTGTTGAACTGATTGTTTTATTGCGCGCCGATCTCGCCGCATCGCTTTACCCTGCCCGGAGTGAATTCATTTACGGCGAGTGGCTACGTCACGAATATGAGGTGGGAGAAATTCCCAAGCCGGTTTGTGATCCAGAACTTACCTTGGTGTTGGCTCAATCACGACAGGAAGCAATACCTCTGGTCGGCCCTAACGCAAGCAGTCTTCTACCAGCTGTTCCGAAATCAGACATTCACCGAGCTATTAAGGATATCCTGCCGAATTTAATTGAGACGCTACAGGGAGATGAACGCAATGTTCTGCTAACGCTGGCGCGTATGTGGCGGACATTAGTGACTGGAGAGTTTGTCCCTAAGGATATTGCTGCCGATTGGGCGGCTGCTCGTCTTCCAGCTATACAGGCCACAGTTTTAACCGATGCGCGGGAGACCTATTTGCGAGGGTATGAAGAAGATTGGCTAAATCGCCAGCAAGAACTCCAGCTCACAGTAAGTTTGCTGCACGATTGTGTACTAACGAATCTATGTGTATTGACTCAGACTTGATCTGACAATCACTGAAACAAAACGAACAATTGCCAGATCAAATTTAAACGACTACAGATTGCAAAATAACGACTAGCTCTGACCAGATATCAAGCCGCTTTTTCAGTCCACTCAGAATGGAATATCATCATCGAAATCCATTGGTGGTTCATTGCTCTGTGGCATAGGAGACTGCGCTGGACGAGATGGAGCACCGCCACTGAATTGCTGAGAAGCTTGCGGCTGCTGTGGTTGCCCCCAACCGCCTTGTGTTGGCGCATCCTGGGCTGCGCCACTGCGGTTGCCCAGCATCTGCATTACCCCACCGATAGGATTGACTACAATTTCCGTGGTGTAACGATCCTGACCGTTCTGATCCTGCCATTTGCGGGTCTGCAAAGAACCTTCAATATAAACTTGGGAACCTTTGCGCAGATACTCACCGGCGACTTCTGCCAATTTGCCGAAAAACACGACACGATGCCATTCAGTTTTTTCTCTCATCTCACCGGTTTGCTTATCACGCCAGCTCTCAGACGTTGCCAGAGTAATGTTGGTAACTGCACCGCCATTCGGCATATAGCGAACTTCTGGGTCCTGTCCCAAATTACCCACTAAAATAACTTTGTTTATGCCTCTGCTGGCCATTGGAAATACTCCTGATGAAATGAATTTTGCTAAAAACGGATTTCTCTAATTATAAGCAAAGTAGTTTACCATGCGAGGGATAAGTTTAAACAGAGAGCCGTTATATTATACTTTGCGAAGCGCATCGTACTTTACATTGTCATGATTACAACACGATTGCCTATTAAATACTGTATATCCGCTCAGCAATGTTTGTGCAATAATAACGCGTTTATGAGTTTTGCTCTATCAATAATCTGGGAAGTAGATATGGATAACATCGAAGTTCGGGGCGCCCGCACCCATAATCTTAAGAATATCAATTTAATAATTCCCCGTGACAAGCTGATAGTCATTACTGGGCTATCTGGCTCCGGTAAGTCATCTTTAGCTTTCGATACCCTGTATGCGGAAGGGCAACGTCGCTATGTTGAATCCCTCTCAGCCTATGCACGCCAGTTTTTGTCGCTGATGGAAAAACCGGATGTCGATCATATTGAGGGGCTATCCCCAGCCATTTCCATTGAACAAAAGTCTACTTCCCATAACCCACGCTCTACGGTGGGAACGATAACTGAAATTCACGATTATCTCCGTCTGCTATTTGCACGAGTAGGTGAACCACGCTGTCCTGACCACAATATCACGCTGGCGGCGCAAACGATCAGCCAGATGGTAGATAACGTCTTGGCGCTGCCAGAAGGCCAACGTCTGATGTTACTGGCTCCCGTCGTCAACGAACGTAAGGGCGAACATACCAAACTGCTGGATAATCTCGCTGCACAAGGCTATATCCGCGCCCGTATTGATGGTGAAGTGTGTGACCTTTCCGATCCACCAAAACTCGAATTACAGAAAAAACACACTATCGAAGTCGTCATCGACCGTTTTAAAGTGCGTACTGACCTCGCCCAGCGATTAGCGGAATCATTCGAAACTGCATTGGCGCTTTCCGGTGGTACTGCCGTCATTGCCAATATGGATGATACACAGGCCGAAGAACTGGTTTTCTCCGCCAATTTTGCCTGTCCAATCTGTGGCTATAGTATGAGCGAGTTGGAACCTCGTCTTTTTTCCTTCAACAATCCCGCTGGTGCTTGCCCTACTTGTGATGGATTAGGGGTTCAGCAATTTTTTGACCCGGAACGAGTTGTCCAGAATGAAGGTATCTCCCTTGCCGGAGGTGCGATCCGTGGTTGGGATCGCCGTAATTTCTATTACTTCCAGATGCTGAGATCACTGGCAGAACACTACAAATTCGATATCGAAACACCGTTTAATCAATTAACCCCAACCATTCAGAAAGTGGTTTTATACGGTTCAGGTAAAGAATCAATCGAATTTAAATATACCAATGATCGTGGTGATGTGACGGTTCGTCACCATCCGTTCGAAGGTGTGCTGCATAATATGGAACGCCGCTATAAAGAGACAGAATCCACCGCAGTACGGGAAGAGTTGGCAAAATATATCAGCAATCGATCTTGCATTTCCTGCGACGGAACACGATTGCGTAAGGAAGCACGTTATGTCTTTATCGAAGATACTACGCTGCCACAAATTTCGGATTTCAGCATCGGTCATGCGATGGCGTTTTTCCAAAATATAAAACTGAGTGGACAACGCGCCCAAATTGCCGAAAAAGTCCTGAAAGAGATCCGTGACCGCCTGAAATTCTTGGTTAATGTTGGATTAAATTACCTGACACTCTCCCGTTCGGCAGAAACTCTTTCAGGTGGGGAAGCCCAGCGTATCCGTTTGGCGAGCCAGATTGGTGCAGGTCTTGTCGGTGTGATGTATGTGCTGGATGAGCCTTCCATTGGCCTGCATCAAAGGGATAATGAGCGTTTGCTGGAAACATTGCTGCACCTGCGCAATTTGGGCAACACAGTTATCGTTGTCGAACATGACGAAGATGCTATCCGTGCGGCTGACCATATTATTGATATCGGGCCAGGAGCGGGCGTACATGGTGGCGAGATTGTTGCCGAAGGAACGATTACCGCTATCATGGAAAGCCCAAAATCGCTCACAGGAAAATTCCTCAGTGGTGAACGTAAAATTGCTATTCCAGAGCAGCGCGTGCCTGCTAATCCAGATAAAATGCTGAAATTGATTGGTGCAAAAGGCAATAACTTGAAAAAGGTGACATTAAATTTACCTGTTGGCCTGTTTACTTGCATCACAGGGGTTTCTGGTTCCGGCAAATCAACGTTGATCAATGATACGTTGTTCCCTATTGCACAGCGTCAGTTAAATGGAGCAACAAATATTAATCCGGCTCCTTATATCGATATCCAGGGTCTTGAGCACTTTGACAAAGTGATCGATATCGACCAAAGCCCGATTGGCAGAACCCCGCGCTCAAATCCTGCCACTTATACTGGTATATTTACGCCTGTCAGAGAGTTATTCTCTGGCGTTCCTGAGTCCCGTGCCCGTGGTTATACACCGGGGCGTTTCAGCTTCAACGTCAAGGGCGGACGTTGCGAAGCCTGTCAGGGCGATGGGGTCATTAAAGTTGAGATGCATTTCTTGCCTGATGTTTATGTGCCTTGCGATCAATGTAAGGGCAAGCGTTACAATCGCGAAACGCTGGAAATCAAATATAAGGGCAAGAATATTAATGAAGTGCTGAATATGACCATCGAAGAGGCTCGTGAGTTTTTTGATGCCGTTCCTGCTCTTTCCCGTAAGTTGCAAACTTTGATAGATGTCGGTCTTTCCTATATTCGTCTGGGGCAATCTGCAACGACACTTTCTGGCGGGGAAGCTCAACGGGTAAAACTGGCACGGGAATTATCTAAACGGGGTACAGGCCAGACACTGTATATCCTTGATGAGCCAACAACCGGCCTGCATTTCGCCGATATTCAGCAACTACTGTCCGTTCTGCACCAATTGCGGGATCAAGGAAATACTATTGTCGTCATCGAACATAATCTGGATGTAATTAAAACCGCTGACTGGATTGTCGACCTTGGCCCTGAAGGTGGTAACGGTGGCGGTGAAATATTGGTATCAGGAACTCCAGAAGAAGTCATTCAATGTGATAAATCTCACACTGCTCGTTTTTTGAAACCAATACTTGAACGAGATTAATTTATTAATTTTAAAACTAAATTATCTATAATTCTCCTCACACCGTGGGGAGTTTATTATTTATTCTCTAGCCAATTATTAATCAAATTCAATTTACTACGGGCAATAAAGCCTTTTCTTACAGTCAAATCAGGTGAAACAATCTTTCGTGAATTAGTATTGTATTGTTGATCTAATATTATTGATGCTCACATTGCCGGAGCATTAATGCCATAATAGCATTACATATGCTTTAAACTTATAATGGAGATTAAACATGTATATGTTTTTACCGTTCTTAATTGCGCTTGTTATCATCATCACCGTCATTACCGGTAAGAAAAAGCTGACGTATACCCTTTGGTTTGCTTTATTCATCATCACGGTATTTTGGTTTAAATATCATGCAACTGATGCATTGAACCTTTCTTTCTAATAGGGGATCGTAATGAATAATACAATGTCAGCACCGCGTAATATTAACCTTGCAATGGCCTTAAATATTCTGGGCCTGTTCGGTATTAGTGTGGTTTTGATAGTCGCATTTTATTATCAATTAGCACGCTTTGAACTTCCTTGCCCATTATGTTTATTGCAGCGAGCAGGCATTATCATGATTGGTTTTGGATTTTTGTTTAATATTTATTTCGGCATAAAAAATGCCCATTATAGCCTTTCACTGCTTGGCTGTATTGTGACTGGTTTCATTGCCATGCGTCAGGTTTCTCTCCATATCATGCCGGGAGATATGGGATATGGTTCAACTTTCTTCGGCCTGCATTTTTATACCTGGGCTGCAATTCTATCTATTCTGACTATTATTGCCATCGCAGCTCTCATGCCTCTGAAAGCAGGCAATGTTGATTCAGCAAGATACACACCACCAACATTAGGTAAAATTGTCATGGGATTGTTCGCATTTTTGATTGCAGCCAATCTGGTTTCCACCATACTAGAATGTGGTGGCGGGCAATGTGATGACAACCCAGCGTTCTATCAGTTATTGCAAAAGTAATCTTTATTTATATTGAACCATTAAAACAGAAGGCCGCATATATTCCAGCCGCCTTCTGTTTTTTTCAACTGAATGTTTTCAATCAGCTTCTTTTCACCAAAATCCCCAGCAACATATTCCGCAGTTATCGATTTAACATCTTCGAATCAACGAAATAGCAGACTTCATGCGCCTCTTCAGGTGTCGGAACCTCCAACTTACTAAGCATCCGATCCATCACTTTATCCGGTACAGCATATTGACGATTGCGATTCTGTTGCCGCCAGAGTTGATAGTCTTGTTCAATATAAACAAGCCTAACTCTGGCATCATAACTCACAAACAATTTGATCAGTTGCTGGCGCATCTGCCTTGTCAAATTTGTAGCATTCCAAACAAAATCTTGCCCACCACGTAACTTATTTCTGGCTTGCTGCTTTGCTTGCTGTACAACCCAACCATTGGCACTCTTATCTTCCGGGCTAATTTGGTGCTTGCGACGAATCATATCCAAGCTAATCACGGGCATGCCTTCACCATGCCGCTGGATAAAATGGTCTTTACCCATGCCCGGTAATCCACACAACAAAGTTACCTGACTGCCATAGTTATCATAAGGCTGATAATTGGGTTGTTCACTCTCCGTAGAAAAATAATGGAAACGAGCATCGCTGGAAGAAAATACCCGTGCCTCCCTCCAGCAGCCTTGTTCACGGCAGTAAAGTTCAAATAGTTCAATACGTCCCAACAATTCCTGTACATCATGGCATATGCGTCCCAATACATCCGCTTTTGCCAATAAGGCGAGTAAATAAGTATCGACACGTAATGATGCTGCCAATAATACCTTTTGTGGGTTAGGCTTTTCCATTAACCACAATGGTAAGCCATGAAAACGTACAAGCGCAGCTATCTGTTCCCGTATTGCAAATGGCGTTGGTATTTGCTGAAACAGAATTTGCCTGGTTGTTAACTCTCCCTTGCGCGCGTGTCCCGGAGAAATAATGCGCCCATCCCAATTTACCCGCGTCGTATTGCGTTTCTCTACATCGTGTAACAATGCTGCCGCCCAAAGAATTTCCTGTTCTTCTGGAACCAATAATGAATATTCAGGCAATTGCGCCAATGCAGTCAATACCATTTGAGTGTGGATCGCAACATCACCTTCGGCATGATGAATAGGATCTTGTTGAACCCCCTCCATATCAGTGATAAAAGAGAAAGCTGAAGATAAATAATCCCATGATTTATGGTGGCTGAATACCCAATTCATTCCCTTTCTCCTTTTTCACTATATCTATCTGAACCAGAAAGATGCTCGAAATATAAAGGTGCCCTTTGCCAATGCCGCTTCCAATGAATATTCGTCTTGACGTGATTTTTTCGTACATATTTAAAAACATGATGCGGAAAATCAGTCACCAAATACTCGCCTGCATCTCGGCTGACAATGCCTTCCATTGAGCATGGCTTCCCTGTTTGTGTATCCAACGAAGAAAAGCAACTCCCCTGCTTTGCCGTTTCAATAATATTTTGCATAAATGCCGATTCGTTCTGTATTTCAGGAAGATTGATTTCAGGCACAGTCGGAAAATCGAATAATGCAGCATAAAATTTAACGTCTTCCCAACTGAGCCAATAATCTTTAATACGCACAGCAAACACAAAGAAATATTCTTCAAGATGGCGATATTCAATGGAGTGAATGGCATAAAGATTTTCACCAAAGATCTCGATATCACCTAAATCATCTTTAAGCAACTGCCAACGCTGACGAATTTGTTGGGTCCATGCCGATTGTGTTGGTGCAGCATGTGAACGGGCAAATACACCATAGCGATTCAAACAATTATTCTCACCATCCAACTTTTCGGTATAAATAAGCTGCTTAATTTTTTTCATATCGTGCCACCAATGATGATTAATACGATCATCACTAGTCGTGCCTGGCGAGAACGGGTAATGGAACGTTCTACCATACTTTCTTGATTGCATATCCATAATGCGTTAACTCTTTTGATAATTATCCCAATAAAAACAATAGTGCTTTTACAGATTAATATTCATCTGAATAACTGATGAAAGAGTTCAAGAGTTGGTATTACATTTTATTTATTTCCATTCAGTTAACCTTTTCATGGGAAAAAGTTAAGTTAGATATTCGATTGAGTTTAATATTGAAGTCACAGGAAAGTATTAAAATTTCAGGTGGCTACTGTATATGAATCTGTAATAAATTGACACAACGAACAGGCTTGGACCACAAATAACCAATAAAAATCTTCTATTTTTGGCTACAGTAGCCATAACTGTAATATGGCAGACCACTTCATCTCATTATACGAGATATTCTATAAAGCCGCTCACTGAACGGCTTGGAATGGTTAACAATTGTAATTATCAATCGTTTTTCTAATTTTCTTTGCGTGCAGGCAATAAAATTACTGACTCACCGCAGCAAACGCCTCCGCAATGCGTTGCACGTTGTGATAATTCACGCCAGCCATGCAAACGCGGCCAGAACCGACCAGATAGACACCAAATTCTTCACGTAATCTATCAACTTGTGCCTGACTGAATCCGGTATAACTGAACATTCCACGCTGTTTCAGTAAATGATCAAAGTTCTTCTCTGGCAGTGCCTGTTGTAGGGCATTTACCAATACTGTCCGCATTTCCAGAATACGCAAGCGCATCCGTTCAACCTCATCCAACCATTGGTTTTTTAATTCGGGGTTACTTAACACCCTAGCAACAATCTGCGCCCCAAAATTTGGAGGGCTGGAGTAAATGCGGCGCACCGCTGCTTTCAATTGTCCCAAGACACACTCAGTTACTTTTGCATCATCACTGATAACCGATAAACCACCAACGCGCTCACCATACAGCGAGAAAATTTTCGAGAATGAGTTGCTGACCAAACAAGGCAGCCCCGCATTTGCCATTGCACGGATTGCGTAAGCATCTTCTTCCATGCCATCGGCAAATCCCTGATAAGCGATATCAAGGAAAGGAAGCAATTCCCGCTCTTTCGCAACCTGAATCACCTGATCCCATTGGTCATTGGTGAGATCAGAACCCGTTGGGTTATGGCAACAAGGATGCATCAAAATAATACTTTTTGTTGGTAATTGCTTGAATGTTGCCAGCATTTCGTCAAATTTTACCCCTTTGGTTTTATCATCAAAATAAGGGTAATAATTCACTTTGATGCCTGCTCCGGCAAAAATAGCGGCATGATTTTCCCACGTCGGATCACTGCACCATACTTCAGAATCAGGGAAATAACGGTGTAAAAAATCAGCCCCTACTTTTAATGCGCCGGAGCCACCCAATGTTTGAATGGTGGCAATACGTTGCTGATTTAACAGTGAGTGCTCTTTGCCAAACAGCAATTCCTGAACTGCCGTGCGATAGGCAAGCAATCCTTCCATTGGGAGGTAAAGAGAAGCAGACTGTGGCAAAGCCTTCATTTGTTCTTCAGCAGTTGCAACAGCCTGCAATTTTGGGGTTATTCCCTGTTCATCGTAATACAGCCCGATGCCCAAATTAATTTTTTCTGTGCGGGGATCGTTTTTAAATTCTTCCATTAACGACAGGATAGGATCGCCCGCGTACGCATCAACATTTTGAAACATGACGTTATATTCCCTGCTACAAGTGATACAAAAGATGAGATAAAAGACAATATAACTTACCCTGATTATTCGTCTAGATATTCCATCGCAACACGTGAGGTCAGTTTCGTAATCAGCTCATATGCGCTGATCCCCGAATGCTCCGCAATTTTTTCAACTGGCAGGGCATTCCCCCAAAGGATAACTTCATCCCCAACTTTATCCTGGCATGTTGGTCCCAGATCCACAGTAATCATATCCATAGATACACGACCAACAAGTGGCACTTCCCGACCATTGATAAATACTGGCGTACCGACAGGTGCACTGCGGGGATAGCCATCACCATATCCCATTGCCACAACGCCAAGACATGTGTCTCGTTCACTGCTCCACGTACCTCCATATCCTACCGCTTCCCCCGCTTTGTGTTTACGTACGGCGATTAAGCTGGATTTGAGTGTCATAGCAGGGAGTAAATTAAAATCGGCAGCGGTTTTATCTGCCATTGGTGAAGCACCATACATCATGATGCCGGGACGAACCCAGTCCAAATGCGCCTTTGGCCATAATAAAATCCCCCCTGATGCAGAGATGGATTTCTCGCCAGCTTTATCCACAATAAATGCCATAAAGCGCTCAATTTGTTGCTGGGTCGTTTCAATTGTAGGCTCATCTGCACGGCTAAAATGACTGATGATATTAACGGGTTGCTCAACATTACGACAGCGGCTCAGACGTTGATAAAATGCATCTGCTTCATCGATCCTGATACCCAGACGGTGCATTCCTGTATCGAGTTTCATCCACACTTTAATCGGATGGGACAAATCCGCCTGCTCCAATATTTCAAGCTGCTCAATGCTATGCACCACGGTTTCAATATGATTGACGACTAAAACGGGGAGATCCGCCGCTTCAAAAAAACCTTCTAATAGCAAGATTGGCTTGACGATCCCGCCACTGCGCAGGGCAAACGCTTCCCCAATACGAGCGACACCAAAGCAATCAGCATCTTCCATTGTGTACGCAGTTTCTAATAAACCATGTCCATAGGCGTTTGCTTTCACAACTGCAATTAGTTTACTATCAGGAGCTTGTACTCTCACCTGTTGCAAATTGTGTCGCAGAGCGCGGCGGTCGATAACAGCAGTTGCCGCTTTCATTCCATCCCCTTTTTATAATTTTTCAGTCAGGTTTGATAATAACAGCCTATCTTCGATGCTGATTATTGAAGTCATTTGAACACGAACGATAGGCACTTGGATTTATTCGTCACTGTAACTCGGCCCAGCATAATTATCGAATCGTGACCATTGACCATTAAATGTCAGCCTTACTGTGCCTATAGGGCCGTTACGCTGTTTACCAAGAATGATTTCCGCCACTCCTTTCAGTTCACTATTATCGTGATAAACCTCGTCACGATAGATAAACATGATCAAATCAGCATCCTGTTCGATAGAGCCTGATTCACGCAGATCAGAGTTAACCGGACGCTTATCGGCTCGCTGTTCCAAACTACGGTTAAGCTGGGAGAGCGCAACAACCGGCACCTGAAGTTCTTTTGCCAGTGCTTTCAGTGAGCGGGATATTTCCGCTATTTCCAGTGTTCGGTTGTCAGATAAAGAAGGTACTCGCATCAATTGCAGGTAGTCGATCATAATCAAACTGAGCCCACCGTGTTCGCGGAAAACTCGTCGCGCACGGGAACGTACTTCTGTTGGCGTCAAACCGGATGAGTCATCGATATACATATTGCGTTTTTCCAGCAAAATTCCCATCGTGCTGGAAATTCGAGCCCAATCCTCATCATCAAGCTGACCAGTACGAATACGTGTTTGGTCTACGCGGGACAGGGACGCCAGCATACGCATCATAATCTGATTGCCTGGCATCTCAAGGCTGAAAATCAAAACAGGCTTATCCTGCATCATTGCCGCGTTTTCACACAGGTTCATCGCAAAAGTCGTTTTACCCATTGAAGGACGCGCCGCTACGATAACTAAATCTGATTTTTGCAATCCTGCTGTTTTCTTATCCAGATCTTGATAGCCGGTAGAAACGCCTGTTACGCCATCATGCGGGCGCTGATAGAGTTGCTCAATTCGTTCAACGGTTTCTTCCAAGATCTGTTCAATGCCTTTCGGGCCCTCGTCTTTATTTGCCCGATTTTCTGCGATCTGGAATACACGTGATTCAGCCAAATCCAACAGCTCTTCGCTGGTTCGCCCTTGTGGATCATATCCTGCATCGGCAATTTCATTGGCTACCGCGATCATATCGCGTACTACCGCACGTTCTCGGACAATATCAGCATAAGCATTGATATTCGCGGCACTTGGGGTATTTTTCGACAATTCAGCAAGATAGGCAAACCCTCCGACATTATCGAGTTCGCCATTCTGTTCAAGAGATTCCGATAATGTGATCAGGTCGATAGGTTTGCCTGTTTCGAGCAAACGCTGCATTTCAGAGAAAATACGCCTGTGTGGTCGGCTAAAAAAGTCATTGCTGGTAACCCGTTCGGATACACTATCCCAACGTTCATTATCCAGCATCAAACCGCCTAACACGGATTGCTCTGCTTCCAAAGAGTGTGGTGGAAGTTTCAGCCCTTCCACTTGGCGATCTTTTGGTTCAGCCATACTGTTGTTAGTTGGTTTTTTTCCAGCCATGTATATCGCATCAATCCACTAAACAAAAAACGAAATAGGGTATCAGTATACGCCATGAAAACAGCCTTGAGTAATTATATATAGTCTGTAATGATTTCAGATACATTAACGCTATTTACAGCTATTTCATTGCAAACGTGCGAGGCTGTTCCCAATATTTCTAACATAATGAGAGAGTTACCATGGCAAAACACATCGAATTATCCGCTATTGGCGGCCCAGAAGTACTCCGATATTGTGAATTTACACCTGCTGACCTTGCTCCCGATGAAGTACAAGTCGCAAACAAAGCTATCGGCATTAATTATATCGATACCTACATACGCAGTGGCTTATATCCACCCGCCAGCCTGCCCTGTGGCTTGGGAACAGAAGCCGCAGGCATTGTCACTAAAGTTGGCTCCAATGTGACATCAATTAAAGTCGGTGATCGTGTGGTTTATGCCCAGTCAGCCTTAGGTGCTTACAGTGAAATACACAACGTTTCTGAAAGTAAATTAGCGCTGTTGCCGGATGAGATCTCGTTCGAACAAGCTGCTGCGTCATTTTTAAAAGGTCTGACTGTTTATTATCTGTTCAATTTAACACATAAGCTCCTGCCAGGAGAAACAATTCTATTTCATGCTGCCGCTGGTGGTGTTGGTTTGATTGCCTGCCAATGGGCAAAAGCATTGGGTGCGAAATTGATTGGCACAGTAGGTTCAGATGAAAAAGCGGCACTCGCCAAAGCAGCAGGAGCATGGCAAACCATCAACTATCGTCGCGAGAATATTGTGGAACGTGTCCTGGCTATTACTGGCGGAGAAAAAGTTGGTGTCGTATACGATTCTGTTGGTAAAGAGACATGGCTGGATTCACTGGATTGCCTGAAACGACAAGGTTTGATGGTCAGTTTTGGTAACGCTTCAGGGCCGGTAACTGGAGTAAATTTGGGTATCCTCAATCAGAAAGGTTCACTGTTTCTCACCCGCCCTTCTCTTAATGACTATATCACCACCCGCGAAGAGTTGGCAGAAGCCAGCAAGACATTGTTTGCTTTAATTGCCAGCGGCAAAATCAATGTGGATGTACCAGAAAACCAGAAATTTCCATTGAGAGAAGCAGTAAGAGCACACCAGACGCTGGAAAACCGTGCAACCCACGGTTCCAACTTATTGATTCCATAATTTCAGACAAAATTCCTGAGCGGATTTACATCCGCTCTGTCACCATTTTCAACGCTTTTTCAACAACCATAATATCAGCGCCCTGCTTATGGGCGTTTTCACTTAAATGACGACGCCACTGACGTGCCCCAGGTATCCCCTGGAAAATGCCTAAAATATGGCGGGTGATATGCCCTAAATAAGTGCCTTTGGATAGTTCTTGTTCGATATAAGGATAAAACGCTTTAACGGCCTCAACCGTATTGGTCACTGGAACTGTTTGGTCGAACAATTCATGATCTACATGTGCCAGAATAGATGGATTTTGGTAGGCCTCTCGCCCAACCATCACACCATCCATATACTGCAAATGTTGTTTGGCTTCTTCCAGTGATTTAATGCCGCCATTAATTGAAAGCGTCAATTGAGGGAAATCCCGTTTCAATTGATAGACTCGCGGGTAATCTAAAGGTGGAATTTCACGGTTTTCTTTCGGGCTTAAACCAGACAGCCACGCTTTACGTGCATGGATAATAAAATTATCGCAATCGCTGTTTTTCACGACAGTATCAATGAAATCACACAGAAACTCGTAGCTATCCTGTTCATCAATTCCGATGCGGGTTTTAACGGTAACAGGAATATCCACTATATCCTGCATTGCTTTAATACAATCAGCTACCAGCGCTGCTTCTCCCATCAGGCAAGCACCAAAACGGCCATTCTGCACACGATCAGAAGGACAACCCACATTCAGATTGATCTCATTATAGCCTCTTTCCTGCGCGATCCTAGCACACTGTGCTAATGCCTGAGGATCACTGCCCCCCAATTGCAGTGCCAATGGATGCTCTTGCTCGTTATAGGCCAGATAATCCCCTTTGCCATGAATAATCGCCCCCGTTGTAACCATTTCCGTGTAAAGCAGCGCTTCCTTACTCAATAAACGATGAAAGTAACGACAATGGCGGTCAGTCCAGTCGAGCATGGGCGCAACGGAGAAGCGGGATGATGGGTGCATATCACAAACCTCGTTTAAAAATCAAAAAGATAGCGCCGATATCGCCACTTTATATTCTGGTTTATTTCGGCTTATTCAGCCATTAGGAGATATTAAGGGGGGAGCACAAACTCCCCCCAAATTATCCAAGGCGAGCGATTATACAGAGCGAAAAGGATCGCTTCAAACTCAACCAAAAATGAATACTTGAATTAGCTCCATTCAAAGTGTAGTGACGAGAATTTCTCTTGAATTTCATTAATAAATCGATTTGTACTAGAAAGGCTCCAATTTCGAGCGATGTAGTACCCCTCACCTTGATAATCAAACTCAGGCTCTAACTGAGTGCGATATTTTTTGTATTTATCTCCAGTTCCTTTAATTTCTTCATATTTTTTCAGCAATTGAAACGAACAAGCTTTATTATTTCGGAGATAGCTAAAACCAGACTCATCAATTAATTGATGCTCCTCAAGTGCTTTAACTGTATAAAAACCAATATCTGACTTACGGAATCCTTGCTGGTAAGGTATTCCATTAACATACAGATTAAGTGATGAGTGATCTTTTTCATTGCTAACAACTCTCTTTTCCCGATTTTTATGGCGTACCTTTATCTGGTAATCTACCGCTTCGGGAAGAGGAATAATTTGCTCAACATTCAATAAAAGTTTTTCATTTACTCGAAAAGGTTGAAGACGAACACAAGTTATATCCATTCCTATATCATTCATCCACAAAACCGATGTCGTAATCTCTTTAGAAAAACCAAAAGCAGCTAAAACGATACGTGTTTCTTTAGCAAAATCACTATGCTGTGGAGAGTCCCAGGCCAGAAAATCCAACAACGAACTTTCAGCATCAATATCCTGTCCCGTTTGACTCAAAAATTCCCTGTAGGCACTAACAGCCTGCTCCCACGTTAGATTCGAAACCATAGCTGCGTACCGAATCGCCTGAAGTTCCATATGACCACCATCGTCATCCCGCTTAAGCTCTATGACGACGAGATTGGCAGACTTATCGATACCAAGTAAATCAAGGCGGCGATTAGAACCAACAAAATGACTATATTCTTCTGCAATCACTAATGTATCTGGACTAATGGCTCCAATTTGTGATTTTAAAAGACGCTGAATGTCTTGTCGTTCTTTCAGCTTCTCTGCCTCAAATGAAGTCATTTCAACTTCTATTAACCTATCCTGTGTTAATTCATATATTGCCATGTTTGTACTCATATTATTTTTTTAAATCGTTCCTTTGTGCCATATAGTATACATACCTATCCCTACATGTTATTAATGCAATACACGAATTGCAGTATGGCTACTATCCTCATCCATGACTTCGTCGTCGAGTGAATCTTCCATTTGTTGATCGCGCAATATGGAATTGACCGCATTAGCAAAACCATCTTTCATATATTGTTCCATAAAGATACCTTTCGGGTTTGGCCAAGGTAATTGAGCCATCGGCCAGTCACAATGTTCCTTATAAAACCAAAACGCTTTCAGGCGTCCTTTCGCTGTGTCAAAATTCCGGCTCCAATAGGCATTACCTAACCGATAATTCGTGTGGAATTCATCGAAGCTGCCAAAAATTTCATAAACATAATCGGCTGTTTTTAGTATATTTTTCCACGCCGTTTCTTCACTAATATAACCCGCAGCAAAACAATTTCGGCTCAAAACAATCGCTCGCCAGAGATCAAATCCCCAAAGTAAAACGGGCGGACGTTCATTAATTGATCGAGAACATTGCTGTACATATTCCTCTGGCTCTTCAATTAAACTGCCAAGTACCTTAAACATTTCTCCATCGGTAAAAACCGCATCAACCGCAAAACGCTCTGAGTGCATTCCTGCCCATAAGTCATGCAGTACTTTCCAATAATCTTTTTCATTAAGTATTCCCCAATCTGTATAGACTTGAGACTGATGAGGCTCTGCATCAGATAAGGGCAAGATACGGTATTGGTAATTATCGCGAGAAACACGGCTTTTTAAAGGGTAATGTTCTAATGTTTCTGTCCAAAAACCATCGTAATAACAACTAACGATATGCAAACGCAATGCCTGACGCTTTTCTTCCGGCAAAACAGAATACTTTGCCTGTAAGTAATAACGTTTCTGTTCGGTAATAGGGAGATTTTTGATGCGTTGGAAACTGTAAGTGGAGAGATATATACCAAGTAAGCTCAAGCCAATCAAGCTAGCCCAAAGTATATATCCCTTTGAAGATACGTTATTATCATCAAAGATCAGTATCGTTATTCCGGTCGATAATATCCCTAACAAAAGTGTTGCAATATAAAGAGCACTTAAACCAACTGCCTGAATAGGCTTAAGAAATGTCACACTTTTTCTTTCCTTGAGGATATTTTTGATTATCCGAAAACCATTAACAGGAAACCTTCTATTATTCGGGTGGTTTTGCAATAATTCTTTCATTTTTAATCCATTAATTAAGTAAGATGTATTTTGAATTCTTTAATGTTAAAATCTTTTTCTTTCCTAAGTAGAACCATTAGAATAAACCGCTTTTATTATTAATCATTATAAACCATGCCTAATATTAGTAATGGAGAATACTATTTACAGTGTTAATTATGAAGAGTGACATATTCAAACAACATATAATTTTAATTTTCAATATAATTATCCAGATAAATTAACTTAAACCCTCAGATATTATCCAATATTTTCAGTTTTATTTTCTCCGTTTTTCAGCCCATTTTATTGTTCTTATCCACGGATTAATTTTATTTTCAAGTATCCCATCATGACAAGTTAACCACTTTTCTTCACAGGTATGTTACACATCAGACGAGAACTGAACATCATATCGATCCCACTCTCAGGTTAAAAAACATGATAACATTAAAGTCATTAGCATCGTGTTAGGTGTGAGAGGTGTAATGAAAACTATCAATCAAAAAAAGTTACTGGCACAGGCTGAAACAATCTGCCTGTCAAGAGGGGTTCGTTTGACACCTCAACGCCTTGAAATTCTTCGTTTAATCACTGAACAGCCTAGCGCGATAAGCGCTTATGATTTGCTGGATTTATTGCGTGAAGTCGAGCCACAAGCCAAGCCTCCAACCGTTTATCGTGGATTGGAGTTTCTGCTTGAACAAGGTTTTATTCACAAAATAGAATCTACAAATAGCTATGTGCTTTGCCATCATTTTGAAGAGCCATACCATACTTCGGCAATGTTTATCTGTGAATTTTGTGGTTCAGTAACCGAAAAGGATGCAAAGGATATTGAATCAGCTATTCAACAGTTAGCGCAAGGTACGGGATTTCATTTGCGAAATAGCGTGATAGAAGTGCATGGCATGTGTTCTTCCTGCCATGAGATTGAATCCTGTACAGAGCGCGATATATGCCAGCACAATCATTCGGTTGAAGAAAATAAAAAGAAATAAGAAAAAACACTCGAAGCCAAATTGGGCAATGAGGCGGTCATAGCTAATATAATCTTATATTTTTCAAGTTCCCGTTAAACTTAAGTTTAACGGGTTCTGGGAAAAATGACCGCCCCAGAATGGCAAACTGCAATTATCCGCCTTTACAATCAGAACCAGTCCCCGCTACGAATAACGCCGACTGCCAATCCTTCAATAGTGAAATTCTGCTCGCTCAAATCAACAACAATGGGTTTAAATTCCGGATTTTCAGCAATCAGTTCAATTTTATTTCCTGTTTGTTTGAAGCGTTTTACTGTGACTTCATCTTCAATGCGCGCCACAATGACTTGCCCATTATGAACATCCTGTGTTTTATGTACAGCCAGTAAATCTCCGTCCATAATCCCAATGTCTTTCATGGACATCCCACTGACACGTAACAGAAAGTCAGCGCTTGGTTTGAATAATTCAGGATCAACCTTATAGTGACTTTCGATGTGTTCCTGAGCCAGTAGTGGTTCCCCAGCAGCAACACGACCGATCAACGGCAATCCTGCCCCTTCATCTTCTTCAAGCAGCAAACGGATACCTCTGGACGCACCAGAGATAATCTCTATCACCCCTTTACGCGCAAGTGCCTTTAAATGCTCTTCTGCTGCGTTAGGTGAACGAAAACCAAGTCGCGCTGCAATTTCAGCACGTGTTGGTGGCATACCCGTTTGCGAAATATGATCACGCACCAAGTCATAGACTTGCTGCTGCCTGGCAGTTAATGCTTTCATTTCGCCCCCTGTTTGTTTATACAGTCAGACTGTGAGTATATACAGGTAAAGTCGAATTGGGAACCTGTCAGCATGTAAAAGCAGCTAAATAACGTATCTGATGAAAACACACACTACCTCAGTGCATAAAATGCGACCAAAAGATCATTCCCCAAATAAACAACGCCAAAAGTATGGTAAGCAACACAGCTGCAGACCCCATATCTTTCGCTCGACCTGATAATTCATGATATTCACTACCGACGCGATCCACGACTGCTTCTATGGCACTATTGAGGATTTCGACAATGACCACCAGCATAACAGAGCCAATCAGGAGGAGTCTCTCATGTAAGCCAAAATCTAAAGAAAATGCAATAATGATCGCAAGTATGGCAGCAATTGCTTCCTGCCGAAATGCCGCTTCATTTTGCCATGCAGCCTTGATTCCTTTCACCGAATACCCAGCCGCTTTAATGATACGGCTTAAACCTGTTGATTGATTTGCCATAAAAATTTCTTTAATGAACTTCATGATTGTATGGATATATAACTTTTAGCTCTTATTATTGTCTTATTTACACAGATCTCAAAACTTGTTTCTGGTATCCTTGCGATGCATTGCTAACAAGAGGCTTAAAGCAGTTATGTCAGGTTGGCGTAAAATATATTATAAGTTATTGAATTTACCACTAAAATTATTAGTAAAAAGTAAACTAATCCCTACGGATCCTATTGCAGAACTGCGTCTTGATACGACTCGGCCTATTTTGTATATACTGCCGTATCGATCAAAAACAGACTTATTGACTCTACGTCAACAATGTCTGGCGCAAGATCTGCCCGATCCGTTGAACCCTTTGGAAATTGGTGATACACAGCTTCCCAGTTGTGTCTTTATCGATAATGGTCCACGTGTGTTCCGTTGTTATGCGCCAAAACATGAATCTGTGAGAATTTTCCACTCTTATCTGGACTTGCATCACAATAATCCCGATCTGGATATCCAGATGGTGCCCGTTTCCGTCATGTTTGGCCGTTCCCCAGGACGCGAAGGGCAAGAAGGGCATACAACCCCACAATTACGCTTGCTAAATGGCGTGCAGAAGTTTTTTGCGATCTTATGGCTTGGACGGGATAGTTTTGTCCGTTTCTCCACACCTGTGTCTTTACGCCGTATGGCCGACGAGCATGGTACAGATAATATCATCGCCAATAAACTCGCCCGTGTGGCTCGGATGCACTATTCCCGCCAGCGTCTTGCGGCGGTTGGGCCTCGTTTGCCTGCCAGACAGGATCTGTTCAACAAGTTACTGACATCAAAAGCAATAGAAAAAGCGATTGCTGATGAAGCCCGTAGCAAGAAAATCTCTCCCGAAAAGGCAAAGCAGAACGCCATCAATATGTTGGAAGAGATTGCTGCAAATTTCTCCTATGAAACCGTACGCTTGACCGATCGGGTTTTAAGTTGGACCTGGAACCGTTTGTATCAAGGCATCAATGTTCATAACGCCGAACGAGTTCGCCAGTTGGCACAGGATGGTCATGAACTGGTTTATGTTCCATGCCATCGCAGCCATATGGACTATCTTCTGCTCTCTTATGTGCTCTATCACCAAGGGCTGGTTCCACCACACATTGCTGCGGGCATTAACCTGAATTTCTGGCCTGCTGGTCCGATATTCCGTCGTCTTGGTGCGTTCTTTATCCGCCGTACGTTTAAAGGCAATAAGCTCTATTCAACCATCTTTCGTGAATACCTCGGTGAGTTGTTTACCCGCGGTTATTCGGTTGAATACTTTGTCGAAGGAGGACGCTCCCGTACTGGTCGTTTGCTTGATCCCAAAACGGGGACGCTCTCCATGACCTTGCAAGCTATGCTGCGGGGAGAATCTCGTCCAATCACGATTGTGCCGATCTATATCGGTTATGAACATGTGATGGAAGTGGCAACATATGCCAAAGAGCTGCGCGGTGCAACCAAGGAAAAAGAAGGCTTTTTCCAGATGGTTCGAGGGTTGCGCAAATTACGTAATCTGGGACAAGGTTACGTGAATTTTGGTGAACCGATCCCGTTGACACAATACCTGAATCAGCATGTACCAGAGTGGCGTGATTCCATTGATCCAATAGAATCTCAGCGTCCAACATGGCTGACGCCAACAGTCAGTAAACTGGCTGACAATATTATGGTCAATATCAATAATGCTGCCGCCGCTAATGCTATTAATTTATGCACTACAGCATTGTTGTCATCACGTCAGCGAGCACTTACTCGTGAACAACTTATTGAGCAGTTGGATTGCTATCTGCAATTACTGCGTAATGTGCCTTACACTGACGATATCACAGTGCCAAACCAAACCGCAGAAGAGTTGTTAGATCATGCTCTTATGATGAATAAGTTTGAAGTCGAGAAAGATAGTCTGGGAGATATTATTATCCTGCCACGTGAAAGCGCGGTATTGATGACTTATTATCGTAATAATATCCAGCACTTATTGATCCTGCCATCCCTGATTACCAGTATTATTATGCATCACCGCCGCATTAGTCGCAGTGAATTGCTCAGACAGGTAGCGTTGATTTATCCGCTGATCAAGCAGGAACTTTTCATGCGTTACAGCAAAGAAACACTCCCTGACGTCGTCAATACCTTGATTGATGAGCTGGCACGCCAAGGCCTTATCTGCAACAAAGAGCAAGGAATGCTGGTGCTAAATCCTGCGCGTATTCGCCCACTGCAATTGCTGGCAGCTGGCATCAGGGAAACGCTGCAACGTTATGCCATTACACTCTCTTTGTTGAATGCCACACCTGAAATCAGCCGTGGTGTACTGGAAAAAGAGAGCCGGATGCTGGCACAACGTCTGTCAGTTCTGCATGGCATCAATGCGCCGGAGTTCTTCGACAAGGCAGTTTTTGCTTGTTCGGTCAATACGCTGCGCGAAGAAAGTTATATTCAAGACAGCGGCGATATGATTACAACCAGTGCCCAGGAACTCTATCATGTATTGAGTGAGCTGATGTCACCTGAAATTCGCTTGACGATTGAAAGTGTTAGTATGCCACCAGAACAAAATGAACCTGCACAGGTAACACAAGAACAGCAATAACGACACCAAACAGGTCAGAAATTAACGGGCGGATTACCGCCCGTTATATTAAAGCTACACCCTATTAGACATAGCTAAAAAAAACGCCGAGGAATAGAACTAAACCGACATAGTTGTTGTTCATAAACGCTTGAAAACAGCCAGACCTTTCCCTATTTGTGAGCAATTTATGCTGATAAACGAATAGTGCTGTTGCCAATAATACCGTCCAATAATATATTCCCCCCAGATTCACCATCCCGCCAACTAAAACCAAAATGCCCAGCATGATGAATTGCAGAATGCCAATGATTAGTTTATCAAAACGTCCGAAAAGTACGGCTGTCGATTTCACCCCGATTTTCAAGTCATCGTCACGATCAACCATTGCATACTGCGTATCATAAATTACAGACCAAATGATGTTGGCTAAAAATAATAGCCAGCATTCTAAAGGTAAAGATTCACTGACTGCGGCAAACGCCATAGGAATTGACCAGCCGTAAGCAGCACCTAACACAACTTGTGGCAAGTGACTAACGCGCTTGACAAAAGGGTAAACCCACGCCAGTGCCAGCCCAACGACTGACAATGCAATCGTCATTTTATTCAGTGTCAGAACCAGTGCGAAAGAAATGAGTATCAGTGTGGCAAACAAGATTTTGCTTTCTTTTTCGGTAATATCGCCACTGGGAAGAGGACGAGATTTTGTCCGTTCTACATACCCATCAAATTTTCTGTCTGCGAAATCATTAATGCAACATCCCGCAGCACGCATAAAAAACACACCGAGAGTAAATACTAACCCTATGTGCAAATCTGGCATACCTTTTGCGGCAATCCACAATGCCCAATATGTTGGCCATAATAGTAATAATGTGCCAATGGGTTTATCGATACGCATTAAACGGCAATAAGCATGCCATTTATCCCGCGTCATACTGACCTTCAATCTATTTCTCCCCTTTAGTTCTGTTGATCTTAATTCTATTTATATACAGGTGAATTCAGTAAAAAAACCTCTGTGAGCAGCAGTGGCTTACCCGACAACCTCAATAAAGAACGGCGTGCCCAACGATCCCCCTGTCGGCCTATTTGAATATAATCCCGTGTTAAATTATTACCACTAAAAAGATAACGTCCAAGTGGAACAGTGCCTACATCAACCAATTTTCTATCTGGGCCAGTGAGTGTTTCCCCAGGAATAACTGTATGTCCCAAAAGCCACGGGATATTATCCCCATACAAGACAATTTCACGTAACCAATATTTTTCACTTACAGGTAAGTGCTCACTTTCATCATTTAACTCTGCCAGAGTGATAAAACCTTCCCGGAAAGGAGCAACCGATACCTGCTGACAATGTTGTTCAAAGCGACGTGTCATTGAGCCTACTTCCATCAGCCAACCTAAAACAGATTCAGGCAGAAGGTCAGTCTCATTTGATGATAACCAGTGGATGGGGGTTGAATTTAATATTGTGTCATCTGCCATATCATTTTCCCATTGCGGGGAATATCAATTTCCCCGACAGCACAACGAATGGGGAGTGAGGATATCATGTTGCAGACCAATAAAATTAAAAGTTGATAACAAATTATGTAAATCACAAAAAAACTCACCTTAATAACAACAGTTATTAAGGTGAGAAAAGATTAGATAATATGAAAGTTCAGATTAACGCCACGCTTTGAATTGATTAATCAGGCCATTTGTGGAGCTGTCATGGCTAGTTACAGCTTCTGCGTCGTGCAGTTCAGGCAGGATACGGTTCGCCAATTGTTTGCCCAATTCTACGCCCCACTGATCAAATGAGAAGATATTCAGAATGGCGCCCTGAACAAAGATTTTATGTTCATACATCGCAATTAATGCTCCCAAACTGAATGGGGTAATTTCACGTAATAAAATGGAGTTGGTCGGGCGATTACCTTCAAACACTTTGAATGGCACAACATTCGCCACGTCTTCAGCATTTTTTCCTGCTTGTGCAAATTCAGCTTCCACTTGAGCCTGTGTTTTACCAAATGCCAATGCTTCCGTTTGTGCAAAGAAGTTGGAGAGCAGTTTGCTATGGTGATCGCTCACTGGATTATGGCTCATTGCTGGTGCAATAAAATCACACGGGATCAATTTAGTTCCCTGATGGATAAGCTGGTAGAACGCATGTTGACCATTGGTGCCAGGCTCACCCCAGATAATCGGTCCTGTCTGGTAATTTACCGGATTGCCATCACGATCGACGTACTTACCATTTGATTCCATGTTGCCTTGTTGGAAGTAGGCTGCAAAACGGTGCATGTATTGATCATAGGGCAGAATCGCTTCAGTTTCTGCACCAAAGAAATTGTTGTACCAGATGCCGATCAGTGCCAGCAAAACAGGTATGTTCTGCTCGAAGGTAGTTTGCTCAAAATGTTTATCCATTGCATGAGCGCCGCTCAGCAGCTGTTCGAAATTTTCATAACCAATGGAAAGCGCAATAGATAAGCCAATTGCAGACCAGAGCGAATAGCGCCCCCCTACCCAATCCCAAAACTCAAACATGTTTTGGGTATCGATACCAAATTTTTTCACTTCATGTTCATTGGTAGATAATGCCGCAAAATGTTTCGCGATATGCGCTTCATCAATAGCACTTTGCAGGAACCAATGACGGGCAGAATGCGCGTTAGTCATCGTTTCTTGCGTAGTAAACGTCTTAGAAGCAACCAAGAACAAGGTAGTTTCTGGATCCAAGTTCTTTAGCGTTTCGGCAATGTGGGTTCCATCAACATTAGAAACAAAATGCATATTCAGGTGATTCTTATACGCTTTCAGTGCCTCAGTCACCATATAAGGGCCAAGATCAGAGCCACCAATGCCAATATTGACGACATCTGTAATGGCTTTGCCTGTATAGCCTCTCCACTCGCCACCGATGATACGTTCACTGAATGATTTCATTTTCGCCAGCACCGCATTGACTTGCGGCATCACATCTTCCCCATCCACCATAATCGGGGTATTACTACGGTTACGTAGGGCAATATGCAGCACCGCACGATCTTCAGTACGATTGATTTTCTCACCAGAGAACATACTGCGAATTGCGCTGGCTAAATCAGTTTCTTGCGCCAATGCTTGTAATTTCTCCAGTGTTTCTGCGGTAATGCGGTTTTTGGCGTAATCCACCAGAATTTGCTGATCAAATGTCGCAGAAAATGCCGTAAATCGTTTTTTATCCTGTTCAAACAGATCCCGCAAATGCACATTTTTCATTTGCTCAAAATGCTGTTGCAATGCTTTCCAGGCTTCGGTCTGGCTGGGGTTGATGCTTTTCATGAATAATGCTCTCTATCAACTGTCAATAACAATAGGAATGCACAGATTGTAACGGCTTAATTCTGTGATTAATCTCCTTTTCCTTGTAATTACTGATATTGGTCAAAATAGTTCATGATTTCCAGTCTTAATTGTTGAGATAGGCAAAAACGATAATTTCCTTTCCATCATGAAAATTATTTATGCTTCATCGTCAAACATTGACTCCGTACGCCTAACCCGATATTTCTAAAAGCCTATTCTCTGAACTATTCTCCGAACAAAAGGTTATCATCCATGTGTGCTGTTTCATCTCCTAACTCGCAGTATGTAGTAGCAAAATTTGGTGGTACTAGTGTGGCAGATTTTGATGCCATGAATAATTGCGCCGACATTATTTTGGCGGACACAAATGTCCGTGTGATCGTTCTGTCAGCGTCCGCGGGCGTAACCAATTTGCTGGTTGCATTAGCAGCTGGCTGCGAGAGTGACAAACGGGAGAACTACCTAAAACAGATCCGTGACATTCAATACGCCATTATTGACCGATTGAATGAAGCCGATGTGATCCGTGAGGAAATTGATCGTCTGCTGGAAAATATTGAGATGCTGTCAGAAGCAGCATCGCTCGCTACTTCAGAAGCATTAACAGATGAATTGGTTAGCCATGGCGAAGTCATGTCCACCTTATTGTTTGTAGAGTTGCTACGTCAACGCAATATGGGCGCCGAATGGTTTGATATTCGTCGGATCATGCGAACCAATGATAACTTTGGGCGGGCAGAGCCAAATATACTCCAGATCCATACTTTGACAATGGAACACCTTCATCCTCGCCTGAACGATACAATCGTCATCACTCAGGGGTTTATTGGCAGAGAAGAAAAAGGTCGTACAACTACGCTGGGGCGAGGTGGCAGTGATTATACCGCAGCCTTACTGGGTGAAGCACTTGGTTTACAGCGTGTGGATATCTGGACAGATGTTCCAGGCATCTACACTACTGATCCCCGTATTGTTCCTACAGCCAAACGCATCAATAAAATTGCTTTTGATGAAGCAGCAGAAATGGCAACCTTCGGTGCCAAAATCCTCCATCCTGCCACACTACTACCGGCTGTTCGCTGTGGTATTCCGGTATTTGTCGGCTCCAGCAAAGAACCACAGGCAGGCGGTACAGTAGTCTGTGATAAAACAGGAAATCCCCCACTGTTTCGTGCATTGGCCTTGCGCCGCAAACAAACTTTACTGACATTACATAGCCTGAAAATGCTACATGCCAGGGGCTTTCTGGCAGAAGTTTTTACCCTACTGTCACGCCACAATATTTCAGTAGATTTGATTACCACATCAGAAGTCAGTATCGCCCTGACGCTGGATACCAAAGGTTCCACCAGCACTAATGGCAACCTGCTGACCAATGCGTTACTAACTGAACTTTCTAAATTGTGCCGTGTGGAAGTCGAAGAAGATATGGCTTTGGTGGCGATTATCGGTAATGAACTTTCACGGGCAAAAGGCTTGGGAAAAGGGATTTTTGGCGTGTTGGAACCATTTAATATTCGTATGATTAGCTGTGGTGCAAGCAGCCATAATGTCTGTCTGCTCGTTCCTGGTAACGATGCGGAACAAGTCATTCAGACATTGCATCAGAGTTTGTTCGAAGAATAACAAAATAAAGTCAAACATCGTGCCAGAAAACCCGTATAAGAAGCGGGTTTTCTTGATCTTGCAAAGAGGATAGTTAAGCAACCCACAACACATCGGATGTGTTTTTCCCCTCTTTATCAGCCATAATAAGAAAACGAAAATAAATTCCATTTTGTGTCTATCGCAGCTCCTATTGCTGCAAACAGACTATTACTCAGAGGGAATCTTATGAGCACAGCCGTTGCTAGCAAACGCACAAAAAAGACTAAGATGACGACAAACAGTACCGCTGCAAACGGTCAGGTTCAATCTTTAAGCCGAGGGCTGACACTTTTGGAATATATTTCCGATTCGCCTGTTGGTGTTACCTTGACTGATCTGGCGATACAAGCCGGTCTACCCAACTCCACTACTCACCGTCTTTTGACCACCTTGCAGCAACATGGTTTTGTCCGCCAGATAGGTGATTTAGGGTTATGGGTGATCGCTTCCCATGCTTTTGTCGTTGGTAGTAGTTTCTTACAGAGCCGTAATCTGATGGTGCTGGTTCATCCAATATTACGTCAATTAATGGAAGATTCCGGTGAAACCGTCAACCTAGCCATCCTAAATCTTGATGAATATGAAGCCGTGATTGTCGATCAAGTGCAGTGTAATGCGCTGATGAGAATGTCCGCGCCTATTGGCGGTAAGCTACCGATGCACGCTTCCGGCGCTGGAAAAGCTTTATTGTCTACCCTATCTGAACAAAAACGCCTCCAATTGCTACATAAAAAAGGGATGCACGCTTATACCCAACATACCTGTACCACCGCCGCAGCATTAACAGAAAATCTCCAACAGATCCGCAAGCAAGGTTTTTCATTTGATGATGAAGAACATGCGTTAGGATTGCGCTGTATTGCTGCCTGTATCTATGATGAACATCATGAAGCCTTTGCCGCTATTTCCATCTCCGGCCCAGTATCACGTATCTCTAATGATCGAGTAACTGAACTTGGTGCTCTTGTTATGCGGGCAGCAAAAGCAATTAGCCGAGAATACGGTGGAATTAAGTAATTTTTGCTAAGATCCCGGCTAAAAAGCTGATTTGTTTTGTTCCCGCTGGGCCAATGACCAGTGGGCTGCCAAACAAAGAAAAAGTTCGTATTCGCCAGCTTTATGTTGAAGGTAAAGTTGACCGCCAAACGCTACTGGAAGCTGAAGCAGCCTCCTATCACAGTGTAAGAACCTGCTCTTTTTACGGCACCGCCAATTCCAACCAAATGGTGATAGAAATCATGGGACTACATTTACCAGGCGCTTCTTTTGTCCACCCCGCCCCCCATTACGTGGGCGTTAAATGATGCCGCGGAGTGGCATTAGTCATTCGAACAGCAGGTTGTGATATCAATTTATTGATCATGTATAATCTTTCTATTTGGAGAACATTCAAATGGCAAAGATTGATGTAACCTGCCCCGCTTGTCGTGCGTTTAAAGGGATCCATCGCAATGGGCGCTCACGTTCTGGTCATCAGCGTTATCTTTGCCAATCCTGCCGTCATTCCTGGCAACTTGAGTTCACTTATGCCGCATGTCGCCCCGGAACCCATAAGCAAATCGTCGATATGGCCATGAATGGCATGGGATGTCGGGCGACAGCGCGGGTGATGGGGATTGGCCTAAATACCGTGCTTCGCCACTTAAAAAGCTCAAACCCAAATCGGTAACAGAAGCCATTGCACCCGGCACCGAAGTAATTATCTGCTGTGAAATGGATGAACAATGGTCGTACGTGAAGTCAAAGAAACCGCCGCGCTGGCTCTTTTACGCCTACGACAGGACAAGACGAAAAGTGATCGCACATGTTTTTGGTTCAAGGACAAAGAAAATATTAATGCGCCTGATGGCCTTGCTGGCACCTTTCAATATCGTTATTTATATGACAGATGGCTGGAAAAGTTATGAAAAAGCATTGGCAGGGAAACTGCATGTGGTCAGTAAGCGTTATACCCAACGTATAGAGAGGCATAATCTGAACCTTCGTCAGCATTTGGCAAGACTGACGCGAAAAACATTATCTTTTTCAAAATCCATAGAAATGCATGACAGAGTTATAGGATATTATCTGAACATTCATCACTATCAATAAATTGTAGTCATAACCAAGAGTTGAAAGATTATTTATTTCAGAGGTTTTTTTATAAAAATCTCTGATAGCTTCAATCTCTTTTTTGCCTATTATTTCAGGTATTACAACATAACCCTGTTCGTACATTTTTTTTGTGATATTCATATTGATACCCTTAATAAAATTAATAAGCTGACTCAGATTGGTAAATCATTTCTTTGAATGTAATACCAAGTTGCTCAAATTCTTTAAAGAAAGATGGGAATGAACAATGGACATCTTCATAACCATCAATATAATTAGCTTGTTTACAACGTAATGACGCTACAAATAAAGACATAAAAATACGATGATCCCCCCAACTAGAAAGTCTACAATTTCCAGAATAGGATGATGCTCCATGAATTTCGAAACCATCATAAACATCATTTATAATCAAGGGGTTAATTTTAACACCCAATTTTAGTAACTCGTTTACCATTGCTTTTATTCTTGGCGATTTATGAAGACGGGTTATAGATCCTCCGGTAACTCTGAAACAGCCGTTGACATAAATTCCTATTGAAGCTAATGTAGGTACAATATTAGGGCAGTTACTGACATTAAATTCATAGTTTCCAGTTAGTAAACCTTTTCTATTAATCAACCTAATTTCGTTTTTTTTGATCATTTCTAATAACTTCTACTCCCATTTCTTCAACAAAGGCCAGAATAGCCTGCTCACCTTGTAAGCTCTTACTATTGATATTTTTAAGTGTCAAATCACATGGAAATAAAGTCGCCACTGCAACCAGATAAGAACACGAAGTGTAATCGCCTGTTATTATATATTCAGCAGGACTATATTCACCAGGGAACACCGTAATTTGGGAGAAATTTTCATTATGCTTAAATTTGATTCCGGCTATTGCAAGAACTTCTAATGCCTGTCGAATATAGGATAATGATAGGATCTCTCCTTTGATTTTTACTGTAGTACTTTTTTTAGCAAGAGGGACTGCGAAAAGGATTGCTGTAATAAACTGGGAACTAATGTTTCCTTCGATTTCGTATTCACCACCAATATACCCTCCCCAATTGATGAAAGGTGCTTTTCCGTTCATATGAACACTGGTGATGTTTCCACCCAATTCAACAAGTGAATTCAGTAAAGGTTCCATCACACGAGTTCTGAGAGTTGCATCACCCGATATCACAGCGGGAGTTTCACTGTGGCAAGCAAGGACGGTTATTACACGGAAGACCAGCCCGAACCGAGAGCATCAATGACTTTTTTTCAGGGCTAATTTTACCACCAGTTCCATAAATAATTAATCTTCTCGGCTCCTCAATAATTCTGGCTCCAATACTGCGACATGCTTCCTTCATTGTACTGGTTTACAGACAACGTAAGTCATTATTAATAATTGACTTACCATCAGCCAAGCTGGCAGCCAGATATTTTAATGACAACATAACTTTACTTTTTCTTTCATAATAATAATATTTCAGAAAAATTAAATACCCCGATTTTTGGTAAGTGAGTGTTTATAAAACCAAATATGAAATGCATTTTTATGTAATCTAACCATATTATTAAACTTTAATTTTTTTTAATTTTGCAAGATGGAATTAAAATATGACCTCCTTGTTTTATTATCATGTAAGCCCTAACAATTGTACTTTTCAGATATTAAACAGCTTATATACATCTTTAAAATTTAATAAATTCATTTATGAAAGCACCTGAGTAGTCATCTTAAAAATTGCTTCTCTCAGGAGAAACTCATCTCTGAAAATTGCGGTTCTAAAAGCCATTTGCCTATTAATTAACTTATTAAATTAACTGATAATGAAACGGTAGATTTGATGTATACCTCTACACAAATTGTGGCTTATATCTGGGAACGCTAGCAGATTGTTTTCACTGTGGTAGGAATGGTTCTGTTGCAATAAGCAAAGCCTCGGTAATATCTCACTTATTTGTTGATAAGCGTGTCGTCAATGTCGTTGATACGAAAAGCCTTCAAACGGTTGCATTATCCCGTTGATATCATCGCCCAGTGCGTCCGTTGGTACTTGGCCTATGCCCTAAGCCTACGCAATCTCGAAGAGATGATGGCAGAGCGCGGCATTGAGATCGACCATTCCACGATACATCGCTGGGTGTTACGTCTGGTGCCCCTGCTCGGCAAGGCTTTCCGACCTCGCAAAAAGCCCGTTGGCCCCCGGTGGCGGATGGATGAAACCTATATCAAAGTGAAAGGTCAGTGGAAATACCTTTACCGGGCAGTCGATACCGCCGCGCTCACCCTCCTCAATGCGGAAGGATCGCCTCAGCAGGGGATTGAAATCCGTCAAAATAAATACCTGAATAACCGCATTGAGCAAGACCATCGCCACGTCAAACGTCGGATACGACCAATGTTAGGCTTCAAATCGTTTCGCCGGGCCCAAACGATTTTAGCGGGGATAGCGCTCGTTTCGATGCTGCGTAAAGGGCAATACTTACAACCCGAAGATAAGACATTGTCGCCGGCAAGGCGGTTTTATCGATTGACTGCATAAATAGTAATCATTCCCACCTCCGTACAGACTTTCTCTGTTAATACGACAGAACCAAGCGAAGAGTATAACAGAAATTTTATTATCTGAAACCAGCCAGAACGCTACGAATGTTATTACGTTTTTTCGGACAGTTTTCATACTTGTGTTTTGTTGCCATATTGATATTTTTTAATTTATCGCATAATTGAGCAATATCTTTAGGTGTCCAATACAAATTATGTCCATAAAATATTTTATTGAATGGACTCAAGAATTGATCTACCCCTCCGGCTTTTAAAATTCGGGCAATTATTGTCGCACAATTCTTAATTAAAAAATTGTAATGCACATTCGTATGATTTATTGCTCTTCTTGCATTCAGCATTTTATCTACATCCAAACCATACAACCTATAATAGACATGATACGCTTCTTGAAATTCCTGAAAAGTTCCTTCATAATTGAAATATGCATCTTCCCAAAATTTTTGTTGTCTAATTCCTTGTTGGATAGGTCTTTTGGGATTAAAATCTACTTGATTATTTATGTAATCATGAAGATCATCTGAATTAATTGCGCCAATCAGCATTGCAGCATGACCCGTTATTGAGCCATATTCAGCATATTTAACAAATACTGTGGCACTCAGTTGCCTATTGTCTGCCATTATGTAAGTCCTCTAATAGTTTTCATCTTTAAAATTACCTATTTAATTATCTACACTCAATAAATCGCCATTATTTATGAATATAATCTTATTTATATTTTCGAGAATTTTCTTTCTTGTTAGCAGATCACAAAACTGGATATATTATTTAATATTGCATTCATATAATAAGCTACCGTCTTGATTGTCAAGTTTTGTTTGCCCATAGTAGGTTCCAACATCATTAGAAAAAAGGCGAAAATACCTTGCATAACAAAGAGTAGCAGTATTTTTCAGGAGTTGTGTGGCAAATCGTCGAGCCGTAGTTTTGTAAACCCGTCATTCCGCACCTCATTCATAATTTGGTTCTGTCGCATTAACAGAGAAAGTCTGAGTAAATGTGGGGTTGATTACTATTTACGTAGTCAATCGATAAAACCGCCTTGCCGGCGACAATGTCTTATCTTCGGGTTGTAAGTATTGCCCTTTACGCAGCATCGAAACGAACTCTATCCCCGCTAAAATCGTTTGAACCCGGCGAAACGATTTGAAGCCTAACATCGGCCGTATCCTACGTTTAATGTTTCGATGATCTTGCTCAATGAGATTATTGAGGTATTTGCTCTGCCTGATAGTGAGGGTTTCTTCTTCGGGTTTATCGGCGTTGAGCGTAGCCAGTGCGGCGGTGTTCGCCCCACTTTTATCAAGGGTCACGACCTCAGGCTCAGCAGGGTGGCATCGCCTTACGAAAGAAGCGCAACGCGCCAGCGCTGTCCTGTAGGACGTTTACGCCGACGGAATGCCTTATCCCGTAATGGAGTCAATCGGATAACCCAGTGATACAGCGTGGAATGGTCTGCCTCAATACCGCGCTCTGCCATCCACTGAGCAATGATCTTGATAGGATAATGTAACCGCTTGAAGGCTTTCGAATTAAAGACACGGGCAACTCACTCTGTAAAAGATCGCATATTACCTGCTCTTCCCTTAATGCAACAGAACCGGATAACGTGCTCTATAAGGAAAAAGTCGGTCATGTATTAAATAGTTAGTTGCTATGATAATCTTCCGGTATTTCGTGGTGGAACATGGCTAAAGTAGAAGTTGATTGTCATTATTGTCACAAACCAGAAGAGGTCAAAGGACATGGAAAAGGTCATAGAGGTTATCCCCGCTACCGCTGCTATGCCTGCAATAAAGTCTTTCAGTTGGCATACACCTATCAAGCTTGCAAACCGGGAGTCAAAGAGCAGCTTATTGAGATGGCGATGAATAACAGCGGCATCCGTGACACGGCCCGCGTATTGAAGGTGGCAACAGCTACTGTGATGAAAACGCTTAAAAACTCAACCCCCGGAACGTGACGACGCTTCCTCTTGACGGGGATGACATTCATCTTATTTATGAAGTGGATGAGCAGTGGTCGTTTGTGGGGAGTAAGAAAAATCAACGCTGGCTCTGGTATGCCTGGGAGCCGCGTATGAAACGGTCATGACTCCAATAGTTAGATCACCCTATAAAGAAGAGTATTCACGTTCGATGAAACGCCCTATCACCTTGTCGTGTATCTCCTTTGATTTGGAATAGCCCATCGTCCTTCGATTCAGTCTTTTTAAACGGGTACGGAATATCAAATTGGTTCTTTCTATACGTTGGGTATAATGTTTTCCAACAATATGTTTTTCTTCAGGAAGTTCAATCACCAAAAACATGCGCCACAACTCGCTTGAGGCGAGGTTCCCAAACATACCAGAGCCAGCGTTGATTTTTCTTACTACTCACATTGCAGGAATAAAAGCATAGTCGTTTTATCCAAACTTTAATGCGGAAATTTAAGATTGAAAAATTTCCGCATTGGGAAAATTTATCATTGCTTATCTATTATTTCTTCGAATTAATCAACACCATTAGAAAATAAAATCACTTTCAATTTCACTATTAATTAATAGCTTTCGATAATATCCATGTACCCGTGCCATTATCTCTATCTGATAATAGAGAAGTATGAACTTCATAGACAGCACCAGGCTGATTTGCAAACCAACAAGTATCAAGGAATCCGCCATGTGCATGGTTAAATTTATTCAGTAAACGAATAGTATTACCTTCACGGACTTTACCATCAAATCCATCGGTTGTATCTGAAAAGAGATACCATATTGCAGTATCGAGGGCATGTACAGGTTTATCCGCAGTGTAAACATTATAGAGCTCTGGTGACGGAGCATTACCACTGACTCTCAGATATCCTCCATTATTTCTATAGAAATTTAATAAAAATACCGTATCACTACTATAAACTTCCGTTCCTAAACTTTTACCTTCTGCCGATAAAATCTGCCATGAACCTGAGCCAGTATCACGATTTGGTGAAACAGAAGTAACAACATTATACTTTTCACCGAGTGAAATTGCTTGTCCATAAACATCAAGATAACTGCCATCAGCATGATTGTTTTTAAGATGTAAAATATCACCGTATAAAATGACCTGAGCCATTATTTCCTCCCTAAATGTTTTAAAAAAAAACTTAATCTCCGCAACTCAAATCATACCATTACAAACTAATAAATAAATCGCCAGTCATTTTAAAATAACATCATATGACCGCTATTTTTATCTATATCACTTGTAATATCACGACTTATATTTCTTATTTAGTTCATTTCAGTACGCTGGCTAAATCGCTGTCTACGACGATAAGCAAAAACATCTTCTATATATCCTTTTTTAATTCTCTCTTGCAAAGTTCGCCAATAATCTGCCTTAAATAGATCACTGTGACTTTCTTCAAAATAATACTTAATACGTTTGTCAGTACATAGAAAATGCCGAAATTCTTCGGGAAAAACATCGTTAATAGCAACACTGTACCAAGGTTCACTAGCCAACTCATCTTCTGGGTAACGTGGCGGAGGAATATCCCGAAAATTCACTTCGGTCATGTAACAGATTTCATCATAATCGTAGAAAATCACCCTTCCGTGGCGTGTAACACCAAAATTTTTAAACAACATGTCACCTGGGAAAATATTTGCAGCAGCCAATTGTTTAATGGCATTTCCGTATTCCTCAATCACATCCTTCAATTGTGCCTCATTGACCTGTTCCATATAAATGTTTAACGGCATCATTTTACGCTCCATATAAAGATGCTTTATCAAGAGCTTATCTCCAAAATCTTCTAACTTTTCTGGTATCTCTTTTTGCAATTCTTCCATTAACTCAGGGCTAATATGGCATTTATCAATGACAAAGTTTTCGAATTCCTGGGTATCTGCCATTCTTCCAACACGATCATGCTCTTTTACCAGACGGTAGCATTCTTGAACACGCTCTTGAGAAACCTCTTTCTGTGGCGCAAATTTGTCTTTAATCACTTTAAATACACGATCAAATGACGGGAAAGTGAAAACCAGCATCACCATGCCCTTCACACCGGGCGCAATCGTAAACTGTTCTTGAGTGGAATTAATGAATGTCAGATATTCACGGTAGTATTCTGTTTTACCGTGCTTTTGACAGCCTATCGCCATGTATAACTCTGCCGTGGATTTCGTCGGAAGAATTTCACGCAACCACTCAACTAAAGCTGCGGGCAAAGGTGCGTAAACCATAAAATAGGAGCGGGCAAAACCAAAAACAATACTGGCATCATCGTAGTTGGTCAGACAAGTATCGACAAAAATTCCTCCTGATTCATTGTGATGAATCGGCAACAAAAAGGGATAAACCGTCGTCCCCATCCTGATTTTTCCTACCAACCAGGCTGCCTTATTACGATAAAACAGTTCATTAGCAATTTGGAACGTGGAATATAATAAATCGCATTGGGAAAATGTATTCTGTAAATATTGCGTGATATAACCAATATCCCGATCCAAATCCTCCCATTTAAGACGCAGTGGCAAATCATTTAAGATGGTTCGCAACATGGATGCGAGATTCCCATTAGGAAAAAAATCCCGTGATAATGGGCGAGAAATATGGCGAAAACGCGAAGAGGGTTGAGAAGAAAAGATATAGAGATTTTCTGGTTTCAAATTACGATGTTTAAAAAAACGACAATAAACCGAATTAAAAAAACTTTCTGCAATTTCAAAACGCGGATAGTCAGGCAATAAACGGGTATAAACCACTTTAACTTCGGCAATGTAATCTTCATCATATTGTAATGGAGTATGAATGCGCTTCAATTGCTCCACCACCAATCCAACATGATGATCATACAAGTTAATCCTCTTTTTCATGGCCTGTTGCACAGCCTGCCAGTCAGCCTGTTCAAAACGTTGTTGTGCCCCAGAAGTGACTTCCAGAAATCGACCATATTGCGCATCAAATCCCTGCAAAATGGTTTGTGCAATTAAATGTGCGAGATCTATTTCCATATTTAGCCACCCTTATCCGACACGTAAAGGGGTATTCTTTTTAGAATTCCCCCTATCGTTTATTATTTCCATCAATATAATAAAATTAGAATTGTTGTTCTTCTGTCGATCCGGTTAATGCAGTAACAGAAGAACTCTCTCCCTGAATAATAGTGGTCACTTTATCAAAATATCCCGTTCCCACTTCCTGCTGATGTGAGGAGAAGGTATAACCACGCTCAAGAGCAGCAAATTCTTGTTCCTGAACTTTTTCAACATAATGTTTCATTCCTTCACCACGTGCATAATCGTAGGCCAAATCAAACATGTTGAACCACATGCTATGTATACCCGCAAGTGTAATAAACTGGAATTTATATCCCATAGCAGATAACTGATCTTGGAAACTGGCGATCGTTTTATCATCCAGATTCTTTTTCCAATTGAAAGAAGGTGAACAGTTATAAGCTAACAACTTGCCAGGATATTTAGCATGGACGGCTTCAGCAAAACAACGAGCCGCTTCAATATCCGGTGTAGAGGTTTCGCACCAGACAACATCGGCGTAAGGAGCATAAGCCAATCCACGGCTAATAGCTTGTTCAATGCCAGCACGTGTACAATAGAAACCTTCACAGGTTCGCTTACCAGTAATGAAGGCTTTGTCATAAGGATCACAATCTGAAGTCAATAAATCTGCTGCATCTGCATCGGTACGCGCAATTAACAAGGTTGGTACACCGGATACATCAGCCGCCAAGCGTGCAGCTATCAGCTTCTGAATAGCCTCTTGCGTCGGAACCAGGACTTTGCCACCCATGTGTCCACATTTTTTCACCGCTGCCAGTTGATCTTCAAAATGTACTGCGGCAGCACCAGCCTCGATCATCGCTTTCATCAATTCAAATGCGTTAAGTACCCCGCCAAACCCTGCCTCCGCATCTGCGACAATCGGCAGGAAATAGTCAATATATTCTTGACTATCTGGATCGATACCATTTGACCATTGGATCTGATCTGCACGACGGAAGCTATTATTGATACGCCTGATTACATTAGGAACAGAATCAACGGGATACAATGATTGATCAGGATACATACTGGCTGCCGTATTTGCATCTGCCGCCACTTGCCAGCCGGAAAGATAAACCGCCTCAATACCTGCTTTAGCTTGCTGAAGTGCCTGGCCGCCAGTCAGCGCCCCAAGCGCGTTCACATAACCTTTTTTCGAGTTACCATTCAGCAAGCTCCATAACTTTTTCGCCCCCATTTGCGCTAAAGTATGTTCAGGATTAATCGAACCACGCAATTTAACGACATCTTCAGCACTATACGGACGAGTAATACCTTTCCAACGCGGTTGTTGCCACTCTTGTTCTAGTTGAGCGATTTGTTGTTTCCGGGACATGGTCATGATGTTCTACTTCCTATTCTTAATTAATCGGATATTTTTGCCATTATTGTCTTTAAGTTAGTCTAATAACTGATAACCAGGTAATGTTAGGAAATCAATTAAGTTGTCCTGAGTGGTAATTCTTTCCATCAAATCAGAAGCTTCCATAAATCGCCCTTGATTAAAGCGCTGCTCCCCAACTTCCTGTCTAATAACAGCTAATTCTTCTTTTAACATTTCTCTGAACAGTTCTTTTGTCACTTTTTTGCCATTGGAGAGTGATTTTTCATGGCGAATCCATTGCCAAATAGAAGTTCGGGAAATCTCTGCCGTAGCAGCATCTTCCATCAAACCGTAAATCGGTACACATCCATTCCCCGAAATCCAAGCCTCTATGTACTGAACTGCAACACGAATATTTGCGCGCATTCCCTCTTCTGTTCTTTCTCCCACACAAGGCGCAAGCAATTGTTCAGCCGTAATCGCATTATCTTCTTCGCGCAAAACTGTTAATTGGTTTTGACGCTCTTCCAGTTTTGCGTCAAAGATCTCCATGACAATATCCGCAAGCCCTGGATGCGCAACCCATGTGCCATCATGGCCATTATTGGCTTCCAGCGCTTTATCCGCTCTGACTTTGTCCAAAACTTGCTGATTTTGCACAGGATCTTTACTAGGAATAAATGCCGACATTCCTCCCATTGCAAATGCACCACGTTTATGACAGGTTTTAATCAGCAAGCGAGAGTAAGCACTCAAGAAAGGTTGTGTCATCGTAACGGATTGACGATCCGGCAAAACGCGATCAGCATGATTTTTCAGTGTCTTGATATAACTAAAAATATAATCCCAGCGCCCACAATTCAGGCCAACGATGTGATGACGTAAGTGATACAGAATTTCATCCATCTGGAATACAGCTGGTAATGTTTCAATCAAAACCGTTGCCTTAATCGTACCTGTTGGCAAATTGAAACGTGATTCTGTAAAACTGAAAACATCACTCCACCATTGCGCTTCATGGTAGCTTTGTATTTTGGGTAGATAAAAATAAGGGCCGCTGCCTTTTTGCAGTAACTTCTTATGATTCAAGTAGAAATAGAGAGCAAAATCAAACAGCCCACCAGAAATCGGTTCGTTCTTGTAGAGGATATGTTTTTCTGACAGGTGCAACCCTCTAACCCGGGCAATCAATACTGCGGGCTCTGCTTTCAACTCATAACGCTTACCCTGCTCATTGGTATATGAGATCGTCCCATTGACGGCATCCCGTAAGTTAATTTGTCCATTGATAACCTTATCCCATTCAGGCGCTAATGAATCCTCAAAATCTGCCATAAATACTTTTACATTTGCATTTAAGGCATTGATGACCATCTTGCGCTCCACAGGCCCCGTTATTTCAACCCGACGATCTTTGAGATCATCCGGTATTCCCTGAATTTTCCAATCTCCATTTCTAATGGAAGCTGTTTCCGAAATAAAGTCAGGTAATGAACCGTTATCTATCTTTTCCTGCCAATGTACACGCTCATCCAATAATTTTGTACGTCTGTCGGAAAATTCGATAATTAAATCCTCTAAAAATCGAATAGATTCAGGTGATAACACCTGTTTCTCCGTTTCTCCAAAAGATTTAATAAAAGTTAATTTTGTTGCTAGTACCTGCTGCATAATTTCCCCATTTTTCACTTTTAAACACTCATCCGCTTAAGAGTAATCAATTGAAAAAATAAATCAAAAACAGTTTCCATTATTTTTAATAATTAAAATTATCACTGTAGAATCAATTAATTAAGACGCATTAAGGATAAAAAAAGCAGGGAAATAAATTCCAAAAAACTCGCACACAACAGTGTTAAGTTTTTGTTATGCATGAAAAATAACGAATGGCTATTGAACGACAACAACGGAAGGAAAATTAACAAAATGAGAAGTGTCTCGCTTCAGCAGCCTCTCATTTTTATTTAAAACTTAAAAATCTACACGGAAAAGAAAGGGACGCTATCCTGATATGCCTCTCAAGCAAGCTCGTGAAACGCGGGATAAATGTCGTAACTGGTTGGCTTCTGGTAAAGATCCAAAGTTACAGTTTGGCTTAGATATGCAAGAATCATTAAAGCCAGTCACTGTAAAAGATGCTATCGAGTATTGAATAGACAACTACGGAAAAGACAACCGCGTAGGTATTGATAAACATATAGCTCAACTAAATAAATATATTTATCCCAATATTGGGAACATGGCATTATCAGACTGTGAAACGCGCTATTGGCTTCAATGTTTTGATAATATAAAAAAGAAATCCCCTGTTTCTGCTGGAAGTATATTCCAATTATGCAAACAAGCTTTAAAATTCTGCCGTGTAAGGAAATTCGCTATTAGTAATGCTTTGGATGATTTAATCATTCCAGATGTAGGTAAGGTACAAAATAAAATCGATAGGTTTTTAACCGATAATGAGTTAGGTCAATTATGGAGATCTATAAATACAAATACTCACACTCCTTATTACAGTAACTTATTAACAGTCTTGATTGTGTTTGGCTGTAGAACTCGGTCATGATACCAATTATCAATATCTTTGCCATCTGAATGTTCTCCAAATAGACAGACTATACATGAGTCAATAAATTGATGTCATGACTATATATTGAGTTGGTACAATTATTTAAATATCTGTGCCATATCTGTACCACAACGAACAAGGATGATATAGATGTTTCTGCAATGGGTTAAACGCGCATCCATCTAGATAATAAAAGATATTTTCGGTGAGATTAGAGGGATGGCATCAGCATTCTTTATATTAGGTATTCTTGTGAGTAGCCTTGAGCTTAAATTCCGCCTGATCTTTTTGGCCCTGATAGCAGTCCTTTACTCTCCTGAAATTTGGCAGTTCCTGAAAGCCAGAATAAACAATAAAAATCGGCGTTAGTTGATGCTAATTTCAACTGCTCAGAGGCTCATTGATATGTTCTGTCATCCACTCAGAGAGCGAACAAAGAAATATTTTATTTAATTTCAAATGCTAATTAATTGTTAAATATTATTCGCTTGTTGTTGAGAAGAAATGAGCATAACTTTAATTTAGTATTTGTATTTTTACTTTTTCATGAGAGGAGCCTATGTCCTGTAGAGATTTTTTTGAAAAAGTGACTCATCTAGGATTGATCACTGAATATCGGCAACCAAACGGATACACCTCATTGAGAATAAAGAACAAGACTCCTCTTCACCTTATAGCCAATGTCACCCCGCAAGCGGCTAGTCGCTGGCTAGGCCAATTAGGTTTTATCTGTATTACACCGCCTGCAACTGGAAAGAGAGGCATGTATATCTTGCTCCCGCATTCTTGTGATTTAAACATAGATCGCTATCGACGAGATATATTAAGTCGTATAGTGTCATCTGAACGTTTTACCGATATTATTCAAGAAATACAGCGCCGATCCCAACAAGCCAATCAAAACCAAATAAGCCATCAATCCTATACATTCAGACCGTCACAAATTTCGACCAACCAAATGATTGATCCAATGAGGAGGCAAAGACAAAATCAACGCTATAATCCAGTAGCATCAACAAATGCCGCTTTACAGCACTCTGCCCGACCGCGTGATCCTGTGGCGACACAATTGCTTACGGATACTCCTCTATCAATACAGCAGAGCCGCATTACGGCTTATCAACATGGGGATATGCCGGGGACTTCGAATTTTTTACAAACCGTTCAACTTCAACCTAGTGGCCCTATTAGGAGACAGCCTTCTTCGACTTCACAACGTCCTACCCCATATCAGCAACCTGCTACTCAAGAAAGCTTCTCAACATTACATTCTCTATTAGAAAATACATCTTCCCAGCCCGATCCATCTGGTTTGAATACACGACAAAGAAGTTTATCTCCTTATCCTTATGAACGACCACCACTATCTATACAACCACCGGGTGCTCCGAGGCCACCATCCAGGCCACAAACTCCACTGTCACTACAACGGCCAGTTTCACCCATACGTCCTGTATACGATAATCCCAGCAGTGAGGATATTGATGATATTTTGGAGACTCTTCGTTCTCATGTCAGAACACCAAGTCCACGGCGTTAAGGTATTTCGCAACTCTATGAGTCTCTGAGTTCGTTTCCGCTGACTCCGTTTCAAACGGAACGATGACATATAACTAAACCTGCACCAGGCAGGAAATACTTTCAAGGGGTTAAAAGGGATTTCAAATCCAATTTATCATAACATATTGATTTTTATCATAATTTAAATTCAAACCATCTTTTTCTATCCCGCAATGGAATTCTGGTTCTCTGACAGAAATAAGAGATATCAAGGGGTAAGCCAAAGAAGCAAAGACACTTAGCTTGAACGAAGAGAAAGCCGCGTCATTTAGGCGCAGTCGGTAACATGCCCTTATAGGGCTAGAGCAAACCACCCGCTATGCAGGTGGCTCTGATTTTGGTACATGCGGGATTTTTCCTGATGTAACTTAATGGCTACTGACCAATCTGACGGCAGAGCAAAGCCCGAATTCGGGCTTAGGTGATAACCCATTGATATTTAATCAGACGCCAGATTTTGCGTTTGCTTGCACAGCCCGTTATGTCCAAGTAATACGCTGAAAAACAATGAATTTATAACGTTTGCCCAGCACATAAATTAACCATTGGGATTTCCGCAATGGTTGTGTCAAAGTGACGGCCTCGGATAAATCAATGAGTTAGCCAACTATGGTGGAAATCACAACACAGGAGGGCTTGAATTTAAGCCGTCATAGTAAAGGCCTTATAAAACAACATGGTCAAAATCGTGACCATCTTTAAAGTGGGTATCACCATTTCGATGATACCTTTTGCTGAATGTAACTGACTCCATACGTATTACGTTCGCAGTGATTTAACTTATTGATTATTATCATGGTTGAAAAACCAGTTCATCTATAGGCGGTGGAAAATGGCACGAAGACAGAAGAAGAATACACCCTCGATAGTCGCTACAGAGCGATAAGCGCAGTGATTACCCGCTGCGTGTTGTGGGCTTTGATGAGATGGCGCTATCGGTGATGTTGTTACAGAAAGGTCAGGTGATCACAGTAACGGGGACATCTTCTTACTGGCAGGGCTATCAGTTGGCTGTTACCTCAATAGCTTCCGACGAAATACGTCGCAACCCTCTATAGCTCGGAGCGTTAAACGTACTAACCCACTCACTACCGACGAAATTTGTTATCAGTCTCTTCACAGCGTTCTTAATGTTCTCACCTTATAACGAGCTTATGTATTTGTTTAGCGAATTATGTATAAAAACTTGTATAAATATTCACATATTTAAGCAAATATAAATCAACCTAATCATATGAATTAGTTAGTATTATATCCTTTATAGTTAGATCATATGGCGTAATCTGGTAAACATAATAATTCAACCAATTTGAAAATAGTAAATGACCATGACTACGCCAAGACGCAACTGGTTTATTTGCTGGATCGTTATTTGGAAAATAATTGACTGGCAACTTTGGTTCCAAACCAGCATTACGATCACGCCAATATTCCGCAGCTAATGTACCTACATCATATTCAGGGTGCCCTGTCACAAATACTAATCGTTTGTCTTTACTGGCAAATAAATAAGCTCCTGCCTCTTCTGAACTGGCTAAAATATCTAAATCCGTATGTTCACGAATTAGAGACTCAGGAAAATCGGCAAAACGCGAGTGAGGGGCAAAAAATGTTTCGTCAAAGCCACGGGTTAATAATGCTAAAGAATCTAAAGTTGAATGGAGATAAACACCAGATAGTTTAGTTTTCAGTGTATATTTAGGAAGATGATAAAGCACTTTTAACGCAGCTTGAACCGCCCAACAGACAAAAAGTGTCGAGGTAACATGTTCTTTTGCCCAAGTCACTACTTTTTCAACTTCACTCCAATAAACCACATCCTCAAATTCAACGAGTCCTAAAGGGGCGCCCGTGACAATCAGTCCATCGAAATTTTGATCTTTTATTGAATCAAAATCACAATAAAAGGTATCTAAATGTTCAGCAGGCGTATTTTTACATTGGCGGCTATCAATACGTAGCAATTGAATGTCGATTTGAAGCGGTGTGTTAGATAATAGCCGAATAAACTGGTTTTCTGTTTCTATCTTCTTTGGCATTAGGTTGAGGAGCAATACCTTCAATGGACGAATATTCTGAATATTGGCCCGTGTTGACGTCATAACAAAAATGTTTTCATTGCGAAGAGCGTTCACCGCAGGTAATTCATCTGGTACACGAATTGGCATTGCTTAAAACCTCGACTATTTAACTTATGCATTTAGACTTCTAGATAGCCAAATTTACCCCAAACGGAAGGTAAATGTCGAGTTATTGTACTCAAATTGAAATTATTTCATTTTATTATATAGAAAATGGTAATCAGAATAAGGAAGAAAAAATTAAGGTGGTATCGTCACAATACGATGTGATAAATATCGTGATCAATATCAATATCAATATCAATATCAATATCAATATCAATATCAATATCAATATTTCATAAATAAAATTAAAGATAGGCAAGATTCATAACTTGATAATTTAGACAATCTTTAAACACCTGATAATTCTGTTCCCTGAGTTGTTCAGGATAACTTAAGACAACCAACTCATGAAATTATCTATAACGGTGATAGTCGCTCATCAGGAACAGACTGGAATTGGCATGATATTGCTTATGATATAGCTGGAACGATAGCAGATAATTCAGGAAAAAATGAACAAGCCGCCAAGACAATGAAAGATTACCTGAAATTATCAGAAAGGGCGATATTGGCCGCTTATACACGTAAAAATAACCAAATACCCTAAAAAAATTAAACGCAAAAAAGCCATCCGGTAACGGATGGCTTCTCTGACTGATTGAATGTCTGGCAGTGTCCTACTCTCACATGGGGAGACCCCACACTACCATCGGCGCTACGGCGTTTCACTGCTGAGTTCGGCATGGGATCAGGTGGGACCACCGCGCTGTTGCCGCCAGACAAATTCTGTTTTCAATCCCGAACAAGCCTGCTTTCTCTGAAACTTCTCTCTCAAACCCCAAAACACCTTCGGTGTTGTCAGGTTAAGCCGCACGGGTCATTAGTACCGGTTAGCTCAACGTCTCGCAACGCTTACACACCCGGCCTATCTACGTCCTCGTCTCGAACGTTCCTTCAGTGTCCTCTAGGGACAAGGGAAGACTCATCTTAAGGCAAGTTTCCCGCTTAGATGCTTTCAGCGGTTATCTCTTCCGCACTTAGCTACCGGGCAGTGCCATTGGCATGACAACCCGAACACCAGTGGTGCGTCCACTCCGGTCCTCTCGTACTAGGAGCAGCCCCTTGCAATCTTCCAACGCCCACGGCAGATAGGGACCGAACTGTCTCACGACGTTCTAAACCCAGCTCGCGTACCACTTTAAATGGCGAACAGCCATACCCTTGGGACCTACTTCAGCCCCAGGATGTGATGAGCCGACATCGAGGTGCCAAACACCGCCGTCGATATGAACTCTTGGGCGGTATCAGCCTGTTATCCCCGGAGTACCTTTTATCCGTTGAGCGATGGCCCTTCCATACAGAACCACCGGATCACTATGACCTGCTTTCGCACCTGCTCGAGCCGTCACTCTCGCAGTCAAGCTAGCTTATGCCATTGCACTAACCTCACGATGTCCGACCGTGATTAGCTAACCTTCGTGCTCCTCCGTTACGCTTTGGGAGGAGACCGCCCCAGTCAAACTACCCACCAGACACTGTCCGCAACCCGGATAACGGGCCGACGTTAGAACATCAAACATTCAAGGGTGGTATTTCAAGGATGGCTCCATGCAGACTGGCGTCCACATTTCACAGCCTCCCACCTATCCTACACATCAAGGCTCAAGGTTCAGTGTCAAGCTATAGTAAAGGTTCACGGGGTCTTTCCGTCTTGCCGCGGGTACACTGCATCTTCACAGCGAGTTCAATTTCACTGAGTCTCGGGTGGAGACAGCCTGGCCATCATTACGCCATTCGTGCAGGTCGGAACTTACCCGACAAGGAATTTCGCTACCTTAGGACCGTTATAGTTACGGCCGCCGTTTACTGGGGCTTCGATCAAGAGCGTCGCCTTGCGGCTAACCCCATCAATTAACCTTCCAGCACCGGGCAGGCGTCACACCGTATACGTCCACTTTCGTGTTTGCACAGTGCTGTGTTTTTATTAAACAGTTGCAGCCAGCTGGTATCTGCGACTGGCCTCGGCTCCGAAAGCGTGTTTCTTCACCTAACGCCAGCGTGCCTTCTCCCGAAGTTACGGCACCATTTTGCCTAGTTCCTTCACCCGAGTTCTCTCAAGCGCCTGAGTATTCTCTACCTGACCACCTGTGTCGGTTTGGGGTACGATTGACCATAATCTGACGCTTAGGGGCTTTTCCTGGAGCGGGGCATCAGCAACTTCAGCACCGTAATGCCTCGTCATCGTGCCTCAGTGTCTTGGATAACCGGATTTGCCAAGTTATCCCACCTACACACTTAAACCGGGACGACCGTCGCCCGGCTTGCCTAGCCTTCTCCGTCCCCCCATCGCAATTATGGCCAGTACAGGAATATTAACCTGTTTCCCATCGACTACGCTTTTCAGCCTCGCCTTAGGGGTCGACTCACCCTGCCCCGATTAACGTTGGACAGGAACCCTTGGTCTTCCGGCGAGCGGGTTTTTCACCCGCTTTATCGTTACTTATGTCAGCATTCGCACTTCTGATACCTCCAGCAAACCTCACAGTTCACCTTCACCGGCTTACAGAACGCTCCCCTACCCAACAACACATTCGTGTCGCTGCCGCAGCTTCGGTGCATGGTTTAGCCCCGTTACATCTTCCGCGCAGGCCGACTCGACCAGTGAGCTATTACGCTTTCTTTAAAATGATGGGCTGCTTCTAAGCCAACATCCTGGCTGTCTGAGCCTTCCCACTTCGTTTCCCACTTAACCATGACTTCGGGACCTTAGCTGGCGGGTCTGGGTTGTTTCCCTCTTCACGACGGACGTTAGCCACCCGCCGTGTGTCTCCCGTGATAACATTCTTCGGTATTCGCAGTTTGCATCGGGTTGGTAAGTCGGGATGGACCCCTAGCCGAAACAGTGCTCTACCCCCGAAGATGACTTCACGAGGCGCTACCTAAATAGCTTTCGGGGAGAACCAGCTATCTCCCGGTTTGATTGGCCTTTCACCCCAGCCACAAGTCATCCGCTAATTTTTTCAACATTAGTCGGTTCGGTCCTCCAGTTAGTGTTTACCCAACCTTCAACCTGCCCCCATGGCTTAGATCACCGGGTTTCGGGTCTATACCCTGCAACTTAACGCCCAGTTAAGACTCGGTTTCCCTGCGGCTCCCCTATGCGGTTAACTTGCTACAGAATATAAGTCGCTGACCCA
>NZ_RAQI01000007.1 GCF_003610465.1 Xenorhabdus ehlersii | reverse complement strand
ATCACATCGAATACGTCTCGAGCCCATGAATGTATACAGAAGGCGCTTGATAACGGGAATGTCCGACTGGATACCCATGAAGTACAACCTATTCTCGATGCTTACGGTTTAAAATACTTTACCGACTTGGATCGCCCATACCAGTGATGATGCGGTCAATATTGCAGAAAAAATTGGCTATCCTGTGGCATTAAAGCTCCGCTCCCCTGATATTTCCACATAAATCAGAGGTTCAGGGAGTGATGCTTTATTTACGTAATGCTGATGAAGTTAAGGCCGCAACACAAGCGATTATTGAACGTGTCAAACAAAACTTCCCGCAAGCCAGGATTCATGGATTATTAGTACAAAGCATGGCTAATCGGGCTGGCACACAAGAGCTGAGAATTGCTATTGAGCAAGACGAGATATTTGGTCCCTTAATCATGCTAGGCGAGGGAGATATTGATTGGGTGCATGAAACACAGGCGGCTGTCGCTCTTCCTCCCCTTAATATGGCATTAGCCCGTTATCTGGTTATTCAGGCAATTAAGAGTGGCAAAATAAAATCTGGCGGTTCACTTTTGCCGCTGGATATTCTTGCCCTCAGCCAGTTATTGGTCAGAGTATCCAATCTTCTGATCGATTGCCCTCAAATTACTCGTATGAATATCCATCCACTGCTTGCATCAGGTAATGAATTCACGCTATTGGATGTGACAATGGAGTTGATGACAGTAACAGGCGATCCCCACAATAGACTGGCTATCCGGCCTTATCCTAATGAACTGGAAGAAAACTATCTACATCAAAGATGATCTTGAATGTTTGCTACGACCAATCCTGCCGGAAGATGAACCTTTGCTGAAAGCATTTATCGGTCAAGTAACAAAGGAAGATCTTTATTATCGCTATTTCAGTGAAATTAACGAGTTTACTCATGATGATCTTGCAAACATGACCCAAATTGATTACGACCGAGAAATGGCATTCGTAGCGATCCGACATCCAGCAACAACACCTGAAATTATTGGTGTCGCTCGTGCTATGGCTGATCCCGATAATATCGAAGCTGAATTTGCGATATTAGTCCGATCAGATCTGAAGGGGATTACGTTAGGTTATCAACTTATGACTAAACTGATTAACTATACAAGAGAACATGGTATTCAGGCACTAACGGCTATCACTATGCCTGAAAACCGTAATATGATCCAACTTGCGAAAAAACTTGGGTTTACCATTGATATACAGTTAGAAGACGGTATTGTTAATCTTATGTTGAAACTCTAGCAAAAAATAAATTCAATGTGCATCTCGTGATGAGTGATAAAAAATGCTCACTCCGTGATAGATCGCACAGTCTTAAAGCAATCAACTCAAGAGAGTTAATTCATACTCACAATGAACCAAACTAATGGTATCATCGCCAGATCATTTTGATTCATACACCTTATGATGGTATTAACTCCATCTAGACTAAGAGAAAAACGCACTGTGATGTTGTCCAAATTTAAACAAGCAAAACACCAACAACACCTTGCACAATTGCCTAAGCTACCGCAATCAGTTGCTGACATTGAGACACTTTATGAATCTAAAGTATTTCGCAGCACCGTATTGGAACGTATAGAAAATGCCCAAAAGCATATCTATATCGCCGCCTTATATTTAGAAAATGATGATGCAGGGCGGGATATTCTGACTGCATTATATGAAGCCAAACAAAAACGCCCTGAGCTGGATATAAAGATCCTAGTCGATTGGCATCGTGCCCAACGTGGTCGTATTGGTGTAGAAGCTGCGGCAACAAATGCAGATTGGTACTGCTCCATGGCTGAAAGCTACCCTGATGTCAACATTTCCATCCTGGGTGTTCCAGTGAATACTCGTGAAGCACTGGGAGTTTTACATCTGAAAGGCTTTATCTTTGATGATACGGTTATTTACAGCGGAGCCAGTATTAATGATGTCTATTTGCACCGCAATGAAAAATATCGTTACGATCGTTATCATTTACTGCATAACGCGAAACTTGCTGTGGTCATGAAGCAATTTATCGATGATAGTATTATTAGTGCAGAAGCCGTAAAAAATTTAGCCTGCCACAATCGTCCTCGTAGCCTTCAAATTAAAAATTTGATCCGCCAATTTCGTGCTTCATTGAGGAATGCCGAATATCACGTTGAAAATCAAGCATCCAATGAAGAATTGGCAGTAACTCCCCTTGTGGGATTGGGCAAAAAAAATCTGCTGAACAAAACAATTTGTCATCTCATGTCTTGCACTGAAAACAAGCTGGTTATTTGTACACCTTATTTCAATTTACCAGCAGTATTAGTACGTGCAATATCTCGGCTACTCCGCCAAGGAAAGCAAATTGAGATCATCATTGGAGATAAAACAGCTAATGATTTTTATATTCCACCAGAAGAGCCATTTAAAATTATTGGGGCATTGCCTTATCTGTATGAAATTAACTTACGTCGATTCACTAGTCGGCTGCAAAAGTTTATCGATAGCCAACAATTAACTATTCGGTTATGGAAAGATCAAGATAACACTTATCACTTAAAAGGGATCTGGGTTGATAATAAATGGCAATTAATTACGGGTAATAACCTTAATCCTCGCGCATGGGGATTAGATCTGGAAAATGCCATTCTTATTCACGATCCCCACCAAGAGATGAACAAGCAACGTACAATGGAATTGGATTGCATCCGTACTCATACAAAAATTATCCACAGTTATCAGGAAATAGAAAGTATTCAACTCTATCCTGTTAAGGTACGCAAACTGATACGACGCTTGCGCCGTATTCGGGTGGATCGATTAATCAGTAGAATACTGTAGAATAGATAAATAATTATTGTTTTTTTGAATCCCCTCTCGCTATTGCCAGAGGGGATTTTTGTATTTTATTTATCAAACGGCTATGATTTAGAAAAATAAATTATGGCGTGAATTGCGATGAAAAAAAACATCACCACTCTGATACGAAATATATTAATGATTTTTCCTATCCTATTGAATACTTCTTGTTCCAATATACGTCTGGCAAATGACAACTGGACAGGAAAAGATAAAGTACAACATTTTTTATTTTCTGCAATTGTAGCTGCCGCGGGCAATACTTATGGTGATCGTCAACATTGGGGGCATCGTGAAAGTGCACAATTTAGTGTATTACTATCCGTTAGTATTGGTGCAATAAAAGAGCTTTATGATAGCCGCCCATCAGGAACAGGCTGGAGTTGGCATGATATTGCTTATGATATAGCTGGAGCGATAGCAGGTTATAGTTTATATCAATCCGTGAAGTAATTTTTAATCTTCTATTTCTAAAGCACCCAAACGCAAAAAAGCCATCCGGTAACGGATGGCTTCTCTGACTGATTGAATGTCTGGCAGTGTCCTACTCTCACATGGGGAGACCCCACACTACCATCGGCGCTACGGCGTTTCACTGCTGAGTTCGGCATGGGATCAGGTGGGACCACCGCGCTGTTGCCGCCAGACAAATTCTGTTTTCAATCCCGAACAAGCCTGCTTTCTCTGAAACTTCTCTCTCTCAAACCCCAAAACACCTTCGGTGTTGTCAGGTTAAGCCGCACGGGTCATTAGTACCGGTTAGCTCAACGTCTCGCAACGCTTACACACCCGGCCTATCTACGTCCTCGTCTCGAACGTTCCTTCAGTGTCCTCTAGGGACAAGGGAAGACTCATCTTAAGGCAAGTTTCCCGCTTAGATGCTTTCAGCGGTTATCTCTTCCGCACTTAGCTACCGGGCAGTGCCATTGGCATGACAACCCGAACACCAGTGGTGCGTCCACTCCGGTCCTCTCGTACTAGGAGCAGCCCCTTGCAATCTTCCAACGCCCACGGCAGATAGGGACCGAACTGTCTCACGACGTTCTAAACCCAGCTCGCGTACCACTTTAAATGGCGAACAGCCATACCCTTGGGACCTACTTCAGCCCCAGGATGTGATGAGCCGACATCGAGGTGCCAAACACCGCCGTCGATATGAACTCTTGGGCGGTATCAGCCTGTTATCCCCGGAGTACCTTTTATCCGTTGAGCGATGGCCCTTCCATACAGAACCACCGGATCACTATGACCTGCTTTCGCACCTGCTCGAGCCGTCACTCTCGCAGTCAAGCTAGCTTATGCCATTGCACTAACCTCACGATGTCCGACCGTGATTAGCTAACCTTCGTGCTCCTCCGTTACGCTTTGGGAGGAGACCGCCCCAGTCAAACTACCCACCAGACACTGTCCGCAACCCGGATAACGGGCCGACGTTAGAACATCAAACATTCAAGGGTGGTATTTCAAGGATGGCTCCATGCAGACTGGCGTCCACATTTCACAGCCTCCCACCTATCCTACACATCAAGGCTCAAGGTTCAGTGTCAAGCTATAGTAAAGGTTCACGGGGTCTTTCCGTCTTGCCGCGGGTACACTGCATCTTCACAGCGAGTTCAATTTCACTGAGTCTCGGGTGGAGACAGCCTGGCCATCATTACGCCATTCGTGCAGGTCGGAACTTACCCGACAAGGAATTTCGCTACCTTAGGACCGTTATAGTTACGGCCGCCGTTTACTGGGGCTTCGATCAAGAGCGTCGCCTTGCGGCTAACCCCATCAATTAACCTTCCAGCACCGGGCAGGCGTCACACCGTATACGTCCACTTTCGTGTTTGCACAGTGCTGTGTTTTTATTAAACAGTTGCAGCCAGCTGGTATCTGCGACTGGCCTCGGCTCCGAAAGCGTGTTTCTTCACCTAACGCCAGCGTGCCTTCTCCCGAAGTTACGGCACCATTTTGCCTAGTTCCTTCACCCGAGTTCTCTCAAGCGCCTGAGTATTCTCTACCTGACCACCTGTGTCGGTTTGGGGTACGATTGACCATAATCTGACGCTTAGGGGCTTTTCCTGGAAGCGGGGCATCAGCAACTTCAGCACCGTAATGCCTCGTCATCGTGCCTCAGTGTCCTGGATAACCGGATTTGCCAAGTTATCCCACCTACACACTTAAACCGGGACGACCGTCGCCCGGCTTGCCTAGCCTTCTCCGTCCCCCCATCGCAATTATGGCCAGTACAGGAATATTAACCTGTTTCCCATCGACTACGCTTTTCAGCCTCGCCTTAGGGGTCGACTCACCCTGCCCCGATTAACGTTGGACAGGAACCCTTGGTCTTCCGGCGAGCGGGTTTTTCACCCGCTTTATCGTTACTTATGTCAGCATTCGCACTTCTGATACCTCCAGCAAACCTCACAGTTCACCTTCACCGGCTTACAGAACGCTCCCCTACCCAACAACACATTCGTGTCGCTGCCGCAGCTTCGGTGCATGGTTTAGCCCCGTTACATCTTCCGCGCAGGCCGACTCGACCAGTGAGCTATTACGCTTTCTTTAAATGATGGCTGCTTCTAAGCCAACATCCTGGCTGTCTGAGCCTTCCCACTTCGTTTCCCACTTAACCATGACTTCGGGACCTTAGCTGGCGGTCTGGGTTGTTTCCCTCTTCACGACGGACGTTAGCACCCGCCGTGTGTCTCCCGTGATAACATTCTTCGGTATTCGCAGTTTGCATCGGGTTGGTAAGTCGGGATGACCCCCTAGCCGAAACAGTGCTCTACCCCCGAAGATGACTTCACGAGGCGCTACCTAAATAGCTTTCGGGGAGAACCAGCTATCTCCCGGTTTGATTGGCCTTTCACCCCCAGCCACAAGTCATCCGCTAATTTTTCAACATTAGTCGGTTCGGTCCTCCAGTTAGTGTTACCCAACCTTCAACCTGCCCATGGCTAGATCACCGGGTTTCGGGTCTATACCCTGCAACTTAACGCCCAGTTAAGACTCGGTTTCCCTGCGGCTCCCCTATGCGGTTAACCTTGCTACAGAATATAAGTCGCTGACCCATTATACAAAAGGTACGCAGTCACCCTGATAAATCAAGGCTCCCACTGCTTGTACGTACACGGTTTCAGGTTCTCTTTCACTCCCCTCGCCGGGGTTCTTTTCGCCTTTCCCTCACGGTACTGGTTCACTATCGGTCAGTCAGGAGTATTTAGCCTTGGAGGATGGTCCCCCCATGTTCAGACAGGATACCACGTGTCCCGCCCTACTCGTTGAGCTCACAATACCAGTGTCTTCGGATACGGGGCTCTCACCCTTTACTGCCGGCCTTTCCAGACCGTTCTCCTGACACTCATATCGCTGATGGCTCTGGGCTCCTCCCCGTTCGCTCGCCGCTACTGGGGGAATCTCGGTTGATTTCTTTTCCTCGGGGTACTGAGATGTTTCAGTTCCCCCGGTTCGCCTCCTTACCCTATGGATTCAGGTAAGGATAGTGCAACGGATTGCACTGGGTTTCCCCATTCGGACATCGCCGGCTGATAGCGCTTCATATCAGCTCACCGGCGCTTTTCGCAGATTAGCACGTCCTTCATCGCCTCTGACTGCCTAGGCATCCACCGTGTACGCTTAGTCGCTTAACCTCACAACCCGAAGGTGTCTTCAGATTGGAGTTTTTGAGAGACTCATCAATGTTATCATTCAACAACATCGATTGTTTCAAATTTTCAGCTTGTTCCAGATTGTTAAAGAGCATAAATTTCACAACACACTGACTTCAATGTGTTCCGAAATAGTTTTTATTAAGAAGAGTCATGGTGGAGCTAAGCGGGATCGAACCGCTGACCTCCTGCGTGCAAGGCAGGCGCTCTCCCAGCTGAGCTATAGCCCCATTGAACCGGACAGAAAAGTTGGTAGGCCTGAGTGGACTTGAACCACCGACCTCACCCTTATCAGGGGTGCGCTCTAACCACCTGAGCTACAAGCCTATTCCGTTCCCGTCTCTTCTTCTATCAGACAATCTGTGTGAACACTCACATTTCACCATCTTCGGTTAAGGAGGTGATCCAACCGCAGGTTCCCCTACGGTTACCTTGTTACGACTTCACCCCAGTCATGAATCACAAAGTGGTCAGCGCCCTCCTACAGGTTAAGCTACCGACTTCTTTTGCAACCCACTCCCATGGTGTGACGGGCGGTGTGTACAAGGCCCGGGAACGTATTCACCGCAGCATTCTGATCTGCGATTACTAGCGATTCCGACTTCATGGAGTCGAGTTGCAGACTCCAATCCGGACTACGACAGACTTTATGAGGTCCGCTTGCTCTCGCGAGGTCGCTTCTCTTTGTATCCGCCATTGTAGCACGTGTGTAGCCCTACTCGTAAGGGCCATGATGACTTGACGTCATCCCCACCTTCCTCCGGTTTATCACCGGCAGTCTCCCTTGAGTTCCCACCATAACGTGCTGGCAACAAAGGATAAGGGTTGCGCTCGTTGCGGGACTTAACCCAACATTTCACAACACGAGCTGACGACAGCCATGCAGCACCTGTCTCAGCGTTCCCGAAGGCACGCCTCTATCTCTAAAGGCTTCGCTGGATGTCAAGAGTAGGTAAGGTTCTTCGCGTTGCATCGAATTAAACCACATGCTCCACCGCTTGTGCGGGCCCCCGTCAATTCATTTGAGTTTTAATCTTGCGACCGTACTCCCCAGGCGGTCGATTTAACGCGTTAGCTCCGGAAGCCACAGCTCAAGGCCACAACCTCCAAATCGACATCGTTTACAGCGTGGACTACCAGGGTATCTAATCCTGTTTGCTCCCCACGCTTTCGCACCTGAGCGTCAGTCTTCGTCCAGGGGGCCGCCTTCGCCACCGGTATTCCTCCACATCTCTACGCATTTCACCGCTACACGTGGAATTCTACCCCCCTCTACGAGACTCTAGTCAACCAGTCTTAGATGCCATTCCCAGGTTAAGCCCGGGGATTTCACATCTAACTTAATTGACCGCCTGCGTGCGCTTTACGCCCAGTAATTCCGATTAACGCTTGCACCCTCCGTATTACCGCGGCTGCTGGCACGGAGTTAGCCGGTGCTTCTTCTGCGGGTAACGTCAATCATAAAGCGTATTCGGCTCTATGCCTTCCTCCCCGCTGAAAGTACTTTACAACCCGAAGGCCTTCTTCATACACGCGGCATGGCTGCATCAGGCTTGCGCCCATTGTGCAATATTCCCCACTGCTGCCTCCCGTAGGAGTCTGGGCCGTGTCTCAGTCCCAGTGTGGCTGGTCATCCTCTCAGACCAGCTAGGGATCGTCGCCTAGGTGAGCCTTTACCCCACCTACTAGCTAATCCCATCTGGGTTCATCCGATGGCGTGAGGCCCGAAGGTCCCCCACTTTGCTCCTCAGAGGTTATGCGGTATTAGCCACCGTTTCCAGTGGTTATCCCCCTCCATCAGGCAGATCCCCAGACATTACTCACCCGTCCGCCGCTCGCCGGCAGGAAAGCACGCTTTCCCCCGCTGCCGCTCGACTTGCATGTGTTAGGCCTGCCGCCAGCGTTCAATCTGAGCCATGATCAAACTCTTCAATTAAAAGTTTGATGCTCAAAGAATCTTACTGTTAGTTCATCATGAATTAACTGTCAGGTCACTCTTTAAGACTTTAATCTTTTTTGCCTTTCGGCATATCGATAGTGTCTTGCGAGTGCCCACACAGATTGTCTGATTAATTTGTTAAAGAGCATTGACAACCGGAAGTGCCTTCCGGGTTGCGAGGCTGCGTATCTTACGCTTTTCGCCGCCAGAGTCAAGCGATTATTTTCGCTTTTCTCTCACCGTCCTGCGCGGCCTGTTTCAGCTCAGCGTCGGTCAGTGGTGGCGCATTATAGGGGGTTTTACGGCGCTGGCAATAGTTTTTTTTGAAATAATTATCGTTTGATGAATTACACAGCAAAATACCGCCTTATACCTATATATGCACAGATTTATCCACAAAGTGATATTTTGATAAAATTTATCGAGCATCACGCAAACGTTTTCGTTACAATCTGCGCAGGAAAAATCACCAAGTGTTTTTTCAGATTGTTTTGAAATGTTATTGCAGAAACCATTTTTTTCTCTCAATCAGTGGATTTTCCCAATAGCACATTCTTGTTTTATGAAATTCAAGGGATATCACACCAATGCAACAGCTTCGTCCAATCCGTCGTGCCCTGCTGAGTGTTTCTGACAAAGCGGGGATTGTTGAATTTGCCAAAGCTTTATCCAATCGCAGTGTCGAACTGCTTTCAACGGGAGGCACTGCTCGTCTGCTGGCCGAAGCAGGATTGAATGTCACCGAGGTTTCTGACTATACAGGCTTCCCCGAAATGATGGATGGGCGTGTCAAAACACTTCACCCTAAAATTCATGGCGGCATCTTGGGTCGACGTGGACAGGATGATGAAGTCATGGCACAACACCAGATTTCACAGATTGATATGGTGGTCGTTAACCTTTACCCCTTTGCTCAAACCGTAGCAAAACCAGATTGCTCTCTGGAAGACGCGGTAGAGAATATTGATATTGGCGGCCCAACAATGGTTCGCTCTGCTGCCAAAAACCACAAAGATGTGGCGATTGTTGTCAGTAGCCAGGATTACGACAAAATTATTGATGAGATGGATAACAACCAAAATTCGCTGACACATTCCACTCGCTTTAATTTAGCCATCAAGGCGTTTGAACATACCGCCGCTTATGACAGCATGATTGCCAATTATTTTGGCAAATTGGTTCCGCCATACTATGGCGAAACTGATCAGCCATCAGGACGTTTCCCCCGCACGCTGAATCTCAACTTCATTAAAAAGCAGGATATGCGTTATGGTGAAAACAGCCACCAAGATGCTGCTTTCTATATAGAAGACCAAATCACAGAAGCTTCAATTGCTACGGCAACCCAGTTACAAGGTAAGGCACTCTCTTATAATAATATCGCGGATACCGATGCCGCCCTGGAATGTGTAAAAAGCTTTTGCAAACCAGCCTGTGTCATTGTCAAACATGCCAATCCTTGTGGCGTTGCGATTGGATCTGATATCTATACCGCCTACGACCGCGCCTTTAAAACCGATCCTACTTCCGCATTCGGTGGCATTATTGCTTTTAACCGTGAGCTCGATACCAACACCGCTCAGGCCATTATTGAACGTCAATTTGTTGAAGTCATCATTGCGCCTTCTGTTAGTGAAGCAGCACTGTCAATTCTGGCGACAAAACAAAATGTCCGCGTTTTGGCGTGCGGCGAATGGCATTCTCCTGTTGCCAGCTTGGATTTCAAACGTGTTAACGGCGGTTTGCTGGTACAAGATCGCGATCTAGGTATGGTGACAAACGATGATCTGGTTGTTGTATCCCAACGTCAGCCAACGGAACAAGAGATGCAAGATGCCCTGTTCTGCTGGAAAGTCGCTAAGTTCGTCAAATCCAATGCGATTGTTTATGCCAAGGATAATATGACCGTTGGTATTGGAGCCGGACAAATGAGCCGTGTTTACTCTGCCAAAATCGCTGGTATTAAGGCAGCAGATGAAGGATTAAAAGTTCAGGGCTGTGCCATGGCTTCAGATGCATTTTTCCCATTCCGCGATGGTATTGATGCCGCAGCGGCTGTAGGTGTGAGCTGTATTATCCAACCCGGTGGCTCCATTCGTGATGATGAAGTGATTGCCGCTGCCAATGAACACGGTCTCGCCATGATTTTCACTGGCATGCGCCATTTTCGCCATTAACAGCTTATGTCTTATTAATAGGAAACCCAGATGAACATATTGGTTATTGGCAGTGGCGGAAGAGAACATGCATTAGCCTGGAAAACAGCGCAATCACCTCTGGCAAACAAGGTTTATGTCGCACCAGGTAATGCGGGCACCGCGTTGGAAGCTAACTTAGAAAATGTGAATATTGCCGCGACAGATATTGAAGGGTTGCTGGCATTTGCTCAAGATCATGATATTGGCCTGACCATTGTTGGTCCTGAAGCACCACTGGTTATCGGTGTCGTTGATGCTTTCCAACAGGCAGGGCTGACTATTTTCGGCCCGACAAAAGCGGCTGCTCAATTGGAGGGTTCCAAAGCCTTTACCAAAGATTTCCTTGCCCGTCATCATATACCTACAGCGGCCTACCAGAATTTCACAGAAATTGAACCCGCACTGGCTTATCTGGAAAAGGTAGGCGCTCCAATCGTTATCAAAGCTGATGGTTTGGCTGCCGGTAAAGGTGTAGTAGTTGCCACAACCCTGGAAGAAGCACAAAGCGCTGTCAAAGATATGCTGGCAGGTAATGCATTTGGTAATGCCGGGCATCGTATTGTCATTGAAGAATTCCTGGCAGGAGAAGAAGCCAGTTTTATTGTCATGGTGGATGGCAACAATGTAGTTCCTATGGCAACCAGTCAAGATCACAAGCGCGTAGGTGACGGTGATACAGGGCCGAACACCGGAGGAATGGGGGCTTACTCCCCCGCACCGGTAGTCACGGATGAGATCCACCAACGAGTGATGGAAAAAATCATTTACCCTACTGTGGAAGGAATGGCAGCTGAAGGCCATACCTATGTTGGTTTTCTTTATGCGGGATTGATGATTGATAAACAGGGTGAACCGAAAGTGATCGAATTTAACTGTCGATTTGGTGATCCCGAAACCCAACCTATCATGATGCGTCTACGTTCTGATTTGGTCGAACTGTGTCTTGCCGGAGCTAAAGGTCAGTTAGGTGAAAAAATCTCTGTATGGGACGATCGTCCTGCCTTAGGCGTCGTGCTGGCGGCGGGAGGTTATCCGGCCAGTTATACCAAAGGTGACGTTATCAGTGGGTTAGAGAAAAAATCAGATGTCAATGAATCTGATATCAATGAAAAAGTCTTCCACGCAGGGACAGCCTTTAAGGATGAAAATATTATCACCGCGGGCGGGCGTGTCTTATGTGTTACTGCCTTAGGTTACGATATTGCAGATGCCCAGAAAAAAGCTTATCTGAGAGCCGGACAAATTAACTGGGAAGGGTGCTTTTATCGTAAAGATATTGGCTACCGAGCTATTGCCCGTTTGAAGTAGACCAAGAAATAGCTCAACCTAAGCCGACGGAAGTACAGAATTACAGCTTATCTTTCGTCGGTTCCCAACGACAAAAATCATCATTGGCGACCAACAATAACTTTTTGCCTTCAGTCGAATCTAACCATGCAATAGTCAGTAAACCGGAGCTATTGCTTTGCCTTTCTTCGAGCCATTTTTGCGCGTGAGGCTCAAATTCAATGAATAATTGTTTTCCTGAACAGGTGGTAACTCGTCCATTCTGCCAATGCCCTTGTAACAACTTAACCTCATCTGCAATTAAAGCGTCGCTGATTTTTTCTATCTGCTTAGCATCAAATGTCAGACGAGCCACATCATCATCGGACAACGGTTCATTACGTTTTTGTAATTGCCGTAGTTTAAAAATGACAGAATTATCTTGGGAAATACGTAATGTCTCTGCAATTGGTGGATTATCAAACACATTGCGGCGGATTTGCCACAAACTGCCATGACGATATTCGTAGAAAGTAACAATGGTATCTTTATTATGGGGTGCTTTATTGTGGTAGGGGCTGTAAACACTCATGATAACCTGAGGTTTACTGTTTTGATCGTTTAAACGCCATAAACGAATAACGCCGCTGTCAGTTACAAAACCGCTGGCGCTGAAAAGAGGTGTTTTTGGCTGAATCGAACAGGCGCTGAGCAAAGAGATGAACCCTAATGCTAACAGCCCCTGTAGAATCAACAAAAGGGGTTTATTTCCCCCTCTTATTTTTTTTCGCAATTCGATTACTTAACTGCGTCTTTCAGTGCTTTACCAGCGGAGAAAGCAGGTACGTTTGCTGCTGCGATTTTAATTTCTTTACCAGTCTGTGGGTTACGACCAGTACGCTCTGCACGATGATTAACTTTGAAAGTACCAAAGCCTACCAGCTGCACTGCATCACCGTTTTTCAGAGATTCAGTGATTGCATTCAGAGTTGACTCCAGAGCAGCTTTAGCCTGAGTTTTGGTCAGGTCTGCGCCTGCTGCAATTGCATCAACTAATTCAGTCTTATTCATAGATTATCCTTACAGTGTGTTTATCGTTTGCAAAGCATCGAGTGCGACGGATATGCCGATTTGACAGCACCCCTGCATACACGCACCGATAGCCACTTCTTTTCGCCCCCCAATGTAGAACAGAGTGAGGGCAAATGTGAAGCCTTTAAATACGGCAAATCAAGCACTAAGTCACGTTTTATAAGTTATTGCGCCAAATTTATACCGATATTGCTAACCCCCGCTTCACGGAGATCAGCCTTTAATCCTTTAATCAATTCGATGTCCCGTTCTTCGCAATTTGCCAACAAACGGTAAATCTCCCATTGAATGTCCCATTCTTCCTCAATGGCTGGTAATACTTTTAACTCATCCTCAGTCAGTTCCCTACCGGCCTGCGTCATTTCCAGCATAGCAACAGTACGGATGGATGTTTCACTGACGGCTATTGCATGCTCTAACGTCGAGCCACTCAGACGAGAATGAATTACTTCACTCAATGCAATGCACGCATCAATCGCTGGATACACACCATAAATATCATAATCTTCTGATGATGGGATAATGGTTTCCAATTTTTCCAGCTGATTATCAAAATTCACTTTTACATCTTTAACGACCAAAATTTCCCACACAAGATCCAGAATGCGGCGATATTGTACAGGGTCTGCAAATCCGCTTTGGAGACAAAATGCCTGATAATTTGGATACATCCGCTCACATAGACTAGCCATAAAAGTCAAATGTTGCCAACTTTCGAGTTTCTCCAACCGCAGGTGGATCGGGTTTCTTAACATTGGTCGTTACTCATAATGCCTAATTTGCGTCGAAGTTTACCTGAAAATCAAGAATATCCACACTTTTCCGCCACAATTATAGATTTTTCTGTATTGTTTGCTCAAAAAACGGTCTATTTGAGGCAATCCCGTCCGCCCAACGGGTAGGTTCAGGCAGTTTATACCCCTTCATACACTGCTCAACCCAAAAGACCGCACTATCAATACTGATCCTATGTCCAAGGGAAATATAGAGCGGATTGCATCTTTTTTTACTTCTCAATACGACACCAATTTGTTCACCGTGATCCATCAATGGCTGACGGTCTCCCTGAACCTCGCCTACCAGCACATGTTCACCACACAAACGGCTTTTTGCCACCCCAATAGAGGGAACATCCACTAATACCCCAAAATGGCTGGCGATACCAAAACGCCGAGGATGGGCAATGCCCTGACCATCCACCATCACCAAATCAGGCCGCAAACTTAATTTTTGCCATGCAGCTATCAATGCAGGATATTCACGAAATGAGAGTAAACCGGGGATATAGGGAAGTACCGTATCAATTCTGGCAATTTGGTACTCGACCAATTCTAGTGAGGGATATTGCAATACCACAATGGCGGCACGCGTCACCGTACCGCTTTTTTCAAACCCAACATCAGCACCCGCAATGAACCTTGGCGTAAAAGACGCAGAAAAAGCATCATGGCGGATAACCAGCCGTGATTTTTCTATCTGTTCCTGACGTAATGCCTTTGTATCAATCATAAAATCATTGATGGTATTTTACTGAAAGTCTATGTACTGCTTCGACAAATGCGCCTGCGTGCTCTGGCGGAACATCCTGATGAATGCCATGCCCCAAATTGAAAACATGCCCACTGCCCACACCAAAATCTTGTAAAATTGTCGAAACTTCTTCTTCAATTCGTGCGGGTTGGGCATATAGCATGGATGGATCCATATTACCCTGCAAGGCGACCTTATCTCCAACGCGCCGACGTGCATCAGCAATATTCGTTGTCCAATCCAAACCCAGTGCATCACATCCTGTCGCCGCCATCGCCTCAAGCCACTGCCCTCCCCCTTTGGTGAACAGAGTAACAGGTACACGGCGTCCTTCATGTTCGCGGATCAAACCATCAACAATTTTATGCATATATTGCAGGGAAAACGCCAGATAATCGCGATGAGACAAAACCCCACCCCAAGTATCGAAAATCATGACAGATTGAGCGCCGGCTTTTATTTGCGCATTCAGATATAGAATAACGCTGTTTGCCAATTTATCCAGTAACATATGCAATGTAGCAGGCGCCGTATACATCATGGCTTTAATTTTGGTGAAAGCCTTGCTGCTTCCGCCTTCAACCATATATGTGGCCAATGTCCACGGGCTACCAGAAAAACCGATCAAAGGAACTTGCCCTGCCAATGCTTTACGGATAACCCGCACTGCATCCATAACATAGCCTAACTCCAGTTCGGGATCAGGCACAGGCAATTTTTCTACATCAGCATGATTCTGAATCGGAGAATGAAAACGTGGCCCTTCTCCCGTTTCAAAATACAGCCCTAATCCCATCGCATCAGGAATAGTCAAAATATCAGAAAACAGGATAGCTGCATCCAGTGGAAAGCGGCGTAAGGGCTGGAGAGTAACTTCACAAGCCAATTCGGTGTTTTTACATAACGAGATGAAATCTCCCGCCGCCTGACGCGTAGCTTTATATTCAGGTAAATATCGACCGGCCTGACGCATCATCCATACCGGTGTGATATCGACGGGCTGACGCAATAAGGCACGCAGATAGCGGTCGTTTTTCAACTCATTCATGGCAAGCTCCCTTGATTAATTTATGCACGACAAACAGACGAGAAAACTGGCGCAGTTTAACATGCCTGAATTTGAACTTCTGGCATAACCTCCAATAACGTGATGATTACTGATAACGGCATAACGCAACCGTATCTTCAATTAAACGGCGAGCAATCGTATCAGGGGGAGGAATCAAGGGAAGATTATCATAACGATACCAACCTGCACTGATAAGTTCGATGGGGTCAATATTGATTTCACCGCTCTCATAATCGGCCAGAAAACCCACCATCAATGAATTCGGGAAAGGCCACGGCTGAGAGGCGACATAGCGCAAGTTACGGATCTTAATCCCGCTCTCCTCCATCACTTCACGATGCACAGCCTCTTCCAGAGTTTCCCCCACTTCAACAAAACCGGCCAGCACTGTATGGACCCCATTGCGATGACGCTGATGTTGTGCCAGCAAGATATGGTCATCACGGCGAATACCGACAATGATGCTGGGTGCAATTTGTGGATAGTAATGTTCATGGCAATGGTTGCACAAACAGGCCCATTCACGCTGACTATGCTGCATCTCATGACCACAATAACCACAATAGTGATGTGACCGATAAAACTCAGCCAATTGCACCCCACGCCCGACCAACTGAAATAACTTAGCATCCCGATCAGCAAGTAAACGGGGAGAGGACATATCTGAAGCCATTTTCTGACGAACCAACCAAACCGTTTCCCCTAACCACTCACCGATGGGTTGTGCTATCTGACCTTGCAATGACCACTGATTGGCCGTACCTAAAGGTAACTCCCCTTGTGGTAGCCAAACCCGATTTTCAAGACTGACAATCCACCAGCCTTGTTCTCTACCTATCAGTTTTTGTTGCATAATATCTGTTCCATCATTGGTTATGTCATTATTCCCATGATACTTTGCCCAAAATCACTACAAACAAAGCATACGCCTTTTTATCTTATTTCGTCTTCAATCTTGTTATATTAACCCTGTTTCTGAATACCCTTCTTCAATTAGGAATCACAGTAATGTCAAAGAAAATCGCTGTATTTGATCTGGATGAAACACTGATTTGTGGGGATTCCGGCCGCCTTTGGACGGAATATCTATGGGAAAAAAGAATTATTACCGATCCTCGTTTTATCGAAGCAGATCAAAAAATGATATCTGATTACTGTGCGGGTAAGCTGGATATGCAGAAATATCTGGCTTTCAGTTTACAGGCACTCCAACAAATTCCTGCTGAACAAATAGATATCTGGTTGGCCGATTTTGTGGAAACCAAAATCAAACCCATTTTTTATCCTGCCGCCAAAAAACAATTGGCTATTTACCAACAGCAGAACATCCCAATCATTATTATTTCCGCTACCGTTTCTTTCATAGTTAAAAAAATCGCGGCTGCATTTGGCATCCAGACAGCAATGGGTATTGATATGGTAATGAAAGCGGGGTGCTATACTGGCGATATTCAGGGAATTGTAACCTTCCGTGAAGGCAAAGTTGCCCGCCTGCAACAATGGCTTGAAGAACAAAACTTATCCCCACAACATATCTCATTTTATACCGATTCCATAAATGACTTGCCAATGTGTTTATTTGCTGACGAAGTCTTTACTATTAACGCAGATAATAAATTGCAATCAGAAGCTGAAATACGCGGTTGGAAACAGTTGAAGTGGGTTTTATAAAATAATTTAGTGTGCTGTTCCCCAAAACGGGGGTTGTAGTTTTCACAATCCCCTTTATACTTTGGGGTGTTTTTTCTTGTCGGAGTGCCTAGCGTTCAACGTATATCACGATGGACACAGGCTGAGACCGTTAATTCGGGATCCGCAGAACCTGATCGGGCTAATACCCGCGAAGGGAACAAGAGTAATCACCCCGCTGCCAGTCATCGTACATCTATGCAAATACATGTACAGATACCAATCAGCACCAACCATTACTCCCTGCGAGCTCCAGACAAGCAATTTTCTCAACTTAAGTCTGCTCAACAATGAGACAGGCGATAACACAGTCAGGAATTTGCTATGTCTAAGTCCAACAATATCGTTATTTCGGATACTGTTATTCCAACGGCTGATATCTCGCCTAAAATCCAGCCAGCACGGCCCCGTAAGGCTCAAAGAGATGCGGCACAAACATTTATCCATTCCGTTCAAGGGATCACTTTTCCCAATTCAAATCGCATTTACCTTGAAGGCTCACGTCAAGATATTCAAGTACCTATGCGTGAGATCCAACTTTCTCCTACACTCATTGGTGGCACAAAAGAAAATCCCCAATTTGAGGAAAACGAACCCGTTCCCGTTTATGACACTTCTGGCGCTTACGGCGATCCGGCGGCCATACTGGATGTCGAGAAAGGCTTACCTAAACGCCGCCAACCGTGGATTGATGAACGCAATGATAGCGAGCCTGTTTCGGTTCTCAGCTCCGATTTCACGCAACAGCGCCTTACTGATGCCGGACTAGATCACCTGCGCTTTCATCATCGCCCGCATCCACTAAAAGCCAAATCGGGCAAACGGGTTACCCAGTTGCACTATGCACGCCAAGGGATCATCACACCAGAAATGGAATTTATCGCACTACGCGAAAATATGGGGCGTGAACGTATTCACAGTGAAATCTTGCACCAGCAACATGCAGGGCAAAATTTCGGTGCTAACTTACCGGAAAACATCACACCAGAATTTGTCCGCCAAGAAGTGGCTGCCGGCCGCGCGATTATTCCCGCCAACATTAATCATCCTGAATCTGAGCCGATGATTATTGGTCGTAATTTCTTAGTGAAAGTGAACGCCAATATCGGTAATTCCTCCGTCACATCATCCATTGAAGAAGAGGTGGAAAAACTGATTTGGTCTACCCGCTGGGGTGCAGATACAGTGATGGATCTCTCCACCGGACGCTACATCCACGAAACCCGCGAATGGATACTGCGCAATAGTCCGGTTCCCATTGGTACTGTCCCGATTTATCAGGCACTGGAAAAGGTTAACGGCATCGCAGAAAACCTGACATGGGAAATGTTCCGCGACACTTTACTGGAACAAGCCGAACAAGGCGTAGATTATTTTACTATTCATGCTGGTGTACTGCTGCGTTATGTACCAATGACCGCTAAGCGCCTGACAGGTATTGTTTCCCGTGGCGGCTCAATTATGGCGAAATGGTGCCTTTCCCATCATAAAGAAAATTTCCTCTATACCCACTTCCGCGAAATTTGTGAAATTTGTGCAGCCTATGACGTCTCCCTCTCTTTGGGGGATGGATTGCGTCCTGGCTCAATTCAGGATGCCAATGACGAAGCCCAATTTTCAGAACTGTATACCCTCGGTGAGCTGACTAAAATCGCATGGGAATACGATGTTCAGGTCATGATTGAAGGGCCAGGGCATATCCCAATGCAACTTATCCGCCGTAATATGACGGAAGAGCTGGAGCATTGTCACGAAGCCCCATTTTATACATTAGGGCCACTGACGACTGATATCGCCCCTGGTTATGACCATTTCACCTCTGGCATCGGCGCCGCCATGATTGGCTGGTTTGGCTGTGCCATGCTGTGTTATGTCACTCCCAAAGAGCACCTCGGTCTGCCCAACAAGGAAGATGTCAAACAAGGCCTGATTACTTACAAAATCGCGGCACATGCGGCTGATCTCGCCAAAGGCCATCCGGGTGCACAAATCCGTGACAATGCCATGTCGAAAGCGCGCTTTGAATTCCGTTGGGAAGATCAATTCAATCTGGCGCTTGATCCTGACACCGCTCGCGCTTATCACGATGAAACCTTACCACAGGAATCCGGCAAAGTTGCCCACTTCTGTTCCATGTGTGGACCAAAGTTCTGTTCAATGAAAATCACACAAGACGTGCGAGATTATGCAGCAAAACTAGAACAGAAAGCAGGTATGGAACAGATGTCAGAAGAATTCCGTTCCCGTGGCAGCGAACTCTATCACAGTGCGGAGGAGGTGGTGCATGAAAAATCAGCCTGATATTCCAACACTCCCACAAACCCCTTTTGCTCCAACAGTGCATAGGTTGGGACTCTATCCGGTTGTGGATTCCCTAATGTGGATTGAGCGATTACTGGAAGCCGGTGTCAGAACCCTGCAATTGCGCATCAAAGACCTGTCTGAAGAACAAGCAGAGAAGGATATTCAATCCGCCATCGCGCTTGGTCGCCAATATAACGCCCGTTTGTTCATTAATGATTATTGGCGTCTGGCAATCAAGCATCAGGCCTATGGCGTTCATTTGGGGCAGGAAGACCTCGATATCGCCGATCTCAATGCCATCCAGCAAGCCGGATTGCGTCTGGGCATTTCTACTCACGATCAACAAGAACTGGCGCGGGCAAAATCCCTGCGCCCCTCTTATATCGCGTTAGGGCATATTTTCCCCACCACCACCAAAGAGATGCCCTCATCACCACAGGGCCTTGCAGCATTAAAACATCAGGTGGAGATCACACCGGAATATCCTACTATCGCCATTGGTGGCATTTCGCTGGAACGAATACCGGACGTGGTAGCAACAGGAGTCGGTGGTGTAGCACTGGTCAGTGCCATTACAAAAGCGAAAGATTGGCGACAGGCAACGGCAAGATTGCTTCATCTGGTTGAAGGACAAGATCGGGGGCTTTTATGTTAAACGATCAAGAATTTATGCGTTACAGCCGCCAATTATTGCTGGAAGACATTGGCTCCGAAGGGCAAGAGAAACTAAAAGCCAGCAAAGTATTGATTGTCGGCTTGGGTGGATTAGGATCACCGGCTGCGCTCTATCTCGCGGCAGCAGGAGTAGGACACCTTTATTTGGCAGATGATGACAAGTTGCATATCTCAAACCTGCAACGCCAGATTATCTATCGCACAGCAGATATTCCTGCCAACAAAGCCCAATTAGCAGCAAAACAACTAGCTGAACTAAACCCGCAAATCAATATCACTGCACTCACTGAGCGGCAAGGTCGTGAATCTTTGGTTAATGCTGTCAGTAAAGTCGATCTGGTTTTGGATTGCTGTGACAACATGGCAACTCGCCATGCCATCAATGCCACCTGTATTGCAGAAAATAAACCACTCATCAGCGGTAGTGCCGTTGGCTTTAGTGGGCAATTAATGGTATTGACTCCCCCTTACCAGCACGGTTGCTATGCCTGCCTCTATCCTAACCAAGAAGAACCTCACCGAAATTGCCGGACAGCCGGTATCTTAGGCCCTATCGTTGGAGTCATCGGCACTTTGCAATCCTTGGAAGCCATAAAAATGCTGGCTGGCCTTTCTTCTTCCTTAGACGGAAAACTCCGGCTGTTTGATGGTAAACAGCAAAGCTGGAGCACATTACAGCTTACTCGCTCATCGCAGTGCCCAATTTGTGGCGCGACCAGACATGCCGATAAAAAACGGTTAGGAAAAGAAGTCGCATGAACATTATTGTCAACGATCAACCAATGACACTGAATGCACCCATGACAGTGCAACAATTGCTGGAACATATAGAACGCACGCAATCAGGGACCGCTTTGGCTATCAATCAAACCATTATTCCGCGTTCAGAGTGGCAAACCCATCAGATTAATGACGGGGACACTATCTTGCTGTTTCAGGCCATTGCTGGTGGCTGATATTGCCGGAGGTTATTTTATGTTAAAAATTGCAGATACTACCTTCCAATCCCGCTTATTTACCGGAACAGGCAAGTTTGCCAATGCAGGACTCATGATCGATGCAATCCGCGCTTCTGGCAGCCAACTGGTAACAATGGCAATGAAACGCATCGATCTTCACGGCAATAATGACGATGGCATTCTTGCACCACTGCAACAATTGGGTATCAAACTGCTACCCAATACCTCTGGAGCTAAAACCGCGGAAGAAGCCATCTTCGCCGCTCGCCTCGCACGGGAAGCGTTGGCAACTCACTGGATTAAATTGGAGATCCACCCCGATGTAAAATACCTGTTGCCCGATCCCGTTGAGACATTAAAGGGGGCAGAACAGCTAGTCAAAGAGGGATTTATCGTTTTACCCTATTGTGGCGCGGATCCTGTCCTGTGCCGCCGATTGGAAGAAGTCGGCTGTGCTGCCGTTATGCCATTAGGTGCCCCTATTGGCTCAAATAAAGGGTTACTGACCCGCGATTTTCTACAAATCATCATCGAACAGGCCAACGTACCCGTTGTTGTGGATGCAGGGATCGGAGCACCGAGCCATGCACTGACTGCCATCGAAATGGGTGCGGATGCTGTGCTGGTTAATACCGCCATCGCTGTTGCCCGCAATCCCGTTAAGATGGCCCAGGCATTCAAAACCGCCATTGAAGCCGGTGAACTTTCACATCAAGCAGGCGTAGCAAGCCAGAAATCCCATGCTGAGGCTTCCAGCCCGCTGACCGATTTTCTGGGGGTACTATGACAAACAGAACATTTAGCCAGCGCTGGCAACAACTGGATTGGGATGACATCACCCTACGCATCAACAGTAAAACATCACCGGACATTGAACATGCACTAAACAGTACTCGCTTGACGTTGGATGACTTTATGGCCCTGCTCTCCCCTGCTGCACTACCTTATCTTGAGCTACTCGCCCAACGCGCACAACAACTCACTCGCCAACGTTTTGGTAATACCGTGGGATTTTTTATCCCGCTCTATCTTTCCAATCTGTGTGCCAACGACTGCACTTATTGTGGTTTCTCCATGAGCAATCACATTAAGCGCAAGACACTCAATGAACAGGAAATTGAAGCAGAATGCCTCGCACTAAAAAAACTGGGATTTGAGCATATTCTGCTGGTGACAGGGGAACACCAAAACAAAGTTGGCATGGATTATTTTCGGCGCTATCTTCCCTTGATCCGCCGTCATTTCAGCTCTGTCTCAATGGAGGTTCAGCCATTGGCGCAAGAGGAATATACTGAACTGAAAACATTGGGATTGGATGGCGTGATGGTCTATCAGGAAACCTACCATCAGCCCAGTTATCAACTGCATCATTTGAAAGGTAAAAAGCAGGATTTCCACTGGCGATTGGAAACACCGGAACGCCTTGGTCGAGCGGGAATAGACAAGATTGGGCTGGGAGCCTTGATTGGGCTATCCCACAATTGGCGAACAGATTGTTATATGGTGGCTGAGCACCTCTTCTTTCTGCAAAAACAGTTCTGGAAAAGCCGTTATTCCATCTCTTTTCCACGCTTGCGCCCCTGTGCAGGCGGTATAGAACCCGCTTCTTTAATGAATGAAGCCGAACTGGTGCAACTGATTTGCGCTTTCCGCCTGCTGGCACCCGATGTCGAGCTTTCCCTTTCCACCCGTGAATCGCCCTTTTTCCGTGATCACGTTGTCCCTCTCGCGATCAACAATATCAGTGCAGGTTCAAAAACCCAGCCAGGCGGTTACGCCGATGAACACCACGAGCTGGAACAATTCGCCCCCCACGACAATCGTTCTGTTTTTCAGGTCGCCGAAGCCTTGGTCAAATCAGGTTTACAACCCGTCTGGAAAGATTGGGATAATTACTTAGGCCGATGATTTGCTAGAAAACCATTAATGTGCAGTAAAATGCACATTATGGTCATTAATGAAACGGGTGGTCAGAAATACGTTCCCTTGTTACCACGCTGCAACCCGCTCTCTCTTAATAGAGATCTAACTTAAATCATGCAGGTGCTTTTTCAACGATGACGTTAGGCTAAAGTCTGAAAACCTCACCTGCAATCCTTCACGTTCTGGTGAGCAACACATCGCCCCGACAAAAATCCGCTGATTGCTAACGGTAAAAGGAGACAATCTCAGTAACGGCCATGTCACACCATCGGTGGAATACTGCAACCTGATAGCACCACCATGGTAAGTCAGCCGTAACCAAAACTTCGCTGGATTACCAGGGAAAATTCCCATGGCCCAATCAGAACATCCATTTGTCAATACACTGCCGATGGTTGCCTGCCCATCAGAATGTTCAATCCCCGCTTTTAGCCAATGTTGCTCATCCACCAATAACATAACACCAGCCTGATCATATAATTGTTCAAACTGGCCTTCGATACAAAACTGGAAGGTAAAACCTTCTTCAAGTTTAAAATCATCAAGATAGCCACCAAACACATGACCACTATGACGCTGAAAACCATACCATGTATCACGCCAGAAATCGGTTTTATTGTCTGTCGTGACATGAAGTTCATTATCCTGATACCGCCATAAAGCAGGTTCATTCAACCAATGACATTGCTGCAAATTCATCAATATTTACCCTGTTATTTCTTGGTGGGATTAACCAAACCATATCCCGCTAACAATGAAAGGGAAAGCACAGCAATACAGGCAAAAGCACCATGTAATGTTACCTGATGTGCCAAACCGCCAATAATTGCCGGCCCAAGCAAAATCCCTGAATATCCCATCGTAGAAACGGCAGATACTGCCAACGCATCAGGCATCACTTTCTGTTGGCCCGAAGCAGTGAAAAACATCGGCGCCAAATTGGATAGTCCCGCTCCAATCATCAGGAAAGAAATTCCCAACTGAATCGTGCTGGTTGCCAGATAGATCAGGACAAAACCTGACGTCGCCAAAATCGCACTGCCTAAAAATACGCGCCGATATCCACATGTTGCAATGATCTTATCACCCAAAAATCGCCCCGCAGTCATGGTAATGGCAAATAGCGTATAACCAAAACCCGCCTGATGACTACTTATGTTATGCACACTACTTAATAAGATCCCGCTCCAATCCAGCATGGAGCCTTCCATCAAGTAAACCACAAAACAGAGAGAGCCAATCAGGATAACAATGCCACGCGGCAAGGCAAAAAATGGCGTATCCTCCGTTTCGGTGTTATCCAGCATTCCATTCCATGTTGGCAACAATAACAGGATAACAATTACCCCTACGGCAATGGTGACCTGAAATGGTGAGATCCCCAAAAACAACAATAGGCTGACAGTACCGGCTCCCGCAATTCCCCCTAAGCTGAATAATGCGTGAAAACCCGACATAATCGGTTGATGTACTCTTTTCTCAATATTGACCGCATGGATATTGATCACCACATCTGTCGCCCCAATTCCCATACCAAATACAAACAAAGCACAAGCCAATGTCAGCGGGGCTGAGAACACGCTTAGCCCCGGTAATATCAAAACAGCTAACAAGGCAAAAAAGGCAAAAACCTTCCGGCAGCCAAAGCGAGTTGCCAACATTCCCGCTATTGGCATCATAATGAAAGAACCAATACCAAACACCAGTATCAGAAGCCCCATTGAACCATCATCCAGACCCAGTCGTTCCTTCACCAATGGGATCAGCGGCGCCCAACTCGCAATACTGAATCCCGCAATAAAAAACGAAATTCGCGTTGCTATGATAGGCTGCTTTATTGAAGAGACTGCATATTCTTCAGACAATTTGACTCCTCCAAACTATATCCTTCAAACCATACCCTTTAAAACAATACCTTTTAAAACAATACCTTTTAAACAACGCTTTCCACCGTTCTGGCGGAAAGCGCCAAATAGTGGTCCTCAATAAAAAATCACTTTATATTTATTCCTGAAAACTGGAGAATATCCGTTAGCTTCTCAATGACACGGGAAGCCTGCTCATACTGCTCTGCTACCGACAATGCATGGGGCCAGGCATATATCCACGGAATACCGGCCTGCTTTGCCGCCGCAATCCCCAAATCAGTATCTTCAATCACCAACGTTTGCTGAACATCCATCTTCTTCAATTTCAGCATAGCCAAATAAGGATCAGGGAAGGGTTTAGTTCTTTCCACATCATCGCCAGAAATTAAGGCAGGTGGTTCATGTAGATCCAACAAACCAAGATTGGCCAAACACACATTACGCGGCGCAGTGGAAACAAACCCAAAGTTAGTGCCATCTTGTTGTAAGGCGGCAATCAAATCATTAATTCCCGGACGCAAGTAATGTACAGACAATTTCTCTTGATAACGCGAAATAATTTTTTCGGTAATATCTTGTTGCATCGATGGAGAAACACCAACCTTATCTAAGGTTTCCGCCAAACTTAACCCAATTAGTTGCTGCGGTTGGATATTACTTATTTGAATAGGTGCCTGTTCTCCTAATTCATTACCTAACTCATTACCTAATACATCAAGCAATACATCAAAATGCAGTTGTTCACTATCGACAATAACTCCGTCGATATCAAAAATAACATTGCATCTATTCATCGAAGTCGTCCTTCAAAATAATCCATTATTTTAGGTCAGAAATACGAATTAATACCTTGCAGTTTGGTGTACTGAGAGGAATTTGCGTTTTCGATGCAATATCACAGCCGACAGTAAGAAAAGCCTGTTGGTAATCTTTGAAATCAAAAATCTGACTGATAAAACGCTTAACAGGGATTACACCATCACGGATCATGGCATAGGCACGTTCAAAACTATTATTCAGGGAATCAATGGAACCTATTACTGAAAGACTTTTATCTGCAATTCTCATAATGTCCAAATTGGCATGTTTATCTTTCAGGGCAACATTTAATAATTTTCCACCCGGTGCCAGATGATCAAAAATATATTCAGTCAACTGCCCCGTTGTATCCACACATAAATCAATCAGGGCTGACGTATCACCATATTCCTGCATTAATGCTTCATTAAAGTCAGAATACAACTGGCATTCCGGTGGCAAATTATTTCTTGCAAACTGAATTCGGTTCTCATTCTTTTCGACCATAAATGCTTTTACGCCCCGCTCATGCAACGCCCAAATGTACAGCATCCCCATCGGGCCAGCACCTGCCACTGCCGCACGAATATTAGTGTGAGTGATCCCCAGCTTATCCACGCCGGTTATTGTGCAGCTTAGTGGTTCAGTCAGTGAGGCTTCCTCCATACTGACATGATCATCCAGCTTGATAAGCAAATTTTCTTTTGCCAAATATTGCTCTGCGAACGCGCCATCATAGGAAACCCCGGCTTCTGTGCCCAGTTTTCTCTCACAATGGTTAGGACTACCTGTCTGACACATCCGGCAATGCCCACAAAAGTAAGTTGGGTTAACAACAACACGATCACCCACCTGAAATTGAGTAACACCGCTGCCAATTTGGGATACCACGCCTGTGGTTTCATGCCCCAAAGTGGTTCCTGGGATGGCAACAGGGTAAGCACCAGTAATAATTCCCACATCCGTGCCACAAATACCACACACTGCAATGTCAACAACAACATCATCGGGTTCAATACAAGACAAAGGCTCAACTTGCTGGACTTCAACATCCCAAGTTTGATGATATTTAAGTACTAACATGATACAGCCTCCTTATGTACCTGTGTGATAGTCGTTAATTCTGAGAAAGTCAGCTCCAGTTTATGGAGAATTTCTGCCAAATGTTCCTGTGTGCAAATCAATGGTGGACGAACTTTGATTGCCCTTCCTTTGCCATAACGGGAGCCACGCAAGATCAAATGATGGCGGTTAGCAGTAGCAATCACCTGCGCTGCAAAATCTGGGTTTGGTGTGTCAAAGCCATACATATACCCCACACCTCTCACTCCCGTAATCTCTGGATATCGCTCCTGTAATTTCAACAAACCATCACGCAGATAATCTTCATTTTGTTGCACATTTTCCAAAACATGATCATCTTCAATAATATCGATAATTTCGTTGAGGGCGACCAAAGAGAGCGGATTAGCACCAGAGGTACTGGAATGTTCGAATGATTCCAGGATATCCAATGAATGACGCATCAATACACCACCCGTTGGAATACCGATACCCCCTGCTCCTTTGGCGAAAACGATGATATCTGGCTCCAGTTCTTTGGCATAACCCGTCGATGCGAAGAACGTACCTGTGCGACCAAAACCTGTTTGTACTTCATCCGCGATAATGATGATGCCATGCTGACGACAGATTTCTCTGAGCTTCCGGTAGAAAGCCACAGGGAAAACCATGTTGCCACCATTCCCCTGAATCGGTTCAATAATCAGACATGCAATATTGTCATTAGAGCCTAATTGAATAAACTGTTCTAAATCGACAAATTGTTCTTCACTCGGCTGTGATTGCCCTGCCAAGACACTGGCTGGCGTAGGAATTTTTATTGAACCATCAATACTTATATGGAAGTCTTTAATTCTGAATGCATTGCCAGAAATTTGAGCTGTCGCAAGAGATTGCCCATGATGAGCAAGGAAGAGTGAAATAACGCCTGAGCGTCCCGTTGATTTTTGCGCTATGCGAATAGCACATTCAACTGCCCCCGATCCAGAAACATCTCGCAGCCAGATGCGATCGACTCCTTCAGGTGTATATTTAATTAATTTACTTAAAATATATTGTGACATTTCACGTGTATAAGCCGAGCTCAAATGTGTACATCTGTCAATCTGTTGTTTGAGTTTTTCTGCAATCCGATGATTTGTATAGCCGAGCGGCAAATTAAAAGTTCCCGATGCCGCATCAATATATTTTTCACCATCAATGATCAAATAAGGGCCATGACCGATAAAACGAGAAAGCATGCTTTCAAGATGGTTTCTATTTTCCATAATGACTCACCACTATTAGTTACATTAAACGACTAGTTATATAAAACAACGAAAAACCATACCTACTGTGATGAGACTAGATTAAGCACATCCAAATTTTATTTCGATCACGAAAATACCATAAAAAATATTAAGCAAATTTAAAATTTAATTTAAACTTGAAAAATCATATATTTATTCATTAATATCTATTAATTATATTAAATACAAAACAAATCACATTTAGAAATTAATAACTAAACTCCCAATCCCATCATTTGCATTAATTTCTGGGCTTGTTGAATAGCCTCTTGTCGATGAGTAATTCCCATTTTTTGGTATAAATTACGTATATGGGTTTTTATCGTGGTCGCTGCCACATCCAGTTCCGTAGCAATTTGATCGTTACTGTAACCAGAATAAATTAACCCCAGCACCTGCCATTCACGCTGAGTTAGTGGACTATTACGGATAAGCTCAGGCACATCAGGATGAGTGAGCAATTGTTCTACAAACGTTTCGTCAAAATGGGCAAATTTATGCCGGTGCTGTCGATTGATTTCTCGGAGAATACGCTGAGCTCTATGCTGTTCCATTTCAGGCAAGATATTCAGTTGGATAAGCTGGCGCAGTTGCAATGCCATCAACTCACCTTCAATAACAAAATGGCTGATGAACCCTGTGCAGTTAGCCAAATTCAAGGCTTCTATCAAAACATCCTGAGCCTCAGCCTTGCGTCCAAGCTGCCAATAAAGCAAATTACACAACAGAAGATTACGATTCAAATCGCTGACCAGTGCCAATTTTCTGGCATATTCATTCAGTTTCACCAGAATAGATTCAGCTTCCTCATGCTGATCCAGTAAGATTTTAGCCCGTGCAATATTGCGCCATTGATTTTGATTGAAATGGTTACAAAAGCTCTCTGGTCGTTCTGCCTGTACCAACCATTGAGTCAAGGAATTGCTATCTTCCAAAGTCTGCCAAATAATGACACGCAACTCGTCAGTATTCGTTCGCCAATCGCGGTGATACTGCCCATTACTCAGTAAATTTTCGCAGCGAGTCAAGTAACGGCGAGCGTTATCAATATCACCCCTTACCAAAGAACATTTCGCCAGTTGGGTAAGACATTGTAATTGCTGCTGTGGCTGGTAATTGTCCAACACTTCCAACCCTTGACGCGCTGCCTCTTCTGAGTCATCAATACGGGCCCAACACCACAAAAGTTGTGAACGTATCCTCAATAGAAACTCATGCATCGGCAACTGCTCCAGATGCTGTTCACGGATTAAATCAAAAGCATGGGACTGGGTATCATAAGCCGCCTGCAAATAACCTTGTGCCAGTAAAATTTCACTTTGTTGCAATAACGCCCATAAAGCATAGTGATAAACATGACAAAGGCGGGCAAGCTGCTCCGTTTGCTTCATTAATGCCAATGCACTGACCAACTGACCATTGCAATGCAATACTTCCCCTTTTACTGACATCGCTACAATACGGCCATATTGATTACTTGGAAGTAAGTTAGCCAACGCTTTTTCGGCCAAAACATCAGCATCGACGGGTCGCCCATCATTCAACGCCACTTGCGCTCTCAGGGCATCAAACTCTGCCAGTAATTCCGGCTCAATGGCTATTTGCTTCTGCTTTAGTGATTGCTCTGCCTGATTCAATAATGCATTTACCTCATAGTAGCGATGCTGACTTTGTGCCAGCCACGCTTGCAACAGTACCAGGCGAGGACTTTCCAGTAACTGTTCATACGGCAGTGCATTCATACACTCTCCCAATAGGGAAAGTTTACTGTGGTTAAATAACTCCCAGGCATGTTGCAACAAAATATCCCGTAACAAGATAGTATCTCCCGCTGCCAGGGCGTGATGAATAGCCTCCCCGGGATATCCCTGCATCAGCCATCCTCGCACGGCTGCTCGATGTAACTCGGGCAATTTTGCTGCCATTTCCCATTGACAACGTTGACGCAAAAATGAAGCAAACAAAGGATGAAAACAGAACCACTCACCAGAATCATCCATTCGCTGAATAAACAACCCCTGTCGTTCAATATCTTCCAGACGTTGCTGACCGTTTTCCTCTCCCGTTAGGCAAGTAATCAGTCCATCATTCATGGAGCGCAGAATAGAACTATGCAACAAGAAATTCCGCGTCTTCTGATCCACTCGGTTTAAAACTTCATCTACAAGGTAATCAGCAAGATGGCTGGCATTAATCCCCGAAAGGCGCTTTGCTGAACTTTCAGTCGTATTACCGGATTGACGGGCAGAAAGGGCAATCAGTTGCAAGGCCGTTGCCCACCCAGCAACGTCATTACATAACTGTTCGCAGTGTTCAGGCGCCAATGGATTGGCTAACCGCTTAGCAAAAAATTGCTGGGTTTCCTGATAATCAAAAGCCAACTGCTGGCTATCAATCTCCAATAACTGTTCACGCACGCGTAAGTTGGCAATTCCCAACGATGGCAAATGGCGTGATAGCACCACTAATGTTAAATTTTCTGGTTGGTGGCGGAGAAAAAAGCGCATTGCTTCATGAATAATCCCATTCACTATCAGATGATAATCATCAATCACCAAAAAAATCGGTTGCTGCCATTCGCTAAGTTCAATAAATAATTGCGCAAACAGTGCAGATAAGCTGGCATATTGATGTTTCTGGGCCAGTACCTCACTTTTCACACAGTGTCCCTGCGTTGCCTGCTGAACGGCTGCAATCAGATAGCTAGCGAAACGTTCTGGCTGGTTATCACTATCATCGAGAGAATACCATCCCAGATGCTCCTGTCCGGCAGCCCATTGTGACATCAAGGTCGTTTTGCCATACCCTGCGGGACTGGTTATCAATACCAATCGATAATCCTGAATTTCATTGAACTTTTCCAACAGGCGCTCCCGCATAACCATATTATTGAGTCGAAGGGGGCGACTGAGTTTCGATGGGATAAGCATTAAATTTCTCCCCTCACACGCAATGAATAAAAGCAACGAATAAAACTGATACCTGAATTCTGTTTGACACTATTAAGTCACTTACACATTAACATTCCTTTACGACCAACAAATGTAGAGAAACGCCCATCTTTTGCAAACAAGTTGATTAATTTCATTGTGTTAAATTGCACCTTGTCACATTCTTTGGTTGCAACCTTGCTATTTCTCTATGAAATTGCGAAAAAGCTCGAAAGAAATAGCTACGCCCTTGCGCTCCTCCCCCGCGAATATTTTCACAGGATGATGTTTCCCAAGCCACTAACCTTCAGCATATCCCCGTAAATAATTCTCCAAACTTTCCTCAGTTAGTGACAGGATGCAACGCCATGCAATTATCTACATTAAAATCATCTACATTAGATAAAAATCTGAAACTCGATAAAGCCTTATTTCAAGCCGCACTGACACGCCAATGGCAATCTTTCGGTCTCAGTTCAGCCCAGGAAATGACTCCACATCAGTGGTGGCAGGCCATTAGTGCAGCGGTATCTGAATTACTCCCCCTAGCCACTCAGCAAAACCATGCCAATCCATCCTCTGACAGCCAACGCCACGTGAACTATATCTCGATGGAATTTCTGATAGGCCGACTGACAGCCAACAACTTGTTGAATCTTGGTTGGTATAACGATATTCAATCCTATCTGGCAGAAGATGGCATCATGTTGAGTGACGTACTGGAAGAAGAAACCGATCCCGCATTGGGCAATGGTGGGTTAGGGAGGCTAGCAGCCTGTTTTCTCGACTCAATGGCGACGATCAATCAACCTGCTACAGGGTATGGTCTCAATTATCAATATGGTCTTTTCCGCCAATCCTTTAAAAAGGGGCAACAAATTGAAACACCTGATAATTGGGAACGCGAGTCCTATCCGTGGTTTCGCCATAACACACAATTAAAAGTCAACGTCAGTTTTGGTGGCGAAATCGTGACAACTGCCGATGGCCATGAAAATTGGGCTCCCGCGTTTACTCTGATTGGTGAAGCATGGGATTTACCCGTGATTGGGTATAACAATGGTGTAACCCAACCACTTCGCCTATGGCAAGCAACATACGATAACCCCTTTGATTTGTCACTTTTCAATGATGGGGAGTTCCTGCACGCTGAACAACAAGGCATTGAAGCCGCCAGCCTGACTAAAGTTCTCTACCCGAATGATAATCATCAGGCAGGTAAACGACTACGCCTGATGCAACAATATTTTCAATGTGCTTGTGCCGTGGCAGATATTCTGCGCCGCCACCAACAAGCAGAGCGCAAAATAGAAGCGCTAGCACAATACGAAGTTATCCAGCTTAACGATACTCACCCAACTATCGCAATCCCTGAAATGATGCGTCTTCTGCTTGATGAATACCAGTTAAGTTGGGAAACCGCATGGGAAATCACAGGAAAAACTTTCGCCTATACCAACCATACCTTGCTGCCAGAGGGCCTAGAACGTTGGGATGAACAATTGATGAGTGAGCTTTTGCCACGCCATCACCGCATCATCCAGGAAATCAACCGACGTTTTAAAAAAACTGTGGAACAAATCTGGCCTGATAACCAACAAATCTGGGAAAAATTGGCAGTTATCCATGACAATCAGGTCAGAATGGCTAACCTGTGTGTTGTCGCCTGCTTTGCCATCAACGGAGTCGCTGCCCTACATTCATCCTTGATAGTGACAGATCTGTTCCCTGAGTATCACCAACTATGGCCAACTAAATTCCACAACGTGACTAATGGTGTAACTCCGCGTCGTTGGTTAAAACAATGTAACCCTGCACTCTCTTCGTTAATTGACCAAACATTAGGTCATGAGTGGGTGAATAATCTCGCTGCTTTGAAACAACTCGAACCTTATGCCGACGATTCTGCCTTCCGTGACACTTATCGAGCCGTTAAGCAAGACAATAAAATTCGCCTGTCCAACTATGTCAATAAAGTAATGGGACTGAAAATTGATCCCCATGCTATTTTCGATATACAGATAAAACGTCTGCATGAATACAAACGTCAACATCTGAACCTGCTCCATATCTTGTCACTTTATCGGCAGATTCAGGAAAATCCGGCCTTAGATATCCATCCCCGTGTTTTCCTGTTCGGTGCCAAAGCAGCTCCCGGCTACTATCTGGCGAAAAACATCATCTCGGCCATCAATCATGCCGCCGAAAAGATCAATCATGATCCGCTTGTCCGTGATCGCATCAAAATTGCTTTTATCCCCGATTACAATGTTTCCGCTGCGGAACTGATGATCCCAGCGGCCGATGTGTCAGAACAAATCTCTACAGCGGGCAAAGAAGCCTCTGGTACAGGCAATATGAAATTGGCCTTAAACGGCGCACTAACCATTGGGACACTAGACGGCGCGAATGTCGAAATTGCCGAACAAGTTGGAAACGACCATATCTTTATTTTCGGCAAGACCGTAGAAGAGGCCAAAGCTTTACTAAACAGTGACTACAATCCACAAGATGTACTTCAACAGAATCAGCATCTGAAAGATATCCTTGGTTCCCTTGCTAATGGTGAATTCAGCCACGGAGATACGCACGCATTTGATCTTATGATACATAGCCTGACTGACGGTGGTGACCCTTATTTAGTGCTGGCTGATTTTGCCTCTTATTGCCATGCCCACAAACAAATTGACACTCGATATCGCGATGCCCAAGGCTGGACGCGCAGTACTGTACTCAATACCGCCCGAATGGGTAACTTTAGTTCTGACCGTGCTATTCAGGATTATCAACAACGTATCTGGCAAACCAAATAAGGGTTTAGTATGGAAAACAACTGCCTCAATGAATTGGCAACTGAGGCCGGCATTGTCAGCGAATATATTAATGCCTATGGAAAACCCCAGGCGATCCCCGCTGAAATCAGGCATCGAATATTGGAAGCCATGAGTACAGATATACCGGTCGGGAGGCCGGTTTCTCATTTACACGCTTCCCCCTTACCTAATGTTAAGGTGGTTATTCAGGAACAAAGGATAACCCTGCCTCTGGAGGATATAGATAATTACCAGTGGCAGATACATACTGAACAAGGGCAGATATTCCAGGGTTACTGCCAACATCAGCTCATGTTGCCTGCAAATCTCCCCCTGGGATACCACACGCTGAACCTGATATCGGAGACGAAACCAGAAACTGACTCTCAGCAATACTCTATACAACTTATTGTTGCCCCTGAACGTTGTTATGAACCCGATGCCATAACACGTGGAGAAAAACTTTGGGGTGCTTGCGTCCAGCTTTACACCCTGCGATCAGAAAATAACTGGGGAATTGGTGATTTTGGCGATCTGAAATATATGCTGCAAGAACTGGCACAGCGTGGTGGTGCCTTTGTTGGCCTGAATCCTCTTCATACCATATATCCTGCAATGCCTGAAAATGCCAGCCCTTACAGTCCATCTTCCCGCCACTGGCTCAATATCATCTATATTGCCGTGCACCAGATAGAAGACTTTAGTTATAGCGTCGAAGCACAAGAGTGGTGGCATTCAGCGGAAACACAATCCAAACTCCAGCAAGCCCGCCAAGAAGAATGGGTTGATTACACCACAGTAATGTCTCTAAAAATGGCTGCATTGCGTCTGACTTATCCGCAATTTAAGCGCCGTTCTGACGATGACCCCCAACAGATCGCTTTCCAACAGTTTGTAATCAAAGGAGGCAAAAACCTTTATTATCAAGCTGTGTATGATGTTCTACACTATAAGCTATATGGGGAAAATAATGTTTATTGGGGCTGGCCTGTATGGCCGGAAGAATACCATGAACCAGAGAGTGATGCGGTTAAGGCATTCTGTCATGCACATCCACAGGAGATAGAGTTTTTCCTTTGGCTGCAATGGCTGGCTGATACCCAGCTTGCCGAGTGCTTCACTACCAGCCAAACTCATCACATGCCGATTGGCATTTACCGCGATCTTGCCGTCGGTGTCGCCCAAGGAGGTTCAGAAACCTGGTGTAACCGAAGCATCTATTGCACTAAGGCATCTGTCGGAGCACCCCCCGATATTCTGGGGCCACGGGGGCAAAACTGGGGGCTTCCGCCAATGAATCCCCATGTATTAAAAGCCCAAGCCTATCAACCTTTCATTGAATTACTGCGTAGCAATATGCGTCATTGCGGCGCATTGCGTATCGATCATGTGATGTCATTGCTCAGGCTCTGGTGGATACCACAAGGAGAAACTGCCGATAAAGGCGTTTATGTCCATTATCCAGTTGACGATCTGCTGGCAATATTGGCATTAGAAAGCCAACGCAATCATTGCCTGGTGATAGGCGAAGATTTGGGGATTGTACCGGAAGAAATTGTCGATAAGTTACGGGACAGAGGTGTTTATTCCTATAAGGTATTTTATTTCGAACGCAATGAGCAGGGTGAATACCGTTCTCCCGATGAATATCCCGTGCAGGCAATGGCAACCATTACTACCCATGACTTACCTACTTTGCGCGGATTCTGGCAAAATGAAGATCTCACCTTAGGTGAAGCCATCGGTTTATACCCTGATAAAGCTCTTCTTGCTGATTTATATTCAGAACGCAAACGCTGCAAGCAAGCGCTATTAACCAGTTTAAATCGTCACGGCTATTTACCAGAAGAATTGCCCAAGACAGATACCTTCTCCCCATTTCAGGGAGCGGTATCACTGGCACAAATAGAATATCCGATGTCACACGCTATAAATCAAAGCATACACCGCTATATAGCCCATAGCGCCTGTGCCTTATTAGGATTACAACCTGAAGATTGGCTGGATATGGAACGCCCCGTTAATATTCCTGGCACAACAGAGGAATATCCCAACTGGCGACGAAAACTTACTTCTACGTTGGAAACTATATTTGCAGATGCCCATATCAACCATCTGTTACAAACAATTGGAGAATGCCGAAAACAGGGTTAATAACTGACTGAACTAACAGCTATTTACCCAAATTACATCCCAGCGGCAATAAAACAAATCCCCAATCATATAGCTAAATATGATTGGGGAGAGGATCAGCCTTTCACGCCTCCCGATGTTAATCCACCTACTAACCAACGTTGGGCAAGTAAGAAAACCGCCGTGATAGGAATAGCAGACAGCACAGCCGCAGCGGCAAAATCTCCCCAGAGATAGTTCTGTGGATGAAGATATTGCTGCATTCCCACTGCCAGTGTGTAATTATCCACATCACGTAATAGCAGAGATGCAACTGGTACTTCGGTAATCACACCAATAAACGACAAAATAAATACTACAGCCAATATAGGCACAGACAGTGGCAACAGTATCAAACGGAAAATTTGCCACGATGTCGCGCCATCCAACATAGCTGCTTCTTCCAAAGAACGATCTATCGTTTCGAAATAACCTTTTATCGTCCATACATGCAAAGCAATTCCGCCTAGGTAGGCAAAAATCACACCACCGTGGGTATTGAGACCAAGGAAAGGAATATATTCTCCTAACCGATCAAACAAGGCATATAGTGCCACCAAAGAAAGTACCGCCGGAAACATTTGAAAAATTAACATCGCTTTAAGTAAGGTGCTTTTTCCACGAAAACGCATTCGAGCAAAGGCATAAGCACACGTCGTTGATAATGCCACAATGCCAGTGGCCGTAATCAAGGCAACCTTTACAGAGTTCCAAAGCCATTGCATAACCGGAAATGGGGGAAGCATGACGTGTCCATCAGCAGATTCCACCCTATAACCAAGTGCCAGCTTCCAGTGTTCCCATGAAACGGTGTCTGGAATCAGGTTACCCGTAGCAAAATTACCCGGACGCAAAGAAATAGCAATGACCATCAGCAGAGGAAACAAAATCATGGCAATAAAAGCCAGCATTAATACATGTGTTCCCCATACCCGCCATCGTTGCGATTTGGGTTGTACCATCGCCATCTTCTTTCCTCCTTAATCAAATTTCATGCGGGCAGTTTTCAAATTGATGATGGCTAATGCCCCCACCAATAAGAAGATCAATGTTGCAATTGCTGCGGCCAGACCAAAATCCTGTCCACCACCCCCTTCAAATGCGATACGGTAGGTATAATTTACCAAAAGATCGGTATAACCCGCTGGGGTCGATGTACCAATATGATCAGGTTTACCAGTGGTTAGCAATTGAATCAGGACAAAGTTATTAAAATTAAAAGCAAAGCTGGCAATCATCAACGGCGTCAATGGCTTAATCAATAATGGAAAAGTAATTTTGGTAAAATTCCGCCATGGCCCTGCACCATCAAGTGCTGATGCCTCATAAAGGTCATCAGGAATAGATTTCAGTAATCCCATGCAAAGAATCATCATATAGGGATAACCCAACCACGTATTTACAATAATCAACATGGTTCGAGCTAGTGTCGGATCTGTAAACCAATCCGGTTTAATACCAAACAACCCATTTAGCACCAGATTAATTTCACCAAAACTTTGGTTAAATAATCCTTTGAAAATCAGAATGGAAATAAACGAAGGAACAGCATAAGGTAAAATAAGCAGTACACGGTAAATCGCTCGTCCTTTAAGCGCCTCCCACTGTACAATACAAGCGAGAACCATTCCTAGGGTAACCGTCAATGCCACTGTCACTAGGGAGAAAACTACTGTCCAGACAAAAATGGACAGAAAAGGTTTTTGGATACCCTCATCCTGTATCACCCGTAGAAAATTTTTCCAACCAATAGAAACCGTAAACCCAGGACTTAACGTTTCCTTAGTCCATTCTCCTTCAGCATTAATGGATTGGTAGAACCCTGTATCCATATTCGGTTGGTATCGTATACCAGTTTGTCTATCGGTCAGTGTAATCCCATCTTCATCAAGGGAATAAAGCGGATTTATAGCAGAGAACTGACGTAAGGAACTCATTCTCAGTTTACTGCCATCAGGAAGAACGACTACCAATTGGCTCAATGCCTGCCGATACTGAGTAATAGTGCGCAATGTCGCAGCATTGCCTTCAAGTTTTTTCTCCTGTTCATGGAGAGACAGAATAATTTCTTCCGTTCCCGCCAGCGAAAAAGGCTCTGATGCCAATAAATGAGTGCTATCAGGAGCGCTCAAAGCCAAGACCCACTGTTCAGATACCGGATAGAGTTTGAAATTAAATGGTTCCCCTGTCTGATAGTGACGACTCATTAATACCACTTGAGCGCGTTCAAACGTTAATTGGTTGGTACTGCTATAATTTGTAAAAGCAATAGCAATCGTGCAGATAAGTGGAAACAGTATAAATATCCCTATTCCAGCAATTCCAGGGTAGGTATAGCGCCAAACAGATGCTTTCCTGTTGGAAAAAACATAGATACCGCTTCCCAGTAATACCAGTGTCACCATAGCAAACAGGTACTCTCCCTGTGCATACATCAGCACAACCAGATAACCTGTAAAAAGTAGGCAAATACCTACAGCAAACCATTTCAGGGCAGGATGCTGCCACCATACTGTTTTTTCTAATGTCGCTGACATCTTGCACTTCCTGTTACCAACAATTGTGATTATCCAACACCATCACAATAAGAGCTAAGGCTCCTTAAACTCAGGAGCCTGTCATTCGTTTATTTTGTCATTCTCGCTTCAGCATCATTAAGGGCAGCATCTATTGTCTGACGCCCACTGACCGTGTTAAGAACAGCGCTACGCATTGCGTACCAAAAACTACTCATTTGGGAAATATTCGGCATAATTTCTCCATTTTGAGCATTTGCCATCGTGGCAGCAATACGTGGATCTTTCGTCAAGATCTCCTGATAGGATTTCAAAGCCACCGCTCCCAGCGGTTTATCTTTGTCCATCGTTGCCAGCCCTTCATTGGTAAGCAGGTAATTTTCCAAAAATTCTTTCGCTAACTCTTTATTAGGACTGGCCGCATTAATTCCCGCAGTTAAAATGCCAACAAAAGGTTTAGAGGGTTTTCCTTTAAAGGTTGGTAATAGGGTAACGCCATAATTGATCTTACTTTTATCGACATTCGCCCATGACCAAGGACCATTAATCGTCATTGCTGCTTTGCCCTTATTAAAGGCAGCTTCGGCGATGGAGTAATCGATATCTGCATTGAGATGTTTATTTTTGACTAAATCAACCAGAAATTTCAGTCCCGCTTTAGAACCCGCATTATTCACTCCGCTGTCTTTAACATTATAAGTACCGTTCTCTGCCTTGAAGGCATATCCACCATCAGCAGCAATCAGTGGCCAAGTGAAATACGGTTCTTGCAAATTGAACATGATTGCGTTTTTATTTTGCTTTTTCAGCGCATTATCCAAGGCAGGGATTTCTTCCCATGTTTTAGGGGGAGATTTAATCAAGTCTTTATTGTAGATAAGAGAAAGGGCTTCAACTGCGACAGGGTATCCTACTAATTTACCATCGTAACGAACGGCATCCCACGTAAAGGGAAATAGCTTATCAATAAACGATTTATCAGGAGTAATTTCAGCAACTAACCCTGATTGGGCATAACCACCAAAGCGATCATGTGCCCAGAAAATAATATCCGGCCCATCTCCACTGGCTGCAATTTGGGTATATTTTTCTTCCAGTTTGGCTGGATGCTCGACAGTGACAGGAATTCCCGTTTCTTTTGCAAATTTTTCACCAACCTGTGCCAGTCCGTTATAACCTTTATCACCATTGATCCAAATGACCAACTTTCCTTCTTCCGGTTTCGCAAAAACCGAAGCAGACAATACACATGTTGTTAAAACGGAAAGCATCAGGGTACGAGTCCCCACTTTTAAAATTTTCTTGGTCATCATTCCGCCTTTTTCATTTGTTAGTTCAAGATAATTATCTTTGTTACATCGCGATAAAATGGCACCAGTGTGCAATCAATGTAAAAAAGACTCATCCTCCCCTGTTCTACGCCTCATACTGTATGAGTGTGAACTCGCTTACAAAAACAATTAAAATCAGAACGTTAACATCAATATAGCGTCCTTTTTTGCGATTTAAATCACATCTTACCTGACAATTTTCTTCTTTCTTTCTCAATCACATTAATCTCGTCCTCCTGGCTCCTCCACCATCAAAAATTCTGGGATGGAGGATTGTCGCGCCTGTTATTTTATACACAATCCAGCCATCAGTTTTTCACTAAGTTTCTCGTGGCGACAAATAGGAAACGAAGACGAATCGGAAACGAACAAAAAAACTGAGATGGCAAATCCGAGGGAGGGAACAAATGTCTAGCATCACATTCCGCAATGTATCTAAATCATATGGTGAAACTGTCATCTCCAAAGATCTTAATCTTGATATTCAGGAAGGAGAATTCGTCGTATTTGTCGGTCCGTCAGGATGTGGGAAATCGACGCTACTAAGGATGATCGCGGGATTGGAAGACATTACATCCGGTGATTTGCTGATAGACGGAAAACGAATGAATGATGTTCCACCAGCCAAGCGCAGTATCGGCATGGTTTTTCAATCTTATGCACTATATCCCCATCTCTCTGTTGCAGACAATATGTCGTTCGGCATGAAGCTGGCTGGAGTCAAAAAAAGCGATATCCACAAACGAGTGCAACAAGTTGCAGAAACCCTCCAGCTTGCCCATCTACTGGAACGCCGTCCTAAGGCACTGTCCGGTGGCCAACGCCAGCGAGTCGCCATTGGCAGAACACTCGTTGCTGAACCCAATATCTTTCTGCTGGATGAACCGCTTTCCAATCTGGATGCGGCTCTGCGTGTACAGATGAGAATTGAAATTTCACGTCTACACAAACGACTACAACGTACAATGGTCTATGTCACTCATGACCAAACCGAAGCCATGACTCTGGCAGATAAAATTGTGGTTCTGGATGGGGGCAATATTGCTCAGGTTGGTAAGCCACTTGAAATCTATCACTATCCTGCCAATCGCTTTGTTGCAGGTTTCATTGGTTCACCGAAAATGAATTTCCTGCCAGTCAAAGTCTCAGCAATTGCTGTTGATCAGGTACAGATCATCCTGCCTAACGGTCAGCCAGTTTGGTTGCCAGTTGAAAGCAAAGGGCTAACGGTCGGTAGTAATGTATCTTTGGGAATTCGCCCCGAACATCTTTTGCCTAATGATGTAGCCGATGTTACGTTAGAGGGGACAGTACAGATCGTTGAACAACTGGGGAACGAAACCCAGATTCACATCCGCATACCTGCCATTCATCAAAATTTGGTTTACCGCCAACCTGATATTGTTCTCGTTAAAGAAGGTGCAGATTTCTCTATCGGACTAGCTCCTCACCGATGTCATCTTTTCCGTGAAGATGGAACTGCATGTCAGCGTTTACATAAAGAACCCGGAATCTAGATCCGCGGCCATAAAAAATAACAGGAGAATCATTATGCGTATATTGTCTCTCTCATTGGCTATGCTAACTACTGGTTTATTATCCACGCAAGCTATTGCTGTTGACTTCCACGGCTATGCCCGTTCAGGCATTGGCTGGACTGGTAATGGTGGTGAGCAGAAATGTGCCAAAGTCACTGGAGCACCGAGTAAATACCGTCTCGGCAACGAATGTGAAACCTATGCTGAACTTAAGTTAGGGCAAGAGTTATGGAAAGAAGGTAATAAACGTTTCTATTTTGATACCAATTTAGCCTATTCCGTCAGTCAGCAAAAAGACTGGGAAGATACCAAACCTGGTTTTCGTGAAGTCAATGTGCAAGCAACCAATCTCATTGATTGGTTGCCTGGTTCAACACTGTGGGCCGGTAAACGTTTCTACCAGCGTCACGATGTACATATGATCGACTTCTATTATTGGGATATTTCTGGTCCAGGTGCAGGATTGGAAAATATTGACCTTGGTTTTGGCAAACTTTCCTTCGCTGTAACCCGTAATACAGAAGAAGGCGGTTCATATGGATGGATTGATGATAAATCCGATAAAAAAGGTCAATCAACCTCAAATGACATTTTTGATATACGGTTAGCCAACTTACCTGTTAATGCTGGCGGTACACTGGAGCTTGGTATTGATTATGGGCGGGCAAATACACGTAAGGGATATCACCTTAATAAACAAGCACCTAAAGACGGCGTAATGCTGACTGCCGAACATACCCAAAGCCTGTTAGGTGGTTTCAACAAATTTGTCTTACAGTACGCAACTGACGCTATGACTTCCAGCGGTAATGGGCGTGCCGAAGGTGCTAATGTGAATAATGACGGTCATATGCTGCGCGTTCTGAATCATGGTGCCATTAGTATCACCAAGAAATGGGATCTCATGTATGCCGCCATGTATCAAAACATTGACCTCGACAATAACAATGGCAACACATGGTACACCGTAGGTGTCCGCCCAATGTATAAGTGGACACCGATAATGAGTACCTTAATGGAAGTGGGTTATGACCATGTGAAGTCACAACGCACCAAAGCAAACAATGATCAGTTCAAAATCACGCTGGCCCAACAGTGGCAAGCAGGTGACAGCATGTGGTCACGCCCTGCTATCCGTTTATTCACCACTTACTCCAAATGGAATGAAAAATGGGGCTATGACAATGGCATTGCCTACCATGATACACCCGTACATCAATTCAGTCGTGGGAACAGCGATGAGTTTACATTTGGTGCCCAATTTGAGGCTTGGTGGTAATGAAAAAGCAATTACTCTCACTTTGCCTCAGTGCCCTATTCTGCAACATGATTCCGGCAGTGAGTTATGCCGCGTCAGATATCGCACTGTCTGATACAGCAACATCCGGTATCGCAATAACCAATAGGGCAAAACCTGGCATAGAAACAACCAGTGCTGCGCCAACTTTGCCTTTGTCAACCTTGCAGAAATTACAGTGGCAACCCATCAATACTCATGACACACAGACTATTATTCTTGAGAGCACATCACAGCAGCTTAATGATGATCATGTTCAAGGTGCGGTAGCCACATTTGCTTTACCGGCCAATCAAGGCTCATTGGCAATCACCCTGAACAGTCTGATAAAAGATAAGCAGGTATACTCACCAAATGTTTTAGTCTTTGATGAACAACTCCATCCTGCGGCCTTTTATCCAAGCCACTATTTCCGCTATCAACAACCAGGTATTATGTCCACCGATCGGCTTGAAGGAGTGTTAAAGCTGACACCAGCATTGGGACAACAGAGAATCTATTTACTGATTTATACCACTCGTTCTGATTTACAAGCTTCGACACAAATGGTCGATCCTGCTAAGGCTTATGCTAAAGGTGTCGGTAATTCTGTGCCGGATATTCCAGATCCGATCGCTCACCACACAGAAACAGGTACATTAACGTTAAAAGTGCAATCAGAAAGCAATGCAGGTAATATCCTGATAGGCCAGGTATTTTCTTCACCTACACCTAAACCAGTCACCATCGGTTCTACACAAGTATCTACATCTCCGTTAAGAACAACCCCGACTGATGCACCGCAATCTGCTGCCCCAGTAGTTAAACCTGTACTGAACGATACCGAACGGTATTTCAATGACGCTATCAAAAGAGCTATTAACAATGGTGATGTTGATAAGGCATTGAAACTGTTAGATGAAGCAGAACGACTTGGTTCCCCAACTGCACGGGAAACTTTTATCAAGATGATAAAAAACAAAAAATAAATTGATTCATCAAATAATTATAGAGATATATCTAACTTAAGAGCCTAAGGGAATAGGCTCTTAACATGATAAAAATTCATCATTCTTCTCAGATAAGTTTTCATTACATATCCATACTATTGCTACCATTATATTTACTTAAAATAATTCTTTCTTATTCAGATAGTTTATTATTTTTTCCTTCAATAACTTAATAAACCCAGCAAATAAACATTAGTAATAATAAAACACTTATAGAAACCAATAAAATAACAGTTTCTTTTATGGCAATATTAAACATCCATGCAAAGAACTTGATAATACACTTTATGAAACCGTAAAAAACTCCAATATTACCCCCAGGAAATCCATCACTTTTATCCTCAGTAAAAAATCATCACATTTGGAATGTTCTCTTATTATTTATCAACTAAATGATGTTACATCCTATATTCAATTATTAAGCGATCCTAAAGGCGTTAAATAGGGTTATTAGCAATCATTTTTGCCATTTTTTCAATCGGATCTGTGCGCAATATATATAACCGTTTTAAAGAAAAGGGATTATCTCCCAACTTAACTTTTCCTTTTACCGTAGTAACAGCCAAATGAAATCCAGCTTGCTTAGCCGCTTTCATTGCCTTTAAATTATATCTACCAAAAGGATAAGAGAGATAAAGCACATGGGGATTTAATTGTGATAATGCCCGTCTGGAACGCCTGAAATCATACAGGATATTGTGATATGATCGACTTAATAGTATGGGCTGTTGATTCTTGCTAAAACGATGCAAGAAATGGGTATGAGACTGAAAATCAAATACATCTTGTATGGCATATAATTCTGGGAGGCTCAAGAATTGCAGGGTATCAGGATCCCATTTTTGCGGATGACGTTTAACTCTGGATGAAATAATAAAGAGTGTCGCTTTCTGACCATTCTCTTTTAAAATTGGATAGGCATAACGATAAACGGATTTCAACCCATCATCAAAGGTTAAGCCAACCACTTTTGCTGGCAAGTTAATGGAACCATTTAAGTAGCCTTCTAATTCATATAATGAAATTGTGGTATAACCTGCTCGCTTCAAATAAGCCATCTGCTCACGAAAGGCAGCCAGGGATGTTGTTGTTGAGGTATGTAAAAAACGTTTAGTATCTTTAAGAACATGATGATAAGTTAACAAAGGAATGCCATTGTCCAATTCAGCATCCCGATCACTAATGTAGCCTAATCGATCACCCAAATTAATTTCGTACCAAGTATGGTGGAAAACATCTTGTAATTTGTCTAAAACCGGATAGCGGAGATTTTCCCTCAAAATTGCAATTGGTTGGCTATCCGTATCAGGCGTGCTATAGACTTGAGCCACCTTAGTTATCATCAAATTTTGGGCGGCTTTTTTGTGAAGAGGATTGGTGCTAAAGGGATCACTGGGGAACGCAGTTTTCTGAATTTCCTTTAGATTTCCTTTGGCTATATACCCTATCCCATTTCCGAAATGAAACGCATAGTTACCGCTTTCTTCCCCTTCTTCTTCAGCAACTTTAAGGACTTGTTCTTTCTTGAATAAACCAACCTTAATGATATGCTCACCTACCCAAGAATAGATTTCACTCTCTTTAGTCACTTCCATGTAATGATAATGTGGAAAATAGTGGTATTGCGATAAAACCGGATTAGAAAAAAATATCAAAAATACTAAGAAACCCATTGTAATAACATAAATAATTCGTCTCATTTTAATTTTCCATCCAATAAAAAATGCCCTCTACCAGGAGAGGGCATTTCACGATTAACTATCTATATAGAGTATCCTACGCATCACGATTACTCGTTATCGCTGCTGCTACCAAAACCTGCATTCAACAATTCAGCAAGGTTTGCAGTGGCTTCGTCAACGCTAAATTGTGGCGCTTCAACCACTTCGTTTTCTTGACGACGGCGGATACGATCCTGATGGTAAGCATAACCTGTACCCGCAGGGATCAGACGACCAACGATGACGTTCTCTTTCAGGCCACGCAGTTCATCACGTTTACCTGCAACAGCTGCCTCAGTCAGAACGCGGGTTGTTTCCTGGAACGACGCCGCAGAGATGAAGGATTCTGTTGCCAATGATGCTTTGGTGATACCCAACAGGTCACGCTGGAAGATAGCTGGTACTTTGCCATCCTGCTCCAGTTTGCGGTTCGAAACCTTAACGCGTGCGTATTCAACCTGCTCACCTTCAAGGAATTCGGAACTACCCGCATTCGCAATAGTTGCTTTACGCAGCATCTGACGAACGATAACTTCAATGTGTTTATCGTTAATCTTAACGCCTTGCAAACGGTAAACTTCCTGTACTTCGTTAGTGATGTAACGAGCAACCGCGTGAACACCACGCAGGCGCAGAATGTCATGTGGAGATTCTGGACCATCGGAGATCACGTCACCACGTTCAACAACTTCACCTTCGAACACGTTGAGCTGACGCCATTTAGGGATCATCTCTTCGTAAGGTTCACCACCATCCAGTGGAGTAATTACCAGACGGCGCTTGCCTTTGGTTTCTTTACCGAAGGAAACAATACCGCTGATTTCTGCCAGGATAGCAGGCTCTTTCGGACGACGAGCTTCGAACAGGTCCGCAACGCGTGGCAGACCACCGGTGATATCTTTAGTACCGCCAGACTCCTGAGGAATACGCGCCAATGTATCACCCGCAGAGATGGACATACCATCTTCCAACTGAACGATCGCTTTACCCGGCAGGAAGTACTGAGCAGGCATATCTGTACCTGGGATCAGAACGTCGTTACCCTGGGCGTCTACGATTTTCAGTGCTGGACGCAGGTCTTTACCGCTACCGGTACGCTCTGCACTATCCAGAACCACCAGTGAAGACAGGCCGGTCAGCTCATCCGTCTGACGGGTAATGGTTTGACCATCAACCATGTCGTAGAACTGGATAATACCGGATACTTCACTCACGATTGGCATGGTGTGTGGGTCCCAGTTCGCAACGGTTTCACCGCCAGTTACTGTCTCACCATCACCTTTCGTCAATACCGAGCCGTAAGGTACTTTATAGCTCTCTTTGGTACGACCGAAATCGTCGATCAGACGCAATTCGGTATTACGAGAGGTAATCACCAATTTGCTTGCTGAGTTCGTAACGAATTTCGCGTTGATCAGCTTCAGATGACCTTTGTTACGCACCTGAATACTAGATTCTGCTGCCGCACGAGATGCCGCACCACCGATGTGGAACGTACGCATCGTCAACTGTGTACCTGGTTCACCGATTGACTGTGCTGCGATAACACCGATCGCTTCACCTTTGTTGATCAGATGACCACGAGCAAGGTCACGGCCGTAACAGTTCGCACAAACACCGAAGTCAGTTTCACAACTAACGACGGAACGTACTTTCACGCTGTCAACGGAGTTCTCTTCTAACAGATCACACCATTTTTCGTTCAGCAATGTGTTACGTGGAACCAAAATGTCCGCTGTACCTGGTTTCAGTATGTCTTCTGCCGCTACACGTCCCAATACACGTTCACGCAGTGGCTCTTTAACATCACCACCTTCGATAACCGGAGTCATCAGGATACCATCGAGAGTACCACAGTCATCTTCAGTTACTACCAAGTCTTGAGCAACATCAACCAGACGACGGGTCAGGTAACCGGAGTTCGCCGTTTTCAATGCGGTATCCGCAAGACCTTTACGAGCACCGTGGGTTGAGATGAAGTACTGGAGTACGTTCAAACCTTCACGGAAGTTCGCAGTAATTGGGGTTTCGATGATGGAGCCATCTGGCGTTGCCATCAGACCACGCATACCCGCCAACTGGCGGATCTGAGCCGCAGAACCACGCGCACCGGAGTCGGCCATCATAAAGATATTGTTGAAAGAAACCTGCTGTTCTTCTTCACCGTCACGGTTAATAACCGTTTCAGTAGACAAGTTTTCCATCATCGCTTTAGCAACACGTTCGTTTGCCGCAGCCCATATATCGATAACCTTGTTATAACGTTCGCCGGCAGTTACCAGACCTGACTGGAACTGTTCCTGAATTTCGGCCACTTCTGCTTCTGCTTCCGCGATGATGCCTTCTTTCTTCTCAGGAATAACCATGTCGTCAATACCTACGGATACTCCGGAACGAGCAGCGTAAGCAAAACCGGTATACATGGTCTGGTCAGCCAAAATAACGGTTGGTTTCAAACCCAGTATGCGGTAACAGGTATTCAGCATCTTAGAGATAGCTTTTTTACCCAGTGGCTGGTTAATCAATGAGTATGGCAAGCCACGCGGTACAATCATCCACAGGATGGCACGACCGATGGTGGTATCAACCAAGCCTGTGTTGATAGTCACGTTGCCTTCGCCATCTCTCACTTCTTCTGTGATACGAACTTTGACACGGGCATGCAGAGAAGCCAGACCAGCACGATAAACGCGCTCTGCTTCTTTAGGACCGGTCAGAACCATGCCTTCGCCTTTCGCGTTAACACAGTCACGGGTCATGTAGTACAGACCCAATACAACGTCCTGAGATGGAACGATGATTGGTTCACCGCTCGCTGGAGACAGGATGTTGTTGGTAGACATCATCAACGCACGCGCTTCCAACTGAGCTTCCAGTGTCAACGGTACGTGAACAGCCATCTGGTCACCGTCGAAGTCGGCGTTATATGCCGCACACACTAGTGGGTGCAACTGAATAGCTTTACCTTCGATCAGAACTGGTTCAAATGCCTGAATACCCAAACGGTGGAGAGTTGGTGCACGGTTCAGCAGAACTGGGTGCTCACGGATGACTTCATCCAGGATATCCCATACAACCGCTTCTTCACGCTCAACCATTTTCTTGGCGGCTTTGATAGTCGTCGCCAGGCCACGCAGTTCCAGTTTGCCGTAAATAAATGGCTTGAACAGTTCCAGTGCCATCTTCTTAGGAAGACCACACTGATGCAGACGCAGGTATGGACCTACGGTAATTACAGAACGGCCTGAGTAGTCAACACGTTTACCCAGCAAGTTCTGACGGAAACGACCCTGTTTACCCTTGATCATGTCTGCCAGGGATTTCAGAGGGCGCTTGTTAGAACCGGTAATCGCACGACCGCGACGGCCGTTGTCCAGCAGCGCATCAACTGCTTCCTGCAACATACGTTTTTCGTTACGTACGATGATATCTGGCGCAGCCAGATCCAACAGACGCTTCAAACGGTTGTTACGGTTAATAACGCGACGATACAGATCGTTCAGGTCTGAAGTTGCGAAACGGCCACCATCCAGTGGAACCAATGGACGCAAATCCGGTGGCAGAACTGGTAGAACGGTCAGAACCATCCACTCTGGTTTGTTGCCAGACTGAATGAACGCTTCCAGCAGTTTAATACGCTTGGTCAACTTCTTACGCTTGGTTTCAGAGTTGGTTTCGTTCAGCTCTTCGCGCAAGGTTTCACATTCGTTTTCCAGATCGATGCTTTTCAGCAAAGCCTGGATTGCTTCTGCACCCATTTTTGCGTCAAATTCATCACCGAACTCTTCCAGTGCATCCAGATACTGTTCTTCAGTCAGGATTTGCGCACGCTCAAGACTGGTCATACCCCCTTCAACAACCACATAGGATTCGAAGTACAGTACGCGTTCAATATCGCGCAGAGGCATATCCAGCAATAAACCGATGCGGGATGGCAGAGATTTCAGGAACCAAATGTGAGCGGTTGGAGATGCCAGCTCAATGTGACCCATACGATCACGACGAACTTTAGTCTGGGTTACTTCAACGCCACATTTCTCACAAATCACACCACGGTGTTTCAATCGCTTGTATTTACCACACAAGCATTCGTAATCTTTTACTGGCCCGAAAATACGCGCACAGAAAAGACCGTCACGCTCAGGCTTGAACGTACGGTAGTTAATAGTTTCCGGCTTTTTTACTTCCCCGAATGACCACGAACGGATCATATCTGGAGAGGCCAGAGCAATTTTGATCGCATCAAACTCTTCGGTCTTGGTTTGCGCTTTCAGAAACTTCAATAAGTCTTTCACGAAATGGCTCCTGTCGGAGTTAGACCTGTTAGGTGAGTGGCCCATGCCACTCCCCTCTATAACCAGTATAACCACTGGGACCAGTGCAACCACTGGCTGGTAAACCGCCCGACATTCTTATATCGGGCAGTACCAGCGGGAAAACGATTTATTCGTCTTCCAGCTCGATGTTGATACCCAACGAACGGATTTCTTTCAGCAATACGTTGAAAGATTCCGGCATGCCTGGTTCCATCTGGTGGTTACCATCCACGATGTTTTTATACATCTTGGTTCGACCGTTAACATCGTCAGATTTAACGGTGAGCATTTCTTGCAGGGTGTACGCCGCACCATATGCTTCCAATGCCCACACTTCCATCTCACCGAAGCGCTGTCCACCGAACTGTGCCTTACCACCCAACGGCTGCTGAGTCACCAGGCTGTAAGAGCCGGTAGAACGGGCGTGCATCTTGTCATCAACCAAGTGGTTCAATTTCAGCATGTACATGTAGCCAACGGTTACCTGACGCTCGAATTGTTCACCTGTACGGCCGTCGAACAGAGTGATCTGACCGGAAGTCGGCAAGCCACCCAGTTTCAACAACTCTTTGATTTCGGTCTCTTTTGCACCGTCAAAGACAGGTGTTGCGATCGGCATACCTTTTCTCAAGTTTTCTGCCAGGCGCATCACTTCTTCATCGGTGAAGGTGCTCAAGTCAACTTTTTGACGGGTATCATCACCCAGATCATAAGCTTTCTGGATAAATTCACGCAGTTTGGCAACTTCTTGCTGCTGTTTCAGCATCGCATTGATCTTGTCACCAATGCCTTTCGCCGCCATGCCCAAGTGAGTTTCCAGAATCTGACCGATGTTCATACGTGATGGTACGCCCAGCGGGTTCAGTACGATGTCTACTGGTGTACCGTTTTCATCGTAAGGCATGTCTTCAATCGGGTTGATCTTGGAGATAACACCTTTGTTACCGTGACGACCTGCCATCTTGTCACCAGGCTGGATCTGACGTTTCACAGCCAGATACACTTTGACAATTTTCAGCACGCCTGGTGCCAGATCGTCGCCCTGAGTGATCTTACGGCGTTTAGCATCCAGTTTTTTCTCGAACTCTATTTTCAGTTCGTCATACTGTTCTGCCAACTGCTCCAGCTGATTTTGTTTTTCTTCATCAGCCAGTCCCAGCTCCAACCAACGCCCACGAGGAAGTTTGCTGAGTTTTTCCGCTTCAATGCCACCGGCAACCAGTACAGAGTGAATACGAGCAAACAGGCCAGCTTCGAAAATTTGCAGTTCTTCTGTCAGGTCTTTTTTAGCCTCACGCAACTGCATCTCTTCGATTTCCAACGCACGCTTGTCTTTCTCTACGCCATCACGGGTAAAGACTTGTACGTCGATAACAGTACCAGAAACACCGTTTGGTACGCGCAGTGAAGAGTCTTTCACATCAGACGCTTTCTCACCGAAGATCGCACGCAACAGTTTTTCTTCTGGAGTCAGCTGAGTTTCACCTTTCGGTGTCACTTTACCAACCAGAATGTCGCCACCTTTCACTTCCGCACCGATATAAACGATACCGGATTCGTCCAGTTTAGACAGAGCAGCTTCGCCCACGTTAGGGATGTCAGCCGTAATCTCTTCAGGCCCCAGTTTAGTGTCACGAGACACACAAGCCAGTTCTTGAATGTGAATGGTGGTGAAACGGTCTTCCTGAACAACACGCTCAGATACGAGGATGGAGTCCTCGAAGTTATAACCATTCCAAGGCATGAACGCCACACGCATGTTCTGACCCAGTGCCAGTTCACCCAAGTCAGTGGATGGACCATCAGCCAGCACGTCACCGCGTTCTACCAGTTCGCCCAAAGAAACACAGGGTGTCTGGTTGATACAGGTGTTTTGGTTTGAGCGGGTATATTTGGTCAGGTTATAGATATCAATGCCCGCTTCACCTGCGTACATTTCATCTTCGTTCACCTTGATAACAATACGAGATGCGTCAACGTACTGAACCACACCACCGCGTTTAGCAACAGAGGTTACACCGGAGTCAACCGCTACCGCACGCTCCATACCTGTTCCGACCAGCGGCTTATCTGCGCGCAGAGTTGGAACCGCCTGACGTTGCATGTTCGCACCCATCAATGCACGGTTGGCGTCATCGTGTTCAAGGAATGGGATCAGAGAAGCACCGACGGACACGATCTGTTGTGTCGAAACGTCCATGTACTGAACCTGATCACGGTTGAACAAGCTGGATTCATCGTAATGACGGCAAGTGACCAATTCTTCAACGAAGTGGCCTTCTTCATCCAATACGGTGTTCGCCTGAGCAATGACGTAGTTGCCTTCTTCGATTGCTGACAGGTAGTGGATTTCATCAGTCACCACACCATCACGAACTAAGCGGTAAGGTGTTTCAAGGAAACCATACTCATTGGTACGCGCATAAACAGACAATGAGTTAATCAAACCGATGTTTGGACCTTCAGGTGTTTCGATTGGACATACACGACCATAGTGAGTTGGGTGTACGTCTCGAACTTCAAAGCCTGCACGCTCACGGGTCAGACCGCCTGGACCCAACGCAGAAATACGGCGTTTATGGGTGATTTCAGACAGTGGGTTGTTCTGGTCCATGAACTGGGATAGCTGGCTCGAACCAAAGAACTCTTTCACCGCCGCAGAAATTGGTTTGGCGTTGATCATGTCCTGTGGCATCAGGGTATCCAGATCGCCCAGAGACAAACGCTCTTTCACTGCACGTTCTACACGAACCAGACCGACGCGGAACTGGTTTTCAGCCATTTCACCCACGGAACGGATACGACGGTTGCCCAAGTGATCGATATCGTCGACTTCACCTTTACCGTTACGGATATCGATGAGCTTCTTCATCACGTCGATGATGTCTTCTTTGCTCAGGATACCGGAACCTTCAACCTCGTCACGATCCAACGAACGGTTGAACTTCATACGACCAACCGCAGACAGATCATAACGATCTTCAGAGAAGAACAGGTTCTCAAACAGGTTTTCTGCGGCTTCGCGTGTTGGTGGTTCACCCGGACGCATCATGCGATAGATTTCAACCAGTGCGCTCAGGCGATCATTGGTTGGGTCAACACGCAGGGTTTCGGAAATATAAGCGCCGTGGTCCAGATCATTGGTAAACAGAGTCTCGATAGATTTGTAACCAGCCTGACTTAAACGGGCCAGCAGATCCAAAGAGAGTTCCATGTTAGCAGCACAGATGATTTCACCTGTGTTCTGGTCGATGTAATCTTTTGCTACAACTTTACCCGCGATATATTCAACAGGCACCTCAATACGGTCTACCTGCTCTTTTTCTAACTGGCGGATATGGCGAGCTGTGATACGACGGCCTTTTTCAACATAAACTTTGCCGTTTGCTTCGATATCAAATGAAGCAGTCTCGCCACGCAGACGTTCTGGAACCAGCATCATCTGCAATTTATTGTCGCGAATTTCGAAAACGGTTTTTTTGAAGAACAGATTCAGGATGTCTTCAGAGGAATAATCCATCGCGCGCAGAATAATCGAAGCCGGTAACTTACGGCGGCGGTCGATACGCACAAACAGGTTATCTTTTGGATCAAATTCGAAATCTAACCACGAACCACGGTAAGGAATGATACGTGCATTATACAGTACCTTACCGGATGAATGGGTTTTACCCTTATCGCTATCAAAGAAAACGCCTGGGCTACGATGCAACTGAGATACGATAACGCGCTCAGTACCGTTGATAACGAAAGTCCCGTTATCAGTCATGAGTGGAATTTCACCCATGTAGACTTCTTGTTCTTTGATGTCCTTAACTGTGCCTTCTGGCGCTTCGCGCTCATAGATCACCAGACGCAACTTAACGCGCAGAGGTGCGGAGAACGTCACTCCACGGATCTGACACTCTTTGACATCAAAGACAGGTTCGCCAAGACGATAGCTTACATATTGCAGCTCTGAATTGCCGCTGTAGCTCTGAATTGGAAACACTGAACGGAAGGCCGCTTCCAGTCCATTTTGGCCTTCAGGATCTTGCTCGATAAACTTCTGGAACGAGTCAAGTTGGATAGAAAGAAGGTATGGAACATCCAAAACTTGTGGACGTTTACCAAAATCCTTACGAATACGTTTTTTCTCGGTATAGGAGTAAACCATAGGGTTCCTCAGCTCGCTGATAAGTGACCCACTCTGTCCGCCCTTAAGGACAGCACTCTGCAACACTATTTTTTCGAACAGAAAACAGAATATTTTCCGTAATACTCATTACTATTACTCTTAAATCATTTCATTGCGTTACCTTACTACCGAGCTACCCGAGTGGATCGTAGCTGAGAACGCAGTATATTAAGTCGTCAATAGGAAGAAGTATTTTGGGTTTATTAGCAGCCAAACAGTGTGAAATGCTACTAACTCCCTATTAATGCCTTTCAGGCAAATCTGATTTTCAGACAATGCCCTTACAGCGCAAAAAGGCTGGCGATTAAAAAACCGCCAGCCGCCAGCCTTAAAAAATCAGGCTGCGAACTTCAAACAGATCTTACTTGATCTCAACAGAAGCACCTGCTTCTTCCAGAGATTTTTTCAGAGCTTCAGCGTCGTCTTTGCTGATGCCTTCTTTCAGAGCTGCTGGTGCGCTTTCAACCAGGTCTTTCGCTTCTTTCAGACCCAGGCCAGTTGCGCCACGTACTGCTTTGATTACAGCAACTTTGTTAGCACCAGCGCCAGTCAGGATTACGTCGAATTCAGTTTTTTCTTCAACGGCTTCAGCAGCACCACCAACTACAGCTACAGCTGCAGCAGCAGAAACGCCGAATTTTTCTTCCATCATGCTGATCAGTTCAACAACGTCCATTACAGACATTTCTGCAACTGCGTCCAGAATTTGTTCTTTAGTGATAGACATAACAAGTGTTCCTAAAATTCAGAAAAAATTTATACGTTAAAAAGCAACGAAGGAAATAAGCAATTAAGCAGCTTCTTTCTGATCGCGTAGCGCAGCCAGAGTGCGAACCAGTTTGCCTGCAGCGGCTTCTTTCATGGTTGACATCAGGCGTGCGATTGCTTCTTCGTAAGTTGGGAGTGTTGCCAGACGATCGATGTTGCTCGCTGGGATAAACTCACCTTCAAAGGCTGCTGCTTTAATCTCGAATGCTGGGTTCGCTTTCGCGAAATCTTTGAACAGACGAGCAGCTGCGCCCGGATGTTCGTTAGAAAAAGCAATCAAGGTTGGACCAACAAACGCTTCCTTCAGGCACTCAAATTCAGTACCTTCAACAGCACGGCGCATCAGGGTGTTACGAACAACACGCATATAAACGCCAGCTTCGCGACCTGCTTTACGCAGTTCAGTCATTTTATCTACGGTAACGCCGCGAGAATCCGCAACAACCGCAGACAGCGCGCCTTTGGCTACTTCGCTGACTTCAGCAACAATCGCTTGTTTGTCTTGAAGATTTAGTGCCATTAGCTTCTTGCTCCTGGATTAACCGGGCAAACCCGGGACTCACTTCACTCAAAACACCAAATGTGCCTGAGCGCTGAAACACGGTGAGCAGAATCCAGAAAATAAATTTCATTTGGCTCTGTCACCGTCTACGCAGGATATTAAGTAATTACTTACGCCTGCGGTCTTGGACGGGGCTTGGATTAGGCCAAGCTCCAACCGAAAACTTGTTATTTGCCGATACGGCCTTATTTTTCGAAGGTTGTATGTTATAAAACACACTGATCAGCAAATTTGAAGCGTCAGATTTTAGACAAATCTGACGCTAAGGTAAAGCGTTATTCTCAGCTTAAATCATTAAACTGATGCGTTCAGACTAGACTGGTCGATCGCAACACCTGCACCCATGGTAGTAGACAGGCTAACTTTCTTAACGAAAACGCCTTTAGCAGAAGATGGCTTAGCTTTTTTCAGCGCAACCAGCAGAGCTTCCAGGTTTTCTTTCAGTTTGTCAGCGTCGAAGTCAACTTTACCGATAGTGGTGTGGATGATACCGTTCTTGTCGTTACGGTAACGAACCTGACCCGCTTTAGCGTTCTGTACAGCTTCAGCAACGTTAGGCGTTACAGTACCTACTTTCGGGTTTGGCATCAGACCACGTGGGCCCAGGATTTGACCCAGTTGGCCAACAACACGCATTGCATCTGGAGATGCGATAACAACGTCGAAGTCCATCTCGCCTTTCTTAACCAGTTCAGCCAGATCTTCCATACCTACCAGTTCAGCGCCAGCAGCTTTAGCTGCTTCGGCGTTTGCACCCTGAGTAAATACAGCAACACGGACTGAACGGCCAGTACCGTGTGGCAGTACAGTTGCACCACGAACGTTCTGGTCAGATTTACGAGCATCAATGCCAAGATTAACAGCTACGTCAACGCTTTCTACGAATTTAGCAGTAGCCAGTTCTTTCAGCAGAGTAACAGCTTCGTTGATGTCATATTGTTTAGTTACATCAACTTTTTCACGGATAGTGCGCATGCGCTTGGTCAGTTTAGCCATTGATTAATCCTCCACTACCAGGCCCATGGAACGAGCAGTACCTTCGATTGAACGCATCATCGCGTCAACGTCAGCACCAGTCATGTCCGCAGCTTTAGTTTCAGCAATTTCACGAATCTGAGCGCTGGTTACTTTACCAACTTTATCTTTGTTCGGTTTGCCAGAACCAGATTTGATACCTGCTGCTTTTTTCAGCAGAACAGCCGCTGGTGGGGTTTTGGTAACGAAAGTGAAAGAACGGTCTGCGTAAACAGTAATAACAACTGGAATTGGCAAGCCTTTCTCAATGCTTTCAGTTTTAGCATTGAACGCTTTACAGAATTCCATGATGTTAACACCCTGCTGACCCAGAGCTGGACCAACTGGTGGGCTTGGGTTAGCCATGCCAGCTGCAACTTGCAGCTTAACGTAGGCTTGTACTTTCTTAGCCATTTATTTTTTCCTCTATGCGGGTCTTATCGCCTCAAGATGAGGCTCCCCTGACAATTTGAACCCCGTCTATTAAAGACCAGGCCCCTAAGACTTTAACTAACCTAATATTATCTAAGTATCATCTAAAAATGATGCCTGGATAAAAAACAAAAGGCGCGAAATTGTACGCTAATTTCACACCCTTTGCAAGCATAAGCGCTTACTTAATCACCAGGTTAGGCTTTCTCTACCTGGCTGAAATCCAGCTCAACAGGTGTAGCACGACCAAAGATAGAAACCGATACTTTCAAACGGCTCTTCTCGTAATCAACTTCTTCCACCACACCATTGAAGTCTGCAAACGGACCATCGCTGACTCGAACCATTTCGCCTGGTTCGAACAGAGTTTTTGGCCGTGGTTTATCACCAACCTGTTGAAGGCGATTCATGATCGCATCAACTTCTTTATCGCTGATTGGTGCTGGGCGGTCAGAAGTACCACCGATAAAACCCATTACGCGAGGTACACTGCGAACCAAATGCCAAGTCGCATCGTTCATTACCATCTGTACCAAGACATAGCCAGGGAAGAATTTACGCTCGCTTTTACGGCGCTGGCCACTACGGATCTCAACAACCTCTTCTGTCGGCACCATCACTTCGCCAAAAGAATCTTCCATCTCTTGTAATTTGATATGTTCACGCAGAGATTGAGCGACGCGACCTTCAAACCCAGAAAATGCCTGGATGACATACCAACGCTTTTTTGGGGATTCAGACATTTTTAAAACCTCAGGCCTGTAATAAATGAAACTAAACGCACCAGAATACCATCAAGCCCCCATAAGATAAGAGACATGACAGCCGTCACAACTGCAACAATTAAAGTCGTATGCAGTGCTTCCTGGCGAGTTGGCCAAATGACTTTACGCATTTCAATGCGGGCTTCACGGGCAAAGGCTAATGCAACTTTACCTTTTACAGTCCACAATGCAACTGCTCCTGCAAGGGCAACAATAGCAACCACGGCTATCGCGCGCAGAGGCAGGTTATACTCTCGGTAATAGTAATTACCCACAATAGCAACCACCAGTAGCACTGCTACCAATAGCCATTTTGCTATATCAAGACCACGCCCGCTTTCTTGAGCATCGCTATTCGCACTCATAAACCAACCTGTAACTATATGTAAGTAACTATGATGTAAATAGATAGCCAGCTTGCCTCGCAAGAGCAAAACAAATCAGACCGAACCCAAAGATAATTGTAATTGTATCTGACTCGGCACCATAATTCAGCAGGACTTTTGTATATCGATGATATCTAAGCCCATCCGTTGTATCAGAGCCTATCTCACCAATAATTAAGAATAGCAATCAAATAGCAATTTATCTGCCATTAATTATCCAATTATGAACAACTATTGATGAGATAGGTTCTTCTTAAGACAACGTATAAAAAGGGCATCTATCGATGCCCTTCCAAAATGAACACATTAAAAAAATTATGCGATCACTTTAGCAACAACACCGGCGCCTACAGTACGACCACCTTCACGGATTGCGAAACGCAGACCTTCGTCCATGGCGATTGGCGCAATCAGGTTAACTACCATGTTGATGTTGTCACCTGGCATTACCATCTCTACGCCTTCTGGCAGTTCGATAGTACCGGTTACGTCAGTAGTACGGAAGTAGAACTGTGGACGGTAACCTTTGAAGAATGGCGTATGACGGCCACCTTCATCTTTGCTCAGGATATACACTTCAGATTCGAACTGAGTGTGTGGGTGGATAGAACCTGGCTTCGCCAGAACCTGACCACGCTCAACGTCATCACGCTTAGTTCCACGCAGCAGAACACCCACGTTCTCACCCGCACGACCTTCGTCCAGCAGTTTGCGGAACATTTCAACGCCGGTACAAGTGGTTTTAGTGGTTTCTTTGATACCCACGATTTCAACTTCGTCACCGACTTTAACGATACCACGCTCTACACGACCGGTAACTACAGTACCACGGCCGGAGATGGAGAATACGTCTTCGATTGGCAGCAGGAATGGCTTGTCAATGTCACGCTCTGGTTCTGGGATGTAAGAATCCAGTGCTTCTGCCAGTTCGATCACTTTCGCTTCCCACTCTGCATCGCCTTCCAGCGCTTTCAGCGCAGAACCACGGATGATTGGGGTGTCGTCGCCTGGGAAATCGTACTGAGACAGCAGCTCACGTACTTCCATTTCCACCAGTTCCAGCAGCTCTTCATCATCAACCATGTCACATTTGTTCAGGAACACGATGATGTAAGGAACGCCTACCTGACGACCCAGCAGGATGTGCTCACGAGTCTGTGGCATTGGGCCATCAGTTGCCGCAACTACCAGGATCGCGCCGTCCATCTGAGCCGCACCGGTGATCATGTTTTTCACGTAGTCGGCGTGGCCTGGGCAGTCAACGTGTGCGTAGTGACGAGTTGGAGTATCGTACTCTACGTGAGAAGTAGAGATGGTGATACCACGTGCTTTTTCTTCTGGTGCGTTGTCGATCTGGTCGAATGCACGCGCGCTACCACCGTAAGTTTTTGCCAGAACGGTAGTGATTGCAGCAGTCAGGGTAGTTTTACCGTGGTCAACGTGACCGATAGTACCAACGTTAACGTGCGGTTTTGAACGTTCAAACTTTTCTTTAGACACGACTCTATTCCTTAATACTGCTCCCCCGTCACAGAAATGAGGGAGCTAAAAAGATAGTAAACTCGAAAATTTATCTAGATTTACGAGCTTCGATAATAGCCTGAGCGACGTTGCTCGGCGCTTCGTTGTACTTCAAGAACTCCATGGAGTAAGAAGCACGACCTTGGGTCTGAGAACGCAGGTCAGTAGCATAACCAAACATTTCAGACAATGGTACTTGAGCACGAACAATTTTGCCCGTAGCTATATCATCCATACCATCGATCATACCACGGCGACGGTTCAGGTCACCGATGACGTCACCCATGTAGTCTTCTGGGGTTTCCACTTCGACTTTCATGATAGGTTCCAGCAGAACTGGTTTCGCTTTCATGAAGCCTTCTTTAAATGCCATGGATGCAGCAATTTTAAAGGCGATTTCTGAGGAGTCAACGTCATGGTAAGAACCATCGAACAGGGCAACTTTAACGTCAACGATTGGATAACCAGCCAGAACACCGCTCTTAAGCTGTTCCTGAACGCCTTTATCGACGCCTGGGATGTATTCTTTAGGAACAACACCACCAACGATTTCGTTCGCGAATTCGTAACCAGCACCACCTGCTTCCAGAGGCTCGATACGTAGCCAAACGTGACCGTACTGACCACGACCACCGGACTGTTTAGCGTGCTTACCTTCCTGCTCAACAGAAGCACGAATGGTTTCACGGTAAGCAACCTGAGGTTTACCTACGTTCGCTTCAACGTTGAATTCACGACGCATACGGTCAACCAGAACGTCGAGGTGCAGCTCACCCATACCTGCGATGATAGTCTGACCAGACTCTTCATCACTGCTCACGCGGAAAGATGGGTCTTCTTGAGCCAGACGGCCTAAAGCGATACCCATTTTTTCTTGGTCAGCTTTAGTTTTTGGCTCGATTGCAACAGAGATAACTGGCTCTGGGAATTCCATGCGCTCCAGAATGATTGGGGCGTTCATGTCACAGAGAGTATCACCGGTGGTTACATCTTTCAGACCGATAGCAGCAGCGATGTCGCCTGCACGGACTTCTTTGATTTCTTCACGTTTGTTAGCGTGCATCTGAACGATACGGCCAAAACGTTCTTTTTTGTCTTTCACCGGGTTCAGTACGGTGTCACCAGAGTTAACAACACCAGAGTAAACGCGGAAGAAAGTCAAGTTACCCACGAATGGGTCAGTCGCGATTTTGAACGCCAGTGCTGAGAATGGTTCATCATCGCTGGAGTGACGCTCAGCCGGAGTATCTTTACCGTCTGGCAACATACCTTTGATGGATTCAACATCAGTTGGTGCTGGCAGATATTCGACAACTGCATCCAGCATTGCCTGAACACCTTTGTTCTTAAATGCAGAACCACAGGTAACCAGGATAATTTCGTTGGCCAAAACACGCTTACGTAGAGCTGCCTTGATTTCTTCTTCAGTCAGCTCTTCACCGCCCAGGTATTTATCCATCAGCTCTTCTGATGCTTCTGCGGCGGATTCAATCAGGTTCTGATGCCATTCCTGAGCCTGCTCAAGCATGTCAGCCGGGATATCTTCGTATTCGAAGGTAATACCCTGATCTTCGTCGTTCCAGTTGATCGCTTTCATTTTCAGCAAATCAACAATACCGGTGAAAGTATCTTCTGCACCAATTGCCAATTGCAGAGGAACAGGGTTAGCAGCCAGACGAGTTTTGATCTGCTCAACAACGCGCAGGAAGTTCGCTCCCATACGGTCCATTTTGTTAACGAACGCGATACGTGGAACATTATATTTGTTCGCCTGACGCCATACAGTTTCAGACTGTGGCTGAACACCACCAACTGCACAGTAAACCATTACTGCACCGTCAAGAACACGCATAGAACGTTCTACTTCGATAGTGAAGTCAACGTGGCCTGGGGTGTCGATGATGTTGATACGGTGTGGCTCATACTGTTTAGCCATACCAGACCAGAATGCGGTAGTCGCAGCAGACGTGATGGTAATACCACGTTCTTGCTCCTGCTCCATCCAGTCCATAGTAGCAGCGCCATCATGAACTTCACCGATCTTATGGCTTACACCAGTGTAGAACAGAATACGTTCGGTGGTAGTGGTTTTACCCGCGTCAATGTGCGCACTGATACCGATATTACGGTAACGAGTTATAGGGGTTTTACGAGCCATTTTTTCCTCTCTCGTGGGCGTTCAATTTAGAGAACGGGTAGCCGGACAGCTACCCAGAACATATTCACTGCCGATGAAATACCCAATAAGGGATTACCAACGGTAGTGTGCGAACGCCTTGTTAGCTTCTGCCATACGGTGAACGTCTTCACGTTTCTTCACAGCAGCGCCTTTATTTTCAGCCGCATCAGATAATTCATTTGCCAGGCGCAGAGCCATGGACTTATCACCGCGTTTACGAGCAGCTTCAACGATCCAACGCATTGCCAGAGCATTACGACGAACCGGACGAACTTCAACTGGAACCTGATAAGTAGAGCCACCAACACGGCGGGACTTAACTTCTACAGTCGGGCGCACGTTATCCAGTGCCAGCTCGAATGCTTCCAGATGATCTTTACCAGCACGCTGAGCCAGGGTCTCAAGCGCACCATACACAATTGCTTCTGCGACAGACTTCTTACCGTCTACCATCAGGATATTTACAAATTTGGCCAGCAGTTCAGATCCGAACTTTGGATCTGGCAGAATTTTACGTTGACCAATTACACGACGACGTGGCATGGAAATACTCCGTTTCGAATTTCAGGGTTGTCCAAAACTCTACGAGTTTATTTTGACATTAATGTGAAAAATGTTTGGCCTTACTTAACGGAGAACCATTAAGCCTTTGGCTTCTTCACACCGTACTTAGAACGACCTTGTTTACGGTCTTTAACACCGGCACAGTCCAGAGCGCCGCGAACGGTGTGGTAACGCACACCTGGCAAGTCTTTAACACGACCGCCACGGATAAGGATAACGGAGTGTTCCTGCAAGTTGTGGCCTTCACCACCGATGTAGGAAGAAACTTCGTAACCGTTAGTCAAACGCACACGGCATACTTTACGCAGTGCGGAGTTTGGTTTTTTAGGAGTGGTGGTATATACACGAGTACATACGCCACGTTTTTGCGGGCAAGCTTCCAGAGCAGGAACGTTGCTTTTCACAACTTTCGAGCTACGAGATTTGCGAACCAGCTGATTAATAGTTGCCATTATTAAAAAAGCTCCTGGTTTTTTGCTTCGTAAACACGGATTTTACCCTCTCTCTGTCATTATGACAAAACAAGAGGACGCGGAATTTTATTGCTGACTTAACGAGGTGTCAAGAAATATACAGTTTTTCTATATCGGCAAAATATTATCGGTAAGGTACTGCCAGTAAAGCGTTAGGCTGGTAAAGTTACTGAAAAGTGCAATTCAGATCTACCAATCACATCTACCAGGCAAAATTTTGCTGATGTTTTACCGTTAAGCTAACAAAACCATTATAATCAATCACCCTTACACGGTCTGAAATTTGTTCAATCAGCCCCCGTGCATCGAGATCTTCCTTCAAAACATAGATGCCTGCCCCGGTACGGAGCAGTTCAGCCAAATAACGGTTATCATTAATACCTGATAACACACCATTCTGCATCAATAGAACATCATCGGTATCAGATACAAGGCCAAGCATTGCATTGAAGTCATCATGGTAAGGTGAGCGACTGACAGTATATAACATGTTACCCGCCTGAAATAGATTAAAATTTCAACACAAAATCATAACCCGCCAACAATTCTCGGATTGCTGCGGCAGAAAGAAGTTCAGCTTCCAGCACAAAATTATTTGCCGGGCTGCCTCCCCGAATCACCAGATCATCCAGACAAACGTAAAATTTATCAATGTCATAAAGCGGCAAGACCTTAAAGGTTGAGATATAGTCACGGGCCAGGATTTTATCCGGCTGCTGATTGGCTAATAATTGAAACACGCCATCAGAAATAAAAAATACACCGATCTGCTCAGTCAATGCCGACGTTGCAAGCAATGCATCCAGCCCTTCCCTGCCGGCAGAAGAGCCATGAGGAGCTTCAGTAAAAACAAAGGCAATTTTTTTCATCGATACCCACGAAGATTCTCAAACCTAACCAGCGCTAGAATTGTATGACACGATCACATAACATCATGGCTTCTGCCAATGATCCCAACCCACTAAGCTCAAACCCTTCGGCTAAATTAGCGGCAGGCAGATTCAATTCACGGGCTTGCTGTTCATCTACAACACCACGGCGCAATGCCGCTGCAACACAGATAAACAGATCGAATTGATGTTGGACTGCCAATACCTGCCAGGCCCTGACCAAATCAAACTCATCATTGGCAGGGGCAACCAATTGATTGCCGTTTTGGACACCTTCGCGATAAAAAAACACGCTATGCAGTTTATGACCTGAGGCGATCAATGCCTGAGCAAATTGGTAAGCGCTGCTGGCTTGTTGAGTACCGTAAGCTGGCCCAGTGACCAGCAAACAATAAGACAATGACAACATTACTTCTCCGAACCCGCACATTCACCATTTTTAAACTGACGAATGTAGAGGTATACCGTATGCTTGGAGATATTCAAACGATCAGCGACCTGATTGATGGCATCTTTAATATCAAAAATACCTTTCTCATAAAGGTTCAGCACTACCTGTCTGTTTTTCGCATTATTGGAAACATTACGATCAGCATTCACTTCTTCAATAGTGAATTCCAGAGTTTGTGCTACCAGATCATCCACGGAAGAGGCAAAATTGACGTTTGAAGCAACTTCATGCGTTTTTTCCGGGATAAAGGTCTGAATAATTTCAGAGAAAGGCACATCAAGGTTCATATTGATACACAAAAGCCCAATGACTCGACGCTGGCGATTGCGGATAGCAATCGTGACAGATTTCATCAACGAGCCACTTTTTGCCCGTGTGAAATACGCCCTGGAAACGCTACTGTCTTCATCTGTAATATCATGCAGCATTCGCAACGCCAGATCGGTAATCGGAGAACCAATTTTACGCCCCGTATGTTCGCCATTAGCTATTCTGACGGCTGAACATTTAAGATCTTCCAGTGAATGAAGAACTATTTCACAATGCCCACCAATCAACATAGCCAGGCCATCAACAGCAGCTTCGTAAGATTTTAAAATTTCGTGATCAGTTTCACTAAATGGTTGGTTTTCCAGTAAATCAATATCACTGTTATCACTAGAGATATTATCACCAGTTAATAGCGGGGTAGACATGTAATACACCATCCTTCAAATTCTGACTTTGCCTCACCAAAAACATCAGGGCAAGATTTATTATAAAATCACATGACTGCAACTCAGCATCTACTTCGGTAAACACCTATTGTTACAAGAAAGTTAAATAGCCTTATGTGATAAGCGCTAAAAACAAACAGTTAAAAATGTTTGTTCTATATTATTCTATTCGGACTATTCAGAGTAGTGACGTTAAAACCACATCGAACTGCCGTCAAGCTCTTGCTGAGTATAGCGCGGGGTTCTATCACAGCTTTATGCCGAATCCACCTGAAATACGAAAAGCAATATCTCATTTAATACCGTGGGAAATAATAAGCAAATAAATTTATTATTTTTTATCCATGCTTATTACTAATCAAATAGAGGTAAATATCAGCAGCAAATCGAAAGGTGGAAGAAATATGTGATAAAGCAGGAGCCTTAATCCCCTGCTAATATCTTTTAATTACAAGAATTATTTTGCCTTGGCAACAGGCTTAATATCCAGTAATTCAACATTAAAAACTAAAGTGGAGTTAGCTGGAATTTTAGGTAAATTTGCCTGATCATAAGCCAGCTTAGGAGGAATAACTAATGTGATTTTTCCACCTTTCTTCACATGCTGTATACCTTCTTTCCAGCCTGGAATAACGCTGTCCAAACGAATTGCCAGCGGCTCTTTACGGTCATAAGAGCTATCAAAAACCTGACCATCAATCAAAGAACCTTTATAGTTAACAACTACAGTATCAGTCTCTTTAGGTGCGTTACCAGTACCTTCTTTTTCAATTTTGTAAAGAAGCCCCGTTTTGGTTTCCACTACGCCCGCTTGTTTAGCAAACTCTTTGCGATATTGGGCACCTTTTTCACCATTTTCACTGGCTTCTTTTTCTGCCTTAGCCAATGCTGCACTTTTCACTTTAGATTCAAAGGCCATCAAGGTTTCCTGAATCTCTTTATCCGTCAGTTTGGCTTTATTATTTAATGCATCTTCAACACCAGCCAACAACTGTTCTTTTTCTATATTGATACCGAGCGCTTTCTGCTCTTGCAATGAGTTGGCCATGTAGCTTCCCAGAGAAGCACCCAGAGCATAAGAATTTTGCTGTTCTGCTGTTTTAAAAGCACTATTTAGTTTTACTTCGCCTTTGGTTTCGGTGTTAGCAGCCAAAACCTGAGGTATGCTAAATACCACCGCTAGAGTTGTTGCCAACAGAGTGGTTTTAAACAATGATTTCATCCTATTCTCCAATAAGTTTGGGTGGGGTTACCATCAGCATAGGTCATAACGTTTACTATAACCGCCTAAGGAAACCAATGACAATATTTGCTATACCTTGCCATAAAAATCGTTGAGACAACATTAAAGCAAAGAGATTTCGTGAAATCCTATTTCACTGGATATATGAGCATTATAGTGGCATCTTGACCGAATCATCGGTCCGTCATTTAAATTAATTGATTCAGAAGCAGGAGGAAAGATAATGGAGTTATCTGAATTTGAGCGAAGATTTGAGCAACTAGAAACCAAGCTGGCTTATCAAGAAGCCACCATTGAAGAATTGAATCAGGAAGTGATAAAGCAACAGCTCGAAACTGACAGATTGAAAGAACAACTAAAATTAATCGCTGAACGTCTGCAAACTCACCAGGCATCCATCATTGCACCGCTTTCTGAAGAAACACCGCCCCCCCATTACTGATATTCATCAGGGAAGCTCTCTGCCAAGGAAGGCTAGACGCAAAATAAAAAAGAGAAGCTGAAAACCCGCTTCCCTTTTTTTGCTTACTGATATTTCAGGTGACTAACGATTTTCAGTTATCCCCGATTAATCTTAATGGCAGCTACCGCCGCAGCATCCATGATCGTCGTGATCGTGATCACCACAGCCACCCTGACCGTGTACATGGCCATGAGCCAATTCTTCTTCGGTCGCCTCACGGATCGCTACAATTTCAACATTGAATTTCAGATTCTGACCAGCCAGCATGTGGTTCGCATCAACAACCACTTCATCACCTTCTATGGCAGTGATTTCTACTGGAATAGGCCCTTGATCCGTGTCAGCCAGGAAACGCATACCAACCTGAAGATCATCAACGCCAACAAACACATCTTTTGGTGCACGCTGAACCAAGTTATCATCATACTGACCGTATGCATCTGCTGCTTCTACACTAACATCAAAACGTTCACCCGCCTCACGGCCTTCCAGTGCTTTCTCTAATCCGCTGATCAGAGAACCACGGCCATGCAGATAGTCTAACGGTGCACTCACCGAGGACTCATCAACTAAAACACCATCTTCTGTTCTTACTTGATAAGCCAGGCTGACCACCAAGTCTTTTGCTACTTTCATGACAACTCCTACATACCCGAGGGAAAAAACCGTGAGGGAAAATTTTTACTGCTCAAAAAAATGCTGCCAATTGTAACGGAATTCTACGTTACTGTACCTAGGTAATGGCAAAATTTATCCACAATTCATTGTATATGTATTGAGTTACTGTGGTGTAAAGATCCCAATGACCTGTTCCTGCTCTCTGATATGAGATGTGACAGCTTCATCTGTCTGCCTCTGTATATGACCACAATGGACACACTCAACAACATCAACCTTATTTTCCTGCCACATTGCCAGCGTATCCTGTGATTGGCATTTTGGGCAAACCGCTCCTGCAATAAAACGCTTACGACTAATTGACATAATTCCCCCTAAGACGTGTCAGAACATCTATTTTCCGCTACCATGCACACCAGGCACTTAAAATTGAATACATATACCCAATAGCTTTCAAATTGCGGCACATCGATCACTATACGTATCAACGATCACTATGCATATCAATATACGATTGGTATGGGGAACGCAGTCAACAAAGCAGCAACTTGAAAGATGAAGGATATATAAATCTAACTATTAATTAACCTAACACATTATATATAGACGGCATCTATGATTGTTTTCTCTTCACTGCAAATCCGTCGTGGCATTCGCGTCCTGCTGGATAACGCCAACGCAACCATCAATCCCGGACAAAAAATCGGATTAGTTGGCAAAAATGGCTGTGGTAAATCTACCCTGCTTGCATTACTGAAAGATGAACTTCAAGCTGAAAGTGGCTCTGTCACCTTTCCCAACAACTGGGCACTGGCTTGGGTTAATCAGGAAACGCCAGCCCTGGAAACATCAGCGCTGGAATATGTCATCGATGGTGACCGTGAATTCCGGCAACTGGAGCAAAAACTCAAAATAGCCAACGAACAAAACGACGGTCACGCCATCGCCCATCTTCATGGCTTGCTTGATACTATTCAGGCGTGGACAATCCGCGCCAGAGCCGCCAGTCTGCTGCATGGATTGGGTTTTTCTCAGACTCAGCTAGAGCAACCTGTACGTTCGTTCTCTGGTGGCTGGCGTATGCGCCTCAACCTGGCACAAGCGCTGATCTGCCGCTCTGATTTGCTATTACTCGACGAACCGACCAACCACCTTGATCTGGACGCGGTTATCTGGCTCGAAAAATGGTTGAAGAGTTATACCGGCACCTTGATTCTCATTTCCCACGATCGCGATTTTCTCGATCCAATCATCGATAAAATTCTGCACATTGAGCAGCAGGATCTATACGAATACACCGGCAACTACTCTTCCTTCGAACGGCAACGTGTGGCCAAACTTGCTCAGCAACAGGCGCTATACCAAAGCCAACAGGAAAAAGTAGCTCATTTACAGAGCTATATTGACCGCTTCCGCGCCAAAGCCTCTAAAGCAAAACAGGCACAAAGCCGCATCAAAATGCTGGAACGCATGGAGCTTATCGCTCCCGCTCATGTTGATAACCCTTTCCATTTCAGTTTCCGCCAGCCGGATAACCTGCCAAATCCACTCTTAAACATGGATAAAGTCAGTGCTGGCTATGGTGAGAAAACGGTATTGAACTCGATCAAATTAAATCTGGTGCCAGGTTCACGGATCGGCCTGCTAGGCCGCAATGGTGCGGGTAAATCCACGTTGATCAAGTTGCTGGCAGGAGAGCTTGCACCTCAGCAAGGAGAAATTGCCTTATCGAAAGGCATTAAACTGGGTTACTTCGCACAGCACCAGTTGGAATACCTACGGGCAGATGAATCTCCATTACAACATTTAGCCCGCATCGCTCCCCAAGAAGCGGAACAACAGCTTCGGGATTATCTGGGAGGATTTGGCTTCAAAGGCGATCAAGTGACCGATCCAAGCGGACGTTTTTCCGGTGGTGAAAAGGCCCGTTTAGTACTGGCTCTGATTATCTGGCAGCGCCCTAACCTCCTTCTGCTTGACGAACCGACCAACCACCTTGATCTCGACATGAGACAAGCATTAACTGAAGCACTTATTGATTTCGAAGGTGCTCTGGTCGTCGTATCGCATGACAGGCACTTACTGCGCTCTACAACAGACGAACTTTATCTGGTACATGATGGCAAAGTAGAACTTTTTAAAGGCGATTTAGAAGATTATCAGCAATGGCTCACTGAACTGCAACGCCAGCAAATGCGGGATAGCCAGGAAAAAGAAAAATCAGAGACCGAATCTTCAACGAATAGCACTCAAAATTACAGTGCCCAAGAGCGTAAAGATCAAAAACGGCGTGAAGCTGAATTCCGTAACCAAACGCAGCCATTGCGTAAACAGCTTGCAGCCCTTGAAAAACAGATGGAAAAACTGGGTACGGCATTGACGGAATTAGAAGAGAAACTGTCAGACAACACGCTTTACGACAATGATCGTAAAACTGAACTGACTGAATGCCTGCATCAGCAAACGCAAACAAAATTCAAACTGGAGGATACTGAAATGGAATGGTTGGACATTCAGGAACAGCTCGAACAAATGACAGCAGAATTTAATGCGAGTTAAGGAGTCAGTTAATTTTTCAGGTATAAACCTGTAGGTATATAATCGGGTATTGCCATTCAACACCCGATTATTCCCTGATTACAAAGCAAAAATATAAAATTGCTTGCAAACAGCAAGAATACTCGCCGTAAAAAATAATAACTCATCAATTATGCAGGAGATTATTTATAATTGAAAAATGTTTCAGATTCTCATTTTTCGCTCCTTACTGAGAAAACTTTTACAAATTACACCTCAAGCTTGATTATCATAAGAGACAAAACAAAAATATTCCGTATAAAACAAAAAATAATCACGACTTATACATTAGCAACTAAGGCAGAAAAGTTTTCAGCATCTTCAATCAAAGACTCATCTATGGATTTTGCCCATACCACACCAAGATCAATTTTTTTATCCGTTTCAACAATTTCTAAAAAATTCATATAATACTCAGGAATAGAGCTAATAATCCGTTTAGGCACACAAGTATAGGCATTATTTTTTGTGATCATCTCTACTATCAACATGATATCATTTGTTTTTAATAGCAAATGCATATTGTCACCAGCACCAGTATAAATAGGAAAAACATTGAGACACTCCGTTAACTCAACCATCTCTTTTTTTTCTGGTGAATTTGTCGGAGTAACTCCGTTCCCAAACTTACTTAAGGCTGTTCTGCATTTAGATACCAGATAACTTCCTTTCTTAAAGATATAGATCAATCTTTCCGTAAACACCTTTTTTGGCTCTAACTGAGCAATAATAGATGATAGCGGCATCACTGCAACATGTAACATCCCTGCATTCAATAAATTTATCTGCTGCTCAACTGACAGTCCAGTCACCAATGACAGCACGACATTCCCTTTTTTTTCCACTATCTGATTCTCTATTTGAGAATAATTGTGGATAGGAAAACAAGAGCCGACGTATAAGTGCCTGACCATATCCTCTTTTGAATCGAAATGAACCTGACTTTTGAAGTGTTCATAGTGAGATAAAAACTTCCGGGTATTTTCCAACGTCTTCTGCCCAAAATCTGTCAACCTCGTTCCATTTGGTCCCCTTGTAAATAGTGACGCCCCAAGAATATCTTCCAACCCGTGGATTTTCTTCGTCAAGGCCGGCTGAGAAAGATAAAGCCTCTCAGAAGCCTTATGATAATTAAGAGTTTCAGCCAAAACGATAAAAGCTTCAAGATTGCGTATATCCATGTTCTTTAGCCCAATGATTGTTGAATAACTACAAAACATTACAGATTCATGGTGATAGCATTTTAACTTAGTGTTTTGCCAAAGGTTTTATCAGGTCAAATGGTCAAAATGTTAACTAATAAAATGTTAGTTAATAAGGGTACAATTCGCAAAACATTTATTATAATTATGTTTTAATTTCATTGTAAAATTATTTCAATAGTAACTAATTATTCTCGCAATATGGATATATTCCTTACTACCCATATTGTTTATCACTCTATTTCATTTTTTAAACTACAGCGTCATTAATATTTATGAAGTTTAAAAATAATCGAGATATAGCATACAAACAGATCCACAACTGATAACTTTTATTTATTGAGAATCTGCCAAATCAAATACCAGAGATCATGAAAGTTAAAATATCATGTTGTGAAACTATTGTGTGAATAATTTAATTGGAAAATATAAAGAAAAGCATATATATCTGGCTTACTCGTATAATGTAACAAACAGCAGATAATTCACACCAATTATATTATTAACAATTCATCCATACTTTACTTTTATGGCCATTTTAATATTTACTCTTATTACGTGTTAATAAGGAAATGTAATATTAAAAAATAGCAATACGACAATGGCAGGCTTTATAATGTGTTGCTAGTGATAGTGTATACTTATTCTTAACAAGTTTAAGATCTTTTTTATATCGGAATATTCTGTATTGACTTGTTATTTTATGGATAAAGCATGTTGATTTTTATCGAAAAAATAAAAAATACAAACAAAACAAAGTTGATGACCAATATAGTATATAATTTTACTTTCTCTCCAGTCGCATAGTTATCTAATAAACCGCCTTTAAACATGATATCGACAATTTTTGCCAATATAAAAGAGAAAGCGGAAAATAGTGTTTTTAATCTATTTTGGTGTATATTTTCTATTAAATGCTCAGTAAGATAATCTGACCCACATAAATCACTTCTTAGTTTCGATAAAATATGGCAGAAAAATGATGAAAATCGACTTGAGCAATATGATAACAGAGAGTCGTAATCCCGCCAGTACCCACATTGATCAACTCTCAACTCTCGATATGCTGCACGTCATCAATGATGAAGATAAAAAAGTGGCTATTGCTGTTGAAAAAACATTACCTCAAATTGCCAGTGTGGTTGATAAAGTTGCCGAGGCATTTCGTCAGGGTGGGCGCTTAATCTATAGTGGAGCTGGCACATCTGGACGCTTAGGTATCCTGGATGCCAGTGAATGTCCACCAACTTATGGTACAAAACCAGAACAGGTAATCGGCTTAATTGCCGGAGGGCATCAAGCCATTCTACAAGCTGTCGAAAATGCAGAAGATAATCGGCAATTAGGCACAGAAGATCTTAAGGCTCTACACTTTAACCAAAGAGATGTCCTGGTAGGGATCGCTGCCAGTGGCCGAACACCCTATGTATTAGGTGCAATGGAATATGCCAAATCAGTTGGTGCTACTGTCGCCTGTATCAGCTGCAATCCAGATAGCTCAATGGTGCAATTGGCTGATATTGCCATCACGCCTGTCGTAGGGCCAGAAGTGATAACGGGTTCATCCCGTATGAAGGCAGGAACGGCACAAAAATTGATACTGAATATGATCACAACAGGCACCATGATCCGTATTGGCAAAGTATATGGTAATTTGATGGTTGATGTAGAAGCTACCAATGCCAAATTAATCGAACGCCAGAAGAATATTGTCATCGCCGCCACGGAGTGCAGCAGAGAAATGGCAGAACAGGCCTTAAACACCTGTGGTGGTCATTGCAAGACCGCAATCGTCATGATTTTATCGGGCGTCAGCGCCAAAGAGGCCAAAGCATTATTGGCAGAACACCAAGGGCTTATCCGGCCAGCTATCTCAACAGACCGATAATCATTGCCTCTTTAGAGGGGGTTTAAATGGCTAAAATTCGTCAGGAAATGTTGGCTGAAATACTCAACGCCATTGGCGGAGCGGGTAACATTGCCCGTTGTGGAAATTGCATGACCCGCCTGCGGTTGACACTACGGGATGATTCACTTGCCGACATATTCTACTTGAAGAAGATTACCGGTGTCTTGGGCGTCATAGCGACTGATGACCAACTCCAGATTGTCCTTGGCTCCGGTAAAGCCCAAACAGCAGCAGAGATGATGAAAACGCTGTTAAGTGATACACGTCATCCCAGTGGATCTGAACTTTCCCCTGCTAAACCCCATTCTGACACACTAAAAGATATCGCCACCTCTAACAAAAAACATCTCAAAGAAAAACAAACCAGTTCAGTCCATAAATTTCTGGCTAAATTTGCCACCATCTTTACTCCCCTGATCCCTGGATTTATTGCCGTTGGCCTGTTATTGGGTTTTGCTACTCTGTTGGAACAAATTTTTATTAAAGAAGTCACTCATCCCAACGCTATATTGGTTGAGATGGTTGGCTATATGAAAATTTTCAGCAAAGGCATGTTCAGTTTCTTAGGTATCTTGATTGGCTACAATGCACAAAAGGCATTTGGGGGATATGGGGTTAACGGAGCCATCATCGCTTCTCTATTTGTGCTGGGTTATAACGCCGAAGCTACCAGTGGTTTCTACTCTGGTATCAGTCATTTTTTTGGCTTCGCCATTGACCCGCGAGGCAATATTATCGGGATACTGATTGCCTGTATTCTCGGTGCCTGGGTGGAAAAACAGATCCGAAAAATCATGCCCTCTGATCTGGATATGATCCTGACTTCCACAGTCACCCTACTTATTATGGGCGCTGTTGCATTTATCGTCATTATGCCTGTCGGAGGTTATTTGTTTACCGTGATGTCATGGCTGTTCATGAATTTGAATGGCAACCCATTCGGTACAGCCATCTTGGCAGGGCTATTCCTAATCGCCGTGATGTTTGGTGTACATCAGGGCTTTGTCCCCGTCTATTTTGCTTTGATGGAAGCACAAGGATTTAATTCCCTTTTTCCCATTCTGGCGATGGCAGGGGCGGGGCAAGTAGGTTCCGCACTGGCGTTATATGTCAAAGCCCAAAAAGGCGCGTTACTGCGCGCTCAAATCAAAGGCGCCATCATTCCAGGTTTATTGGGAATTGGCGAGCCCTTGATCTATGGTGTCACACTTCCCCGCGTCAAACCTTTTGTCACCGCCTGTCTCGGCGGTGCCATAGGTGGTTTTTTTATCGGTCTGATTGCCTGGTGGGGATGGCCTGTCGGATTGAATAGCGTTTTCGGCCCTTCCGGGCTAGTCGCACTGCCGCTGATGACATCCGACAGCGGCATATTCACGGGCATAGCAATATATGGTGCCGGGCTAATCGTCTCTTATATCGCTGGCTTCACGCTAACGCTATTCTTCGGCAGCAAAAATATCGATTTAAGTTAACTCAGCCAAACCAGATTAAAGGCACACAAGCGGCGGTCAGGACACCCATTGCGATATTAAATGTAAACCACGCGCGACGGCTTTTCAGTAACTGTCCAATCAGTGAACCGAGAACAAGCCAGATTGCACCAGCAAGGGTATTGACGATTAACATCACGATACTGATAACAAAAATGGAATGGTTATACAACTCTCCAGCCAGACTGTAACTACTGATTGCACCCAATCCCATCAACCATGTTTTGGGATTTAAGAACTGCAATAACCAACCTTGATAAATCTTTATTGGCTCTCCTGCCGATGTTGTGGTGTCCAGCCGCTTATAATGCGAAGTAGCTGTTTTCCAGGCTAGCCATAATAAATACAGACATCCGAGTATTTTCAGGCCCATGTGTATAGCAGGATAAATCAACAGTAACGCCGCAACACCAAACGCAGACAGCAGCAAAATTGTCTGCATTCCCAGAATAATGCCCAGACAAAGCGGGATAGAGCGGCGAATACCAAAATTAGCTCCCGATGATGTCAGTAACAAATTGTTTGGGCCCGGTGTGACAGCGGAAATAAACATAAATATACTAAGCGAAAATATCAGGCTTAAAGTCATGGGTAGATTCCCCTCCCACCCAGATAGTTGGCATTTCTTTTCAAGAAAAATAACAGTATGTTATTTCATATACAAGATAACTAATCATGAAATCAATTCATTATGAATCCCAGACTACAACTCCATTGGCAACATCTAAATTTACCCGATAATGAATTACAGTATTTTCAGGAGCAATCACAATGATTATCCCGTGGCAACAATTGGAAGCCGATACACTCCACAGCTTAATTGAAAGTTTTGTCCTGCGGGAAGGTACTGATTATGGTGAACAGGAAAAAACGCTCGAACAAAAAGTACAGGATGTAAAACGTCAGCTTGAACGAGGCGAGGTTCTGTTGGTATGGTCTGAACTACATGGAACCGTTAATATCTTGCCTAAAGAGATGTTCCGTCCGTAAAGCTCAGCTTGCTTTATTCATTCTAATTGACTGATTCGCCAGTTTTATTGATTAAGGAGTCTGTTCATGTCTGCCAAACACCCCGTCATCGCAATCACTGGCTCCAGTGGAGCAGGAACAACCACCACCAGTGTCGCTTTCCGTAAGATTTTCCAACAACTTGACGTAACCGCCGCACTGATAGAAGGGGATAGTTTCCATCGTTACACTCGTCCTGAAATGGATGCCGAGATACGCAAAGCAAGAGAACAAGGCAGACATATCAGCTACTTTGGGCCAGAAGCTAATGATTTCGGTATGTTGGAAAAAACATTCTTTGAGTATGGGGAAACGGGCAATGGCCGCTGCCGAAAATATCTCCATACCTATGATGAAGCCGTTCCCTATAACCAATCACCAGGTACGTTCACACCGTGGGAACCCCTGCCATCAAAGACAGACGTCCTATTTTATGAAGGGCTGCACGGTGGTGTTGTCACGCCACAACACAATGTCGCCAGTCATGTGGATCTATTGATTGGCGTTGTGCCTATCGTCAATTTAGAATGGATACAAAAACTCATCCGTGATACCGGTGAACGTGGGCATTCCAGAGAGGCTGTCATGGATTCCGTTGTCCGCTCAATGGATGACTATATCCGCTACATCACTCCTCAGTTTTCACGTACTCACATCAATTTCCAGCGTGTCCCCACCGTTGATACCTCCAATCCCTTCTCTGCCAAAGCCATTCCCTCGCTGGACGAAAGTTTTATCGTGATCCGCTTCCGTGGCCTCACTCAAATTGATTTTCCTTATTTACTCGCTATGCTTCAGGGCTCATTTATTTCCAGCATAAATACTATCGTCGTTCCAGGTGGAAAAATGGGGCTGGCAATGGAATTAATTATGGCACCGCTTGTTAAGCAATTACTGGAAGGCAAAAAAATTTCGTAATTTAATCCCTATTTAATTTTTAATAAGGCAGGTAACAAAAAATAACGTTACCTGTTTTATTTAAATAAACAGACCATTTTTTGTGACATAATTTTTTCCCTTTTATAAATGTAAAATCAATAAAACCAACTCTTCTGCCTGATTTCTGGTAATCTACCAGTCAGTTTAATATGCTGAAGCGATACAGGAGGAGACAGAAATGCTTTCCTGTGTTACAAACAAGGTTACAAGCGCGAACTGGCAAGGTATATGGGTTAAGATCAATATACCTACATTTTGACATCCTTATAATCCATATAAAATTCCCGCTTGTCAGTTTTTCAGCAGGTTAATATGTTAATCTATTGACTTTAAAAGCTAGCCTGAAGAGGAACTACCGTTTCTCACACTATAAAGGCAGAAATAACAACAGAGGATAAAGCGAATGGTTCTCGGCAAGCCACAAACAGACCCTACTCTTGAATGGTTTTTGTCACACTGCCATATTCACAAATATCCATCCAAGAGCACGCTTATTCATCAAGGCGAGAAAGCAGAAACGCTTTACTACATTGTTAAAGGTTCGGTTGCTGTTCTAATAAAAGATGAAGAAGGTAAGGAGATGATTCTCTCTTATTTAAATCAGGGAGATTTCATTGGTGAACTTGGATTGTTTGAAGAGGGACAAGAGCGTACTGCATGGGTGCGAGCAAAAAGTGCCTGCGAAGTGGCTGAAATTTCCTATAAGAAATTTCGCCAGTTAATTCAGGTGAATCCTGATATTCTGATGCGTTTATCTGCTCAGATGGCAAGTCGCCTACAAACCACTTCCGAAAAAGTAGGTAACTTAGCCTTTCTGGACGTTACAGGTCGTATCGCCCAGACGTTGCTCAATTTGGCCAAACAGCCTGATGCAATGACTCACCCTGATGGTATGCAAATCAAAATCACACGTCAGGAAATTGGGCAGATTGTGGGTTGCTCCCGTGAAACGGTTGGCCGTATCCTGAAAATGCTGGAAGATCAAAACCTGATCTCTGCACATGGCAAAACCATCGTCGTTTATGGGACACGTTAATTCCCGATAAACCAGAAACTACTCAGCCAGTGCAATCCGTTACTTCGCACTGGCTTTTTTTACTGTTATTTGTTTAACCAGCGGGATATCGCCATTTCCAGCCGCATCATACCCTCTGTGATTTCGTCCTCAGAAATGATCAATGATGGTGTAAAACGCAAGATGCTGTCTCCTGCACTTAATAACATCAATCCCAGTTCCACCGCTTGCTGCAATATTTCTCTGGCCTTACCCTGATATTCGGCTTTCAATACGGCCCCAATCAGCAAGCCTTTTCCACGAAATTCATGGAAGATACCATATTTTTGGTTCATCTTTTCCAGAGCATGAACGTACATATCGTGCCGTTTTTCCACGCCCATCAGCACTTCTGGCGTATTGATGATATCCAGTACGACACAACCGACGCTACAAGCCAATGGATTTCCACCATAAGTCGTTCCATGTGCCCCCGTTTCCATTGCCGCCGCTATTGTATCTGTCGTTAACATTGCACTAATTGGAAAACCGCCCCCCAGCGCTTTTGCTGTCGTCAAGATATCCGGCTGTACGCCATAATGCTGGTAAGCATATAACTTACCCGTGCGCCCCATCCCACTCTGAACTTCATCAAAGACCAACAAAGCCTGATGCTTATCGCACAATTCACGCACCCCATGCAGAAACTCCATCGTCGCAGGAGTAACCCCCCCTTCTCCTTGAATTGGCTCCAAAACAACAGCACAAGTGTGATCATCGATTTCCGCCCTGACGGCATCCAAATCATTAAAAGGCACGTGAACAATATCAGCAGGTTTAGGTCCAAACCCTTCGGCATATTTCGGCTGCCCTCCTACCGAAACAGTGAAAAAGGTACGACCATGAAACGCCTGATGGAATGCAATGATTTTGGTTTTATTGGGATAATGACGAGTAATCGCATAACGACGTGCTAATTTAAATGCCGCTTCATTGGCTTCCGCTCCCGAATTAGCGAAAAAGACTTTTTGAGCAAAGGTCGCATCAATCAATTTTTGCGCTAAAGTTAAGGCAGGCTCATTGGTAAAAATATTGCTGACATGCCACAATTTTTCACCTTGCTGTTTCAAGGCGTTCACCAAAGCCGGATGACTGTGCCCCAAAGCCAAGACAGCGATACCCCCGGCAAAATCAATATATTCTTTACCCTGTTGATCCCATACCCGACTTCCTTGCCCTCTGACAGGAATGAAATTCGCCGGTGCATAAATGGGCAACATCACTTGATCATAGGTATTTCGGTTTGCTGCTTTATTTTCTACCATTTCCCTCACCTTATTTTTATATTTGCCATTTCGAAGTGAAATAATAGTCATAAAATATGAATAAAAAATCACTTAAGGGCAAATAAAAAAATAACAGAATGAGGGAATGCGGAGGTATCTAACTAATATTTGAGGAAATTATTCAACAATTCGTGTCCCTGCTCACTAAGAATGCTTTCTGGATGAAATTGCACTCCTTCCAGTGGCAAAGTACGGTGACGAATTCCCATGATTTCATCTACGTCACCATTGCGCTGACTCCAGGCTGTCACTTCAAATGAAGCCGGAAGCGTTTCTGCGGCAATGACCAGAGAGTGGTAACGCGTGACCGTCAATGGACGATCTAATCCTTTGAATACCCCTTGCTGGCTATGGTGAATCAGGCTGGTTTTTCCATGCATCACTTCACGCGCTTTAACAACGCTCGCACCAAAAGCCTGACCTATCGCCTGATGTCCCAGGCACACACCGAGGATGGGCAATTTCCCTGCAAAATGTGAAATTGCTTCCAGCGAGATCCCTGCTTCATTCGGCGTACAAGGACCCGGCGAAATGACTAAATGAGTAGGCGCCAAATCTTCGATATCTTCAAGCTGGATCTCATCATTACGCTTAACTAAAACCTCTGCCCCTAACTCACAAAAATATTGATATAAATTGAATGTAAAAGAATCGTAGTTATCTATTATTAGTAACATAGGAGTATATCCTACTGATTATTATAGTCTTATAAGTTGCCCTACCCCATTGGGGTATTATGCATTCTGTATAATAGTAAAATCAGGTAAAGCAGTATTAACAGCAATGGGGGGCTAATCATACCACAGAAGCACTTTTAAAATAGTGGTACGGCGACCGCATTACCATAATGCAACATGATGTAACAACGTAGAAATGGCGGAGAGAAGGGGAATGCAAACGGTACTCAAACAACCAGTAATGATTATCCGAATACCGTATTATGTCGGTGTTCGGGCTGTTAAGATTCAACCTTGGCAGATAAGATCACAATTGGTTTTGCCGGTACATTTTGATAAGGGCCAACATTTTCTGTTTTGACTTGAGAAATTTTATCAACCACATCCATGCCTTTGACGACTTTGCCAAAGACCGCATAACCGAAGTCACGCTGCCCGTGGTCAAGGAAAGCATTATCAGTCACGTTAATAAAAAACTGGCTGGTTGCGCTGTCCTTATCTGCGGTACGTGCCATAGCAATAGTACCCCGCAGATTCCGCAGGCCGTTATCTGCTTCATTTTTGATTGGCTCTCTGGTAGCTTTTTGCTTCATATCCTTTGTAAAGCCACCGCCCTGGATCATAAAGCCTGGGATAACACGATGAAAAATAGTGTTGTTATAAAATCCCTCATTGACATATTCAACGAAATTCTTGGTAGTAATTGGTGCCTTATTGCTATCTAACTCAAGTTCGATTTCTCCAGCCGATGTTACCAGCTTCACGTGAGTTTCAGCGGCTAATGCTGGGACAGCTATCGCACTGATAGCACATGCAGTCATAAGCGACACAAAAATACGTTTAAACATTGATGGTTCCTTTATTTTTGAGGTCAACAATAAAACTCATAACAACAAAACTCATTAAGTGTAATTCCCAATGGAGTGAAGTTCCAAAGATTTACCTACATTTACGAGTATCTCAACTGCTCAAGGTGAGTATACACACTATTTTCCGACTATCTGCGCCATTCATTATCGGAAAAAATATCGGTATAAATGACGGTAAAATGTCGGTATAAAGTTACGCCTGTCCACAAGCGGTTGCTCTCGGTATAATCACCGCGCTATTTTTGTGTATTCCTCAGGGAGATAACCATTTTGACCATCAAGAACTACAACTATCATATGACCCACTTTATCACGAGTGCACCTGACATTCGCCACCTGCCTCAAGATGTGGGCATTGAGGTCGCGTTTGCCGGCAGGTCAAATGCGGGTAAATCTAGCGCCCTGAATGCACTAACCCGCCAAAAGAGCCTTGCGCGTACCAGTAAAACCCCTGGCCGTACCCAGTTGATTAACCTGTTCGAAGTAGAAGAAGGTGTTCGTCTGGTAGACTTGCCAGGCTATGGTTACGCTGAAGTCCCAGAAGAGATGAAACGTAAATGGCAGAAAGCCCTAGGAGAGTATCTCCAAAAGCGTGAATGCCTGTTAGGGCTGGTGGTTTTGATGGATATCCGCCATCCGTTGAAAGATCTGGATATGCAAATGATCGAATGGGCGGTCGTGATGCAAGTCCCCGTCATGGTATTGCTCACTAAAGCCGATAAACTGGCTTCCGGTGCCCGTAAAAGCCAACTAGCGAAAGTTCGTCAGGAATTGTCCTCTCTGAATGGTGATATTCAGGTCGAATACTTCTCCGCCCTGAAAAAAATCGGCACCGATAAACTAGAGCAAAAACTCAATCTTTGGTTCAATCAGCCTGCTATTGAGGCGGAGTAACATCCGCCTTCTGCCTTACTGCACTTCCATTAATCGGACATAAAAAAACGCCCCAGTCAAAAAATATGACTGGGGCAGCTAATATTCAGCTAAATCCGATTACGTGAAGTAAAAGGTCTGAAAGATAGAACATCTTACCTCTGTACCCTACATCGACAACTTTAACCTATTCTTTTCATCAAAAAAAGACTTTTTTGTAATTAATTTTCACTAATTACCTCGATTCAGCTGTTAACATTTAAGCAGAACAGGTTATTATGGCGTCATTCATGTAGTTTAATTACATATTTATGAGATCTAGATCTAATCTAAAATCTAACTGAAATTCTTGTCACACGCCTTTTCGCGGTGTAATTGAGATAATTCCAGTTCATTAAACACGCAGTATTTTCATAAAAATCATTCAATAAAAAAAGAACCGCATTTCTGCGGCTCTTTTTCAGCTTCTAAGATAAAAGGGACATCAGTGTGCCTGATCCCAATTATCACCAATCCCAACATCCACTTTTAACGGCACATCAAGCTGCATACTTTGTTCCATCAGCTCTCTGATTTTCTGCCCTGCTATCTCCAGCTCTGATTCATGTACTTCAAATACCAGTTCATCGTGAACCTGCATGATCATGCGCACATTTGGCTGTTCACTGACAATCCAGTTATCTACCGCAATCATCGCCAATTTGATGATATCCGCTGCCGTCCCCTGCATAGGTGCATTGATGGCTTCACGCTCTGACGCCTTGCGGCGCATGGCATTACGCGATTTGATATCCGGCAGGTACAACCGACGGCCTTCCAGCGTTTCGACAAATCCATGATCAGCCGCCTGCGCCCGTGTACGTTCCATATAAGCCAACACTCCTGGATAACGTTCAAAATAGAGGTCCATATAGCGCTGTGCTTCACCACGCGGAATACCTAACTGACGGGACAGGCCAAACGAACTCATGCCGTAAATCAGACCAAAGTTAATCGCCTTAGCACTGCGACGCTGTTCACTGGTCACTTGTTCCAATGGTACGCCAAACACTTCCGCAGCCGTCGCACGGTGGATATCTTTGCCTTGGGCAAATGCCTCCAACAAGCCTTTGTCCTGTGACAAATGCGCCATAATGCGCAATTCAATCTGTGAATAGTCCGCGGCCATAATGCAGTAACCTTCCGGCGCAACAAATGCCTGACGGATACGGCGCCCTTCGTCATTACGAACAGGGATGTTTTGCAAGTTTGGATCACGGGAAGAGAGGCGCCCCGTCGCAGTTACCGCCTGATGATACGAGGTATGAACACGATTTGTCAGTGGGTGCACCATCTGAGGCAGTTTATCAGTATAAGTGGTTTTCAGTTTTGCCAGACCACGATGTTCCAAAATCACCCTTGCCAATTCATGGTGCTCTGCCAACTCTTCCAGCACTTCTTCATTCGTTGATGGTGCACCATTTGGCGTCTTTTTCAATACAGGCAAGTTCATTTTTTCAAATAAGATGACTTGTAGCTGTTTTGGTGACGCCAGATTGAATTCTTCCCCTGCCAACTCATACGCAGATTTTTCCAGTTCATCCAAACGCGCAGTGATTTCCCTTGAATGTTCTGCCAACGTTTGGGCATGGATCAACACCCCTGTTCTTTCCATACGGGACAGCACCGGCACCAGTGGTATTTCGATCTTCTGGAAAACTTTTTGCAGAGTTGGAGCATTCTCTAACTGAGGATACATGGCCTGATGTAGCCTAAGAGTCACATCCGCATCTTCTGCTGCGTATTTTGCAGCTTCCTCCAATGGAATTTGATTGAAGGTGAGTTGCTTTTTGCCCTTGCCCGCAATTTCTTCAAATGTGGTGGTTTTATAGCCCAGATGACGATCAGCAAGGCTATCCATGTCATGCCGCCCTGCTACGCTGTTCAAAACATACGATTCCAGCATGGTATCGAAAACAATGCCATTTAAAGCAATGTCATAACGCGCCAAAACACCACGATCAAATTTCAGGTTTTGACCAATTTTAGGCAGATTGGCATCTTCCAGCAGCGGTTTTAATGCTGCGAGGACTTCATGCAGCTCCAATTGCTGTGGCGCATCCAGATAATCGTGTCCCAATGGCAGATAAGCGGCTTCAACTTCTGATTCCCCCACTGCAATGGCAAAGGACATCCCCACCAGATTAGCTGTTAGGGTATCAAGACTGTCGGTTTCAGTATCAAAAGAGAATGCCGGAACTTGTTTCAGCTTTGCAATCCATTCATCAAGGATCTGGCGCTCAAGGATGGTTTGATAATTTTCCGGTGAAATTTTAACAGCGGCTGGTGCAGCAGCCACTGATTCTGACTTAGTGCCAGCTGCAACAGGTTTCTGCCCATTACCTTCCAGCCAACTGCCATTCTGTACGTCACTGATCCAACGTTTGAATTCATAATGATTGAACAGAGACAGTAACTCATCCGTATCCGGAGGCATAACAGAAAGATCTAAACAGGTTCTATCCAACTCAACGTCGGTTTTGATTGTTGCCAATTGGTAGGAAAGATAAGCCACCTCTTTATGCTGTTCCATTTTACCACCCAGTGTTTTGGCTCCACGGAAACCAAGTGTGGCAATATCATCAAGCCGGGCATAGATCTCATCCAATCCGCCAATACCCTGCAATAGCCCCAGAGCGGTTTTCTCACCCACTCCCGGCACCCCCGGAATATTATCGGAAGAATCCCCCATTAGGGCGAGAAAATCGATCATCAGCTCAGGAGGAATACCATATTTTCCCTCAACCTCTTCCGGCCCCAAAATAGTGTTGGTCATGGTGTTAATCAGCGTGATATTTGGCGTCACCAATTGCGCCATATCTTTATCACCAGTGCTAATCAGCACCGAACGGTCCTCTTTTTCAGCCTGCAAAGCCAATGTACCGATAACATCGTCAGCTTCAACCCCTGGCACAACCAGAATTGGCAGTCCCATTGCCTTGACCATTTTGTGCAACGGTTCAATCTGCAAGCGCAAATCATCCGGCATTGGTGGCCGATGGGATTTATATTCAGCAAATAGCTCATCACGGAACGTTTTGCCTTTGGCATCAAACACAACCGCCACATGGCTGGGTTTATACTGAATAATCAAACTTCGCAACATGTTCAGTACACCATACATGGCGCCCGTCGGTTCTCCCGAACTGTTTGTCAGTGGTGGAAACGCATGGTATGCACGATAAAGGTATGAAGAACCATCAACCAAAATCAGGGGATTGTCTGCTATCTGTGCCATAAAATTTTCTTCGTCGTTCTGTGGGATGAATAAAGAATAGAATGCCATACTGTGTCGTTCTAGACGAATTTTGCGGGAATTTTCTCGTACTAACTTGCATTTTATGGCAAATATTCTGATAAGCACTCTGTGGATAACTTTGTGCACAAAAAAATGGCATATAAAACAGATTTATGTTTATTCCCACAAAAAATGGATAACAGAAGATAAAAAATCAATGAATTACGCGGAATATTAAATAAATATTACAACCGCTTTAAAATCACTGACTTGTGGATATTACCGGAGTTAATGAGATGGTCTTCCCCACCTTGTGAACCATACTCTTTATAGAGTATTTTTTCTGGAGAGTCCATCATGCAAAACGTCACCCTTATTGGTATCGATCTCGGCAAGCATTCTTTCCATATCCATTGTCAGGACAAATTCGGCAAGACTATGCTGCGTAAAAAATTTACCCGCCCAAAATTAATGGAATTTTTAGCTGGGTGTACATCGACTACCGTCGTGATGGAAGCTTGTGCGGGTGCACATTTTCTGGCTCGTCGGATCGCTGATTTAGGCCATGATGCGAAGCTGATATCTCCGCAGTTTGTTCGTCCTTTTGTCAAAAGTAACAAAAATGATTTCGTTGATGCAGAGGCGATATGTGAAGCGGCATCACGCCCCTCAATGCGTTTTGTCCAGCCGAGAACGGAGACGCAACAGGCGATGAGAGCACTGCATCGTGTCAGAGAATCACTCATCAAAGATAAGGTAAAGACCACTAACCAAATGCACGCCTTTTTGCTGGAGTTTGGTATCAGTCTGCCAAAAGGCGAGGCGGTCATTAAACGGTTATCTCTGGTTCTGGCAGAACACGACGTGCCCGATTATCTGAGCCGTTTACTGATGAAATTACATGCCCACTACCTTTATCTTGTCGAGCAAATAACCACGTTGGAATTAGAATTAAAACAGTCCATCAAAGCGGACGATGCGACTCAACGCATGATGACAATACCGGGGGTAGGACCCATTACCGCCAGCCTACTTTCATCCCAGCTTGGTGACGGAAAACAATTTTCATGCAGCCGGGATTTTGCGGCTTCGATGGGGCTTGTTCCCCGACAATACAGTACAGGGGGAAAACCGACTCTGCTGGGTATCAGCAAACGCGGCAACAAAAATTTGCGCCGATTGCTGGTTCAATGCGCCCGGGCGTTTATGATGCGGCTTGAGCATCAGCATGGGAGACTTGCCGAGTGGGTTCAGGCACAACTGAGCAAGAAACATTCGAATGTGGTTGCCTGTGCATTGGCTAATAAGCTGGCAAGAATAGCCTGGGCAATCACTACTCGACAAAATGAGTATCAGGCCTAATAGAGGCTGGCTGATTCAATAACTTGATGATTAAACAGTGAAATACACGTTACCTATCTGGTTTTGCGAAGACTGATTATTGATGACATGAACGGCCAATCGGCCTGATGAATAACCTAAGAAACAAAATGGCTCATTGAAGCCGGGGAGTTTTTAAGGTTCATCAGGCGCAGAACTCATCGTGGCGCGGGTATCCATACTCATAGAGACGCCGGATAGATTTAAGCAAGCCAACCATACATCAAAATGAGTGTTGCAAAAACGGGGAAGACCATAGATTATGTTACGAAAGGTGCTTTTTGGCAAGTATTGTGCCAACTCTCTCATGATCGGCACAATACCTATATTATTTTATATTAATCCTAGCGTTTTTATTTCGTTACGCCACCCTCTTGCAACTTATTTTTTATTCACCAGATAGTTCACTACCTCAGAGAATTTCTGCGAGTAATCTAAAGCTGAACGAGTTTCAATTCCACCGTTGTTAATCAAATACTTGCCATTAACAAAGATCGACGGAACACCGCGCAAGTTGAAATCCTGGGCTGACTGACGCTCTTTAGCGGCTACTGATTGCACGATAAAGCTGTTCAGGGCTGCATCATACTCTTCACCAGATACACCCGCTTTGATGAAGGCATTGCGGATATCTTCCTTGCTATTGATGGTTTGGCTTTTCTGAATGCCATCAAACAAAATAGGTGTGACTTTATCTTCAATCTTCATGACAATGGCGACTGCCCAGGCATCAGTCAATGCTTTTCCCAAAGGCCCCAGAAAATCCACATGATAACGTTCATGAGTCACACCTGCTGGCAGGTTTTTCTCAACAGTAGCAGGAACATGATAAATATTTTCAAACTGATAGCAATGAGGACAATAAAAAGAGAAAAACTCCACCACCTGAGGTTGATTTTCAACCGGATCTTTTAACTCGGTATACTGTTTGCCTTCAGAAAAACCGGAAGCAGATGCATTAAATGCCATAAACGCTCCCACCAGTGCTAGCCAAAATTTCTTCATAATGGTCTCCAAAAAAATTAATACATCGGGTTGAGCTGTAAAGGCGGCTCTTGTAACAGCCGGACTTGTTCAGAAAAAAGACTCAATTGCTTATGCCAAAAATCACTATCAGCCATCCACGGAAACGCTTTTGGAAAAGCCGGATCTTGCCAGCGACGAGCAACCCAGGCTAAATAATAGACCATTCTCATCGCACGCAGAGGCTCTATTAATGCCAATGTCTTGGGATCAAATGTCATAAACTGACCATATGACTCAAGCAAGATATCCAACTGGATCAACCTTTCTTGCCGTGAGCCATTGAGCAACATCCACAAATCCTGGATAGCGGGACCATTGCGGGCATCATCAAGATCCACAAACCATGCTTCATCACGCCACAAGATATTACCAGCATGGCAATCACCATGCAGCCGCAATACCTGCCAGTTATCATGCCATTGGCTTGCAACAGCCTGGTTCAATTCATCTAGTGCAGCCAGAAAACCCTGTTTATGCCTGGCGGAAATGAGTTCACATTCAGCCAAATATTGATACGGCTGATATAAATATTCATTCAGGTTAAGGGTGGGACGAGCAGAAAATGTTTTTTTTGCCCCAATTTGATGCATTCTTCCCAGCAATCGCCCAACATCTTCCAATTGGTCAAAACTATCTGACTCGTACTGGCGCCCTCCCACACTGGGAAAAATGGCGAAAAAGAAACCACCATAATTCAGTACCGTCTGCCCATCAAACATCAACGGTGCTGCCACGGGCAAATCAGCCTGTTGCAATTCATGTGCAAGATCATGTTCCTCCTGAATTTGCTGCTGGCTCCAGCGCAGGGGCCGATAAAATTTCACAACATAGCGTCTGCGATTCTCATCCATGAACTGATACACCCGATTCTCATAGCTATTCAGTTCGGTTAGACCAGAATCAAGGTACAGGCCAGACTGCCCCAATGCATCCATGATTAAATCTGGCGTAATATTTTGGAAATTAAAAGCCTTCGGTTCCGTCACAACACAGTTCTCTCTTCATTAATCTTTAATAATGCCCCGAGCACGCAACAACGCCGTCTTAAAATCTTCTTCATAATCTTTTTTCAACCCAGGGATTTCTGCATGGCTATCCGTACCGCGCATTTTCAGGTGATAAATCAGAATATCATCCGTCAATTCAGACAACTGCCCTGTGAATCCCGCTTCATCAGCCAGTTTTTGCAATAGCGCCAGCAGATTTAAATCCGGCTCATTCTTCCATACTGGATGTAAAAGTTCGATAACTTCATTGAGGCGGTGATAGGTCATTTCCAGTTCCTTATAAATCACGATACAAATTAGCAGGGTTAATGGCTCTGAGAAAGCATTGGTCTGTCAACCAGCGTAAAGTTATACTGCCACCTCAAGCAGCATGGTTAGATATTGATTCACAATTGAAAGACAAAGGGTATACCAAACATTAAATATTTCATTGCCCAATATCAGGTGATTTAACATGACGCATCCAAAAATAAGTGGCGCAATTCTGGCAGGGGGATTATCCACCCGCATGGGGGGAAACGACAAAGGATTACTGCAATTTAACAATGCACCACTATACCAACACATTGCTACAAGATTACAGCCGCAGATTCATGAACTGTTGATTAATGCCAATCGCAATCTGGAAATTTATCATCAGAGTGGCTATCCCATCATACCGGATATCATTGCCGATTTTTCCGGACCATTGGCAGGTATGTTGGCGGTTTTAAAAAGCGCCATCCACGAATGGGTGGTATTTGTCCCTTGCGATGTCCCCAATTTCCCTGAAAACCTAGTCGCAAAACTGTGGCACTACAAACAAAACGCTTGGGCTGCTTATGCACATGATTGCGTGCGTGCACATCCTACCCTGGTATTAATGCACCGCAGTCTAATCCCTCGTCTGGAAAGCTATCTCGCTTTGGGAGACAGAAAACTTATGTTCTTTATGCAGATGATTAAGGCAAAGGCGGTCTATTTTCCCAATCCCAGCGCTTTCACTAACTTAAATACACCTGAAGAATGCCATAACTGGAAACATCGTCATTGGGAATGCCTTCAGGAGCCAGCATGAACCACAGCAGCAATAACACAGCACTGCCTATTCTGGCTATCACCGCTTATAGTGGAACCGGAAAAACGACACTATTAAAGCAAGTCATTCCTCTGTTACGCCAGCAACATATCCGCGTTGGACTCATTAAACATACTCATCACAATATGGATGTCGATAAGCCAGGCAAGGACAGCTATGAACTCCGCAAAGCGGGTGCTGCACAAACGTTAGTCGCCAGTCAGCAACGCTGGGCTTTGATGACTGAAACCCCAGAATTACCAGAACCAGATCTTTACTATCTTGCCAGCCGATTTGATGCAAATTCGCTGGATCTGATTTTGGTTGAAGGATTCAAACAAGAACCAATCCCCAAAATAGCTCTTTATCGAGACGGCCTGAATCATACCGTTGATGAGATCCTCGATCCCTATGTAATAGCAATTGCCAGCGATATTGCGCTGGCAACACCACTTCCACAACTTAATATCAATCAGCCGGAACAAGTGGCAGCGTTTATTGCCGAGTGGTTACATCAATAACCGTGTGGGATGGTGAAAATATAGAAAAAATTCTAGTCAATATAAAACGCTTTAATTTAAATACCGTAAAACATTCCCGTTCAGATAGACATCCCGAATGTTACCTCCTCAACAATGGCTATTAACCAATTACAGAAGAAAAAAGCCGGCAGTGTTGGCGAGACAGAATGGAATCCGACTGATATCAATACATTTTTGGAGAATTGGAAAACTATTGTCTTACAAGACATCCTAACTTCAATAACCGCTCAACACACTATTACGATTTAAAAATCGCCTCTAACATTTGAAAGGATTTTCAATCTGGTTTATTGGCTCCAATGATAAAAACCATGCTTATCAGATTCACAGTAAAGAAGCAGAAATAATCATTTATGAATGATACGGAAAATAAGATAACGAAATGTGGGCTGTGATTGCAGAGTTTGGGTCATACAGAATCGAACTACTTTATGAAACACAGTCTTTTATAATGCATTTTCAGTAGTGACAAGTCAGGCTGATATTAAGACAATTCTGTTGAAAAATTTGCCAAAAACTATCCGAATAGAGTTTGATATCACTATCTAAAACGCTTGCCTTTTTCCATTCAAACTGACTGAATCCAGCTTTTTCAATAGCACGCTCATAATCTTCACGACTCCATTGGTAAAATGTGAAAGCACTTGGAGGTGTGCTAAGAAATTCCGCCTGATAACGGTACCCTCCTTGCCACGGTTCTTTGCTCAAAATATGTATGCCATAGATATCATAGTTATCTACTTCTAATTGATAATCAGGTGAAATCGTATAAGCGACTAATTTACCAGAAGGCTTGAGATGATTGGCAACTGACTGGAACATTTTCTCAAGATCTGCACACGACTCCGCATAATTGAACAACCAAGCAGCAACAACGAGATCAAACTTGCCAAATAATTCCATGTCGCAAACATTTCGAACATGAAAAATTCCACATCATCACCACATTGTTTCGATTTTGCTCTAGCAAGCGCTATCATTTTTTCTGAAATATCTATACCAACAACTTTTGAAGCGCCAAGATTACGTAGCTTTCGGCCAAAGTAACCATTTCCACAAGCCAAGTCCAGAACTGATTTACCCTGAGCATCACCAATCCTGTCCAGGATGGCACGAACTTCGACTTTAATATGGGGAGCTGTCTTCATGAAATCTAAATAACGCTCTCCGATAGAGTTATAATCTAAATCTTGCTTTGCCATAATTAACCTGAGTCCTAGATAAGAAGCTGAACTAAGTGCCTGTTCCAAGATCCAGAATTTTCGACCAAGAAAAAATCGATCTTAATAAAAAACAAGCATGGACAAATTAATTGAACTTTGTTGTGTTGTCGACAACATTTGTTGGATTTTTATTCGAAAGCGGGAGCCATTTTGGCTCTAACATGGACAGAGCTATTACCAAGGCTAAGTGGATATGAGCTCAGATTAATTATTAACCCCCTGATAAACAGAGGGTTACCTATTCCATTTTTCCTATTATATCCTTACATTACTTCCCTTCCGGCATCAAACCAATAAACGTCGTTTTTTTGCGGGGCTCAGTCATCAATGCTTCCAGTTTTTCGACACAGCGCAAGTAATGAGACGTTTTCTTATGCGCCGCAACAGCCTCTTCATCAGCATAGGCTTCATAGATATAAAAGCGGGTTGGGATATTTTCATCACGCAATACATCGAACCGTAAATTACCCGGCTCTTTAACAGAGCCAAGGTGATTATCCCGAAATACTTCGATAAATTCGTCTATCTTGTCGGCTTTAACATTAATTTCCACTAATGTGACGTGCATATTATTCTCCCCTGGCTTTTTCACTCAGGAAAAGCTCATAAGCCTGAGCAGGTTTCTCATTATGATGCACCACGGCCTGCACAGCTTTCAGCATTGCAACAGGTGCTTCCGACTGGAAAATATTGCGTCCCATATCCACACCAGATGCCCCTTGATCAATCGCCTGATAGCACATATTCAACGCATCCAGTTCCGGTAATTTCTTACCACCTGCAATCACAATCGGCACTGGACAGCCCGCCACTACTCGCTCAAAGCCGCTATCGACATAATAAGTTTTGATAATGTTCGCCCCTATTTCAGCTGCAATGCGAGTCGCCAGAGAGAAATAACGTTGGTCACGCGCCATATCTTTACCGACGCCCGTCACCGCCATTGTTGGCATACCATAACGTGTTCCCTGATCCACCAGCTTAATTATATTTTTAATGGATTGATGTTCGTGTTCTGAACCGATATAAACCTGTGCCGCAACCGCACAAACGTTGAGACGAAGTGCATCTTCCATCGCTACCGCAACAGCTTCATTGGAGAGTTCAGCCAGAATCGAGTTGGCTCCAGACGCACGCAGAACTACAGGTTTATTGGTTGCAGGCGGAACCTGGCTGCGCAGGATACCGCGGGTACACATCAACACGTCGGTGTGTTCAAACAGCGGAGCGATATTGATATCAATACGCTCCAAGCCGGTGGTTGGGCCCTGAAAATAACCGTGGTCAAATGCCAGCATCACCGTTTTATTGGTGGTGGGATTGAAAATTCGTGACAAACGGGACTGCATCCCCCAATCCAGCGCACCACAGCCTTTCAGTTCAAACAGCGTGTTCTGTTGCGGTGTATTAATGCCAAAATCTTTACCATCTTTGATATCATCTAAATCTGCCATTTCTCCCTCCAGAAAGGTGTCAGGAGCTGTATACCAGCCCCATGAATTAGAAATCGTACTGATTGATATTGTCTTTGGTGAAAATTACCCGCTCCGGCATGACAATAATGCCATTACCTTTCGCTTCATAACGGTATCCCTGTACACTGTTGGGTGAGATTTCAACGCTGCCAATACCAGGAATATTCAATTTATCTCCCACATTCAGCTCGTCTTTTTGCAATATCTCATTGGTAACATGGATGGCTATCTTGCCCTGCTTGACCACATCCCACAAAGCGAACTGTTTGACCGTACCATTTTCAACATAAGGACGCATGACATTCGGGGTACTGAACCCAACAATCGCGACATCTTGACGCTTCAGGTTTTCTGCTGCCTGAGCCGCAGCAGGTAAGGCATTAGCATCTGGAGCGATAATCACATCCAGGTCCTCCCACGCTTTCAAAATGCCTTCCGCTGTCTGCAAAGATTTGGTGGCATCGTTATAGCCAAATCGGGTAGTGACAATTTCCCAATTCGGATGTTCCTCTACAATTTTCGCCTTAGCCTCTTTAACCCATTGGTTTTGATCCGTCACTGTCGGGCTGGAATAGAAAAATGCTACTTTCGCTTTTTCTTTTTTAATCTGATTTGCAGCCATATCCACCAGAATCCCCCCTAACTGCTTTGGCGTTCCTTGATCGATATAGATAGAGCGGCATTCTGGCGCAGTATCGGAATCCCACGTCAATACTTTGACACCACGCTTCATGGCGCGTTTCAAAGCCGGACACAATCCATCTGGTGACACAGCTGAAACCACAATCGCATCATAGCCTTGGTTAACAAAGTTATTAATAAGCTGAACCTGCCCCGCAACGCTCGGCTCTGTCGGGCCATCGTAAGTGACTTCAACACCCAGCTCCTTGCCTGCTTCCACCGCACCTTGCCCGCCACTGGTAAAGAACCCAACACCGACCAATTTAGGTATAAATGCAATTTTCTCTGCCGCCTGAGCCCAGGAAACACATCCCAGGCTTAATGCAGCAGCCAAAGCCAGTTTTTTCATTGTTGGTGCTTTCATGCCTATCTATCTCCATTTATTTTTATTTCAAGATCGTCTTTTATGTTTCAGAAATATGTTGTTGTGAAACAGAAGCCCTTCGACGTTGCCACCAATCACAGATTTGATGACGATGCAACGAAGCAGATCGTCCTATCACAACTACAATCAGCAAGGCACCAGACAACGCACTGGATATCTGGTTAGGAATCCCCACCATCTGCAATCCTTGCTGCAAATAACCCACCAGCAAAACAGCCAGTGCCGTACCCATAATCGAGCCAGCACCACCATAAATATTGGCTCCTCCCAGCACTACAGCAGTAATGGCTGGCATCAGGAAAGAACTTCCCAAATCGGAACGCGCCGAACCAAAATAAGAGACCAAAACAATCGCCGCTACTGCCGAAGCCACCCCTGTCAAAGCGTATAACAAGCACAAAGTTTGATTTACAGGGATAGCACCGTAACGGGCAACACGGCTGTTCTGCCCAATAAGAAAAATATTACGACCACGATGGGTACGATGCATAAATAACCAGCACACCAACGCAAAAAGTATAAAGATGATCAAAGGAACAGGTAGGTCGAGCAGTGTCAGGTTGGCAAAATCTGTAAATGTATCAGGAAAACCACCAATGCCTTCATATCCCGTCGCGCCAGATAGTCCCGACAACAATAAGGCACTACCACCAAACAGGTACATCGTGCCGAGGGTAATTACCAACGGATTTACACCCGTATAGAAAATCAGGGCAGCATTAATCAGACCACACAGCCCCCCGACAAGTAAAGTCAAAGGAATTGCCGCAATCATCGGTAAACCAGCTTGATACATGACACCCAATGCAATAGCACACAGACCGATAATCGAACCAAAAGAGATATCAATACCACCACTGACAATCACCATCGTTAACGGCAACGCGATAATACCGATGCAGATAAAATCGCTGGTACTAAACAACAGCACGTTAATATCCAGCATCCTTGGATTAACTATGCCAAACAGTAAAATTTCCGCCACCAACAACACCAAAAGCGCCGTTTCCCAACCATAGCGTTGTACCCTATTCATTATGGCCTCCCGTTTCTTCCGGTATGTTTGTTTATTGGTTCAAGGAAACGGGCGTAACGTTGCTGACGTAAATTCTTGCCAACGACATTGCGTAAACGCCCATCCAGCACTAACACCACCAACAGGACAAGGCCAGCAATAAAATCATTCCACCAGGCCGATAACTTGAGTAATACCAACACACTATCAATTTGCGTCAGAAAATATGCCCCGAAGATCGCCCCAATGACGGTTCCTACTCCCCCCAGCAAACTTACTCCACCTAATACACAGGCAGCGATGGCTTTCATCTCCAACCCATTCCCCGTTTGATTTGGAATAAAGCCAATCTGTGCCACAAACACAATGCCTGCCAATGCTGCCATCACACCATTTACGGTAAATGCAGTGATGCGAATGCCATTAACGGGAGCACCAAGCTGACGAGCGCCTTGCAGGTTATCACCCGTGGCATAAAACCCACGGCCAAACTCAGTCTTCTTTAACATCCATGCCATAGACAAAATTAATAACATCAACAACCAGCCGATTGGTGAAATACCAAATAGCATTGGTCTGGCGAGATCTTTAACCCCAGCAGGCAAACCTTCGATCCATTTACCACCAGTTAACAGCAGCATTAGTCCACGGTATAAGCCGAGCGTACCCAACGTGGCAACAATCGCTGGAATTTTCAACCATGCCACCAACACACCATTAATCAACCCTGCCATCATTCCAATCAGCAACGTAATTAAACAGGCAACCGCCAACGGAAGCCCTGTATTAAGCAACATTCCCAACACTACAGCACATAATCCGGTAGTCGAACCAACAGACACATCAATATTGCGCGTCAACATTACCAACGTGGCACCCATTGCTAATAAAATAAGGATTTGGGCATTACCGAAGATCATAGTGACAGTTTGGAGACTAAAAGCATGGCGATCGAGGCTCCCTAACAAAGCAAACAGCCCCAAAATGGCGATCAATGCTGTGGCTTCTCGGTTATTCTGGATGAATTTCAATATGACGTTCCCCAAAAGAAAGGTGCATAATCTCGTCCACATTCATGTGGTCTTTATCAAGCTGTCCACAAAGCTCACCGTGATGCATGACCAGTACGCGATCAGATAACTGAACAATTTCATCAAGATCAGAAGAAATCAGGAGAATCGCCACCTGCTGGCTGGCGATGTTATGAATAAGCTGATAGATATCATTACGCGCCCCAACATCAACACCACGCGTTGGTTCATCAATGATCAGCACGGTCGGCTTGGCTTCCAAACATTTAGCAATCAGAATCTTTTGTTGATTACCGCCAGACAGCGTACGTACAAACTGATTTACATTGTGGAATCGAATATTGAGCGCTTGACAATATCGTTCCAATACTCCGATATCGTGGGTGGGACGCGTCCAGAAAGTGCTTCGGTTGTGCATCAGCGAACAAACATTCCAACTCAAAAAGGCGTCAAGAAACAATCCTGAAGCCTGCCGATCTTCAGGCAGATAAACCAACCCACGCTGCAATCGCTCTGCTGTATCTAGTTTATTGATTATTTGCTGTCGGAAACGAATTTCACCACCTGCAATCGGGCGCAATCCATATAGCGTCTCCGCCAGTTCCGTACGACCTGCTCCCACAACGCCAGACAAACCAACAATTTCCCCCACCCGTAGCGTCAAAGAGATATCACGGAACCCTTCTCCACACAGAGAGTTCACTTCCAAAACGGGGATTTCTGACATGTTATCCGATACATTACCACTAGCTTTCAAGCTCAATTTTTGATTATCAGCCAACGCAATTGATTTTACCGTAGGTGTAATCGCCTGAATTATTGCTTCCGTTGTAAAGTGTTCAATCTCGCCGCTAAGAGCGATACCCCCATCTCGTATCACACTGACATAATCCGCAATCTCACGAATTTCAGGTAATTTGTGGGAAATGAAGATAATCCCCACTTGCTGCTGCTGTAATTCCCGTATTCGCGCAAACAAACGTTCGGTTTCTGCGGGCGTCAACGCGGCAGTTGGCTCATCCAGAATCAAAATGCGAGAATTACGCATCAAACCACGCATAATCTCCACCAACTGCTGATCTGCTACATTCAAACCACCTGCTGGTGCCTTTAAGTCAATTTGACAATCAAGCTGAATCAGTAATTCATGCATGCGACTTTTACTAGCTTGATGTTTTGGCAAACGAAACAGGATATTTTCCTGAACGGAAAGATTGGGAAATAACAAAGGTTCTTGTGGAACCAGATAAATGCCCAGTTGATGCGCTTTCGCTGGTGTCAGATAGCTGACAGTAGCACCATCCACAACCAAGGTTCCGGCATCCGGCTGTTCAATACCAGCAATGATTTTCATCAAAGTTGATTTACCAGCACCATTTCCACCTAATAATGCATGAACCTGCCCTGACATCAGAAAGAAATCAATCTGCTTCAACACCACCAAGCCAGAAAACTGCTTACTGATCCCACGAGCAACTAAAAGCGGAGCACTGTTAGTAGGGTTCAGGCAAAACGGATCATTGGTATTAGTGGCAGTATTGCTCTGTGACATCACGTACCTCATGGCCTTTTGGGTTTGCGTTTCTGACACCGATGCGAAATTGAACATTTATTTATTTTAAATACATTTGTTCAAGACTCTAATGTAAAACTTAAGAATTTTTCAATAATTAGATCACATTTTGTGAAAAAATTAGATCTACATTAAAATATGTTCAAATTTTGCGATAAGCCTCTAGTACATTAGAGATATTTATGCTTATTCTTTCCTCGTGGATAAAGAAGTTATTATGTCGATCAAATCAACCAAGAAACAATCAGTATCAGAGAAAAGCGTATTATCCGAGGAAATTGACTATTCAAGCTACAACTATCCAGGAAACAGCATGAGTGAAGAAGAGCTGATGGCCCGCATTGCCTGGTTTTACTATCACGATGGTCTGACGCAAGGAGACATCGGTGAATTACTCGGCCTCAGTCGCCTGAAAGTCTCCCGTCTGTTAGAAAAAGGACGGCAGTCTGGCGTGATCCGCGTTCAGATCAATTCACGCTATGAAGGGTGTTTGGAGTTGGAAAATGCTTTGCAAAAACGCTTTAATCTCAAACAGGTTCGCGTATTACCTACCCTTGATGGCATGAATCTGAATGCCCGTCTCGGCATCGGAGCCGCTCATCTGTTAATGGCGCTGATTGAACCTCACCAGCTATTGGCGATTGGATTTGGTGAAACGCCCATGTGCACTTTGCAGTATCTGAGCGGTTTTATCTCATCCCAGCAAATTCGGTTGGTGACGCTGTCAGGCGGTGTTGGCCCTTATATGACTGGCATTGGCCAGCTTGATGCGGCCTGCCCTGTCAGCATCATTCCTGCACCACTACGAGCCTCCACCCATCAAGTCGCGGCAACATTCCGCGAAGAACGCAGTGTACGGGACGTGATTTTGGCAGCTTGTGCGGCCGATATCGCCATCGTCGGTATCGGTGCCATCAAACAGAAGCAACATGCAACTATCATGCGTTCCGGCTATATCAGCGATGGTGAACAATTGATGTTTGGCCGCAAAGGTGCTATCGGCGACATTCTTGGTTACTTCTTCAATATGGAAGGTGAATTGGTTAGCAATATTGATATCCATCAGGAACTGATCGGTATCTCATTGCCAGAAATGAAAACCATCCCGAACGTGATTGGTGTGGCAGGTGGCATCGAAAAAGCAGACGCTATCGTTGCTGCACTGAAAGGAGGTTACATCAATTCACTGGTGACAGAAGAACAGACCGCGAAAGCTATGCTAATTTGATCGACGAATAATCTCTATCCATCCCCTGTGCCATATCGAATAAAAAGAAAATAACAACAGACGAGGATAGTATTATGAATCAATGCGCTCATGCTCACCCATCAAGGAAGTATTTGATGGCGCTTGATGCAGGAACTGGCAGTATCCGTGCAGTTATATTTGATCTCGAAGGGAATCAGGTTTCCGTTGGACAAGCTGAATGGATACACCATCCTGTACCGAATGTTGCAGGTTCAATGGAATTCGATCTGAAAAATAACTGGCAACTAGCCTGTCAATGCATTCGGCAGGCCCTGCAAAAGGCGGAATTGCCTGCCAATGCAATTCAAGGCGTTGCAGCCTGTTCAATGCGGGAAGGGATTGTCCTTTATAATCGCGAGGGCGATCCTATCTGGGCATGTGCCAATGTAGATGCCCGCTCCAGCCATGAAGTTAGCGAGCTGAAAGAACTTTACAATAATACCTTTGAATATGACGTCTACCGCTATTCCGGCCAAACATTAGCATTAGGCGCAATGCCACGCCTGCTTTGGCTAGCGCATCACCGTCCTGATATCTATCAACAAGCCAGTACCCTAACCATGATCAGTGATTGGCTGGCTTATATGCTAAGTGGCGAGCTGGCCGTTGATCCCTCTAACGCGGGCACAACAGGCATGCTGGATTTAACCAGCCGCGACTGGCGTCCCAGCTTGTTGGAGATGGCAGGCTTGCGCTCTGACATCCTCTCCCCCGTCAAAGAAACGGGAATCTTGCTCGGCTATATTACGGAAAAGGCAGCGGCAGAATGCGGCCTGAGCAGCGGCACCCCCGTGATTATGGGCGGCGGAGACGTTCAACTCGGCTGTCTTGGTATTGGTGTCGTTAAACCCGCCCAGACCGCAGTACTCGGCGGAACATTCTGGCAGCAAGTCGTCAATCTGCCTGAACCCATCACCGATCCAAACATGAACATTCGTATCAACCCACATGTTATTCCCGGCATGGCACAAGCAGAATCCATTAGCTTCTTCACTGGTCTCACCATGCGCTGGTTCCGCGATGCTTTTTGCGCAGAAGAAAAATTGCTGGCGGAACGACTGGGCGTTGATGCCTATAATCTGCTGGAAGATATGGCGGCAAGGGTTCCTGCCGGTGCCTATGGTGTCATGCCAATTTTCTCCGATGTCATGCGCTTTAAATCTTGGTATCACGCCGCTCCATCTTTTCTCAATCTCTCGATTGATCCGGAAAAATGCAACAAAGCAACGTTATTCCGGGCACTGGAAGAAAACGCAGCTATCGTCTCGGCCTGTAACCTCGATATGGTCTCGGCTTTCTCTGGCGTCCAACCAGATTCGCTGGTCTTCGCAGGCGGTGGTTCAAAAGGCAAACTCTGGAGCCAAATTCTGTCTGACGTTACCGGATTACCTGTTCGGGTGCCGGTGGTAAAAGAAGCAACGGCATTGGGTTGTGCAATAGCGGCCGGGGTCGGTGTTGGATTATATGATTCCATGCCCGCAACGGGAGAAAGATTAGTACGTTGGGAGCGGGAATATCAACCGAATTTAAGCCACCGTGAGGTTTACCAGAAAGCGAAAAAAGATTGGCAGGCGGTGTATGCAGACCAACTGCATCTGGTAGATGACGGGCTGACGACTTCATTATGGAAGGCGCCAGGATTGTGATTTTTTATTGGCCTCTTTAACAATTAGAGGCCAATGCTGGATCAACTGATAAGAGGAGATTTTCTAATCTCTCATCTCATAGTCACAAACTCTTCTGCCGCCGTGGGATGAATAGCAACCGTATTATCAAAATCCTTCTTCGTTGCCCCCATTTTCAGCGCAACCGCAAAACCTTGCAGTATTTCATCCATTCCAAAGCCGATACCGTGAATACCGACTATCTTCTCATTGGCTCCCACACAGACCAGCTTCATACGGCATGGCTGGCGGTGCTGTGTCACTGCAGTGTACATTGCGGTGAATGATGATGTATAAACCTTAACCTCATCTTCACCATACTGAGCTTTTGCCTGTGGCTCCGTCAAACCTACAGTACCAATTGGCGGATGGCTGAATACCACTGTTGGTATATTGGTGTAATCCAGATGCTCATCAGGTTTGTTGTTAAACAGACGCTCAGACAAACGACGCCCTGCTGCTATCGCAACCGGCGTCAATTCCACCGCGCCCGTGTTATCACCAACCGCATAAATACCATTAACATTGGTGTTCTGATATTTGTCGACTTGGATATAACCCTTTTCATTCAGTTCAACACCTGTTGCGACCAGATTCAGTTTATCTGTCATTGGCTCACGCCCAATCGCCCAAATAAGCGTATCAACAACCTGCTCCCGGCCATCCTGCAATTTAACCGTCAGGCTACCATCATGATTTTTAATTACAGACTGTAATATTGCTTCTGTATGCAATGTTGGCCCTTCAGTTTTAATGACTTCCAACAGCGTTTCCACAATCATAGGGTCGAAAGAGCGCAGAGGTGCATGTTTACGGACAAACAAATGTGTTTCACTACCCAACGCGTTCAAAACACCCGCGATTTCAACAGCAATATAGCCAGCCCCTACCACAGCAACACGCTTGGGCATTTCATTAAGCTCGAAGAAACCATCTGAATCAATGCCATATTCCGCACCGGGAATATCTGGACGTACCGGGCGACCACCTGTCGCGATCAGGATATGGTCGGCCGTGATTTTTTCGCCATTAACCTCGACAGTATGTGCATCAACAAAACGGGCAAATCCTTGGATGACATCGACCTTATTGTTATTCAATACACGTTCATATGATTGATGGATACGATCAATATAAGCAGTACGGCTGGCAATGAGTTTTTTCCAGTCAAAATGATTAACGGTGGTATCAAAACCATAATCGGGGCCATATTGATGAATAGATTCCGCAACTTGAGCAGCGTGCCACATCACTTTCTTTGGTACACAGCCCACATTAACACATGTTCCACCTAATGCCTTTGCTTCAATCAGGGCACATTTTTGCCCATACATGGCTGCACGGTTAATGGAAGCAATGCCGCCACTGCCGCCACCAATTGCAATATAATTGTAATGTTTACTCATCTTAGGTCACTTCCGTCTAATCAATTAAGTTACTGCCAAAGTTCAACCTAACGTCATTATTACAAAAAGTTATCATTGACGGTGGACGATTCTAACTCTTATTGCCATAGGCCACAGCTATCGAGTGATATCGCGTCACAGTTTATTCAGAGGTAATCTATTGAATAACGATACCTTTAATAAGGACGCCACGCTGAACCTTTACCTTATTCGGGGACAATCCACTCTACTGATGTATGTCCTGTACCTTCAGGAACCAGTACCTGATGCAACCACGGCAATACGGCCTTCATCTGTTGTTCTAATTTCCACGGTGGATTAATGACGATCATACCTGATGCCGTCATACCACGTTGATCACTGTCAGGGCGAACACCAAGTTCAATTTGTAAAATCTTACGAATACCAGCAGCTTCCAGCCCCTTCACCAAGCGTTTAATCTGCTGACGCAGAACAACGGGATACCACAGTGCATAAGTACCTGTAGCAAAGCGCTTATACCCTTCCTGAATACCCTGAACGACATTCTGATAATCCGACTTCAATTCATAAGGCGGATCAATCAGTACAAACCCACGACGGCTTTTTGGTGGTAGCTTTGATTTTAATTGCTGGAAACCATCTTCCCGCAGGACACGGGCACGTCCGTCGCGGGAGAATTCCGTACGTAACAGAGGAAAATCGCTGGGATGCAATTCACTCAGATTCAGCTCATCATACTCCCGCAATAAATGACGGGCAATCAGCGGAGAGCCTGGGTAATAACGTAAAGAGCCTTGTGGATTCAGCGCCTTCACAACATCCATGTACGCCGCCAATTCTTCGGGGATATCATCACGCTGCCAAATACGGGCAATACCTTCCAGATACTCTCCCGTGCGCTCGGCATGTTCCCCACTCAAGTGATAGCGGCCTGCGCCAGAGTGAGTATCCAGATACAGGAAAGGTTTTTCTTTTACTTTAAGCGACTCAATGATCAGGCTTTGTACTACGTGCTTTAACACATCAGCGTGGTTGCCGGCATGGAAGCTGTGGCGATAACTCAGCATTAATTTATTTCCTATTGATTTTTAATATATTTTAGTTCTACATAAGGTGAAAAAGTCATTTTATTACCCCACGCATTACCCCACAATTCATTGCACGAGCACTAAAACACAACGAAGCATAGTAACAAAGTAAGTACTGTCATCGCATCTTAAAAAGAGTAAATGTAGGTTAAAGAGACATGAAGTGTGGGGAAACTGATTACCCCACAGGGAAAAAATGAGGCCAGAGTGCTAATCAATGGGTTTAATGCGTAACCAAATTCTGTTTTTAAGTTCATTTAATTATCATACTTGAATAAGTACCACTACTTATTTTAATATTCTGAATTAAAAATAAATTTCGATTTAATCTGATAAATTTGGGATAGCTATGCGATTTACTCATGACAAAAAAATCAGGAAGTCAATAATTAAACTATTTACACTTACAGAACAAGTTACCTTACTCAAAAGTTTTGCATTAGTAAAAAATGAAACATCCTATGATTTTACCGCTTGGATAAAATGGCTGGCCTATGAAAATATGGAACCTGTAAAACGAGCCACTCTATTTTTTATTATAATCGCCATTGCATTATATATAATGACCTCCAAATTCAATTGGTTAAATTACCTTTTCTTTATCTATTTATCCGTTTCCTTTTTGAGAATATTAGAACAAGCTAAAGACATCGGTTACAGTTATTCCATAGGTATAAAACTGTTTTTGTTCGCTCTCACTAACAGAATATTTTTTGAGCCTCGATCAGAACACAAAAAATCAAGAAATGAATATAAAGATACTTAGCCATGAGTATCAAATTATAATTACAAGTATCATTTTATCTCATGACTGATTTCACTGAAATAGAACTATTCAATGGAAACTTTACGTACTGTCCGTTCAATAGGCTGACCATCGCCATCAAAATATCGACTAGGCCAGATTTCTGAGGGATGTATTTAAAGATAGTTGGCAATAATCCATCCGCCTTTCAGCCACGGACGACTAAGAGTGTTTGCCAGTGTAGATGAACTGAGTCCCGCTTCACGAGAAACAGCCGCTAAGGTTGTACCACGCTTACGCAATGCTGCGATAATGTCGGCTGATGCCAGTCATTTTTAACGTTACATTCCTGTTACCCCTTCCATTAATTAATATTGATGGTGGCGATAACTTAACATTGGATTTAACCCCGAGAGCAAAATATTGATAACTTGCCTGATGCCCTATCAGACAACTAAAGGGGCATTATAGCCTCATTCTCAATAAAAAAGATAAATGCCTCTTTTTGCTCTCTTCGTTGTGAATCTAAGGGGGAGTTTTCAGGATCAAAGCAAGATCAGCGTATAAAATTTCAGATAATTAATCTCAAAATCTTAGGAATAATTCATGATGTCGAAAACAGTGATCTTATCTGTATTGATCGTTTTCAGTATGAGTGTTACCTATGCAAACTGGGGTAAGACGGGATGTGAGATTAAGAAAAAACGTTGGAAAAACAGCTCCAGTATGCTCAAGCAGATGAAGATAATCGTCTGATAAAAGGATTAATTCGCACTTTGGAAAACATAAAGACTACATGTGCTCTGGAAGAACTTCTGCAAGAACAAAACAATAAGCCAGAAACAGTGAAAGACAATGCAAAAAATAAATAAAAAAGTGCAGGCCACATACAAAACACGGCCTGCATCTAATCCTGTATTTATTTTATCATCCAATAGATTTATAGCTCTCTCCCTCTAATTTGCTGCGCATTAGAAGGGGAGATATTGTAATAAATTTTATCACTCATAAGCGGTTCGTTTTCAATTTTCACTGAAAGAATGGAATTATCTTTAGAAATAGCATAATGACTAAAATAACTTCCTTCTCTTTCATGAGGATAATGAAAATTAGGCTTAATAAATTTTTTCATATAAGACTCACCTGGTGGATGATATTCATCTGAATAAATCACCTTCTGATCTCTGACAAAAATAATTTTATAAAAAAGGCTGGTTTCGTAATTAAACTTTGTCCCGATGATTTTTTCAATATCCTCCGGTGCGATGCCTTTGTCGATGATATACATTTTGTCCCAGTCAAAAGGAATAATTTTATTCATATCAATCAAACAGGTTGTATTTCTCTGGCAATGCTTATCGGCGTAAGCAATAATCCCTAATCTGCTGTTTCCAAAAGAAAAAAATAAAATAGCAATTCCCAGGATTAACGAAAAAATAATCATATTACTTTTGTTGACACCACGGAAAACCATCATTCCCCCCTTCATAATCAAATTTGATATGAGAAAACGGCCTTGGAATTTTAACCTTTAAAATCAAATAATTAATACTATTCCTTATGAATTTTACAACTTCATTTTTATTGCCACATCTTGCATCACGGCACTGATAAACCCAGGCAAAAAACACTCCCTTCTGCCTTTCCAACAGCAGCCTGATATTTTTAGAATTTACAATATGCTATGAAGGTATATCTTGAATTGTAGAGACAACTCCACATCACTTATTACTTACAAGCGTTTGTTATACAATTACTATTTGGTATCTTAAGTGCGGTTTACAAGATAAAAATAGATGCCTACTTCTAATATTTAGTACCAAGAGAGTTATACAGGGACACTCTGGATGACTAAAAAGTATAGTAATTGTACCCGCATTTTTTTTGATTTCAAATAGAAAAACATGGTAAGCAAATAATAAACTAGATAAATAGTTGCTAACGTGATTTTATGATAGTTTTAGGACAATCACGTGTGTCTAATTTGTTACATTAAGAAATCATCAGAAAGAGAAAGGAAATAACGGTAATTTATACATACCAGTGTACTTTTGCATTCACATATCTTACATGCCCTGTAGCAAAACGCAGATCTGTTGCCGGATACGGATCAATCAATAAGCCTTGATCGTGGTGCCTGACGGTTAAAACCCTGGACGGCTGTCTGGTGCTTATTCCTGACAATAACGAGACCCGAACTATCAAGCAACAGTACCAGCGCCAGCAAGACCAGCTCAGTGAGATTAAACTGAGGATGCGGGAACTGATTGAAGATTATAAGGCGGGATAGATAATTAAAAGGCCGAAATATTATGAAAATATTTTCAGATTATTAAAATAATGGCAAGCTCTATAATAAAAATACTTTTATTTTTATTTTTATTTTTATTTTTATTTTTATTTTTATTTTTATTTTTATTTTTATTTTTATTTTTATTTTTATAGGAGCCTGCCATACAACAAAAAAATTTATTGTTGACTATATATTATATTATAAAAAAATGATTCATTTTTTGTTGATTTCTTAATGTATTTTTGTAACTCCGGTTTAAACAAGAACTCTTCTTTTACATGAAACTTCCTTTTTACTATTGCTGTTAAAATATCTGAGAATATTTTATCATCTTTAATAATCCTCTTTAACTTCATGATATTTCTTGAATTATCCCTCAAGATATAATATGAATAATTCATAAGAATCATATTGGATATAAATAAATTACTGGTGGATTGCCAATTATTTGTTACATCTACTAATGACGATACTATTTTTTTATAGTTTACTTTATAGGTCTTTACAAAAACAGAAGGGTCTATTAAATGTAAGTTATAATCATTTAACTTTACAACCTCTTCAATATCTCTTGGTTTTGTCAGTAAATCAATAACACCTAATTGAAATTCCTTAATCAAAAGAAGTAAGTTTAACTCTTTATTTTTTTCTTCCTGAAAAGTGTCGTATATGAAATTTATCACATTGGAAAGCTTGTATTTTTTTCCACTATGAGAATAAAAGAATATATCACCTTCCTCAATTTTAAATCTCGTATATGAGTCATAATCCATGCTTAATTCAAAAAGAAGAAAACGAAACATAAAATTCTTTGTTTCATCATCTATATGATGGTCATGATCACCACTACAACAAGCCAATTGCAGGACATAATAAAATATAAATATATCCTGATTCATCCTTTCCCTGTTATTAATTTGAAACAAGTAAGAAAATCTAGAAAGAATTAATATAATGGATTCACAGTCCCCTTCATTGAATCCTTTCTCAATAAGCTTTTTCTTCAATCTTTTCAATGAAATTAGATCATGCCAGCGAGTAAAAGTAACGGCATTGCCGTTACTTTTTTTTGCTGCAATCAGAAATAGATCTTTTTCATCTTCTATATAGAAGATACCATCAAACGCTTTCTTACAGGATCTGACATTAAGAAAGTTTTCCAGTTTGTACGAGAATATATTATAAATATTCATTTTATGGTTTCGGGCATTTTTTCCACTTACCATCTTTTCCTCTGGATTCTATTTGGATTGATTTAATAGTTTCGTTGAATTTATCCTAAAACCTATTCCTTTTGCTTTAGGTTCGTTAGTTTTTGATAAAACTCCATCTTTAAATCCTGTTTCTTTATAATCGACTTTAGCTATATCTGTATGCTTGTTAAGTATATCTACACCATCTTTTTTGACAGTAATAACAGCACGATATTTTTCATTACCGGGGTTGCGCCCAGGGTTGTCATCATGGTTTACCCAAACAGCTTTTTCACCATCTTTATGAGGAATAAGCCCTCCTTTTCCACCTCTGGCAGCCATTGAACGCTGAGCCTCTAGTTTACTCATATACCGGATGATTTCGTCTTGCTTCAATCCGAGAGGATCTATCCATCCGGTCGGATTTTCCACATATGAATAATGGTTCAAACCACCTGTCAGCCCCAACGGATCAGGATGAGATATTTCATATGGTCACGGCGGGTACGGGTTTTGTCGGACATAAAGGTCAGTTGCGCGGCATAGGGATTCACCACATTCAACGGTTTAAGCAACCGTTGGGCGTTCTGGTGCAGGGCCGTGAGATACTCCCGCTCGTTCTCAGCCAACAGGCCTTCGAGCGTTTGTTTATGGCGCTGCACCGCATGGATCGCTTCGGTCTGTGCGCGGGATTCATTGACCGTCAGCACCAGACAGCGGTTCAGCAGCTCTTCATCCACATCAATGGCAGTCGTCGTCAACATCAGCATCACCGGGCCTTTCACCGTGTAGCTTTTGGTGACCAGTGTTCCGATCGTCTCATCTTTGCCCGTGCTTGCCATCGTCAGCTCGCCATCACTTTGCAACAACTTCAACGCATAGGCGGCCTGCCGCACGCCTTCTTCTTCCGCTATCGCCAAAATCTTATGCTGGAGATGGGTTTCCCCCAGATAAAACAGACTCTGCCCGGTCATGGCACTGTACTGCACCCGCTCTTCTGCCGGTATCAGGTTCAGCACCGCCGCCATCAGGCGGCTCTTGCCTGCGGCGCTGCTGCTCTGGATCAGGACCGCTAAGGGTTTGGGCAACTTGCGGCTCACGGCGGCCAGATACCCCGCTAACAGATTGGTTGATTCACCGACCACACCACAGGCGGCTAAATCAGCGGTGATACGACTGACCAGCGCCGGATCTTGCAGCAAGGCCAGTGCGGCCTCCCGTTCAGCTTCATTCAGTTCAGGTTGCACCGCCGCCGGGTTTTTCGCCTGCTGTAGCCACTGCTCGACAGCCAGCAACACCTGCCCCAGTGAACGCCGCAGTACCCCGTCTGCCAGCCCCAGTTCGGTAGCCGCCAGCCTGGCATAACTGTTCCGGCTGCGGGCACTCATCAGATCAACGCCATCCACGAACAGCACCCCGCTTTGCCTGTCCAGCACCTGCGCATTGAGTTTCATGGCGGCAGCACCGGCTTTGACTGCTCCCATGCCCCGCAGACACCATTGCAGTGTGCCGACCGATATCAGCAGCTCGCCATTCTCGCCGGACTCACAGACAACCCCCGGTGTGGTGTTGGGGGCGGGTTCGGGAACCGTGACGGGATCAGCCGTCTGAGGCTCAACCGCAACGAGGCCAGCCACATCCTGCATCGGTACAGCACTTTCAAGCAGCAGGGCAAAGGCGCTTTCCGGCTCGGCGACCTGACACAGATAACTGTTGGCATCCCTGCCCGGCGGGAACATCACCCGCAGCGGGGTGATCCCTTTGGCGGCCAGCGCTACGGCCAGTTTCACCGCGGCTTCATTGCCGGCGCTGTCATTGTCGAAGGCGATCAGCACCTGCTTAATCCCGTACTGGGCAAAGGCCTGCCAGTGATCGGCTGTCACCCCGTTCACACCGTAAGCCGCCGTGACAGGGCGGTGTCCGGCCACCCAGAACGACAGCGCATCAATCAGCGATTCACACAGGATCAGGCTTTTCGAGGCCATCAGTGCCGCCGCATTCCAGACGCCGCCATGCGCACCCGGCAGGTAGAGATGCCTGGGGGTGCCTGCCCGCAGACGGTCAAGGATTTTGCGGCCGTACATTTCCTGCACCTGACCTGCCAGACCGATCACCGGAATGACCAGCGAACCGCTGAAGTGTTCATGCCCGCTGTCACGCAACACCCCGGCCGCCTGGAGCTGTGCGCGGATCTCCGCCCCGGCTTTCAGTTGTCGGGCGGGCAGGCGATACCCCAGCGTGCGGTTGGCAAAGCCCAGCTTAAACTGCGCCACTAATTCAGGCTGGTTCAGCCGCCGTTGGGTCAGATAGGCCTGCGCTTCCGGGGCATTGAGCAGCGTATGGTGATAAAACTCAACCACCCGTGACAGCAGCGCCTGCTGCCCGGCCACATCGCTGAGCAGTTCCGACGAGTCAACCAGCGGCTCGACCGCCGGATTGCGGCCGAGCATCGCCCGCAACCGTTCACAGGCATGACGCAGGCTCAGATTTTCCGTTTTCATCACCCAGTCGAGCACCGAACCGCCGGCATCGCAGCCAAAACAATGATAGAGATTTTTCGACGGGGTGATCACCATCGAGGGGGTTTTTTCCTGATGGAACGGGCACAGCACAAGCCTGTCTTTACCGCGTTTAATCACCTGCCGCCCCTGCTGCTCAAGGACGGCGACTAAAGGAACTGCGGCTTTCAGGTGCTGTAATTCTGCGTCGGGAATGCGAGCCATGTCTTAATCCTTTAAAATGCGTCAAGGTCATTATTGACCTATATAATACAGGTCAATATAATACTTTCAAGCCCAGCACTCAAAAAGGACACTTATCATGATGAACAAACACATTAACTGGCTTTGTTCATTTATGACTGATTTTGGTAAACGCCTTGCCACGCTGCGCAAGGCCAGACAGCTTACACAGATAGAACTGGCGAATTTGCTGGATATCCAGCCCAGGATGGTAGGACGCTGGGAACAGGGGCAGGTTACCCCAGCGTGCGGTTGGCAAAGCCCAGCTTAAACTGCGCCACTAATTCAGGCTGGTTCAGCCGCCGTTGGGTCAGATAGGCCTGCGCTTCCGGGGCACTGAGCAGCGTATGGTGATAAAACTCAACCACCCGTGACAGCAGCGCCTGCTGCCCGGCCACATCGCTGAGCAGTTCCGACGAGTCAACCAGCGGCTCGACCGCCGGATTGCGGCCGAGCATCGCCCGCAACCGTTCACAGGCATGACGCAGGCTCAGATTTTCCGTTTTCATCACCCAGTCGAGCACCGAACCGCCGGCATCGCAGCCAAAACAATGATAGAGATTTTTCGACGGGGTGATCACCATCGAGGGGGTTTTTTCCTGATGGAACGGGCACAGCACAAGCCTGTCTTTACCGCGTTTAATCACCTGCCGCCCCTGCTGCTCAAGGACGGCGACTAAAGGAACGGCGGCTTTCAGGTGCTGTAATTCTGCGTCGGGAATGCGAGCCATGTCTTAATCCTTTAAAATGCATCAAGGTCATTATTGACCTATATAATACAGGTCAATATAATACTTTCAAGCCCAGCACTCAAAAAGGACACTTATCATGATGAACAAACACATTAACTGGCTTTGTTCATTTATGACTGATTTTGGTAAACGCCTTGCCACGCTGCGCAAGGCCAGACAGCTTACACAGATAGAACTGGCGAATTTGCTGGATATCCAGCCCAGGATGGTAGGACGCTGGGAACAGGGGCAGGTTAAGCCCCAGTTTGATTACATCATTAAACTGGCGCAGTTACTGGAAGTCAGTATTGACCATTTACTGTTGGGTGAAGAAGGGGCAACCGCGCCCGTTTTTGATATTAAAAACAAGCGGCTAAAAGAGTTGTGTAAGCAGGTTGACGGGTTAAAAGCAGAAGATCAGGATGTGATTTGCCGCATTCTGGACATGGCAATCACCCAAGAGAAGATTAAACAGGCAATTAATATCACACACTGAGATTTAACGCATTCTGACCGTGTTGGAGCACGACCAGAATGCTAACCACAAGCAACTAATAAGGAGTTGAATGATGGCTAAGGCGCATTCTAGGCAAAACCGTGCAGTAAATAAAGCTGCCAAAACAGAACGGTATTACACTGTGGGATACGTGCCGCAAAATGGCAGGCCAAACCCCCGACCCGCAATAAATTTAACAGGCAGATGGCTTAAAGCGGCGGGCTTTGAGATTGGCGGTACACTCACCGTCAAGATTATGGAGGGCTGCATTGTGCTGATCCCTGACAGCGATGACACCCGAACCATTAAGCAACAGTACCAGCGCCAGCAAGACCAGCTCAGTGAGATTAGGCTGTGTCCCTTAATGTAAATTGATAGTATTCTCATCTAAACTGTTTTCAATATGGGAAAAAGATGATGGCACGCTACGACATTCCTGATGACGCATGGATAGTGATAGAACCTTGTTTGCCCCCGGTCCATTCAGAGCGAGCAGGACGTCCACATGTTGAACACCGCCGTGTGATGAATGGGATGTTCTGGGTCTTGTGCTCCGGGGCACCGTGGCGTGATTTACCTGAACGCTATGGCCCTTGGAAAACGGTCTATAACCGATTTAATCGCTGGTCAAAATCGGGCATTATCAACAAGATATTTAATCGGTTACTGTCCATTCTGGATGAAAAAGGCTTGATTGACTGGGCTGAAATTTGCCTGGATGGCAGCAATATTCGCGCGAGTAAAGATGCCGCAGGCGCGAAAAAAAACATCCCGATATCACTGACGATCATGCGCTGGGTCGCTCACGCGGTGGTTATGGCACCAAAATCCACCTGGCAACCGACGGAAAGGGTTTTCCCCTCAACCTGATGTTGACCGCTGGGCAAGCTCATGAAAGTCAATCCGCCATCCCTTTGCTCGACGGCATTGGTATACAACGCAAAAATGGTTTCATGAAACGACGTGGCAAAGCCGTGCTGGCAGACAAAGGGTATTCGAGTAGAAAGCTCCGCGGTTATCTGCGTAAATTGAGGATCAAAAGCGTTATTCCTTATAAAATCAATGAAAAAGGCAGTGCTGATGGTCGTACGCAATTTGATGAACAGGCTTATCGTGACCGCAATGTTGTCGAACGCTGTTTCGGTTTTCTGAAAGGAAATCGGCGTATTGCAACCCGTTACGAAAAAACCGCACGAAACTATTTGTCCATGGTGAAATTAGGCTGTATTCGACTCTTTTACAGGCGGTTATCTAATTAAGGGACGCAGCCTAAATTGAGAATGCGGGAACTGATTGGGGATTATCAGGCAGGGTAATAAAAAACGTTCCACTACAAAAACATAGATATGGCTACCTTTAATTTCAAAAGTAGCCATATCATATTTTGCTAATTGGAAAACTCTAAAAGTATTCCCAACTTTTTAATCTAATCTGATTGATTCTTGAAAACTATTAGAATCACATTCGCCTTTTACTAATGAAATTCGTAAATTATCTTCTTCTTTTTTTACAAAAATTGTATAGCTACCGGGAGTTATAAATATTTTCTTTCCAGATATATATTCTGAGTCATCAGGCTCAAGATCCCCGCCTGTAGTATCTTCTCCTGCACCAATAAATATTTCTCCCGATGGGAATTTTATACACACTTCAACATCAGGATTTTCTATATTATCAACTAATTCAACAGAATAAACACCATCATCAACTAAGCCCACAAAGGCAATATTGCCTTCATTCATTTCATGTAGCTCATCATCAGGAATAGACCACCAATCAGGAGCGTCTGTTTTTCTATGTTTTATTGCTTGCAAATCAAATATAGCTAATGTTGCTGTATCTGTTGTGAAAGAAAAAGAATCTTTCATTTATATCATCCTCAAATAAATATTATTTCACTAATTTTATCACCGGCTTTTAACCCTGCTTTTCTGCCAGCGCTTTTTAAAGCACTACCAACACTTTTATTGATAGACTCATTTAACATTTTCAATCTTTGTGTTGCAGAACCACCGACTATAAGGTCAACCGGGTGATCAGCATTGAGTTTTGATAAGTTTGGTGCTTTACCAAATATTCTTTCATAACGTTCAGAAACCGCTTTCCTATAAGCATTTTGTAATGATGAAATCCTTACATTGTGCGTACCTGGAGACCAAACTAATTCGCCTCGTTTAGCAGCTCTATTCAACGCATTTTGTTTTATCCTAAATTCCCTTTCAAGGAACTTACGTTCAGCATCGGATAAGTTCGTACCCAAGATCTTTGGCTTATTAACTGTTAATGTGACACCACATCCTGCCAACCCAAGTGGGTCAATCAAACCTGTTGGGTTTGATACGTAACTATAAGGGTTAAACCCACCATGTAGACCAATCGGATCAGGCGTCAGATACTGTCCTGCCACCGGCGAGTAATACCGGAACCGATTGTAGACCAGCCCGCTCTCTTCATCCAGCCACTGGCCGGCATATTGCAGCCCCGGATTCAGTTCCGCATTTTCCCCCAACACCCCCAGCCGCAATCCATACAGACTCTGCGGCGGCCGGCGCCAGACCCGGTGCCCGGCGGCATCAAACAACGCCAGCGGCTCGCCGGTCGGGGCGCACACCGCGTACTGGGTCTGCACTTTTCCCGCGAGCTGTTCACGGCGGTTTTCCGGGTTCGGGCTAAAGAACTGCACCTGCTGCGCCAGCAACTGCCAGCCGTCGAACACCAGATGGCGGATACTGTACAGCCGGTTATGCCGGTATTCCCTAATCTCCGCCGGCACATCGCCATCCCACAGATAGGTGGTGCGCTGGCCCGCCCGTTCGCACACCTTCTCCGTGCGCCGCCCGAACGCATCATAGCGATAGGCCCACTGTTGCCCGCCCGGCGTTTGCACGCCGATGAGTTGATTCTGGCTGTTCCACCTAAACCGGGTCAGTTGCGGACGGTGACCGTCTTCCCACAACTGCAGGGCGGTCATGCGACCGGCATCATCATACTCAAACAGATGCTGCCCCAGCTGGCGTAACCGGTGCCCTTTCTGGTACAGCCGCTCCCCGTCTATCTCATTGAACCCATCAAACCGACGGGCGGGATAACCGGATGCATCATATTGATAATGCTCACGCAACCGTTCGCCATCACTGACTGATGTCACTTGTCCATTGCCGTTTACCACATAGCGCAGCCACTGCCGCTCATCATTCGCGGCCACCAGATTCAGTGCCGCATCATAGCAATATTCTCTGTCCAGTCCGGCCAGAGTTGGCTGGGGAATATCGGCCACTTCATGGGCGGCAAAAAACTCGGTGTTACTCCCGGCACGTTGTGCAGTCAGCTGTCCCATCAGGGAGTGTTCTTGCCGCAGGATAAAGCCTTTATCTGACTGGCGATGCCATTCATGGCCATCGTCATCCCGCTCAATATTGAGCGTGTGTTCACCGTTAAGATTGAATCTCCGTAGTTCACCCACCTTATTGGCTTCGAATGTGACCTGCCAGCATTGACCATCCCCTGTTTGCAGTGTTCTTGCCACAGTTGCGTTATCCGGGTAATCACGTTGGATGTCGCCGTGTGCCTGCGTTTCTTTCACTATGCGGTCTTGGTCATCGTATTCAAACGTCAGTGGCGTGTTTTCGGGGGCAATCACTTCCAGCAGCCGCCCCAGAATATCGTAACGGTAGGTGGTCGTGCCTTCTGGCGTATGCATCGCGGTCATGCGGCTGGCGGCATCGTACTCAAAACGCGTGACGTTGCCCAACGCATCCCGTTTTTCAAGGCAGTTGCCGTTACCGTCATAGGCATAGCGCCATTGCGTGCCGGCATAGTCGGTTTCAGTGATAACCCGCCCGTCCGCATCCAGCGTATAGCGGTAACTTTCGCCCTGCGGGTTAATGACTTCAACGAGTTGCAGGCTGTCGGGATCATAACGATACTGCCAGCGATGGCCTTCCCCATCGATACGTCCCACCGGCAGGTCAAAGGGTCCGTATTCGATATGCCATTGCACACCACGCGCATCCGTCCACGCGGTCAGGTTACCGTGGCGATCATGACGAAAACGCTCCAGGCTATTATTCGGGCGATCGCTTAACGCCACCCGATGATGGCGATCGTATTCCCACAGCCACAGTGCCCCGCCCCCCGATGCCAGTCGCTGCAACCGGTCATGGCTGTCGTAGCCCAGACGCAAGCTGCGGTTTTCTTCATCAAACAGCCGGGTCAGCCGCTTCTGTGTGTCATATTCCCAAGTCCGTTTGCTGCCCGCTGTATCTTCTGCCGCAATCACCAGTCCAAATGCATTGCGCGTCAGCGTGGTTTTGCTGCCATCCGGCGCGATAAAGCAGTCGGCATTGCCCTTGTCATCATACTGTTGCCACCAGACACGCCCCAGCGGATCGGTCATACTGATCAGGCGGTCAGCCTCATCGTAGTGATATTGCCAGGTTGCGCCGATGGCATCGGTAAAGGCGGTCACCAGCCCGGTATCCGCCAGATATTCCAAGGTCAGGATTTGGCCGGCCGGCAAAATTTGGCGGCACAGGTTGCCCCATTCATCATACTCGTAACGCGTAACATGACCGCACGGGGTTTCGACCTGTGTCACCTGCTGCTGGTCGTTGTAATGCCAGGTGGTGATATGGCCTTGCGGCGTGGTGGAACGGGTGATACCCGGCTCATAAGTCAGTTGTACCGGGTAAAACCCACCACTGCCCACACTGTGGATGCAACGGCCCTGCGCATCATAGGTATAATCAACCGCTGTCTGGTCACCATCCGACCAGCGGCTTATCAGCCCCTGCGCGTTATAGTTATAGAACAAATGAAAGTATTGGGTACTGTCCGCCTCGGCCAAAGCGCCATTGTCGTGATAACGGTAACGTGCCATCACATCATTCAGATCATTATCGGTACGGCGAATGTCCGCTAACAGACCATCTTCACGGTAGAACAGCCTCAGCTCTGCGCCGTCACTGTGGGTCACTTTGTCCAGTTGATGCATCTCGTTATAGTGAAAATGCACCGCATTCCCGTTCCGATCACGGTGTTCGGTCAGCCGCCAGCGCTGTACGCTCGTAGGTGCCTCTTTTTCCGTAAGTGCCCGCAACGAAAAGTATTTGCGGACCGGGTTATTGCGCTCAGTCAGTACAAAGCCGGATTTTTTCCGGCTGAGCTGGAATTCAGGGTGATCCGGGTTAATGCTGTGGTCAACGCTGGCAGGCAGTGCAAAATGCAGGGAAGCCCCTTCGATGGTCAGGATTTCTATCCGGTCTCCCGTCACCAGCACACATTCCGAGAAATTATCGAACCAGTTCTCCCCCAGTAAGCCCCGCTGCCCCGGTGACCAGCTGCGGGTAAAACGCAGCGGCAGCGTCTGCCCCAGTTCCATATCGGTGCGTTGATCAAACAGCGCCCCAGTGGTGACATCAATCGGGTCACCGGTAAAGAATTTTTTCGTACTGACCCAGTAACGTTTTAAGCCCCGGGTTTCTTTAAACGCTGTTTTGGCGCACTGGACGTTTTTGCGAACCGTACTGCCGACGGTTTTCGCTCCTTTAATCGCCCCTTTCAGCACCGCCTGCCGACCAGTTTTGGTCAGCAGTTTACCCAGCCCTTTGGCCAGCCCGCGCGAAGGTGGAACGATAAATTCCACGGCGATCAACAACGCCCGTTGCCAGCCGGAAAATTCTTCCTCAATGTCCAGATAGGTGCCCTGACCGGAGCCGATAAAGACCTTGCTTGCGCCGCTCTTGATCGTGGCGCCGCACACCAGCTTGTCATTCATCCGGGCGGCGGGTTCACCATTGATAAACACCGATTCACTGCCTTGTGCTATCAGCGGTGGCGGGTGTTTACTGCAGGCGGCTAAATCGACTGTCGCCCGGGCCGCCGGCTTGCCCTCAATCAGAACATTCGGTGAACCTTTGCTGATGGCGCCATCCGGCGGCCCGATACTGTCCACCATATTCGTCACCGCCGCACTGACATCACTGATAAACCCGCCCAGCGCCAGAGTGCCCGCGGTGCCTAATGCCAATACCGCTGCGGTGGCCAATCCGCCGGTACCGACGATCACGGCGGAGGCCGCCGCAAAAACGGCCGCCCCGATCAATGCCCCGACCACTGCGCCCGCCAGCGCGCCTAAAAAGCTCGAATGCTGGATAATATCACCCTCACGCGCGGCGGCCGGGCCACGTGGCTGTGCGGGGGGCATGACTCTACCCACCGCATGGGTTGCGCCCACACGGGCTATCCGTGTGACAATGTCGTCACCCAATCCCATGATGACCTCCTGTCACGCCGCCTGAAAACTGGTGATAACCGCCAGTAACGCCTTGAGTTGCCCTTCCTCAAACGGGTGCGGTGACGTCAGGTTAAAGGCCAGCAACTGGCTGCCCCGGATTTGCAAGACTACCGTCTGGTGCATTTCCCCTTCTGGGCTTTGCCACTGGTAATCCAGCCGCCAGGCGGGTTCACCACTGAGTACCAATTGTAAACGTTGATGCTCCTGATAGCCCGGCAGGTGAGTCGCAAATTGCGCCAGCGTTTGTGCGTAATAGGTCGCCGGATCGCTGCCCTGAGGAACCGGTGTGCGGTTAATCACCAGATTAACGCCACTGTCATCCGGCAGGACAAAAACCTGCATCGTCTCATCACGCCAGTTGGCTGGAATAGTCAGGGTGCCTTCATTCATCGGGTAAGTGTGTGCGCTCATGGGGGTTTCCTTTTTTAATCTTTCTCAAATCGCTAATGGGATCAGTTCAGGGTGATCACTTTCTGGCCGTTGATAATCACAGTGTCGCCGGTAATGTGGATGTTGCCGTTCTTGTCGATCGAAATACTCCCTTTGGCATTCCCGAGGTAGAGGCCATCTTCGGTGGACTGAATGGTAATGGCGCCTTTGGCACTGAGCACACTGGTTTTTTCCACCGTCACCTGCCGGGTCCCGATGCTGCTGACTTCCAGGCCAATGACTTCCTTATGACGATCTTTACGCACCGTGATCACCTGGTTGTTGCCGACACTTTCCGTGTGATCATGCATCACCCGGGTCGCGCGGTCATTGAGGACCTCGGTGCTCATATCCTTCTGCGCATGCAATGCCAGCCGTTCACTGCCTTTCGCATCCTCAAACAGCAATTCGTTATACCCCTCCCCCTTATGGGTTTTGGAGCGGAAGGCCATCTGGGTTTTGCTGCCCGGCAGCCCGCCGGGCGGGATATTGCTGGCGTGGTAGGTCCGACCGGTGACGATCGGCTGATCCGGATCACCGTGCAGAAAATCGACGACCACTTCCTGACCGATACGTGGGATCGCCAGCATGCCCCAACCTTGTCCGGCCCACGGCTGGGTGACACGTATCCAGCAGGAACTCTGGTCATCGCTCTTGCCATAGCGATCCCACGGGAACTGGAGGCGGATACGACCGTACTGATCACAGAAAATCTCTTCGCCTGCCGGCCCCACCACTTTGGCAATCTGCGGGCCGTCAATCACCGGTTTTGGCAGTTTCCAGCGCCTGTGGCTGGCTGCCGGAATGACTGGCGCTCACCACCTGCCACGGCTGGTTCAGGTCGGCACGCGGATGGTTGCTCAGGGTGAATAATTTACCCGGCTGGATGGCAATAGCCTGGCCGCTGCCTTGTCCGGTCAGGGCATTGTTACGCAAGGCTTCCAGCCGGTAACGGGTAAAATCTTTACCGTGCGCCTCATCCTTAAAACGGCCCGGGTAGTCGTAGTGCTCGTAATACCGCTGTTGCAGGGTATCTTCCTTCATCTGCTGACTGAATTCGGCCGGCCAGGCCGGGTTTTTAAAGGTGTAATCTTTCAGTTGCACCTGAGCCGGTCGCACCTGGGCGCTACAGGTCAGGCTGCTGATGGCGGGTTCGCCCACGGTGCTCGCTTCCCCCGGCTGATAAGGGAACACCTTGCCCGGCGGCACCGAGCCGGCATCATCGGCAAACACCAGCGTGTTACGCCCGTTACCACATTCAAAGAAGTAAAAAATCCCCTCTTCCGCCGTCAACCGTTGCAGGAAAGCGAAGTCACTTTCCTGGTATTGCACACAAAATTCCCGCTCCGGGTGAGCGTGGCGCAGACTGAAGATGACGTCACGAATACCATGCTCTTTCAAGATAGTGGTGATAATGGCGGCAATGTTCAGTTGCTGGAAGATGCGCGAGTTTTGCCGCAGCGTGGTGCGCCACAGGTCCGGGCGAATACTCATCTGGTAGGTAGTCTGGTGTAACCCGGTATTACCCTGTTCAAAGCTGGCGACCATACCGGTGATACTGCGGCTTTCTACCCCATCCTGGGTGATCGTCAGGGTGGCGGTGCGGTCGAGTACCACCGGAAAGTCGATGGCCGGATCCGCACTCGCCAGCCCCACTTCCAGCGTGAACGGCTGGGAAAAGTGTTCATCCAGGGTAAAATCGGTGACGACAAAGGTCTGCGGCGGCAATCCGCCCGCCGTCAGGGTAAATTGCAAGCCGCTCGGGGCGCTGTCCCCCCCCGTCGAGCAGCGTCTGGCTGGCTTTTTGCAGCGCCCTGGCGGCGGCATGCTGGCCGCTGGCAGCCCGCTCGGCCAGTCCCTGACCGCCGGACGCAGTTTGCCCTGCGCCATCGGGGACGATACCCCTGCTCCCCAAGATGCCGGCCATCTGCGAGGCCGGCTGCCCCTGCCGGACAAGAGTCTGCCCTTGCTGAAGTTTCGCCATGTTCTTTTTCAATGACATCGGATGTCTCCCTGATTAATGCCCGCCGTCCCGTGTCACGGCAGGGGGCTGGTCTTTGGCCGGATATTCGGCCGCATTGTTATCATGGCTTTCCCGTTGTTCGGTCGCCTGACGCAGCCGGTCATAGCGACCGAGCAGGGCGTTAAAGCGGTCATCGATCCCTTTCAGCAGTACCGGCGGTGCCAGCTCCCCTTTGGCCGCATAGACGCTCAACTGACGCAACTGTTCTTCCAGTGGCACTTCACTGCCATGGCTGCGCTGGATGTCATAGATAGCGGTTTTCAGGTAGGACAAAGTGAAGCTGCCCCGGGTACGCTCCTGCAACAGGATTTTGTCTGCCAGTTGCTGAAGCTGGTCGCGGGTGGTATTCCAGCTGCCTGTCAGCGGCACGCTGTCAATCCGGGCGGTCACCTGCTGCTGCCATTGGCGGGTCGCCTGCTGCTGGGCGGGCGATTGCGGCCACTGGTGTTCTGCGGTCGCCGTCAGGCGGCGGGCCGCTTCCCAGGTGACCCGGGGCGAGGTCTCCGTCAGCCGTTCAAGCTGGTGGACATAACTCGCCAGTTCAGGCTGATATAACCACGCCAACCGGGCTCCCGCGGGGTGGTCGGTGATGGCCTGGAGTTGTTGTTGCAGGGGCTTGTAGCACAGCAGCCAGCCGCCCACCAACACCAATAAGCCCAACAGGGTGCCCAGGCCAAAGCCCTGCCACGCATTGAGTCCCTGAGGCGGTTGTTCAGGAAACTGGACCCGCACCCGCGGTTGATTATCGGCAACAGGCTGAGGGTCATGGCGCAAGGGTGACGGGGACGGAGGCATTTCCGGCTCGGCTTCCGACTGGGACAGGTAAACCAGCGGTGGCATCTGCACCGATGGCGCCACCGGTTTCGCCGCCTGACGGGGTTTTTCCAGTTTTTTCGCTGCGTTCTGGAAGAACCATAACAGGTTTTCCACCCGCGGCAGGCGTTTCAGGTCGGATTGCTGCAACCGGTCGATAATCAACTGGAGGGCCCGTTCGGCGCGGTAAATCATCCGCAGATCGCTGGCGGCAAAATCCAGTTGGCGCAGCACACTGCTGGTACGGGCATGGAACCACTCCAGCAGGTCGGTGCGCACCTGCGGCTGGGTCGGCCACAAGGTCTCCCATTCACTGACGATAACCCCCGCCAGCAGTTCACAGCCCTCGGTGAACCCCGCCAGCCCATTGAGTTGCATCCGCGCCAGGGTGTAGTAAATCGCGGTCTGTAAATCGACTCCGTTGGTTTTGAACAGCGTCAGGGACAGGGATTCCACCAGTGGCCAGTTCACTTCTGGCTGCGCCGGATGGCTGGTTTTGTTAATTTCATCGCGGATAACGGCAAATTCCGGCAAATTCAGCGGACTGCCGCCGGCCCGGATGATGAGGTTTTCAGGATGTTCGCCCATATTCTCGCTTTTCTCCTTAAAAAACCCCTGCCCGAAGGCAGGGGGCGGGTTTGCTCTCAAGACTGACGCGCTGCCTTCCCCTTAATAAAGGGTGTCCGGCAGTTTGAACTGGCTGAATAGTCCGCCCGCAAACGGGTTATCCGATTCATCCACATAGATGCGGTAGGTCATTTCGCCATTATCGACGCTAAAGCGCACATCAAAGAAGCCCGGCTGGACGTTAGTCAGCTTGCCGCTGTTAATCAGCCGCAACTGGGCCCACGGGCCGCTAAAGCTGACAGAGCGCGGCGCCTGATTGCTTTTCGCTGGCATCAGGGTCAGTTGGCTTTCCGTGCCGGTACGCATCGAGTTTGGCCAGACCAGACGTGCCACATTGCTGCGCCCGTGGGAATAATCCACCAGCTGGCCGTCGAGGTTCAGCAAGGCCCGGCGTTTGTTGCCAGTCAGGCTCACCGGTTCAACGGCAAACTGGGTGCCGAGGCCGTTTTGGGGGGTAAAGAAGGTGGTGCGAATACGGTTCGCCACGGCCAGCTGTTTCATGACGTCGGGACGGATCAGCATCTTGCCGTCGGTGCCCGTAGTCAGGTTGTTTTCCACAAACGGTTTCAGGCTTTGCTGATAGAAGGCGTCCAGCGTCCCGCCCGGCCGGAAGAAGCGGTCAAACTCGCTCAACGGCACTTCTTCACGGGCGTTCGGATTGAACGGATAGCGCCCTGCCAGATAGGTCTTGTACTGCCTGACCACCGTGCCGTTCCATTCCACTTCCAGCGAGCGGACCGCTTCCATCATCACCACGCGCCACGCCTGCTCAGCCAGCTCACCAATCCAGCGGTTCAGCGGTTCCGGCAGGTTTTTCGCCATCTGCTGCACTTCAAAAATGGCGTCACTGTTGTTCTTGTCCAAACGCATCTGGACGGCCTGCAAGGCAGCCTTACCCGGGACCGGTGAGTTTTGGATCGCCAGCAGGTAACGGTGCAGTGCCATCAGTTTTTGGTAGACACTTTGTAACGTGCTGCCCTTATCACCATGCTCAATCAGCACTCCCGTTTCCGGGGCAAAGTCGCGGCTAATGCGGTTTAACAGGCGGTAGTCTTCTTTCAACGTCAGTACCTGTTTCTCCTTGTCACTCAGCGAGTTGCTTATCAGCGGCGGATTGGTGTTATCGCTCAGGATTTGCAGCGCCCGCTTGAGGGGTTGCTCACCACTGATCACCTGTTCGATGGCACTGATGGCTTGCGGCAAATCATCAAAGTCACGAACTTCAAGGTTGTTCATCGCTGCCCGCCAGGTCGCGGTGTACTCGGCCACGTACAGTTCGGTGATTTCGCGCTGGATCCGCGACTGATCGGTGTCACTGTACTTATCGTTCACCGGTGACGGCGCCTGTTCAGAGTATTTCTCCGGGCTGTTATTCTTGATGTTCAGCACCCAGCTATCCATCGCCGTCAGCTCCACCAGCTCATTGCCCTGCTGGACGAAGTAATCCATCAAGCCGTGGCGGGTCAGGAATTGCGGTACCACCAGCCGTTTTTCGTTGCTGGCCACAAACACGCTGTCAAAACTGGGACCAATCTGGTCACGCAGGTTGATCGGTGCGGGCAGGGCATCCTGGGCCTTGATACGCAGGTTCTGGTACACTCGCTGGTTGACGGAGAGCGCTTTCAACTCCTGCTGCGCCTGCCGGATCGGTTTGACAAACGGAGAGAAGCGATCCATCGCATCCTGTTCACCTTTATCCCGTTTGTCCTTCCAGTCAGTACGCTCCAGCGCGTAATTCAGGTGGGTCAGCAACGCTTCCTGCACATCACGCTGGCCGTGGAATGCCTTACTCCAGCGCTCACGCATATACTGGGCGACCAGGCCGCTATTACGTTTGCTGGCATCTTCCATCATGCGCATCACACGCAAGATCTCGAGTTTTTCTTCGCTGCCGGCCGGGGCCTGATTTAAGTCATCCAGTAACCCCAGCATTAATGCCGGCAGGAAACGCTGCTCCAGCAGTTTCAGGTAGGTGCCTTCCACATACGGCCCGACCCCGCCTCCCTGGTATAACGCCATGTCAGTCAGAAAGGATTTGTTGTTGTGATAGTTACCGTAAGCCAGGGTCGCATCCCGGATGGGATTGAGTAGCGGCAACTGGAGGTTACCATAGCGGTCATCCCCTTTCGGGGGCGGGACGGACAGGAAGTTTTTCGCCTGCGCCAGCACTTCTTCACCAGCCCGATAGTTTTTCTGGTAGAAGTAATGCCAGCCCCCCCACATCGCCAGAATGACCGACGCACTGACCACGGAGAAGGTATATAACTGGCGACGATTGCGGCTCAGCCAGATTCGGTTTTCCGCCGCCAGATTCGGCTCGGCCAGCAAGACATTTTCGAACAGCGAATGGGTGAAGTACGGCAGGGTATCGCCAGCCGGCCAGGTCGGGTACGCCTGCGATCCCAGGTGATACTGGGCCGAAGCGGACTGGGTGAACAGGTCATCCATCTGTCCCCGTTGATGGGCCGACGTCAAATAGACACCCCGCAAAGTAGGGCGGTGGTGTTCATCGTTATACAAAATATCTTCCAACATCTGGGTGATATAGCTGTACAGCCCCTGAATCTGACGAGTAAAACTGAACAGGGCGCTGCGCTGGTTAGCGTCCACATTGTTCAGCATCATGTCCGGCATCGCTGAATTCAGGTTGTTCATCCACTGCTTCCAGAACGCTTCCAGTTCACTGCGCCACGCTTTTTCATCGCGGTTGTTAAGGCTGAACGTCACGCCCAAAATCTGGTCGCGCAGTTTGCGATCCAGTGACTGGTACATCGCCTCAAAGCCGTGCAATAAGTCAATTTTAGTCATCACCAAATAGAGCGGCAACTGGCTGTGGAAGGTCAGACGAATGTCTTGCAGGCGCTGGTGGATCTCCCTCACATAGCGTTCACGCTGTTCACGGCTATCAGCCATCAGACGCAGGGTATCCACGGTCAGAATAATGCCGTTGAGTGGCTGGCGCTGACGGTTTTCAGCCAACCAGTTCAGCAATGCTTCCCACAGACGGCTATTGATTTGCGGTTTGTCGCTGTTAAGCGGGACTGGCTGGTCAATTAACTGGCCTTTCGGATCGATGATGACCGCTTTTTCCCCTAACCAGCAACGCAGCATCAGGGGCACTTCGCTATCCTGACGTAAATATTCCGGTGCCGCGATTTCGGATAGTTTATAACCTTCCTTGATCAGTGAGGATTTACCGCTTTTCTGGCTCCCGATGATGATGTACCACGGACGTTCATACAGGTAATTGTACGAATCCAGATGGCGTTGCAACTGGGATTTCCAGTGATCGAGATAGCGATCCTGATGTTCAATATCCACCCGTACCGGATCAACCACTTTCAGTTCAACATCAAGGTTCAGTTTTTCCAGTTTCCGCAAACGACGCCATGCTTTCATGCCAACCCAGAATACGACCATCATGACAATGATAATTGTTGCCAGCCAGCGCGCTGCAAGGCTTTCCAGTGGATAATCGTTGCGCAGTTTCCATTCCGGCCCCCACCACCAGACCGCAATTAACAGCAAGCAGGGGATAAGTGCCAGAACCAGTGCCATCAATGCCTTGAGGCGTGGCAAGGATTTAAACTTTGCCAGTGTCGGCAAGGCTGATTTCAATGGAGCCAAAGATGACAAAGAGGGCCATTTCATGGGTTAACACTCCTGTTTGAAGCCGTATCCTTGAGAGGAGAAGGGAGTTTTTCAGCCAATAAAGCCAGCAGGCTGGGTTCCCATTGAATAAGTTGCATGTGTTGTCCCGTGTGTAACAAATTCCGGTAATGCTGTTGGGCCAACGCTGTCATGCCGGCTTCTTCAAGCAATTGGGCATTGAGCAATTGGCCATAGAATTGATCCCGTGGCTCCGTTAACTGTTGCTGATGTTCCTCCAGCATTTTCAGGGCTGCTTCCAATCCCTGTTGCTGGAAACATTGCCAGATAACTTCCTGATCAGCAGAAACGGAACCCTTGCCCATTGCCACAGGCTCAAGCGTGAGCCAGTCGAGGGTTTCAGGGGAAATAAACGCACTCATGTCAGAAAAGCTTAAGGTTTTCAGCACGGGCAACCGTTTCAGAAAGGCATTCAGCTCATCACGAATAGCCTGAGCGACGTTCCCGTACCCCAATTGCAATGCGGCTTGTGCAGCAATGGCATGACCATCCAGCCAGTAAGGAGCAAGCATCAGGCTTTGCTCGATTTGCTGGAGCAATTTGTTGTCCGCCAGCGGCAATCTCGCCAAATAGTCGGCAGTACGATCGGCGGAAGCCGGTGCCAATGGGGTTTTGCCTGTTGCATTCGCCATCGGGGCTGTAGTGATGGTGTGCCATACCGCGTGACGGCGTAGGGAATAACCAACAGGTAATTCGGGATACCGTTCACACAACAGATCTGCGACGGTTATCAAAGTCTGCTTCCACGCTTTTTCGCTCGAACTGTTGACGTCGACTTCTGGCATCGGTGCAGCTTGAAAACCCTGTGGCGTTTGCGCCATAGATTCGGCTGAAGAGGATGCTGGCACCGCAGCAGGAGCAGACTTTGTCTCCACAGGTACAGCTTCTGGCTGACGGTTATAACGAACGCGCAGTTGGTCAACTTCTTTAGCAAGATCCGGTTCATTGGCATGCCAGCATTGAGCGAGATGTGCCAACGCCCCTTGCGCATCATCCCGTTCACTTTTGCTTGCCTGTTCAATAAAACTGTTCTGGGCGGAGTCGAAACGCTTGAGTACTTGCTGTGCCAGCCGACGTTTTAACTGTAGCTTGGTTGGCCAGGTTTTTTCCCAGTAGTTTTTGATATACTCGGTCAGCAGCTCCATTGCGAGGATCAGTTCAGCCGCGTTGCCAGCATGTTGCAGGGTACGCAGCAGATGAACCACCAGCCGGAAGTCTTTGCTGTTTTCACGTAATAATTGCAGTGCCTGACGTTGGATCTCTTCAACATCCAGCGCTCCATGTGACAGCGAACCAAATTTGATCATTTCGCTGTCAATGTATTCCCATGCAGGTTCGTTGTCTCCCAGTGCCTTGCCAATCTGTTCGTCGGACAAGGGGGCCAGCAGGGAGCCGAACCAATCGAATTGTGTTCTGATGTCCATGTCGATTACCAACGGCAAGCAGCACGTAATGGCTTCGCTGCCTGCTCCAACTGAGAAATGTTAAAGGTTATCTGGCTACCATTACTGCCTGTAATACTCATCCGGTCGCTGTTCATCAGGCGCTTGATTTCTTCAATGCCCGGTAAACCACGGCTGGATTCCCATAAGTAACCCTGTTCCCGCACGAACCATTCAGTACGGTACTCAGTTCTGTCCGTCGCCACGGTGACAACCCCTGACTCTACGGGCTTAGGCAGTGCTACCTGCAAGCGGGTGATACTGTCAATGCAACTGAACATTAATACGGGACGTGGGGGAGGCACTCCAATCGCGGGCGTGGTCAAGATAATCGGTGCCGCACCATTCTCTCCCTGCGTCATAATGAAGCTGGTAGAGTAATCGGTACGTTTCATCTCCTGTTCCATCGCTTGCCGCCATAGAGGTCCCATATTTTCGATAGGGATTTGCACCGTTTTGAACTTGAGGTTATTCAACGCTCTGTCATAACATGCCAGCCGAATAAGAGGAGACGGCTCAAAGCGGCATTTATGCAACTCATCTAAATTTTGCTCTTCCTTTACCGCAACCACTTCCTTTGGTTCTGCCACCTCTGCAAGCTTGGGGTTCCCTATCAATGAAGCGAGCAATGAACTGATAATTAAAACAATATTCATAATCTACACCCGTACTTAGCCAGTTTGTAAACCAACGTCCGCTGAGCAATACCCAGGCTTTGTGCGATCAATCTGGTGTCGTTGCCAAACTGACGCTGACGTTGAATCAACACGGCGCTTTCAAATTCTTCTATGGCCTTTGGCAGATTATCGATATGACTGTAATCCACGGAGATACTGCTGACCACCGCCGGGTTTTTCGATTCACTCAGGGAAGCAAGCAATTCATCCAATTGTTTTTCTTTTTGGCGTTGAACCTGAAATACCTGGCGGATTTGGCGTAACTGCCCGCGCAGTTGTTCGAGTTCCTGCAATTTTTTCAGGCGATGCTGCATGACATGGCAATAGATGCCGAACATGTTTTCATTGTTGATGAAATAGCGGACATTTTCGGCAAAGATAGCGATCACACCACAAGCCTGCCCATTGCAATCAAACAGGGGAATGCCGTACAACCCACAGTTATGCGGAAGTTCTGCAATAAACGTGCGGAAATATGGCTCGTCAATGCGTGCCCCGTGATTAAGGAAATCCCAAACAGTTGGGGTTCCCTTGCGTAATACCTGTATCAACGGGTTATTGACGTCATCAATGTCCACTTGCAATCGGCGCGAACTGGTTTGCTGAGTCTCCGGCAAGTTGTAGCATTCCAACCTGTTTTCGTTGATGTTCAGCAGGAAAACCAACAGGGCATCAAAACGCGAGCTATGGCTGATCTGCAAAAAATGGTCAACCAGTTGTTCTACAGTGTCATTTTCCAATAACGCTAACGCGCTTTTCAGCCGCTGTTTCATTATTCTGCCTCCTCAACCTCTGCATGGAATTCGTGTTCAACCACGGTTAAGCGAATGGCCTTGATTGGTGTACCCGCAGCCATTTTCTGCAACAGCAGTAATGAAACTGGCGGTAGCAGTGCGCCATCAATGATGGACTCCAACATACGGGCACCATTTTCCGCGCGGGTAGCACGTTGCAGGATCTCTTCGGACACCTCATCGCTGATGGTGACTTCTGCGTTGAAACGTTGGGTCAGCAGGGTATCCAGTCGAGCCAGTTTGCCCTGAATAATGGTTTTCAGCGTTTCATGGCCCAACGGCAGGTACGGGATCACTTCCATACGCGCCAACAGTGCTGGTTTAAAGAATGCCGCTAATTCAGGGTAAAGCAGGTCGTTGATCTGCGCTGGCTGTTCGGCATTGTCTACGATAGTTTGATAGCCCAGGTTTGACGTCAGGAAGAACACGACGTTTTTACAGTCGATAATGCGTCCTTCTCCATCTGCCAGTTCCCCTTTATCGAAAGCCTGATAGAACAGGTTCAGTACGTCAGGGTGGGCTTTTTCCACTTCATCCAACAAGACAACTGAATACGGTTTCTGGCGAATGGCTTCGGTCAGTACACCACCTTCGCCATATCCTACGTAACCCGGAGGTGAACCGATCAGACGGGAAACCGTGTGTTTCTCCTGAAACTCGGACATGTTGATGGTGGTGAGGTATTGACGGCCACCAAACATCAGTTCCGCAATTTGCAGGACGGTCTCTGTCTTACCGACGCCACTTGGCCCTACCAACAGGAATGCCCCAAGAGGACGCCCCGGACGACGCAAATCTGCCCGAGCAGTCAGTAAGTGTTTGTGCAAGCACTGGATCGCAATTTCCTGCCCCTTGATGCTTTGTCCCAAGTGAGTAGGCAATTCAGTGACAATGGAAAGTTCGCTTTGTGACAAGCGGTTCAATGGTACGCCCGTCCACTCAGCAATCACCGCCGCAATCTGGGTTTTATCCACATGTGGGGAAACCAGCGTTTGCTTCTGCTGTAGTTCTGCCAACCGCGTATTGAGTGTCGCCAGTTTTTCGATCAAGGATTGTTCGTCGGCGACTTCTTCTATTACCTCGGCTTCTTCTGTTGTCTCGCCTGGCTTAGTCGCTTCATGTTTATCCTCATCCCCGGTAATCTCTTCAACCGCATTTTCAACGAAAGAATCATCAGCCAGTAATTGGTGGCGCAGTTCGATGATTTGTTTCACCAACTCTTGCTGCTGTTGCCAGCTAATTTCCAGCGCGGTGAGTTGCTGCTGAACGTCTTTCTGCTGGTTTTGCAACTCTTCCAATCGCTCAGTATGGATGTTCAATCCCATGCGTTGCTCCCTCTCCAGCACGTCGATTTCCATTTGCATCTGGTGCAGGTCGGTAGTTAATGAGGAGATCTGGCGCGGGGGTGAAGTCAGATTTATAGCAACACGGGCACAGGCAGTATCCAACACATCAATGGCTTTGTCCGGCAGTTGGCGACCGGAAAGGTAACGGTCACTCAATACCGCCGAGGCCTTTAGGGCTTCATCATCAATCAGCACGCCGTGCGCCTGCTCGTAAATGGCACGCAAGCCACGCATGATGACGGTTGCTTCATCCGCTGTTGGCTCAGAGACTTTCACCAGTTGGAAACGACGGGACAATGCTGCATCTTTTTCAAAATATTTCTTGTATTCGCTCCATGTGGTGGCTGCGATAGTTTTCAGCTCACCACGTGCCAAAGCAGGTTTCAGCAGGTTGGAGATATCCAAACCTCCCGCCTGGTTGCCCGCACCGATCAGAGTATGGGCTTCATCAATAAACAGGATGATTGGTTTTGCCGATTGGCTAATTTCAGCCATGATACCTTTGAAGCGTTTTTCAAATTCGCCCTTAACCGCTGCCCCTGCCTGCAATGCTCCCAGATCCAGTGTCATCAGTTCACTGTTGCGCAATTTTTCCGGTACGCGATCGTTAATAATGCGCAATGCCAAACCTTCAATCAGGGCACTTTTACCGACCCCCGCTTCACCCACGACGATGGGGTTGTTTTTACGGCGACGACAAAGGATGTCAATCATCAGATCAATCTCGTTATCGCGGCATAAAACCGGATCAAGCTTGCCCTGACGTGCCTGTTCGGTCATGTTCTGGGTAAAGCGTGCCAGCAAACTGTCGCTGTTTGCCGGATGTACGCCCTGCCCATCTTTATTACTGTTGTCCGCAAAAGGCTGCTCAGCCGAACCATTTGTCCATTCTGCAAAGTCTTGGCGCAATAATTCGCGGTTGATACCTGCCAGCAAACGCGCCGTTTGTGGTGCCAAGTAACGCAGTGGGCTGAATAACAACGCAATCAGCATAACGCCGCTGCGCAGTTCGGTGTGCTGCATCTCTGTGGAAGCCAACAGCCAGCTATCCTGTAACCACTCCACCAGCATTGGGGAAAAATTTGGGTAGGTCTGCACAAGCGATTGATGGTGCGTCATTACCTGATCGAGCTGTTCTTTCAGCAGATCTTTATCGATGTCTGCTTTACTGAGGATGAGTCGCACATCACTGAGTGGCGTATCGATCATTTGGAGCAGCAGCTGCGCAACCGTGATTTCAGGTTGTTGCAGGCTGACGCAGGATGCCGCAGCAGCTTCCAGTGCATGGCGCGTCATCGGGTTTAAACGATTTACAAGGGTAGGCAGATCAATCTGGATCATGGCGACTTCCTATCTCAATAAGTTACTTAGCTGCTTTAATATGTCTTGGGTCTGATCACCGAGGCGAATGGCATAAAAGCTGTAAACAGCCACCAGCAAGCCCACGCTAATCACAAACAGGTGCTTGATAGTCCATCGTCTGCTCAAACGATAACGCGCATTACTCTCGTTGACGTTGACATATAGCGTGGTCGGCGGAGTATCCCCGCGCAGTGAGTGAAGCTGTTGCTGCAACCGACGGAACAAGCGCTCAAAGTCATCGCTTTTCTGGGTGCTGACTTTGTAGCGCCCGCGATACCCCAGACAGAGGCAGAGGTAAATGAACTCCAGCAGATGCTGGTAGCGCTGTGCCTCTCCCATCAAACGTTCAAGCAATACGAAAACCTTCTCCCCTCCCCAAGTTTCATTGTGGAAGTGCACCAACAGTGATTGCTTCAACCAGCCATTCTGGCTGTTCCAGCCGTGCCCCAACGCAGTTTCATCAATGAAGGTGCACAGTACGTAACGGAATGAAACAATCGCGCCGGGTTCATAACCCTTGGTTTGCAGATACTGCTCAATGGCTCGAATGTCAGTAACAACCTGTTGGTAAAGCTTGTCTGGCAGTGCCTGATCAGTCATATCCTGCAAACGCAAGACCATCCCCAACAAAGGGGTGGCGGCATCGATCATTGGGTTGAGGCTTTCACCACGCAACGGTAGCTGGTACTGGCGCTGAAACGTTTTCAGCGTTTCAGACTTTTCCAGTGACGGACTGTCAACATTGATATCACTCATGATTATTCCTTACCGCCCCTGATAGCCCAGAGCTGCATATCTAAGTCAGGGAAATCCCCTGATACGTGGAACGCGATGGAATTTCCTTGCTGGATCTCTTTCCACGCCGGACTCTTCTGATCCAGACGGAAGTAGGTATATCCAGAGTGATACGGCAACTGGCGAGGCGCAGCGGACAGGGCAATCAATGGCACGCCCGGCAACTGGACGCTGACCAGATCGCGGATCCTTTCCATCGATGTGACTTTGGTTTGCTGGACGAACTGGCGACGCAGCTGCTCCTGTGGGGTGCTGGCACTGATTGCCAGTACGAATTCGGACTTGCGCAACAGATCGTTGTCGTGAAGCGTTGCCACACGAATGCCACCTTCGTTCTGTTTCAGCGCAATTGAAGTTGCACGTGGGGTCAGAACCACATTCAACGCATCACGAATTGCGAGCATCACATCCTGGAAGGTATCGGTCAGGTTATTGTGGTCATACGCCAATATATCCCCTGGCAGGCGGCTAGCATCGGTGAACGTCCTCAACTCGCCACAAGTCTGGAGTAGCTCGGTATATAAATGCAGTGGGTGCAAAACGGTTTGTTTGGCATAATGGTTGAACAACGGCTGAACGCGGTTGAGCAATTGCAGCATCATAAATTCTGCGACATCCGCCACCCCTTGCTGACCCGGCGAACCAATGCGTTTAGCCAGTGTTCTTGAGCGCTCGGTCAGCAGGCCATCAATTTCCACCATGAAACGCTTGAGCTTGTCGGCCACGAAGATCGACAAACAGGTCGGAACAAATTCGTTATCCAGAACAATGTTGCCATCTTTTTGCTTTTCTTTGATGCGGCACAGTGGAATGGTGGTGTAAGCACTCATGTCCTCAGAGCCTTGCATCAGAACTGGCGTCAGTTGGGCAAGGTTAAGGGCAAAGGAATCGCCGCCTTTGGTGTGAAGATCACGGACATCAGTGGAAAGTTCCCGATAACGCACTGCACTTTGCGTTTCTGCACCCTGATCAGCAATTTCCCGAATGGTATCGCTGGACATTGGCAACGCCAGATAAATATCTTTGCTTTTCAGGTCATTGATATTTTCGATATCCAACGGTTTTGGCAGTAAATCTTGGCTAGGGGCAGAAAAAACGGTGCCATCAGGCATAATGCCGCTGGCTTCGTTAATCCCGATACGGCCCAGTTTGAGCAAATCATCATTGATGCTCAGGGAGCTGAAACCGTGAGCATAAGGTGTCAATACTGAAACAAGGCTATGTGCCAGATAATCAATATGTTTTTGTTGTTGCTGAAAATGTTGTGGTTTGATGAATAATCCTTCGTGCCAAATCACCCGATTTTTGCCTGGCATGATTACTCCTCCTCTTTTCTAAGTTCGACGTCGTTATTTCTGACATGCACCAAGATGTGGTAATGGCGACCGATGTCTTTTACTCGGATGATCTTTTTCCATTCAGATTGATTTGCATCTGCATAGTGAACGATGACACCGATGTAACGGTTTTTCTTTTCCAATGCGATCTGTTCCAGAGGCTTGTATTGCCCTGGTAACAGGGTGTAATCCTGATGATCGATGTAGTTTTTCCCCAGTGCTTTTTCGAGCTTATCGCTATCAAGCTGGTCATAGTCGGCAGCCAGAAAGCGCGAATCCTCACTGAGATAAACCAAATGCATTTCAACAGGGGCCGCTTCACCACTTTCATTGGGGTTGATGTCGGGTTCGGCCAGCAATGTAATGTTGGCAACAGAAGCCTGCTCATCGGGTTTACCTACCGGTGTGGAAGGGTCCCAAATGACCTGGCCCACTTTTTTTGTTGCGTTCCATGCACTGCTACAGCCGTTTAGCAACATCACTGACAGCAATAAAATCCCTACAGCCCATATACGGCGACTAGCGGAATGTGTCATTGCTGGATTCCTCCAAGCCCTGACGCAATGCGCGGTCATAAGCCTGCTCATACACCTCGCGGAATAATTTTTCGAATCCTTGCTGGCGACTGGAAGATAATTCGCGGTAATAGTTGGTGTACATTTCCCAAGCCCAGGATGCGTCTTTATTCCTGACTTCGTTGCTACGACGATAGTGTGAGAAACGACGGAGCAATTGCTCTGGAGAAAAAGCTTCCAGCATGGTGTCCAGTGCAGCAGAGATGGCAATTCGGTTAGCCTGATAATGTAATTGCAGGTTTTGCAGGCTTTCCGCTACCGCGGCTGGAGCGGAGAGATGAACCGGGCTTTTCTGATCAGAGAACATCACCTGCATAGTCGTGTCATAATCCATATTCAGGCGCAGTGGATTATCTTCGATAGGCCGGAGCTGTTTATCACGCAACCCATGTTGTTCACGCTGGAGGGCCAATAACCCCTCAATGGCCGCTTTCATGGTCTTACCCATCTCCTGCAGAAAATCATTCGCCTGCTGGCTGTCGTGCAAAGGCAAACGAGCTTCCAGCCCACGCATGAGCGGAGTAATGGCGACATGGTCAACATCCATACTTTCGTACTGTCTGTCGGAATCGATGTCTGGTAAATCAAGGAACTCCTGATCCATAACACTGCCTCGGTTATCAGAAATAGGGTTAGCAAATGGGGGATTTTGGTAATGATCCGGCGGCAAAAGTTGTTCCGTATCATCAGCCTCAACCTTGGGTTTCAATGTAGTCAAGCTCTCGCTATCAAGTACCCGTAGCGGATCATCACTGAAACGATGCATAACCGTTGGAGCAATGCCTTCATCGTGGGCAAACACAGATTTTTGTACGGGTGCACCTTCCATCATGGCATCCAACGGATTGCTATAGCTGGAAACCAACGATTCGGGGGATATCATTGAAGGATCAACACGATCTGCCTCAGAAAAACTGATATGGCTCTTGATCGACAAATTCCCTACTTTGATTTGATCACCTTGTTGTAACAGGATCAAACCCGACTCAGGCGTCAAAGTTGCATTGTTGATTTGCACTGATTCAGCAAATACTTGCAGGCAAAATGCCCCATCCTGCCATTTAATGGCGAATTGTGACGGGCAGACATTGCCCTGCTGATCCTGCACAGACCAAAGGTGGCTTTCACTACTACCGACCGTACCCCCCTGTGTCGAGAACTGGCAGTTGGCGGCTTTACCACTTTCTAGCTGTTCACTGTTAAGAACCCGCAATGAAAGGATTGGTTGATGTTTTTCCATGGTCGTTATTCCATAACTGAAATGATGACAGAGGGTTTCTTTTCCGGTTCGCCGAGAAAACTGGTCCACCCCAAATGGTTATTCTGCTTTGCCCCCAATACCATACCGCTGACCTGATTTTCAGCCAGACTAAGACGCAGTTCCCAAGCAAACTGGCTGCGCATGACAAAAGATATGAACATCACCAACGGCAGATAGTTTTTGCCATCAGGCAGGAATGAGAGGAACCGATCACGAGGTAAGTCATTGATACTAAGCAAAAACTTACCACTATAATCCCCAACCCAAGAACCAATGGTGAAGTTATCTCCTAATACCGATAACTTGGTATCACCAATTGTCAGCCCTTTATTGGTTACCCCCAGACGGTTCTGCTGATCCACCGGGATGATGACTTTCCTGAATTGCCAGCCGTGCAGCGTAACGTCCTGCAAATCAAAACAGTGGGAAACAAGGCTGCATATGACTTCTGGCGAGCGTCCGGGGCTTGCCAGCAATCCAGCGTACGCCAGCATTTTGCTGTGGTTGATGTTCAGCATCCGGCGGTTGACATCACTGCCTAACCCAACGAGAGAGAACATACGCTGGGAAAAATAATCTTCTCCACCCTTCTTGAAACAAATGTAATAGCGGTATTTCCGCCAAATCTGATGCAGGATCGTAATTAAACGGTGGTTGAAAATGTTGAGAAAATCCGTCAGACGGTTTTCCCCCTGGGCCTCTTCCCATGCCAGTGAATCCAGATAATAGCCTGGCATCGGGGACTGGCTGCCATGCAATCCCATAAAGGAAACCTCCAGTTCGAAGTATCCCTTTTTGGATTGCGTAAGCGAGATGACATCCCGGGTCGGAAATGCCAGGCTGGCGCTGGAACGGAAACGGATAGATTCCAGATCAGGACGATCTGTCTCTCCGGTTTTATCCCACGCTACCGCTAACTGATTAAGCAGCTCAACCAATTGGTAAAAGTTGTACTGTGAGATATCCAATGCCAGCGGCGTGGCAGGATCCTGTTCAGTGATTACATCAACGAGTGTTGACCTATCTGTACCGGCCATTCATAACATTCCTGATTATCTAAATTGATTACCTTCAACATATGAAACGCATTGACGCTGGCATACAGTGAGAAAAACCGTGACAGAATCGTACTGAATAGATAAAGCTCGCCTTCTGAGTTGAATGCCTGTTGCCGGATATACAGTGTTGAGCGCAATCCACGTACAGGCTGACCACGGAACAGACGATCTGTCGGCTCTGTTTCAATTTTTTCAATAGCATCAAGCCGTTTTTGCGATGAACGCTTGGACTGTCGGTTATGAATACTTGGGAAATCGTAGGTACGCAGCACCTGCTTCAGTGCGTCCTTATCCAGCAATGACATATAGTTGAGCGACATATTTGATAGTAGTGACCAGTGCAAACCACCATCCAACAAGGGATAAAGAGGCACTGACGGCCGCGTAATATTGCGGAATGTCGCAAATGACGGGCTGCCGATTGAGGGGTAATTAATGTCGCCAACCCGCAACTCTAAAGGCAGTTCACGGTTGGTACAGGTCAAACTGATCGAAACATTTTCTTTCAGCTTGAGCCTGAGCAAATCTGCCTCATCTCCCCGTACCAATGAGATGAAATGTTCCAATCCCCGGCGGAAAGGTGACTCTTTCACCCGAATACGGTAATAACGCATCGAACGCTCATTTTCGTTATCTATTTGGTGATTGAAACTTTCAAACGGGGTATAAACTCGATCACCAATACGGGCACGACTGCGTTCACCATTTTCCCCTGTCAGCCAGCTTTCTACGCCATCAACGGAGAAAATGTCGTAGTTATCTGGAAAGCTGTAACTGGCTTTCAATGGGTATTCAGTCTGGCTGCCATTGAGTTCAATTGCTTCACTGTCCATGGGGAACAGGTTGATTGCGGGTGTGCAGTGCAGACGAAAAGTGTCATGGCGAATCTTGGCTTCTGGTGGCAATGCCTGAGAAAAATGTAAATTCAGTTTGAAATCTTTGGTCTTCAGATCTTCCGGCAGTTCCGGGAAGCCTTTCACATCAAAAAACAGGAAACTTTCCGCGAAACAGAAATATTCCTGCAAGATGCGATATCCCATATAGGCATTTTTGGGGTAAGGCAGTAACGCATCTTCCCGCTCAAATCCCACAGGCACAAAATCAAAATCTGGCAGAGGGATCACGGTATCGCCTGCCACCAACTCTGCTTTTCTGAAGTAGTAACAAAGCCAGAAATAGAGTTGGGAGGTGGTATAGTTATCACCGCTTAAATAAAAACGCAGTTTGTCCAGCTCCAACTCATGCAGATTCAGTTCTGTTTTCGACGTAAAATCCAGACCGATAATTCCGGTCTCATTACTGTTATTGACGGTAATGTCACGGATAGAAAGTGGAAAAAGCCAGACATCACGGCATAGCGTAAACGTACAACGATCATGATCGTCTTTTTTGCCGTCCGATTTTTCGTTCGAATAAATATCATCTTGAGTCGACAACGAATGGCTCATAATCTGTGTGCCACGCTTGACCTGTGTCGCTTTCGTCACCACACTTTCATCCGGGGTATACTCGATGATGGTCATACTGGGCGTTGGACGCAGATAATTCGGCCACAGCATATTGAGCAGGCCGTGGGTCAATTCAGGGAATTGATCATCAATCTTTGCCCGCAAGTTGCCCGTCAGGAAGGCAAAACCTTCAAGCAAACGCTCAACGTCGGGGTCAGAACCCTGTTCTGACAAAAATGCGGCAAGATGAGGGCGCTCAACTGCGGCTTCTTTCCCCAGTTGTCGCAGATAGTTCAACTCATCTCTGAAATATTTTTCAAATGACATTTATTGAGTTCGCTCCAGGCAATAGCGCCGGTTGTTATCCAGCTGGATGCTAAATTCCACAAGATCGTTGATATCATCCAGAGAGATTTCAGCGCTGATATGAAAGCTCAACAGCAACGGATCTGAATCATCATTGATGGCGCTGACAGAAACCGCTGATATTCTTGGCTCATAATTTCTGATGCACTCTTCAATCGCCCATTCGATACTTTGCTTGAAATCCACCGATGTCGCGGTCGCATCATTGAGATCAATGACCCCTAAATCAACGGCACTTTGGCAAGCACCGGGACGGGAATTCAGCACTTCATTCAAATGCTTCTTGATAGAATCAAGTAGTGCACGCATCCTTGATTGACGAGAAGAGCCGGAGCTCTTCCCTTGAATGCGCTCGAACAGACTGGCAGAGCTGCCTCTGTTCCAACTGTACAGCGCAGCCATGATTATTCCTTATCCAAACGTCCAACCAGAGACAGTTCGAAGCTTGCCCCCATGTATTTGAAGTGCGGACAAACTTGCATCGCTACCTGATACCAGCCTGGATCGCCTTCAACTTCCAGCACTTTGATTTCAGCAGCACGCAGAGGACGACGGCTACGAACGTCAGTTGGTGGGTTTTCCTGATCAGCAATATATTGTTTCAGCCACATGTTAAGCTCGCGTTCCAGATCCTGACGCTCTTTCCAGGCGCCAATCTGTTCGCGCTGCAACACTTTGATGTAGTGAGCCAGACGGTTAATGATGAACATGTATGGAAGCTGGGTGCCCAACTTGTAGTTAGTTTCCGCCGCTTTCCCTTCACGGGTATTTGGGAACACTTTTGTTTTCTGAACCGAGTTTGCCGAGAAGAACGCTGCGTTATCACTACCCTTACGCATGGTCAGGGTAATGAAGCCTTCTTCTGCCAGTTCGAATTCACGACGGTCAGTGACTAAAACTTCTGTTGGGATCTTCGCCTGAATCTGACCCATTGCTTCATACAGGTGAACTGGCAGATCGCTTACTGCACCACCGCTCTGTGGACCAATGATGTTTGGACACCAACGGTATTTAGCAAAGCTGTCAGTCAAGCAGCTAGCCAGCAAGTACGCAGTATTGCCCCACAAGAAATGTTCGTGGTCACGGCTGACATTTTCCTGATAGTTGAAGTTCTTAATTGGGTTTTCAACACTGGAATAAGGCAGACGCAGCAAAAAACGGGGTGCGGTCAGACCTAAGTAACGTGAATCTTCTGACTCACGCAGCACACGCCATTTAGTATGTGAAGGGCCTTCAAAGACGGACTTCAGATCCTTGATAGCAGGCAGCTCAGTAAAGCTGTTAATGCCAAAGAATTCCGGTGAAACGGAAGACAAGAATGGCGCATGAGCCATCGCACCAACCGAACTGACATACTGCATCAATTTAATATCAGGCGTAGTATTGTTGAACGCGTAGTTACCGATGACGGACGCAACAGGTTCACCACCAAACTGACCATAGCCTGAGGAATAAACGTGTTTGTAGAAGCCGGACTGAATAATTTCAGGGGAGAATTCAAAATCTTCCAACAGTTCATCTTTAGTGGCATGAAGGATGTTGATTTTGATGTTTTCACGAAAATCAGTGCGATCCACCAAAATTTTCAGTGAACGCCAGGAAGATTCCAATTCCTGGAACGGCTTAGCGTGCATGATCTCATCCATCTGCTCACTTAGCTTTTTATCCAACTCAACGATCATCTTATCAACAAGCAGTTTGTTGACTGGTTCGTCGTTAGAGCCAGTATCCAGGATGCTACCGATAAACGCAGCAACACCTTGTTTAGCAATATAGTAGCCGTCATTTTCTGGAGTCATTCTCGCTTGAGACATAATTTCATCAAGCAAGGAAGTCGTTGCGCCAGAAGCAATAGCTGTGCTGTTTTCTTCGTGCTGAGCCATTTAAAAATTCCTTTAACCAGTTATTTTTTATTGACGATTTCAAGTTCTTTCAGGAGTTGCTCACGAACGGATTCATCATCCAGCAGTGACTGCAAACGAGTACGAAATGCTGGGATATTTCCCAATGGACCTTTTAATGCAACCAATGCCTCACGGAGTTCGAGAAGTTTATTTAATTCAGGTACTTTCTTCGCGATATTATCTGGTGAAAAATCACTCAGCGATTTTATTTCCAGATTAACCGGCATATCTTCTTCGCTTTTTCCATCAAGACGATTAGGAACGTTAAAAGTTATGTTGATGTTCGCTTCATTCATTACGGCATTAAAGTTGTTCTTATTGATAGAAACTGCCTGCCGCTCTTCAATTGGCGTATCTTCGCTTTTTCCTTTCAAGTCACCCACAACCAGAAGATTCAGAGGTAATTCAACTTCTGCAGTCTGGTCACCATTATTAGGAACATACTTAATATTAATTCTTTCTTTCGGAGCTACGCTACCTGGACTATTCTTACTCATATTTGAATCCTTTGGCTAATACAACCATGAACTGTCTAACAACTCATTATTGGTGAGAGAATGATTCCAATGTTCACCCATATAATAAATACAGAAGATCTTCCTAAAAAAATAAGATAAAGAAGACAACTATATTTGAAGGTACGAATAGTTTTATATCAACATATAGTTAAATAATCAGATATACCCTATCCAATCGTGGAAATAACATCGATACGAAAAATCGTCAAGTTCGAGTTTGACATTTTATTTTTTTGATGTAAAGCCTAAACACAAATTGATAAAGACCTCTATTCAAGCTTTTAATCTTCCTATCAAAACCCATATCAAGTTATAAACATTTTTTTGCTCTAAAAATAGAGAAAAGTTTGGTTTTACTCTCTGTAAGAGTATGTAATTCGATTACCTATAATTTGCGTTAAAAGAAATATTTTTCATCTTCACTTGAATAAAATATAACCTTATAGGCCGTTATCAATAATCATCATCAATATCATTTTTTATTTTATCTTGATTAATTATGTGTCATAACAATCCAGGTTATTTTCATTTTTTTGATCTAGATAACACTTTTCAAATGATCATGAAAAACATTTAAACAAAAAAATAAAAAACAAGAAATATCAAAAAGTTAAAAAAACCAAAAAGTCATAGCTCATTTTTAAACCAGTTAGATAGGCTTATTGTTTATAAAAAATCAGCTATAAATTTTGTAACGGCAATAATTATAAAATTATTATTTGTCATTGAATTAGAGTGAATATTGCATTTTTCAAATGACTTTGCATCAGACAATTTCAGCTTTATTATTCGCCTCGAGTGTTTGGTAAGCGATAATTTCATTTGATTAACATATGGAATAATCACGCAAGGAATGAACACTTACACTAATATTGGTAAATTTTATAGGATATTCATATGCCAACTCCATGTTATATTTCCATCCGTGGTAAAACTCAGGGCCATATTACCGCTCGCTCATTCACTGCTGAATCCGTAGGTAATATCTTTGTTCAGGGTCATGAAGACGAAATGCTGGTGCAAGAATTTGACCACATTGTCACTGTCCCAACTGATCCACAGTCAGGACAGCCTTCTGGTCAGCGTGCGCATAAGCCATTCCGCTTTACCGTTGCATTGAATAAATCAGTTCCTCTGCTGTACAACGCTCTGGCTTCTGGCGAAATGCTGCCAACTGTAGAATTGAAATGGTACCGTACTTCAATCGAAGGTAAACAAGAGCATTTCTTTACTACAAAACTGGAAGATGCAACTATCGTTGATATCGATTGCAAAATGCCACACTGCCAAGATCCAGCTAAATCAGAATTCACTCAATTAGTTCGTGTATCTCTTGCTTATCGTAAGATTACCTGGGAACACACTACTGCGGGTACTTCTGGTTCTGACGACTGGCGCGCACCGATTTCTGCTTAATATCTTATTAATTAAGTATTAAGTAGTAACCTTTCAGCCAATGAATATTATTCATTGGCTGAATCATTCTAACATCTCAAAATTCCCGCCAATTTACTTTAATTCCTGTTTTTCTTTTTTATATTTATTTTTCTGATTTTTTTCCGATGTCAGATTTTCATATAGTAATTATTTTCACAATAAATAAAGATAGATGAATTTATAATTACATGCATGATTAATTTTCAGCCAAACAATCTGACTAAAAAATATCTGTTCTTACCTTTTACATTTCTTCCACTTCAATATATTTCATCAACACTCCATAAGTAAAACTTTTAAATTAATAGACCAGAAATACAGAAAAAGTTCCTAATTACACCTTATTATTCTGCTGATACATTGATTAACCAAATTAAATTTCACTTAATTCTTCACATTGAGATAATACATAACTAAAATGAATTATCATAAATCACTAATGTAAATTTATAACTAGAAATTATAATTCTTAACAAAACACATTTGTTAATCAGAACAACATAAAAGATTTTCTATGCTCTAATGCTTAATTAATAGACTAGGATGTTTAAGCCTAACCCAACACGATACATTTCCCATCAACTATTGTCATTTGGGTATTCCCATGATTAAAAGGACGACAATCTTCATCTTATTATGTACTGCATTTCAGGTGAACGCATCGCCTGATGCGCTTAATCCAGCTTTCCCTACAGATGAAACCGCTTTCTCTACAGATGAAGCAAGAAGAACCTTACAGGATAGTTCGCGGGAAATAGACCAATTAATTGAAGAGCGCCGTCATCAAGGATTGATTAATCGCACAGATAACGTTTCTCCACAAACCGTTTCACCCGTAGTGATGGAAGCACCGCCCTGTTTGGCGGTTAATGGGGTTTATCTTCAAGGCATTACCTTACTCTCTCTGGGAGATCTGAATACACTCAGTGCCCTGCCCGATAGCTGTATCACCAGCAATGACATCAACAAGCTGTCAGCGGAAATCACCAACCTTTATATTGCTAAAGGTTATATTACGGCGCGAGTTCAGTTTATTCCCCCCAACACCAATGGCGAACTGGGGATCAATGTCGTTGAAGGTTTTGTCGAGGCGATAGAAGGAGATGACCGTTGGGTCAATAGCCAAACACTATTCCCAGGTTTGACAAATAAACCACTCAACCTGAATCAACTTGATCAAGGGCTGGATCAAGCGAATCGCCTGCAATCAAACAAAACCACTCTCGATATTCTACCGGGTACCGTTAATGGTGGTTCTATCGTCAGGCTACACAATCGGCACGCTTCCCCGTGGAGAATAACCACCACAACCGATAATTATGGACAGAAAAGCACAGGAAAATGGATCACGCGACTCAATGCCAGTGTCGATAGCCCATTGGGGTTATCTGACTTTGTTAGCCTCAGCGGCGCCAGTACCGTAGATAAACCCAATACCCAATATAATCGCGCCTATACTCTACTCTATTCGCTCCCCTATGGAGCCGTAACATTGAGTGGATTCAACAGTTATTCCCAATACACCAGCCATCCCCGTTTACAAATACATTCGGCCAAATTGTACGGGAATTCACAACAAACAGGCATTCGCGCTGATTGGGTTTTTCATCGTAACCAGTCGCAAATTAGTACATTAAACACCCAGTTGGTTTATAAGAATTACACCAACCATTTCCAAGAAGCCAAGCTCACCGTTAGTAGCCAGACATTGAGTGTCCTCGAACTGGGTATTAACCACTTACAAATTATCCCTTCAGGGTTGATCTCCCTCAATATAAGTATTGAGCGGGGAATGCCGTGGTTTGGTGCCCAAACCGCTACAGCCAGCCTGAATAAGCAGTTTATCAAAGGGAAATTATCGGCAAATTTACAACAGCGTTTCACACTCTTAGATATGCCTTACCAATTTAGCAGCCAATTTTATGCCCAATATAGTCAAGATGGGCTACCAGGTGTTGAGTGGCTCAATGTGACCGACCGTAATGCGGTGCGAGGATTCAGCAAAAATGTGTCATCGGCTGATAACGGCTGGTATTTAAGAAATACACTTTCTCACTCAATCCCCATTGCCAAAGGTTCACTTTTATTGCGTACCGGCGTGGATATTGGCCAGGTTAAAGGCTATCGCAGTCAGGACGGCTGGAAAAGCAGTGCCGGATTAAGTGCAGGTTTGACACTACGCTATCAGAAACTGTTTGCGGATGTTGAGTTCAGCCGAGGCAAATTGCTTTCTCACCAAAATAGGCACACGGATGAACCTATGCAACTGTTAACCCGTTTCTCTTACACTTTTTAATTTTTTGAACCATTTGATTTTTTAACCGCAGCCAGTTGTGGGGATTATTAGAACAATGATCCCCAGAGCGCTGCACATGGCAATTAAAGAAGCAAATAAGGAAATTATATGAAAAGTAAAAAATTTAAACTGTCTCCCACGGGCAAACTTGCCGCCGCTATGGCAATTATTCTGGCAAGCTGTTCAGTCAGTTTTGCCAATGATATTACGCCTGGTGGAGATGCCACCCACAGCCCGGATGTTATGCAAGCTGATACCGGTGCAACAGTAGTCAATATCGTTGCGCCTTCCGAATCAGGGTTATCACATAACCAATACCAAGACTTCAACGTCAATCAAATGGGGGCGGTGTTCAATAACTCCCTGGAGAATGGAACATCACAATTGGCAGGGGAATTATCTGCCAACAGTAACCTCAATGGACAAGTTGCCAGTGTGATCTTAAATGAGGTGATTAGCCGTAACCCTTCATTCTTGCTCGGCGAACAGGAAATATTTGGTATCGCCGCCGATTATATACTGGCAAACCCTAACGGTATCACTTGTAACGGCTGTGGTTTTATTAATACCAATCAGGCGTCATTGGTTGTCGGTAATCCACTGGTGGAAAATGGGATCCTGCAAGGCTTCAACACCTTTGATAACCTGAACGCCCTGAATGTAAGAAACAATGGCTTATCCCATAATGACGTGCTGAATCTGATTGCCCCTAAAATTGACATTAATGGTCAGGTGATCACCACCAAAAACCTCAATATCACAACGGGGAATAACAAGATTTCGGCCGATGGTCGCATCCTAGATACCCAGCAAGCGGATATTGGCGCACTCGACAGCTATTATTTGGGCAGTATGCGGGCAGGACGCATTCGGCTGCTGAACACGGCGGAAGGGAGCGGAGTCAATTTAAAAGGCAAAATAACCGCTAGTGATGGCATTGATGTTGAATCCCACGGCGATGTGAAGTTGGAAGCTGCGGCGCTAAAAGGCGGGGATATCACCTTGCGCGGCAATAATGTGCTGTCCCAAGGACGCCTGAATCAATCTTCATCAGACAAAACAGGCAGCAATAATCACCAAAGCACTTTTAGTGGCATTTATACCGAACAAAAGCAAATCAGTGAATCTGTTGCCCGTACCCAATTGGCAGGCAAGAACATCACGCTGGTGGCCAAACAAAACAACCAAGTGATGGCAACCGATATTGAAGGGGATAATGTCAAACTGACTGGCGCCAACCTAAAACTGGATGGGCAACAGCTTCACCAGCTTGACCGCAACACTAATAATCAACAGAAATTTGTTTGGCAGTATGATGTCACCAATGAGAGTGAAAAATACCAGTACGAAGGCAATACCATCAACGCTCATGAAAATGTTCATTTGATCGCCGATGAAAGCAATGTAGAAGTCCTTGGCAGTAAGATCAAAGCCGGTAACCTGTTGTCCCTATCAGCCCAGAAAGATGTGAAGCTGGCAGGTCTGATAGAATCAGAAATAACCTCAGAGAAAGGATATAAAAAGAACCATTCTGCATCACTGCAAACGGGTCATTGGAATCAGGTCAATACCACACAAAGAAGTACCGGCAATGAATTAAGCGCAGGCGGAATTTTAGGTATTGATGCGAAAGGGAATATTGACATTGCAGGAACCCACATTAACTCAGGCAAAAACCTGATTATTTCTGCGGGTCAACAAGCCAATATTACTGTGCAATCCCTTGTTGATGATCAGATCCTTGCCAAAGATAAAACCTATTGGGGCGGTATTGCTGGTGGCAGCAAAAAAGATAACCGCGATAAATCAGAAACCCATCATATTTCCGAAGTGACGGCTGGCGAACTCTTGCTGCTGACTGGTGAAAATGGTGTCACCATTACGGGCAGTAAAGTCAAAGCCCAAAAAGGTGCCTATGTTAGAACCCATGAAGGGCAGCTGACTATCGATAATGCCGTCAGCCATATTTCTAAAGAGGTGGATGAAAGAAAGGGAACCATCTTCAATATCACCAAAAATACTAACCAAGAACACAACAAGCATGAAAAATCTTCCGGCAGTCAATTGATTTCTGATGCAGATCTGAAATTACTCAGTGATAAAGACATCAATGTCATTGGCAGTCTGACAAAAAGTGCTGGCGAACTACAACTGAATACGTCAGGCAATATCAATATCCTGAATTATGGTGAGAAGAATCAGTACCAACAGGAAAAAACCAATCTTGACTGGCAGTATTACGCCAAGGATATGAAAGATAACCAATACCGTGCTGGCGTAGGTTTTGAACACACAACTGACAAACAGAAAGATGAAAATACAACGCAACGCCCATCAGAACTGAATGGGGGTCATCTTAGCGTAAATGCGGGCCAGAATGTCACCGTGACTGGCTCTAAGTTGGTCACAACCCAGGGCGATGCGAAAATTACTGGGAATAACATTGCGTTGCTGGCTGGTGAAAACAGCACCTCAACCTCAACCTCACAAGAAAAACTGAGCAGCAGTGTGTTTGTCACTGGCGGTATGGACAAACTCGGCAGTGGTGTTGAAGGAACTTACAACAGCAATGGAAAGTCCGACAGCCGAACCACAGCAGAGGTGGCGAAAACCCAGATTTCAGGCAACCTTGAGCTGAATGCAATGGGTGAATTGAAGCAACAGGGTACGGATCATCAAGTGCAAGGTTCCTACCAGGCTAATGCCGGTAGCATTAAAAATGTGGCAACGGCCAATACTGAATCCAGCTCAACCAATCGATTACAGGTAGGTGGTGAGATCAGCGGAACTGCTGATTACAGTGCCACTACCCGCCCTGTAGAAAAAACAGCTAAGGCCGCCGCAGATAAAAAACTGGATGCTTCCATCACGAAGACGGGGTTGCCTAATGCAGGTATTGAACTGGCGATGAATGGCAACAGCCGTTACACCAACAATCATCAGTCTAATGCGGTAGTGACTACCATTAAGGCGGGTGATGTCAAAGTCACTACAAACGGTGATATCTATGACCAAGGTACGCAATACCAGGCACACAAAGGCGGTGTCTCGCTAACTGCTGGCAGCCATACCAGTGAAGCGGCAACCAACAGCCAAAACGCTCATGCCGCTGATACGACTGGCAATGCCAGCTTGCGCGTCTACACCACAACAGGTGCAGATATCTCCGTCAATGGCAAAGGCAATGGCAGTTACCAGGAAACATCCAACACCACCAGCAGCGCAGTGACCAGCAGTATCAACACCCAAAACGGCGTTCATGTTCAGGTGACCAGAGATGCGCGCTATCAAGGCACTTCAATCAATGCAGGTGAAGGTTCAGCCAACGTTAATGCAGGTGGAAATATTCAGTTTAACCAAGCCACCACTCGCAATGAGAAACAAAGCAATGGTTACAATGGGGAGATTTCCCTGACTGTGGGAACCAACCTTGATGGCAAGAATTTCAGTGGCAGCCTCGGTGGCGGTTATAACACCGACAATCAGAACAACACTACCGCCCAAATCAGCAATATCACTGGTGGACAAGGGGTAAATCTGAATGCAGGCAATAATCTGACATTACAAGGTGCCAACGTTTCCGGCAAACAGGTAGATTTAACCGCACAGCGTGGGAAAATCGAACTGACTTCGGCTCAGGATACTGCCAACGCCAATGGCTGGAATGTCGGTGCTAAAGCTAAAGGTGGTATGTCTTCTACCGCCCGCAAAGAAGGGGGTGATGGTGCGACAGGTGATGCTGCAACAACAGACGATCCGGCCAACAGAATTATCGATAGCAAATATAACATTGGCGGTGAATTGAAATTTGGCGTTAACCAACTGGATCAGACTACACACCGTAACGCACAGGTTTCCGGCGGCAATGTCAACCTGACCAGTGCAGGAGATACCTCACTTAAAGGCGCCAATGTCGATGCTGACCAGGTAACGGGCAACGTCGGTGGCAATTTCAATGTCGAAAGCCGCAAGGACAGCACTCATAGCCTGAATGTAGGTCTGGATGCTGGCTTGGGTTATAGCAAAACCATCAAAGGAGATGCCGCTTCTAAAGAAGCTATTCCTACCGTAGCGGAAGGCTCTCCAGAAAACCCAGCGACGGCCACAACTGAAACCGCGACTGCCGACAACGCTCAAACCGGAGATAAGGCACCCAGTTTGACAGATCAATTGAAAGCCACATTCAAGGGCTTCGATGGCAAATTCAAAGGCAATTACGATACTCTCGATCGAGAAGCTGTAGGTAAGCAAACAACATTAACCGGTACTCAAGGGGTTAATCTGGATGTTTCTGGAACAACCTCTTTAGTGGGCAGCAAAATTGATAGCGCACAAGGTGCTGTCTCGCTGAATACCCCGCAAATTAACCAACAATCTATCGCAGGATACGATAAAGGCAAAAACTTAGGCATTGATGTACCAGGTTCCTTCACAGGTCTGGCAGCCTCTGCACAAAAAGATATTTTCTCCGGTAAAGTACCTTTTGTGAAAAATGAGAACCACGATACGACACTTCCGACAGTCCACAGTGAAGTTAAGGGGCGTCAATTAGATTGATCATCGTGATCAACGGTTGATTTTCTGTACGGTAGCCATATAAGGTTACCGTACTTCTTCACGTTCCCTGACCAGTTGCCTTTTTCATTTTGCCTGTTACTCTTTTTTCGCATATATATTTTTTCGCCAGGGGATGTAATGCCAGCTAACCATGAAAAAAGGGAACAACTCAATACAGGGAAGGAACTTACACCATTAAAGAAAGGGCTATATGGCAGTAAAAAAGCACTTTCCGTAACCATCCGTATTGGCAATGCCATCCGCCGAATTTCTTTTATTGCCCACTTTATTAGGGCAGCACAACGTTTCAACGACCGAATGGGTAGCCAATTTGGTGCTGCCATCACCTATTTCTCGTTTCTATCCTTAATCCCAATCCTGATGCTCTCTTTTGCCGTCGTAGGTTTTGTATTGGCCTCTAATCCTGACTTACTGGCACGTTTGATCAATGGCATCGCCAACAGCATCAGTGATCCCGCTCTCGCCACTACCCTGAAAAACAGCGTAGACACGGCAATCAACCAAAGAACAACCGTGGGATTGACGGGTCTGGCGATTGCACTTTATTCAGGGATGAACTGGGTTGGTAATTTACGTGAGGCAATACTCGCCCAATCCAGAGATGTCTGGGAACGTAATCATGAAGATAAAGAGAAAATTTACTTTCAATATATTCGCGACTTTTTCTCCTTATTCGGTCTGCTATTTGCGTTGGTCATCACCCTTTCGCTGACTTCCATAGCAGGCTCTGCCCAGGCCACCATCGTCCACGCCCTCGGACTGGAAGGTATAGAATGGCTCCGGCCGGTATGGACATCAATTGGCATGACTATTTCCATTTCAGCCAATTATTTGCTATTCCTTTGGATATTGTGGATCTTGCCGCGTCATCGCCCTGAAAGAAAAGCGCTGTTTAAAGGCACTCTAATGGCCGCAATTGGATTTGAAATTATTAAATATATTATGACTATGATGCTGCCACGCCTTGCCAGTTCCCCTTCGGGTGCTGCTTTTGGTTCGGTGATTGGCTTAATGGCATTCTTCTATTTTTTCGCTCGTCTGACACTGTTTTGCGCCGCCTGGATCGCCACTGCGGAAGAGAAGAAAGCCAGATAAACATCCATATATCAATAAATAAGACTGTTCTTTCTGTACCCACTTGTCTATAACAAACCAAAGAGGAGTCATTTTTATGCCATTTGTGAACATCAGAATTACCCGTGAAGGCGCCACCGCTGAGCAGAAAAAACAACTGATTGAAGGTGCAACCCAATTGCTGGTCGATGTACTTGGGAAAAACCCGGCAACGACTTTTGTGATCATTGATGAAGTAGAAACAGATAACTGGGGCATTGGGGGTAAAAACGTGACTGAGTTACGGGCTGCCGCGAAGAAATAAATTAATGGTTTCAGAAAACATTAATTATTTAAATCGGGGCGGGTTAAACCGCCCCTTAAGACGATAGATAGAATCCATTTTCCGTTTTTCGCATATCAGGCACGATTATCTTATTCCTTTCCCATCAACGGATCGCTGATGCTGTGCTCACCGTTTTCCAGTCTGCCAGCCAGGCGGCGGTGCCATCCTTTCGGCCCTGCCAGTGAAATATCGTACCAGCCACCACTGATACGGGTGTCAAAAGTCTGGCTGTGACAGCTTCCCGCTGGCATTTTAATGCGCCACGGCCCCTGCAATGTATAAGGGCAGCGTTTTATGATGATCTCCACCGTTTTGTCACTCGGATTGTTCAGTTCCAGGTGCAGGTAGGTATCATTCATGATTTGACGCACTTCTGGCTGCCGCTGTGTCAGTGAACCGCTCAGCGCACGGTGAAAGCCGTTGGGTCCTAGCAACCAAAGATCATAGTCATCTGCCGTCTGCCAGTCATCACTGAGCGACTTACCTGCTTCAACGGTATAACGCCGCGGGATCTCATCCAGATGTAGCTTATCGTAAACGTGGAATACCACACCCTGTTCGCCCGTGTTGTGAAAACTCAGTGTCAGTAAGCCCTTATCAGGATAAGCCGAGACTTCAACATTAAGTCGGTAAGGCAACGCGCGGGACGGGCGAATCTGTCGCCGTTGATACGGCAATTGCTGCTTTTCAACCTCCGGTAACGGCACCCGTGGTAACGCCTCCTGGCTCCGGCGCAGGTTGTCTGCTGTTTGTCGCGTGATGTCAGGCAAATGGGGCACTTCACTGTTGGGATTGACAAAGTTGAACGCTGAAGTGAGATCACCGCACACTGCACGCCGCCAGGCACTGATATTCGGCTCGCATACCCGGAAGCGTTTTTCCAAAAATTGCAGGACTGAGGTGTGGTCGAATACCTGTGAGTTAACCCAACCTCCGCGACTCCAGGGCGACAGGATTAGCATAGGCACTCTCGGTCCAGGACCATAAATACGTCCATCTGGTGGCGGTTGCCCCTGCGATCCCTCTGGAGCTACGTGTTGAAAGATTTCGGTGTCGAAGGGTAGCGTGGACTTGCCGGCGAAACTACCGTCTTCCCGTAGCGACGGTGCGGAGGGTGAAGGAATGTGGTCAAAGAAACCATCATTCTCATCGTAATTCACCAGCAATACCGTTTTGCTCCACACCTGCGGATCGTCTGTCAGCGCATTGAGGATCTCCTGAATGAACCAGCCACCCTGTACAGGGCAGGAAGGCCCTGGGTGCTCACAATAGGCCGCCGGTGCAACGATCCAGCTTACCTGCGGCAGCCTGCCTTTCTTCACCTCGTCGCGGAATCCGGCCAGTATCGTCTCCAGATCGCCATCACTGGCAGCCGGCAGAGTATTGCCGTTGCCCTTGTACAGTGGAATTCTCTCGTCAAGTTCATCACTGTAAGGCACAAAATCGTGGAAACCTTCCGGTGGTTGTGCCGGATTACCGGCTCTGACACTGGCGGCACGGTACTGGCGGAAACCGGCCAACGGGTTATCACCGAAGTTGTCCGGCAGGTATTGATAAATTTTCCAGCTAATGCCGCTCTCCTCCAGTCGTTCTGGGTAGGTTTTCCATGTATACCCTTCCTCTGGAGGGCCGGGAGAGTCCCATTCGTTGATCACTGCAGCAACGTTAGCGGCACTGGGACCGTTGGTGCCGGTCCAGTGGAACAGACGATTGGGATCGGTTCCTGCATGGATCGAACAATGGTATGCGTCACACAAGGTGAAGGCGTTGGCCAAAGCAAACTGGTACGGCAGCTCAGTCTGGCAGTAATAGCCCATTGAGGTTGTCGTTTTATAGGTTGGCCAGGCACTCATACGGCCATTGTCCCAGGCGGAATGTTCATCATTCCAGGAGTGAGGCGTACCTCCAGCCCGCTGTGCATTACCGCGTCGGCTGTCCAGATAATAAGGCAAGACCAGCCGCCAATTTCCCTGCTGCTGCCAAATGTTGCGACCACCGGAGAGTGGAATAGTGATGCGATCGCTAAAGCCACGTACGCCAGGCAACGTGCCGAAATAATGGTCGAAGGAGCGGTTTTCCTGCATCAGAATCACCACATGTTCTACATCATCAATAGTACCAGTACTGTTATTGGCGGGTATGGCTAGAGCCTTGCGAATCGAAGCGGGCAGTAATGAACCCGCTGCTCCGACCACAGCTGCTTGTAATATTTTTCTGCGGGAAAAGTCAGGCATAAGTTATTAACCTCCTGAGACGTGTTTTGAAAAGAGTCTCGAGGGTAATGCCCAAATATTACGGGGGGAATGAAACCAGAGTTCCCGTTTACCCTCTTACTCCCTACCGTTCACTGTTTTAGGCTCTTTCGGTTTCTCCGGCTGTGGCCCCGGTCTCATAATTTGATTAAAGCTATTTTTGATGTGATTAACATCAATCGTCGCTTCACCTTTTGGTTGCACCAGAATAAAAGAGATTTCTTGAGACAACATCTCTTGCAGCTTTTTATTCAAAAGTTGTGGTGTCAGGGAGGATAAAAACGCTTGTCTTAACCGTTGGAATTGTTCAGGGGCAATATCTATCACATTATTTTGCTGTGACAACAGACGTTGGTTTATCAAAATATCGGTATCTGTGCGGGCATACATGGCAAATAGCTGCTGGAGCTGACCCCGCTTCTGAGCATAGAGTTCATCAAATTGTGCCTGCGGCAATCCATTTTCCCGCAATGATGACAGTTGTGAGGCCAGATAAAGCGTGGACTCCATCAACTTGTCCGCAGGGGAATCCAGATTTAAGGAGCAGTTCGCCCGCTGGTATAGCACACGGCAATCCAGGCCTAATTGCATGTCATTCTGTTTGTCTTTAAGCCCTAATTGCAGGTAACGATAAAGCGCTTCACGCGTCAGGTCATTTAACCAGTACTGAATCAGGGTTTGCGAATCGTTAATCGGCAACCAGTTCAGGTTCCAGGTCAAAGACAAGCGATCTTGTTTGGCCTTATCACTCACTACGCCAATCGTTGCTGCTTTCAGCGGTAGCAAGGTAGGAACAGGCTCTGGTGTCTGACGTTTCCCCTCCAATGACGCAAAGGCCCGATTAATCCGCTCTGACAGTAATCGGTTGTCAACATGTCCTGCGATATACAGCGTCATCGCATCCGGCGTGTACCATTGATGATAAAAATTTTCGACTTTTTTTACATCGACAGGCACTGATACGGCCATCCCAGGATCATGGTCGATAAGCGTCGAACCTTGCAGGCGCATACGCCACACTGGGTCTTGGATATCAGATGGGAAAGTCGTCACAAGATGTTCATCCCCTTTTATGGCCTGTGCCAGTGTCTCTGGTGTAAATACCGCACCACCAGCAATATCGGATAACCATATCAATGCATCTTGCAATAACTCGGGACGATTATTTGGCAGGCTCAGACTGTAAAGGGTGAAATCATAGGAAACAATGGCAGGTGGAAAGAGATTTTTAGTATCTATCGCATTGTGCCATAGATTTTCCAATTTCTGCGATGATAAATCTTTGCTGCTGGATAAGACGATTTTCGGAATCAGGTAGGTATAGCCCCGTTGTTGGGTTTTTTCAGACAAGGAGCCGGTCTTTACCAATAACCGCAACTGCACTCTGTCATTAGGCCGCTGTGGTGTTTGCAGGATTTGCCAACTAAATCCATTTTCGAGTTTGCCTTGTTGCCAGGCTGGATCAGGTTGCAAGGTCTCAGCCTGTGCCAAACAAGTCGTAGCCAGAATCGCACCACCAATAAGATATTCGATTTTGTTGCCCAGCATTCTCACTTACCCCTACCTGTTTAATTTTATCCTGCGAAACCTAAGACAATCCGCCATTCCTGAATATTATCATCAAGGATTAGACCGTTATTCATCTTGTAAGGTTTCATTTTGATGGCGTTTTCTGCTTATTAACCTGACGATTATAGCCTTTTACCAGCAACCCCAATTCATCATCCTGATGGCTTTTAGGGCAAGACATAGTCACTGGCGGCTGTTCTTCATTCAGTTCCCGCGCAACATCGCGCAATGGATGGATGATAATGCGATTTACACACCAGCTTATCGACACCGTAAGAATAAGTACGAGTAATAAATAAGTGGTCAACATTAATGCAAGTGTATTCAAGGCAAAACGATACACCCGATTGGAATCAACCTGCAAAATAAGGTGTCCCTGTGATTCTGCTGTTTTTGGCGCAACACCATAAACGTAGAGAGGAATATTGACCTCAACAGGAATACCAAAAACCTTCTTTGCCAGTTCAGGTATGGGGCGATGAGTGGCAAAATCCAGGCTCATTACCCGAACGTTATCAGGTAATAACACATCGGCTCGCCCCAGAATGCCTGAGGTCTTCAACCCAATCAACAGCGTTTTCGCTTTATTGAGATCTGAACTTAACAACGCTTCCGCCAAAGGTGTCTGGATTTGTACAGCCGCATTGTTAAGCTGGCTGATATAGTCATCTTTCCGCTGCTGTAATAGGTGAGATAACTGGATGGTGATGAAAATAGCAATGGTAACCAAAGTGACTCCGGTCACTGCGGCCATCTGTTTAATGGTTAACGAACGTTTGACACGCAATTTCATCTTATCCAAACCAATACCAAACTAATAGTGAAAACACTGACCAACACATCTTAATAATGTGAGTGAGTATACTTGATTTTACTTGCGGTCGTCTTATTTTGATGAATGGCAATGCAACAGAGAAAATGACCGGGATATAACGGCATCAAATAAAGCGATGGTATAACGTTAACCGGCGTTCAGAGGATGTCAAACGTTATACCACGGTCAGATATGATTAGGTGAATGGGGTTTCATCCTGTTCGACCGCGAAACACGCGATCAGTTGTCCGCCATATTGCTTTAACTTAGGCTGGAATTGGGTACACTGGCTAAATGCGCGACGACAACGAGCAGCAAAAGCACACCCCGCTGGCGGATTCATCGGGCTTGGCAGCTCTCCCGTCAGCTTAATACGTTCACGGCGCAGTTCAGGATTAAGGCGAGGCGTCGCCGACAATAATGCCTGTGTGTAAGGATGGCGCGGATTGTTGAAAATCATTTCCTTATTGCCTTTTTCAACACAGCGCCCCAAATACATCACTATCACTTCATCAGCAATATGTTCGACGACCGAGAGATCATGGGATATAAAAACATAAGACAATCCCAGCTCCTGCTGCAAATCCATCATTAAATTCAGAACCTGTGCTCTCACTGAAACATCCAACGCTGAAACGGGTTCATCTGCGATCACTACGTCTGGGTTTAACATTAACCCACGGGCAATGGCGATACGCTGACGCTGACCACCAGAAAACATATGTGGATAACGCGCATAATGTTCCGGTTTTAGTCCCACTTTCTCCATCATCTGTAAGACTTTTTCCTTGCGTTCACCCGCGGTAAGTGAAGTATTAATCAGCAATGGCTCTTCCAAAATCTGTCCCACTTTTTTACGGGGATTTAAGGAAGCGTAAGGATTTTGAAATACAATCTGGATTTTCTGGCGACGAAGTTTTTCTGCTTCTTTATTTGGCACCAACAGGTCTTGCCCCAGATAATAAAGTTCCCCATCGGTCGGTTTTTCAATCATGGTCAGCAGGCGGCCCAATGTGGATTTTCCACAGCCCGATTCGCCGACAACCGCCAGCGTCTTACCTTTTTCCAGTTCAAACGAGACACCATCCAACGCCTTAACCATACGTTCAGGCGAGAATAAGCCTGTTTTCACCGGATAATATTTCTTCAATTCAGTGGCTTGCAGTAAAGGTGCTGTCGTTTTCTCTTGTTCCCTGTTTTGTGGAATGTTCATACTGTTGGCCTCCCCTCATCATCTAGTGGCATGTGACATTTAACCTGACGCCCTCTCATTGATTGCAATGACGGCTCCTCCTGACGACAATGCGCATTGGCATAGGGACAACGGGGGTTGAGCAGACATCCCATTGGGCGATCATATTTTCCGGGAACAACGCCGGGCAACGATGCCAAACGGGATTTATCCACCGCAAATTCCGGCAAAGCCCGCAATAATGCTTGTGTATAAGGATGGCGTGGCGCACGGAAGATTTCCGTGGCCTTGCCAATTTCCACCACCTGTCCGGCATACATCACAATAATATGATGGGCGGCTTCCGCCACCAGCGCCAAATCGTGGGTGATCAAAAGTAATGCCATGTTTTCCTGCTGCTGCAATTCCAGCAACAATTCGATGATTTGCGCCTGAATGGTGACATCCAGAGCCGTCGTCGGCTCATCGGCAATCAGGAGTTTTGGACGACACGCGATAGCCATCGCAATCATCACACGCTGGCTCATCCCTCCCGATAATTGATGCGGATAAACATCCAGACGAGAGACCGGATCAGGGATACCCACCAGGGTCAATAAGTCGATTGCCCGTTGGTATCGCGTTTTCCGGTTGCCACCCTGATGAACTTTCAAGGCTTCCATAATCTGATAACCGACGGTGTAGCACGGATTCAAACTGGTCATGGGATCTTGGAAAATCATCGCCACTTCCGCACCCACCAACTGACGGCGCTCTTTTTTCTGAAATTTTAGTCAGGTCACGGCCACCGAATTCCAGTTTTTTCTGCCATAACTCTGCCCGGATAATCAATCAGCCCCATAATCGCCAATGAACTGACTGATTTACCTGAGCCGGATTCTCCAACGATGCCGACAACCTCCCCCTGCTCAACACGGTAGCTAATACGGTCAACGGCGCGGAATGGTACACCTTCATCCCCGAAATGCACCGACAATTGGTCTACATTCAATAATGCCATTTCTCAATCCCCCCTACTGCTTGAGCTTGGGATCAAGTGCATCACGCAACCCGTCCCCCATCAGGTTAAATGCCAGTACCGTCAACAGGATAGCCAGCCCCGGAAAGGTCACAACCCACCACGCACTCTGGGTAAATTGCAAAACATCGGCCAGCATGGTTCCCCATTCCGGAGTCGGTGGCTGTGCCCCCATTCCCAGAAACCCTAAGGCCGCCATATCAAGAATAGCGTTTGAAAACCCTAATGACGCTTGCACAATTAACGGCGCAAGGCAGTTTGGCAGGATATTGATAAACATCTGACGTGTGGCTCCCGCACCGGCTACTTGGGAAGCCATCACATAATCACGATTAACTTCCACCAATACCGCTGCCCTTGTCAGGCGGATATAATGAGGCAAGGCGACAAAAGTCAGTGCCAATGACGCATTGATAATCGATGGGCCAAAGATCGCCACCAACACCAATGCCAGCAGTAGGCTTGGCAAGGCTAACATAATGTCGACGATACGCATGATAATGGTATCCACCACACCGCCGAAATATCCAGCCAATACCCCCAGAATGATACCCATGATGAGTGACATCACCACGACCAGACAGCCAACCAATAATGAAAGGCGTGCCCCATACATTAGACGGGACAAAATATCGCGCCCAACATCATCAGTGCCGAGAATAAATTGCCAGCTTCCACCTTCCTGCCATACCGGAGGCATCAGCAGGGAATCACGAAACTGTTCTGCCGGACCATGCGGCGCTAATACCCCAGCCAATAGTGCAACCAGCAGCATCAGAACAATATAGACAAGACCAATCACTGCGCCTTTGTTACGTTTAAAGTAATGCCAGAATTCTTGTATCGGCGTCATTATTTTCGGTGCACCCGATACTGCAGGCTCAGTTGTTTGAGTCATCATGTGCTCCTATTTCTTATGACGAATGCGCGGATTGACAATGCCGTACAACAAATCAACCACCAGATTGACCAGAATAATCATGGTCGCCACCAACAATACTCCCCCCTGTACCACCGGATAGTCACGACGTTGCAGGGCATCAATCAGCCAACGCCCTAATCCTGGCCATGAGAAAATCGTTTCTGTCAAAATGGCACCTGCCAACATGATGCCCACTTGCAGACCAATCACTGTGACTACGGGTAATAAAGCATTACGCAACGCATGAACGATAATGACACGAAGGCGGCTCAACCCTTTTGCCCGGGCAGTACGGATATAATCTTCGCCCAGCACTTCCAGCATGGAAGAGCGAGTCATACGCACGATGACGGCTAACGGGATCGTTCCCAGCACAATGGCAGGCAGGATTATGTGCATTACAGCATCAGTGAAATCGCCCTCCTCACCCCAAATCAGCGTATCAATCAGCATAAATCCCGTCAGGGGATTGCTGTCATCAATAAATACACTATCACCGATTCGGCCAGAAACAGGGGTTAAGTTCCAGTGAACGGAGACCAGCATGATCAACATGATCCCCCACCAGAAAATTGGCATGGAGTAGCCTGTCAATGACAAGCCAATCGCAGTGTGATCAAAGACAGAACCCCGTTTGACTGCCGCCAATACCCCTACTGGAATACCGACAGCGATGGCGAATAACATGGCACACATGCCCAGTTCGAAAGTCGCTTTAAAACGCGGAACAAACTCATCCCATACAGGAATGCGGCTTTTCAACGAGATCCCCAAATCACCATGCAATACGCCATTGATGTAATGAAAATATTGCTCCCAGAGAGGCTTATCTAACCCCATTTCAGCCATTAATTGGGCATAACGCTCAGAAGAAATACCACGCTCTCCCGCCATAATCAGCACGGGATCACCAGGTATCATGTGCACAAACGCGAAAGTCAGCAGCGTAATACCAATAAACGTCGGGATCACTAACCCTAGACGTCGGAGGATAAATTGCAGCATATCCTGAGTTCCCTTTTTAAATACCAGTGCGGCTCTTCGGACCGCTTGGTGTATACAGAGTCGACTTGCCCATCAGAGAAGCGAAACCATCCCCACAGAAAGCTCTGGGGGATGGTTAATCACAACAGCTCAACAGCAAGAATTATTTGAGATCAACGTAGTAGAAAAGGTGTCTGCCAAGTGGATCAACCAAATATCCTTTCACTTCTTTACGGATTGGTTCATAAACCGTGGAGTGGGCAATGATCAATGCGGGTACTTGTTCATGCATGACAACCTGCGCTTGCTTATAAAATTCCGTGCGCTTGTTAATATCAGCGGTTGCACGCGCGGGTTGGATAGCGGCCTCAAATGGCTTGTAACACCATTTTGAATAGTTAGAGCCTTTCTCTTTAGCTGCACAACTAAACAGAGTTGCGAAGAAGTTATCAGGATCGCCATTATCCCCTGTCCATCCCATCATCACGGTCTTCGGTTCACCATCTTTGGCTCGTTTCAGGTATTCACCCCATTCATAGCTGACAATCTTGGCCTTAACACCAATTTTCGCCCAATCGGCCTGAATCATTTCCGCCATGCGACGGGCATTCGGGTTATACGGACGCTGTACTGGCATCGCCCACAGATCAGTTTCGAAACCATTCGGGAAGCCAGCTTCTTTCAACAGTTCCTTCGCCTTGGCCGTATCGTAGGAGTAGTCTTTGATATCTGTGTTATAGCCCCACATGGTAGGCGGGATCAGGTTTTTCGCTTTCTGCCCAGCACCCTGATAGACAGCCTCAATGATGGCGTCTTTGTCCACTGCCATTGCTAATGCCTGACGCACTTTCACATTATCCAGTGGCGGCTTGGTGACATTGAAAGAAAGATATCCCACATTCAAGCCAGCCTGTTCCGTCAAGACGATATTTTTATCCTGCTTCATACGGGATATATCCGCAGGGTTTGGATACGGCATAACCTGACATTCATTTTTCTGCAATTTTGCATAACGCACAGAAGCATCAGGAGTAATAGAAAATACTAAGCGGTCGATTTTTGCTGGTCCTTCCCAATAATCCTTAAAGGCCTTATAGAGAATCCGTGAGTCTTTCTGGTATTGCACTAGCTGGAATGGACCTGTACCAATTGGATTCAGGTCAACTTTTTCGGGAGTTCCTGCTTTCATCATCACATCAGCATATTCCCCGGACAGGATAGAAGCAAAATCCATCGCCAGATTAGCGATGAAAGGTGCTTCTGAGCGTGAAAGAATAAAGCGAACAGTATAATCGTCGACTTTTTCTATTTTGCTGATGATATTCCCCATATCCATACCGATGAAATATTCATAGCTGCCCCCCGAAACCTGATGGTACGGATGATTTTTATCTTTTTGGCGTATAAAAGTAAAAATCACGTCATCAGCGTTAAAATCACGGGTAGGTTTGAATTCCCTATTACTTTGCCACTTCACACCTTTGCGCAAATGAAAGGTATAAACCTTGCCGTCGTCACTCACATCCCAGCTTTCGGCCAGACTTGGAATAACATTGGTTGTACCCGCTTTAAAATCCACCAGACGGTTATAGATTTGTCTGGAAGTTGCATCATAAGTTGTACCAGAAGTGAATAACTGTGGGTTGAAGCCTTCAGGAGAACCTTCAGAGCAGTAGACCAATGTTTTTGCCTGAATACTGGCTGTAACAGCCAATGCGACAAAACCGACACCCAGTTTTAACAAACTGGACTGTTTTTTCTTGGAAATTGTCATTACTTGAACCCCGTTTGTGATGTTTAGCTTGTTTTATTATTTTTCGCTTACCAATTAATCAATTGTTATGCCTGACGTCAATATCATCAAACACAACACCAGAAACATAAGAAAAACATAAAAGAAAAGAATCATTAACAATGATGGTTAAAAAACATGACATGAAGCACATTAAATAGACAAATAAACCAAAAATAAAGCAAATAGAAAGAATAAATCTCTGGTGATGATAATTTTGAATTTGTGACCACATGCTTAAATGATGAGCAGAATAGCTTATAAAAAAGGCGGGAATATATAAGATGAGAATATGAGCTAATCAGGAGAATTGATTTAAATATAAACAGTTAAGTTAACGAGGAAAAAATACACTTGAGCAAACTTGCATATAAAACTTTTGACGGAGTTCACCAATCAGAAAAAATATCAGGAGGATTCGACGATGATGTCAACATAGATGAAAAATTTTTCTAAGCTTGCGGCAATATACAAGAAATGTTTGCAAGGTCTTTATGAAAAGGCTTTTATTTGGTTGTCTGATATATAAAAAAAACCCTGCTTATAAAAAGCAGGGTTCTGAATTCTGGTCGGCGAGAGAGGATTCGAACCTCCGACCCACTGGTCCCAAACCAGTTGCGCTACCAAGCTGCGCTACTCGCCGAAAACGAAGCGCATATTACTGCCAGCGCCACAAACCGTCAATACCTTTTTAAAGATAAGCGATTGTTTGACGACAAAGCATCCAAAATAACCGTTGTAAACGATATCACGGACATTATTACAGGCCACAAAAAGCCCTACCCCAAAAGGTAAGGCCTTTCAATTAAACTGATTTATACTATTTCAATAAATCAGAAATTACTGGAGCAGTGAAATATCTGCGACACGCAAGAACAAATCACGCAATTCACTTAACAACGTTAAACGATTGACCCTGACTTGGCTGTCTTCATCCATAACCATCACATTGTCGAAGAACGCATCCACCACTTCACGCAGGGAAGCCAATTCAACCAACGCATCCTGATAGTTACCTTCGTCAAACAAAGGAGCCAGTTTCTCTTTCAACACCACAAGGTGTGTCGCCAGTTGGATCTCTTCTGCTGCTTTCAATACGGAAGCAAGAACAGTGTCATTCAACTGTTCTTCTGATTTTGCCAGAATGTTGGAAACGCGTTTATTGGCCGCAGCCAAAGAAACGGCTGCATCCAGGGTGCGGAAATGCGTAACCGCTTTCATACGGGCATCAAAGTCTGCCGGTTGAGTCGGACGACGTGCCAATACCGCCTGAATAGCATCAACGCTATAACCCAATTCTTGATACCAAGCGCGGAAACGGCCGAGCATAAACTCAACCACATCATCCACCGCTTTTTCGTTGGTCAGCTTGTTGCCATACAAACGCACCGCTTCTTCTGCCAACGTTTGGAGGTCAAGAGGTAATTTTTTCTCAACGATAATGCGCAGAACACCCAGTGCCGCACGGCGTAAAGCGAACGGGTCTTTATCCCCTTTCGGATGCTGACCAATCCCGAAGATCCCAGCCAAGGTATCCATTTTATCTGCAATGGCAACGGCACAGGAAACCCCCGTTGATGGCAGTGCATCACCAGAGAAACGTGGCTGATACTGCTCATTCAGTGCCAGCGCCACATCTTCCGCTTCTCCATCATGACGTGCATAGTGCATCCCCATCACGCCCTGCGTATCGGTGAATTCGAACACCATATTGGTCATCAGGTCACATTTGGACAATAGACCCGCACGAGTCGCATGATTGACATCTGCCCCGATTTTTTCCGCAATCCAGCCAGCCAAGGCTTGAATACGATCAGTTTTGTCACGCAAGGTGCCCAATTGTTTCTGGAACAGTACAGTTTCCAAACGAGGTAGGTTGTCTTCCAAACGTTGTTTACGGTCAGTCTTGAAGAAGAATTCCGCATCCGCCAGACGTGGGCGAACAACTTTTTCGTTACCTGAAATAATTTGCTGAGGATCAGAAGATTCAATATTGGTGACAAAAATAAAGTTCGCCATCAATTTGCCGGCTTTGTCGTAAACCGGAAAATATTTCTGGTCACCTTTCATGGTATAAACCAATGCTTCAGCAGGAACTTGCAGGAATTTTTCTTCGAATTTCGCAGTCAGTACAACCGGCCATTCCACCAAAGAAGTCACTTCTTCCAACAAACCATCGCTCAGATCTGCAACCCCACCAAGCTGCATTGCGGCCTGTTCTGCATCATGCTTGATCATCGTCTTACGAGCGTCATAATCTGCGATAACCCGACCACGCTTCTGCAAAATAGCGGGATACTGCTGCGCGTTCTCAATGGTAAATTCCGCCTCACCCATAAAGCGGTGACCACGAATAATACGATCCGATTGAATACCCAGAATTTCGCCTTCAACCACGTCGCTGCCCAGCAACATAGTGACCGTATGGACCGGACGAACAAACTGGGTCTGTTTATCGCCCCAACGCATCAACTTAGGGATTGGCAACTTACTCAGAGAACTGCTTACCATATCCGCCAGCAACTCTTTTGCTTCGCGGCCTTTGACCTGGGCACGATAGAGCAGCCATTCCCCTTTATCCGTTACCATGCGTTCAGCCTGATCAACGGTGATACCGCAACCACGCGCCCAACCTTCTGCGGCTTTAGTTGGCTTACCTTCTGCATCGAACGCCTGAGCAATCGCAGGGCCACGCTTTTCAACTTCACGATCAGCCTGTGCTGCCGCCAAATTTGCTACTTTCAGTGCCAAACGGCGAGGAGCCGCAAACCAACTCACTTCACCATGACCCAGATTGGCGTTATTCAGTTCGGCTTCAAAATTGGCCGCAAAAGATTCAGCCAATGAACGCAGCGCCTTTGGCGGTAGCTCTTCCGTACCGATTTCCACAAGGAAAGTCTGTTGAATCATGATGGCCTCTTATTTCTTGTTACACATAGGGAAGCCAAGCGCCTCGCGGGAGGCATAATAAGCTTCAGCAACCGATTTAGTCAGGGTACGGATGCGCAGGATATAGCGCTGACGTTCTGTCACAGAAATCGCTTTGCGGGCATCCAGCAAATTGAAGGTATGACCCGCTTTTAAAATGCGCTCATAAGCGGGCAATGGCAGCGGAGTTTCCAGCGCCAGTAATTCCTGTGCCTCTTTTTCGTATTGCTCAAAGCAGGTAAACAGGAAATCCACATCGGCGTGCTCGAAGTTGTAAGTAGACTGTTCAACTTCATTCTGGTGGTAAATATCACCATAAGTGGTTTTACCCAACGGGCCATCACTCCATACCAGATCGTAAACGCTATCCACGCCTTGAATATACATCGCAAGACGTTCCAACCCGTAAGTAATCTCACCAGTTACTGGCTTACATTCAAGGCCGCCAACTTGCTGGAAGTAAGTAAACTGGGTGACTTCCATACCATTCAGCCAAACTTCCCAGCCCAGCCCCCATGCGCCCAAAGTTGGGTTTTCCCAGTTATCTTCAACAAAGCGGATATCATGAACAGTCGGATCGAGCCCTAACGCTTTCAAAGAGCCAAGATAGAGTTCCTGAATGTTATCTGGAGATGGCTTGATGATAACCTGAAATTGATAGTAGTGCTGGAGGCGGTTTGGGTTTTCGCCATAACGACCGTCAGTTGGACGACGAGAAGGTTGCACATAAGCTGCAGCAATAGGCTCTGGCCCCAAAGCACGCAGACAGGTAATAGGATGAGAGGTTCCTGCGCCGACTTCCATATCCAGTGGTTGGACAATGGTACAGCCTTGACGCGCCCAGTAATCCTGTAGTGTCAGGATGAGCCCCTGAAAGGTTTTGGTATCAAACTTTTGCATGTTGAACCCGCACGCGATACATATGAATTTAAACGAAAGAGGCCAGTATACCCTTTGGATGTAAGATATACAGCACTGATCACTCTCAATTTCGCCGCGATATAAAAAAATCTTATTCAAGTCTCTTTACTTGTATATTTATACAGCTAACATTGGTGTAATTATCAACCATTATCTGAGGCAAGTGCAGTTCATGAGCAAAGAAATAACTCGCTGCGGTTGGGTAACATCTGACCCTGATTATCTGGCCTATCACGACAACGAATGGGGAACCCCTTTAAGAGATAGCCAACAACTTTTCGAACTAATTTGTCTGGAAGGACAACAAGCGGGTTTATCATGGTTCACTATTCTGAAAAAACGGGAAGGGTATAGAAAATGTTTTCATCAGTTTGATCCGGTCAAAATAGCCAAAATGGATGAAACAGACGTTAGGAGACTGATGGAAGAACCGACCATCGTGCGTAATCATGGCAAAATCAATGCAATTATTCACAATGCCCGCGCTTACCTAAAAATGGCTGAACAAGGTGAAGACTTCAGCGCTTTTATCTGGAGTTTCGTTGATGACTCTCCACAAATTAATCACTGGCAAAATTTATCAGAAGTTCCTGCCAAAACTGCAACTTCCGATGCACTTGCAAAGGCACTGAAAAAACGGGGATTTAAATTTATTGGCAGCACCACCTGCTATGCTTTTATGCAAGCAGCAGGTTTAGTAAATGATCACCTCATAAATTGTTTATGTCGAAAATAACTTACTGTGGTGAAAAATTAAAATTCTTGCATAAGAATAAACAGAAATAACACTTTGACCCCATTGCACCCTAGTAATGAGCAGAGTATGGTGTTTTCTTCTCATACAAAAAACAGACGCTAACGCCATTATGAAATTTTCGCAATTCGGAAACAAATTTACACAAAATTCGGGAATTACCCGTCTGATGAATGATCTCAACCAAGGTCTGAGAACGCCTGGTGCAATTATGCTAGGCGGCGGTAATCCTGCACATATCCCAGAAATGGATGAGTATTTCCAGCAGATATTGGCTGACATGGCGTTAGGCGGTCAATTAAGCGAAACCCTATGCAACTATGACGGGCCACAAGGGAAAAATACCTTGATAACGGCACTGGCCCAAGAGCTAAGAGAAAAGCTCGGCTGGGATATCCAACCACAAAACATTGCTCTGACTAATGGCAGCCAAAGCGCCTTTTTCTATCTGTTTAACTTACTGGCAGGTCGCGCTAAAGACGGCTCAATGAAGCGTGTTTTATTTCCTCTTGCTCCAGAATATATTGGCTATTCAGATTCAGGTTTGGATGAAGGATTATTTGTCGCTAATAAGCCGAATATTGAATTACTGCCCAATGGCCAATTCAAATATCACGTTGATTTCGATCACCTGAATATTACCGAAGACATTAACCTGATTTGTGTCTCTCGTCCTACCAACCCAACAGGCAACGTGATCACCGACGAAGAACTACTGCGCTTGGATAGTCTGGCTCAACAGCACCAAATCCCCCTACTGATAGACAATGCCTACGGTGTACCATTTCCCGGTATTATCTTCAGCGAAGCTACCCCGCTGTGGAATCACAATATTATTCTGTGCATGAGTCTGTCCAAACTGGGTCTGCCAGGCTCCCGCTGCGGTATCATTATCGCTAATGAAAAAATCGTCAGTGCTATCAGTAATATGAATGGTATTATCAGTCTGGCTCCTGGAGGAGTTGGGCCCGCTATCGCTCTGGAAATGATTAAGCGCAACGACCTATTCCGTTTGTCACAAAATGTTATTCAACCGTTTTACAAGCAGCGGGTAGATAACGTAATTACAATCATTCGGCGCCATATATCGGAAGATCGCTGCCTTATCCATAAACCGGAAGGTGCCATATTTCTATGGCTTTGGTTCAAGGACTTACCAATCACGACAGAAGAGCTTTATCAGCGATTAAAGAAACGTAACGTGCTGATGGTGCCGGGACATTTCTTCTTTCCGGGACTGGAACATGATTGGCCACATGCCCATCAATGTATGCGAATGAACTATGTTCCTGATATTGAGAAGATCGAAGAAGGTATTCGTATTCTGTCTGAAGAGATTGAGATCGCACATCAAGAAGCAGGACGCTAATCTTGCATCGCAATCTGTCCTTAGCAATAAAATAAAAAAAAGCTCCCTCATTTTAGGGGGGAGGGAGCAAGATGATAACGAGGACTTTTACCTGCGAACAGGACAGTAGTTATTAGAATCCCAAAAGAATTCTTCACACACAATAGGAAAGGAAAACACTCCCTGTTTTTATACCTTCCCTGAACTGCGTATATTTAACCAGAAAAACCTTATTCTAATGAATTGAATAGGCAGGAATTTTTTACTTTAAATTGCCTCTACTATCTCAAATTGAAGTCAAATTAAGACAATTGGACAGCATTCTGTGATCTAAAGCACATTTAATAAATCAAACAATTATACTTAATGAACTAAATCATAAGGCCCAGAAAATAACGGCCAAAATTTGGGGAGACATAATCCTTAAAAACATTGCCAATGGATAAACTGTCGCATATGACAACGCAGCAGCCCCGTTGGTACTATGAATTCCATTAGCAAAAGCCAGGGCGGGAGGATCGGTCATGGCACCTGCCAGCACCCCACATAAGCTGAGATAATTCATTTTTATAACAACACGTGCCAGCAGGCTTACAACTAACAGGGGGACTATTGTTATCAATGCACCATAACCAATCCATGCCAGCCCTTCGCCATGCACCAGTGTATTAATAAAATTACCGCCAGATTTCAGCCCTACAACCGCCAGAAACATAACAATCCCCAGTTCGCGTAATGCAAGGTTCGCACTGGGAGGCATAAACCAATAAAGTTTACCGATCGTGCCAATTCGTCCCAAAATTAACGCAATAACCAAGGGCCCTCCTGCCAATCCCAAGCGTAACGCGGCTGGAAAACCAGGAATAAACAGAGGAATCGAACCTAATAAAACCCCTAACCCTATTCCAATAAATACAGGCAACATCTGAACTTGCTGGAGTTTTTGCTGTGAGTTACCCAAAAGCTTTGTGACAGCTTCTACAGCTTCAGGACGACCGACAATGTTCAGGATATCGCCGAACTGTAAACTGGCATTATTACTGGCAACCAGTTCAATTCCTGCACGATTAAGGCGTGTCACGACAACATCATATTTCTGTTTTAAATTGAGCGCCCCAAGCCTCTGGCTCAATACTTCATCATTCGTCACCACAACCCTGACAGATTGAAAAATATCACCGGCAGTAGACAAGGAAACATCAACCTCTTCCCCAATGACCAGCCTGACCTGGTTCAACGCTTCCCGCTGCCCCACCAGATACAGCAGATCCTCACTCTGAATCACGGTAGTTGGCTGGGGAACCATCAACAAATCCTTCCGTTTTAGGCGGGAGCATACCACTGCATCATTATTATTGAGCAACGGAATGTCTTGCATCATTAATCCATTCAAATTTGGATTACGTACAGCGATATTCATTGTCTGGAGCAGTTCTCGCCCCTGATTGTTTTGGTTATCAAACGAATTAGCCTCCTGTTCAATTCTCACTCTGAAAAAAAGGCGAACCAACCACATAACCAGCAAAATACCGCAAATTCCCATAGGATACGCCATCGCATACCCCATACCCATTTGGCTGACCAGTGAAGAGTCAGATCCTAAATCTGCCAGAATTTGCTGCCCTGCCCCTAAAGATGGCGTATTTGTCACTGCACCGGAAAAAATACCTAAAATAATGGGTAAAGGAACATCAAACAATTTGTGAATAATTGCAGCAACTAATCCACCAATAATAACAATCAGGACAGCAAAACCATTTAATTTAAGGCCAGAAACTCGCAGGGAAGAAAAAAAGCCCGGCCCAACTTGAATACCAATAGAATAAACAAACAGAATTAAGCCAAATTCCTGAATAAAATGCAGCATGTCATTACTGAGAGACAGAGAATACATCTGGGCAAAATGACCAACTATAATCCCACCAAACAAAACCCCACCAATTCCAAGACCAATATCCCCTATTCGCCAGTTGCCTATCCATAACCCCAATGCGGCAGACAGCGCCAACAAGCTCATTGTTAATGCAATATCACTCATGACCCGCTTCCTTTACCAAAGGTTAATCGTTCGAAAAATTGATCATTTTCCCTTGTCACCCATAAATGATGGCTTACCATCAATTAAATATTGGCACGAATTAACCTCAAGTTATGTGTTTTAAACCACATACTGTGTGCTTTGAACTTAAAAAAGAAATTTAAATTCACATCACAAAAAATTATCAAATTTAGCGATAAATGCTATAGCAAACTGAATATTACCTGACTATAGTAAATAGTATTAAAAGGTAAACAGCTTTAAAGGGTAAACAGTTTTAAAATACCTGTCATGCTTTGGAAAAGTGGCGTTAATAGCGAATAAAGTATTTGGACATTGGCAAATTAACTCATTGAGATCATGGAAACGATGAAAAATTGTAAAGTGCTTCTATTACTATGTACCACATTAGGATGGTTACTGGTTACTGGTTGTTCCAGCATCATGACCCACAGCGGTCCCTATCAAGGTTATTATTCTGGAGCAAAAGCCAATATTGGCATGTTGCAAGATGACAAAACGGGATGGCTTATGAAGCCCTTGCTTGCGATCGATCTGCCGTTTTCTGCCTTCTTAGACACGCTTCTGCTTCCCTACGATTATGCTCGTTCCGATCAAGATAGCGCAAAGCAATCCCCCAAACACCGTATAGAGCAGCTCGATAAAAAGCCAATCGTCATACTGCCTGCACCAGAAACTGTAGACCACGATACTTAGAATAGAAACTATGAGCTATATCAGCGTATTATCGGGCATCACCATTAATCGGCAATGCCCATTCTGCTCTGTTTGTTTTCAGATAATCCCTGTTTCCACCACAAATATCTGTCGGTAACCACCAATATCACGCATAAAAGCAACATAGCGATCATCCGGTGATATCACTATCGCATCAGCGGAAGGTGCATCATCAGTGCGTTCCGTTAAACGCTGAATTTTTCCAGTCTGGCTATCACAAAGGACAACACTATTATCACAAACACAGGCAATCAACCGCCCACGGCTATCCCAGCTAAATGCGGATTGTATACTGTGCTTGCTATAAGTTATCTGCATGGGTTTACCACCATTTGGTGAGACATACCATAGCTGGACAATCCCTTTTTCATCTTTCATCAGAAAACAGATTTTACTGCCATCTGGCGATGTTCTTAGCCAATGACGTGGAACATTCACCACTCCCGGCCAGCGATTATCGTGCGTAAAAGTCAGGCGTTTCTGTTTCACTCCCGCAGGCGGTGCCGGTAATGTTGTTTCTGTACCAGCCAAAAGTTGGTCGCCCGCAATGGCGTATTCATCGTTATTTTCTGGCAGATCAACGAGATAAATTTCCGGTATTTTTTCGCCATTGGTGGCGTATGTATCCCCAATAAAAGCCAGTGCCCAACGTTGCCATTGACCATTATCTTTGCGATATCCTCGCTGCCCAATCCATCCTTCTTCATAAGCTCGACTGATGTCATCACTGCCGGGATGCGGGCAGGCCGTCGTCTCGCTAACCACAACCGAGAAATAGCTACCACCGTATTCTCTCGGATGTTTTTTGGCTGGCATTACAGCTCGCAAAGGAACGGCCACCGCCACATTACGTAAATCAAGCGCAGGATCTAACTCATGCATCACATGATCATTGTAAGTAAAGCTTAGGCGGCTGCCATCGGGGCTGAAAACGTGGACATGTGTTCCACCGCGCAAAGCGCCAGCGGTATAAGGTGGAGTGATATCCATGGCATCAATGTTAATTGCCACATTTGGCTGCATATCGGAAACAATGACACCACGGCGATGATGAAAATCATATTGCCACTGCGCATCGGGTTTTTCCGGGCCATGAATAAAGGCATAACGAACTGGCTCTTGCGGACTCACAGTCACAACACCGACATGCGCGCCATCCTTTGCCTGATAGATAATTTCAGTTTTCCCATGATTAACATGAATTTTTTCTATCGTTAAACCGGTAAAAGATGCACCATCGGGACGAACATCGTATACCAACCATTGGCTGTCTGGCGTCCAAACATTTATATTAGTTATCTGATGGCTACGGCTATCGAATGTAATCTGACGTTCCTTAAAAACCATTTTACTGCCTTATTTTGCGAGGTTTCGGATAATAAAAACTAATTTTATTCAAATTCGGCTAAAAAATTTCAGTCGAGACGTTATTATTTCAACAGTACCCTTTACTTCTACGTTATATTTTATGTAATTAAATTTATGTTACTCAGTGTCCTTTATATCATTGGTATTACGGCTGAAGCCATGACAGGCGCCTTAGCCGCAGGTCGTCGAAAAATGGATGTATTCGGCGTTATCATTATTGCTTCCGTGACAGCCATCGGTGGTGGCACCGTCCGTGATATTATTTTGGGGCACTATCCCCTTGGCTGGGTAAAAAATCCAGAGTATATAGTGACCGTTGCCTGTGCTGCCGTGCTCACTATCTGGGTTGCTCCCATGATGAAACACCTACGCCGTCTGTTTCTCATTCTTGATGCCATTGGCTTAATTGTCTTCTCCATCATTGGTGCACAAATCGCGTTAGATATGCACTATAGCCCGATCATCGCAGCCATTGCCGCCGTCATCACTGGCGTTTTTGGTGGTGTATTGCGCGATATGTTTTGCAATACCATCCCCCTGGTATTCCAAAAAGAGATTTATGCCGGTGTCTCTTTTGCCGCCGCATGGCTTTATATTGCTTTACTACATACGCCATTACCCCCGGACATCGTCATCTTGATTACGCTTGTTGCGGGACTAGCTGCACGATTGATTGCTATTCGTTATCGTCTTGGATTACCTATCTTCAATTACGATGGCACAGACCACTGATACCATAGTGAATAGGAGCAACCTTTTGCCCCTATTCACTTAATATCTCTTGTTTATTCTCAATATCCCGCAAAGACAAAATATGCATTACCGCCTTAATCTCAGGATGCTGTAAAAAAGCCAAGATTTTTTCTCTTTGTTTTACTGTTAATGCGTGTTTCGCCTTTGCGTCGGATAATATCGTTTCCCACTGCCATCCCAGTCTATCTGCTTGCTTATCCGTAAAGTGCTTGGCATAAGGCAGGCCAATGGCTTCGTGCCATAGCGAAAGTGGCTGTAACTTTGCCTGCTGGAATTGGGAGAAGATCAATTTTGCACGTTGAGTTCCAATATTAGTCACGGCCTCAAGCTGTTCCTTATCCAAATCCAACCAATCCGTTAAATTTGCCACCAGCCCATGTTTTACCAAAGCTGACCACGTTCCTTGCCCAATGCCTTTCATTTTCAATTTTTCTCCAAGCCATGTCAGACGGGCGATAAACTGTTGCTGGCAATAATGATCATCATGAGTTTCATTTTGATGTTCGAATGTCAGGCAACTCAGGAAATGATAATCCTGCTCATTAGGTGGTTGAATATCAGGACGTTCCATCATACGCCACACCACTTTATCGAGTTTAGGTATACCATGCCCCGCTAATGCCACCGTAATTTTATCGCCAGGATAGACATTCCACTGCTTCCAACGTTTGATCGAACCGATGTTGACTCGACTCACCTGTCGATCATCCACCTTTACTTTTTCCAGCTCTAATACAACGGTTATTCTCCCTGTCCGGCCTATTGTGAAATTAACACCTTTTACAGCTGTCACTTGCTGCCGCAGTGGATATTTCCATGCAATCGCCCAACTGTTTGATCCGGTTAGCCATTGTCGGCCTGCTGGCTCAATCTCCTGGCGTAACACAACACCATCCGTAGCAAAAGGGAGGCGCCGGACAAAATAATCTTTCCATCTTTTTTCGGCATCTTCTGCTGTGGCAATGAAGTGGCTATATTGCTGTGTAATGGGGAAACCCATTGCAGCCAATTTTTCCAGTTTCACCGCCATTTCATTTGGCCCATCCGGCCAGCCCCAAATAAAAATACCAACTTGTTTCAGTTCCGGTGCTGGAGTTTTACGCATCATTAAGCCCGCAACTTTACTGCGCGCACCTTGACTCCCCGAAGCAAACTGCCGATGTTGTTCCTGCTGCCAGAAAAGCTCACCTTGTAATACCAAATGTTCAGGGGCATTTTTAATCCGCTGAGGAATACTGGGAATAAACTCGCTTTTCTCCATCCAGTCTATTCCTTCAATACCATCCCCACGGCTGATTAACTGCACTAATTGACCTTTTTCATACACCAAAGTCACCGCAACACCATCGATTTTAGGTTGCAGCCACACCCCTGTGCGCCCCTGAAACCACTGTCGAATCTCCTGTATTCCTTTCAACTTATGCAAGCCTGTATGCTGGACAGGATGAAGCTGTTTCCCTGCCTGTATCTCAGAGGAAAACACAGGAATCACAGAAATGTCGGCAACAGGGCTAACAGAGAGTAAAGTGCTGTCTGATCCGTGATTTAAACAACTTTGCCAAATTCTCAAGGTTTCCAATAATTGATCGTAAATTTCATCATCTATTTCACTAATTCCCTGCTGGCGATAAAGATGATCCCACTTAGCCACCTGCTGTATCAGGTGCCTAATTTCATTCTGAAATTTTTCTTGTTGCCAGTCAGGACACTGAACCTTATTTGCAAATGCCATTGGCATACCAGATAGCAATATCCATACTGTTATTAAAAAACTGACGAGAAAATTAAGCATCCTTGCTCCTTGGCTTCCTTAAAACGGCTTCCTAAAAATTGATTCCAAGACACGGACAGAGAATAAAAAGCAGGAGAATTTTTACCAAGTGGCAAAAAAGAAGTTTGCGAGAAGTTTCGAAAAATAAATATGCAATTTCTGCAACCAACTATTTTTGCTGAAAATGTCTCGCAAAAAATCTCATTAATGCCAGTTTGTTAAGAAAATATTTTGGTGAAATACCTGTTGGCATGTATTGTAGCGCTGCATGGATTAATGTATCCGTGTATACTATGCGGGATCTTATATTCCTGCGCTTGCATTTATTTATACCCAATCAGTCAAGAAATCATCATGAACCAAGGAACGTTATATATTGTTTCTGCGCCGAGTGGAGCAGGCAAATCAAGCCTTATTCAGGCTTTATTAAAAACCCAGCCCTTGTATGACACTCAGGTTTCTGTTTCGCATACGACACGGCAAGCTCGCCCAGGCGAAAATCATGGTGAACACTATTTTTTCGTCACGGTGGATGAATTTCAAAATATGATCAACCATGATGAATTTTTGGAATATGCCTGTGTTTTTGGTAACTATTACGGCACATCCCGAAAAGTCATCGAAGATACACTCGCCAGTGGCGTTGATGTTTTTCTTGATATTGACTGGCAAGGTGCACAGCAAATCCGCCAGAAAATGCCAACAGCTCGCAGCATTTTCATTCTTCCACCCTCTAAGGAAGAGTTGCTCCGCCGCCTGTGTGGGCGTGGTCAGGACAGCGAAGAAATCATTGCCAAACGAATGGCTCAGGCTGTCGCGGAAATGGAACATTACAACGAATATGATTACGTCATCATCAATGACGATTTCAATACGGCATTGGCCGATTTACAATCTATTATTCGTTCAGAGCGTCTACGATTAGATCGTCAGACCCAGCGGCATGATGCCTTAATCAGCAAATTATTGGCAGACTGAACCAAGTTTCAGTATTATGCCCAGTCATTTATTTATCTGTGGAGTAGCACTCATATGGCACGCGTAACTGTTCAAGACGCAGTAGAAAAAATTGGTAACCGTTTTGACCTGGTGTTGGTCGCTGCTCGCCGAGCACGCCAATTGCAAGTAGGTGGCAAAGATCCCCTCGTTCCAGAAGAAAACGATAAGATGACTGTTATTGCCCTGCGTGAAATCGAGCAAGGTCTTATCAACAACAAAATTCTCGATGTTCGTGAGCGCCAGGAACAGCAAGAGCAAGAAGCCGCAGAAATCAAAGCCGTTTCTGCCATCGCTGAAGGTCGTCGTTAATTTTACGGTAGGTCTGCCTTGTACCTGTTTGAAAGCCTGAATCAGCTGGTTCTGAAATATTTGCCTGAAGATCAAATTGATCTGCTTAAACAGGCCTATGTGGTTGCGCGGGATGCTCACGAAGGGCAAACCCGTTCCAGCGGTGAGCCATACATCACTCACCCCGTCGCCGTTTCCTGTATTTTGGCTGAAATGCGCCTTGACCATGAAACACTTATGGCGGCACTTTTGCACGATGTCATTGAAGATACTCCTGCAACATTTCAGGATATAGAACAGTTATTTGGCACGGCCGTTGCCGGATTGGTGGAAGGTGTATCCAAGCTGGATAAACTGAACTTCCGCGACAAAAAGGAAGCACAGGCTGAAAACTTCCGCAAAATGATCATGGCGATGGTGCAGGATATCCGCGTCATTTTGATCAAACTGGCAGACCGTACTCACAATATGCGAACCCTTGGCTCCCTGCGCCCCGATAAACGGCGGCGCATTGCCAGGGAAACGCTGGAAATTTATAGTCCGCTGGCTCATCGTCTGGGTATTCATCACCTAAAAACCGAGCTGGAGGAACTTGGGTTTGAAGCCCTGTATCCAAACCGCTATCGCGTAATTAAAGAAGTTGTGAAAGCCGCTCGCGGTAATCGCAAAGAGATGATCCAGAAAATTCTGTCGGAGATTGAAGGCAGGTTAACGGATGCCGGTATCAAATGCACAGTCAGTGGCCGTGAAAAACATCTCTATTCGATCTATCGTAAGATGCGTCTGAAAGAGCAGCGTTTCCATTCCATCATGGATATTTACGCCTTTCGTGTCATCGTCAATAATCTTGATACCTGCTACCGCGTATTGGGGCAAATGCACAGTTTGTACAAACCACGCCCCGGCAGAGTGAAAGATTATATTGCCATCCCTAAAGCCAACGGTTACCAATCCCTCCATACCTCCCTGATAGGCCCGCATGGGGTGCCCGTCGAAGTTCAGATCCGTACCGAAGATATGGATCAAATGGCGGAAATGGGGGTTGCCGCACACTGGGCCTATAAAGAACAAGGGGAATCCGGTACAACTGCGCAGGTTCGTGCCCAACGCTGGATGCAGAGCCTATTGGAACTCCAGCAAAGTGCCGGCAGCTCTTTTGAATTTATTGAAAGCGTTAAATCTGATTTGTTCCCTGATGAGATTTACGTTTTTACCCCTGAAGGACGAATTGTTGAGTTACCGGCTGGCGCGACCCCTGTCGATTTTGCTTATGCCGTCCATACCGATATCGGCCACGCCTGTGTTGGTGCACGCGTTGATCGTCTGCCTTATCCTCTCTCACAAACGCTTAGCAGTGGGCAAACTGTCGAAATTATTACTGCGCCAGGGGCTCGCCCTAATGCTGCATGGCTGAACTTTGTCGTTAGTTCCAAAGCACGTGCCAAGATCCGCCAGTTATTGAAAAATCTGAAACGGGATGATTCCATTAGTTTGGGGCGTCGTTTGCTCAATCATGCACTCGGTAACGGCACCAAAGTTGCCGATATTCCGCAAGAAAATATCAACAAAGAGCTGGCAAGGATGAAGCTCGCTACTTTGGATGATTTGTTGGCGGAAATCGGATTGGGTAATGCCATGAGCGTGGTTGTCGCCCGCAACTTATTATTGGGCTCACCGGAAAAAGGACCGCACAACAACAGCAATACTTCCCGTAAGCTGCCTATCAAGGGCGCTGATGGTATTTTGATTACCTTTGCTAAATGTTGTCGCCCAATTCCAGGCGACCCGATTATTGCCCATATCAGCCCCGGAAAAGGTTTGGTAATCCACCACGAATCCTGTCGCAATATCCGTGGATATCAGAAAGAACCAGAAAAATTCATGCCTGTTGAGTGGGATAAAGATATCAATAGCGATTTTATTGCTGAAATTAAAGTCGATATGTTTAACCATCAGGGAGCATTGGCAAATCTGACTGCTGCCATTAACGATGTAAACTCCAGTATTCAAAGCATGAATACAGAGGAAAAAGATGGCCGTGTCTATTGTGCTTTCATCAGGCTGACGACCAAAGACCGTATCCAGCTGGCGAATATCATGCGTAAGATACGTATCATGCCAGACGTGATGCGAGTCAGCCGTAACCGAAACTAGAGGTTATGAATCCTAAACGTTACGCACGCATTTGCCAGATGATGGCAATGCGTCAACCTGACCTGACAATCTGTTTAGAAGAAGTTCACAAACCCCATAACGTATCCGCCGTTATTCGTACTGCGGATGCTGTTGGTATTCACCAAATCCATGCTATTTGGCCTACTGAGCAATTAAGAACCCAGCTCTCTTCGGCGGCGGGTAGTAATAGCTGGGTTCAGGTGAAAACACATTCCACAACTGAACAGGCTATTCACCAATTTAAATCTGATGGAATGCAAGTGCTGGCGACCCATCTTTCTGATAAAGCCGTCGACTTCCGTCAAATTGATTACACTAAACCTACCTGCATCATTATGGGGCAGGAGAAAAAAGGTATCTCAAAACAAGCCATCGCCCTGGCAGATCACGATATCATTATTCCGATGGCAGGTATGGTGCAATCATTGAATGTCTCTGTCGCCTCTGCCTTGATTCTGTATGAAGCACAACGGCAGCGCCAATTGGCAGACATGTACCAACGGGAGAAAAGCATTCTGCCAGAAGAGGAACAGCAAAGGTTACTGTTCGAAGGAGGATATCCCGTGTTGGCTGCTGTTTCTCGTCGTAAGGGCCTGGAGCAACCTTTGATAGATAAACAAGGGCAAATTATCGCAAGTGAATCATGGTGGTCAGCTATGCAAGCAACATCAGCCGCGCAAAAAACAACTGCACCATCAGCAAGGAAATAAATCACACTGACGGAGAAATCGTATGAAAGGCCAACTACTTGATGCCATCCCCTTAACCACATTGCGTGGTGTTGGAGCCAATCAGGTCACTAAACTCGCTAAGTTAGGGTTGGTCAATCTACAAGATCTGCTTTTGCATATGCCTCTCCGTTATGAGGATCAAACCCGCCTGTATACCATTAATGAATTACTGCCCGGTACTTATGCTACGGTAACAGGTGAAATATTACGCACCAATGTGACGTTTGGGCGTCGGCGCATCATGACCTGCCAAATCAGTGATAGCACAGGTATATTGACCCTGCGTTTCTTCAATTTTACTGCCGCCATGAAAAATAATCTGGCCGCAGGAAAGCACATTGTTGCTTATGGGGAAATTCGTCGCGGCAATCAAGGGCCAGAGATTATCCATCCTGAATATAAAGTCCAGCAACACGCCAGCCGTATCCACCTGCAAGAGACGTTAACCCCCATCTATCCCACGACCGAGGGAGTACGCCAGACGACGCTGCGCAAGTTAATCGATCAGGCATTGGAAATATTAACTACCTGTGCCATAAATGAATTGCTGCCGGAAGAATTTAGCCAGAATATCATTAGCCTGCCTGATGCACTGCGTACATTGCACCATCCCCCGCCGGATACTTCTCTGGCCGATTTGGAGAATAGCCGACATCCAGCCCAGCGAAGGTTGATTCTGGAAGAATTGCTGGCGCATCATTTAAGTATGTTGGCAGTCAGGGCTGGAACCCAGCGCTTTCATGCATCCCCCTTAACGGCAGATGATTCGCTAAAGCAGAAGCTTCTGAGCCAGTTACCATTCTCACCCACAGGCGCACAAGCCCGTGTCGTTGCAGAAATAGAACATGATTTGGCAAAAAATGTCCCCATGATGCGTCTGATACAAGGGGATGTCGGTTCGGGAAAAACATTGGTGGCAGCACTGGCAGCCGTCCGTGCCATTGTTCACGGCAAACAAGTGGCTCTGATGGCACCAACTGAGCTTTTGGCAGAGCAACATGCCAATACCTTCCGTCAATGGCTTGAACCACTCGGTATTCAGGTCGGTTGGTTGGCTGGCAAACAGAAAGGCAAGGCACGTCAGGCACAGCAAGAGGCGATAGCAAGCGGTCAAGTAAGCATGGTTGTCGGTACTCATGCCATGTTTCAGGAGCAAGTAAAATTTGCCGGATTAGCACTGGTTATCATTGATGAGCAACATCGATTCGGTGTTCATCAACGTCTGGCATTATGGGAAAAAGGGCGCGAACAAGGCTTCTATCCCCATCAATTGATCATGACTGCAACCCCTATTCCACGCACATTGGCAATGACCGCCTACGCCGATCTGGATACTTCTATCATTGATGAATTGCCACCAGGCCGAACACCAGTCACAACGGTTGCCATCCCGGATACTCGCCGGAATGACATTATCCAACGTATCAAAAGCGCCTGTCTGGATGAAGGCCGTCAGGCTTACTGGGTGTGTACCTTGATCGAAGATTCGGAAGTAGTGCTAGAAGCGCAAGCAGCGCAAGCAACCAGCGAAGAGCTGACACTGTCATTGCCTGAATTGAAAATCGGCTTAGTGCACGGGCGGATGAAACCGGCAGAAAAACAAACCGTCATGGAGGCGTTCAAACAAGGTGAAATACAATTGCTGGTTGCCACGACAGTAATCGAAGTCGGGGTAGATGTGCCCAATGCCAGCCTGATGATCATCGACAATCCCGAACGGCTAGGGTTAGCCCAGTTGCACCAGCTTCGAGGACGCGTCGGGCGTGGAGCCATCGCTTCTCACTGTGTCCTGCTCTATAAAACTCCACTGACCAATACAGCCAAAATTCGCCTGCAAGTTTTACGGGACAGTAACGATGGTTTTGTGATTGCCCAGAAAGATTTGGAGATCCGCGGGCCAGGTGAATTACTTGGTACGCGCCAAACGGGCAATGCAGAATTCAGGATCGCGGATTTATTACGGGATCAAAGTATGCTTCCTGAAGTTCAGCGTATCGCCCACTATATCCACCAACGCTACCCTGAACATGCCAAGGCGCTAATTGAACGCTGGTTGCCGGAGCGTTCTCAATATAGTCATGCTTAAGTTCCAGCCGCTGAGAATTTCAGCGGCCTATTTCACCAAGATATTGAGCGAACCAAAAGTAAATTAATTTAACCTGCTACAGATGGGAACACCGGTAATAACAGATACAATTTGATGACAGCAGCGTTGACAATATCAAGGAAGAATGCCCCCACCATGGGAACGAGTAAGAATGCCACATGCGATGGTCCAAAACGGTCGGTGATCGCTTGCATATTCGCGATGGCTGTTGGTGTTGCCCCTAAGCCAAAACCACAGTGGCCGGCTGACAAGACTGCCGCGTCGAAATTCTTGCCCATGATGCGGTAAGTGACGAAAACAGCATATAAAGCCATAACCACTGCTTGCACGGCAAGAATGATCAACATTGGCAGCGCAAGGGAAGCCAACTGCCACAGTTTCAGGCTCATCAATGCCATTGCCAGGAACAGCGATAAACTAACGTTACCCAAGACCGACACCGCTCGGTCAAAGACCCGATAAAAACCAAGCAGGGATAAGCCGTTACTGAGAATGACACCAACAAACAGGACACATACGAATGTCGGTAATTCAAAGGCTGTGCCTTGTAGCAGTTTCTCAATAAACTTACCGGCCAATAAGCAAATGGAAACCATAGCAATAGTTTCCACCATCACTAATGGCGTAATAAGCCGACCAGTATAAGGTTTCTCAAATGCCGTCGGCAGCTCGGTATCCTCAGCTCCCAATCCTGGAGTTTTGGTATTTTTCACCAACATGCGGGCAACTGGGCCGCCAATTAAGCCACCTAAAATCAGACCGAATGTTGCACATGCCATTGCCACTTCTGTAGCATTTTCAAAACCATAGCGTTCAGTGAATACCTTGCCCCAAGCGGCTCCTGTTCCATGCCCACCAGACAGTGTAATAGAGCCTGCCAGCAATCCCATTAATGGATCGAGACCAAGCATTTTCGCCAACGCAATGCCTACGGTGTTCTGTACAAATAACAGGCCAACAACCACGCAGACAAAAATGACCAAGAATTTTCCGCCTGCTTTCAGGCTGGCAAGGTTAGCGTTCAAGCCGATGGTGGCAAAGAACATCAACATGAGAGGCTCTTGGAGAGACAAGTCAAAACTGACTTCCCAACCCGTGGATTGTTTAACCGCCAGCAGAACTAGCGCAACCAATAATCCACCTGCGACTGGCTCAGGGATCGTATATTTCTCAAGGAATGGGACTGATTGTACGAGTTTTCTTCCTAGTAGCAAAACCAGTGTGGCAGCAACGAGCGTGCCATAAATATCCAGATGATACATCGATGTACCTCATCCATTGTTAATATTATGTGAATTTAATGTGACGTTATAATCATCCTATAAAAACGCCAAGAGCAGGTAAGGGTTGGATTAGAAAGAAAATTACGCATAAACACAAGTTAAAACATTTAAAAATGTGACGAAATTAATTTGTATTTCATTATGAAAACTTTAAGCAAACGATTGCTTTGATGATAAGAATCGTTAAAATGCACTTTTTGTCTATCTGGAATTTCACAATATGGTCAATTTACCCCGTGAATCCAATTCATCAGAAGTTCCCAATAAATCAAACAATGAACTTATCTATCGCCTGGAAGATAAACCACCGTTCCCACATGCCCTATTTGCTGCATGCCAACATTTACTAGCAATGTTTGTAGCTGTTATTACGCCAGCAATGCTGATTTGCCAGGCTCTGGGGCTTCCAGAACAGGATACCCAACGTATTATCAGTATGTCCCTGTTTGCTTCAGGTTTGGCATCACTTATTCAAATTCGCTCTTGGGGACCCATTGGCTCTGGATTACTTTCAATTCAGGGCACCAGTTTTAATTTTGTTGCTCCACTGATTATGGGTGGCTTAGCATTAAAAAATGGCGGTGCGGATATTCCCACCATGATGGCAGCTCTGTTCGGTACACTGATGCTCGCCTCAATGACGGAAGTGCTGCTTTCACGAGTGCTGCATTTAGCAAGACGGATCATTACACCGCTGGTATCCGGTATCGTGGTGATGATTATTGGCCTGTCGTTAATTCAAGTGGGGTTAACTTCGATTGGTGGCGGTTATTCTGCAATTCAAAACGGCACATTTGGCGCACCTGAAAACCTGCTGCTTGCAGGAACTGTTCTTGCCGTCATCGTGTTACTGAATCGCCAAAATAACCCTTACTTGCGTGTCGCTTCTCTGGTCATTGCCATGGCAGTGGGTTATCTGCTGGCCTGGTACATGGATATGTTGCCCGTTTCAACACCAAAAGAAGGTACACCAATCATCACCGTCCCTTCGCCACTCTACTATGGTTTGTCTTTTGACTGGAATCTGTTGATCCCACTGATTCTGATTTTTATGGTGACATCACTGGAAACGATTGGTGATATCACAGCTACCTCAGATGTCTCTGAACAGCCTGTCAGTGGTCCGCTCTATATGAAACGTATCAAGGGCGGTGTGCTGGCAAATGGCCTCAATTCTATGGTGTCAGCCGTGTTCAATACATTTCCAAACTCCTGTTTTGGCCAGAACAATGGTGTGATCCAGCTAACCGGTGTTGCCAGTCGCTATGTTGGTTACATGATTGCTTTAATGTTAATTCTATTGGGGCTGTTTCCCGCTGTGGCTGGTTTTGTACAACATATTCCTGAGCCTGTTCTGGGAGGGGCGACGATTGTGATGTTTGGTACTATCGCCGCATCTGGTGTCAGAATTGTTTCTCGTGAACCTCTGAATCGACGTTCCATTATGATCATCGCACTGTCCCTGGCCGTCGGGTTAGGTGTCTCTCAACAACCGCTGATTTTACAGTTTGCCCCTGATTGGGTGAAAAATTTACTCTCTTCAGGTATTGCCGCAGGTGGGTTAACCGCCATTCTGCTTAACCTAATTTTTCCCCAAGATAAATAATTAGCCGTTTTTTATATGATACTTTTCTCCCGCCTTACTCGCGGGAGTTTTCTTTTTTAGCTAAATCCTCTATTGAGTGCTGCTCTATTTTACGGCATAAAAGGACTTCTATTGGAAGGTCACACTGTTGAGGTGAAATATGAGGTGGTTAGGGAAATTTTTTGTCACTCTTCTATTAGTGCTAATTTTGGCAATCATAGTTATTTATGTTGTTGCCCAGACGCATTGGGGAGCCAAACAGTTAAGCCAATGGCTCAGCAGACAAGGACATTATCAAGTCAGTATTGAACACATCAGCCATAGCTGGCAGCAGCCTGCTACCATATCACTTAACTACATTGACATTAGTGACAAACAAAGTCCTTTCTCACTCAATGCCGATACCATTAATCTCGATTTCAAATGGCAGCATTTACTGTCCCCCCAAAATCTCCGTCGTCTGACATTGCAACAAGGGACATTGATACTCTCTGGAAATCAGCTTCCTCCTCTTTTACAAGCGGATATCCTGCAACTAAACCAGATGAATATTCAGCTAGAGAGTCCCAACACGCGTATCCAGGGGGAGAATATCACAGGCGGAATTACACCTTGGGTTCCTGCTGTGGGCAACCCATTTGGTAATGGAAAATATCAATTCAGTGCCAGTACGATCCGTTTAAATGACATATCTGTTAAAAACGCCGTTGTACAAGGTAGTTACCAGAATAAAGCCCTGACTATCGACTCTTTTGGCGCAACATTTCTGCGAGGCGCCATTTCTGGCGATGGTCAGCAATTGCCGGACGGCAGTTGGCGCTGGAACAATATCCTGCTCAGTGACATTCGCTGGCAAACACCAATGACACTGGGTGAGTTGAAAGAAAAAATCAGCCATCTGCCGGCTATGTATATCAAAAATCTCAATATCACTAATGCCAAACTGCAAGGGCAAAATTGGTCTGTTGATTATCTGGATAGCGCCATCAAAAATTTAGGCTTAGTCAACGGCAGTTGGAGCGCCGAAGATGGGTTGATTGATTTTAATGCGATGAACATGACGTTGGATAATGCACAGTTCAGCGACACGCTTGGAAAATTCCGCTTTTCTGGTGATACCTTTACCATCGCAAACCTGACAACCCACTATCAAAAAGGGTTGTTCAATATCCAGTCTCAATGGGATCGCAAAAGTCGGCTCCTTACCCTCAAAGAGAGCTCTGTAACAGGGCTGCTTTATGCTCTGCCACCAACATGGCTCAACTATTTCAAACAGCCTGCGCCAGAATGGATTTCAGGAGTAAAACTCAATGATATTACTATCAATAATACGCTGCTGATTGATACCAATCCCAATTTCCCGTTCCAGCTCACCACTCTTTCAGCCCATATTGACAATATGGATATCTTGAAAAATGGCAAGTGGGGATTGTGGAATGGTCAGGCATCGCTGCAAGCGGCTGCGGGAACATTTAACAAAATCGAAATAACCCGTCCTTATCTGCAACTACACGCCACCGACGGCAAAGTCATCATTGATAAATTGAATGGCTTTACACATGAAGGACTGCTGCAAGTTACTGGCTCGGCGGAACAACAAACTGCTCATACGCCTTTTAACCTCAATTTCAAAGGTATGAATGCGGATTTGAACATCTTGCCACAATGGGGTTGGATACCGCTTAAGATTCAGGGAGAAGGAAATTTCTCACTCGCTATCACGGGAGATCTCTCCGCTGACGATGTGAAGGGAACAATAACCGGGACATTAGTTGCTGAAGATAAATCATCGGACAAAGAGTCACAATCTGTTGAGCAAGGTTTGATCTCAACGAACCGCTGTACCCTAACAGTCCCCTCTTCCGTAGATAACCCTGAAGCTGGGAACTCAACAACAGGCCATTCTACGGAGAGCCAAACCTGCGCAAAAATCAAGCTTTAGTAAGACGTTCGGGAGGCAGGACGATATAAGTACCGGTGAACACACTACCTACGCCATGTTCACCGCTAACCTGCACTTCCACCGTTACGCGGGCTTTATTGCCGCGGGCAAGACGGGCAAGGTCTCCGCTCATATTATTGAAATCGGCAGTTGCACAGGGGCGCCCTGTAATCGGTCGCCGATAACGAATATTGGCATCCACCAAAACGATATCTCCCCCTAACTGGCGCTCCTGTAGCAACAACCAAATCAATCCCCATGCCGTTAAGGTGGCCTGAGAAAATAAGCTACCGGCGAAAATAGTATGATGTGGATTCTGGTTTCCGGCTTCGGGCATCGTTGTGATGAAATGTTGCCCGGTATATTGGGTGATCCTCAGCCCCATCTTTTCACTCAAAGGGATTTGCTTATGCCATGCCTGCTGCAACTCTGCACACCAATCAGGACGGTGCAAGATATCATCAAGGCTTATTATCGGTTTTATCATGAGGAAGTGGTTAATCGGTGACGCCTTAGCACCATTGATCAAACCACGGTTTTGAAAACCCAACTTGTCGAAGAAATCAACCGCATCTTCCCGTGCGCCGCAAACAATTCGTTTCACACCTTCCTGTCTGGCTACCGATTCCAATGCCATCGCAATCAGTGTCCCCAAACCTTTTCGTTGCACATGGGGATGAACAGCCAGAAAACGAATAGCGCCTTCATTATCCGCGTTTATATATAAACGCCCAACAGCCAGCGGATTACCCTGTTCATCCACCACCATTTGGTGATGAGCCATCGAATCGTAACCATCTTTCTCTGATCCGACGGGCTGATGAAGCGGTTTACGCAACATCTCCCAACGAAATTGGTAATAAATTTCCAACTCTTGTTCTGTTTGAGGTACTCTCAGATGGTACATAGAAACAACCCCTTTCTTGAAACACATCATACTTGCAACCAGAAAGTTACCGGCCCGTCATTTGTCAAACTGACTTTCATGTCTGCCGCAAATTTCCCCTTTTCTGTTTTTACACCAGTTACACGGCACTGTTCAACAAAATCGCGATAAAGCTCTTCTGCTTTTTGTGGCTCAGCACCGCCAGAAAAGCTGGGTCTTAAGCCTTTCTGTGTGTCCGCGACTAATGTAAATTGCGATACCACCAACAAACTACCGCCAGCCTGCTGAACATTAAGGTTCATTTTTCCCTGCTCATCGCTGAATACCCGATATCCCATTACCTTGTCGCATAAACGTTGCGCTTTCTGTGGGGTATCGTCTTTTTCAACCCCCAGCAACACCAGCAACCCTTGTCCAATTTCTCCAATCGTCTCACCTTCAACAACAACCTTTGCCTGTGTTACACGCTGAATTAATGCGATCATTTCTCTTGCCTGTTATTCCGTTGCAATAAGCAAACGATGTTAATTTTTTGAGGGAAGCGAGAAATCATGTGACTGAAAATAATCAGGGATTACACTCCTGTCAGCCACATGAATTGCATTGATGCCTGATTTTTTTGCTGCTTCGACGTTTTCTAAAAGATCATCAAAGAATATGGCTTGATCTGCTGTCACGCCTTCCACTGCAAGCACATAGTTAAAAATATCAAGATTGGGTTTACGCATCCTCAATTCGTGGGATAGGTAAAGGAAATCCGCTGATACTGCAATCTCAGGATAATGCACTGAGCAGTAATCAATATGCAGACGATTTGTATTTGACAACACAACCACACGATGCCCTTGAGCACGCAATTTATTCATTAACTCAATGACTTCCTGCCTGACACCGATAAAGATTGTATTCCAGCCTTCCGCAAATTGTTCAAAACTGAGTGAGACCTCCATTTCATCACACATCATTTCTGCAAATTCAGTGTCACTAATTTGTCCACACTCATGTTTTTCAATAGTCTCTCCCTGAGAAAATTTTGGGGTCAATGTTGCCAGTGGTGTCCCACTCAGATTACTCCAAACAGCCAGTACTCTTTTAAAATCAATATCAATAATCACGTTACCCAGATCGAAAATATACAGCATAATCCCTCCTGACTGACGCTTATTGTTTAGTACTTTTATCATACTTTTATTAAGAAAAAAGAATGAAGAGATAAAAAAACAAATAAATTGTTCTTCTTATGAAGCGTCTTATAAATCGTCGTTGAAGCTCTTGACTGGCTACCGACCGATCAGTAGGAATAGATAACAAAATGGTTGGAAGGGGATATCATAAAAGAACTCAGGGCACCGAAGCGCCCTAAGCCGTTGATGTTCAAACTGTCATATGCAACGCATAATCCAGAAATTAAACTTCTTTGCTACGATTTGCACGACGGCGATCGTTTTCGGTCAAATGACGCTTACGCAAGCGAATTGACACTGGAGTTACTTCAACCAACTCGTCGTCGTCAATAAACTCCAACGCCTGCTCCAATGTTTTCTTAATATGTGGAGACAGTGTTGTTGCTTCATCCGTACCTGATGCACGCACGTTAGTCAGTTTCTTACCGGTCAGACAGTTAACAGTCAGGTCATTTGAACGTGAGTGAATACCAATAATCTGGCCTTCATACACTTCAGTACCATGACCCAGGAACAATTTACCACGCTCCTGCAAACCATACAGCGCGTAAGCAACTGCCTTGCCTTGTCCGTTGGAAATCAGCACACCATTTTGGCGACGGCCAATCTCACCTGGGCGGATGTCATCATAGTGGCTGAATGTGGCATACAACAAACCAGTACCCGAAGTCATGGTCATGAATTCAGTACGGAAGCCGATCAGGCCACGGCTTGGAATGACGTAATCAAGACGAACGCGACCTTTGCCATCTGGCAGCATGTCACGCATTTCACCTTTACGCTCACCCAATGCCTGCATTACATCGCCTTGATGCTGTTCTTCAATATCCAGAGTTACCTGCTCGAAAGGCTCCTGCTTACGGCCATCAATTTCACGGAAAATAACTTTTGGACGGGAAACCGCTAACTCGAAACCTTCACGACGCATGTTCTCGATCAGAACGGACAGGTGCAGTTCACCACGGCCTGATACACGGAAGGCGTCTGGATCTTCAGTTTCTTCAACACGCAGTGCTACGTTATGAACCAGCTCTTTTTTCAGACGATCAAGGATCTGGCGAGAAGTCACGTACTTACCTTCACGACCACAGAACGGTGAAGTATTAACACAGAAGTACATGCTTACGGTAGGTTCATCAACTGCCAGTGCTGGCAACGCTTCAACCGCATTGACTTCACACAGGGTATCGGAAATGTTCAGATCACCCAGGCCGGTAATGGCGATGATATCACCAGCTTCCGCCTTATCAGACTCAATACGCTCCAATCCCAGATGGCTAAAGACCTTGCCGACTTTACCGTTGCGAGTTTTACCTTCGCTGTCGATGATAGTGATATTTTGGTTTGTTTTTACCATACCACGCTTAATGCGACCGATACCGATAACCCCAACATAGTTGTTGTAATCCAACTGCGAAATTTGCATCTGGAATGGGCCATCAAGGTCAACCTTAGGTGGCTCAACATGATCAACGATTGCCTGATACAGCGGAGTCATGTCTTCAGCCATATCGGTATGCTCGTTACCAGCAACCCCCATCAACGCAGAAGCATAAATGATTGGGAAATCCAACTGTTCATCGGTTGCACCGAGATTCACAAACAAATCAAACACCTGATCCACCACCCAGTCAGGGCGAGCACCAGGACGGTCAACCTTGTTGATCACCACAATAGGCTTCAGGCCGTGAGCAAACGCTTTCTGGGTTACAAAGCGAGTCTGTGGCATTGGGCCATCCATCGCATCAACCAGCAACAGGACACTGTCTACCATTGACATTACACGCTCAACCTCGCCACCAAAGTCGGCGTGGCCTGGGGTGTCTACGATATTGATACGATAGTCATTCCATCTGATGGCAGTGTTCTTTGCAAGGATGGTAATACCACGTTCTTTTTCCAGATCATTGGAATCCATCACACGCTCAGTTGTTGCAGCACGCTCCCCAAAGGTACCGGACTGCTGCAGGAGTTTATCAACCAGCGTGGTTTTGCCATGGTCGACGTGAGCAATAATTGCTATATTTCTTAATTTACTGATTTCATTTGACATTTAAAAATTCCAATAATGCTAAAATCATTTATGTACTCAGATTGAGTACACAAAAAGAATTCTGTTTTACTTGGCCGCCGCCGAACAAAAGTGCAGCATTATACACTTTGGATGGTTGCACTGGTATTAAAAGTTGTACAGTATTGGTGGTTTTCTCTTTATTTAGAAACATCGTTGGAATCTATACCTATTGAGGTATAAAGAGGCATCCATCTGGCTGGAAATCAAGCTCAGTAGCGTCACCAGTGACCTGCTAGAACAGGGGGTGAGCTGGATTGATTATGTAGTTCAAGTCACGCGGGACAACTACGTTTACGTTGGGGAGAGCCAAATAGTCAATTGATATAGTATTAACATATCAATTGATGACGTAACGAGCAAGTTCACGAAATTTCAGTCGGCCAGTCGCACTATAATAATGCAATCACGCTGCCATTATTCACCACTTTGGTGCAAAACGCCTAAAACCACACACTTATCTTATTCACTTTTTTCTCTTCCCCCCGCCATATATTTTTATCATATTGATATTAAATATTTTTTAAATATTGGCACACTTTTCGCATTTATTCCTGGCAATAGTGGTTTCATAAAATTGATCACACAGAGATCCACAATTGTCCTTAACTTTTAAGATAAAACAGTTTATTTCTTGCCCTGTTTTATCAGGCCGACGTAACCAGGAGAGCCAGTATGTCCGCTGAACATGTTTTGTCCATGATTGAAGAACATCAGGTGAAGTTTATTGACTTACGTTTTACCGACACTAAAGGTAAAGAACAACATATCACTATTCCTGCCCACCAAGTTGATGAAGACTTCTTTGAAGATGGCAAAATGTTTGACGGTTCATCTATCGGTGGCTGGAAAGGTATCAATGAATCCGACATGGTGCTAATGCCAGATCCGAGCACCGCGATGCTTGATCCCTTCTTTAATGATGCCACCCTGATCCTGCGTTGTGATATCCTCGAACCTGGCACCATGCAAGGCTATAGCCGCGATCCTCGCTCCATTGCGAAACGCGCCGAAGATTTCCTGCGGGCAAGCGATATTGCTGATACCGTTTTATTTGGGCCAGAACCCGAATTCTTCTTGTTCGATGATATCCGTTTCGGCAGCTCCATCTCTGGCTCTTACTACCATATTGATGATACGGAAGCTGCATGGAACAGCGGCACACGTTATGAAGGCGGTAACAAAGGCCATCGTCCTGGCATTAAAGGAGGGTATTTTCCTGTTCCTCCTGTGGACTCTTCCCAAGACCTGCGTTCAGCCATGTGCTTAACAATGGAAAAAATGGGTTTGGTAGTTGAAGCCCACCACCATGAGGTCGCAACTGCCGGACAAAACGAAATTGCCACCCGCTTTAATACCATGACCAAAAAAGCGGATGAAACCCAGATTTATAAATATGTGGTTCATAACGTTGCCCATAAATTTGGTAAGACCGCCACATTTATGCCAAAACCGTTGGTGGGCGATAATGGTTCAGGTATGCACTGTCACATGTCACTGTCCAAAAATGGCACTAACCTGTTTGCGGGTGACAAGTACGGCGGCCTGTCCGAAATGGCGCTTTACTATATCGGCGGCGTCATCAAACACGCCCGTGCGCTAAATGCCTTTACCAACCCAACCACTAACTCGTACAAACGTCTGGTACCTGGTTTTGAAGCCCCGGTTATGCTGGCGTATTCTGCTCGTAACCGCTCTGCTTCTATCCGTATTCCTGTGGTCGCCAGCGCCAAAGCTCGCCGTATTGAAGTGCGCTACCCTGATCCCGCAGCGAACCCTTATCTGGCCTTCTCTGCGCTGTTGATGGCAGGTTTGGATGGCATCATCAACAAAATCCATCCAGGTGATGCAATGGATAAAAACTTATATGACCTGCCCGCAGAAGAAGCCCAAGAGATCCCAACTGTGGCCTCTTCTTTGGAAGAAGCGCTGGCCGCATTGGATGCAGACCGCGAATTCCTGACACGCGGTGGTGTTTTCACTGACGACACGATTGATGCTTATATCAATTTATTGAATGGGGAAATTGAACGTGTCCGCATGACACCACATCCCCTGGAGTTTGAACTGTATTACAGTGTGTAGTGCCTTATCAGGTAATGCCCCATAACGTGATGGCATTACTCTTGTTTTTTTGTTGCCGTGAAACTTTTGGCCCATCCTTGGATGGGCTTTTTTCCTCATATATACACAATTGTATTACCCATGAGGATATATGCTGAGCGGAAGGATTTATCAAACTATGCTTGAATAAGCTACAATGCACCAAAAAAGTGCAGGAACTGAATGACAATGGTTAGTTTGCCCAAAGCAGAACAGATTCTCGACTCACAGATAAACAGCGTCCTGGTACTGGATAATGATTTGGTTATTCGCTACGCCAATCATTCTGCTATGCAACTTCTGGCACAAAGTTCCCGTAAATTATTCGGCACGCCTCTTCCCATCCTGTTTAGCTATATTTCACTGGATACAGAATTGATGCGTTCCAGTTTGATCAACGGTCATGGCTTTACCGATAACGAAGTCATATTAGTGATCAATAATCACTCTCATGTGATGTCGCTCAGTGCCCAACCAATTTCCGAACAGTTTATCCTGCTGGAACTGGCATCTATGGACAGTCAACGCCGGTTAAGCCAAGAGCAGATCCAACAAGCACAGCAGGCGGCTGCGCGGGAACTGGTTCGGGGGCTGGCACATGAAATCAAGAACCCTCTTGGCGGATTGCGGGGAGCCGCACAGTTGCTTGCCAAAGCACTGCCAGATCCGGCCTTGAGGGAATATACCCAAGTGATCATTGAGCAGGCAGACAGGCTACGCAACCTCGTTGATCGATTATTGGGGCCACAGCATCCAGGCTCCCAAACCCGCCAAAGCATTCACCATGTAGTCGAACGGGTCTATCAACTGGTCTCACTGGAAATGCCTGCCAATGTCACGCTGATTAAAGATTATGATCCGAGCTTGCCTGAGCTGGCACATTATCCTGACCAAGTTGAGCAGGTATTACTGAATATCACCCGCAATGCCCTACAAGCACTGGGTGAGAAGGGAGGGATTATCACCCTGAGAACACGAACAGCATTCCAGATTACCTTACAGGGTGAACGTTACCGATTGGCAGCCCGAATTGATATTGAAGATAATGGGCCAGGTATTCCTCCCAATATTCAGGATACGCTTTTTTACCCGATGGTCAGCGGGTATGCAGGAGGAACTGGACTTGGCTTATCCATAGCACGTAATCTTATCGACCAACATGCTGGCAAAATTGAATTTACCAGTTGGCCAGGACATACGGAATTCTCCATTTACCTGCCGATCAAGAAATAACCGTTAAGTAGGGGGTGACAATGCAACGAGGAAAAGTCTGGATCGTTGATGATGATAGTTCTATCCGCTGGGTACTTGAACGGGCGCTGAGTGGCGCTGGCATGGAGTGTATCAGTTTTGAAAATGCCGATGCCGTATTAACCGCGCTAGGACAAAGTAATCCAGAGGTTATTCTGTCGGATATCCGTATGCCAGGATTAGACGGACTTAGTTTACTCAACCAGATAAAGCAGAGCCATCCACAGCTTCCGGTCATCATTATGACTGCCCATTCTGATCTGGATGCCGCTGTCAGTGCCTATCAACACGGTGCATTTGATTATCTGCCAAAACCTTTTGATATTGATGAAACTGTTGCATTGGTTGAACGGGCACTAAGTCATTATCGGGAACAACATCAATCAGCTTCGAGTCCGCAGTTGCCGGTATCAGTTTCAGATATGATCGGAGAAGCCCCTGCCATGCAGGAGGTATACCGGATTATCGGCCGCCTTTCCCGTTCCTCCATCAGTGTGTTAATCAATGGTGAATCCGGCACAGGAAAAGAGCTGGTTGCCCATGCCCTTCACCGTCATAGTCCACGCGCTTCTGCACCATTTATTGCCCTGAATATGGCGGCAATCCCGAAAGACCTGATTGAATCTGAACTCTTTGGTCACGAAAAAGGCGCGTTCACAGGTGCAAATCAAGTACGTCACGGTCGTTTTGAGCAAGCCAATGGTGGCTCACTGTTTTTGGATGAAATTGGTGATATGCCGCTGGATATCCAAACTCGCCTACTGCGAGTGCTGGCCGAAGGACAATTCTATCGAGTCGGGGGCTATGCACCCGTGAAAGTTAATGTCCGTATTATCGCCGCCACTCACCAGAACCTTGAGCAACGTGTTGCAGAAGGTAAATTCAGGGAAGACCTCTACCATCGCCTGAATGTGATTCGTGTTCAGTTACCCCCTTTGCGGGACAGAGTGGAAGACATTCCTCGTCTGGCACACCATTTCCTGCAACAAACCGCCAAAGAACTAGGTGTTGAAGCCAAAGTGCTGCATCCTGATACTGAACTTGCCTTGATGCGCCTGCCGTGGTCAGGCAATGTCCGCCAGTTGGAAAATGTTTGCCGCTGGCTGACCGTGATGGCGGCAAGCAAGGAGGTGCTGGTACAGGATCTACCCGCTGACCTGATTGGCAACCAACTCGCAGGGCAGGCAGGGAACGCCTCTGTTACACGCTCTACATCACCATCGGAGGATTGGCCACAACTGCTGGCTGAATGGGCGCAACATGCCTTAAAAGAGGGAAAAACCGATCTTCTTGCCGATGCTCTGCCATTGCTGGAACGCACTCTGCTTAATTGCGCACTGGAATATACAAATGGACATAAACAAGAAGCCGCTCGCCTGCTGGGCTGGGGAAGAAATACAATAACGCGGAAATTGAAGGAACTGGGGTTGTGATACATGTTGCTTTGCTATCCCAAGTGACCGTCAGGTTAAAGATTAACCCCGTCGAGAGACCAATTCTCATAGTTGCAGCTCACGCTGGATACTGTTCGTATTTAGTACAAATCAGCAACACACTCAACCCTATTCTCACTGATATTTATATCACCCGCGAAAATTGCCGCTGTCTCATCTGATTACGTAGATAACTATCAAAACACATACAAACATTACGTATCAACAAGCGGCCTTTCGGGGATACTTGGATCTGCGATTCGGTTACTTCAACCAACCCATCTTCTGCCAATGGTGCCAATAATTGCAGATCTTCGGCAAAGTAACCCGCGAAATTCAGCCCATAATGCTGCTCAATATCCGCAAAATTCAGCCGAAAGTTACAGATTAACGCCTTAATCACATCACGACGAATGCAATCATCCTGTGTCAACGCTAAACCACGCCACAAAGCATGGCCTTGTGCTGCCACCGCAGCGTAGTAGGTTTTCAGGTCTTTCTGGTTCTGGGCATAGCTATCTCCCAGCATACTGATCGCAGAAACGCCCATACCAAGTAAATCGCATTCCCCCTGCGTGGTATATCCCTGAAAATTTCGGTGTAAGATGCCTTGGCGTTGGGCAATTGCCAATTCATCATCAGGGCGAGCAAAGTGATCCATACCAATAAACTGATAGCCATCACTTGTCAGGGTCACAATCGTTTCGTGCAAAATATTTAGCTTCTGTGTTGCAGTTGGTAAATCCTGTTCCTTAATCTTGCGCTGTGCCGCAAATAAATCCGGTAAGTGAGCATAGTTAAATACACTTAAACGATCAGGAGACAATGCCAATACCCGCTGCAATGTAAAAGCAAAACTTTCAGGTGTCTGTTTCGGCAGACCATAAATCAAATCAATGCTGGTGGATGTAAAGCCTGTTTCACGAGCACGTTTGATCAGTTCGAAAATAAATGCTTCATCTTGCTCTCGATTAACCAAGCGCTGCACATCTTTATTAAAATCCTGCACGCCCATACTCAGGCGGTTAAAGCCTTCGTGATGCAAATGATCAATGACATCAAGCTCAATTTCACGCGGATCAATTTCAATGGAAAGCTCAGCATCGGGCAGAAAATGGAAATGGTTGCGCAGCATCGACATCAATCGGCTGATCTGTGTTTTATCCAGATAGGTTGGCGTGCCTCCGCCCCAGTGCATCTGGCTAATTTTCCGCTGGGAAAATAATTTGGCACGGGCAGCAATCTCTTTTTCCAACACATTCAGATATTCATCCGCCTTGTGCTTTTGGCGCGTAACCAGCTTATTGCAACCACAGAAATAACAAAGCTTATGGCAGAACGGGATATGAATATAGAGGGAAAGCGGGCGCCCAGGATAACGGGCAGCGGCCTGTGCAAAAGCAGTCGCATCGTACTGTTGATTAAACTCCAATGCTGTTGGATACGACGTATAACGAGGCCCTGAATAGTTGTATTTTTGGATCAAAGGCAGATCCCAAACAATGGCTTGCTCTGACATGCTTATTCCTTCCGCTGTTTTCGCCCATCAAAACGCAACATTTTCGTGGAACTGAAATGCCGTGCCATGATGATCGTGCGCAACCGACACTTACGTCGCGATAGCTGCCATAGTTTACCCAATAACCACAATAAATAACATACTAATACTGTGGTTATTAATATCATGGTTATCAGTATGAACCCGCCTTTTACGATCACAATTCATTGCTTGAAGGTGTTACTTACCCTTCAGTAATTGCATGATATCTTCCTGTGGTTCTTCTTCACTGTCCTCTTCTTCCAGCTCGATGCCCAACTCTTCCATCAGGGTATCAATGCGATCGAGCGTATTGTCGACATAAGCATTGTCTTCCTGGGACAGTTTTTCACCTTGCTCAAGACGTGCCAGCAAGTCATCCAATCGCTCATCATGTTCCAGCATTTCCAGCTCTTCCTGTGGGGACAGGCGAGGTTTCTGTTGCTCTATAGCCGGCTTAGTCGTTGGTTTCACCGTTGGTGCTTTTTCACCTGCGACTTTCCCATCAACGAACAGAGGAACCGGAACTTTACTACCGATACGTGGATCTTTTTCCTGTTTGACTACTGAACGCTTTTTATTGCTGCCATTATCGCTCTGACGGCTACCGGTCGGATTACCATTACCACGACGTTTCTTCTGGCGCTTACGCTCGCGTCCTTCTGCATCCAGCTCTGCACGACTTTTTCTTTTTTGCTTTTGCTGACCAGCGGAAAACTTCGCTGGTGATTTTTTCTTTAACGGGCTCATAGCTTGTGACTCAACTCATTTTTATCAAGATATTTTCGGCGGAATCTAACAGAAACTCCCTTTAACATCCAATGTCATTCACCTATAGTTTAAATTTCGTCTAGTATTCTAGATAGATTTAACTCAAATAATATGATCATCAGACTACCATGCGTTTTTTTGATACTCCTTCTTATCGCATACCATTGTATCTTTGGGTCACTGGTTATGCCGTTTTGTGGATAATAGCAAGTTACTCTCTCGATCCCACCGTTCCTTATGATGCCGTAGAAGCTTTAAACTGGGGCATTAATGGGGAATGGGGTTCGCCCAAAAACCCATGGCTAGTGGGAGCTATTATGCTACCCGCTATCTCTATCAGTGACATTTCTCTCAATTTTTATTGGTATTTCACCCACTTTGTTGCTATTGCCATCGGTATGCTTGGGGTTTGGCAACTGGCTTTCCGGTTGACGGGCAAAGTTGTACTCGCATGGCTTGCTATGCTGACTTTGAACCTATCCGGTGTCATCAATTTTGATATCATTCCTTATAATGATAATTACCTTTTAGTTATGCTCTGGCCTTGGGCATTGCTGTTTTTTCTGCGGGCCATTGACGATCACCCCAAATGGTGGCTGGCATTCGCCCTTACCACAGGGCTGGCAACAATGGCAAAGTACTCTTCGCTTGCTATCGTCGGCTCGGTCTTTTTGCTCTCCCTGTTTGTGCCTAAAATACGCCGCAACTATCGGGAGCCACTGTTTTATCTCGCCATTGTCATCTGGTTCGCGCTGATACTGCCGAATGTTTGGTGGCTGGTGCATAACGACTTTGTCGCATTTAAGTGGGTAGGTTCCCAAATTCAGAAAGGATTCAACTTACATACTACACGCGCCCTATTTTCCGTGTTCTACCCGTTAATTATCCTCAGTGTCATTATTTATCTGCTGGGTGGCCGGATTGGCTGGCCCAGGCAGCAATCCAATGCGCTGGCTAATATCGTGATACTGCTGCCTCTGCTGATTATTTACGGCTGGTTCTCCTTCAATCAGGGTGGACGTATGACCGAATGGGTACAACCTTTTATGGTCGTTTCGCCAGCACTGTTGGTGGGATCGATAACGGTCTTTCCCAACAAACCCCTGCGAGGCACATTACGAGCATTGACCGTGTTTGGGGTATTCGTGTTGATTGGTTATGTCGGTGTAATGATGGCAAATGTCCGTGATGCGGGGCAAAAATTTGTTGGTATAAAAACCTTTGCCAGCCAACTTGATCAACGTTGGAACGAACTGTATCCAACACCATTACGTTATGTTGGTGGCGAATATCTGCATCAATGGCTGACATTTTATAGCCACTATCACCCAGAAACGATACAACCCTGGGAATTAGATAATGGTGCGCCACCGAATATCTATAACCGCCATATCAAACAGGACAATATTGTGAAATATGGTGCCTTGCTAGTGGGAGAGCGAGGAAAGAGTTGTGCAGAGGAAGATTTTCAACATACGCTTGCAGAATGGCCATCATTGGTGCTCAGTCACAAAGAAGAGTTCTCCTTCCAAGCCCAACCAAATGCTGAGTTAGATACTGTTTGCATTGGCTTTGTCGCACCTAAAAATATTCAATGATAAGTTGCAAGCCTGACATAAATTGCTGTCAGGCTTTCTCTTAACCACTGTTTCGGTCGTGATCAGTAGGCATCCACAAACACCATTTTCAATACAAACAATAGTGTCACGACAAAAACACATGGGCCAACTTCACGCCATTTGCTCGTGCCCAATTTCATGGCACAGTAGGCGATAAAACCCAGTGCAATGCCTTCGGTAATGGAGAAGCTAAATGGCATCATCACTGCGGTAATAAAAGCAGGGACGGATTCAGTCAGATCGTTCCATTTCACCCTTGTCAGGCTGGAAGTCATCAAGACGCCCACATAAATCAAGGCTCCCGCTGTGGCATAGGCAGGCACCATGCTTGCCAGTGGAGAGATAAACATGACCAGCAGGAATAAAATACCCACGACAATCGCCGTCAAACCCGTCCGACCACCAACAGAAACGCCCGAAGAACTTTCAATATAAGCGGTAACCGAAGACGTTCCAATGTAAGAACCCGCCACCGAACTGATACTGTCCACGTATAAGGCTTGTTTCATGCGTGGGAATTTGCCATTACTGTCAGCAATACCCGCTTTATCCGTCACACCAATCAATGTGCCGGAAGAATCAAATAAGTTCACCAGCATAAATGAGAAAATAACGCCAGCCAAAGCGACATCCAATGCGCCTTTTATATCAACGTTACCCACCACGCTCATCACATTAGGCGGCAGATCAAAAATACCGTGATATTCCACATATCCCATCATCAACCCAATGCCGGTTGTCACAATAATCGAAACCAACACCGCAGCATGGAAATTACGTGCCGCTAAAATGGCAATAATGAAAAAGCCCAATGTTCCCAACAAAACGTTATGGGAAGCAAAGTTACCGATTGAGACAATCGTGTCGGGATTAGGCACGATAATACCCGCATTTTTCAGCCCCATCATGGTAATGAAAAGACCGATACCACTGGTAATACCCACACGCAGGCTCAATGGAATATTAGCGATCATCCAGTAACGGATACGAAAGAGAGTCAATATAAACAACCCCACTGCACCCCAGAAAATGGCCCCCATCGCCACCTGCCATGAAAGCCCCATCGCACCGACCACAACAAAGGCAAAAAACGCATTCAGTCCCATCGCAGGTGCAACAGCAACAGGCAGATTCGCCATCAATCCCATCATAATGCTGCCAACTGCGGTGATTAAACAGGTCGTGACAAATACCGCTTTAATATCCATGCCTGCAACCGCCAGAATTTGCGGGTTAACAAAGACGATATAAACCATCGTTAGAAAAGTTGTCAGCCCGGCAATTATTTCAGTACGAACTGTTGTGCCATGTTCCCCTAATTTAAACACGCGCTGAAGCAAGCCCTGACGATGAGCAGAGCCAGAATTTATTGTGCTCATGTAATATTGTTTCCCAAAAAAAGCGAAGTTTTCGACCTATCCTACAGGAAACCCATATAAATCGTTACCCTGAAACAGCAAAAAAAGAAAACGTTTGCGACACGTGTAATCAATAGGTTAAATAACATTATGATTCTTGAGGGAATTCATTTTGTGACGATATTTTATTCGATTAGTCCGTTATTGGTCTTGCAAAAAAAATTCAGGGTGACATAGCAGCAAGAATGTCGTTAAAGATATTTCCCCACTCATCTTCTGTCATATCCATTAAACCGAAGAAACGCAGAACGAATGCCCCCTCTGTCGCTAAAAATGCCAAACGCGCCTGCCGACCTTCTTCCGTCGTTGTGTCCAAGCCTGCTATGCGTTGTCGATACCAGATACGGGTTGATTCGAGATGTTCTGGTGTTTGTAATAAAGTAGCCATCAAACCAGCCGCCTTTGCGGTCGATGCTTCATCAGATCGCTTGGTTGCTTCAATATGCGCACGCACGGCTGTTAGAGGGTGGGGATCATTCCCGGCAATTTCATGAAACTGTTTATCATAACTCGCCTCCCAACGCTCAAACATCGCATCAATAAGGCCATCTTTTGTGCTAAAACTGTATTGCACTCCCCCCTTGGTAATGCCAACCGCCTTCGCCAGCGCATCAATCGTGAGAGCCGCAGCACCATGTGTTGTGACAATATGTTCCGCTGCATCCAGCAGAGCTTCCCGGTCAATTGTTTTACGTCGTCCCATGCGAATCCCTTTTCATTAAATACGCATGTATTTATAATGATCGCCAACAATTTAGTCAAGGTTCGGCAAAGTTGCCGAACCGCATTGGTGAATTTGCTTATGAAATCGAATATCCGCTGGCTTGTACTTGCTATTATTTCCAGTGCACTTTTCTTAGTTGTTATTGATATGACCGTGCTATACACCGCTTTGCCACGGTTGACACATGATTTACATGCTTCTGCTTCAGAGAAATTGTGGATCATGAATGCCTATACGTTGACCATTGCAGGGTTACTTCCCGCTATGGGGGCGTTGAGTGACCGTTTTGGTGCAAAGAAACTGTTTACTAACGGGTTAGCCATTTTCGGTGTTGCATCGCTGATGGCTGCATTTTCCCCCAATCCTGCCACCCTGATTGCTGCACGTGTGGTGCTTGCTTTTGGCGCGGCAATGATGATGCCTGCGACACTCGCGATAGTCCGGCAAGCGTTTGAAGATCCAAACGAAAGGGCACTTGCCATTGGCATCTGGTCTGCCATAGCTTCAGGCGGGGCCGCACTTGGTCCGGTTATCGGCGGATTCCTGCTCGAATATTACTGGTGGGGTTCGGTTTTCCTGATCAACATCCCGATTGCCCTCATTGCATTTGGCTTTGCACTGGTCGTTATTTCTAAAAGCCCAAACAATCCAGACCATTCCTTTGACCTTATTGCTTCTGTGCAAATCATGATTGGCCTGGTAAGTATCACCTATGCGATCAAGGAGTTAAGCAAACCAGTACCTTCATTAGTAACTGCCGCGACAGTGGGCATTGTAGGCATTATTTTTACGGCCATATTCATTCGTCGCCAGTTAAGTTCATCAACCCCCATGATCGATTTCAAGCTTTTCCGCAATCGTACTTTCACCGCGGGAGTTGCCGCTGCTTTCGTTTCCACTGCAGCACTGGTCGGTATGGAACTTGCTGTTAGCCAACGCTTCCAACTCGCCATAGGCCTATCTCCCTTGCTGGCGGGATTATTTATTCTGCCCATTCCGATTGCCTCTTTTATTGCCGGCCCCCTGGCTGGGATTGCGATACCAAAATTTGGCTCTGAGCGGATCATGTGGCTCTCGCTCGCCTTTGCCGGACTGGGGATCTTTGTTTATCTCGCTGGCCTGCAATCCAGGCTTTTCGTGCAAATCACTGCATTTTGCATAATTGGATTTGGTATTGGTGCGGCAATGACCGCCGCTTCCACATCCATCATGCTGAATGCACCAGAAAACAACGCAGGCACCGCCGCCTCTATCGAAGAAGTCGCCTATGAGTTGGGAAGCCTAATTGGGATAGCCGTTCTCGGCAGCCTGATGGTCGCAGTTTATTCTGCCTCATTCACCCTTCCAGCTGCTATGAGCATCCCAGAATTGGCACGAAACAGTATTGATGAGGCTCTTATTGTCGCAGAAGGGCTAAAGGAGGGAGAGGCCGCACTGTCGCTGATCCAAGCAGCAAAACAGGCTTTCAATCACTCATTCCTGTCGGTATTGATCGCAGCAGGGACATTGCTGTTGTTGTCCTCTGTGCTCATTGCTGTGTTTGGAAAAGAGAAACGCCATTAATTGAATCAATTAGGTAATTTTCTAAATAATGTTTCTTTAATCTGTTAACTTAAATAATTTTATTATTCTTAAAAACATTATAAATATAACCAAATAATATTTGGTGTATTCTTCATAACCTACCATACTACAAATAATAACATCATGATATTATATCATTAAAAATAGTCACAATTAAATATAATAAGATTCATATATTTTAGATATTGTTTTTTCTCTACATTCAATGAACTATAAAAGAGGTAATATTATGAACACATTAGAACAAAATGAAATAAAACTAAAACTTATTGAAAATTTTAAACAAACTATGCAAGGGAAGCTAGAACCCAAACTTATTGATGAAGCTACAAAAAGAATGGCTTCTTCAGGAATAGATGCATATTCAGCTGGAGGCCAAGTAGAAAGCTTTATTTTTTATCTAACGTTTTACCTACACCTAGATTTTGTTGGTAAAAAAGCTTTTCGCGGGAAAGCAGGAGGGTTGACGACTCCCGGCCTTGCAACTATACAAGGATTTGTTCTTACAGACAATTTAGACACACTTTATTCTGATACTGTAAGTTTCGCGTTTCAGGCATCGCCCGTAACCTTTAGTTTACATTTCTTTGATTCACATAGCCGTGCGCTTGGCTCCTTCGCCGGTCTCGCAATTTCCCTTATAACAGGCGTCGGTGGTGGAACGGGTTCATGGAGTTAATTATTTTTATAATAAATAACCTCAACCGGAGTACAATGATTAACAGAATACTGCGCTCTTGCTGTGTAATACTTTACACAGCAAGGCTTATTGTTATGAATTAATTAGCATTAAACTGAATAATGAAATTATATTTTTTAGCTTTTGTTCTGAATTTTATGAAATAAAAATAAAGTGGTAAATAAAAAATCCCTGCCTCACAGCAGGGAATGAATGCAATAACGAAAATACCTGCCAGATATTAATTTTGAGACACCACGGTCAAAAATTTTACGTTATAACCCGAAGATTGCTTGTTCTTTCACGCCTCACTGAGAAGTGGCGGGCAACATAATTGGCAATCAACTCCAGTGATAAACACATCACAAAATAAACCAGCGCAACGAATAAGAAGACTTCCATTGGATAGACCATACTGCGGTTATTCACTTGGGTCGCCAGAAATGACAATTCTGCGACGCCAACGATATAAGCCAATGAGGTATCCTTAATTAACGCAATCCACTGATTGATAAATGAAGGCACCATCATACGCAATGCCTGCGGCAAAACGATATGCCAAAGCACTTCCCAACGATTAAAACCCAGTGATAACCCTGCCCGCCATTGACCATCACCAATCGCTAAAATTCCCGCTTTGACGCCATGTGCTAAATAAGCCGAAGTAATTAATGCCAGCGCACAGACAACGGTCGTAATTTCAGGGATCTCCATCCCCAATACGACAGGCAACAAGAAATACGTCCAGAAAATCAGCATAATGACCGGAATGGCGCGAAAGAAGCCCAGTATTGCCGCCAATAGATTGCCCCAAAAGCCGCGCAGCATCGCCAGAGCAACACCACCCAGAATACCCAATACAATGGAGATCGTCCCCGCTATGATACTGATTACCAGCGTCAATGCCGCCCCTTCCAATGGCCCATCAGGAAAGGTTCCCAATAGCAAATAACGCCAGTTTTCTGCAATAACAGTAAAGTCCATATCAATACCCTCTCGCCAATGTTCTCTGTTGGCGCCATTGTCCCCAACCTTCCATCACAGCAATAATAGCGATGTAGAGCACTGTCGCCACACCAAATGCCTCAAAGGTTTGTAAGGATTGGGTTTCCACCTGACGAGAAGCATAAGAGAGTTCTGCCACACCAATCGCCATGGTTAATGATGAATTTTTGACAATATTCATGTATTGCCCCAATAAGGGTGGCATGGCTATTTTCAGTGCCTGTGGCAATACAATGTGACGCATGGCCTGCCAGCCCGTTAAACCCAATGCATGGGCAGCATATTTTTGCCCGCGTCCGACTCCTTGGATGCCCGCCCGCAATTCTTCTGCAACAAACGGAGCTGAATAAAGAGTTAATCCGATAAATCCCGCCAGAAATTCAAAGGATGGCCATTCCAGTGTCAGGCCAAAAATCATTGTGTCATGGGGCGTATTCAGCCACATCATCGCCGCTTGCGGCAAAATTTGCCCAGAAGCGAAGTACCAGAAAAACAGTTGCACCAACAGAGGCGTGTTACGAAATACAGTAGTGTAAACCGTAACCAGCCAGCACAGTAGCTTGATTTGGCTATCCCGTACCGCCGCAATCACAAAGCCCAATAAAGTGGAGGAGGCAATGACACAGACAGAAAGCCACAAGGTGATCAGAAATCCCTGCCAAAGCCATTGCAGATATTCAGGAGCCAGTAAGTGCTCGGTAATAAATTGCTCAAACATATCATTCACCACATAAACAAACAGCAAAGCCCCGAAATAACGGGGCTAATCAATTTGTGTTTTTAAATGGAAGCACTAAACAGAAACTGCTAAACGAACATTACTGTTTTGCCTGATCCTCTAACGGAGCAAATTTAAAATCACCACGCGGCTGAGCGGATTTAGTGTCTGGGCCAAACCAGCGGTTATAAATGCTCTCTGCTTCACCCTCTTTTTCCAATTTCAGTAAGGTTTGGTTAACCGAATCAACCAATCGCGTTTCCCCTTTGGAAGCCGCGACTGCTTGATATTCACGAGTAATGCTGAAAGGGGAAATTTCAAAATCGGCTTTCTGGGCTTCTGGTACGTTTGCCAGCAAACCAACCAGTTTCGCATCATCTTGCGTGATCGCCTGAACATTACCATTTCTCAGAGCCGCAAATGCCAACGGTGTATCATCATAAGAGATCACTTTGGCGGTTGGATAACGCTCACGCAAGGTAATTTCCTGTACAGTTCCCTTGTCTGCACCAATACGCAGTTTGGCAATATCGTCCGGATTGGTCAGAACACCTTTACGGGCAATAAATTTCTGACCAGTCGCAAAATAAGGGATGGAAAAATCAACTTGTTTTGCGCGTTCGTCAGTGATTGTGAAGTTAGCAGCAATTAAGTCAATTTTCTTAGAAGAAAGCAGAGGGATACGGTTTGCTGGGTTCGTTGGACGCAGTTCCAGCTTTACCCCCAAATCATTGGCAATTGCATTGGCGATATCGACATCATAGCCTGCCAATTTTTTCGTTTGAGGATCGATAAAACCAAATGGTGGGTTACTGTCAAATACCGCAATACGTACCGTGCCAGCTTTTTTAATGTCATCAAGTTTATCTGCTTTTGCCACTCCTGAAACCAATGCCAAGCTGGTCAGCAGCGCAGTAATCGCTACGCGAGAGTTGTTGCGAATCTTCATTGTACACCCCTGTTAGTTATTAATTTTTATATATCAACAAAAGCTATCAATTTCGATATAGCACATGAAATAATATAAAATACTATATTTATTCAATTTTGGAATAAATACTATTCTTTTTGGGTCAGTAATTTTTCCAGATTATCACCACCAATATGGCGGAAGTCCTGCCCTTTAACGTAGTAGAAGATAAATTCACAAATATTCTGGCAACGGTCACCAATGCGCTCAATAGAACGGGCACAAAAGAGAGCCGTCATGACATTCGGAATCGTTCTGGGATCTTCCATCATGTAGGTCATTAGCTGGCGGATAATACTTTCATATTCCTGATCCACTTTTTTGTCTTCACGGTAGATACGTATGGCTTCTTGTAGATCCATACGGGCAAAGGCATCCAACACATCATGCAACATTTGGATCGTATGACGCCCTAATGATTCTAAGCTGACCAGCAAAGATTGCTGTTGATGTGAAAATCTTTCAAGCGCGGTCTGGCAAATCTTATTGGCAACATCGCCAATACGCTCCAGTTCAGCAATAGTCTTTGAAATAACCATGATCAGACGCAGATCACTGGCCGTCGGTTGGCGTTTTGCAATGATGCGGACACACGCTTCATCAATCGCCACTTCCATCATATTGACCTTCTGGTCATCCTCAATCACTTGCTGTGCCAATACTTCGTCTTGGTTGTGCATCGCCAGAATCGCCTTACTGAGCTGTTCTTCCACCAGCCCACCCATTGTCATCAATTCTGTACGAATATGTTCCAGTTCAGCAGTAAACTGACCGGAGATATGTTTGCTGAGATTCAGATTGTCCATCTAATGCTATGCCCCCGTACCTTCTATACCCTGTATTAACCATAACGGCCGGTAATATAATCTTCGGTCTGTTTCATCTTCGGTGTGGTGAACAATCTATCAGTATTGCTAAATTCAATCAGTTCACCAAGGTACATAAACGCCGTGTAATCCGAACAGCGAGCCGCCTGCTGCATATTGTGGGTGACGATCACTACGGTATATTCTGATTTCAGTTCGCTGATCAATTCTTCAATGCGTCCTGTCGAAATGGGGTCAAGTGCTGAACAGGGTTCATCCAACAGCAAGACCTCAGGACGAATAGCAATACCACGGGCGATGCATAAACGCTGTTGCTGGCCACCGGAAAGGCTATGCCCACTCTGATGCAATTTATCTTTGGTTTCATTCCACAATGCCGCTTTGGTCAACGCCCATTGGACTCGTTCATCCATCTCTGTTCTGGGCAGTTTTTCAAACAGGCGCACCCCGAAAGCAATATTGTCGTAAATGGACATCGGGAATGGTGTTGGTTTTTGGAAAACCATCCCAACTTTGGCACGTAGCAAGGCAATATCTTGCTTGTCTGTCAGGATATTGGTGCCATCCAGAATAATCTCACCTTCAGCGCGCTGATCACCGTACAATTCATACATTTTGTTGAAAGTACGTAGTAACGTGGACTTACCACAGCCCGATGGCCCGATGAATGCCGTTACCTTATTTTGTGCGATATCCAGCGTAATATTTTTCAGTGCATGAAACTTGCCGTAATAGAAATTCAGATCACGTACCTGAATTTTACTTCCTGCGATTTTATTTACTGCCATATTGTTTACTGAAATAACCTCATTAGCCTTATTCATCAGTATTTGTCTCTTTAATACCTTCTGCTTTTGTTCCTTTGAAAAAAATATTAGTGCTTTTTCTTCGCAAACAACGCACGCGCCACAATGTTAATTAGCAGTACACATAGGGTGATCAGTAATACCCCCGCCCATGCCAACTGCTGCCAGTCAGAGAATGGACTCATAGCAAACTTAAAAATAGTAACAGGTAAGTTTGCAATCGGCTGGCTGAGATCGGTGCTCCAGAACTGGTTAGAAAGCGAGGTAAACAATAGTGGAGCCGTTTCACCAGCGATACGGGCAATAGCCAGCAATACACCGGTCATAATGCCTGATATCGATGCCTTTAAAGTAATAGCAGAGATCATTTTCCATTTCGGTGTGCCCAATGCATAAGCGGCTTCACGCAAGTTATCCGGCACTAATTTCAGCATGTTTTCTGTCGTGCGAATAACGATAGGGATCTGCAACAGTGCTAACGCAATTACCCCTGCCCAACCCGAAAAGTGTTGCACCTTTGCCACCACAACCGTATAGACAAATAATCCGACAACAATCGAAGGGGCTGAAAGCAAGATGTCATTAATAAAGCGGATAATTTCTGCCAACCATGAACGGCGACCATATTCCGCCAGATAAATTCCCGCCATAATCCCCAATGGCGTACCAAACACCGTCGCCCAGAAGATCAGCAAGCCGCTACCAACAATGGCGTTTGCCAGCCCACCGCCTTCGGTATTGGGAGGTGGCGTCATTTCAGTAAACAACGCCAGCGACATACCATCGATACCTTTAGTGACGGTGGAGATTAAAATCCAGCCCAGCCAGAATAAACCGAATGCCATTGTCATCATGGATAGCATCAGCGCCAGCCGATTTTTCTGACGACGCCATAACTGCATACGGCGACGGCTTTTCATCTCCGCTTCGTTTACTGTATCGACTAAATGTGAAGGTTGCCCATTGATGGTTGTCATCTCAGCGCTGCCCCTCATTTTTTGCCAGACGCATCATCATTAATTTTGACAACGCCAGAACAATAAAGGTGATGGCAAATAAAATCAGTCCCAGTTCCATCAATGCGGCGGTATGCAGGCCAGATTCAGCCTCAGCAAATTCATTTGCCAATGCAGAAGTAATACTGTTCCCCGGCATGTACAGAGACAAACTATCAAGTTGGTAGGTATTACCGATAATAAAGGTAACTGCCATTGTTTCTCCCAATGCCCGGCCAAGCCCCAACATTACGCCACCAATCACACCATTCCTGGTATAAGGCAAGACGATATGCCAAATCACTTCCCATGTTGTACAACCGATGCCATAGGCAGACTCTTTCATCATTACAGGGGTCTGTTCAAACACATCACGCATGACAGAAGCGATATAGGGGATAACCATGATGGCAAGAATGATACCCGCTGCCAGAATACCAATACCAAAGGCAGGACCAGAGAACAGCGCCCCCACGATGGGAACGCTGGAAAGCACGTCACCAACGGGTTGCTGGAAATAGGTGGCAAATAGTGGAGCAAAGACAAACAATCCCCACATGCCATAAACAATGCTGGGGATCGCCGCCAATAACTCAATCGCCACACCCAACGGACGTTTTAACCAGTTTGGGGACAACTCCGTCAGAAACAGGGCAATGCCAAAACTTACTGGAACCGCAATGATCAGGGCAACTAACGAAGTCATCAATGTGCCATAAATCGGTACTAATGCGCCAAACAACCCTGCCGGTGCATCCCATTCTTTGCTCCATAAGAAAGCAAAACCAAATGCTTGTATACTCGGCCAGGAAGCAATGATCAGCGAAATGATAATGCCTCCCAGCAAAAATAAAGTTAACAGCGCTGCTAACTTAACCAGAGCGCTGAAGATAATGTCACCATTTTTGCCCGGTGCTTTCAGTGCCGTTTTACGTTCGGCCATACGCTTCATTCCCATTTTAGGTGATTTCCCCTTAATAAAAGGGGAGGTTGCTCTTCCATGCTGCACGTACCTGGTTGACCACTTCTTCCGGCAGGGTGGCATAATCCAGTTCCTTCGCCTGTTGTTTGCCGTTGTCATAAGCCCAATCGAAGAATTTTAGCACTGCGATACCATTGGCAGCGTTTGCCTGTTGCTTGTGGATGAGAATGAATGTAGTAGCGGTAATTGGCCACGCATTATCGCCTTTCTGGTTTGTCAAATCCTGCGCAAAGCTGCTGTTCCAATCCGCACCTTTAGCCGCCGCACTAAAGTTTTCTTCGGTAGGTACTACCACAGCACCATCCGCGGAGACCAGCTTGGTATAAGCAAGGTGATTCTGCTTCGCATAGGCATATTCGACATAACCAATCGAACCCGGCAGACGCTGAACAAATGCAGCAATCCCGTCATTGCCTTTACCGCCCAATCCGGTTGGCCATTTGACGGTCGTGCCAGCTCCTACTTTTTGCTTCCAATCGCTGTTAACTTTGGACAGGTAACTCGTGAAAACGTAGGAAGTCCCTGAGCCGTCAGCACGACGAATCACGGCAATGTTTTGTTCTGGCAGTTTGAGATCCGGATTCAACTTTGCAATTGCCGGATCATTCCATTTCTTGATATTACCCAGATAGATGTCACCAAGGGTTTTACCATCCAGAACCAACTGACCAGATTTAATACCGGTAATGTTCACTGCCAACACAATCCCACCGATTACCGTTGGGAACTGGAACAAGCCATCAGTCGCCAATTTTTCATCAGAAAGCGGGGCATCAGATGCACCAAAATCAACGGTATTGGCAATAATCTGTTTTACACCACCAGAAGAGCCGATGCCTTGATAATTGATTTTGTTACCCGTTTCTTTCTGATAAGAATCCGCCCACTTGGTATATATCGGTGCAGGAAATGTCGCACCTGCCCCCGTCAAGCTGGTGGCCGCGAATGAAGACAGGGATGTCATGGCAAATACAGCAACCATGATGCTCGCCACAGTGGTACGCATTGATTTCATACTATCTCCTGTTGGGTCTTCTACTGAGATACGCATCATTAATGAAAAACAAATGACAGGTATCGCTGACAATCTGATTTTCAGGTAATAAAATGATTCGAGAAGGAAAATAGGTGAATTCAATGACAATAAAATGTATGAATTATGACATTTTTATGACAGGCGGTTTCGGCTGTGCCTTATTTTGCGTTCAATGATGTTCTCATATTTCACTCAACGGAATATATACGCGAATGGACAGCCCCTGTTTTTCACTGCTCCCCACCTGAATATCTCCCCCGTGGCTATCAATGATACGGCGGATGATCGCCAGCCCCAGCCCCACGCCACTATTTATTTCACGTCTATTATTTATTTCACTTCTATTATTTCCCTGCATAAAAGGCTGGAATAAAACAGCGGCTTCTTCTTTCGTCATTCCAGTGCCGTTATCCTCAACTTGAAACCAGCCAAATTTTTCGGTTGAGCCACTACTGATGCGGATCCACCCATTACCATAACGCCGGGCATTAGTGAACAGATTGACCAGCACCCGTTTGATGGAAAAGGGATGGGCTAAAATGAAAATCGAACTTGTCACTAAGCGATTTTCAATATCTGTATCTGACGTGCAACGCTGCTCTGCTGTAATCACCTCTTCAAGTAACCCATTCAATTCACAGCATGTCATCAGCATATCCTGCCCTGCCCGCTGATAATCAATGAATTGATCAATCATGGCATTGCACTCTTCAATGTCCTGATGGACAGATTCTGTCAGAAAATCATCTTTTCCCACCATCATTTCCATCGCCAGACGAATACGGGTAAGTGGAGTACGCAAGTCATGGCTCACGCCAGCCATTAATACCGCCTGATCGCTCTCCTGTGATTTCAGCTCCACCGACAATTGGTTAAGCGCCCTAATCACGGAACGAATCGCGGGCATCCCCATTTCAGGCACTGATGAGTCTCTTCTTCCTTTTCCCATGTCGATAACTGCTTTCTGCATGGCTTTCAATGAATGTTTCTGGACAGCGGAATATCGCCCGAACACCATGAACACCGACAATGCCACCGCAAAAACACTGATAAAGAGATAGGGAAATACCGCGTTAAAAGGGAGTTCTTCTAATACCACCAGCAGTAAGGTAACCAGAGAGCTGAACAGCAAGCTGCCCAGCACTAAGTACAGGACACGGAAAAACAAAGTACGCAGAGAAAGCCAAAACTTTTTCACACCGGGCTTTTTCATACCTTGTTTCCATCAGGAACAAAAACGTATCCCAACCCCCAAACCGTCTGGATATAACGCGGATGGGAAGGATCTTCTTCAATCAGCCGACGCAGACGGGAAATCTGGACATCAATGGAACGCTCCATTGCACCATACTCTCGTCCCCGAGCCAAATTCATCAATTTATCCCGTGATAATGGCTCACGTGGGTGAGAAACCAACACCTTCAACACGGAAAATTCCCCACTGGTCAAAGGTAACAATCCATCTTGATGGAACATTTCACGCGTTCCAAGATCAAGTTTAAATTTCCCAAACTTGATCACCGCATCATCCGGCGTCGGCGCCCCCGGCAATTCCTTCGCCTGTCGCCGCAGGACAGCACGCATACGTGCCAACAATTCACGTGGGTTAAAAGGCTTGGCAAGATAATCATCAGCGCCAATTTCAAGCCCAACAATCCGATCAATCTCTTCCCCTTTCGCGGATATCATGATGATCGGGATCGAATTATGCTGACTTCTCAGCCTTCGACAGATAGACAACCCATCTTCGCCCGGCAACATTAAATCCAGGATAATCAATTGGATGGATTCTCTGGTCAATAAACGATCCATCTGTTCTGCATTTGCTACGCTGCGCACCTGGAACCCCTGTTCGGATAAATAGCGTTCCAGTAACGCCCGCAAGCGCATATCATCATCAACAACAAGGATCTTATAACTCTCTTGCATGTTTCAGCTCCCAAGATGCTCCATGCCCGCAACATCCATCACTTTCACAGAAAACCCATAACCCCAATAGAAACTTAACCGCATGTATTTTAAGACGACTTATGCCAAAGGCTGATAGCTAATTTCCAATATCCAGTAAGTCACCACGCCATTCGGTGTCATCACCGTGACTTCATCATCAACCTGCTTACCCAATAATGCCCTCGCCACCGGAGAATCAATGGAGATCCACTTTTTAGCAGGATCGAATTCATCCGGTCCCACCAAACGAAACATGTATTCTTCTTCATTCTCGTTTTCAACTTTTACCCATGCCCCAAAAAAGACTTTCCCTTCTTGTCGCGGGTCAGGATCGACAATTTGCAGTACATCCAGACGTCTGGACAAAAAACGTACTCGGCGGTCAATTTCCCTTAATCTTTTCTTACCATAAATGTACTCGGCATTCTCTGAACGATCCCCCAATGCAGCAGCATCTGAAACAGCTTGGGTAACTTTGGGGCGTTCAACTTTCCAGAGATATTTCAATTCCTGATCAAGCGCATGCCAACCCTCTCGGGTAATATAATGACTCTTGGCCATGAGAAACTCACTTGAGAAAAGATGATTAATGGCGGAGTACTATATCTCATCAACTCTCATCAACCCAATCCCAACCTAGAAGATATTTGATGAATTCTGTTGCAACATGATCGAAATATCGCGCTAAACTGGAAATTATCGCGCTCAGCACGTATAAATGGAGCCAGTTTGAACCATGCCGATACTGTTTCAGATGAAATTTGATCTTATCCGGCTCTGTCTGACGATGTCTCAGGATATCTACAGGCCCTAAAGAAGTTGAAGAAAACAGACCATGAATGAATCTTTAAGTCGAATCATTGCCGGTGAGCTACAGGCTCAACCACAGCAAATCCTAGCTGCTATCACCTTGCTCGATGAGGGGAATACGGTTCCCTTTATCGCCCGTTACCGTAAAGAGGCCACCGGTGGTCTGGATGACACACAGCTCCGCCAACTCGAAAGCCGTCTCGGTTATCTGCGTGAACTGTCCAACCGCCGTCAGACTATCCTGAAATCGATTGAGGAACAGGGAAAGCTAACCGTTGAGCTGGCAGAAGCGATTAACGCTACACTGAGCAAGACTGAGTTGGAAGATCTGTACCTGCCTTATAAACCTAAACGCCGTACTCGTGGACAAGCTGCCATCGAAGCCGGATTGGAGCCTCTGGCCGACCTGCTATGGCAAGATCCGCAGCAAGAGCCAGAACTGGCGGCGGCTGCCTATGTCAATGCTGACAAGGGCGTTGCTGATACCAAGGCAGCATTGGATGGCGCACGTTATATCCTGATGGAACGTTTTGCCGAAGATGCAACCCTGCTGGCAAAGGTACGTGAATATTTATGGAAAAATGCCCATTTGGTTTCCAAGGTTGTCGAGGGTAAAGAGGAAGAAGGTGTTAAATTCAGCGATTACTTCGACCACCACGAAACCATCGCCACTGTTCCTTCCCACCGCGCCCTTGCCATGTTCCGTGGACGCAATGAAGGCACCCTGCAACTTTCTTTGAATGCTGATCCACAATTTGAGGAAGCGCCAAAAGAGAGCTACTGCGAACAAATTATTACCGATCACCTGAACCTGCGCCTGAACAATGCACCGGCTGACAATTGGCGCAAAGCCGTGGTGAGCTGGACATGGCGCATCAAGGTGCTGCTGCATCTGGAAACCGAACTGATGGGTACACTGCGCGAGAAGGCCGAAAATGAGGCTATCAACGTCTTCGCCCGTAACCTGAATGACCTGCTGATGGCTGCCCCTGCGGGTATGCGCTCAACAATGGGTCTGGACCCAGGTTTGCGCACAGGGGTAAAAGTCGCCGTTGTTGACGCGACAGGCAAACTGATTGCCACCGATACCATTTATCCGCACACCGGACAGGAAAACAAAGCGGCTGCCATCGTCGCAGCCCTGTGCACCAAACACCAAGTGGAGCTGGTTGCCATTGGCAATGGCACCGCATCCCGTGAAACAGAACGTTTCTTTGTCAACGTTCAGAAACAGTATCCTGACGTCACGGCACAAAAAGTAGTGGTCAGCGAAGCGGGAGCTTCTGTCTATTCCGCATCTGAATTGGCTGCGCTAGAATTCCCTGATCTGGATGTTTCCCTGCGTGGTGCGGTCTCCATCGCCCGTCGCCTGCAAGACCCACTGGCTGAGCTGGTGAAAATCGAACCCAAATCCATCGGCGTGGGTCAATATCAGCATGATGTTAGCCAGACTCTGCTTGCCAAAAAACTGGATAACGTGGTTGAAGACTGTGTAAACAGCGTCGGCGTTGACCTGAATACCGCCTCTGTCGCCTTGTTGACTCGCGTTGCTGGCCTGACTCGTACTGTTGCTCAAAATATTGTTAACTGGCGTGATGAAAATGGTCGTTTCGGCAACCGTAATCAACTATTGAAGGTGACCCGTCTGGGACCAAAAGCCTTCCTGCAATGTGCAGGCTTCCTGCGCATCAATCAGGGCGATAATCCGCTGGACGCTTCAACCGTTCACCCAGAAGCCTATCCAGTGGTTGAGAAGATCCTGGCAACAACCCAGCAAACCCTACCTGAACTGATGGGTAATCCGGCTAATTTGCGTAACCTGAGCGCCCAGGAATTCACGACTGAAAAATTTGGTATTCCGACCGTCACCGATATCCTGAAAGAGCTGGAAAAACCAGGTCGCGATCCACGTCCTGAATTCAAGACAGCCACATTTGCCGATGGCGTTGAAACCATGAACGATCTGCAAGCGGGTATGATTTTAGAAGGTACTGTCACTAACGTAACCAATTTTGGTGCATTTGTGGACATCGGTGTCCATCAGGATGGTCTGGTTCATATCTCCTCCCTATCCGACCGCTTTGTGGAAGATCCACACACCGTCGTCAAAACAGGTGATATCGTGAAAGTGAAGGTGATGGATGTTGACCTCAACCGCAAGCGTATTGCATTGACCATGCGTCTTGATGAGCAACCAGGTGAAACACAAGCACGCCGTAGCTCCCAAGAAGGTAACCGTCAGGATCGCAATAATCGTAACAGCAATGGCAGAAACCGTCCTATTTCACGTTCAGGTTCTGCGCCTTTAGCTAATAGCGCTATGAGTGATGCATTGGCCGCTGCCTTTAATAGAAAACGTTAATTAATAAAAAACGTTAGATAACTTAAAATGATTTCCTGAACTGGCTCAATTATGCCAGTTCAGGGTATTTAAATTTGTGTTTATATTTCTCTAATTGCATTTAACACAACCTCAATATCATGAATTGATAATTTTTTAAAAACTTAACCTAAAGAGGCTTATTTTTTATTCCTTCCTTGATAAGTCCTTAGCTAAAATTATCAATGTCTTAAGTTATTAAAAATAATTATTACGTGATAACTATTTTTAATAACGCAAAAATAAAATACACCACTATTATCACAATAGGACTAGATTCGAATTATTTAATATGAGGTGTATTAATATGTTATCATATATTGGCAAGGTCATGTTTTTACTCTTTTTTCTTTACACGTTATTAATACCTTATACGATAATGGATTCCTTTGCAGAGGGGGATATTACAACTGAAAGATATACGAAAAAAGCAGATGAGAACGATAATATTGGCGTGCGAGTGAATGGATCAGGTAAAAAATATTTGAATTCGGATACGCATAAAAAAAACAATCACACCTCAGATGCTGATACACAAAATGTTATTGATAAAAACCTCCAAATGGCCGGTAATCTTCTGTCATCTTCACCTTCAGAATTGGCCGCACAAGCCAAATCCTATGCGTTAGGGCAAGTTAACGGCATGGTAACGTCTGAGGCACAAAAATGGTTATCACAGTTTGGTACTGCCAGAATTAATTTTGGGCTGGATAAAAAGGGAACGCGAAAAAACAGCTCACTCGATCTTTTACTGCCGCTTTATGATAATAAAGTGGATTGGCTGTTCTTTTCCCAACTTGGCTATCGCAACAAAGACAGTCGGAATACCATGAATCTGGGATTAGGTGGACGTTATTTTTATCAGGACTGGATGTATGGCCTGAATACTTTTTATGACTACGACCTGACCGGCAAAAATCAGCGTCTTGGGCTGGGCGGAGAAATGTGGGGAGACTACATTAAACTGGCCGCTAATACCTATTATCGTTTAAGTAACTGGAAAGACTCACGGGATTTTGCCGGTTATTACGAACGCCCAGCTAACGGTTATGACATTAGTGGGGAGTTTTTCTTACCCGCCTACCCTAATCTGGGTGCCAAACTGACTTATGAGCAGTATTTTGGCGATGAAGTTACTTTATTCGATCGTGACACCAAACAGAAAAACCCCGTTCTGGCTACACTGGGGCTGTCTTACACCCCTGTTCCGCTATTTACTCTGGGTGTGGATTATAAACAAGGGGGAAGCGGGCACAGCGAAACGCAGTTTTTGGCAAATTTAAGCTATAAATTGGGTGTTCCCCTGAGTGTGCAGTTATCGCCAGAAAACGTGGCGACGGCGAGGACATTAGCGGGCAGCCGTTATGACCTGGTAGAAAGAAATAATCATATCGTGCTTGAGCATCAGGCAAAACCAGCTGCCCAATTGTCGCTGCCGGATAATATCATCGGGTACAGTGGGAATCAGCAGGACGTTACAGTCAAGTTCTCTTCTGACTCTCCGCTCAAGCAGATTCGTTGGGCAACCAACAAAGATTTTGAACAGCACGGCGGGAAGCTCTCTTCCCAGACCGGCAACACAATCAAAGTTACCCTGCCAACCTATCTATCCGGCAGTAACCAAAATAACAATTACCCCATTTATGCCGTTGCTGAATGGGAAAATAATCAAAAATCAGCACCTGCTGAAATGCGTGTCATTGTCAGGCCCTTTATGCTGAAAAAGCAGGAACGATCTAACTTTATCCCAGCAGGACCATTACCTGCGACGGGGGATAAAAAGGACGGATATACGTTTGACCCTGTGATTACTTTTGATACGGTTAATAATGCACCGATAAAAAATGCCACCATTAACCATGTTCAGTGGATAACTGATCCTAAAATCGGCCCGGATACTGGGTTGCAATGGAGTAATTGGGCAGCCTCAGATTCTGTGGCGCTTGATGAAAACGGGCATTTCAAACACAAACCGGTCTTAGTGAGTAACCGACCCCATAAAGATGTCAAAGTGTACCTGCAACTGGATAGCCAGCCGCCACAATTAGTGGGCGAAGTCAGCTTTGATGAAAACCTGGCCAGTTTCCACGTCGATAAAGTTGAGGTTTCACCGGCAGTACCATCACTGATAGCCAATCGTTCTCAGACTTACACCTACAGTGCTGTGGTGTTAGATGGTAATAACAATCCGATGAAAAACCAGAAAATCACCAATGTGAATTGGAGTAAGGACAAAAATCAGGGTGGACTTATTTGGAATCCATCGAATGGTGACGTCACAACAGATGAAGAAGGGAAATTAAAAGCAACTCTGGCTAGTGAAGAAGCAATAAAAGATGTCACGGTTTCACTCACCATTGGCGGCCACAAACCGGTGTCGGCAAAGCCTGTCTCTTTTACTGCGGATACGTCGAAATATCATGTTTCCTCTGTGAAAGTTAACCCGACAACGTCTTTGGTTGCGAACAACCGGGATGCTTACACCTATACGGCTACCATCTTAGATGGTCACAAGAATCCCGTACATCAGCAGAAAATTGGCAAGGTGACATGGAAAATTACGCAGGGTAGTCAGGACGTGAGCCTCACCGATCCGGATATCAAATTTACGCATGGAGATACAACGAATCAGGCTGGGGAATTAACGGCAACATTGAGCAGTCAAAAGGAAATGAAAGATGTGGTAGTTTCACTTTCCATTGAAGGTCAGGCTGCTGTTGCTGCAAAAGATCCGGTTATCTTTACTCCGGATACGTCGAAATATCATGTTTCCTCTGTGAAAGTTGACACGACAAAACCTTTGGTTGCGAACAACCAGGATGCTTACACCTATACGGCTACCATCTTAGATGGACAAAATCAGCCTGTGCATCAGCAGAAAATTGGCAAGGTGACATGGACAATTACGCAGAATAGTAAGGAAGTGAGCCTCAACGATCCGGATATCAAATTTACGCATGGAGATACAACGAATCAGGCTGGGGAATTAACGGCAACATTGCGCAGTAAAAAGGAAATGAACGATGTGGTAGTTTCACTTTCCATTGAAGGTCAGACTGCTGTTACTGTAAAAGATCCGGTTACCTTTACTAAGGATACCCAAGATTATCGTATTAGTCAGGATGGTATTAAGTCCGAGAAATTAAAGACCTTATCGTCTGATGGTTACCAACAATATCAATTTATGGCGACTATCAATGATATTTCTGGCATGCCTGTTAAAGGAAAGGCCATTAGTGGTGCAGAGTGGCATATAGTTAAACCATTAAATGCCGATAATCTTGGAATAACACTAAACCCAGAGACTACAACAGATAATCAAGGAAACTTAAAGGCAATCATAAGCAGTACTAAGGCATACCAGGGGAATGTAGTTGTTTCACTCAAGGTTGGGAACAATCAGCCTGTTCAGTCATCAACGTATACGGTAGATTTCCACTCAGAGATATCGCCAATAACACAGGACCCACAAGGCCCTATAGTTGTAGGTCAATCTTATAACTTGTCATTCACCGTTAAGGATAATAATGGTCAACCGTTACTTAATAAGGCAGTTCAGTGGCATATAGACTCAGCTGATAAGGACCAGACAAAAGTAACAATTTCCCCAATTGATCCGGCCACCACAACTGGCGGTAAAGCTACCGCAACATTAACCAGTAGTACGGAGCAAAATGTTACAGTAACAGCTACAGTGGATGGCATTACAACGGCTCCTTTGACGGTGAGATTCCAATGGCCAACGTTCAGTAACCCAATACTGGCCGAGCGAGGGACGCATGGTAATAAGCCTAATCCTACGGCGAATGGTAGCGATTATTATGCATTTGAAGCGATAATGAAGGATCCTAACAAGTTCGCTTACAAAAATCCGCCAAAAGGTCAGCCAGGTCATATATCTATTAAATGGAAGCCATTGCATACTAATAATAACCTCGTGTTTACATCTCAACCGACCTCAATACAGGGACAGGTAGTAGTTCAAGTGACTACTAATACACCTACGTCGTTTATCCCATGTGTTGGCATAGATGAACCAGTAGGGGCAGGACAGGAGCTGCCATCACAAAGCTGTTCAACCGACACCTTTAAATTTGATGCCCCTTAATTTTAACTTTGCTTAAGGATAACTATTTTATCACCACGTAAATGTAGACTCGGCTTTTTAGGTTCAGTAAAAAGCCGAGTCTTTTTCACTTTCTATCACAAAATGCTTTTTAACAGCCACTTATCTCAAAGTGATTTCACCTCTTAAATAAAACACCGATCAATTAGCAGTAAACTTTGAATTTACACGCCAGCGCATCACTCACCCGACGAATAGATAGATTTTATTATGCTAAACCCGATTTTAGTGTGTATTCATTGCTATATTATTACCGCTTATTGAGATAAAAATTTAACTTAAGTAATATGATTTGGCGGTTTAGCCGTAGGATGAAATAACCTTGAACTTTAATGAATATAAGCGAGGTGTTTATGTCTAACGTTAATCAGCAAGAAAAGCAGAAGCTAGATTCCACATCGGAACTTAATGCGAAAATAAGAGTGATTCCATCAAGCCCAGTATCGATGAATGGGCTTTATACTATGGGTGTCAAAGTTACGAATAAAGATAATAAAGGGGTACCTAACCAGAGAGTTAAATTGAGCGTAACCGATCCACAGGGGAAACCCGTATTGGGCGAGGATGGCAAACCTCAAGTATACACCAATGCTGCTGAGGGTTATGATGAGCCATTAACCTATAGTGATGGTTGGATTTACTTTACACCGTATCTTATGCTTAACAACTACCAAACTCAAGCTGGAGTATACACAATAGAGGCCTATGTGGAAGGCGCAGGAATAAAACCTGTGCAGAAGCAGGTGGAATTTATCAAATAGTTAAAGAAAGTCACTGTTCAAACTGATTTATTATCACGTAAATGTAGACTCGGTTTTTATTAAAAAACCGAGTCTGTTATAGTTTCTATCACAAATTATATTTCTTTATCACTGGTTCGAGTTATTGAGTATCTTTTTTCATGCCAATATGATATATGTTCTGTTTGTGTGATAAGTTGATTTAATTTTAATATGTGAAATTTTTATCTTAATTATTTTATCTGTTTTAATTTTTTGTTTAGATAAAATAAAATTAATCACACATTAAGTAATTATATTACCATTAAAAATAATATTTACGATCAATGAGGTTATTATCACTGCATTGTGCATTTAGGAAAATATCAGCAGTAAATTTTGAATTTACAACCCAGCAGGTTATTCACTCTGAATGAAAACAGATTTTATAATGTTAAGCCAGATATTAATGCGTATTTGTGGCTATATGACTGCATCCCATTGAGATAAAAGTTTTACTTAAGTAATATTAGCCAGCGATTTAGCCATAAGATGAAATGACCTTTTACTTTAATGATCAATAAGTGAGGAAATTATGTCAGTAATAAATAAATTAGACAGTAATATTGCTCAATAATGTTCATTTACCCCTGATCAATTCAAGGTTAACGTCACAACTAAAATTGATAATGATATCACTGCACCTATTGGCTCTTCTCCGTGGGCACTAATTCAGGTGTATTTAGGCAAGAAAGTGTATAGACGTAATTGGAGCTATCCTGTTGAATACATACATCTTGTATCTGATAGCTCGCCTTTAATTGAGAAGCGCGAGCAAGACAATATTACCGCTTGGCAGCCAACACCAGAAGATTTAACAGCTTGTGACTGGGAATTACAGGGGGACCCCAATCTGGAATTTGATCTTGAAGTGGGAAAAGAAATGTATGACGATAGCCAATTCTTTGGATATTTTAATATAAATAGTTCTTCTTCATCTACTTACATTGGTACCTTAGATCTAATCAAGAATAATTCAGATATTAAGAACATAACAATGTTCTATTTTATTGAAGATTCAAAATTATCTATTCAAGCCTCCTCTGATAACAACGAAGAGAGTTATCAAAAAATGGAGGAATTGTTTAGTAAAAAACTCACTGTAATGGTTGATGATGTACATTATGTTCTTGATTATCTTCAAGCTAGACACGATAACGAAACCACATACGTATTATCCAGAGTCTATGACAGTCATATAAATAAAAACCTAAAAAAATTAGGTGACCTGTTGAAACAAAACGTAGGTAAAACACTTCGTATTCGCTTAGTGTGGAATGATCATTAATTTATAGTCTAAATTCAAGGCTATGCTTCCGGCATGGCCTTTTTGTTTTTCTATTATAGGGTAAGCAAGTTATAAATGAGAAATTAACCGTGATTATTTCTAGTTTAGATATAAAGAACGCATTCATACTGTTGAGGAAAAACCATTAGGTGAACTGATTTATCCTCCAAAAAGCTAATTCAAGCCAATAATTTGTTAAATTAATAATGAAATAAAAATCAATAAGTCCTGTTCATTAACATAGCTTATCAATAAAGAATTTTTCCAAATATTAAATAATTTTGATAATGGCTTATTTTCAATAAAACCACCATTAATTTGATAAATATCAATTCATTCCCATCTTATCCAATATAAATAGCCGATATCGCAGTTGCGTATTATTATCATTAGCAACTATAATTCAGAGGAATTACCATACTTTTTTCTTGTGGTTCTCCCATTATTGAGGATAATAATTCTTATAATCACTTATTTTTTCAGTTAGAGCGGAGATTTATATGGTTCTTATTCCAGAACGTAGATATAAAATTCTGGGATTTTCTCCAGAAATTACCCCAGCTTACCGACAAAAATTATTGTCACTCGGTATGTTACCTGGCTCAACATTTCAGGTCATTCGCTTCGCTCCATTGGGCGATCCAATACAAATCGAAACACGCAGAGTTAGCCTTACCCTTCGTAAACAAGATTTAGCATTTCTTGTATTGCATGAAGATCTGAATTAACAAAGCTCTAAGACGATTTGGTTCAGAATAACCATCTTCCATACACTTTTTATAACCCGATAGAACCAGAGTACTGAACGTATAGCTAAGGTACGAAATTCGCTTTACTGATTGGCAGAAAGTATGATGAAACAATTAACTATAGGCCTGATTGGTAATCCCAATGCCGGCAAAACAACGCTTTTTAACCAGCTCACTGGCTCCCATCAACGTGTGGGAAACTGGGCTGGCGTTACCGTAGAACGCAAAACCGGCCACTTTACTACCGATAACCATCAGGTCGAACTTGTCGACCTCCCTGGCACTTATTCGCTTACCACCATTTCTGAGCAAACTTCTATTGATGAGCAAATCGCCTGCCACTATATTCTCAGTGGTGAAGCGGATATGCTGATCAATGTTGTTGATGCATCTAATCTGGAGCGTAACCTTTATCTCTCACTGCAATTGATTGAACTGGGTGTTCCCTGCATCATTGCACTGAATATGCTGGATATCGCCCAAAATCAACGCATCAATATTGATATTCCTGCACTGGAGAAACGCCTTGGCTGTCCGGTCATCCCGCTGGTTTCAACCCGTGCCACAGGGATAGATGCACTCAAAAAAACCCTCGATAATTACCCAAAGAAATCTAATCCTGTACAGGTTAATTATCCTGATGCGTTATTGCGGGAAATTTCCCACCTTTCCAGCCAGATCACAGAAAAATTCACACCACAACAGCGCCGCTGGCTGACTTTGCAAGTCTTGGAAGGGGATATTTACAGCCGTGGGGTATCCAACCTGACCGACGCACAACTGGCTGAAAGCAAAGAACGCTTGCAAAAACAACAAATTGAAGAATCCGATCTCATCATTGCCAGCTCACGCTATCAAACCATCAGTGAAATTTGTCTGGCGGTCATTGATACCCGCGCCGCCACACCCAACAAACTGACTCAAGTGTTAGATACCGTTATTCTGAACCGCTGGTTGGGTTTGCCTATCTTCCTGTTTATCATGTACTTGATGTTTGTGCTGGCTATCAATATTGGAGGAGCCTTACAGCCTATCTTCGACGGTGCTTCCGCTGCCATTTTCATCGATGGAATGCAATGGCTCGGCCATACTCTCCATTTCCCGAATTGGTTAACGGTGTTCCTTGCTCAGGGCATTGGTGGCGGCATCAACACGGTACTGCCGCTGGTTCCCCAAATCGGCATGATGTACCTGTTCCTCTCCTTTCTGGAAGATTCCGGCTACATGGCACGGGCGGCATTTGTCATGGACCGGCTGATGCAAGCCATAGGGTTGCCAGGTAAATCCTTTGTGCCCCTGATTGTTGGCTTTGGTTGTAATGTACCTGCCGTGATGGGCTCAAGGACACTGGATGCCCCTCGTGAACGCTTGATTACCATCATGATGGCACCGTTTATGTCCTGCGGGGCAAGGTTGGCGATCTTTGCCGTCTTCGCTGCGGCGTTCTTCGGCAAAAATGGGGCAAGCATTGTTTTCTCCCTGTATATCCTGGGGATTGTCATCGCCATCCTGACAGGATTGCTGCTCAAATTCACGCTAATGCGTGGTGAAGCATCACCATTTGTCATGGAACTACCGGTCTATCACGTTCCCCATGCCAAAACCCTGCTGCTCCAAACATGGCAGAGGCTGAAAGGTTTTGTCATACGCGCAGGTAAAGTGATTGTCGCAGCGAGCATGTTGATTGGTGCCCTGAACAGTTTTTCCTTCTCCGGTAAGACCGTTGATAATATCAACGAATCGGCACTGGCCTCCGTCAGTAAAGTACTCACACCTGTCTTGCAACCTATCGGTGTGCATGCCGATAACTGGCAAGCAACCGTCGGGCTTATCACTGGAGCGATGGCAAAAGAAGTGGTTGTAGGAACTCTCAATACCCTCTATACCGCAGAAAATATTACCCAAGAGTCATTCAACCCAGATGAATTTAATTTACTGGATCAACTAAAAGATTCTGTCGCCGAAACGTGGGATAGCCTGAAAGAAACCTTCACCTTGAGCGCACTTTCTAACCCGATTGAAGCCAGCAAAGGTGATGGCAACATGGATCGTAGCTCTATGGGAACAATGAGCGCCAAATTTGGCTCAGCCATTTCCGCTTACAGTTACCTGATTTTCGTGCTGCTGTACGTGCCTTGCGTTTCCGTGATGGGAGCTATTGCCCGTGAAACCAGCCGTGGCTGGATGATATTCTCGATTCTGTGGGGATTAAACGTCGCTTATTCTCTGTCAGCACTGTTTTATCAAATCACAACGTTTTCAGCCCATCCACAAAGTAGCCTGATAACCATTCTGGCCGTGATCCTGTTTAACATTCTGATAGTTATTGGTTTACGCCGCGCACGCAGCCGAGTCACTGTGACATTCAACAACACCGCTGACCGCAGTTGCGAATGCTCAAACAATAGCTGTCACTAGCTGGAACCATGAGGAACCATAAATGATTAACCTGCTGAAAATCAGAGATGCGGTTGCCCTCAACGGGCGTACTGATGCCAGATCATTAAGCCATCAGTTTTCAGCACCGCTGCCAATGGTGGAAGCCATGCTCAAGCAGCTTGTCATAATGGGTAAACTGGAGGAAGTGGATACTTCCTCCTGCCTCAGCGGGGGCTGCAAACAGTGCCCGGAAACACAGAAATGTGACACTAAAGCGTATCAGCTTACGGTCAAAAAATAAGGAATTACCTGCTTTATGGAATAGGCGATTAAAAATATCCTATCGCTGTGATTATTCTGTAGGAAAATTCCTTATTAATGAGTCCATAAAATAATAAATAGATTAATTGTAGCTATCTCTCTATTATCTGATATGGGGTATCCCTATATTAATAACCTGAGGATAGTAATATGCCTAAAGAGTTATTCACTGCAAAAGTTGAGTCGGTTGGCAATCTCAAAATGAAATGCTCATCGCGAAATTTTACCTTCCATGTAGATGAACCCAAAAGTCTCGGTGGAACCGATGAAGCGATGAATCCAGTGGAAGCGTTACTTTCTGCATTTGGTGCATGTCAGTGCATTGTGGCAAAAAGCTTTGCCCGCAAGCATAAAATCAATTTGATCGATATTCAGGTTAAAATGGAAGGAGAACTGGATACCGATGGCTTCACAGGTAGAAATAAAAACGCCAAAATGGGATTTTCAAAAATCACCTCCAAATTTTATATTAAAGCAGATAATACCGAACAAGAGATCCGCGATTTTATTACTTTTGTCGAAAGCAATTGCCCTGTTCTCGATACTATCGTGAATACGCCAGAAATTGTGACTGAGGTTTATCCGAATAAATAAATAGTGATAACAAGGTGGTAAACATTTTTATTACCGATTGAATTGCATCAGGAATGGAATAAACATATAAGTTGTGCAGTTTATTCCATTTATTAGTCATCATAGTAGGGCTATATTTAGCTATCTGTGCAGGCTGCTTTTAAATCTGTAAGTGTGGCCATCAGTAACATGGGATCTAAAGGTGATGATTCAAATCTGGTAGCTTGATAAAATGATTTTGCTTCATATGAGAGTGCATGAATTATCATGCCACGAACTCCAATAAGATCCGCAGCTTGTATTACCCTTAAAGCAGCGTCTTTCACTAATGCCCGTCCGATTCCTCTTCGCTGCAATCAGATTCCGAATTTCTGGTTTGATACGAATATTCAATGTGTCACGTTTTGTTGATTGCATAATTCACCTCGGAGTGAATGAGTTGTGGTTAAGAATGCCACTCACTATTGTAATATCAAAATCATTACAATGTTTGTTTTTATGACCGGATTTATCGTTTAAGATCCCTCCCTACTATTGCTCAGATTACCCATAGTTTATGTGCTAACGCCAGAGAGGGAGAGTAGTTATCGATAATTACCATCCAATATCAGAAGCAAAATTAGTTAATACTTCAACAAATTCATCAGGATGGGAAATAAAAGGGGCATGGGCAGCGTTGCGCATAATAACGGAATGCGTATGTGGCCATGCCTTGTCAAGCTGTGAAGCAATCTTACGCGGTACTAAACCATCAAGATAACCATATAGACGCAGGAAAGGTAATTGAAGTTGGGACAATTCTTCTCTTAAATCATCAATGCGCAGGATTTCCAAACCGGCATTAAGTACCTCGACTGTCGGCATCGGCTGGTTCAGGATCACTGATTTCAATACACGGGCATCCCGCCGTGCACTGTCTGTCCCCAAGGTCTGCAAAGCCAGAAAACGTTCGATAGTCTTTTGAAAATCAGCACTCAATTGATGCTCAAATGCCTTCAAGACCTCTGGCTTAATCCCCGGCCAGTCGCCATCAGCACTAAATCTTGGCGAAGAAGCTACGGTTATCAAGCCCGCAACTTGTGCCGGATGATCCAAAACAATCCGGCTAGCCACCAATCCGCCTAAAGACCAACCTAGCCACAAGGCATTTACTGGCGCTTGCTGCCATACAATATCTGCCATGTCCGTCAATGACATAGCCGAATACGCTTGGCTACGCCCATAACCCGGCAAATCCACCAGATGCAAACGAAAATGCGAAGCCAATCGCGTTTCCACTGAACGCCAAACCTCAGCGTTTAGACCCCATCCGTGCAGCATCACAAGATCACGTGGTGCATCGCTAATTGTCTGCCAAAACAACTGATTCATTGTTATTCTCACTTTATTTGTCACCAAGGAAGGAAACTATGCTAACAATGGTTGGATACTGTTGGCTATGCCATCAAAATTTGTATTTTGCCCATCATGGGATCTGCTACATCTGCCACTGTCACTTAAGGCGGCTGCAACATGTCTGTCCACGCTGTGCACTGCCTTCTGAA
>NZ_RAQI01000006.1 GCF_003610465.1 Xenorhabdus ehlersii | reverse complement strand
TGATGCCAGCGGACAGCGCCCCCGTCCCCGTTGAGTCCGCGGGGGTTCCGTGCAGGGGCAGACCGTGACCGGACTGCCCGTCAGCTTCAGTGCCGGCGGGGGTAAATGGGCAATGGGCAGCGGCGGCCACGGTGTCCCCAACCACTCTGTGCCGGCTGCCCAAAGCCCATTTAACATAATGCAGGGAGATTATGCGAAATTCGCCGTGCCGCCCCGCTGTTCCGCCAACCGCCGAAGAGCGGCTCACATCGCATAATCTGCATTATGTCTTCGCCCCCACTTATCGGCCTCGCGGGGTGCACCGCACAAGGCTGGCGCCTTCTGCTGTCAGCTACTGAGCACCAGTCTTAAGCCGCGTGCCCCGTTCCGGCAAAAACAGCGTCTTCTTTAGCGGCCTTGAGTGGCTCAGGCAAAGACCCCTGTAGGCAGGTCGGCCTGCGGCCTCCGCTGGTTTACCTCCCCCGCCCCGACCCCGCTGCATTGTCTGCGCGCGGCTCGCAGTCGCTGCGCTCCTTGCTCCCCCAGGCTCCTGTGCCGCCCCGCACCCCGCAGAACGGCCGCCCGCCGCCCAAGCCAGTTGGGCGACGTTCGCCCGTTACCGTGAAAAATCGCACAAAATCAGGCTGTTCAGCCCATCACAGGGGAAAAAAGGGCGCTATACTGCACATCGGAGCAAGCGTAAAAACAGGCCAAAAGTGCACTTCGGCCTTTTAGGTTCGCGGGAATGGGCGGAACGGGTAAAAGGGGTTCTTTAACAAGCTGATAGTCAAGGAAAAAATCGCTTAAAACTGTATAACCGCACCGGAACCTGCCCTAAGACCCCATCGGGCTGATGGGCGGGTTTAACCCGTATTCGTATGTGCATAACCCATCGAAGTGGGTAGATCCGTATGGGCTGGCAGGCGGGGTAGGCAATAAAGGAGATGCTGGATTATCTAAAAATTCAGGAATCAAACCCAAAAAGGCACTTCCACATAAAGTTGTCAATGATCTGAGATCATTTAGGAGTAAAGATTATCATTTTGGCAACCAAACTTTTAAATTAGATAGAGCAGGAATGAAACATTTCCTTGAACGTCACCATCCTGAATACTGGGATGGTTCAATTAAAGCTAAGCAAAGTTTCTTCTCTCGTGATATGTCAATAAATGATATGTCTAATGCCATTGAAAGTGTAATGAAGCAAAACAGAGATACGATGGTAAGTAAAGGTACTATTGGTAAATATCAAATTACCGGTTCATATAATGGTCAAAATTATGTCGTTGGCTTTAATAAAGGAAGAATTGGTCAATTTTATCCGGGTAACTTATGATAAATGTAAACACGTATATTAAAATTAAAGAAGAATATATTGATTTCTTTCAATATGATGGAGATATTAAACGTATTGATTACATTGATGGCGCACTAGAGTTGACTATTAATGGTATCAACCTTATCGATAAATCAATGTATGACTATATAGATGATCTCTGGAGTTATCTTTCAGAAGGATTAGCGTTACTTTATGATAATAAAGAATTTAAATGTTATTTTCCTGACCAACCAATAGAGGTTAAGTTTATACCATCAAAAGGCAATAGAGTACTTGTTAGTGTCAATTGCCATTCAGAAGTGAAAACCTCTGTTGATAAAAATTATTTTTTAATTGCCATGCGTGATCATGCGAAAAAATTCTTTAAAAGATTAGAATATCTAAAGCCTAGCTCTATGGGGGAGTGCAAAGCAGCCATGAAATATTTAGAAGTAATTAAGTTATGATAATAAACATATTATTAATTAAATAAAAGCCAAAGCCGGAAATATCCCCGTGATCTTCCGGCTTTGTTCTTTTTAAGAGCTGCTCATTCCCTGCCCTTAGCGGCTTTTGTAGTCACCAATCAGTTCCCGCATTTTCAGCTTAATTTCGCTGATTTGCTCTCGCTGGCGCTGGTATTGCTGTTTGAGGCTGTTAGTCTCGTCACTGTCGGGGATCAGCACCAGACAGCCCTCCATAATCTTGACGGTGAGTGTGCCACCAATATCAAACCCCGCAGCCTTAAGCCACTGCCCCTTAAGATGGATTGCCGGCGGGGCACTGGCCTTGTCATTTTGCGGCACGTATCCCACGGTGTAATAACGCTCTGTTTTTGTGGCTTTATTTACTGCACGGTTTTGCTTAGAATGCGCCTTAGCCATCATTCAACTCCTAGATAGTTGGTTGTGGTGAGCGGCGTTGGTGTGTTGCTGCACATCAGCGCCGTGTTAAAAATGCTTTACCTTTTTTAGTTGCCCTTCTCCTGCTCAACCGGACGCATCGCAGACTCAACCCGATGCTTCATAATCACGGCATCAATCAGCTTAATCACGGTTTCCTGCTCTTCCGGCTGGCACTCCTCAAGTGCCTTAAATCGTTCGATTAACCGCGTATTACTCAGCGGTAATTGCTCGTCAGACGAGCCTAATAACAAATAATCAATCGAGGTGGTAAATAGCTCAGCCAGTTGGATTAATTTATCCGCGGGCGGAATGTGCATCCCGGACTCATATTTGTTGTACTGCGAAAGCTGCAAGCCAATCAGGCCAGCCACTTCCTTCTGGGTTCTTCGTTGTTGATTACGTAATACCTTGAGTCGTTTACCAAATGCCCGGCGCTGTTCTTCGGTCTGCATAATTTCATCTGTCATATCAGCCATAAAATGCTCCAGAGTATAAGGCGTATTCTTAAAACGACTTGCTTTACTATCGTGTTACGATTATATAATATATCGCATAGCGAAGCAAAATAAATCTTGACAGGTTTTTAAAGGAATACCGATATGGCTCGCATTCCCGACGCAGAATTACAGCACCTGAAAACCGCCGTGCCCTTAGTTGCCATCATCGAGCAGCAGGGGCGGCAACTTTTTAAACGCGGCAAAGACATGACCGTGCTGTGCCCGTTCCATGAGGAGAAAACGCCTTCGATGGTCATCACGCCAGCGAAAAATCTCTACCACTGTTTTGGCTGTGATGCGGGCGGGTCGGTGCTGGACTGGGTCATGCACACCGAGGGTCTGAGCCTGCGCCATGCCGTGGAGCGCCTGCGTGCCGTGCTGGGGCACAATCCGGCGGTTGAGCCACTGGTGCAGCCGGAAGAGCTGACCAGTGATGCCATCGGGCAACAGGTGTTGCTGTCACGGGTGGTTGCGTTTTATCACCATACACTTTTGAATGCCCCGGAAGCACAGGCCTATCTGGCGAAGCGGCGGCTCAACCATCCTGAATTAGTCGCGCAGTTTAAGCTGGGCTTTGCCAACCGCACGCTGGGCTACCGTCTGCCACCGAAAAAAGTCAAAGCCGGCGAGGAGATCCGCCGCCGCCTGATAGCGGCCGGGGTGTTGCGGGAGAACGGGCGTGAGCATCTGCGTGGCTCGCTGGTTATCCCTGTTATCAGCGCTGAGGGGCAAGTTCACGAACTGTACGGACGCAAAATCGGCGAGCGGCGGCGCGGTGATACGGTCTCGCATCTTTACCTGCCGGGCGCGCACCGCGGGGTCTGGAATGCGCAGGCACTGGGGGCTGCAAAATCGCTGATCCTGTGCGAATCGCTGATTGATGCGCTGTCGTTCTGGGTGACGGGGCAGCGCAATGTGACAGCCGCTTACGGGGTGAACGGCGTCACCGCGGATCACTGGCAGGCGTTCGAACAGCATGGCATTAAGCAGGTGCTGATCGCCTTTGATAATGATACCGCCGGCAATGATGCCGCCGTCAAACTGGCGGCAGCACTGGTTGCCAAAGGCATCACGCCGCTGCGTATAGTGTTCCCGCCAGATCAGGATGCCAACGGGTATCTGTGTCAGATGGCCGAACCCGAATCGGCCTTTGCCCTGCTGATTGAGAGTGCTGTACCGATGCAGGAGGCAGCGGATATGGTCGCCCTTGAGCGCCAGACGCCTGAGCCGGACACCGCGCCTGAGCCCGCTTCCCCTTTAGCCGCTGGACCCGTACCCCGCGTGACGCCGAATGTCGTCTGTGAATCCGGTGAGCATGGCGAGCGGCTTATCTCGATCGGCACACTGCAATGGTGCTTACGGGGCATGGGCGCAGTCAAAGCCGGCGCTGCCACGATGAAACTCAATGCGCAGGTGTTGGACACACAAAGCGGCGTCCTGTTCGCCGACGGGGTTGACCTGATGAGTGCCCGCAGCCGGAACAGCTATGCCAGACTGGCCGCCACCGAACTGGGGCTGGGAGAGGCTGAGTTGCGGCGTTCGCTGGGGCAGGTGTTACTGGCCGTCGAACAGGGGCAACAGCAACCCACCTCAGGCACCGAACCCCGCGTACCGGCGATGGGGATCGCTGAACGGGAAGCGGCACTGGCGTTACTGCAAGATCCCTACCTGACGGCACGTATTACCGCTGACTTAGCCGCCTGTGGCGTGGTTGGTGAATCCACCAATCTGCTTGCGGGCTATCTGGCAGCAGTGAGCCGAAAGTTACCCAAACCGTTAGCGGTACTTATCCAGAGCAGCAGCGCCGCCGGCAAATCCTCGCTGATGGAGGCGGTACTGAACCTGATCCCGGAGGAAGAGCGCATCCAGTACAGCGCTATGACCGGGCAAAGCCTGTTCTATCTCGGTGAAACTAATCTCCAGCACAAGATATTAGCTATCGCCGAAGAAGAAGGGGTACGGCAGGCCGCCTATGCGCTGAAGCTGTTGCAAAGTGATGGCGAACTGACGATGGCGAGCACGGGCAAGGATGAGGCAACCGGCAACCTCGTCACTAAAAGCTATACCGTGAAAGGCCCGGTGATGCTGATGCTCACCACGACCGCCATTGATGTGGATGAAGAGCTGCTCAACCGTTGTCTGGTGCTGACGGTCAACGAATCCCGCGAACAGACCGAAGCTATCCATGCGGTGCAGCGCCAGAAGCAGACGCTCGAAGGCTTGCTGGCCGGGAACGAGCGGGACTATCTGATGCAACTTCACCAGAACGCCCAGCGGCTGCTTAAGCCGTTGAATGTGGTCAATCCGTATGCGTCACAACTGACGTTCCTGTCAGACAAAACCCGTACCCGCCGTGACCATATGAAATACCTGACCCTCATTCAGAGCATAGCGTTGCTGCACCAGTACCAGCGGGACATCAAAACGGCAGAGCATCGCGGCAAGACACTGGAATACATCGAAGTGAGCAAAGACGATATCCGGCTCGCCAATCAGTTGGCGCATGAAATCTTAGGCCGGACACTGGACGAAATGCCGCCGCAGACGCGCAAGCTGTTATTGCTGATACAGGGCTGGGTAAAAGAAAGCGGCCAGCCCCGCCACGAAATGCGGTTTACCCGCAAACAGTTGAGGGATGCGGTGCAGTGGGGTGATACCCAGCTTAAGGTGCATCTCTCACGACTGGTCGAAATGGAATACCTGCTGTTGCACCGTCGTGGCCTGACGTTCATCTATGAACTGCTGTTCGACGGGGCAGACAGCGATACCGCCCACCTGAGTGGCCTTATTGTTCCCTGAGCGAGCAGTATAACGTTATCCGGTCGGGGTTAAAGCCCAGTTGGTCGCCTGTCAGTCGGCTTGTTGTCGGCAGGTAGTCGGGATGGTTAAATCCCGGCAAAGGCAGATACAGCAAGGCTTCCCCTCAAAGTGGTCGGCATCAGCCAAAAAACACTGTTCCGCCCGTACAGCTCTCTTCGCTACCCATACAACAAAAAAGAAGGAGAATCCGCATGACAAGCCCACCTAATCCCCTGCACGCCACCTTACGCCAGCAACTGGACGCGTACCTCGATACGCTGGCCGCACAGGGAAAAAGCCCGCGCACACGGGAAAGCTACCGGGAACGGCTGTTACCGTTCGTGGACTGGTGCGAACAGCGCACCGTGCAGTATCCGGCACAGGTGACGCTGGTATTGCTGGAAAGCTGGCAGCGCTATCTGCGGGCTTACCGCAAGGCCGATGGCCAGCCTTACAGCCATAACGGCCAGCGTGAACGGTTAATCGCCCTGCGCTTGTGGTTCCGCTGGCTACTGCAACGGCATCACATCCTCTACAACCCGGCCGAACAGGTGGTGTTGCCGAAAGAAGAGAAACGGCTGCCTGCCCAGATACTGAGTGAACGGGAAACCGCACAGGTGCTGGACAGCCTTGACGACCAGAGCGTGCTGGGGCTGCGCAATCGGGTGATGCTGGAAGTGCTGTGGAGCAGCGGCCTCCGGCGCATGGAGCTGCGCCAGCTCCGGCGGGGTGATATCGACTTCGAACGCGGGGCGGTTGTGGTTAATCAGGGCAAAGGCCATAAAGACCGGGTGGTGCCTATCGGCGAGCGGGCACTGGGCTGGCTGACACGCTATCTGGTGCAGGTTCGGCCACAGTTGGCAGACAGCCATGACAGCGGTTACCTGTTTATCTCGCAAAAAGGCAGGCCGCTCAGTCCGGGACACCTGACGCACATCGCCGCAAAGGCCATCCGTCATCAGGCTCGACTGGACAAACCGGGCGCCTGCCACCTGTTCCGGCATTCAATGGCGACGCAGATGCTGGACAACGGTGCCGATATCCGCCATATCCAGGCGATGCTGGGACATGAGAAGCTCAACACCACCCAGGTCTATACGCGGGTTGCCATCAAACAGCTCAAACAGGTGCACAGCCAGACCCATCCGGCCGAGCGGGCAGATAATCAGCCGCCAAACGCTGACACCGAACCCCCGAAGAGCCGCCCATGCCCTGAATCCGCGGAAAGTAGCGTGCCAGACAGCCACCCTGATGCCAGCGGACAGCGCCCCCGTCCCCGTTGAGTCCGCGGGGTTCCGTGCAGGGGCAGACCGTGACCGGACTGCCCGTCAGCTTCAGTGCCGGCGGGGGTAAATGGGCAATGGGCAGCGGCGGCCACGGTGTCCCCAACCACTCTGTGCCGGCTGCCCAAAGCCCATTTAACATAATGCAGGGAGATTATGCGAAATTCGCCGTGCCGCCCCGCTGTTCCGCCAACCGCCGAAGAGCGGCTCACATCGCATAATCTGCATTATGTCTTCGCCCCCACTTATCGGCCTCGCGGGGTGCACCGCACAAGGCTGGCGCCTTCTGCTGTCAGCTACTGAGCACCAGTCTTAAGCCGCGTGCCCCGTTCCGGCAAAAACAGCGTCTTCTTTAGCGGCCTTGAGTGGCTCAGGCAAAGACCCCTGTAGGCAGGTCGGCCTGCGGCCTCCGCTGGTTTACCTCCCCCGCCCCGACCCCGCTGCATTGTCTGCGCGCGGCTCGCAGTCGCTGCGCTCCTTGCTCGTTGCCGTGCTCGCCATCTCCGCCCCGTGCAGCCCCCTGAGGGGGCTTCCCTTGAGTAAAGTGCCCTCAGCAAAACCGAGCACAATCTTCGGCTTCCGTGCCTGGGAGCGTCGCAGGGCGCCGCTTGCGGGTTCTGTGCCACCCGCCCCCGCAGAACGGCCGCCCGCCGCCCAAGCAAGTTGGGCGACGTTCGCCCGTTGCCGTGAAAAATCGCACAAAATCAGGCTGTTCAGCCCATCACAGGGGAAAAAAGGGCGCTATACTGCACATCGGAGCAAGCGTAAAAACAGGGCAAAAGTGCACTTCGGCCTTTTAGGTTCGCGGGAATGGGCGGAACGGGTAAAAGGGGTTCTTTAACAAGGTGATAAATAAGGAAAAAATCGCTTAAAACTGTATAACCGCACCGGAACCTGCCCTAAGACCCGATTGGGCTGCTGGGCGGATTTAATCCGTATTCTTACGTCCATAATCCCACCAAATGGGTTGATCCGTTCGGGTTAGCGAGTTGTCCTGTCGATATATTAAAGAATGCCAGAAAAAATAATCATGCCATTTCAGCAGAACAAAGGCAGCAAATAATAGATTCAATAGAGAATCCTAAGCTGCAAAAAATGTTTGAAGAACTATATCGGCCAGGTGCAAATATTCCTGATGGAGGTACAGCAGCTTCTATTCTGCATACAAAGAATACTGGACAATTAGTCGGCGGTTCAGACCATGTAAATAAAGGTAAGGATTATTTAACAGCATTGAAAAATTTATCTAGTGGTAATGGAAGGTATAAAAATGAGGCTCTAAGCCCATCGGATAGAAGCTTAGCAAGCTACATGATAAATGATTTAAGGAACGCATTGGGGCATTTATGACGAATGATGAATTAATTGATAAACTAAACAATTTTTTTCCTGTGTTTCGAGAAATACATGGCGAGCATGATGGTATCTATCTAATATTTGGAGGTTTTGGTACGTTTTTTGCTGATCTGATAAATCTATATGGCTCTGGTAAAGTAGAGGAGAAAAGCTATTTTTCTCAAAACATCGCATCTATTTACAAAGATGAAGATATATTAATAAAAGAAATAAAGAACATATTTAGTTTTGTCGATGACTTATTTCTTTATCAAGGTGATGACGTAAAAGACATATTAAATACGTGTATCTTTGAAGCAATAATGGGAAGTGATTATAGTTACAATTTGGCTAGAAAATATCTTAGCAAAGAAACTTATAATCACTATTTGGAAATAACTAAAAGAGTTATTTAGTTCAAAGCCGGAAAGATCTCCATGATCTTCCGGCCTTATCTCTTTTTTAGAGCGGCTCACTCCCTGCCCTTAGCGGCTTGTGTAGTCGCCAAGCAGTTCCCGCATCTTGAGCTTAATCTCACTGAGCTGGTCTTGCTGGCGCTGGTACTGTTGCTTAATCGTGCGGGTCTCATCGCTGTCAGGGATTAACACCAGACAGCCATCCAGTATTTTGACGGTGAGTGTGCCACCAATATCAAATCCCGCAGCCTTAAGCCATCTTCCCGTTAAATTTATCGCGGGTCTGGGGTTCGGCCTGCCGTTTTGCGGCACGTATCCCACGGTGTAATAACGTTCTGTTTTTGTCGCTTTATTTACTGCACGGTTTTGCCTAGAATGCGCCTTAGCCATCATTCAACTCCTCTTTAGTTGCTTGTGGTGAGCAGGGTTTAAAGGTGCCAGCCTTTAAACCCTGCGTTATTTATCAGTCTGTTACTCTCGCCTGTGCTATCAGAGCACTTAACATCTCTGATATCATCTTCTGCTTTGTCTTAGGTAAATTATCAATCTCTTCAATCTGCTGCTGCCACTTAGGTGCTGGGCCTCGTTTACGGTTGCTTTTTTCCGATTCCTCACCAAACAAATTTTCCAATGAAACTGAAAATATTCCTGCCACAATAGGTAGTGAAGATACCTTTATCCTTCGTCGACCTGCTTCCCATGCCTGCACCGTCTGTTGTGAAACGTTGAGCTTCTGTGCCAGTTCAGCCTGAGTTATTCCACGCTCTTTACGTAGCAGGGTGATCCGTTCGCCTAATGCAATGAAAAAATCGCGCTCTTCGTTACTGATAGCCATAGCTGTTACCGTTTTTGAATGTAATAAGACAGCCATAACTTACCTCATGTTTTACTACTATATGTTGTATATACTACAATATGTGGTATATTGGTGTCGAGTTATTTTTATCCAAACCCTATTGACACGTTTTTGAAGGATTATCGTATGGCTCGCATCCCGGAAGCAGAATTACAGCACCTGAAAGCCGCTGTCTCTTTAGTTGCCATCATTGAGCAACAAGGCCGGCAGTTGTTTAAGCGCGGCAAAGACATGACCGTGCTGTGCCCGTTCCATGAGGAGAAAACGCCTTCGATGGTCATTACCCCGGCGAAAAATCTCTACCACTGTTTTGGCTGTGATGCGGGCGGGTCGGTGCTGGACTGGGTCATGCAAACCGAGGGCCTGAGCCTGCGCCATGCCGTGGAGCGCCTGCGTGCCGTGCTGGGGCACAATCCGGCGGTCGAGCCGCTGGTGCAGCCGGAAGAGCTGACCAGTGATGCCATCGGGCAACAGGTGTTGCTGTCACGGGTGGTTGCGTTTTATCACCATACACTTTTGAATGCGCCGGAAGCACAGGCCTATCTGGCGAAGCGGCGGCTCAATCATCCTGAATTAGTCGCGCAGTTTAAGCTGGGCTTTGCCAACCGCACGCTGGGCTACCGTCTGCCACCGAAAAAAGTCAAAGCCGGCGAGGAGATCCGCCGCCGCCTGATAGCGGCCGGGGTGTTGCGGGAGAACGGGCGTGAGCATCTGCGTGGCTCGCTGGTTATCCCTGTTATCAGCGCTGAGGGGCAGGTTCACGAACTGTACGGACGCAAAATCGGCGAGCGGCGGCGCGGTGATACGGTCTCGCATCTTTACCTGCCGGGCGCGCACCGCGGGGTCTGGAATGCGCAGGCACTGGGGGCTGCAAAATCGCTGATCCTGTGCGAATCGCTGATTGATGCGCTGTCGTTCTGGGTGACGGGGCAGCGCAATGTGACAGCCGCTTACGGGGTGAACGGCGTCACCGCGGATCACTGGCAGGCGTTCGAACAGCACGGCATTAAGCAGGTGCTGATCGCCTTTGATAATGATACCGCCGGCAATGATGCCGCCGTCAAACTGGCGGCAGCACTGGTTGCCAAAGGCATCACGCCGCTGCGTATAGTGTTCCCGCCAGATCAGGATGCCAACGGGTATCTGTGTCAGATGGCCGAACCCGAATCGGCCTTTGCCCTGCTGATTGAGAGTGCTGTACCGATGCAGGAGGCAGCGGATATGGTCGCCCTTGAGCGCCAGACGCCTGAGCCGGACACCGCGCCAGAGCCCGCTTCCCCTTTAGCCGCTGGACCCGTACCCCGCGTGACGCCGAATGTCGTCTGTGAATCCGGTGAGCATGGCGAACTGCTTATCTCGATCGGCACATTGCAATGGTGCTTACGGGGCATGGGCGCAGTCAAAGCCGGCGCTGCCACGATGAAACTCAATGCGCAGGTGCTGGACACACAAAGCGGCGTCCTGTTCGCCGACGGGGTTGACCTGATGAGTGCCCGCAGCCGGAACAGCTATGCCAGACTGGCCGCCACCGAACTGGGGCTGGGAGAGGCTGAGTTGCGGCGTTCGCTGGGGCAGGTGTTACTGGCCGTCGAACAGGGGCAACAGCACCCCACCTCAGGCACCGAACCCCGCGTACCGGCGATGGGGATCGCTGAACGGGAAGCGGCACTGGCGTTACTGCAAGATCCCTACCTGACGGCACGTATTACCGCTGACTTAGCCGCCTGTGGCGTGGTTGGTGAATCCACCAATCTGCTTGCGGGCTATCTGGCAGCAGTGAGCCGAAAGTTACCCAAACCGTTAGCGGTACTTATCCAGAGCAGCAGCGCCGCCGGAAAATCCTCGCTGATGGAGGCGGTACTGAACCTGATCCCGGAGGAAGAGCGCATCCAGTACAGCGCTATGACCGGGCAAAGCCTGTTCTATCTCGGTGAAACTAATCTCCAGCACAAGATATTAGCTATCGCCGAAGAAGAAGGGGTACGGCAGGCCGCCTATGCGCTGAAGCTGTTGCAAAGTGATGGCGAACTGACGATGGCGAGCACGGGCAAGGATGAGGCAACCGGCAACCTCGTCACTAAAAGCTATACCGTGAAAGGCCCGGTGATGCTGATGCTCACCACGACCGCCATTGATGTGGATGAAGAATTACTGAACCGTTGTCTGGTGCTGACGGTCAATGAATCCCGCGAACAAACGGAAGCCATCCATGCGTTGCAGCGCCAGAAGCAGACGCTCGAAGGCTTGCTGGCCGGGAACGAGCGGGACTCTCTGATGCAGCTTCACCAGAACGCCCAGCGGCTGCTTAAGCCGTTGAATGTGGTCAATCCGTATGCGTCGCAACTGACGTTCCTGTCAGACAAAACCCGCACGCGGCGAGACCATATGAAATACCTGACCCTCATTCAGAGCATAGCGTTGTTGCACCAGTACCAGCGGGACATCAAAACGGCAGAGCATCGCGGCAAGCGGCTTGAATATATCGAAGTGAGCAAAGACGATATCCGGCTCGCCAATCAGTTGGCGCATGAAATCTTAGGCCGGACACTGGACGAAATGCCGCCGCAGACGCGCAAGCTGTTATTGCTGATACAGGGCTGGGTAAAAGAAAGCGGCCAGCCCCGCCACGAAATGCGGTTTACCCGCAAACAGTTGAGGGATGCGGTGCAGTGGGGTGATACCCAGCTTAAGGTGCATCTCTCACGACTGGTCGAAATGGAATACCTGCTGTTGCACCGTCGTGGCCTGACGTTCATCTATGAACTGCTGTTCGACGGGGCAGACAGCGATACCGCCCACCTGAGTGGCCTTATTGTTCCCTGAGCGGGCAGTATAACGTTATCCGGTCGGGGTTAAAGCCCAGTTGGTCGCCTGTCAGTCGGCTTGTTGTCGGCAGGTAGTCGGGATGGTTAAATCCCGGCAAAGGCAGATACAGCAAGGCTTCCCCTCAAAGTGGTCGGCATCAGCCAAAAAACACTGTTCCGCCCGTACAGCTCTCTTCGCTACCCATACAACAAAAAAGAAGGAGAATCCGCATGACAAGCCCACCTAATCCCCTGCACGCCACCTTACGCCAGCAACTGGACGCGTACCTCGATACACAGGCTGCACAGGGAAAAAGCCCGCGCACGCGGGAAAGCTACCGGGAACGGCTGTTACCGTTCGTCGACTGGTGCGAGCAGCGCACCGTGCAGTATCCGGCACAGGTGACGCTGGTATTGCTGGAAAGCTGGCAGCGCTATCTGCGGGCTTACCGCAAGGCCGATGGCCAGCCTTACAGCCATAACGGCCAGCGTGAACGTCTGGGCACACTGCGGTTGTGGTTCCGCTGGTTACTGCAACGCCATCACATCCTCTACAACCCGGCCGAGCAGATGGTGTTGCCAAAAGAAGAGAAACGGTTGCCCGCCCAGATACTGAGTGAACGGGAAACCACTCAGGTGCTGGATAGCCTTGATGATCAGAGTGTGTTGGGACTGCGCAACCGGGTGATGCTGGAAATCCTCTGGAGCAGTGGCCTCCGGCGTATGGAGCTGCGCCAGCTCCGGCAGGGAGATATCGATGTCGAACGCGGGGCCGTGGTGGTCAATCAGGGCAAAGGCCATAAAGACCGGGTGGTGCCTATCGGCGAGCGGGCACTGGGCTGGCTGACACGCTATCTGGTGCAGGTCCGGCCACAGTTGGCAGACAGCCATGACAGCGGTTACCTGTTTATCTCGCAAAAGGGCAAGCCGCTCAGTCTGGGGCACCTGACCCAAATCGCGGGCAAGGCCATCCGCCATCAGGCGCAGCTAGACAAGCCGGGTGCCTGTCACCTGTTCCGGCATTCAATGGCGACGCAGATGCTGGACAATGGCGCGGATATCCGCCATATCCAGGCGATGCTGGGGCATGAGAAACTCAACACTACTCAGGTGTATACGCGGGTCGCCATCAAACAGCTCAAGCAGGTGCACAGCCAGACCCATCCGGCCGAGCGTGCCCCCCAAACCCAACCGGACGCAGACAACCATACCGAACCGCCAGAGAGCAGCTCAGGCGGTGCCCGCGGAGAACCTGGCACAGACCCGAAACCCCAGCGTACCGGACAGCCCGATAATCCCCGTTGAGTCCGCGGGGTTCCGTGCAGGGGCAGACCGTGACCGGCCTGCCCGTCAGCTTCAGTACCGGCGGGGGTAAATGGGCAATGGGCAGCGGCGGCCACGGTGTCCCCAACCACTCTGTGCCGGCTGCCCAAAGCCCATTTAACATAATGCAGGGAGATTGTGCGAAATTCGCCGTGCGGCCCTGCCGTCGCGCCCAGCCCCGAAGAGCGGCTCACATCGCACAATCTGCATTATGTCTGGCGCCCCCGCTATCAGCATCGCGGGGTGCACCGCACAAGGCTGACGCCTTCTGCTGTCAGCGACTGAGCACCTGCCTGGCAAACTCAGCGCCAATCTTAAGCAGCGTGCCCCGTTCCGGTAAAAACAGTTTCTTCTTTAGCGGCCTTGCCCCCGTCCGGCAACCCCCCTGAAAGCAGGTCGGCCTGCGGCCTCCGCGGTTTTACCTCCCCCGCCCCGACCCTGCTGCATTGTCTGCGCGCGGCTCGCAGGCCTGCGGTTTGGCTTTGACGTGATGACAGGAATGTGCACAGGGGAATAAGTGCTCTTTTTTTCAACGTAAGCATACGGGTATAACTGACTACCCCCGGGAATTCCTTGTGCAGATAAAGGGATAAAGGGTGACATGCTCAAGATAAAAGCCTTTAAAATTCCGGTAATGGCTCATATGAAATAAAATGAGGATCGTCATGACCTCGCTGAGAGAAAGGGAAGAGGAGCGCTTACGTTGACGTCATCCATTCTCGATAAGTTGTTGATGCCAGAGAGGGATAAATTTTTGGCAGAAGTCATCGACACAGCAATAAAGTTCTTCTAAGTTACCTTTACCGTGCTGTGGATTCAGACGGCGATGCGTCAGCATGGACAACCCGACGTGGTGACGATGGATAAAAGTGGCGCCAATAAAGCCGCAGTGGACGAGTAAAATCAGGGAAAACCTAAGGATAACGACATCATTATCCGGCAAAACAAATACCTTAATAATCTGATTGAACAGGATCACCGCAACATCAAACGGCGAACACGTCCTATGCTGGGGTTCAAAAACTTCAGACGGACCCAGACCGTGTTGGCAGGGATTGAATTGGTCTGTATGTTGCGCAAAGGACAATACCGACAAAAAGAAGGGTGTCCGATTTCACCCGCGGCATTTTCCTATCAATTAGCTGAGTAAAAATCAATCACCTCATCTTCAATCGTACTTTCTTTGTTAATGCGACAGAACCAGATAGTCTTTATATAGTCACTCAATCAGGATGAAGTGACTAAATCTGATGTTTGTTTAGGAAGTGTTGATGTTTTGTGAGGGATTATTAGACAGCATGATGATTTGGTATAATTACTTTCGCCAAAAAACAACCAGACCTCACCATCATGCCACGAACTATGTTAACAGATCCCCAATGGAATAAGCGATCTGCGTTAATGCAACATGCGGGTTGGATTTATCACAAACCTGAACACCGTTTGACCTTTGAAGGCATTCTTTACCGAATGAGAACGAGCGTTCCCTGGCGCGATTTACCGCCAGAATTCGGCAAAGGGAATAGCATCTTTCAACGTTTCAATGCTTGGTCAAAGAAAGGGGTTTTACAGCTCATTTTCAAGTGGTTATCTGTGTTTGCTGATAGGGAATGATTTATTGATGGCAGTATTGTTCGAGCGCATCAGCACAGTGCCGGAGCGGCTTCAGATGATGATGAGGCTATTGGCAAAAGTTGTGGTGGACGTTCAACCAAAATCCATTTGGCCGTCGATAGTTACGGCTTACCTGTTCATTTTGAATTGTCCAGGGGACAAGTGCATGACATTGTTCATGCTAAAAGTTTAGTCGAACAATCGCCCCCTTCGGACTTTGTGATAGCTGACAAAGGGTACGACAGTCAGGTTTTCAGAAATCATATTGAACAACAAGGAACAACGCCGATTATTCCCTACCGAAAAAATAGCCGAAAATCGGATAAACAGATTGATAAATGTTTATATCGTTATCGTCATTTGGTGAAGAATGCGTTCGCCAGAGTTAAACATTTTCGTGCAATAGCAACAAGATACGATAAGCTTAAACGGAATTACGCCAGTATGTTGGCTCTGGTGTTTATCATTGTCTGGTTGCCCATGTGGGCTGATGAATTATGACCTTAAAACATCAACAGCCCCTAAATGCGACACCAAACCCCAGCTATACAAGCAAGGGGTTTTTCTAAAAACACTGTATTTAATCTTGTATGCTTCAGATATTACCTTAGATAATTTTTATTGAACAATTAGGAGAGTGAAAATGCCTTTTAATCAAGGGTTTGTGCTATAAATCTGAATAAATGTTAATGTTATCTAGTGGTTACTTATGCATACTTATGTCGAAAATAAGCTGAAAGAAGCACTGGAACACTACTATTTTTTCTGCTGAATAAGCTTCCCCTATGTGGATATCGACTTAGTGTGGTTGTGTAATATTTTGCATGGCGTTCAAGGTATGATGTGAAGCTGTCCTGATAGAAATGTCTTGACTTCCTTTGCGGCGTTATAGGTTGGGTATATCGCTTCTCGCTCACCTTGAACGACAAACTCATCTATGGTGTGAGGTCTGACTTTGTACTTAATCCTGCTAAGCTCAACTAATGTAAATGGCCCATTTTCCATTCCAGTGTATTTTATCCTGGCGCCATCTAACCCATAAATGATGTCATCAAGAGCAACTTTTTCCCTAAAAGGTTCCTATAATATAAAAATAATCAGAAATTATTAAATTTAAATCACTAGACCTACTGAAGGGAGAAATATCACATTAACTCAGCATAAAACACCAACATAATTAAAATTTAATCATAAAAAACAACATAATGATATAAGGATAAAAAAATGCCATTCAATGCACCGTTTAGGCAAAAAATTCATCCCAATGATCTTATTTATGGACTAAAGGATCAAAGAATAAACTACACTAAAGAATTTCCTGAATTTAAACTCCTTGAACTAGAAATGAGTAAGTACAGAGTACGACCTCGAATAATAGATGAATATGTGATTCCCGTAGATGCTGAGATGAGGAGTGACGGTCAGGAACGAAAAAACAGAATGACCTTAGGGAGAAAACAGCGTTTCCAAAGTAACTTTATGTCATATCTTAGTCAGCATCCTAAATATTACACTACCCAAAAATCCTTGGCAGACATAAAAAAAGAAGAAGAAAGGGAAAAAACAAATGTTGACATAATGTCACAATTTGGTAGGAAATGCAAGGGAGGATTATCTTGGATAACCAGAAACGATGACGAAATGACCAAAGATATGCATGTACATTTTATTCTTGATAAGATAGACATGGAATATATAGTGCAAAAAAAAGAATATCCTGGTTCTCGGGGCTCGTCAGATATAACTGCGCGTGAGTTAAGATGGATTTATAGAAATAGACATTTTTTTCGGGTTCAACAAAAAATACAATTTTGGTTGAACGGTAAACCTACTACTCCACCTTGGGAGAGTAAGGAAGGCGAGGCATTATGGAATCAATACATACCCCAAAATGAGCCATTTTGATGGTCAGTCTCCCCCAAATAGGCTTAACCATTATATGGGAGTATGGCATTCCTATACATGACTACCAACGCTAGCTGTTTATTGAGAAATTATAGTTCCCCTCTATACTGCCATGAAATACACAGAATGAGGTTATTTTATGGCAGATACTCTCGCTTCGGTTCTGTCGCATTAACAAAGAAAGTACGAGTGAAGATGAGATGATTGATTGTTCGCCGGGTGCTCCTGTTCAATCAGATTATTAAGGTATTTGTTTTGCCGGATAATGATGTCGCTATCCTTAGGTTTTCCCTGATTTTACTCGTCCACTGTGGCTTTATTGGCGCCACTTTTATCCATCGTCACCACGTCGGGTTGTCCATGCTGACGCATCGCCTTTTTAAAGATTTCCCTTTGATTTTGATATAGGTTTCGTCCATTCGCCACCGACGCCCAACAGCAGGCTTGCTCCGCCGATAGCGTTTGACCCTCAACGGGATCAGACGATGAACCCAGCGGGAGAGCGTGGAATGATCGACGGTTATCCCCCGCTCAGCTAGCATTTCCTCCAGGTCACGCAGGCTCAGTGCATAGGCCAGATACCAGCGAACACACTGAGCGATGATATCAACAGGATAGTGCAGGCGTTTGAATGCTTTTCGGATAAGGGACATCGGTGAATCACTCAACAAAAAAACGGCATGATACCCGGACACTGCTTAATACGACAGAACCCATCTATCTCCATCCGATAGATACAAATCTAGTTTGGAATAATAATTCCATTTTTTATGTATGAAAACAGATCTATGTTTAGTCTATTTTTCTAAATTTCTTATATCTATCAGACATTAATGTTCCAATATGCACTATTGCCCCATTGCGGAAAAATATTCGTTTATCCATGTCGTCCATAATAGGTTCAGAACTCATTATATTTTTATTAAAAGATTTGTTCATTTTATCAATTAAATTTTTTTCTTTTTCTTTCCCATGAAAATACATTTTAGTGACGGTAGTGGGTTCATGGCTGGCTTTCAAGATCCTTTTTTTCTTTTTATTAGGATAATTAGGATGTTCTTCACTATCATTTTCTCTTTCTTCTTTGCGATCTTTTTTATATTTCTCATAATTAAAAGGCCTAGAAGCAATATTTGTTATAAAAGCCTCAACGATAACATACTCATTATAATAAGAGGAATATTTCAATTTTCGAGAAAATTCAGCCGCAAAAGATTTTTCGATTTCACCGTATTCAAATCCCGCTGACTGGCAAAAAAACAAACGAATAACCCGATATTTTTTTAAGAAAGTCCCAAAAAATAACGTCAAAATACGTACTAATCTTTCTGGTTCTATATGAGAATATTCCTTTTTGTTGTCAGCAAAAAATTTGTCACCACCAAAAAGCGATGCTAGGAATCCATCATCATTTCCATGCCCCGATATAGTCAGACGTAAATAATGGGGGTATTCAGGCATTTTATCTTCATAAACGTGAAACCCCTCTGGGAAGAACTTAAGAAATTTCAACATAATAAAAACCCTATATCAGTAATTAACATTAAATAGATAATTATCATCTATATGAACTTATATAATAACAATCGGTAATTTTGATTATCATCGTAACTATTTTAGCCATATAAAAAAAAATAAAGTAAATATTTGTTCAATAACTCAAGTTTTGTTTCCTGTACTTTATGGGGTTTATGCTGAAATTTTGGTTCTGTCGTATTAAGCAGTGTCCGGGTATCATGCCGTTTTTTTGTTGAGTGATTCACCGATGTCCCTTATCCGAAAAGCATTCAAACGCCTGCACTATCCTGTTGATATCATCGCTCAGTGTGTTCGCTGGTATCTGGCCTATGCACTGAGCCTGCGTGACCTGGAGGAAATGCTAGCTGAGCGGGGGATAACCGTCGATCATTCCACGCTCTCCCGCTGGGTTCATCGTCTGATCCCGTTGAGGGTCAAACGCTATCGGCGGAGCAAGCCTGCTGTTGGGCGTCGGTGGCGAATGGACGAAACCTATATCAAAATCAAAGGGAAATCTTTAAAAAGGCGATGCGTCAGCATGGACAACCCGACGTGGTGACGATGGATAAAAGTGGCGCCAATAAAGCCACAGTGGACGAGTAAAATCAGGGAAAACCTAAGGATAGCGACATCATTATCCGGCAAAACAAATACCTTAATAATCTGATTGAACAGGAGCACCCGGCGAACAATCAATCACCTCATCTTCACTCGTACTTTCTTTGTTAATGCGACAGAACCGTATTCAAAGCTTTATATCACAAAGCAGGTTTTTCTGACACCAGTACTGTTGCCAGACACTTATAAACGAAAAAACCCAGACAACGATGGCTGGGTCTTTAAAATAGTTTCTTTAGCTTATTATTTACAAAACGCTTTTCGCCAGCTGAACAATATCAATCAGCGGTTGTGGCCAAATACCAAGGATCAACACCAGTAACGCACTGAGCAACACCACAATCCCGCCAGAGGTAAACGCCCAATTGCTTGGTGTATCACGATTCAGTGCTTTCGGTGCCGGCAGGTATAAGCTCACCATCACTCGTAGATAATAGTAAAGACCAATGGCACTACCCACGACAACTGCACCAGTCAGCCACCATAATCTTGCTTCAACACCTGTCGCGATAACATAGAATTTGCCAATGAAGCCAAATGTTAATGGTATTCCCGCCAATGACAACATCATAATAGTCATAACCGCTGACAGAATTGGTTTATGCCAGAACAAGCCACGATATGAGAACAGTGAATCCGCATCTGGCCCTCTGTACGGGCTAGACATCAAACTGACCACGCCAAATGCCCCGATGCTGGCAAGCAAATAACCGACCAGATAAATACCTGCCGTCTCTTCTGCCAAAGTATGATCTTTGATAGCCACCAATACCACCAGCAAATATCCCAAATGAGCAATGGATGAGTAACCCAGTAGTCGTTTGATATTGCTTTGTGTCAATGCCAACAAGTTACCAAATAGAATAGAGGCAATGGCAATCACAGTTAGCAGAATACGCAAGGTTGTGCTTTCAGCCACTGGCGCTTCAATGAATAAGCGCATGATCACCGCAAAGATCGCAACCTTACTTGCCGTTGCCAGAAAAGTTGATACCGGTGCTGGTGCGCCTTGATAAACATCCGGTGTCCACAGTTGGAAAGGCACGAGGGAAAGTTTAAAGCCCAGCCCTACGATCATCATCCCCAAACCAGCCAGCACTAACGGTTCATGCAGTTTGCTATCGCTCAAACTCTTGCCGAGTGATGCGAAAGACAAATCACCGGATTCTGCATACAGCAGTGCAATACCGAACAGCAAGAATGAAGACGCAGCCGCAGACAGCAACATATATTTGATGCCCGCTTCCAACGAACGTTTCTGACGATATGCATAACCCACTAAACCAAATAGCGGCAGGGTGATCAATTCAATTCCGATAAACAGTGATGCCATGTGGTTGGCAGAAGAGAGCAGAATTCCCCCAACCGCCGCAATCATCACCAACAGATAAAATTCTTCTTTATTATCGGGATAATTTTCCAACCATGAGTAGGCAAATGTCGTTGTTGCAAGGCTCGCAATCAGCACAAGGCCAGTATAGAACATTGCAAAACGATCTACATGAATCAATGGCGTGACATCCATTGGCTCCTGCTGTCCCACAAAATAGAGAGAGAACAGAGCCAGGTTTAGGCCAATCACCGTCAAGGTGACATTGGTGAAATGATCGCGTCGCCACGCAATGGACAGCATCACAACCACCACCGTCAATCCGACGATCAATAGCGGCAACAGTGCGATCAATTGTTCAGAAGTTATTGTCATGGCGAATTACGGCCTTGTAGTTAAAAGTGAAGCTGAATACCAATTCTGGATGTTACTCATTGCTGCGGCTGAGGTATCAAGAATTGGCTGCGGGTACACACCCAAAATCACCAATAAGACGACCAACAACAGCAAAATGGAAATTTCACGCACATCCATTCTCTGTAAGGGCTTATCCGTTTTTGGCGTACCGTAATGCGCTTTCTGCATCAAGTACAGTGCATAAACAGAGGCAAAAACCAAACCGAACACGGATACCGTAGTAACCAAGGTAAATTTACTGAAGCTGCCAAACAGGATCATAAATTCCCCAACAAAGTTACCGGTTCCTGGCATACCCAATGTTGCTACCGCAAAAAACAGGGATATCGCAGGCAAGAGTTGAATTCTTCCCCATAATCCACCCATTTGGCGCATGTCTCGGGTATGCAGGCGTTCATAGAGCTGACCACACAAAATAAACAAACCCGCTGCTGACAGGCCATGTGCAATCATCTGGATCACCGCTCCCTGATAAGCTAATTGGCTACCTGTGTAAATGGCGATAAGTACAAAGCCCATGTGGGAAACACTGGTATAGGCAATCAAACGCTTGATATCAGTCTGGCTGAATGCCATCCACGCACCGTAGAAAATACCAATGACGCCCAGCCACATCGCAATCGGAGCAAATTCCGCAGAGGCTTGTGGGAACAGGGGCAAACTGAAACGTAACAAACCATACGCCGCTGTTTTCAGCAAAATCCCCGCAAGGTCAACTGAACCTGCTGTTGGTGCCTGACTATGAGCATCTGGTAGCCAGCCGTGTAAAGGAACAACCGGCATCTTCACTGCGAATGCAATGAAGAAACCCAGCATTAGCAAATATTGAACGGTGTATGACATCGGCGTGTGCAACAGTTTTTCATAGTTGAATGTCCATTCGCCGGTTGCATCATGGTGAATGAAAGCCAATGCCAGAATCGAAATCAGCATCACCAAACCACTGGCCTGGGTATAGATGAAGAATTTCGTTGCCGCAGTAATACGAGTTTTACCTTCCGAGCCTCTGTGTCCCCATAGTGCAATCAGGAAGTACATCGGTACCAACATCACTTCCCAGAAGAAGAAGAACAAGAACAGGTCAATGGCAAGGAAGACCCCCATCACACCGCCCAATATCCACAACAGATTCAGGTGGAAGAAACCCTGGTATGGCTGGTTTTCATTCCACGAACAGAGGATTGCCATCAAACCCAGTAATGCAGTCAGCACCACCATTAGCAAGGACAAACCATCCAGTGCCAAATGAATGCTAATGCCAAAACGTGGGATCCACTGAAGCAAAAACTCGGATTGCCACTGTGGTATGCCCTGTGGGTTGGTGAGTGTATAACCTCCCTGTAACCACAGGTACAGGGAGAGTAACAGCGTCAGTCCCATCGCCAGAAGCGCTATCCAACGCGGCATACGGGTGCCGAAGCGCTCTGCCTGCCAACACAGCAGGCCTCCGATGAAGGGCAGAAGAATTAGCCAAGGTAGTAGCATGGCGCAATATGTCCCTTAATTAAACCAAAAGCAGCAGAGCTAAAACCAGCACTGCACCCAACCCCATAGAGGTAGCGTACCAACGGACTTGTCCGTTCTCACTCCAACGAAGCCCTTTATTGCCCCAACGTGACAATATAGCTGGAATGTTCATCAGTGAGTTCAAAGGATCACTCTGCAACAAACGAGTGATATTTTTGAATGGTTTCACAAATACCCAGTCATACAGTGCGTCAAATCCCCAGGCATGGAACCACCATGTGGAGAAGAAGCGACCTAATGCACTGTTCGCCGTAGCATTAACCACACTACGTTTGCCCAGATACAACGCAGCTGCCAGCAAGATACCGACAACAGCAATCACACCAGAAACGATTTCTAATGTCATTTTGCCATCATGCCCCACCACACTGTTTCCTGATAGAACGCTATCGGGTAAGACTCCCGCCAGCGGTGGCACAATCAGCGCGCCAACAAAAGTGGACAGCACCAGCAACACGGACAATGGCAAGGTATGGGTAATACCCTTGACTGGATGAGCATGGGTATTTTCTTCACCGTGGAACACGATAAAGATCATGCGGAAGGTATACAGTGATGTCATCAATGCTCCAATCAGCCCTGCCAGCATCAGGTTCATATGACCATTTGCCAATGCGCCCCACAGGATTTCATCTTTACTGTAGAAACCTGCTGTCAACAATGGCAGTGCTGACAACGCAGACCCACCCACCAGGAAGCAGAGATAAACAAATGGGATACGCTTGCTTAGGCCACCCATTTTGAAGATGTTTTGCTCATGATGGCAGGCCAGAATCACCGAACCAGAAGCCAGGAACAGTAACGCTTTAAAGAATGCATGGGTCATGAGATGAAAGATCGCGGCATCCCACGCCTGTACGCCCAATGCCAGAAACATGTAGCCAATCTGGCTCATGGTGGAGTAAGCCAGCACTCGCTTGATATCTGTCTGTACCAGTGCTGCGAAACCTGCCAACAGCAAGGTGATCGCACCAATAATACCGACCAAATGCAAAATATCAGGCGCCATCAAGAACAAAGCATGACTGCGGGCAATTAGATAAACCCCAGCGGTAACCATCGTAGCGGCGTGGATCAGAGCAGAAACCGGTGTTGGGCCGGCCATCGCATCCGCCAGCCATGTTTGCAATGGTAATTGAGCTGATTTACCTACAGCGCCCCCCAGAATCATCAAGGTTGCCCAATTGATCGCGCTAGAACCTGCTTCAATATGTTGTGGCGCCAATACCGCTAATTCGCGGAAACTCAATGTACCAAGCTGGTCGTAAAGGATAAACATGCCAATGGCAAGGAATACATCACCAACTCGAGTCACAATGAAGGCTTTCATTGCCGCCGCGCCATTGGCAGGGGTTTTGTAGTAGAAACCGATCAACAGGTAACTACACAGGCCTACACCTTCCCAACCGAGGTACATCAGCAGGATGTTATCTGCCAGCACCAATACCACCATACTGGCGATAAATAGGTTGGTATAGGCGAAAAAGCGGGAGTATCCCTCTTCACCACGCATATACCAAGAAGCATAGATGTGGATCAGAAAACCAACGCCGGTCACAACACTAAGCATCGTCAGCGACAGACCATCCAGTACCAGATTAATGGGGATGCTGAAATTATCTACCGCCATCCAGTTCCACAATGTTTGACTGTAAACCAGCCCCCCTGCTCCATCCTGAGTAAGAAAATCAATCGCAGCCCAGAATGTGACCAAAGCTGCCAACCCAACAGAACCAATCCCAATAGTGGCTGACAAATTTTCAGACCAGCGGCCACGGGAAAATGCCAATAGCAAAAATCCCAGCAGTGGCAACAGAATTGTTAAATAGAGTAAGTTCATCCGCGCATCTCACTGACTGTATCAATATTCAGGTTTTGGCGACGACGGTGCAACTGTAATAACAGTGCCAAACCGATGCTCGCCTCGGCTGCTGCCAGAGTAATGGCCAGAATGTACATCACCTGACCATCAGGCTGGAGCCAATAGCTGCCAGCAACGACAAACGCCAGCGCTGAAGCATTGATCATGATTTCCAACCCGATCAGCATAAATAATAGATTGCGGCGGATAATCAGGCAGGTGAAGCCCAATGTAAACAGAATAGCCGCCAGAATGAGGCCATGGTGTAACGCTATCATTATTGTTGATCCTCCGCACGATTGCTGATCACTTCCCCTTGTCGGTTTTCACGGCCGATGTGGTAAGCCACTACCAATCCTGCCAACAGCAGCAAAGATGCCAGTTCAACAGCTAATACATAAGGCCCAAACAGGCTAATGCCCACTTCTTTGGCACTGACCACTTCACCACTGATTTCAGCGGATGACAGAGTACTGATGGCATAAACCAACACAATCAACAGGACGATAGACAAGATTGACGGGCCAATCCAAACTCGGGGCTGTAACCATAGCCGCTCCTGCTCGATAACTGATTTTCCCAGATTCAGCATCATCACGACGAAGACGAACAACACCATAATTGCGCCCGCGTAAACGATGATCTCCAAAGCACCAGCAAAATAGGCACCCATTGAAAAAAACACAACGGACAGTGCCAACAAGGAAATAATCAGATACAACAGTGCATGCACTGGGTTCGTATGGGTTATTACCCTGAGTGTTGCGAGAATAGCAACCAGCCCTGCGACATAAAATGTAAATTCCATGAATATCGCTCCTTACGGCAACAGACTTTTAACGTCGATAGGCTTGGCCTCATTGTCGGCTTCGCCTTTATCCTTGCCGTCAATTGCCATACCTGTCTTACGGTAAAAGTTATAGTCAGGATATTTACCTGGCCCTGAAATCAGCAGATCTTCTTTCTCGTACACCAGATCCTGACGCTTGTATTCACCCAGTTCAAAATCCGGTGTCAACTGAATCGCGGTAGTTGGGCACGCTTCTTCACACAGGCCGCAGAAAATGCAACGCGAAAAGTTGACGCGGAAGAATTCAGGATACCAGCGACCATCCTTATGCTCGGCTTTTTGCAGTGCGATACATCCCACTGGACATACCGCTGCACACAAGTTACACGCAACACAACGCTCTTCACCGTCAGGATCACGCGTCAGAACGATGCGCCCACGGTAACGGGGTGGCAGATAAACTGGCTCTTCCGGATACATTTTTGTTTCGCGTTTATGGAAGGCATGAAGCCCTATCATCCAAATACTGCGTACCTGGGTGGCGAAACCGACCACTAATTCTTTCAATGTCATGGTTCAATCCCCCCTTTATTGAGCGTTGTATAAAATAACTGCTGCTGTCGCTAGCATATTAAGTAACGTTAACGGCAGACAAACTTTCCAGCCAAACGACATTACCTGGTCATAACGAGGACGCGGCAATGCAGCACGGATCAAGATGAACATCATCATGAAAAATGCTGTTTTCAGCGCAAACCAGACGAATGGAGGCAAGAAAGGCCCATTCCAGCCACCAAAGAACAGCGTGACGATCAAAGCAGATACCGTCACAATCGCGATATATTCCCCGACAAAAAACAGACCGAATTTCATACCGGAATATTCAATGTGATAGCCGTCAGCCAGTTCTTGCTCTGCTTCCGGTTGGTCAAAGGGATGGCGGTGGCATACCGCTACCCCCGCAATGGCAAAGGTCAGGAAGCCAAAGAATTGAGGAATGACATTCCACACATGTTGCTGTGAGTTGACGATATCCACCATGTTAAAGGAGCCAGCTTGTGCCACAACGCCCATCATGGACATACCGAGGAAAACTTCATAACTCAATGTCTGTGCGGATGCACGCATCGCACCCAGCAAGGCATATTTGTTGTTACTCGCCCAACCAGCAAACAGCACGGAATAAACCGCCAAACCCGCCATCATCATGAAGAATAAGATACCAATATTCAGGTCTGCGACCATCCATGTCGGGCTTACCGGCACAATAACAAAGGCCAGCAGCATTGAGCAGAAGGCAATAACTGGGGCCAAAGTGAAAATGGCTCTGTCAGAAAAGCGCGGTGCCCAGTCTTCTTTAAAGAACATTTTGATCATGTCTGCGACAAGCTGCAATGAACCGCCCCAACCGACTCGGTTTGGCCCATAACGGTTTTGAAACAGGCCAAGAATGCGGCGTTCAAAGAAACTCATGAATGCCCCGCAGATAACCACGACCAGTAGAATGGCAACAGCTTTCAATACAGCAATCAGGATTTCAATGACCTCGGGAGTAAACCAGCTCATTATGCAACCTCCCGTAAGTTATGGACTGATTTGCCTGCCAGAACCGGCGGTATACCCGACATTCCCAGTGGCAAGCCGATTTGCCCTTGTGCCAGATTGCCGCTCAAACGCACGGCTAAACGCAGTTTCTGCCCTTCACAATCAAATGCCATCACAGCACCTTCTTTCACATTCAAATGCTCCGCATCTTTATGATTGATCATCACATACGGCTCAGGCATACGTGCCTGTATTACATCAGAACGTTGTGACAGTTCTTCACTGCCGAACAAATGGAAATAAGGCGCCACATGCCATTGATCTTTTTGCGCAGTGAATGCTGTCGGGATAGCGTCAAAGTAGTTCAACCCACCATCAACCGTTTCAATCAAACGAACGCCCGGATCGCCGAAACGCAGCTTGCCACCGATTTCAGCCTGAAATTTATTCCACGCTTGTGGTGAGTTCCAGCCTGGTGCCCATGCAAACGGGATTTGCTGACGTGGGGCATATGGGCTGTTGTTCCCTTCCATTGAGAAAGCAAATGCGGTATCGATATCCTGTGGTTGGCGCTGCTCATGGACACTGACATCAGCCAACATCGCTGTACGGCCACTGTAACGATGAGGTGAACGTGCCAATTTTTGGCCACGAATACGGAATGTCGCATCTGGTGCCGCATTGATGATGCCTTTGAATTGCGGCATCACTTTGACACAAGCTGCAATCACATGATCAAGTTGTGTCCAGTCCGTTTCACACTGCGTATAGGTGGTATACAAGGAATGCATCCAGCGCCAGCTTTCTAACATAACGATGGATTTATCATAAAATGCGGGTTCGTAAACCTGGAAATAGCGTTGGGCACGACCTTCCTGATTCACCAACGTACCATCGCTTTCAGCAAAACTGGAGGCCGACAGAATCAAATGCGCCTTATCCATGATAGCAGTACGTTGGTGATCCACGACGATCAGATTTTTCAGACTATCCAGTGCGCGATCAATTTTATCCGCCGGTGCATGACGATAGAGATCGTTTTCCATCACGATGGCGGTATCTGAATCCCCTTTAGCAATACGCTGTAAAGCAGAATCCAATGGCTGCGCCTCCATCATTGCCAGTCCCAGGCTATTGGCATATACAGCAACATAGGAAAGACCCACATCCGAACCTTTATCTTTCAGGGCCCATGCGATATTGGCAGCAGCCTGAATCAAAGCATCACTGCCTGGATTGCTGCCACTGATAATCAATGGTTTTTTCGCATCACGCAATGCATGCGCAATGATTTCTACTTTCGATTTCAGCTCATCCGGCAGATCATTAACGGCAGGTGCGATATTGTTCAAGGCATGTGCCACGGCAAAACCTAAGCGAGCCTGATCATCAACAGGTGCACGGTAGCTCCATGCTGCAATATCATCCAATCGGGTTTCATCGACACTGGTCAAGAAGAGAGGATACTTGGCATGTTGACCAATATTCATAACCGCCGCAATCTGCCAGTCTGCCACTTTCTGGGCGGCAGCCATTTCACGCGCTTTGCCTTTCACTGCCTGGCGTACAGATAACGCCATACGGGCAGCCGTTTGGGTCAGGTCTTCCCCTAACACCAACACCGCATCATAATCTTCAATTTCACGCAGGGATGGCGTATAGACTCCACCTTGCTGGAGAATTTCTAACATCATATCAAGGCGTTGCTGTTCTTCCGCTGAAATGCCGCTGTAGAAGTTTTCCGCACCCACCAATTCACGCAAGGCAAAGTTACTTTCAATGCTGGCACGCGGTGAACCGATGCCAATAGCATTTTTCGCCTGACGCAAAATGTCTGCACCCCCTTGCATAACCTGCTCAGCATTCAATGAAATCCACTGATCACCACGCAACTGTTGGGGCTGGCGAGGACGGTCGTCACGGTTGACATAACCATAACCGAAACGCCCGCGATCACACATGAAGTAGTGGTTAACCGTGCCGTTATAACGGTTTTCTATCCGGCGCAATTCACCATAACGTTCACCAGGGCTGGTGTTACAGCCAATGCTGCACTGTTGGCAGATACTTGGCGCAAACTGCATGTCCCATTTACGGTTATAACGTTCTGAATGTGTTTTATCGGTAAATACCCCTGTTGGGCAAATTTCAACAAGGTTACCGGAAAATTCACTTTCCAATGTGCCACTTTCAGGACGACCAAAATAAACGTTGTCATGAGCGCCATAAACGCCAAAATCTGTTCCATCCGCATAATCTTTGTAGTAACGGACACAACGATAACAGGCGATACAACGGTTCATTTCATGAGCAATGAATGGCCCCAACGCCTGATTTTTGTGAGTACGTTTGGTAAAACGGTATTTTCGGAATGAATGCCCCGTCATCACTGTCATATCTTGCAAATGACAGTTACCCCCTTCCTCACAAACTGGACAGTCGTGGGGATGGTTGGTCATTAACCATTCCACAACATTGGCACGGAACTGTTTAGCTTCTTCATCATCAATGGAGATATACGTGCCATCTGACGCCGGCGTCATACAAGACATCACCAGACGACCGCGCGTATCTTCCGCATTTTGATATTGCTTCACCGCACACTGGCGGCAAGCGCCAACGCTTCCCAGCGCTGGATGCCAGCAAAAATAAGGTATATCAAGCCCCAATGAGAGGCAGGCTTGTAACAGGTTATCAGCCCCGTTTACATCATATTCTTTGCCGTCTACATGTATCGTAGCCATAGTCAGCATGCTTCCCAATGGCCTGCCGTGGCAGGCGTTAATCAAAAATTAGCACTGTTTGTTACCAACGCTGGTTGAGCAGGTTTGGTTGAATACCCGCAATCAGGTTGGTATTGCCATAATCTTTGGTGACAATTCCCGCTTCAAACTCTTCACGGAAATATTTAATAGCACTCTGCAAAGGTTCCACAGCACCTGGCGCATGAGCACAAAACGTTTTGCCCGGGCCAAGAAAACGACAGAGTTGTTCTAATGTTTCAATATCACCTGGCTGGCCTTTGCCACTCTCAATAGCCCTGAGGATTTTGACACTCCACGGCAAACCATCACGGCATGGTGTACACCAGCCACAAGATTCACGAGCGAAGAATTCTTCAAGATTGCGGGTCAGGGAAACCATATTGATCTCATGATCCACCGCCATTGCCAGTGCGGTTCCCAATCGGCTACCCGCTTTGGCGATATGCTCAAAATCCATCGGCAGATCTAAATGGTCTGCTGTCAGGAAATCGGTTCCTGCCCCTCCGGGTTGCCATGCCTTGAATTTCAGGCCATCACGCATTCCTCCCGCATACTCTTCAAGAATTTCACGGGCTGTTGTGCCAAAAGGTAATTCCCAAAGACCTGGATTTTTGACCCGACCAGAAAAGCCCATCAGTTTGGTACCGGCATCTGTACTTTTGCCGGCACTCAAACCGATATACCACTCTTTCCCATGTTCAAGAATTGCAGGAACGTTGCACAATGTTTCGACGTTGTTGACGCACGTAGGTTTGCCCCATACGCCAGCTGTCGCAGGAAATGGGGGTTTTGAACGAGGGTTTGCCCGGCGTCCTTCAAGGGAGTTAATCAAAGCGGTTTCTTCACCACAGATATAACGACCTGCGCCAGTATGAACAAACAGTTCAAAATCAAAACCACTGCCCAAAATGTTCTTGCCAAGCAATCCAGCAGCTTTAGCTTCCTCTATTGCTTTGCGTAAATGGACAGCCGCTTCAACATACTCACCACGTAGGAAGATGTAGCCGCGATAGGCTTTCAATGCAAAGGCACTGATTAACATGCCTTCCACCAACAAATGAGGCAGTTGCTCCATCAATAGGCGGTCTTTGTAAGTGCCCGGCTCCATCTCATCCGCATTACACAACAAATAGCGGATATTCATACTTTCGTCTTTCGGCATCAGACTCCATTTCAAGCCGGTTGAGAAGCCTGCACCACCACGACCTTTTAAGCCAGCATCTTTAACTAATGCGGTAATTTCATCAGGAGCCATGCCCTTCAGTGCTTTTTCGGCTCCTTTGTAACCATTTTGGCTTCGGTATTCATCCAGCCAGACAGGTTGTTGGTCATCACGCAACCGCCATGTCAGGGGATGAGTTTCCGCTGTGCGGATAATTTCTTTCACTCCTGAATGCGTTGTCATGGATATTGCTCCAGTAATTTTTCAATTTCTTCGGGTTTCACGTAACTGTGGGTGTCCTCATCAATCATCATCGTTGGTCCCTTGTCACAGTTACCCAAGCAGCAAGTGGGTAACAATGTGAAACGCCCATCTGCCGTGGTTTGCCCCGGACGAATGTTCAAACACGATTCTATCGCTGCCTGAACACCCTGATAGCCCGTGATGTGACATACAACACTGTCACAGTAACGGATAATGTGGCGTCCCACTGGCTGCCGATAAATCTGGCTGTAAAACGTCGCTACACCTTCCACGTCACTGGCCGGGATATCCAATACCTCAGCAATGGCATAAATGGCACCATCAGGCACCCAGCCACGCTGCTTTTGTACAATTTTCAGTGCTTCGATTGACGCAGCACGCGGATCTTCGTAGTGGTGTTTTTCCTGCTCAATAGCATTACGTTCGTCAGCACTCAATACAAACTTATCCAGTGTCTGAGCGTCCGTTACGTTAACCACATCAAGGCGTGCTTGCTTGTTTGCGTTAAATTCACTTTGCATCGTTAGCGATCCACATCAGACATAACAAAATCGATACTGCCCAGATAGACGATAAGGTCAGAAACCAGACTGCCGCGGATCACCGATGGAATTTGCTGTAAGTGAGCAAAACTTGGTGTACGGATGCGGGTACGGTAGCTCATAGTGCTACCATCACTGGTCAGGTAATAACTGTTGATACCCTTAGTCGCTTCGATCATCTGGAATGATTCATTAGCAGGCATGACCGGCCCCCATGAGACTTGCAGGAAGTGGTTAATCATGGTTTCGATGTGCTGCAAAGTCCGTTCCCTCGGTGGCGGCGTAGTCAGTGGATGATCCGCCTTAAATGGTCCTTCCGGCATATTTTTCAGGCACTGCTCAAGGATGCGCAGACTCTGACGGATTTCTTCCACTTTCAACATTACCCGGTCATAGCAATCACCGTTGTAGCCTGTTGGTACTTCAAAATCGAAGTTTTCATAACCGGAATAAGGGCGCCATTTACGTACGTCAAAACTAATGCCAGTGGCACGCAGCCCCGCACCAGTAACCCCCCAGTCCAAAGCCTGTTTAGCATTATAGGCCGCTACCCCAACAGAACGCCCTTTCAGGACACTGTTTTTCAGCGCTGCCTTGACATAGGAATTCAAACGTTTCGGCAGCCAGTCCAACAATTCACGCAAGAGTTTGTCCCAACCACGCGGCAAATCATGAGCAACACCACCGATTCGGAACCATGCCGGATGCATACGAAATCCAGTAATCGCCTCGACGACATCGTAAACTTTCTGTCGGTCAGTAAAAGCAAAGAAGACAGGCGTCATCGCACCAACGTCTTGGATAAATGTACTGATATAAAGCAGATGGCTATTAATGCGGAATAGTTCGGACAACATGACACGAATTGTTTTCACTCGGTCGGGGACTTCAATGCCTGCTAGTTTCTCAACCGCCAGCACATAAGGCATTTCGTTAACACATCCCCCCAAATATTCGATGCGATCGGTATAAGGGATATAGCTGTGCCATGACTGACGTTCCCCCATCTTTTCGGCACCACGATGGTGATAGCCGATATCGGGAACACAATCGACGATTTCTTCACCATCAAGTTGCAAAATAATGCGGAACGCACCGTGAGCAGAAGGATGGTTTGGGCCGAGGTTAAGGAACATGAAGTCCTCATTATCGGTGCCGCGCTTCATGCCCCACTCTTCTGGTTTGAAAGTCAGCGCTTCCATTTCCAGATCTTCTTTCTGCTTAGTCAATACGAAAGGATCAAATTCCGTGGCACGCGCAGAATATTCCTTGCGCAACGGATGACCTTCCCATGTCGGTGGCATCAAGATACGACGCAAATTTGGATGGCCGTTAAATGTAATGCCAAACATTTCCCACGTTTCACGCTCATACCAATTGGCATTTGGGAAAATCGATGTAGTTGTGGGGATATTCAGGTCTTGTTCAGTGAGCGCGACTTTCAGCATGATGTCACGGTTACGCTCAATGGAAAGGAGGTGATAAAACACCGAAAAATCCGCCGCCGGTAAGCCTTCTCGGTGAGAGCGCTGACGCTCATCAACACCATGCAAGTCAAACAGCATGACATAGGGTTTGGGCAATTTTCTCAGAAATGTTATTACTTTCAGTAACTGCTCCCGCTTAACCCAAACAACTGGCATACCTGTACGGGTCGGCTGGATGGTAAAGGCATCCGGGCCAAATTGACGGTTAAGCTCGCTGACAACAGGATCATCAAGATGATCGCGTGTTGTCCAAGCAGGCCGGGCGCTTTCTTGCGCTATCTGATCTGTCATCATTCTTCACCACAACGCTTGATCAGGTTTTTGTGATCGCAACACATTGCTCTGGTTACGCTATATGGCTAAAAGCCTTAAATTTCGTCTGGAGTACGCAGATTTTTCACTGCAATCCGTTCACCGCGTTTTCTTTCTCTTTCTGATTGCATATTGGCACGGTAAACTCCCTGATCGCCAACCACCCATGACAGTGGGCGTCGTTCTTTGCCTATGGACTCCTGCAACAGCAGAAGCGCCTGCATATAGGCTTCTGGGCGAGGAGGGCAGCCAGGAATATAAACATCGACAGGGATAAACTTATCAACCCCTTGAACTACGGAGTAAATATCGTACATACCTCCGGAGTTTGCACAGGCTCCCATTGAAATGACCCATTTCGGTTCCAGCAATTGGTCGTACAGGCGTTGAATGACGGGCGCCATTTTGACGAAACAGGTTCCGGAAATCACCATGAAATCAGCCTGACGGGGAGATGCTCGCAATACTTCTGCACCAAAACGCGCAACATCGTGAACAGCGGTAAATGACGTCACCATTTCCACGTAGCAGCAAGAAAGCCCGAAGTTATAGGGCCACAAGGAATTTTTCCTCCCCCAATTCACCATATTATGCAGAGCATGTTCCAATTTCCCCATATAGACACTTCGGTGAACATGTTGCTCCAAGGGGTCGCTGACAGTTTCCTGTTTTTGCAGGGGATAACGGTCATTCTCACCGTTCGGATCTATGCGGGTGAGCGTATAATCCATCTTTATACCTCGCTATTACTGCATGTGACTGTTGTTGGTATGATTGCCAGTAGTGTTGATATAAGTATCCGCACTCGGTTTACTGACCTGACGTTTTGAACGTGCTGGCGTCCAATCCAACGCCCCAATGCGCGCCAGATAAACCAAACCTGCCAATAACACCAAAATGAAAATGCTTGCTTCGGCAAAGCCTAGCCAACCGCTCTCTTTGATTGAGACGGCCCATGCATACAAGTAAAGGACTTCAATGTCGAAGATAACAAAGAACATGGCAACCAGATAAAACTTCGCCGACAAACGTAAACGTGCACTGCCGACAGAATCGATACCTGATTCATAAGGTATGTGTTTTGCCCTGGCTTTCGCCCTGCCCCCCATGAAGTACCCACCCAGTAACATGAATGCGCACAAACCAAGAGCACCTATTAGAAAAACCGCGAATGCCCAGTGATGGGCTAAAATTCCAGTGGATGTAGACATACTCGTTGCTTACTCATCAAAAGTGGTGTCAAGGTGTCTGCTCTTTTTGCCGGCAGTGTTGCACCACATCGATTCATGGGAAGGGATAATAACCAAATCTGAAACAACGCTAATCAATGCATCTTATAGCTTGAATCATCTTGGTTTTTATTCCTCTCAACAAAATTTGCCATAACGGCAAAACCACTTGCATATTTGTTTACAAACCACAAACCATTAATTAACGGATTGTGCTGATATGCCGCTAAAACGTGTCAGTCGTACAAAAAACAATCTTCCTGACATAACTAGTCTAACCGATAACTCGACTTTACTACACCATTATCGCAGGAAAAACCTGTCTTTCCACTGTACTGCTCGGAGTATTTTTATGATCAAGTGCACAATTTCATTGAAAAACATTCAACACTTGAATGTAATTTATTCAACCCTTAATGAATTGTTTCTAGAAAGAACGATTAAAGTGTAATAAGCGAGCTATTTCTGAAAATGGTTTTATTTTATCAAGTTAGGAAAATGAAATTTGTTAACAGAGCAACATTCTTTTAACTAAAATTCGAAAGGTATAGGAAAATTAGTAGGGTATATTTCTTATTAGAAATATCAGAAATAGAAATGAAAACTTGGGAGGATTATTAATAAGTAATTAACAACAGGCTAATATTTCCATAAATAAAATGGAAATATTAGCCTATAAAACACATAATACTTATTCGTCTATATTTTCAACGGAATTTTCATCAACTGTTTCAGTTGATTTGATAGGTTCAATCGTGTCGATAGATTCATCCATTTCGTCGGATTCATCAGATTCAACTGCTGTTACAGTATAAGGTGTTTTCTTATTTTCTATTGCATCAAAAACAGTCAGAACAGATTCATTCTGTTCATTACTATTACGATATAAGAAGAATTGGATTTCCGGCAGACGTGGTAATCCTTCAATTTCACCTAAAATTCTCAGGTCCGCATTCTGCATTTCCAGAGGGCGAGCGGTAATACCGACTTCTGCATTCACAGCCGCGCGAACAGCGGACAAGGAAGCAGCTTCATACGCAATACGCCATGAAATACCTGACATATCCAACGTTTCCTGAGCGATCTGGCGGAAAGGGTTGGTTTCATCCATCACTACCAACGGTACAGGTTCATTCGTCTGTAATTGGAAATCTGGTGCACAGTGCCATAAAACAGGCGAAGAACGTAAGAGCGTTTTAGGATGGTGGTTGATTTTTGCTGTGGTTACTGCCAAATCAATCTCATGGTTATCCAACATGCTTTCGATAAACTGAGCGCGCTTAATACGCACATCAACAGCCACACGTGGATAGACAGAGGCAATACGGTTCAATAAGAAAGGAAGCAGTGTATCAACAGCGTCATCTGATACACCTATTCTCAATTCACCGTCTGCATCATTGTAAGTTAATGATGCTGTTGCATCGTCATTGGCACGCAGAATTTGGCGTGCGTAACCAAGAAGTTGAAGACCATGTTCGGTCAGAAGCTTATTGCGGCCGTGACGAGCAAACAACTCTCTCCCCACGAGATGTTCCAACCGCTGCATTTGCTGACTCACAGCTGACTGCGTTCTAGAAACAGCTGCCGCTGCTGCTGCAAAAGTATTTAAGTCAGCAACAGCAACAAAAGTTCTTAGCAGATCGAGATCGAGGTTTATTATCTGACGATTTGCATTTATCATTGTTTATTCATCACTTTTTTTTGATTTTAATTACTAACTAACCTGGTGTTTTTACTTCAGCAGTATCAAATAATACCAATTGTGACATTACTCTACTCTATTAAATAGGGCAAAGGTTTACTGCATTTTTTTACTATTTAAATCATCATGGGTTTTATTTTCTCCTTTCTTAACAAAAATTATGCAATCCCAAAATAAGTCAGAGATAAAACCCTATTTACATCACATAATCACGAATTTCCAGTACAAATATCCTTTTTCTGACTTGCTTCAAAGAATAACCTAATCTGAATCAGGAACACTTAACATTATCAGATAGTATTAGAATTTTTAATAAATTAACATTTTTATTGAATAGGCCCAAAAATGCTATGGGTAAAAACTCAAAAAATTTGTCAAAGTATCCTATGATAAAAACCTAAATTAACTTTAGGTCAATAAAGATAAATTATAAGAATACATTATACAAATCTTCTTACTTTTATTGACAATTTGGGGTTCCTGAAAAAAACGACAAATGAACCCAAAAACCGCGTCAAAATGTCATCTCCTGTCTCTCTTGCCAACTAAAAACCCGTCATTATGAAAAATTTAATTCTAACCTAACACACATAAGTGAAATAAAACACCAATAAAATACAATAATTCAGAGAGCAAACTTATTCATTTATTCTTAAAACAACCATTTTAACCAAAGATATCAAAGCCTCTTCAAAATATAGACTGAGAAGAGTACATTGATCATCATACTTTTTATGCCGGGTAGTATCCATTTTACCAAAGAGGTCAAGGCGCCCTATGTTTTCCATTAATAAATCCAGTAAATTAGATAATGTCTGCTATGACATTCGAGGAAATACCCTCAAAGAAGCTAAACGACTCGAAGAAGAAGGTAATAAGGTACTGAAATTAAACATTGGCAATCCGGCGCCATTCGGATTTGAAGCACCTGATGAAATTTTAGTCGATGTTATCCGTAATCTGCCAACAGCCCAGGGTTACTCTGATTCAAAAGGATTGTATTCAGCGCGTAAGGCAATCATGCAGCATTATCAAGCCAGAAATATGCTGGATGTTACCGTTGAAGATATCTTTATTGGTAATGGTGTTTCTGAACTTATCGTTCAATCCATGCAGGCCCTGTTGAATACCGGGGACGAAATGTTGGTTCCTGCGCCTGACTACCCTCTTTGGACTGCGGCAGTATCACTTTCCAGCGGCAATGCCGTCCACTATCTATGTGATGAGCAACAGGGCTGGTTTCCTGACTTAGACGATATACGCCGTAAAATTACCCCACGTACCCGTGGTATCGTTATTATTAACCCGAATAACCCAACCGGCGCGGTATATAGCAAAGAGTTGTTGCTGGAAATAGTAGAAATCGCCCGCCAGCATAATCTGATTATTTTTGCTGACGAGATTTACGACAAAATCCTGTACGATGATGCCCAGCACCACTCCATCGCAGCATTAGCGCCTGATCTCTTTACTGTTACTTTTAATGGTCTGTCCAAAACCTATCGCGTTGCCGGTTTCCGTCAAGGCTGGATGGTACTGAATGGTCCTAAAAAGCAGGCCAAGGATTATATTGAAGGATTAGAAATGCTGGCATCAATGCGCCTTTGTGCCAATGTGCCAATGCAGCACGCAATCCAAACAGCATTAGGTGGTTATCAAAGCATCAGTGAATTTATTTTTCCAGGTGGCAGACTTTATGAACAACGCAACCGTGCATGGGAACTAATTAACCAGATCCCTGGGATTTCCTGTGTGAAACCCATGGGTGCTCTCTATATGTTCCCGAAAATAGACACCAAACGTTTCAATATTTATGATGATCAAAAAATGGTACTAGATCTCTTACTACAGGAAAAAGTTTTACTGGTTCAGGGCACCGCATTTAACTGGCCAGATCCAGACCATTTCCGTATTGTCACCCTGCCACATGTCACTGACTTGCAAATGGCAATTGAAAAATTTGCCCGTTTTATTGGTAACTATCGCCAATAAGCATAATCTTCCTTATTAAAGCCAATCCCATTAAATATTAATAGATTAATGGGATGGCTCTTCTCCAAAGTAAATAGTTATTTCTTCACTTGCCACTATTTTTTCTATAAATGCATTTTCCAGGAGTGAATATTCCCGTTGTTTTTCAAGTTATAGATACTCCGCTCACAATTAATCATATTATTCCGCTACAATTTTGCTACAAATTAATTGGCTACAAGAGGAAACTATGAGTCATTTTTTCGCCCAATTATCCCGCCTAAAATTAATTAGCCGTTGGCCTCTTATGCGAAATGTGCGTACAGAAAATGTTTCAGAGCACAGTTTACAGGTTGCTTTTGTCGCACACGCTTTGGCAATAATCAAAAACCGTAAATTCAACGGCAATGTCAATTCTGAACGGATCGCCCTGTTGGCAATGTATCACGATGCCAGCGAAGTCATCACCGGTGATTTGCCAACGCCAATTAAGTACTACAATCCCCAAATTGCCCATGAATATAAGAAAATAGAAAAAATAGCCCAACAAAAATTATTGGATATGTTGCCGATTGAATTACAGGGTGATTTTCGTACCATCCTGGATGAGCATCACCATAGTGAAGAAGAAATCCATATTATCAAGCAAGCTGATGCATTATGCGCTTACTTGAAATGCCTGGAGGAACTCTCAGCAGGTAATACTGAGTTTAATCAAGCCAAAAAACGATTGGATAAGACACTGGCAGAACGTCGCAGTGAAGAAATGGATTATTTTATGGATGTGTTTGTACCAAGTTTCAGCCTCTCCCTCGATGAAATTAGCTTATAGATTATTATCCGACCCTAATCATTTGGAGTTATAATCATTACTTATAGAAATATTCAATAATATTAAACTATAATCATAACGCAGCTCCCTGCCATGCGGAGCTGCCCGATAAAAACATTAGAATGGAAAAAGTATTGGGATCACCGCGACACTAATCCCCATTACAATTAACGTAAAAGGCACGCCAAGTTTCACGAAATCGGCAAACCGATATCCCCCTGGCCCCAGCACCAATGTATTAACGGGAGATGAAACCGGTGTCATAAATGCTGCCGAAGCCGCCACACCAATAATCATTGCAAAAGGCAAAGGAGAAACAGCCATCTCATTCGCTGCCGCAATCGCAATCGGAGCCATTAACACGGCCGTCGCAGTATTAGAAATAAACAACCCTATCATGGCGCAAAGTACAAACAGGCACACCAACATCACCCGTGGCCCCATATTACCTGCGATATCTATCAATCCCTGGACAATGAGATCGATTCCTCCCGTCTTCTGCAATGCCAGTGCAAAAGGCATCATGCCAACAATTAAAATAATGCTCGGCCAGTGAATGGAACGATAAGCACTTTCCATATCAATACAGCGGAATTTCCCCATTAGCAGGCAGGCAATTAACGCAGCAATAAAATTCGGGATTTCATTGGTCAGCATCATAGCAACCATCAGTGCAAGGCAAAATAAGGCATGAGGTGCCTGAGAAGCCGCAGGAGCCGCACTTTCCACCTCAACAGGCAGATTTAGCACAATAAAGTCAGGGGTTTTTGTTTTTAACGCGTGGATCAATTTCCAATCGCCAATCAACAACAGTGTATCACCAAGCAACAAAGGTTCATCCACTAACTTCCCTTCTAACGCTTTTCCCCCGCGCCGGATCCCCACTACATTGAGACCATAACGTGTGCGAAATTTCATATCACGCAATGATTGCCCCAAAAGTTCGGATTCAGGGAGCACTGAAACCTCAGCCATACCAACATTACGGGAGTGTTCGGAAAAATATTCCCCACGCAATACCATCGGTTCTAGCTGTTGCTCACGGCAAAATTCCCGCAAATCAATATCACTATCCGACATATCTACCAGCAAGACATCCTGCCCTTGCAATTCCATATCCCCAGTGGCAGCCACCATTACTCGACGGAATTTACGCCAACGTTCAATACCAATGACATTGGCACCATAACGGGCACGCAGCCCTAATTCATCCAATGTGTGTCCTACCAAAGGTGAACCTTGACGGATAGTCAGACGGCGAGCACGACCAGACAATTTATAGTCACGTATCAAATCACGAAATGTCCGATGATAACGCTTGTCCGCTGCCTGGTAGTTTGTCCCCCCTAACCAACGACGAGCAACTAACATGTAAACCACGCCAGCCATCAACACTAATATGCCGATCGGTGTAATGGAGAAGAAGTCAAAACCGCGCAAACCTTCACGCACTAACTCACTATTGACGACCATATTAGGTGGCGTTGCCACCAGGGTCATCATGCCACTAATCAAACCCGCAAACCCTAATGGCATCATCAATCGCCCCGGAGAGGTTTTCATTCTGGCGGCCACGCTCAGGACAACAGGAATAAATATTGCCACAACGCCCGTAGAACTCATGAACGCTCCCAATCCGGCAACTGATACCATTAACCAAACCAACATCTTGGTTTCACTGTTACCTGCGACACGAACCAACCAGTCGCCCATCTGATAAGCAACCCCAGTTCTCACCAACCCTTCGCCAATGACAAATAGGGCAGCAATCAACAATACATTGGGATCACTAAAACCGACAGTGGCTTCACTTAACGTCAGTGTGCCACTCAAGACAAATGTGATGATCAGTAATAAAGCCACAACATCCATTCTGACTTTATTGGTGGTGAAAAGCACAATGGCTATCAATAGCAGGGTTAATACCCACAATAGTTCGCTACTCAATTTGGCCTCTATCAACGATACCTTGCAAATATGACTATCCGCACGACCAATCTGCCAATTAGCAGATTGGCTATATATCAAAAGACTACATATCAAAAGACTACAGGTACAAACGTTAACAAAGTAAGTAGACCATGTTTCTCAGAGAAAATCCCTCGTTCTGATCAAGGAACCTCCTGATTTAGGGGGTCTCAATCGGTATAGATCGATACGTAACTGCCAGATTTGACAATCTCAATATCTTCCAGGTTATTAACCGTCAAATGGATTTCATCGCGGCGTGGAATATCCGGTGAATCGTGGACGACAACAACCTGACAACCCGCATCCAGTCCGGCATTTATTCCCGCAGCAGCATCTTCAAATACCACACACTCTTCTGGCAATAATCCCAGCTTTTTAGCTCCCAACAAATAAGGCTCAGGGTTTGGTTTTCCATTTGTGACAGATTCTGCCGTCACCCAATGGGCAGGTTCCGGTAACTCCGCCACTTTATGACGCGCAGAAGCAAGCGGAACCGTTCCCGATGTCACAATGGCCCACGGAATATCCAACGCGTTCAACTTATCAATCAGGGCTATAGCACCAGGCAAAGCGGTAATCCCTTCCGTATCTTCTGTTTCAATTTTTTCAATCCATTTGAAAGTGCCGGCGATCTCCTCTTCACTCGCATCTGGCATAAAATGCCGGAGTGATAAGATCGCCGGCGTGCCATGAACATAATTCAGCACTTCATCTCTCTCGATACCCATTTTATCGGCAAACTGAATCCATGCTCGCTCAACCGCAGGCAATGAATCAACCAGAGTACCATCCAAATCGAATAAAAAGCCTCTACATTTCAGAACCAAACCCGACTCCTTCAAACGTCACTATTTGTTAATCATCATATGGTAATAAGATACTTACCCCACATGACTCCTGGGGATTAAATATCATCAAGAAAAGAGTTGTCTAATTGCTTAAAAGCCCGTTTAAGCAATTCAGCCAGTGAAAAGTAGGTCGGGGCACTTTCCACTGGTGCCATGGCAATGCCTGCCTGGGCAAATTTTTCCCGAATTTCATAAAACCAATGCAATAATTTTTCCGGCAATGGTGTCGCCGCCCGTTTTCCCAACCACCATAATCCCTGCAACGGCAAACTACAGGCAAACAGTGCTGTTGCCACCGATGGCCCCAATTGACCACCCAGAGCGAGTTGCCATGTCAAAGTAAAAATTGCCAACGGCGGCATAAACCGAATACCAAAGCGAGTTGCCTTAATCACACGATTTTCAGGAAAAACAGGCGCAAGTTGCTTTTCCAGTGGCCAGGTTTTCAAATATTGCTGTCCTAATTGCATACGCTTGAACCAACCCTGGCTAACAGGCGGTGTCGTGTTCATCATGACCTCAATCAATTAAAGGTATAGTTTTTAAAAAATCCCTACAAAAGATAAAATCTTTTTTGTAGTATTAATACTATTAAGTATATTTTGTCTTTATTGCTAGCAAACGGTATCCTACACAGACTTTTATGTTGTTGCAGTAGCAAAACAGGAATTTTGCCCTTTTTCGCAACAATTGGGTTCGGTTTGTTAACAAATTATTTTATTTTTAACATTGTTCTTATTTAAGATTAGATCACAACAAGATAATAGGTATTTCCATGTCAAGTAAGCTGGTACTGGTTCTTAATTGCGGTAGCTCCTCCCTGAAATTCGCTATCATCGATCCTGCCAATGGTGAAGAATATCTTTCTGGTTTAGCAGAGTGCTTTGGCCTGCCTGAAGCCCGTATTAAATGGAAAATGGATGGCGCGAAAAACGAAGCTGCTTTAGGTGCCGGCGCAGCACACAGCGAAGCACTGAACTTCATTGTTAATACTCTCCTGGCTGAAAAACCAGAACTTTCTGCACAAATCTCAGCCATCGGTCACCGCATTGTTCATGGTGGTGAGAAGTTCACTTCTTCCGTGGTTATCACCGATGAAGTTATCGCAGGCATTGAAGCGGCTATTCCATTCGCACCACTGCACAACCCAGCTCACCTGATCGGTATTGCTGAAGCGAAAAAAGCCTTCCCTCATCTACTTGAGAAAAACATTGCCGTATTTGACACCGCGTTCCACCAGACTATGCCTGAAGAAGCATACCTGTACGCACTGCCTTACAACCTGTACAAAGAGCATGGCATCCGTCGTTACGGTGCACATGGTACCAGCCATTTCTATGTTTCCCGTGAAGCAGCCAAAATGCTGAACAAATCCGTTGAAGAACTGAATGTCATCACTTGCCACCTGGGCAACGGTGGTTCTGTTTCTGCCATTGTCAACGGTCAGTGTGTTGATACTTCTATGGGCCTGACCCCACTGGAAGGTCTGGTCATGGGAACCCGCAGTGGTGATATCGATCCCGCTATCGTATTCCATCTGCACGATGCAATGGGCATGAGCATTGCTCAGATCAACACCCTGCTGACCAAAGAGTCTGGTTTCTTAGGTCTGACCGAAGTCACCAGCGATTGCCGTTACGTAGAAGACAACTACGAAACCAAAGCTGATGCTAAACGTGCTATGGATGTTTACTGTCACCGTCTGGCTAAATACATCGGCGCATACAGCGCGCTGATGGAAGGCCGTCTGGACGCAATTATCTTCACTGGTGGCATCGGAGAAAACTCTGCGCTGGTTCGTGAACTGACCATGAAGAAAGTCGCTCTGCTCGGCTTCGAATATGATCACGAGCGTAACCTTGCCGCTCGCTTCGGCAAATCAGGCGTTATCACTACAGATAACAGCCGTCCTGCTCTGGTTATCCCAACCAATGAAGAATTGGTTATTGCTCAGGATTCAGCACGTCTGACTGCGTAATCAGCATGATTTTAGAGCCGCCAGCATTGCTATTGCCGGCGGTTTTCTCGAATATATCGCACTGAGTCACATTTATTGACTGACGAGCAACCGTTAAAGAGGTTTCCGTGTCCCGTACAATTATGTTAATCCCTACTGACACTAGCGTTGGTTTAACCAGTGTCAGCCTGGGTGTTATCCGCTCCATGGAGCAAAAAGGCGTTCGTCTGAGCGTTTTCAAACCTATCGCACAACCACGTCACACTGGTTCCCAGGATCAAACTACTTCGATTATCCGTTCACATGCCAGCATTCATGCTGCTGAACCTCTGGATATGGCATATGTGGAATCACTGCTGACCACTAACAAAAAAGACGTGTTAATGGAAGAGATCGTGGCGCGTTACCACGAAAACGCCAAAGATGCGGAAGTGGTTCTGCTCGAAGGTTTGGTTCCGACTCGCAAGCATCCGTTTGCCCAATCCCTGAACTATGAAATCGCCAAAACACTGAACGCTGAAATCGTGTTCGTGACTGCCCTGGGTACTAACACCCCAGAGCAACTGAAAGAACGAATTGAACTGAGCCGTGCTGAATACGGTGGCAGCAAGAACCAAAATATTATCGGTGTTATCGTCAATAAACTGAATGCACCGGTTGATGACCAAGGCCGTACTCGCCCAGATTTATCCGAGATCTTTGACGAATCAACTAAAGCGACGATTACCAACGTCGATCCAAAAACTATCTTTAAAAACAGCCCACTGCCAATTCTCGGTTGCATCCCGTGGAGTTTTGACCTGATCGCTACCCGTGCGATTGATATGGCTAAGCACCTGAAAGCGGACATTATCAATGAAGGGGCTATCGAAAGCCGTCGCATTAAGTCTGTGACTTTCTGTGCTCGCAGCATCCCTAACATGCTGGAATACTTCCGTCCGGGTTCTCTGCTGGTGACTTCTGCTGACCGTCCTGACGTCCTGATCACTGCATGTCTGGCAGCCATGAACGGTATTGAAATTGGTGCCGTATTGCTGACTGGTGGTTACTCAATTGATGATTCTATCCGTGAGCTGTGCGAACGTGCATTCAATACTGGCCTGCCTGTTTTCACTGTGAAAACCAATACATGGCAGACTTCCCTGAACCTGCAAAGTTTCAGTCTGGAAGTTCCAGCCGATGACCACGAGCGCATCGAAAAAGTACAAAACTACGTTGCACAACATATCAGCAGCGAGTGGATCGATTCTCTGGCAGCCGCATCAGAGCGTCCAAATCTCCTGTCACCACCGGCATTCCGCTATCAGTTGACCGAACTGGCTCGTCAGGCTGGCAAGCGTATCGTTCTACCAGAAGGCGACGAACCACGTACCGTCAAAGCAGCGGCTATTTGTGCTGAACGTGGCATTGCAGAATGTATCCTGCTGGGCGATCCAGAAGAGATCCGTCGTGTAGCTGCGGCTCAAGGCGTTGAACTGGGTGCAGGTATTGAAATCATCAACCCAGCATCAGCACGTGAACGTTATGTGCCACGCCTGGTTGAACTGCGCAAAAACAAAGGCATGACCGAAGTTGTTGCCCGCGAACAACTGGAAGACAACGTGGTTCTGGGCACTATGATGCTGGAACAAGGCGAAGTTGACGGTCTGGTTTCCGGTGCAGTACACACCACAGCGAACACGATCCGCCCACCATTGCAGTTAATTAAGACAGCACCAAATAGCTCTCTGGTTTCTTCTGTCTTCTTTATGTTGCTGCCAGAGCAAGTGCTGGTTTACGGTGACTGTGCCATCAACCCAGATCCAACCGCAGAACAACTGTCCGAAATCGCGATCCAATCTGCGGATTCTGCCAAAGCATTTGGTATTGAGCCTCGTGTTGCGATGATCTCTTACTCCACCGGTAATTCTGGTGCAGGCAGCGATGTTGAAAAAGTGCGTGAAGCAACCCGTTTGGCACAGGAAAAACGCCCAGATCTGATCATCGATGGCCCATTGCAGTACGACGCAGCTATCATGGCAGATGTAGCGAAATCCAAGGCACCAAACTCACCAGTTGCAGGTCAGGCAACCGTGTTCATCTTCCCAGATCTGAACACGGGTAATACCACTTACAAAGCAGTACAACGTTCAGCGGATCTGGTTTCCATCGGGCCAATGCTGCAAGGTATGCGCAAACCAGTTAACGATCTGTCCCGTGGCGCGCTGGTTGATGATATCGTTTATACCGTTGCACTGACTGCAATTCAGGCAACTCAGCAAGAAAACGCATAATTTTCTGGCTGTATAAACATGAAATAGCCCTATGCTGTTAGCGTGGGGCTATTTTTTATAACGACTAATTTACCATTTCATCCCGCATACCCTGCTGTTCGCGATTTTTCCGCATGCGCCACAAAATTTCCAATATCACAAACCACACTGGCGTACCATACAGTGCAATACGGGTGTCATAATCAAACACCATGATCACCACCGTAAAGACAAAAAAGATCAAGGTACACCATGTCATGGGAATACCCATTGGCATTTTATAGATAGATTTTTTATGCAGATCAGGACGTTTCTTACGATAAGCCAGATAAGCAATCAGTATCATACACCAGCTATAAATAACCATGATGGCTGCCACGGTCGTAACAATAGTAAATAATTTCATGACATTGGGGATAATAAACAGCAAGAATACGCCACTTGCCATGCAAAGCACCGAAAATATCAAGCTAAAAATGGGAACGGCACTGTTGATTGAAAGTTGCCCAAATTTGCGGTGCGCCAGCTTTTCCGTGGATAAACCATAAAGCATACGGGTACAGGCATATAATCCACTGTTGGCCGAGGACATCGCCGAAGTCAGGGCTACAAAATTAATCACCGCAGCCGCTGCCGGTAGTCCTGCCAATGCAAACAGTGTCACAAAGGGGCTAACTTCCGGTGAAATCTGTGGCCATGAGGTAACAGCGATGATGCACATCATGGAAAGCACGTAAAAGATAATGATCCTGATCGGAATATTGTTGATAGCTTTTGGTAAAACTTTCTCTGGTTCTTTGGTTTCAGCCGTCACTGTGCCAACCAGTTCAATGCCGGTAAAAGAGAAAATGGCAATCTGAAAACCGGCCAGAAATCCAAATACGCCATTGGGCAGGAAGACTTCTGGCTCCGTCAAATGGCTTATAGAAGCGGTCACACCATTCGGTGAAGTCCAGCCCACAAAAACCATGCCAATGCCAACGACAATCAAAGCAACTATCGCCACCACCTTAATCATGGCAAACCAGAATTCCGCTTCACCAAACAGCCGTACTGAAAAGAAATTACACAGGCACATCAAGCCCAAAATAAACAGTGCCGTTAACCAAAGCCAACTGTCTGGAAACCAATACTGAATATAGCCACCACATACCACAACATCTGCGATGCAACTGACGATCCAGCTCATCCAATAAGTCCATCCCAGAAAATAGCTGGCCTTATCCCCAAGATAATCTGCGACAAAATCAGCAAACGTTCTATAGTCCAATTTAGTGAGCAACAGTTCGCCCATTGCTCTCATTACCATAAAAGCAAAAAAGCCAATCAAAAGATAAGTCAGGATAATTGAAGTCCCTGATACTGCGATGGTTTTCCCTGCTCCCATAAACAATCCTGTACCAATAGCGCCACCAATTGCGATCAACTGAACATGGCGCTTACCCAATCCACGGTGAAGTTTCTGCTCACCGGCGGATTGTTCCACAGGTGTTTTTAATGATCTCGTCATCAATAACCTCTACGGCTTGCTGTTTTATGAATTGATTTAGGTTAATTTCTCTAACAACAATCCTGCCCGTAGCCCAATAGCAACACGGGCATTAGGAAACAGGATAAAATTTGCTGGAGACCCGATTTTCCAGGATTGATTTTGCTGGCGGGCGATTTCAAAACCTTCCGGTAATTCAGTAAAGTTTTTCGTATCTTCTGGAATATTGAGCTGAAAACTATCATGTTGTTTGATAATTGCATCAACCACATGATAACGTTTAAGCGCCGGTTTAGCTCGTTTGCCGCAAGACAAACCGGCGATCAAATCCTGCAACGCTATGGTAATATTGCTGAATCTTGCCAGATCGTTTTGTCCAAAAGGCAGTGCCTTACCGATTTCTAACGTGCAACTATCCATATTGAAATGTTCGCTGGTAAAGTTACTGAACGTTCCCCCTACGGTGTTATGAAATACCAAGGCATCGAGATCGCTATCTTCCAGCCATTGTAAAAAATCCGCAGCATATTCACGTGTCTGGTATGGCAATAGCGCGAATTGTTCATGGTAGGAACCTCGGATTGCAGTGTGAAGATCGAGGTGCCGATGTTTCGTTGATGCCATCACCGCAGGTTCATGAAAAAATCGACGGATAACAGACTCCAATTCCATTGCACGCTTCGATTCATTCCCCAAAGGAAAATTTTGATAACGACCACCAAACATGCGGTTGAGATCATTATCAATATACCGCTGCCCTGCCCGCATGGCAGGTAAGTTGCCAAATATCAGCAAAAGGTTATGTTGCAATGGCAATTTTCCCTGAGCCAGTTGTGACAATAACTGGATAAGTATTTCCACAGGTGCCGTTTCATTGCCATGAATTCCAGAGGAAATAATCAATGTATCGGCGGGTTTTGATGATCTTTGCGGTAATAACTGCAATACGCCTTCTGCCAACCATGATGACTGAATAGCTGATGGAAAACACAAGTTATTTTCGATTTTGTTTTCAAGCAATAAAGTCAGTAAATCCATTTCATCTCCTGATTAATTCTGAAACTCATAAATCGAGCCCAACTTGAGGATCTGCGTCAGTTCATCAAGGGCAGAATAGACTTCCCTTAATAGTTGCGGATCAGCAAGATCAGCCGCATACAAGGAATCCCGATAATGGTGTTCAACCCATGTCGTCAGGCGTTGATACAGTTCTGGTGTCATCAAGGTAGCTGGATTTACCGCAGCTAACTCTTGTTCGTTCAAAACAACCCTGAGTCGCAAACAAGCCGGCCCGCCGCCATTGCGCATACTTTCCCGCAAGTCAAAAAAATGGAGTTTATTGATGGGAGAATTTCCTTTCACAATCAACTCGTGCAAATAAGCTGAGACATTGTGATTTTGACGGCACTCTTCCGGTAAAATCAGCATCATGTTGCCATCTGGCTGGCTCAACAACTGGCTGTTAAACAAGTAAGACTCGACCGCATCCTGAATAGTGACTTGCTCCATAGGCACTTCAATTGCCACCAAGGTGTGTCCAATCCGAGCCATTTTTTCTCTCAACTCAGTCAATACTGATTGCTGATTTAAGAAAGCCTGCTGATGATAGAAAAGGACATTACGGTTGCTAACTGCGATAACATCGTTATGAAACACACCACTATCAATGGCAACGGGATTTTGTTGGGCAAATACGATCCTGGATCCTTCAAGCTGATGTAGACGAGCAATTGCCTGACTTGCTTCCAATGTCTGCCGGGCGGGATAACGCTTAGGTGTAATTCCTTCCTGCAATGCCTTGCGACCATAGACAAATAACTGTACGCCGGCTTCATCATATTCGCCGCAAAAACGATTATGGTTTGCCGCACCTTCATCTCCCCAATCCGCATGTTGTGGCAGAGGATCATGATGAACAAAATAATTTTGATCAGGAAAAGTCGCTTTCAAAGCCCGTGAAGTCGTGGGGTTTTCCAGCGAACGATGCAGCTTGTTATTTAAATTAGCCACCGTGAAATGGACACATTGATCCGCACTATCTGCTGAAGGGGAAACCGTTGCCGCATTTGCTGTCCACATAGAAGAGGCAGAACTGAGGTTAGACAGCAACAACGGAGAATATTGTGCGGCTTTATTTAATACTTGTTCATCACTGCCGATAAACCCTAGTTGGCGCAATGCAGGCAGGTTAGGACGCTGTTGCGGGGGTAAAACCCCCTGTACTAACCCCATATCAGACAACGCCTTCATTTTCATTAATCCCTGAAGTGCGGCTTTGCGAGGATTAGATTCTTTACCCTGATGATTCATGGAAGCTTCATTACCTGTTGATAGCCCAGCATAATGGTGAGTCATTCCCACCAAACCATCAAAATTTGCTTCAACTCCTGACATAATCACCTCTGCCATCCTATTGATTGATGAAAAAATTAAGCCCTGGTGCAGGTGTTTCAGGCAAAACCAAACTTTCAGTAGTCAGGGAAGCCATCGGCCAGGCACAATAATCCGCTGCATAATAAGCGCTGGGGCGATGATTACCGGATGCCCCAATACCACCAAACGGTGCCTTACTGGATGCGCCTGTCAGCGGCTTATTCCAATTCACAATCCCCGCTCTCGCCTCTTGCAGTAACTTCTCAAACAGGCTGGCGTCAGGAGAGATTAGCCCAGTTGCCAGCCCAAATCGGGTATCATTTGCCATTGAGATGGCTTCATCGAAAGTGGTATAGCGCTTCACTGTTAACAGAGGGCCAAAATATTCTTCATCAGGAATATCTTTGACATCGGTGAGATCAATAATGCCGGGTGTCATAAACGTTGAGTTCGGATCAGGCTGGGTTAAGGTGAGCAAAGATCTCCCCCCTAAGGCTAATAACTTAGTTTGGGCTTCCAGCAAACTTTCCACTGCCGCTAAAGAGATGACCCCTCCGATAAAAGGCTGAGGATCAGCATTCCAATGGCCTGGCACAATCTGGCCTGTGGCATCAACTAACCGCTGGATTAACGCATCGCCTTTCTCTCCCTGCTTCACCAGCAATCTGCGGGCACAAGTGCAGCGCTGCCCTGCGGAAATAAATGCCGACTGGACGATGGTATAAACTGCAGCTTCAATGTCATCATAATCGTCCACAATCAGCGCATTGTTGCCTCCCATCTCCAGAGCCAGCATTTTTTCTGGCTGACCCGCCAATATACGATGGAAGTGGAACCCTGTTGCCGCACTGCCTGTAAACAGCACACCATCAATTTCGCGATTATTCAGCAAAGTACCGCCAGTTTCTTTGCCCCCCTGAACCAAATTCAGCACACCTACAGGCAATCCCGCCTTAATCCATAACTCCACCGTGTTCTCCGCCGTCATTGGCGTCAATTCACTGGGCTTGAACACCAATGTGTTACCGGCAATTAGCGCAGGGACAATATGTCCATTCGGTAAATGCCCCGGAAAATTATAGGGACCGAAAACAGCCATTACTCCATGAGGACGATGCTGTAATATCGCTTTCCCGTCTGGCATCGATGTTTCGGAATACCCCGTTCGCTGTTCCCATGCTTCAATCGAAATGGTGATCTTACCTATCATAGATTGGACTTCTGTCCGTGTTTCCCACAAAGGTTTACTGGTTTCCTCACTGATCACTTGCGCAATCTTTTCTTTTTCCTGGGCCAGCAAATCAGCAAATGTCTGAATAATTGCAATCCGTTTTTCAATCGCCAATCCAGACCATGCAGGAAACGCTTTGCGGGCGAATTGGCAGGCTGCATCTACCTGATCGGCAGAAGCGCCGTTTGCCTGCCATAAAACTCGCTGATCTACAGGAGAGTATTTAACGACAGGTAGACCTTTCCCTGCTATCCACTCACCGCCAATGTAATTTGCTTGATGATTCATTACGAAATTCCTCAATTGCAACAGCGCTTAATGACAAAGCCTTTAATTGTGAAAACACTTAAGAAAAAAGAGAAACGAAGCGTACCAGATCGCCATCATCCACATGCAACACCTCCATTTCTGCGGAGGTAAGCAGCAATTCATCGCTATCTAGCGGCTCAGAAACAGGCAGAAGGAGTGCTTTAAATGCCTGAAAATTCAGGTTAGAAACAATACATTGTACGCCACCCTGTGATCGGGAAACCTGGTCGTCTCTTTTCACATGCACAAGCCGGCTGGCTTTGATTGTACGTACATTGTCAATCTCGGCATCCAAGATAGCGCCCGCATCAAAAATATCGACCGCATCGTGATAAGCAAATCCCTCTTTTTCCAAAATAGCGCGGGCGGGCAGCGTATTTTCATGTACCTGGCCAATGGTCTGGCGTGCTTCTTCTGGCAACAAAGGCACATAAATCGGATGAAATGGCATCAATTCTGCAATAAACGTTTTGGAGCCAATGCCAGTCAGATAGTCAGCTTCAGCAAAGGGAACATTGAAGAAATGTTTCCCCAGGGCATCCCAAAATGGCGATTCACCCTGTTGATTCGCCACGCCACGCATTTCCGCAAAAATGCATTTCGGGAAGAGATGCCTGAATGCGGCAATAAACAAAAAGCGGCTGCGGGAAAGAAAAACACCATTGCCTCCCCCGTGATAATCGGGATCAAGGAACAACGTACACAATTCACTGCATCCGGTATAATCCTGCCCAACAGTCAGCGTTTCAAATGTGTTATAGACGCCCAATTCGCGGGAAGCTCGCACTGATCGATGTATGCGAAAATTGTAGAAAGGTTCCTCCAGCCCAACAGCAACTTCCAGCGCACTAACACCAACAACACGATGCTTTTCCGTGTCTTCCAAGGTAAATAAAAATCCTTGTTGTGCTCGTCCCTTTGCATTGTTGAAAGAATCAATACTGCGTGAAATCCGTGCCGTCAGATATTCCTGATTATTGGGTAATGTCGTCAGGCCAATTCCTGCACGGGACGAAAGATTGAGGATATCCTCTAAATCTTCATATTGAACGGATCTAAATAGCATCATGATATCACCTCAAATCGGCTTTATTCCTGAACAAATCGCCTGAGGGCGTTTTCAAGGCGGCTGAAACCGTCATTGATATCCTGCTGTTCGATATTTAACGCAGGAGCAAAACGCAACACATTGGGGCCGGCTATCAAAGCAATCAGTCCCTCTTCCGCAGCAATATTGGTCAGGTTTTTCGCCTTACCCTGATATTTTTCAACCAACTCTGCTCCCAACAATAGCCCTTTACCACGCAACTCACTAAATACCTGATAACGCTGATTAAGCTCAGACATCCGCCGCATAAATTCATGGTGACGCTCTTGTACCCCTGCAAGAAACTCCGGTTGGTTCACCAACTCAACGACTTTGTTAGCAACGGCTGCCGCCAGCGGATTGCCGCCAAATGTTGTGCCGTGTGACCCTGGCTGGAAAGCCTCTGCGATATGTTGCCTGACCAACATGGCGCCAATTGGGAATCCACCACCAAGCCCTTTGGCACTGGTCAAAATATCCGGCTCTACCCCACCCCCCTCGTAGGCATACAAATACCCAGTACGACCAATACCCGTTTGAATTTCGTCAAAAATCAGTAACGCTTGATATTGATCACATAACTCCCGTAATACTTTTAAAAATGCCGGTTCGGCAGGGATCACCCCCCCTTCGCCAATGATCGGCTCAACGATCACAGCGCAGGTTTTTGCTGATATATGAGCCTTGATAGCGTCGATATCGTTAAATGGCAGATGAGTAATTTGCTGCGGTAGTGGAGCAAAATCTTGAGAATATTTAGGTTGCCCTCCGACAGTCACAGTAAATAATGTTCTGCCGTGGAAGGAGTTCTCAAATGAAATAATTTCGTTCTTATGATTTCCATATTTATCCAGCGCATATTTTCTGGCAATTTTTAATGCCGCTTCATTCGCTTCCGCTCCGGAATTACAGAAAAAAACCTTATCTGCGAATGTATTTTCAACCAGAGATTTCGCCAGTTTTAAAACAGGTTCATTTGTATAGCCATTACCGATATGCCACATATTCTCCATTTGAACATTTAATGCATTCTTTAATTCATCATTGGCATGGCCCAGTGAATTCACAGCAATTCCACCAGCAAAATCAACATATTCCTTACCATTCTGATCCCAGACACGCGAGCCTTTAGCAACGACTGGGATAAAATTTGCAGGTGAAAAACAGGGAACCATATACTGGTCAAACCAATTTCTTTGAATCGTGTTTAACATTTGTTTTTCCTCAAATGATTAAGGTATAAAAAAATAAGAATAATTTTATATATTATTAAATTTAACCTTTAATAATTGGTCTTATTTAAGTTATCAATTCATTGTTTCGATAAGCTCTCAATGAATTATTTCGATCTTGTTTGATCATGAATTGACCTCATAATTCCTTTGATATTTAACAAAGTCAACACAACTGAATCACAATTGATTTACTTTATGATGTTTTTCACAATTTATAAAAATGCATTTTTTTCAATTTATGCATCGTTTATGCATAAAAAAATAAATAAAAAGAGGTATGGAATTGAAGATAGTGGAGAGGGAGTATTATTGTTTAATAATTATTCAAAAATAATGGTTATAAGTTATTCCCATAAACTAAAAAATGTATTTGCAATTAGTAATTTTTATCCTATAAAAAATATTATTGTTTAAAATCAATCAATTAATTTTATTCTATCCGTTTTTAGTGCTTTAGAGTGAAACCCAACCTAAACCTCTTTGTACTATACCTATGCTATCTCCTATCCCTTAAAAGGGGAGCGATTTCTGAAAAAATAGTATTCCTCAAAATCCTTCAAATTATTCACCTGGTTAGTTACATGTAGTTATCATTAATATTGCTATTAATCTTTATCACAATTATATTTATTAATATTGCCATACCATAAATCACACTTGCAGTTTTATAAGAAAAAAATAACCATAGTGGATTGAGTAAGCAGATATATGAATTTTCATATTAATTATAACCTTCGACAATGGCTTGTTTTTTATGACTCTAATAGCTTATTTATATCGTCAATCTTGGGTATTACTGTTGGTATCGACAATAAGCGCATTAATTAGTGGGTTTGCCGGTGCTTCGATAGTCGGGATGATCAGTCAAGGAGTAACAGAAGAAATTAATCTAATTACATTTCTTTGGAGCTTTTTTGGCGTCTGTTTTATCTTTTTTATTACTAAAACCGTGTCAGAAATTACATTATCTCACTTAGCCCAATCCACTATTTTTTCATTACGTCTAAGTTTGAGTAATAAAATTTTGCGGGCACCACTCAAAAAACTGCATAAACTTGGACGGCACGGTTTATTAGCAGTTTTAACCAAAGACGTCGATGTTTTCGTCCATTCCTTTATGTTGGCCCCTTCTGTTTTTGGCAATATCACCCTAATCATAGCCTGTTTCGGTTATTTAGCCTGGATGTCCTGGCAACTGTTTCTCATTTTAGCGGCACTCAGTCTTATCGGCATGTATGTGTTTTATCTGTGGGAAAAATACCCATTACAATTAATGACAGATATGCGTGACCAAATAGATAAAATATATCTTAATTTCCAAAGCCTGATTGATGGTAGTAAAGAACTGCAACTCAATAAACAAAAAGGAAATCTTTTCATTAATAAAGTGATTGCTCCTGCCGCCAAAGTATTCCAGGAGATCTGTATTAAAGCCAACTCCAGCTATGCCTGGGTTATTAATGCCAGTTCTGTTACATTTTATGTCATGATTGGTATCATTATTTTTGTTGTCCCGATTTGGCTTCCCCAAGAACCATCAACATTGGTTACTGTATCGCTGCTTGTTCTCTTCTTATCAGGCCCAATCAGTGAAGTTATTGGCGCAATCCCAGAACTGAGAGAGGCGGAAGTTTCATTGAATAAAATGCGGCGTCTTGATAGCCAACTGGAAGAAGCCCTGTCAGTACAAGTTGAAGGCACGAACCCATTTAACCAGCAACAATCACTCGAGATTGAACTGAAAGATGTTGTCCACCATTACACAACGGATAAAGAAGATCGCCAATTTGCACTCGGCCCATTAAGTTTGAAAATATCGCAAGGCGAAATTGTTTTTATTGTCGGTGGGAATGGCAGTGGGAAAACAACCCTCGCCATGTTGCTTGTTGGCCTGTTTGAGCAAGAATCCGGCACTATCTCACTGAATGGTGTACAAGTAACACCAGCAAATAATGAACATTATCGTCAACATTTTGCTGCCGTTTTTTCTGATTACCATCTATTTGAGCAGTTACTCAACAGCGATGCGAATGTCACTGAAAAAGCAACACATTATATTGAAGCATTAAACATGGCACACAAAGTTAAAATCGTTGATGGCGGATTTTCCACCACAAATCTTTCCGCAGGCCAACGGAAACGACTGGCTTTGGTTTCAGCTTACTTAGAAGACCGTCCTATTTATCTGTTTGATGAGTGGGCAGCCGACCAGGATCCCATGTTTAAACGCTTATTCTATACTGAGCTGCTGCCAGAATTAAAAGCCAGAGGTAAAACTGTCCTGGTTATTAGTCATGATGATGCTTACTTTAATATAGCTGACCGCATTATTAAATTAGAGGATGGTCATATTAAAGAAGTTGATCATAAGGACCATTATATTCAATAAAATGAAATAACGCTTATAGCAAAGAGCCTGATAAAACAGGCTCTTATTTCACTTTATATACCCCAAAAAACTTGAGCAACAAAGTGAACAAAAAAATCACCAATGGCAATAAAATTTATCACATAATACCTATAATAAAATTAGACACATTAGAAAAACATTATTAGAAATGTGTAACAAAATCATTTAATGTAAAATTATCTAATTTTGTAATAAACATAAAAAATAAGACTGTTCTTTTTTATTAGAATGGTCAGTTATTTTTATTGTTTAAACCTAAGTGTGATTTTTGTTTTATCAGTTCTCATGTTTTTATTTTTTAATGTACCCATAAAAAGGGATCTATAGAATGAATTACCCTGAAAAATTGAAATCATTCCCTTTATCAGAAGCTCAACGCAGCCGCTGGTTTCAATATCAAATTGCCCCTGACAAACGCGGTCAGAATAATAGTGCATTTTGCGCTCACATTAAAGGATTAACGGCTAAGCGTTTAGAAGAGGCTCTCAACAAATTGGTACAAAGACATCCAATGCTGCGGGCAAGTTTTGGACTATACCACGGCGAATTAGGCTATTGCATCGCAGACAGCGCTAAAATCACACTTACAGTACATGATGCCCAACATCTTAGCGAAGAAACGCTTAAGCAGCGTGTTCAAGATGATTGCTGGCATATGTTTGATCTAGCCCATCCGCTGCGGGTTTATGCCAGTTGGTATCAGCGCAATCAACAAGAAAGTGTAATGGTCTTGACTTTTGATCATCTGGCCGTTGATGGCTGGTCTTATTGGATACTGTTAGATGAACTTGATGCTCTGCTCTCTGCAAAACCCCTGAAACCCGCACCAGAAAATAGTTTCCACGATTATGTGGAATGGCAACAACAATGGCTAAAAAGTGCCAGCGCTAAAAAACAACAACAATACTGGCAAAATACATTGGCGGGTGATTTGGCTGTCTCACAATGGTCGCCTAAAAACAGCACCCTGCCCGCCACAGGAAAAATATCGTTAAAGAAAATAATTAACAAATCACTGACACATAAGCTGCAAGCACTGGCCCTAAAATATGATAACAGCCTGTTTGCTGTTTTTCTGGCCGCCTACCAAATTCTTCTGAGCCGCTATACCGAAGTGGATGATGTCATTATCGGTTCTATCTTGCCGGGAAGAGGCCGTGCTCGTTGGGGAAAATTAGTTGGTGAATTTATCAATCCGGTTGCTTTACGCTGCCAGATAAACGGTGATATGACAGTACAGGAACATATCACACAAGCGACTAAGACCATCCGGCAGGGTATTGAAAACCAGAAATATCCGTTCACCAAGGTACTGGAACAACTGAAACTGCAACGCAATGCAGATACTCATCCCGTTTTCCAGACAGTCATGATATTCCAAAAAGCCAGATATATCGGTGACCTGACCACCCTCTGGATGGCGGAAGATGACGATGTCACGGTACAGTGGGGAAATGCAGAGTTGCGGTCTTTCTCATATCCTCTCTATGCCGATGTTCCCGTTCCATTGATGATAAATGTCTTAGAATCCGGCGATCATATCGGTTATACCTTTTATTACGATACTGCAATATTTGATGCAGCATTCATTTCCCAGCTTATGCAGAACCTCTTAACTCTGCTGGAAGCAATAGTCGATGATGAACAGCAAACAATTGATCGTTTGCCATTGATGGATGAACAGGCACGTCAGCGAGTCCTTCATGATTTTAACAACACGGATAAACCCTTCCCACAACACGCCTTAATCCATCAATTTGTTGAGCAACAAGCAGCACGCAACCCAACTGCAATTGCACTGCTGTATGGAAATACTCAACTCAGTTATATGGAATTGAATCAGCAAGCTAACCAGCTAGCTCATGCCCTTGTCGCAGCGGGAATTCATCCAGATGATCGCGTCGCCATTTGCATGGAGCGGAGTTTGGATATGGTCATTAGTCTGTTAGGGATTTTAAAAGCGGGGGCTGCTTATGTGCCACTCGATCCTGAATATCCCACAGACAGGCTCGCTTATATCCTGTCAGACAGTGAACCTGTGGTTCTGCTGACCCATCATAGCTTGCAAAAACAATTGCCCGTGACCGAACTTCCTGTTTGGTTTTTAGATAATCCAACCATTCAGGCCAATATTGCCCGTCAAGACGATGATAACTTAGAGGCTTCTCATTTAGGGCTAACATCGCGTCATCTGGCTTATGTACTCTACACTTCTGGCTCAACGGGATTACCCAAAGGCGTGATGAATGAGCACCGCGGTGTGGTTAACCGTTTGCTCTGGGCACAGGATACTTATCAATTAACCCCGCAAGATCGTGTCTTACAAAAAACGCCGTTTAGTTTTGATGTTTCTGTTTGGGAATTCTTCCTTCCCCTGATGTTTGGGGCTAAATTAGTGATGGCTCGCCCCGGCGGTCACAAAGAACCGCATTATTTATTGGAAGAGATAGAAAACCGTCATATCACGACGATCCATTTTGTGCCTTCCATGTTGCAAAGTTTTCTCCATTACATTCCGGCCGGACGCTGCCTTTCTCTGCGCCAAATTTTATGCAGCGGGGAAGCGTTGCCCTATGCCTTGCAACAACACTGTCTGTCCCATTTGCCTCACAGTGAACTGCATAATTTATATGGACCCACGGAGGCGGCCATTGATGTCACTGCCTGGCAATGTGTTCCGGATCGCTATATCGGGCAAGTGCCGATTGGGCATCCTATTGCCAATATCCAAATCTATATTCTCGATACCTACGGAGAACCTGTTCCAACTGGTGTGGCGGGGGAAATTTATATCGGGGGCGTGGGTGTTGCCCGTGGCTATTTGAACCTGCCTGAGTTGACTGCTGAACGTTTTATTAACGACCCATTCAATACCGATCCTGCTGCTCGTCTGTATAAAACTGGCGATCTGGGACGTTGGCTACCGGATGGCAGTATCACTTATCTGGGACGCAATGATTTTCAGGTCAAAATTCGCGGATTACGCATTGAACTGGGTGAAATTGAAACCCGCCTGACCCAATGTGCCGGCATTCGTGAAGCTATAGTTGTTGCCCGTGAAAATGGAGCCAATGACAAGCGACTGGTTGCCTATTTGATCCCAAATCAGGATAGCACACTGAGCATTTCTCAACTGCGTGAGCAATTAAGCCGAAATCTTGCCGATTACATGATACCGAGTGCCTTTGTAGTGATGGAGGCGTTTCCTCTCTCTCCAAATGGCAAACTCGATCGCAAGGCTCTGCCTGCTCCCGATCATGCTGCCATATCAACCCGTGAATATGCAGCTCCAGAAGGCGAAACCGAAGAGCAGTTGGCCGCCATTTGGCAAGCGTTACTGGGACTGGATCGGGTAAGCCGCTATGACAACTTCTTTGAATTGGGCGGGCATTCACTGTTAGTGCTACAGCTACAGTCACAAATCAAACAAACATTTGATGTTGAATTATCTATTCATCAACTGTTTTCCCACCCAACCCTCTGTCAACTTGAAGAATGCATTATCGACTCTCTATTACTGCAATTTGATTCAGAGTCTCTGCAAGAGATTTATAAATCAATGAATTAGATTTTAATTTACCTTGTTTTAAGTGGTGATAATCAAATGAATAATAACGAGCTTTCATCTCTACCATTAGCGGAACGCAGAAGACTACTTGAGTTAGCCACATCAGCAAAACTAACCCGCCAATCGACGCAAAAAACAACAATCACGGCTCAGTCGCGTGATAACGGTGTGCCTTTATCCTGGACACAACAACGCTTATGGTTCCTTGCTCAATTAGATCCTGCTGCACAAACGGCATACCATATGTCAGCGGGGTTAAACCTAAAAGGAAAACTGAATCTGAATGCCTTGCAAGCAGCCTTGGATCATATTGTGGCGCGCCATGAAATTTTACGTACTACCATCGTGACGGTAGAAGGTGAAGCACAACAAATCATTCATGATGCAGATTGCGGTTTTCCCCTGCTACAAGAAGATTTCAGCCAGCACTATTCAGAACACAGAACTGCGTCAGAACAACAAGCGGCAATTGAAAGAGTGGCCTATCTTGAGGCAAATCACCCCTTTGATTTTGTTAACGGCCCATTAGCACGGGGACGCTTGCTAAAACTGGCAGAAGAACAGCATATCCTGCTGTTAACTCAGCACCATATCATCTCTGATGGCTGGTCAGTCAGTATCTTTATGCAAGAACTGTCCACACTTTATCACGCATTCTGTCAAGGACAGCCTGACCCGATGCCAGCCCTGACAATTCAGTATGCTGATTATGTTCTCTGGCAGAAAAATGGGCTACAGGGAGAAGTGCTGGCAAAACAGGTCGAATTCTGGCGTAACACCCTGCAAGGTGCTCCCGCACTTCTGGAATTACCCACCGACCGTCCGCGTCCTGCAAAGCAAAGTTATCTCGGCGGACGCGTCAATATTGCTCTGCCTCCCGCATTGCAGGCAGGTTTAAAAACACTCAGCCAACGTCACGGAACAACCTTCTTTATGACGTTATTGGCTGGATGGGCTATATTGCTCAACCGCCTCAGTGGTCAGGATGATATTGTAATTGGCACTCCCATTGCTAATCGTCAACAACCTGAATTAGCGCCTTTAATCGGCTTTTTTGCCAATACATTGGCATTACGCGTGCAATTACACGATAACCCCAGTGTCAGTGAACTCCTGGCACAAGTGAAAAAACAAGCAATCAATGCATTTGCCCATCAAGACCTGTCCTTCGAACAATTGGTCGAGATCTTACAACCTCCGCGCAGCCTAAGTCATAGCCCAATTTTTCAGGTTATGCTGGCAACCAATAATACACCGGGACAACGGCATTTCGAGCTGCCGGGATTGGTATTGAATGAGCGGCCATTAATCAGGGATAGTTCTTACTTTGACCTGACATTAACCCTGGATGAAACAGAAAATGGGTTAGTGGGTGATCTGGAATATGCCCGTGATCTGTTCGATCACACTACGATTGAACGTATGCTAAGTCACTTAAACACGTTGCTGGCGGCAATGGTGGCTGATGATAGCCAGCGCGTGGCTGAACTACCACTGATAATCCCCCAACAGCGCCAACAATTGTTGGTGGATTTTAATGACACTACCCTCACCTACCCACAAGACAAATTGATCCACCAGCTATTTGAACAACACGCAGAGTCGATGCCTGATGCTATTGCCTTGGTGTATCAAAATACGCAACTGAGTTATACAGAGTTGAACCAACGCGCCAACCAACTGGCCCACAGACTGATTACCTTTGGTATACGCCCAGATGACCGCGTGGCACTGTGTGTCGGGCGCAGCCCGGATATGATCATTGGCATGTTGGGCATTCTCAAAGCAGGGGCAGGTTACGTTCCATTCGATCCAGAATATCCTGCCGAACGGCTGGCTTATCAGTTATCAGACAGCACCCCAACGTTATTGCTGACCGAAAAACATTTACAGGCGAGTTTACCGCTGACGGAGGTTCCGGTCTGGTTACTGGATGATGAAAATTATCTAAATATTGTGGCACAACAGCCAATCCATAATCCTGATGCCAGCCAGTTAGGGCTTCTGCCACATCATCTGGCCTATATTATCTATACCTCCGGTTCGACCGGAGTGCCTAAAGGTGTGATGCTGGAACACCGCAATGTTGTCAATTTTATTCATGCTCAACATCAAATCAGCCAACCCCAACCAGGGGATCGCATTCTGCAATTTGCGACTATGGCATTTGATACCTCCGTATCGGATATTTTTCCGACACTGGCTGCGGGCGCAACTTTAGTCCTGCGCCCTGCCCATATCCGTGTGCCGGATACGGAATTTATTGACTTTTTACAGCAGCAGAAGATTACCATCATGGATGTGCCGACTGCGTTCTGGCATCAATGGGTACAGGAGATGAAAGCCGATCGTACAGGTTTCAGCCCTTACCTGCATACGGTTATTGTTGGTGGTGAGAAAGCGGAATACCGCTATTGGGTAGATTGGCAATCATTGCCAGAAACGCAATCTTGTCGTTGGATCAACACCTATGGCCCAACTGAAACCACCGTTATCGTCACTTCACTGATACTAAATGGTGGCTCTTCCAACGAAATTGTCAACAACATTCCCATTGGTCGCCCCAATGCTAATTCGCGTATTTATATTCTCGATCCCTTCGGACAACCTGCTCCCATCGGGGTTAGTGGGGAGATTTATATTGGCGGTGCCGGTGTTGCTCGTGGTTACTTGAACCAACCAGAACTGACAGCAGAACGTTTCGTCCCCGATCCATTCAGCAAAGAACCTGATGCTCGCCTGTATAAAAGCGGTGATCTGGGACGCTGGCAGCCAGACGGCAACATTGAATATTTAGGGCGCAATGATTTTCAGGTCAAACTGCGTGGCTTCCGTATTGAATTGGGCGAAATCGAAGCGCAATTGGCAGCCTGCGACGGAGTCAAAGATGTTGTGGTCATTGCCCGTGAAGAGACGGCTGGCGACAAGCGTCTGGTCGCCTACCTGATACCACAACCTGGTGTTACACTTACACCTTCCCACCTGCGTAAACAATTAAGCATCCATCTGATGGAACACATGATCCCCAGTGCATTTGTCATACTGGATGCATTTCCTCTGACCGGTAGCGGTAAATTAGATCGCAAGGCCCTGCCTGCACCAGATCATACGGCAATCGCCAGCCGTAAATACGAGACCCCTCAAGGGGAAATTGAGCAGAAACTGGCGGAAGTCTGGCAATCTCTGCTTGGGCTGGAGCAAGTGGGACGTCATGACAATTTCTTTGAGTTGGGTGGTCACTCTTTACTGACGGTACAAATGGCTACCCGCTTACGCCAAGTTTTCAACAGCCAAGTGGACTTGCAAGATCTCTTCACCCATCCAATTTTATCAGATTTGGCACACTCACTGGATACAGCCAATCAGCCAGCACAGCATTCTACACAACCGGTGATATTACCCGCCGACCGGCAACAAGTTCTGCCCCTCTCTTGGGCACAACAACGCCTGTGGTTCTTGGCACAGTTAGATCCTGCCGCCCAGACGGCATATCACATCTCTGGCGGATTGCGTCTGAAAGGAGAGCTAAACCTGAATGCCCTGCAAGCAGCTCTGGACAGGATCGTTGCCCGCCATGAAATTCTGCGCACAACTATCAAAATGGAGGATGGTACAGCCCAGCAAGTGATTGCCAATGCAAATTGTGGCTTCAATTTGACCATTAAAGATCTCAGTCAATCAGATGAGGCAGAAAAACGGGCTGCTATTGATGCAACCGCTCAATTTGAAACTGACCATCCCTTTGATTTTGCTCTGGAGCCATTAATTCGCGGGCAATTACTGAAACTCACCAATGATGAACATGTTCTGTTGTTGACCCAGCACCACATGATTTCGGATGGCTGGTCATTAAACATCCTGATATATGAATTGACCACCCTCTACCGTGCTTTCATTCAGGGACAAGACGATCCACTGCCTGCACTGACAGTGCAATATGCTGATTATGCTCTCTGGCAGCGGCAATGGCTACAAGGTAAGGTGCTGGAAAAACAGGTCAATTTCTGGCGAGAAGCACTGCAAGGCGCCCCTGCGTTACTGGAATTGCCGACAGACAGAGCACGTCCTGCGGTTCAGAGCTACCGTGGGGATCAAGTGGCATTCACCCTTCCACCTGCATTAAGTGACAGCTTAAAAGCATTGAGCCAGCGCCATAGTTCCACACTATTTATGACCTTATTCACTGCATGGTCAATCTTGCTTGCCCGCATCAGTGGTCAACAAGACATTGTTATTGGAACGCCTATCGCTAACCGACAGCACAGTGAATTAGAACCGTTGATCGGTTTCTTTGCCAATACGCTAGCGCTCAGGGTGAAACTGGAAGATAACCCCACCGTTAGCTCATTATTGGCACAAGTCAAAGCCCATGCACTGGCAGCCTATGTACACCAAGACTTACCCTTTGAGCAATTGGTCGAAGCATTGCAACCGCCACGTAGCTTGAGTTATAGCCCGATATTTCAGGTCATGCTCGCGCTGGATAACACGCCAATACAACAATCCCTTGAATTACCCGATTTAGTGATAGATGAACTGCCGTTAACCCGAAAAAGCACTCATTTCGATCTGTCACTTTCCATGAACGATACCGATAATGGGTTGGTCTGTGAATTGGAATATGCCAGTGATCTGTTTGATCGTGCCAGCATTGAACGACTCGCAAGCTACCTGCAAACTCTGTTAGCAGCGATGGTTGCTGATGATTCTCTACGTGTACAAGATTTACCGTTACTGCAACCACAACAACGCAAGCAATTATTGGTAGATTTCAACAATACCGCTCAGGCCTATCCGCAAGATAGGTTGATCCACTCACTGTTCGAACACCAAGTCACGCAGACACCGAATGCCACTGCGTTGATATTCGGTGAAAACATATTGAGTTATACCGAACTGAATCACCACGCCAACCAGTTAGCTCATTATCTGATGGCATCCGGTGTGCGCCCTGATGATCGCATCGCAATCTGTGTTGAGCGCAGTCTGGATATGATCATCGGCATGTACGCTATCCTAAAGGCAGGTGCCGGTTATATTCCGCTTGATCCGGAATATCCCACAGAACGGCTGGCCTATCAGTTGTCAGACAGCCAACCTGTTTTATTGCTGACCCAGCGCCATCTACAGGCACATTTACCGATACAAGGCATACCCGTCTTGCTGCTGGATGATGACAACCACCGTAACGCGGTGGTACAACAATCCGGCCACAACCCTGATGCCCAGAAAATGGGTCTCCAACCACACCATCTGGCCTATATCATCTATACCTCCGGTTCCACCGGTCAGCCCAAAGGCGTCATGCTGGAACACCGCAATGTAGTGAACTTTATCCATGCCCAATGCCAAACCAGCAAACCCAAATCGGGGGATCGTATCCTGCAATTTGCCACCGTGGCATTTGATACATCGGTATCAGATATTTTCCCGACCCTGGCATCCGGCGCGACACTGGTTCTGCGCCCGCCACATATCCGCATACCGGATATCGCGTTTGTCTCGTTCCTGCGTGAGCAGAAGATCACCATTATGGATATGCCGACTGCTTTTTGGCACCACTGGGTACAGGAGATGGTGGCAGGCCGCAGTGGTTTCAGCCCTTATCTGCACACCCTTATTGTAGGTGGTGAAAAAGCGGAATACCGCCATTTAATGAATTGGCTGTCCAGTCCAGAAACCCAATCCTGCCGCTGGATCAACTCCTATGGTCCGACGGAGACCACCGTTATTGCCACAACTCTAAAACTGGACAACCAAAATCTACCGTACCTCGAAAATATTATCCCGATTGGTTATCCACTACCCAATACCCGCATTTATATTCTGGATGGACAGGGACAGCCAGTTCCCATTGGGGTAAGTGGAGAAATCCATATTGCCGGTGACGGTGTTGCCCGTGGTTATCTGAACCGCCCCGATGTGTCGGCAGAGAAATTTATTCCTGATCCGTTTAGCGAACAAGCAGATACCCGTATGTATAAAACGGGGGATTTGGGACGCTGGTTGCCCAACGGCATGATTGAATATCTGGGACGCAATGATTTTCAGGTCAAGATCCGTGGCTTTCGCGTTGAGCTGGAAGAAATTGAAACCAGACTGGTTGCTTGTGAAGGTGTCATGGATGCTGTAGTGATCGCCCGTGAAGAAGAAACCGGTGATAAACGCCTGGTTGCTTACCTCATTCCACAATCGGGAGTCACACTCAACCCCGCCTGCCTGCGTGAGCAATTGAGTTCCGGTTTGATGGAACACATGCTCCCCAGTGCCTTTGTCATACTGGATTCTTTTCCGCTGACCACCAATGGCAAGCTGGATCGTAAAGCCCTGCCCGCACCGGATAGCTCTGCCATAGTCAGTCGCAATTACGAAGCGCCGCAAGGACAAACTGAACAAACCCTGGCCGCAGTTTGGCAATCCCTGCTGGACTTGGAGCAAGTGGGACGCCATGACAATTTCTTTGAACTGGGTGGGCACTCTTTACTGGTAGTCAATCTGATCGAGGAATTACGCCAGCATGACCTACTCCTTGATGTTAGTACGGTCTTCTCTGCACCAACATTGGCAACCATGAGCGCTCGTTTAAATCAAAAAACCGCTCAAGGTGTCACAGAATTGATGGTTCCACCAAACCTGATCCATGAAGACAGCCAGATGATTACCCCAAACATGCTGCCTCTGGTGGAGTTAACACAAAACCAAATCGAGGAGATTATCAATCTCGTCCCTGGAGGTGTTGCCAATATTCAGGATATCTACCCACTGGGGCCATTACAGGCAGGTATCCTGTTCCACCATTTGCTGCAAACCGAAGGCGATATCTATCTGGACAATCAGCTTATGGCGTTTGATAGCCGAACACGTTTAGATACTTTCTTACAGGTATTTCAACAAGTCATTGATCGGCACGATATCCTGCGCAGTGCTGTGCATTGGCAAGAATTGCCAGAACCTGTTCAGATTGTCTATCGTCATGCACCGCTGTCGATTATTGAACACGCGTTGTTAACAGAAACGCAATTACGCCATCTCACTGATCCACACTCGGTGCGCATGGAGATCACCAAAGCACCACTTCTGGCGGCACATATTACCCAAGATCCTGAATCTAGACAGTGGCTGCTCTCCTTATTGCACCACCATTTAGTTTGCGACCACATTTCATTAAGCATGATTTTCAATGAGATTAATACGCTGATCTTGGGAGAAAGTGATAGCCTTCCTGTTCCCCTGCCTTACCGTAATTTTATCGCCCAGACCCGCAGTGTGCCGCAGGAAGTCCATCAAACCTATTTCCGCAAACAACTTGAAGATGTTGAAGAGCCAACTCTACCCTTTGGATTACTTGACGATCTCAAAGAAACAAACCGCAATAAAATCGTAGAGAATACCATCACACTGGATAGCGAACTCGCCCACAACCTGCGTAACTGCGCCCGCCAACTCGGCATGAGTGCCGCAGTGCTGTTCCATGTCGCATGGGCCCAAGTATTAGCCCGATGCAGTGGGCGAAGCGATGTGGTGTTTGGCACGGTCCTACTGGGACGCTTACAGGGCGGAGTCGGTGCTTCCGAAGTACTGGGTATGTTTATCAATACCTTGCCTATCCGCATTCGGTTACAGGAGCGTACCGTTAAGCAGGCAGTCCGGGAAACCCATCAACAACTCAGTGAATTGCTCGATCACGAGCAAGCATCATTGGCCGTTGCCCAGCGTTGCAGTGGCATCCAGGCACCATTACCATTGTTTAACAGCTTGCTGAATTTCCGCCATAGCCCACGTAATGCATCTCAATCTGCATCGTTGGCATGGGAAGGTGTACAGATACTCAGGGGTGAAGAACGCAGTAACTATCCACTGTCACTGGATGTAGATGACTTTGATGATGGATTTGCACTCACCGCACAGTGCAGTCAGCAGATTAATCCGGCGCGTATCAACGCCTATATGGATATGGCGTTAAGAGGAACTATCGCAGCCCTGCAACACACGCCGGAACAGAAAATTGAATCGCTCGATATTCTGTCCTCGGAAGAGCGCATTCAAGTATTGGAAACATTTAACGATACTGCCGTCGATCTTACGCCAGATGTTTTAATTCACCAATTGTTTGAACAGCAAGTGGAACGGACACCTGATGCCACCGCATTAGTGTTTGGTGAAAATCAGGTGACTGGTGAAAGCCAATTGAGCTATGCTGAACTGAATCACCATGCCAATCAACTGGCTCATCATCTGATTGCATCCGGCGTACGCCCCGATGACCGTATCGCTATCTGTACCGATCGCAGTCTGGATATGATCATTGGCATGTATGGCATCCTTAAAGCAGGTGCAGGTTATATTCCCCTTGATCCAGAGTACCCCACAGAACGACTGGCTTATCAGTTATCAGACAGTAAACCCACCTGGTTGTTGACTCAACGCCATTTGCAAACACGTTTGCCGGTACAGGATATTCCAACCCTATTGTTGGATGATGACGGCTATCGTAACGCGGTAGCACAACAACCTATTCATAACCCCGATATTGGTCAAATGGGGCTTCAACCACACCATCTGGCCTATATCATCTATACCTCCGGTTCCACTGGACAACCCAAAGGCGTGATGCTGGAACACCGCAATGTGGTGAACTTTATCCATGCTCAACGCCAGACCAGCCAACCACAATTGGGTGATCGTATTCTGCAATTTGCCACCGTGGCGTTTGATACTTCGGTATCCGATATTTTTCCAACCCTGGCATCCGGTGCGACATTGGTTCTTTGCCCGCCTCATATCAGAGTACCGGATGCGACATTTGTCGCCTTCTTACGCGAACAGAAGATCACCATCATGGATATGCCCACGGCCTTCTGGCATCACTGGGTACAGCAGATGATGGCGGGTCGCAGTGGTTTCAGCCCCTATCTGCACACCCTTATTGTGGGTGGAGAGAAAGCGGAGCATCGTCATCTAATGAGCTGGTTGTCTCACTCGGAAACGCAATCCTGCCGCTGGATTAACTCCTATGGCCCGACTGAAACAACTGTTATTGCTACAACGCTGACGATAGATAACAAGCAAATTCCATATATCAATGACAATATTCCGATTGGTCGCCCATTGCCCAATACCCGTATCTATATTTTGGATACCCTCGGTCAACCGGTTCCTATTGGTGTCAGTGGTGAAATTCACATTGCTGGTTTAGGTGTCGCACGGGGTTATCTAAATAAGCCGGAGATGACAGCGGAGAAATTTGTTGCCGAGCCATTCAGCGCACAGCCAAATGCGCGCATGTACAAAACCGGTGACTTAGGACGCTGGTTGCCAAACGGCATGATTGAGTATCTGGGACGCAACGATTTTCAAGTCAAGATACGCGGCTTCCGCATTGAACTGGGGGAAATTGAAGCACAACTGGCCGCCTGTGAAGGTGTCAGAGATGCTGTGGTCATCGCCCGTGAAGAAGAAACCGGCGACAAACGTCTAGTGGCATATGTCATTCCACAATCCGGTTTCACAATAGAGGCCAATGGTCTGCGTGAACAACTGAATCACCGTCTGGCTAGCTATATGGTGCCTGGCGCGTTTGTTGTACTGGAAACCTTCCCGCTCACCGGAAGCGGCAAACTAGATCGCAAAGCACTGCCAGCGCCAGATCGTTCAGCCATCGCCAGCCGTGAATACGAAGCGCCCCAAAGTGAAATCGAACAGCAAATTGCCGCTATCCTACAGAATTTATTGGGGTTAGAACAAATAGGACGCCATGACAGCTTCTTTGATCTGGGTGGAAATTCCCTATCAATCATTCAGTTAATGGCAAGATTGCGTGATGCATTCCATCTTGAAGTGTCTATTCAAGACATATTTACCCATCCAGAACTTTCTGAACTCGCCGAGCTTATCGCATCAAGACAGATTGAAACCTTTTTCGCACAAGAAGATATCGAATTGCTGCAAAAAGAATTGGAAAACTTGTCCGAAGATGAACTGCGTGCCCTGTTAAATGGAGATAATTAATTAAATGAGTAACGAAGAACTAAGCCTACTTGAATTAAGACAAGCGGTACTCCAGAAAAAAATTAAAGAACGCATTAAAAACAGTCAGATTGGGGAAAACAAGCAGATCGGAGAAAAAAGGCAAATTATACCGAGAAACGCTGATCAGCAAACGCTTCCCCTATCCTGGGCACAGCAACGCTTATGGTTCCTGGCACAGTTAGATCCAGCAGCACAAACGGCATACCACATTCCAGGTGGTCTGCGTCTGCAAGGTTATCTGAATTTAGATGCCCTGCAAGCAGCATTAAACAGAATTGTTGCTCGTCATGAAATTTTACGTACTACGATCAAGAGAGCCAAGGGCATCAAGATGGCCGAAGGCCAGGCCCTACAAATTATTGGTAAACCAGATAGCGGCTTCTCTTTGGCAGTGGAAGATCTCAGCCATCTGCCTGCGGAAGAGCAACAAACTATCATCGAAGAGACAATCCAGCGTGAAACCAGCCAGCCATTTGACTTCGCACAAGGTCCCCTAATCAGGGGACGCTTGCTGCGACTGGCTGAAAATGAACATATCCTACTATTAACCCAGCATCATATTATTTCCGATGGTTGGTCTCTTAATATCCTGATGCACGAGCTATCCACGCTTTATCATGCGTTCAGCGAAGGACAGGGTGATCCCCTGCCCGCGTTGACACTCCAATATGCTGACTATGCCCTTTGGCAAAGGGAGTGGCTACAGGGAGAACTATTGGAAAAACAGGTGAATTTCTGGCGCGATGCGTTACAGGATGCTCCTGCACTTTTGGAACTACCGACAGACAGGCCACGTCCAGAGAAACAGAGTTATGCCGGAGGGTATGTTGATATCACTCTGTCACCGGAACTGAGTGCCGGATTAAGAAACCTTTGCCAGCGTCACGGGACAACATTATTTATGACCCTGATGGCGGGATGGGCAACTTTGCTGTCCCGTCTTAGCGGGCAGAAAGATCTGGTGATTGGCACACCTGTCGCTAATCGGCAATATAGCGAATTAGAGCCGTTAATTGGATTTTTTGTTAACACACTGGCTCTGCGAATTCAAATAGATGACAATCCAACGGTCAGCGCTTTGCTAGCCAGGATTAGGGCCCATACACTGAATGCCTACGCGCATCAGGATCTGCCATTCGAACAGTTGGTGGAAGTACTCAAACCACCACGTAGCCTCAGTTACAGTCCGATTTTTCAGGTTATGATGTCAGTGGATAATACCCCTGGACAGCAGAATATAGCATTACCGGATATCACTATTAGTGAAATCAACCTGGCCGAAAACAGCTCGCATTTCGATCTGTCCCTCTCGATAAATGATACTGAAAATGGCTTAGTGGGTGGCCTGGAATATTCCAGTGATCTGTTTGACCATGCCAGCGTTGAACGCATCGCCAGTTACCTGCAAACCCTGCTGACCGCGATGGTTAAAGATGATTCGCAACCAGTGGAAAGTTTACCACTATTGCAACCATACCAACGCACTCAAGTGTTAGACGATTTCAATGATACGGCCTTCCCATACCCACAAACGTTATTGATTCATCAACTGTTTGAACAACAGGTGGAACAAACCCCTGACGCCACGGCGTTAGTGTTTGGCGATAGCCAACTGAGTTATGCAGAGCTAAACCGCCACGCTAACCAACTGGCACACCATTTGATCGCTTCTGGCGTGCGCCCCGATGATCGCGTGGCAATCTGCGCTGAGCGCAGTCTGGATATGATCATTGGTCTGTACGCTATCCTTAAGGCCGGCGCCGGCTACATTCCACTCGATCCGGAATACCCAGCCGAACGTCTGGCCCACCAATTATCGGACAGCAAGCCGGTGTTATTGCTGACTCAACAGCATCTACAGACCCGTTTACCAATACAGGATACCCCTGTCTGGCTGCTGGATGATCAACATAATCGGGACAACGTGGCAAAACAACTAGCCCATAATCCCGATACCGATCAATTGGGGCTTAAGCCGCACCATCTGGCTTATATCATCTATACTTCCGGCTCTACCGGACAGCCTAAAGGTGTGATGCTGGAACACCGCAATGTGGTGAATTTTATCCATGCCCAACACCAAACCAGTGAACCACAATTAGGGGATCGTATCCTGCAATTTGCGACCATTGCCTTTGATACCTCGGTATCCGATATTTTCCCCACCCTGGCATCGGGAGCAACACTGGTTCTGCGTCCGCCCCATATCCGGATACCGGATATCACTTTTGTCACCTTCCTGCATGAGCAGAAGATCACCATTATCGATATGCCAACGGCCTTCTGGCACCACTGGGTACAGGAGATGATGGCAGGACGCAGTGGCTTTAGCCCACATCTGCACACCCTCATTGTGGGCGGTGAAAAAGCGGAGTACCGCCATTTAATCAGTTGGCTGTCTCATCCGGAAACCCAATCCTGCCGCTGGATTAACTCGTATGGTCCCACGGAAACCACGGTGATTGCCACCACGCTGACATTGGATCATCAAAATTCATCGCACCTCAACGGTGTTATCCCGATTGGTTATCCATTGCCCAATACACGCATTTATATTCTGGATACCCAGAGTCAGCCGGTTCCCATTGGCGTCAGTGGTGAAATCCATATTGCCGGTGCAGGGGTGGCCCGTGGCTATCTCAATCGCCCCGATTTAACCGCAGAGAAATTTGTGGCAGATCCGTTTAGCGCCCGGCCCGATGCCCGCATGTATAAAACCGGCGATCTGGGGCGCTGGCTGCCCAATGGCACGATTGAATATTTAGGGCGCAATGATTTTCAGGTCAAGCTACGCGGTTTCCGCATTGAATTAGGGGAAATTGAGGCGCAACTGGCGGCTTGCGAAGGCGTCAGCGATGCCGTGGTGATTGCCCGTGAAGAAGACACCGGTGACAAACGTTTAATCGCTTATGTGATCCCCGAAACCGGCATGACACTGAGTCCGGCTGAATTACGTAAGCAACTGAGCACCCGATTGATGGAACATATGCTACCCAGTGCCTTTGTTATGCTGGGTGCTTTCCCAATGTCCGCCAACGGTAAACTGAATCGCAAAGCCCTACCGGCGCCGGATCGGAGCGCTATCGTCAACCGTGAATATGAAGTTCCACAAGGCGAAACTGAACAAACACTGGCCGTAGTCTGGCAATCCCTGTTGAATGTGGAACAAGTCGGGCGGCAAGACAATTTCTTTGAACTGGGTGGGCATTCACTGCTCGTGGTCAATTTGATTGAGCAACTACGCCTCCACGACCTGTCTCTGGATGTCAACGCGGTCTTCTCTGCCCCCACACTGGCGGCTATGAGCGCCCTAATCCGTCATAATAACACTCAGACTACAACCCTACAGGACGTACCGCCTAACCTGATTAGAGAAGACAGCTCTGTCATTACGCCAGATATGCTGCCACTGGTGGAATTGACCCAAGACCAGATAGATCAGATTGTTTCCCATGTAACAGACGGTATCTCCAACATCCAGGACATTTACTCATTGGGGCCATTGCAGGAAGGCATCCTGTTCCACCATTTGCTGGAAACAGAAGGTGATCTCTATCTGGACAACCATCTGATGATCTTCGACAGCCGGACGCGGTTGGAGCTTTTCTTGCAAGCCCTCCAGAAGGTGATTGACCGGCACGATATTCTGCGCAGCGCCGTTTACTGGAAAGAGCTTCTTAAACCAGTACAAATCGTCTATCGTTATGCACCACTGCCGATCACTGAGCTCACGCTATCGGCAGAGGCCCCCCCAGAAACCCAGCTACGCCGCCTTACCGATCCCCGTGCAATACGGATGGATATAACCAAAGCACCACTGTTAGCTGCTCATATAGCCAAAGATCCAGCCTCCGATCAATGGTTACTCTCCTTGCTGTATCACCACTTAGTTTGTGATCACATATCACTGGATATGATATTCAGTGAAATACAAACCTTACTTTTGGGTGAAAGTGAAAATTTACCAACACCACTGCCTTACCGAAACTTTATCGCGCAGATCCGCAACGTGCCGTTGGAGGTTCACCAAAACTATTTCCGCGAATTATTGGGAGATGTGGAAGAACCCACTCTGCCATTTGGGTTACTTGATGTACAAGGTGGCAGTCTCAATGAAATAGAGGAAGATGTTCTCACTCTGGATAGCAAGCTCGCCCAAAATCTCCGGGATTGCGCCCGTCAATCGGGTATGAGTGCCGCCGTACTGTTTCATGTGGCCTGGGCACAGGTGCTGGCTCGATGCAGTGGACGGAATGATGTCGTATTCGGCACTGTTCTGTTGGGACGGTTACAAGGTGGGGTTGGTGCATCCGAAGTGCTGGGGATGTTTATCAATACCTTACCTATTCGCGTTAAGTTACAGGCACGTACCGTTAAACAAGCAGTACAGGAAACTTATCAGCAGTTAACCGCACTACTGGAACATGAGCAGGCACCTCTGGCTGTCGCCCAACGTTGCAGTGGCGTCCAGCCGCCCTTACCGCTGTTTAACAGCCTGCTGAATTTCCGCCATAGCCCAGGTGAAGATGAGCAAGTGGCCTCAATCGCCTGGGAAGGCATTGGTGAGATAGAGAGTGAAGAGCGCAGCAACTACCCCTTGTCACTGGATGTGGACGATTTTGATGAGGGATTTGCACTCACGGCACAATGCAGCCAGCAAATTAATCCCGCTCGTATTAATGCCTATATGAACACAGCCTTGCAAGGCATTGTGGCAGCCCTGCAATCTGCGCCTGAGCAACCGATCCACACTATCGATATCCTGCCATTGACCGAACGCACCCAACTATTGGAAACATTTAACAATACCGCAGTCGAATATCCGCAAGACACCTTAATCCACCAACTGTTTGAACAACAGGCCGCACGTACACCGGATGCCATTGCGCTGGTATTTGATAAGCACGAACTGAGTTATGCGGTACTGAACCGCCATGCCAACCAACTGGCCCACCAACTGATTGCCGCGGGGATACGCCCTGATGATCGTGTGGCAATCTGTGTTGACCGCAGTCTGGATTTGATTATTGGCCTGTACGCTATTCTTAAAGCAGGAGCCGGCTATGTTCCGCTCGATCCGGAGTACCCGGCCGAACGTTTGGCCTACCAGTTGTCGGACAGCCAACCCGTGTTATTGCTGACGCAGCAGCATTTGCAGGGACTGTTACCATCAGCAGACCTGCCCGTCTGGTTGCTGGACGATAAAACCCAGCGAAATAACGTGGCACAAAAGCCGATCCATAATCCTGATGTGCAACTTAAGCCCCATCATCTGGCCTATATTATCTATACCTCCGGCTCCACCGGTCAGCCCAAAGGCGTGATGCTGGAGCACCGTAATGTGGTGAACTTTATCCATGCCCAGCACCAGACCAGCGAACCACAATTGGGGGATCGTATCCTGCAATTTGCGACCATTGCCTTTGATACCTCGGTATCCGATATTTTCCCCACCCTGGCATCGGGAGCAACACTGGTTCTGCGTCCGCCCCATATCCGGATACCGGATATCACTTTTGTCACCTTCCTGCGTGAGCAGAAGATCACCATTATCGATATGCCCACGGCCTTCTGGCACCACTGGGTACAGGAGATGATGGCAGGACGCAGTGGCTTTAGCCCCTATCTGCATACCCTTATTGTGGGCGGCGAAAAAGCGGAGTACCGCCATTTAATCAGCTGGCTGTCTCATCAGGAGACCCAATCCTGCCGCTGGATTAACTCGTATGGTCCCACCGAAGCCACGGTGATTGCCACCACGCTGACATTGGATCATCAAAATTCATCGCACCTCAATGGTGTTATCCCGATTGGTTATCCGCTGCCCAATACCCGTATTTATATTCTGGATATGCACGGCCGGCCGGTTCCCATTGGCGTCAGTGGCGAAATCCATATTGCCGGCGCAGGGGTGGCCCGTGGCTATCTCAATCGCCCGGATTTAACCGCGGAGAAATTTGTGGCAGATCCGTTTAGCGAGCAGCCAAATGCGCGCATGTATAAAACCGGCGATTTGGGACGCTGGCGGCCCAATGGCTCGATTGAATATTTAGGGCGCAATGATTTTCAGGTCAAGCTACGCGGTTTCCGCCTTGAACTGGGGGAAATTGAGGCGCAACTGGTGGCTTGCGAAGGTGTCAGCGATGCCGTGGTGATCGCCCGTGAAGAAGGCACCGGTGATAAGCGTTTGGTTGCTTATCTGATCCCGGAAACCGGCATCACGCTAAAACCGGCTGATTTGCGTGAACAACTCAGTACCCGCCTGCTGGAGTACATGCTGCCCAGTGCCTTTGTGATGCTGGGCGCCTTCCCGATGTCCGCCAACGGCAAACTGGATCGCAACGCACTGCCGGCACCGGATCGGCACGCTATCGTCAGCCGTGAGTACGAAGCACCACAAGGCGAAACCGAACAGAAACTGGCGGCAGCCTGGCAATCGATTCTGGAACTGGAACAGGTCGGGCGCCATGATAACTTCTTCGAACTGGGCGGCCATTCCCTGCTGGTCGTCAGCCTGATCGAACAGTTGCGCCAGCAAGGGCTTTCCCTGGAAGTCAGCACGGTCTTCTCTGCCCCCACCCTGGCGGCCATGAGCGCTCGCTTACATCAGAAGCAAGATGCGGAAACCTCTGTCATTCCGCCTAACCTGATCCGCGAAGACAGTCCGCACATTACGCCGGCTATGCTGCCACTGGTGACATTAACCCAGGCCCACATTGACCATATTGTTGACCATGTTCCGGGCGGTGTCGCCAATATTCAGGATATTTACCCGCTTGGCCCCTTGCAGGAAGGTATCCTGTTCCACCATTTACTGGACGAGACCGGCGACACCTACCTTGAAAATATTTTGATGCACTTTGACAGCCGGCCACGGCTGGACAGTTTCTTGCAGGCATTGCAGCGGGTGATTGACCGGCACGATATTCAACGCAGTGCCTTCCTCTGGCAAGCGCTGCCAATCCCCGTGCAAGTGGTCTACCGTCACGCGCCACTGCCGATAACGGAACTGACGTTATCCGCAGGAGAAAGTGCCGAGACTCAACTACGGCGTCTGACTGATCCGGACAGAATACGGTTAGATATTACCCGCGCCCCATTACTGGCTGCTTATCTGGCCCAAGATCCTGACACCGAACGGTGGTGGTTAAGCCTGCTGCATCACCATCTGGTGTGTGACCATCTGTCACTGGACATCATTTTCAGCGAAGTACAGGCGCTGATGCAGGGGGAGGAAGAACACCTGCCCGCTCCATTGCCTTACCGCAATTTTATCGCTCAAACCCGTCAGGTGCCGATTGAAGTGCATCAGGCTTATTTCCAGCAATTACTGGGCGATGTAAACGAGCCAACTTTACCGTTTGGGTTACTGGATGTGCAGGGAAACAGCCGCGATAAAATCGTGGAAGATATCGTCACGTTAGATGACGAGCTGGCTCGCCAGATCCGGGATTGCGCCCGCCAATCGGGTATCAGTGCCGCCGTACTGTTCCATGTGGCCTGGGCCCAGGTGCTGGCGCAATGTTGCGGCCGTGAGGACGTGGTCTTCGGTACTGTGTTATTAGGTCGGTTACAGGGCGGCATGGGCGCTTCTCAGGTGCTGGGGATGTTTATCAATACCCTGCCAGTCCGTATCCAGCTACAAGCCCGTACCGTGAAGCAGGCGGTACAGGAAACCTATCAGCGCCTGAGCGAATTGCTGGATCATGAACAGACCCCGCTGGCGATTGCCCAGCGGTGCAGTGGCGTCCAGCCGCCCTTACCGCTGTTTAACAGCCTGCTGAATTTCCGCCACAGTCCGCGTGATGAGGAACAAGTGGCCTCAATCGCCTGGGAAGGCATTGGTGAGATAGAGAGTGAAGAGCGCAGCAACTACCCCTTGTCACTGGATGTGGACGATTTTGATGAGGGATTTGCACTCACGGCACAATGCAGCCAGCAAATTAATCCCGCTCGTATTAATGCCTATATGAACACAGCCTTGCAAGGCATTGTGGCAGCCCTGCAATCTGCGCCTGAGCAACCGATCCACACTATCGATATCCTGCCATTGACCGAACGCACCCAACTATTGGAAACATTTAACAATACCGCAGTCGAATATCCGCAAGACACCTTAATCCACCAACTGTTTGAACAACAGGCCGCACGTACACCGGATGCCATTGCGCTGGTATTTGATAAGCACGAACTGAGTTATGCGGTACTGAACCGCCATGCCAACCAACTGGCCCACCAACTGATTGCCGCGGGGATACGCCCTGATGATCGTGTGGCAATCTGTGTTGACCGCAGTCTGGATTTGATTATTGGCCTGTACGCTATTCTTAAAGCAGGAGCCGGCTATGTTCCGCTCGATCCGGAGTACCCGGCCGAACGTTTGGCCTACCAGTTGTCGGACAGCCAACCCGTGTTATTGCTGACGCAGCAGCATTTGCAGGGACTGTTACCATCAGCAGACCTGCCCGTCTGGTTGCTGGACGATAAAACCCAGCGAAATAACGTGGCACAAAAGCCGATCCATAATCCTGATGTGCAACTTAAGCCCCATCATCTGGCCTATATTATCTATACCTCCGGCTCCACCGGTCAGCCCAAAGGCGTGATGCTGGAGCACCGTAATGTGGTGAACTTTATCCATGCCCAGCACCAGACCAGCGAACCACAATTGGGGGATCGTATCCTGCAATTTGCGACCATTGCCTTTGATACCTCGGTATCCGATATTTTCCCCACCCTGGCATCGGGAGCAACACTGGTTCTGCGTCCGCCCCATATCCGGATACCGGATATCACTTTTGTCACCTTCCTGCGTGAGCAGAAGATCACCATTATCGATATGCCCACGGCCTTCTGGCACCACTGGGTACAGGAGATGATGGCAGGACGCAGTGGCTTTAGCCCCTATCTGCATACCCTTATTGTGGGCGGCGAAAAAGCGGAGTACCGCCATTTAATCAGCTGGCTGTCTCATCAGGAGACCCAATCCTGCCGCTGGATTAACTCGTATGGTCCCACCGAAGCCACGGTGATTGCCACCACGCTGACATTGGATCATCAAAATTCATCGCACCTCAATGGTGTTATCCCGATTGGTTATCCGCTGCCCAATACCCGTATTTATATTCTGGATATGCACGGCCGGCCGGTTCCCATTGGCGTCAGTGGCGAAATCCATATTGCCGGCGCAGGGGTGGCCCGTGGCTATCTCAATCGCCCGGATTTAACCGCGGAGAAATTTGTGGCAGATCCGTTTAGCGAGCAGCCAAATGCGCGCATGTATAAAACCGGCGATTTGGGACGCTGGCGGCCCAATGGCTCGATTGAATATTTAGGGCGCAATGATTTTCAGGTCAAGCTACGCGGTTTCCGCCTTGAACTGGGGGAAATTGAGGCGCAACTGGTGGCTTGCGAAGGTGTCAGCGATGCCGTGGTGATCGCCCGTGAAGAAGGCACCGGTGATAAGCGTTTGGTTGCTTATCTGATCCCGGAAACCGGCATCACGCTAAAACCGGCTGATTTGCGTGAACAACTCAGTACCCGCCTGCTGGAGTACATGCTGCCCAGTGCCTTTGTGATGCTGGACGCCTTCCCGATGTCCGCCAACGGCAAACTGGATCGCAACGCACTGCCGGCACCGGATCGGCACGCTATCGTCAGCCGTGAGTACGAAGCACCACAAGGCGCAACCGAGCAGAAACTGGCGGCAGTCTGGCAATCGATTCTGGAACTGGAACAGGTCGGGCGCCATGACAACTTCTTCGAACTGGGCGGCCATTCCCTGCTGGTCGTCAGTCTGATCGAACAGTTACGCCAGCAAGGGTTTTCTCTGGAGGTCAGCGCGGTCTTCTCTGCCCCCACCCTGGCGGCCATGAGCGCCCGCTTACATCAGAAGCAAAATGCGGAGACCTCTGTCATTCCGCCTAACCAGATCCGCGAAGACAGTCCGCACATTACGCCGGCTATGCTGCCACTGGTGACATTAACCCAGGCCCACATTGACCATATTGTTGACCATGTTCCGGGCGGTGTCGCCAATATTCAGGATATTTACCCGCTTGGCCCCTTGCAGGAAGGTATCCTGTTCCACCATTTACTGGCAGAAACCGGTGACACCTATCTTGAAAATATTCTGATGCACTTTGACAGCCGACCACGGCTGGACAGTTTCTTGCAGGCGTTGCAGCGGGTGATTGACCGGCACGATATTCAACGCAGTGCCTTTCACTGGCAGCAACTTCCGATCCCTGTGCAAGTGGTCTACCGTCATGCGCCACTGCCGATAACAGAACTGACGTTATCCGCAGGAGAAAGTGCCGAGACTCAACTACGGCGTCTGACTGATCCGGACAGAATACGGTTAGATATTACCCGCGCCCCATTACTGGCTGCTTATCTGGCCCAAGATCCTGACACCGAACGGTGGTGGTTAAGCCTGCTGCATCACCATCTGGTGTGTGACCATCTGTCACTGGACATCATTTTCAGCGAAGTACAGGCGCTGATGCAGGGGGAGGAAGAACACCTGCCCGCTCCATTGCCTTACCGCAATTTTATCGCTCAAACCCGTCAGGTGCCGATTGAAGTGCATCAGGCTTATTTCCAGCAATTACTGGGCGATGTAAACGAGCCAACTTTACCGTTTGGGTTACTGGATGTGCAGGGAAACAGCCGCGATAAAATCGTGGAAGATATCGTCACGTTAGATGACGAGCTGGCTCGCCAGATCCGGGATTGCGCCCGCCAATCGGGTATCAGTGCCGCCGTACTGTTCCATGTGGCCTGGGCCCAGGTGCTGGCGCAATGTTGCGGCCGTGAGGACGTGGTCTTCGGTACTGTGTTATTAGGTCGGTTACAGGGCGGCATGGGCGCTTCTCAGGTGCTGGGGATGTTTATCAATACCCTGCCAGTCCGTATCCAGCTACAAGCCCGTACCGTGAAGCAGGCGGTACAGGAAACCTATCAGCGCCTGAGCGAATTGCTGGATCATGAACAGACCCCGCTGGCGATTGCCCAGCGGTGCAGTGGCGTCCAGCCGCCCTTACCGCTGTTTAACAGCCTGCTGAATTTCCGCCACAGTCCGCGTGATGAGGAACAAGTGGCCTCAATCGCCTGGGAAGGCATTGGTGAGATAGAGAGTGAAGAGCGCAGCAACTACCCCTTGTCACTGGATGTGGACGATTTTGATGAGGGATTTGCACTCACGGCACAATGCAGCCAGCAAATTAATCCCGCTCGTATTAATGCCTATATGAACACAGCCTTGCAAGGCATTGTGGCAGCCCTGCAATCTGCGCCTGAGCAACCGATCCACACTATCGATATCCTGCCATTGACCGAACGCACCCAACTATTGGAAACATTTAACAATACCGCAGTCGAATATCCGCAAGACACCTTAATCCACCAACTGTTTGAACAACAGGCCGCACGTACACCGGATGCCATTGCGCTGGTATTTGATAAGCACGAACTGAGTTATGCGGTACTGAACCGCCATGCCAACCAACTGGCCCACCAACTGATTGCCGCGGGGATACGCCCTGATGATCGCATCGCGATTTGTGTTGACCGCAGTCTGGATTTGATTATTGGCCTGTACGCTATTCTTAAAGCAGGGGCCGGCTATGTTCCGCTCGACCCGGAGTACCCGGCCGAACGTCTGGCCTACCAGTTGTCGGACAGCCAACCGGTGTTATTGCTGACGCAGCAACATTTGCAGGACCTGTTACCATCAGCAGACCTGCCCGTCTGGTTGCTGGACGATAAAACCCAGCGAAATAACGTGGCACAACAGCCGATCCATAATCCTGATGTGCAACTTAAGCCCCATCATCTGGCTTATATCATCTATACCTCCGGCTCCACCGGTCAGCCCAAAGGTGTGATGCTGGAGCACCGTAATGTGGTGAACTTTATCCATGCTCAGCACCAGACCAGCGAACCACAATTGGGGGATCGTATCCTGCAATTTGCAACCATTGCCTTTGATACCTCGGTATCCGATATTTTCCCCACCCTGGCCGCCGGTGCGACACTGGTTCTGCGTCCTGCTCATATCCGTGTACCAGATGCAGAATTTGTCGATCTGTTAAATAAGCAGAAAATCACTATCATGGATATGCCCACCGCCTTCTGGCATCAATGGGTACAAGAGATGATGGCAGGACGCAGTGGTTTCAGCCAATACCTGCGCACAGTTATTGTCGGTGGTGAGAAAGCGGAACTACGCCATTTGCTGAGCTGGCAATCTATAGCAGAAACGCAATCCTGCCGCTGGATTAACTCTTATGGCCCTACCGAAACCACGGTAATTGCCACCACCTTAACCCTCAATGATAAAGGTCAAGATTCGCCTGAATTGACTGACATTATCCCGATTGGTTATCCGCTGCCCAATACCCGTATTTATATTCTGGATACACACGGCCGGCCGGTTCCCCTAGGTGTCAGTGGTGAAATCCATATCGGTGGAGCAGGTGTTGCCCGTGGCTATCTCAATCGCCCCGATTTAACTGCGAAAAAATTTGTGGCGGATCCGTTTAGCGAACAGTCAGATGCCCGTATGTACAAAACGGGTGATCTGGGACGTTGGTTACCCAATGGTATGATTGAGTATTTGGGACGCAATGATTTTCAGGTTAAGATCCGTGGCTTCCGCATTGAACTCGGTGAAATAGAAACTCGTCTGGCGCAATGCCAGGGCGTGCAGGAAGCCATTGTCCTGGTCCGAGAAATAACACCTGATGATAAACGTCTCGTTGCATATGTTCAGCCTGAATCCGGTGTAAACTTGGTTCCCAGTGAGCTGCGTCAGCAACTTGCTCAACATCTTGCCGAGTATATGCTGCCCAGTGCATTTGTAACCCTTGACACTTTCCCGCTTACCTCTAATGGCAAAATCGATCGTCAGGCTTTCCCTGCTCCCGATCAATCTGCCATCGTAGCCCGTGATTATGAAGCCCCTCAAGGTGAGGTTGAAATAACACTGGCGCAAATTTGGCAAGATCTGCTCGGATTAGAACGTGTCAGCCGGCATGACCATTTCTTTGAGTTAGGAGGACATTCGCTGCTTATTTTGAAAGCCTGCTCTTTGGCAATTGAAAAACTTGGACTTCAGCAGAATATGATGGCGAGCTTGATGACGTTTACCACTATCAAAGAACAAGCCAGAGCCATTGAAGATCGAGATAATATCTATGTTGGTTCTATGGTCGGCCTGTCACGAAACATCAAAGCAACACCGCTGTTCTTTGCTCCCGGCGCCGGAGGGCATGTGCTCTATTTACGGGAATTGGCGACAGCATTGGAAGGTGCTTATTCCGTTTGGGGTATGCAATCACCAGAGTTAGATGGACGCAGCGATCCCCCACCATACCTTGAGATGAACGGCCTTGAAGCAATGGCCAGCGTTATGATCGATGATCTTAAGAAAGTTCAACCAAATGGCCCTTATTACTTAGGTGGACACTCTTTCGGAGGCTGGCTCGCATTCGAAATGGCCCGACAACTCCTCCAGCAAGGTGAAAGCATTGGCTTGCTGGCTTTAGTTGATTGTGAATCCCCTCTGGAGAGCTTAACCCAAGAGATCGAATCAGAATGGCCTAATAGCCGCTGGCTGGCCGAGTTTGGCAATGTACTTGCTGCATTGGAGGGAGCAGAGGAAAACTTTACCGAAGAAGAATTCCAATCCATGACAGAAGAAGAACAACTCGATAACTTGCGACTTCGTCTAATTGAAGAGGAACTCTTACCGCCTCAACTTGAACTTAAAGAAATCGCCACCTATTTAAGTGTTTTTAAAGCTCACTCTTTGGCAACTTATCAGCCGCAAGAACGCTATCCAGGAACACTCCATCTGTTTCTGGCTAACGATAACCAAGAATATGAAGGACGAAATACCTCTGTTGAGAGCATTATTGATGGATGGAAAACGTTAGTGACTGGAGAAGTTATCTCCGAAACTTTATCCGGTGACCACATAACGATTATGCGTCAACCTTGCGTTCAGGGTTTAGCATCCGCTATAGTCGGTGTGAATAAATGAGTATAAATATAAACCACCCATAAATTGCTGGCAGCTAATGGCTGCCTTATCCACTAAAAAACCTCGTTGAAAATAGCGAGGTTTTTTTATCTCAGGAAATTAAAATAAAAAACAGTGATAAAAACAGAATAAAAATAAATCTTACAATTTTAAATGGTGTTATTTATTAATCAAAAACAATATAAAACTAAATGAATACTTTTTAAAGGCCAGATTCAATATAAGAGCCACCCCTCACCTTGACATATAAACACACCCCCTTATTCTAGTTATTCATCTCAGTTATCAAACATAAGGAAAAAAGCCATTATGTCTAAAGATAAATTAATTCATGGTGCTATATTCTATACTGAAAAGAATTATAGCGGGGATATTTATGCATATTCAGAAAATAGTCAGGAAGTTAATTTAATTGGTACTCCATTAAATGATAAGTTTCGTTCCGTTAAAATTGGAACAAATTCTATCGTGTTCGCTTGGCGACATGGAAATGATAGTCAAGCAGGACAAATTTACCGTGAATGGGATACAAGCCAACCAGATATCAGCGATATTCAAGGATTATCAAAGTTTATTGTATCACCCGCAAACCGTGATTTACTCGCGGTAAAATTGATTAATGAATCAGGTGTTGATCAAATATTCAGAGCTCATATTCAAACCTATAAAATTCCCAATCCCGTAGATTGCTATTCAAATGGAGACTATGAAATAGTCGGGTTAATTCCTAAAGATGGTCTACAGTATGTGGCATTCGTTGTCGTCTTTGATCAGAAGAATATTCCGGTTACTCAAGGAGCCGTCTATTTTAAACATGATGATCAAGGTCTTGAAATCATTACTTATGATACAACCAAACCACCCCATATTCGGTTTGAAAAAATAGATGGTTATCATTTTAAATTCTTCCTGGAAAAATTTAATTAATAAAAGTGAAATACCAAATTAGATATTTACTAATGTTCATAAAATAACAAAGCATGTAATAAAAAAGGGGTATGTTTTGTAAATAGACATCCCCCTGACAAACTACTCCACTTGATTGTTACGCGCTAACCATAAGGAGAGAGCCTTCAGTGAATCCTGTGTGAACTCATCACAACGCGCCGTGATCTCTTGTGGCGTTAACCAGTAAACTGCGGCGACTTCTTCTTCCTGCAATGCAAATGGTCCATGGCTCACACAACTGAACAAACCACCCCATATACGACAAGTGTCCTCTTCATAATAAAAAACACCATGTTCGGCAAAAGGAACACCTGCAATCCCCAATTCCTCTTCGGCTTCCCGACGCGCAGCCTCAAGCAAAGTTTCTCCCGCCATCACAACACCACCAGCCGTTGCATCCAATTTTCCCGGATAAAAGTCTTTCGTTTCTGTACGATGCTGAACCAGAATTTTGCCCATTCCATCATGCACGACAACATAAGTGGCACGATGCCTCAAATTTTGCGCTCTCATCTGCTGACGAGACGATTGCGCAATGACTTCATTGTCTTCATTGACAATGTCAATCCATTCAATATTTGCTGATTTTTCTTGCATCATTCTAAAAACCTTTTATCAATGAGTTGCATGTTACTTTTTGCAGTAAATTTATAACATTTATAAACAAACGATGGTAAGGTAACATCGTTACATTTTTCAGAAAGTTATTATCGCTGGAGGTTATATGATAGATCTATACTATGCCCCAACTCCAAATGGCTATAAAATCACCTTTTTTCTTGAAGAAGTCGGCATTCCTTACACTATCTATCCCATCAATATCAGCACTGGCGAACAGTTCAAACCTGAATTTCTCACCGTTTCACCCAATAACAAGATCCCGGCTATTGTCGATCATCAACCCACCGATGGAGGAGAGCCTGTCTCTATCTTCGAATCAGGGGCCATTTTACTTTATCTGGCAAACAAAACAGGCCAGCTATTAAGCAAAGATTTGCGTGAACGTACCGCACAACTGCAATGGCTGTTTTGGCAAGTTGCTGGCTTTGGCCCAATGCTCGGTCAAAATCACCATTTCAACCGCTACGCTCCAGAAGTTGTACCCTATGCCATTAATCGCTATGTGGAAGAATCAAAACGTTTATACAAGGTGCTAAATACCCAACTGGAAAAAACGGCTTATCTTGGAGGAGACGAATATAGCATCGCAGATATTGCCACTTATCCGTGGGCGAGATGTCATGAACACCAAAAAATCAACCTACAGGATTATCCGGCGGTTGCTAAATGGCTGGATAAGATCAACCAACGCCCTGCAACACAAGCAGCCTATAAGGAAGCTTAACTCCATATATGTAATAAATTCATCTGATGGCGAGATTTTTCACCATAAAACTTGATATTGGTAACAGATAGCAGCCTATTTCGCTGCCACTTAAGTCATCCCTTGTTATAGTCCAATACACAATTATCTTTTGTTACAGGGGGTGGCTATGCGTATCTTAATTACGGGGGGAACAGGGTTAATTGGTCATCGCTTAACCTGTCAGTTGATTTCTCTCTCCCATTCCATCACCATTTTAAGTCGTTCACCACAAAAGGTGTATTCACTGTTTTCTGATCGCGTTGAATGTTGGACAACGCTAAATGACCAACACGATCTTAATGGCTTTGATGCTGTTATCAATCTTGCTGGTGAGCCTATTATCAATAAACGATGGACACCGAAACAAAAAGAGAAACTTTGTCAAAGCCGCTGGCAGATCACTGAACAATTGAGCAGGCTAATCAAGGCCAGTGAATCTCCGCCATCTGTATTTATTTCCGGTTCAGCCGTTGGCTATTACGGCAACCAGGGGCAATCAGTCGTTACCGAAAACGTTCTTCCTCACAATGAATTTGCCCATCAGCTTTGTGAACGTTGGGAACAGCTTGCCCTACAGTCCCAAAGTGACAAAACCCGTGTATGCCTGTTACGTACAGGCATTGTCTTGGCTCCCAAAGGGGGCGCACTGCAAAAAATGCTGCCACTGTTCCGGTTAGGTTTAGGAGGAGCAATCGGCACTGGCAAGCAGTATATGCCGTGGATACACATTGACGACATGGTCAATGGTATTTATTACTTGCTGGTATCACCTGATCTCTATGGTCCCTTTAATATGACATCTCCTTACCCTGTTCATAATGAGCTGTTTAGTGCCACACTCGCCATTGTATTACATCGTCCTGCTTTTATGCGCATTCCTGCATTTGTGTTAAAAGCAATAATGGGACAAGCCGCAGAGTTAGTCTTAGGGGGTCAACAAGCCATTCCCAAAAGACTGGAAGAAGCCGGATTTGGTTTCCGTTATTTTCAACTGGAAGAAGCCTTGCAAGATGTAATAGAGGAAAGGGACAATGTTTATGTAGCCTGAACAAATATAGGGCAATAAACGATATGCTGTTGTGGTTTCCTCACAACAGCATATTGGCTCAACTTATATGCCATATCCAATGGGCTTAACACCCTGCCAACGGCTAAACAGATCTTCTGGCAAGTCAATATCAAATTGATCAAGCACACGGTTAACCGTCTGGTCGATAATATCCTGAATATGTTCGGGACGGTGATAAAATGCCGGAACAGGTGGCATGATCACCGCCCCAATTTCTGCTGCCTGCGTCATTAATCTCAAGTGCCCCAAGTGCAAAGGGGTTTCTCTCACCCCCAACACGAGTTTGCGCTTCTCTTTCAAAACAACATCTGCGGCACGGGTAATTAAGCCGTCAGTGTAACTATGCACAATTCCTGATAGGGTTTTTATGGAGCAAGGCAAAATCACCATACCCAATGTTTTAAAAGAGCCAGAGGAAATGGATGCGGCAATATCACGATTGTCATGTACAACATCTGCCAAAGCTTGTACATCTCGCAATGTATAGTCCGTCTCCAATGCCAGAGTCTGCCGGGCTGATTGACTGATCACTAAATGCGTTTCAATGCCTTCTATTGGTCGCAAAACTTGCAGCAACCTGACACCATAAATCGCACCACTCGCGCCGGTCAGTCCGACAATCAATTTTTTCATGTTTTCCCCTGAGATTCTGGCTATAACTGCATGATAATAACAATATTATCCTTCATTATATATTTCCAGATCCTCTATTTCGCTCTGGCCACGCACTTTCATGGCATCATCTTTGCGCAGGTTTTCCAGATAGTCGAGGTAACACTGGTCAATGTCTTTCGTGACATAGATACCATCGAATACGGAGCATTCGAATTTTTCAATATCAGGGTTTTCTTCCCTGACAGCCTGGACAAGATCGTGGAGGTTTTGGTATATCAGGGCATCGGCACCAATGATCTGACGAATTTCATCCACTTCCCGGCCGTGAGCAATCAGTTCATTGGCATTTGGCATATCAATACCATAAACATTCGGGAAGCGAACTTCCGGTGCCGCCGAAGCAAAATAGACTTTCTTAGCTCCCGCTTCACGCGCCAGTTCAACAATCTGTTCAGAAGTGGTTCCACGCACTATGGAATCATCCACCAGCAAAACATTCTTACCCCGGAATTCAGCGCGATTAGCATTCAGTTTACGACGAACAGATTTACGTCGCTCCTGCTGACCTGGCATGATAAAGGTACGCCCTACATAACGGTTTTTGACAAATCCCTGACGATAGGGTTTATCCAGAATATGGGCGATTTCCAGGGCGATATCACAAGAGGTTTCCGGTACGGGAATAACGACATCAATATGTAAGTCTTCCCATTCACGGGCAATTTTTTCCCCCAATTTCCGCCCCATCCGCAACCGGGCGTTATATACCGAAACCTTGTCAATAAAGGAATCTGGACGAGCGAAATAGACAAATTCAAACAAACAAGGTGTTAATGACGGATTTTCTGTGCACTGGCGAGTAAACAATTGCCCATTTTCAGTAATATAAATCGCTTCCCCAGAAGCCACATCACGCAGGAACTCAAAACCCAATGTATCCAGCGCCACACTTTCCGATGCCACCATGTATTCATTGCGACCATCTTTCAGTGTTTTCTTTCCCAACACCAGAGGGCGAATGCCATGTGGATCACGAAAAGCCACTACCCCATGCCCAATAATCATGGCAACACAAGCGTAAGCTCCACGAATTTTTTTGTGCATTTTTGAGACTGCCGAGAAAATATCATCAGGCTCTAAGGGGAAATGGGGAAATTGGGCCAATTCATTGGCAAAAATATTCAGTAGAATTTCAGAATCTGAGGTTGTGTTGACATGACGGCGGGCATTTTCAAACAGCATTTTTTTCAATTCATGTGCGTTTGTCAGATTGCCGTTATGTGCCAACGTGATACCAAAAGGAGAATTCACATAAAAGGGCTGCGCTTCAGATGCACTGGAACTGCCCGCCGTAGGATAACGGACATGCCCAATGCCGACGGTTCCCTGTAAACGTAACATGTGCCGTGTTTCAAACACATCCTTGACCAAACCATTAGCCTTACGTAAACGAAACCCATTGTTACCATCAATAGTTGCAATACCTGCTGCATCTTGCCCACGGTGCTGAAGCACCGTCAATGCATCATAAATCGACTGGTTAACCGGTGTAAAACCGACGATACCGACAATACCGCACATGTAGCCTTTCCTCATCAGCCAAGCGGAGAGCGTTATCTCTCCGGCAGGAAACTCGACGCACTTTGTAGGTAGTCAAAAAACCACCTGATAATTTGACTAAATTGTGGGATCAGTTGTGATTGTTGCCAATCCTGACTTTTGGGTAGTGGCGTGAAAGAGTCCGCAATAAACAAAATAGCAGACACCACCAAGACACCACGCAAGGCGCCAAAGCAGATCCCCAGAACCCGATCAGTGCCTGACAGGCCCGTTCGCTGAACAAGTGAACCAATGACATAGTTTACTACTGCGCCAACAATCAGTGTTGCAATAAATAAGATAGCAATCGCTACCCCATTGCGCACCAGTTCATCCTCAAGGCGGGTAAAATAAGCCGCCAGATAAGTATAGAAATGGCTCGCAACAAAGAAAGCACAGCCCCACGTTATCAGGGAAAGCGCTTCGCGAACAAAACCACGAATCAAGCTAACCAGTGCCGAAAAACCAATGATGGCAATGATCGTATAATCAATCCAGACCATATTTTAATCCAAAACAGGCTCCCGACATTCAGGTCGGGCGCATTCTAACAGAAAACGAAAACGTTTGCGTAGTAGATTCATCACTCTACTGAAAATAATTTTCGACAGGTAAACAAACAGCATTTGCTGTGCCAATCAGATTATGGCTTATAATTTTTGATCTGCCCTTGTAATCCCGTAAGTTCCCTTAATTCGGACAAAACAGATTCCAGTGCCTGCCTTGATGCATTCGGTCCTACATAGATTCGGGTTAATTGTCCCTGTACCGGGGAAGAAGGAACTGTATATACCTGGTGCCCAGAAAGACGCAGCCTTGCCACTATTTCGTCAACCTTATCCGCATTTTTTAACGCACCAAGCTGAACAACATATGCTGTTGCCTGAGGAGGCTGTTCTGTTGGCTTTTTAGTTTCTGGCTTGCTTTCAACACGAGGTTCAGGTTTAACCTGTGGCTTAGTTTCCGCTTTCTGTTGAGGAGATGGCTCAGGTTCCACTGCTGTTTTAGGATTTTGAGTAACAGTGACAGGAGGCGCTGTTATTGGCTCTGAAGGCGATGGCCTGGACAACATGTCTATATCTGGCTCTTGCTCCTGTGATTGCATTGCTTGTGCAGCACCTTCTGGCGGTGTAGATGGCATGTTTTGTGTCAATGGAGGAATCGAGTCAACATCTTCTTCATCACCAGGTTTTGGCACCAAAGGAATCGAAGCAAATTGCTCTTCGTTATATTTCTTATCACCATCAAAAATCATGGGCAGGACAATCACGCCCAATGCGACAAGAACGATGACACCCACCAAGCGATTTTGGAATTTACTGGCCACTTTCCTTGCCCTCCTCCAGTGCTTCCATGACATGTGCGACAGTGTGGAAAGAGCCACAAACCACGATAATATCTTGCACCGATGCATCTTCCATTGCCTGCTGCCAGGCTGTTTTTACTTCGGAGAATGTCCGAGTCCGAGCCTGCACAAGATGTCCAGATAGTACTTCGGCCTCTGTTCCCCTCAATTCATGCAATGATGCGCAATACCACTCATCAATCTGTTGGGAAAGGCAAGCAAGTGTACCTGCTATGTCTTTATCTCCCAACATGCCAACTACACCACGGATCTTACTGTCTGGTAAGCGAGGAAGTTCGGCCAGTTTTTGCACTAGATAGCCCGCAGCATGTGGATTATGAGCCACATCCAAAATGACTAACGGATTTTCCCTGACAATTTGGAAACGCCCCGGTAATTGCGCATTTCTTAACCCTGCACAGATCGCTTGTTCATTAATGGCTCGGCTGATTTTGTCATCCTGCTGCAACAAGCAATGTATCACTCCCATTGCAGTCGCGGCATTTGCCAACGGCAAATTAGGTAAAGGTAACTCATTGAATTGTTGCTTACCGCTTAACCAGTTCCAGCTATTTTCACGCTGTGAGAAATGCCAATCAATCCCACGACGAAAGAGCTTAGCGCCTAATTCATCCGCAACTTCAGCAATTGAGTGAGGCATATCATATTCACCCACCACCGCAAAATGTTCACGGCGGAAAATACCCGCTTTTTCACGACCAATGTGTTCGCGATCTGCGCCCAACCAATCTGTATGATCCAATGCAATACTGGTGATTGCGGCAATATCGGCATCAACGATATTGGTGGCATCCAAACGCCCACCCAGACCAACTTCCAAAATCACAACATCAAGTTTCGCTTCTTTAAAAAGCTGTAATGCTGCCAACGTCCCATATTCAAAATAGGTTAATGAGATGTCGCCACGTTGAGCTTCAATCGCAGCAAATACACGGCAAAAGTCTTGTTCCGCGGGTTCTTTCCCCTGAATACGCACCCTTTCGGTGTAGCGTACTAAGTGCGGGGAACTATACACGCCGACTTTAAGCCCTGCAGCCAGAAAAATAGATTCCAGGCTATGACAGGTGGTTCCCTTGCCATTGGTGCCTGATACTGTGATAACTTTTGGAGCCGGGTTCAATAAGCCTAACTGGCGACCCAGTTTACCCACACGTTCAAGCCCCATATCAATGGCTTTGGTATGCAGGTTTCCCAGATAGGAAAGCCACGTCATCAGTGGCGACGTGGCTTGAGGAATTTGTGAAATATCAGACATCTTCTTTATTAGGATTGATGTTTATATCAGCTTCGACATCGGCAGAATCAACAACGATTGCTTCTACTGGCTCTGCTTTTGTGCCCGGATGGGGTTTGTGGGTCAACATGGCAAGCAGGCTGGCAACCTTATCGCGCATGTCTGGACGACGCACGATCATATCAATCGCACCTTTCTCCAACAAGAATTCACTGCGCTGGAAACCTTCCGGTAATTTTTCACGCACAGTCTGCTCGATGACACGAGGACCCGCAAAGCCAATCAATGCCTTAGGTTCAGCGATATTGATATCACCCAGCATACCCATACTTGCCGTTACCCCACCCATTGTTGGGTTGGTCAACACACAGATATAAGGCAAACCACGATGTTGCATTTTTGCCAGCGCAGCACTGGTTTTTGCCATCTGCATCAGTGACATCAACGCTTCCTGCATACGCGCCCCGCCACTGGAAGCAAAACAGACAAATGGACAGTTGTCTTCCAGAGCCTGCTCAACAGCACGCACAAAACGAGCGCCAACCACAGACCCCATTGAACCCCCCATAAAATTGAACTCAAAGGCACCAGCCACAACTGGCATATCATGCAGCTTACCCTTCATAACGATGAGTGCATCTTTTTCTTGCGTCTGCTTCTGGGCTGCAACTAAGCGATCTTTATATTTTTTGATATCGCGGAATTTCAGGGTATCTTTGGGTTCCAGTTCACTGCCTAATTCTGTGCCAGTACCTTCATCCAAAAATGAATGCAATCTCTTACGGGCTGAAATGCGCATGTGGTGGTCACATTTTGGACACACTTCAAGATTACGCTCTAATTCAGCACGATAAAGTACCTGACTGCAACTGTCGCATTTTGTCCAAACTCCTTCAGGGATGCTTGCCTTACGAGTTTGTATAATTTTGCTTTTGTTTAGAATCTTTTCAATCCAGCTCATTAATGAACCTTTCCGTCTGAATCTGGCTGCTGCCAGCTTTTGTTTTACGTGCCATTAAACCACAATGCTATTGCAGTGTGGATAAAAAACTGCTCAAACCTGTTTACGGTTTATCTATCTTCTATTTATCTATCTACTGCACTGCCTGCTGCTTTTTTCGATGCAGCGCGGCGATGACGCCAAATTTCTATGATGCCAGGCAGAATAGAAATAAAAATAATTGCAACAATCAATAACTTCAGATTTTGTTGTATAACTGGCATATCACCAAATAAATAACCGGCATAAGTGAATAATAGCACCCAGATAAATGCACCGATTACATTATAAGCAGCAAAGTGGCGGTAAGACATTTTCCCCATTCCTGCCACAAACGGTGCAAACGTTCTAACAATTGGCACAAACCGAGCCAAGATTATTGCTTTACCACCATGTTTTTCATAAAACTCATGAGTCTTATCTAAATAACTGCGGCGAAAAATCTTTGAATTGGGATTGGTAAATAATTTCTCACCAAAAATTCTGCCAATGGTATAGTTGATAGCATCACCAATAATCGCGGCCGTAATCATCAAAGCCACCATAATGTGTACATTCAGATCATTGGTATCTAATGCAGATAGTGCGCCAGCCACAAACAGCAAGGAGTCCCCTGGCAAAAATGGCGTGACCACCAAGCCTGTTTCACAAAATATAATCAGAAATAGGATGCCATAAACCCAATCACCATAACTAGCAACCAATTCAGCTAAATGAGCATCAATGTGTAAGATAAAATCGACAATGAATTTCGCAAAATCAACAAAATGAGTCAAAAACTCCATAATATTCCTCGTTATGACCAAACATCCCTGTCACTATTCGAAAATATCAGATTAAATGATTTGCCAGAAACTAATCATTTTCCAGAAACAGAGGCCCCATAATTGGTTCAGGTAAACCAAAACGCTCAGGATAATCCACAGCAACTAAATATAAGCCTTCAGCCTTAGCAGTTGCTGCCGCTTTTGTCCTGTCTTTTAATGCCAATAGTTCAGCCATCCAGCCAATATCCTGGTTACCGCAACCAATCTCCAGTAAGCTGCCAACGATATTGCGTACCATGTGATGAACGAAAGCATTCGCCTTAATGTCCACGACAATATAATGCCCGTATCGACTAACGTTAACATGCATCACATTGCGCCACGGTGAATTAGACTGGCACTGCACTGCCCGGAAAGAGGTGAAGTCATTTTCTCCCAATAAGCTCTGTGCCGCTTCATGCATTTTTTTCTCATCCAATGGATAATGAAAATGCGTGACGCCGTGCGCCAATACCGCCGGACGATAGCGATGGTTAAAAATCACATAGCGATAACGGCGAGCGGTTGCGCTAAAACGGGCATGGAATTCATCATCCACCGTTTTAACCCAACGTACTGCAATATTTGGTGGCAAATGGGTATTTACCCCCATTGTCCATGCAGCATCTTTACGTTGGGCCGAGGTTTCAAAATGCACGACCTGCCCAGTCGCATGTACTCCTGCATCCGTTCTACCCGCACAAAAAACTGAGATCGGCTCATTCGCGACTTTCGACAGGGCTTTTTCCAGGCATTCCTGTACGCTTTTCACTTCTTGCTGACGCTGCCAACCATAATATCGACTGCCGTCATATTCAATCCCCAGTGCAATTTTCACTTTTTCTGCCTCTGGCACAGACTGACTCAGCTCTGTATCAGACATCAGTAAAATTGCTCCTGCATCAGTTTCTCGGCGATCTCAACTGCCATCAAAGCGCCACCAAAACGGATATTATCGGCAACTGACCAGAATTGCAGCATCTCTGGCATACCATAGTCATTGCGCAGACAGCCTATGCTCAAGCTATCACTGCCCGAAGCATCAGTGACCTGAGTCGGATAATCCCCCTCTTCTGAAACCTGAATATCTTCAAGGCGTTCAAATTCACTACGGGCTTCTTCTATGCCAACCGGACGCAGCGTTTCCAAATTCACCATTTGGGCAGTGCCATAGAAAACCGAAGATTGGACACAGTTTACGGAAACCGGCAATCCTTCCTCTTGTAGTACTTTGCGAATTTGATCGACAATACGACGCTCTTCGCGCACCACACCTTCAGCATCAGGCAACAACGGCAGCACATTGAAAGCCAATTGTTTGCTGAAACGGCCTTCATCCGGTGGAATTCCATTCAATAAACGCGCACTCTGCCCTGCCAAATCATCAATGGCTGCTTTGCCATGAACAGAAACTGGCAATATATTGGTCAAATGTAAACGGGCAATGCCCGCCGTATCGATCAATGGCTTGATGGCGGTCAGAACCTGACTCGTTGAGCTATCTGCCACAGCAATGATGTTACGGTTACGATATTCAGCCAATGCATAAGGGTTAACGCCAGGAACAACCAGAGGCACATCTGGCTCTGCTGCAAACAAGCCGCTGCTATCAATCACCAGGCAACCAGATTCTGTTGCTTTTTCAATATGTTGTGCAGTTATTTCCATCGTCGCGGCAAAAAAAGCGAGTTGTACCTGTGACCAGTCAAATTCTGCCGCATCACGAACCGTGATGTTTTTTCCGTTAAAACGCTGGATCTTTCCAACACTTTGTTCACTGGCAAGAAGATGCAGTTCACCAACCGGAAATTGACGTTCCTGTAATAACGCCAATATCGCTTCACCTACTGCGCCCGTTGCACCCAAAAGCGCAATATTCCAACCTTCTGACATGTTGGTTCTCTCCACTTCTCTTATTTTGCTGACAGACAGGGATCCCTGCCTGTATTAAATCACTTTTGCATTAAACCCAATTCTGGACAGTAATTGAGCACTCTCTTCTGAGTCACAATGCACGGTCAGGGAAGACCATTCCCGACGTTCTGGATAGTATTTGCGTAATCGATCAAAAGCACCTTCCTGATCCGCAACCTGACGTAAGGGCGCATCATCACGGCGCACATCATACACTAAATGCATTAAACGCTTGAGGAGACTTTGTGTCACTTCCCCCTGCACTGTGACTTGATTAAAATCTGGTGTCGGCAACAGATCAGCCAACTCCGTCTGGCGAGATTGCCCCAAGAATTCACAATAGGCCTCAAAAACCTGAGTTGTACCCCGTGCTTTGCCTTCCAAGGTATAACCAGCAATATGTGGAGTTGCAATATCAACCAACGCTAACAGGGGTAGAGAAAGGTTAGGCTCTGGTTCCCAAACATCAAGCACTACACGTAACTTTTTCCCATTTTGTAGCACGGAAAGTAACGCTTGATTATCAACCACCTCACCACGGCTGGCATTAATCAAAATACGGTTGTCCGGTAATGCAGAAAGTAATTCTGCATCAGCTAAATGATAAGTCTGGTACGGACCAGAGTCATTAAGAGGTGTATGGAAAGTCAGAATATCTGCTTCTTGAACTAATTTTTCCAAAGACCAAAACTCCCCCTCATCACCACGATCTGCACGGGGGGGATCGCATAATAACGTCTTCACGCCCAAAGCCGCCAGTCGATCAGCTAATCGCCCTCCGACATTGCCAACACCGACAATACCGACCGTTTTATCTTTAAGCTGAAATTGATCTTGCTCAGCCAATAGCATCAATGCCGAGAATACATATTCAACCACGGCAATGGCGTTACATCCAGGAGCAGCGGAAAAACCAATCCCTGCCTGAGATAACCATTGCTGATCAACATGATCCATTCCCGCAGTGGCAGTTCCAACAAATTTCACCGAACTGCCTTGCAATAAAGACTCATTGACTTTAGTGACAGATCGAACCATAAAGGCATCAGCATGTTCCAAAATTCCCTCAGGCACTGGACGCCCCGGAATTGCCTGCACTTCACCTAATTGCTGGAAGAGTTGCTCAGCATAAGGCATATTTTCATCAACTAAGATTTTCACTTTTCTCATCCAATGGCTTAAATGGGCGTGATCCACTATTCTGCCATTTTATCCACATAAAACCTATATGCCCTTACCCTTTTCTGAAACGTTCTGGCGTTGTGCCCGCAATCTGCTGAAACATGGCGATGAAAGCTGATGATGAGCTATACCCCATATCAAACGCGATTTCGTGAATACTTTTCCCCTGTTCTAATAAGGATATGGAATACAGAAAACGCAGCCGCTGCCGCCATTCACTAAATGACATTCCTAACTCCTGCTTACAGCGCCGCGATAAAGTTCTCTCTGAGGTATAACGCTTTTTGGCCCACTCAGCTAAAGAGGTATTATCCGCCGGATTGCGTTCTAACATCTGTAATACTGGAGCGAGCAACTTATCTTTTGAAGAAGGTAAGTAGGTACACTGCCTTGGTGACAATTCCAACTGATCAATCAATATTTGTGCTAACCGCCGATCTTTTTCTGTTTCCGGCTGCCAGATCTTTCGTTCAAAAAAATCCACCATAATGGCATTAAAGATGCCACTCAATCGAATAATACAAGGTTGTTGTGGTAAGGTATCCGTCCGTTGGGGGGAAATATCAATTATCCAAAATCGCAATGCCTTCCGGTTATAACTCGAATGGGCCGCATTTTTCGGTATCCAGATACAAAACTCTGGTGGAGCAAGAAAACGCTGCTTTCTCACCTGTATTTCCATCACGCCACAAACTACATAAATTAATTGACCAAAAGGATGCGTCTGTAACTGACATTCAGTATCAGCATTCAATATTTCATCACGAAAAGAGAGTATATCTGGCATGATTGGTTGAAATATAGCTTGATTCCTCTCCACCCGTTCTACCATTTTTACTCCCGTAATCTTTTATCCATAAAATAATAAAGGGTAAATATCTTGTCTTAATTGCCATATCTGTTGTCTGATTATCAATATATATAATAAATTGGTCATTGCTAAACTAAATAGACGAAACACTTACATAAATATCCAGCCTAATGAAGAATTTATTATTCCCCTTTGTCGCTGTGCTGATCTGGTCAATCAATGCCGTTGTCAGTAAAGCGGCTGCCACCCTTATTGAACCGGCTGCAATTGCTTTCTACCGATGGTTTATTGCCTTTCTGGCCCTGACGCCTTTTATCTTATTGCCAATCCTGAAGCAGCGGAAAATCGTTGCTCAATATTGGTGGAAATTATTGATTTTGGGTTCTCTGGGCATGGTGCTTAACCAAAGCCTGGCCTATTATGCAGCCCACACTGTCAGCGCGACAATCATCGGCATTTTCACTTCATTGATACCATTATTAACTGTCATTATCAGCATCTTTGCCTTGCGGGCTGCCCCTACTGTTGGTATCACCCTCGGCACCGTGCTGTCTCTATTCGGCCTTGTGTGGTTAGTCAGCAAAGGGAAGCCATCTTCCTTATTGCAACACGGTCTGGGTATTGGAGAAGTGATGATGTTTATTGCAGCAGCTTCTTATGCCTTGTATGGGGTTTTAACCAAACGCTGGGCAATTCCATTACCCAACTGGCAATCACTCTATGTACAAATTGGGTTTGGCGTTTTATTGCTTTTACCCAATTTTATGATGACAGATGATATTCAGTTAACCGCCGATAATATTTCTCTTGTTCTGTTTGCCGGCATTCCCGCATCCATTCTTGCACCCTATTTGTGGATACAAGGTGTCATTCGCATTGGAGCAAACATGACTTCTATTTTTATGAATCTGGCGCCCGTATTTACTGCCATCATTGCTATCGTGGCTCTCCATGAAGAAATGCACAGTTACCACTTAATTGGAGGAGGTATTGTTTTAGTTGGTGTGATACTTGCGCAACAGTTACGCATCCCGCTCACTCATAGAAAGCCCGAATATAATTCTCACCAATAATCCACCCAATACCTCACTGGGTAAAAGCTGGAGAGTGGCATTGTGGTATCGGCAGATTTCTTTAACAATAGTCAACCCTAATCCCGTCCCCTCCAGCCCAGCAGCGTTGTCCAATCGGTTAAACGCCATAAGCGATTGACAAATATCTTTTTGATCGATACCCGGTCCTGAATCATCGATCTCAAGGAAAGCCTGTTTTTTATCTGCCATTATGTTTACTCTTCCCGTCACCACTCCCATTTGCGGGGTATATTTGATGGCATTATCCAGCAAATTGGCACACATTTCGGCTAACAATAGGGGATCTCCCCTGATCCATAACACATCTTCCCCTTCGTAACCTAAATCAATATTTTTGCTTTCTGCTGGCTGTAAACGAGAAAAACAGACTTGTTGCAATAGTTCCACGATATTGACTGGCTGATAATTTTGTATTGCTTCTTTTTCATGCACTTTAAGCTGTGAAAGTTGCAATAGGCGATCAGTCAGTAATATCATGTTATCCAAACTCTTATCAATCGCCGTCAGTATATTATCCCTTTGTTCTGGATCTTGACTGCCACATGCTACTGCAACCTGTGTTTTCAATACCGCTAAAGGTGTTCTCAATTGATGAGAAGCGTCCGCACTGAATCGCTCTTGGCGTCCAACCATTAATTCCAACCGCCCAATATATCGGTTAAACGATTGCAGTAATGGAGCAAGTTCTGACCACGGTAAAATATTTGGTAATGGTGTTAGATCATTAGCAGAACGGAGGCTCATAATGCCTGAAAGTTTTCGTAACGGTTTAAGCAGAAGTTTGAGCAGAATGTAAGCAAGGAGTAATGTCAATAATACGACTGCCCCCTGATTAACCAACGAAGATAACAACAATTGGTTAGCCATATATTGGCGAGAATTCACAGTTTCTGCCACCAATATCAACGCCATCCCCATGATGTTGCCTTCATTGACCGGTTGATACAATCCCACTACACGTATAGGTTGCCCCTTGTATTCCGCATTATAAAAATAGGCTAATGCTGTATACAAGGATGAACGCTGGATGTTCTGCGGTATCCGAGGAAGGTCATCATAACCGGAAATCGTCTTTCCTTCCGGCGAGATAACCTGATAGTACAGGCGATCATTTGTATTGCGCTCGAAACTGTCCAAGACAACATAAGGTACATCAACGATCAAGTTATGATCCCGAACAGACAAGCGTTCAGCGACTGTTCTTGCTGATGCAAGCAGAGTTCTGTCATAAGCCAGCATTGCGGCATTTCTCACACTAATATACTGACTATAAACAGAAGCACAGCCCAGTAACAGTAGAGGTACACCAAAGAACAGCAACAATTGGTGGAATAACAACCGTGGTATTTTGAGATATTTCATTATACCAGTCTCTCCAACCGATATCCCAACCCACGCAATGTCCTGATCTCTACATCACTGTTGAGTAATTTTTTCCGCAACCGATGAACATACAGTTCTATGCTTTGTGGATTCGCCTCATCCGATAGGGAGAATACCTGTTCAAACAGTTGTTGTTTAGAGACCGGACGCCCTCGACGATGAAATAGTGTTGTTAAAACAGATAGCTCTCTGGGGGTCAGTGCCAACGGGACATTGTTCAATACAAAATACCCTTCGCCTTCATAAGATAATGAACCAAATTTCTGTTCCTCTTGTGGTATAGCTGAACTACGACGCAACAATGCACGAACACGCGCTTCCAGCTCTTGAAAATCAAAAGGCTTGGTCAAATAGTCATCAGCACCAGAGTTCAATCCTTTCACACGATCCGTAACCTCTGTTTTGGCAGTTAATAACAGTACGGGTAAGTTTTGACCACGCTTACGCAACCGCAATAACAGAGACAAGCCATCCAATCTGGGTAAAGCCACATCCAGAATCAACAAGGCATAATTTTCAGTCTGCAAAAGCTGATCTGCCACAATACCATCTTTCGCCAAATCAACCACAAACCCAGCATTATTCAATGCTTTTTGTAACCAATGTGATAATTCTGGGTGATCTTCAACCAATAAGAGCCGCATGAATAATACCTATTGTTAAAAATTAACCAGAGAAATAAAACGGAGATATCGCATAATTGCAATATTAAGATTCAGCAATTGCTTAGGGGTTAACAAAAAAATATTAATACAAACAAACAATTAACAAGATTATGTAAAACACTACGCAAATTAAGCGATTAAGGTCACATCCAGACAACTTTTGTTGTTAATGAAAGGTAATTGAAAGGTTTCGTTTTTATAAATAAACATGCACCAGAAATTTGTTATTCATATCCTTTACTGGTGCTATGTGAGGAATAAAAATGAGAACTTTTAAAACGTTATTAACCGCTGCAAGCCTGTTTATTTGTGCCTGCGCTTTTGCAACTTCTACTCCCAATAGAACCGAATGTATTGCACCAGCCAAACCTGGTGGAGGCTTTGATTTAACCTGTAAACTCATCCAAATTTCACTATTAGAAACCAAAACTATCGACTCTCCCATGAGAGTGACATTTATGCCCGGAGGTGTCGGTGCGGTTGCCTATAATGCCATTATTGCCCAGCGGCCTGGTGAACCCGGCACTATCGTTGCCTTCTCTGGGGGTTCCTTATTGAATCTTGCGCAAGGTAAATTTGGTCGCTACAACGTCAATGATGTACGCTGGCTAGCCAGTGTCGGCACAGACTACGGTATGATTGCTGTACGCGATGATTCTCCTTACAAAACACTGACAGATTTGATGGAGGCTTTTAAAAAATCTCCCGATAGTATTGTGTTTGGCGCAGGTGCTTCCATCGGTAGTCAAGACTGGATGAAAACCGCATTACTGGCAAAAGAGGTCGGTATTGATCCCCGCAAAATGCGCTATGTCGCGTTTGAAGGTGGCGGAGAACCTATTACTGCCCTGCTGGGTAATCATATTCAGGTCGTATCCGGTGATCTAAGTGAAACTTTACCTTATCTCAATGGCAATAAAATTCGCATACTCGCTGTTTATGCAGATAAACGTCTGGATGGTGATCTGGCAAAAATTCCAACAGCAAAAGAACAGGGTTATGACCTTGTTTGGCCAATTATTCGCGGTTTTTATATAGGGCCAAAAGTTTCTGATGAACAATATCAATGGTGGGTAGATACCTTTAAAAAACTCCAACAAACTGACGAATTCAAAAAACAACGTGAACTGCGCGGGTTATTTGAATTCAATATGACTGGCAAAGAGCTGGATGACTATGTGAAAAAACAAGTTATTCAATATCATGAAATGGCCAAATCCTTTGGTTTAGCAAAATAACAGGGGTAGCATCATGAGCGATCGTATCTTTGCTACTGTATGGCTAGTGCTATGTGGAATAGGGTTGGTGATTGGATGGGGTATCCATAGCGAATATAGCTATGAACCTCTGGGTCCTCGTCCATTTCCAATTGCGATTATTTCACTAATGGCACTCTGTGCTTTATTGTTGCTGTTTAAAAAACCTGATCCTATTTACTGGCCGACACCACAAGTGTTACGTCGCTTAATTTTATTGATTGCCACACTAACCATTTATGCATGGTCATTTGAGTGGTTGGGTTTTCCACTAGCAACCACATTATTGACTATCTGTGTGGCACTACTCTTTAACGCTACTCTTCTTGCCGCGATTATTTCTGGGATATTTCTCGGCAGTTCGCTCTTTTTTGCCTTTGATCGTCTGTTAGAGGTCACACTGCCCGTCGGCAGTTGGCTCAGCTAAGGAGACAACGATGGATACTTGGATTTATCTGAGCCATGGTTTTGAAGTCGCATTAGTACCCAAAAACCTGGTCATTGCATTGATAGGCTGTTTTATCGGTACTGTTGTTGGGTTACTGCCTGGTCTTGGTCCCATAAATGGGGTGGCGATCCTGCTGCCATTGGCTTTTGCGTTAAAATTACCCGCTGAATCTGCCCTAATTTTATTGGCAACTGTCTACATTGGTTGTGAGTATGGAGGTCGTATCTCTTCAATCTTACTGAATGTACCGGGAGATGCCGCTGCCATTATGACAACGCTTGATGGTTACCCGATGGCAAAACAAGGGAGAGCCGGCGTTGCACTCTCTATTTCTGCCGTTAGTTCGTTTTGTGGCTCGCTTTTGGCTATCATGGGTATCATTTTATTCGCTCCACTTTTGGCTCAGTGGTCTTTGGCATTTGGGCCAGCTGAGTACTTTGCACTCATGGTATTTGCCATTGCTTGTCTCGGCAGCATGATGAGCCAAAACCCCATAAAATCACTACTCGCGGCCTTAATCGGTTTGGCTTTAGCAACCGTGGGCGTGGACGCTAATTCCGGCGTTTATCGTTTTACCTTCAATAACGTGCACCTCTCCGATGGTATCCAATTTATTGTTGTCGTCATTGGGCTATTTTCAGTCAGTGAAATTTTATTGATGTTGGAGAGTACTTCTTCGGGGCAAAAAGTCATTAGACAAACAGGGCGCTTGCTATTCAATAGAAAAGAAGCGGCAACGTGTGTAGGGCCAACCTTACGTTCCTCAGTGATCGGCTTTTTTGTGGGAATATTACCCGGCGCAGGGGCTACAATCGCCAGTGCAATTACATACATGACTGAAAAACGGCTCAGCGGTAACAGTGATTCATTTGGTAAAGGTGATATCCGTGGTGTAGCTGCACCAGAGGCAGCCAATAACGCATCAGCATGTGGTTCATTCATCCCCATGCTGACTCTCGGTGTACCTGGTTCAGGTACAACCGCTGTGATGCTAGGTGCTTTGACACTTTACAACATCACTCCTGGCCCTACCATGTTCACCGAGCAACCTAATATCGTCTGGGGACTCATTGCGGCTTTGTTGATCGCCAATATTTTGTTACTGATCATGAATATCCCGATGATTGGGCTATTTACCCGTATGCTGAGTATTCCAATGTGGTTCTTGGTTCCTTCAATCGCCATCGTTTCCGCAGTTGGGGTATATGCTATCCACAGTACTACTTTTGATCTTATGTTGATGATCGGATTAGGCGTTTTCGGCTACATACTGCGAAAAATGAATTTCCCAATGTCACCACTGATTTTAGGTTTCGTCTTAGGCGAAATGCTGGAACAAAATCTACGGCGGGCATTATCAATCAGCAATGGAGATTTTGAGATCCTATGGAGTAGTACTATTACACAAGTTTTGCTGGCTCTGGCAGTATTGGTAATTGTTATTCCACCAGTTCTGCGCATCATTAATAAACGCCGCAATAAAATCACGGCTCCTTAATAAAAATAGCCAATCCACATAATCAATGGATTGGCTGTAAATTCTTTATGACTTAAAAAATCAGTTTGAATACTTGCGCATCACCAGGGATGCGTTTGTACCACCGAACCCGAAGCTATTGGACATCACTGTGCTTAGCTCGCGTTCGGTAGGTTCAGTAATAATATTCATGCCCTGCGCTTTTTCATCCAGGTCTTCAATATTAATGCTTGGTGCAATAATTCCATGCTCCAACATCAACAAGCTATAAATCGCTTCATGGGCACCCGCTGCACCCAATGAATGCCCTGTCATCGCTTTAGTGGCGGAAATGGCAGGTGTATTGTCACCAAAAACTTCTCTAATAGCTTCCAGTTCTTTCAAATCACCAATTGGTGTCGAAGTTCCGTGGGTATTGATGTAATCGACTCCACCTTCAACACCATCTAATGCCATCTTCATACAACGTACAGCGCCTTCTCCCGAAGGAGCGACCATATCTGCACCATCTGAATTTGCGCCATAACCGATAATTTCAGCATAAATATGCGCACCACGGGCCAGTGCATGCTCTAATTCTTCAACAACAACAATACCACCCCCCCCAGCGATCACGAAACCATCGCGATTCTGGTCATAAGTACGGGAGGCTAGTTCTGGGGTTTCATTATACTTAGTGGAAAGTGCTCCCATTGCATCAAATTCACAAGCCATTTCCCAGCTTAATTCCTCACCACCGCCGGCAAAAATAATATCTTGCTTACCAAGTTGGATTAACTCAACGGCATGACCAATACAATGTGCCGAAGTTGAACAGGCAGAACTGATGGAATAGTTGACTCCCTTGATCTTAAACGGTGTTGCTAAACACGCTGATACGCCAGAGGCCATTGCCCGTGTGACCATATAAGGCCCCACACCACGCAACCCACGAGCACGCATGCCATCTGAACCAGCGACTTGGTTATAGGGAGAGCCTCCTCCTGAACCAACAACCAATCCAGTACGAAGGTTAGAAACTTGTTCATCGGACAGGCCAGAATCTTTAATTGCCTCATCCATTGCCAGATAAGCATAAATAGATGCGTCACTCATGAAACGTAAAGTTTTGCGGTCAATCAAACCAGAAGTATCCAGTTTTACATTACCCCAAACGTGGCTGCGCATACCCATTTCTTTAAATTTTTCAGAGAAAGTTATCCCGGAACGACCTTCTTTCAGAGATTCCAGCACCTCTTTCTGGTTATTACCAATACTGGAAACAATACCCAGACCGGTGATCACTGCACGTTTCATTACTTACCTCATCAATATGTTTACCTGCGGGATTTACTCACCCGCACTTTAGCGTACACTTGTACGCCGAACAAGTCCGATCAGGTTAAAAATTCAAGGAAAAATTGATCTGGACTCAACTCTGAATCTTTACTATGGGTGGTGCAACTGAATGAAGACCGTTAAAATCCACATATTATTGTTATCAACAGTACAGGCATTATTGTGAAAAGCAGTGCTATCAACAACGCAACCCTAAGCTGGAATGAGCAGGGCACTCCTATTTCAGAGCATTTTGATGATGTTTATTTTTCAAATCAAGATGGCTTGGAAGAAACGTTATATGTATTTTTGCAAGGCAATCATTTTCCTCAACGTTTTAATACACATTCCCGTTCAGAATGCGTTATTGCAGAAACAGGATTCGGTACTGGATTGAATTTTCTGACACTTTGGCGATCTTTCTCTCATTTTAGACAACAATATCCTGAAGCTGCATTAAAACGACTGCATTATATCAGTTTTGAAAAATATCCATTAAAAACAACTGACCTGAAAACAGCACACCAACGTTGGCCAGAACTTAAGGCGTTTTCTGCCCAATTATACCAACAATGGCCCTTACCACTGGCAGGCTGCCATCGATTAATTCTGGATAATGGCGCTATTACCTTGGATCTTTGGTTTGGCGATGTAAATGATCTATTACCGAAGATAAATTCCAGCCTGACAGGGAAAGTTGATGCCTGGTTCTTAGATGGTTTTGCGCCAGCAAAAAATCCACAAATGTGGAGTGAACAGTTGTTCGCTGCAATGGCAAGATTTTGTCGTCCTGAAGGTACTTTTGCAACCTTTACCTCCGCCGGAATAGTCCGCCGAGGATTACAAGCAGCAGGCTTTAATGTCACTAAGGTTAAAGGATTTGGACGTAAAAGAGAGATGCTAACTGGTACTTTATCTCCATTAAGTAACCCACTTTCCTTACCTTATACACCATGGTTTTCTCGCAAATCCGCTACCTGTACCAATGATATTGCCATTATCGGTGGTGGTATTGCTAGTACATTAACTGCACTTGCTCTACTGCACCGTGGCGCCAAAGTTACGCTATATTGCCAGGATGCTCAACCTGCCCAAAATGCGTCCGGCAATCAACAAGGGGCCCTTTATCCTTTACTAAATGGTAATGACGATCCATTAGAACGCTTCTTTACATCAGCATTTACTTTTGCCCGCCGTCAATACGATCAGTTAATTGACGAAAATATATCGTTCGATCATCAATGGTGTGGCGTCAGCCAATTAGCTTATGATGAAAAAAGCGCGAATAAAATAAGCAAAATGCTACGAACAACATGGCCAGAAGAAATTGCACTCGGTATGAACCGCGATCAATTAAGCCATGTAAGTGGACTAGATGTAAATTATGATGGCATTCACTATCCACAAGGAGGATGGTTATACCCCGCACAACTGACTCAAGCAGTGATTAAACTGGCTGAGCAACGTGGAATGCAGGTTTATTTTAATCATAAAGTAACTGAGCTCATCCAAAGTGAAAACGGCTGGCAATTGCAGATTGAACACAAAGAAAACCTGCAATGCAAGGATCACAACGTTGTCATTATTGCCAATGGTCACTGTCTGCCACAATTTGAACAGACTAAAAAACTCCCTGTAACCGCTGTTCGTGGTCAAGTTAGCCATATTCCAACTACAGATAGCCTAAGTCAATTAAAAAGTGTACTGTGCTACGATGGCTACATGACTCCCGTTAATCCTAATAACCAATATCACTGTATCGGCGCCAGTTATCAACGCAATCAGTTAGATACACTGTATTCTTCTATCGAGCAACAAGAAAACCGAGATCGTTTACTAAAATGTTTTCCTGATGTTGGTTGGCCACAGGAAGCTGACATTTCAGAAGAGAAATCTCGCCAGGGTATCCGGTGTGTCATTCGGGATCATATGCCAATGGTCGGTAATGTTCCTGTTTTCAGTAAGCTTATGGATAAATATGCAAATTTATCTCTGCAAATAAACGCTAATAAAATCATTGAAGAATCTCCTTGTTACCCAGACTTATTTGTTCTTGGTGCGTTGGGTTCACGTGGATTATGTTCTGCTCCTTTAAGTGCCGAATTATTGGCTAGCCAAATTTTTGGGGAACCTCTACCGCTTGATGATGAAACATTAGCGGCTTTACACCCAAATCGCTTTTGGGTTAGGAAGCTATTACGTGGCAAAGCAGTAAGAACAGAAAAACCTTAAAGTAGTTTATTCTGTTGCATCAGGTATGGAAACAATCATGCCTGGTGCCCCACGGTCTTTATTCCCAAAACTGATATTATTTCAAATTCAGTATGTTATTTAGGTATGGTGGTCATAGTAAGCAAACGTCTCATTGCACAACGTTGTTCTTCAGCAAATCCATCATCAATTTCACTTTGTAGTATTTGCTGCAATGACACAGAAAGTTGCTGCGAATCTAAGATCTCAAATCCCAATTTATGGTAAAAGGGTGCGTTCCAATTAACATAACGAAAAGTTGTTAATGTCACAGCGTTAAGATGGCGTTGTTCAGCAACCTGAATGACTTTTTCAATCAATGCCCTTCCGATACCTTTTCTCTGCCAATTTTCATGCACAGAAAGCTCCATAATATGTAACCCATCATCTAATGGCTTAGCTAAAATAAAACCAATAGGACAAGAGTTTTCGTTAAGGGCAACCCAGCTATTGCCTTGCATAATATAGTCCAAATGTTGCTGCTCCGTTTGCACATAACCATCAACTATCCAAGCCAGTTCAGATATAAACCTAAATAATTTCGCAGCAGAATGTTCTATTGCGGGTAAATGAGTTACATCTGATTTTTGTGTTAAGCGAATAGAAGACATTGTATTCAAATCATAAACCTCATTGCTGCAATAATGGCACCAGAAAAACCAAACATTATTGTTACCATCCATTTAGTTTGAGCAACTATTTTATTGGATAGCTCCTCACTTACAGTTGATATTTTCTGATGTATAGATGATATATCACTACGTACAACTACCATATCCTTCTGCAAAGTCGATATGTCACTACGTACAACTACCATATCCTTCTGCAAAGTCGATATATCGCTACGTACAGCTACCATATCCTTCTGCAAAGTCGATATATCACTACGTACAACTACCATATCCTTCTGCAAAGTCGATATATCGCTACGTACAGCTACCATATCCTTCTGCAAAGTCGATATATCACTACGTACAGCTACCATATCCTTCTGCAAAGTCGATATATCACTACGTACAGCTACCATATCCTTCTGCAAAGTCGATATATCGCTACGTACAGCTACCATATCCTTCTGCAAAGTCGATATATCGCTACGTACAGCTACCATATCCTTCTGCAAAGTCGATATATTATTGCTTACAGATCCCATATTATTCTGCAAGGGTAATATATTTCCACGCATAGAAGATATTTCTTTATTAATCAATACATTAATAGACTCAATATCCGCTTTTGTTGCATAATTTGATTTTATAACAGCAACATCCATTTTTATTTGAGCAACGTCTGATTCCAGATTTTCAACCCTTTTTTCCAGTGTTGTATTCATCACTTTTTTCTCAGCAAATTTTAATGAGTCAGAATTTATCGATTCAGGTAACAAAAGTATTTTGTTACTTTCAGTATGATCTCTGTAACCACTCTGAACAAAATTATTTTCCAGCTTCATGCCACTATTTCCTGAATAATCCTTTTCTGATTTTGACTTTCCAAGGGAAATTTATCTGTTTTGTTAATATAAAATTTTACTGATTTTTTATTTAGCAATATTTCACCTACTCCATCAGTCTTTTAGTGCGGAATTACCATCATTATTACTGTTCATTTGTTCTGAACAAGGATTTGTCCATATACCAGAGATATCTTATTGCATATCAACCTCTTATTATTTATGGTTTTCCGTTAGTTAATCAGGTAAAAATCACTTCATTTTCCAACATATCATTGTCAAAACTTTAGCATTTCTACTTATTTTAATCATCAGTTGTTCTATTAATAACATGATTAATAAAAATAAATAATAAAATAATTATATTAACAACCGTTAAAACAGAACACATTTATACATTATTTAGATAGCAAGTAAAAAACCTTTTTAAATAACAACAATAAATAGAATTTCATTATTTTGTCCACCGCATTATATTCATATTAAATATATTAACACCCTAATCATTTTAATTGTAAATAATTAAAAAACACATGTAGGATAGATTTAACAACCAAATTACTGTACTTTATATTTACTATAAAAAGATCAATAAAGATTTAATTATCACTATTTATTCTCATTATTGAGAAGCACTACGAGTTTTTTTGTAACTGAAGATGGGAAGTTACTCAGTTAAAGCAAAAATAAAGGGCTACATGAATAGCCCTAAATAAAGTTATTTTTATATCAAAGAATTAATCTTTTGCACCATTCAGCAATTTTTGCCAAGTTGCCAAAACCAAAATCTGATCCGGTGGAGTCAGTTCTCCCACTTTAATTGCTTTGTGGATGCTTTCTTCAACACGCTGATGGAGCTGTTCGATAGTGTTTGCACCTTCTTGCTCTAATTCAGCAACAGCTAATGTCAGATGCCCGCGGAGGTAACCACCAGCAAATAATTCATCATCACTGGCCTGTTCAACCATATCATCAATTTGCGCCAGAATACGTGTTTCAAACTCTGCGAGCATTATTTTTTCCTCAAAATCAATTTCTGTTAGCAAAGAGATCTTCCGGATAAGGAAAATGCTCTGCTTTTAATGGAGGCGTATTGTAGAACGATTGCAGACCTTGAATAAAGCGTTCAGCTCGTGCGGGTATCCCATTTTCAAGGTATTGCATGACTTGCGCATGCACTTTCTGCTGAAAAGCCAGGCGATCCGGCTCAAAATCGCCTTCAAGGTTGTCACAACTGATATTAAAGGGAAACCCCGCTGCTATACAGAATAACCACTCCAGCGATTGTGGTTTAATCTCCACCTTTTCAAACTTCTCCTGAGTTTGGGCATCGCGCCCATCAGGGCAATACCAGTAACCAAAATCGATCAGTTTGCGACGCTCTTCACCCGCAATGCACCAATGAGAAATTTCATGTAATCCACTGGCATAAAATCCGTGGGCAAACACTATCCGGTTATAGTTAACTTCATCATCTGCAGGCAGATAAATCGGCTCATCATCACCTTTTATCAAACGGGTGTTATAGTCATTGCTAAAGCAATTATCAAAAATTTCAATCAGTTGCTGATAATGATGTGCGGTCATGTATTAATGCCAGATCCTAAATCAAAAATAAAATGCCAGCCAAGAACGGACTGTATCTCCGTGATGATCATAAAGAAGTTTGATGCTCATCAAAAAGGAAATTGTCACCAACAGCGGACGAATAAGTTTCTTCCCTTTGCTCAGTACTAAACTCGCCCCAAATCGCGCACCGATTATTTGTCCTACCAACATCACAACTCCCGCCAGCCATAAGATCTGTCCGCCAAGAACAAAGAATCCTAAGGCTCCGATGTTAGATGCAAAGTTCAGTACCTTGGCATGAGCCGTTGCTTTTGCCAAATTGTAGCCACAAAGCATGACATAAGAGAGTGCAAAAAAAGATCCCGTCCCTGGCCCAAACACGCCATCGTAAAAACCAATACCACATCCGGCAAGGCAACCAAACGCAATTGGACCAAGACGATGTTGCCGATCTTCTGCCCCAATATTCGGCACCAATAGGAAATAAACGCCGATAATGATCACTAATGCCGGCAATAAATAACGCAAAAAATCCGGTGAGATAAATTGAACCAGCAAAGCTCCTAACATGGCGCCAATTATCGTCATGAAGATAGCAAAACGCTGGGAACGCAAATCCACTACGCCACGGCGGATAAAATAGAGGCTGGCAGAGAAAGAGCTACCTATAGCCTGTAACTTACTTGTTGCCAGCGCTTGGACAGGAGAAACGCCCACCGATAGCAACGCAGGGATGGTCAATAATCCACCACCTCCGGCAATGGAATCGATAAACCCTGCCACCATCGCAACTAAAAAGAGGAAACCGTAAATTTCCGGCCCCAATAATGACCATTCCATTATGCATTTCACCAGAAAACTGCTTGCCTATTCTCATGATACCTTTCAGCACCAACCAAAGCGGGTATCAGGAGCCTCTTCCCTAATTACCAGCGTGGAAGTGATGATATCACATCAGCACATTGTGCCCGCTGGCGCAGTAAGTGATCCATCAGTACAATTGCCATCATTGCTTCTGCGATAGGTACGGCACGAATACCAACACAAGGATCGTGGCGGCCGCGAGTTACCATATCCACTTCTTCTCCCTGACGATTGATAGTTCTGCCTGGCACCATAATGCTGGATGTTGGTTTCAAGGCGATATGCGCAATAATTGGCTGACTACTGCTAATTCCGCCTAAAATGCCGCCTGCATGGTTACTGGTAAATCCCTGTGTCGTCATTTCATCGCGGTTCTCGCTGCCACGTAAGTTGATAACACCGAAACCCTCACCGATTTCAACACCTTTGACCGCGTTAATGCTCATCAAAGCATGAGCGATGTCTGCATCCAAACGGTCAAAAACCGGTTCACCCAATCCGGCAGGAACGTTTTCGGCAACCACACTCACTTTCGCACCGATAGAATCCCCCTCTTTTTTCAATGTACGGAGTAATTCATCAAGCTGAGTCAACTTACTTGCATCCGGGCAGAAAAAAGGATTCTGTTCAACAAGATCCCAATCTTTCAGTTCACAATGAATATCACCCATCTGAGTCAGGCAAGCACGAATAAGAATACCGTGTTTTTCGAGTAGATATTTTTTAGCAATTGCCCCTGCTGCAACGCGCATAGCGGTTTCACGGGCAGATGAACGCCCGCCACCACGGTAATCACGCACCCCATATTTCTGTTCGTAGGTATAGTCAGCATGGCCAGGGCGGAAAACATCTTTAATTGCACTGTAATCTTGTGAACGCTGATCGGTGTTTTCAATCATCAGGCCAATGCTAGTACCGGTTGTCACGCCGTTAAAAACACCAGAAAGAATGCGAACTTGATCGGGTTCACGACGCTGCGTCGTATAACGGGAAGTTCCCGGACGACGCCTGTCTAAATCGATTTGCAAATCAGCTTCTGTAATAGCAATACCCGGTGGAACACCATCGACAACGCATCCCAGTGCGATCCCGTGAGATTCACCAAATGTGGTGACACGAAAAAACTGTCCAATACTATTTCCTGCCATTCTTACCCTGCCATCATTATTTATGCGTTACAAATGAGATCGAATAACAATAACTCACCCAATGATTAAAACCTATCTTATTTCAGTAATTTTATTTGCCTTTTATCCTTAATCTTTCGAGCAACAATATTGCTAGCTGCTACTCGAAATCCACTGGATATAGATACAATTATGAAATATCTGTTTTAACCATTGGATGAATGAAAAAATATCAGTCTTTGAATTGCTGGAAATATTCGTGATATTCAACAAGCTGCTGGCGAGTCAGCACGAAAACACCATCACCATAATCATGTTCGAATGTTAGCCATTTGAATGGTACTTCAGGGTATTGCTCAATCAGGTGTACCATACTGTTACCTACTTCACATACCAGTATTCCATCTTCTGAAAGGAAATCCGGGGCAGTTGCCAGAATACGACGAACCAAATCCAACCCGTCAATACCTGCAGCCATGGCTAATTCAGGTTCATGATCGTATTCCTGAGGAAAATCACTCATATCTTCTTCATCGACATAAGGAGGATTAGTGACAATGATGTCGTATTTCACCGATGGTATATCATGAAATAGATCTGAACGAATCGGGATTACACGGTGAGAAAGCTTATGATTCTCTATATTTATTTCTGCAACTTCCAAAGCATCTGGAGAAATATCAACAGCATCAACTTCGGCTTCTGGGAAGGCATGGGCACAGGCGATTGCAATACAACCGCTTCCTGTACAAAGATCCAAAATTGTCGATGGCTGACGTGAGATAAGTCCTTCAAAATGGTTTTCAATCACATCTCTAATCAGTGAACGTGGAATCAAAACTCGCTCATCGACATAAAATTCATGACCACAGAACCAAGCTCGATTTATCAAATAAGCAACAGGAATACGTTCATTAATACGACGTAAGACAAGTTCCACGATACGTTGACGCTCTGTTGATGTCAGGCGTGAAGCCATCATTGAATCAGGGACATCCATAGGCAAACGCAATGAGGGGAGAACTAATTGCAAAGCCTCGTCCCACGGATTACATGCAGTATGTCCACAATAGATATCCGATTCGCTAAAACGGCTAGTAGACCAACGCAACATATCTAAAATAGTACGCAGCTCTGCAACAGCCTCATCGACTAAAATCTTATCCAAAAAACACCTCCAAACAACAAAAAAGATATATCAACTCGTTAGTTTGCCATGATCCAGAACACAAATCAGCTTTCTTAACACTGAGTTATCTTAGGATGAAATTGTATTCACAAAATACATAAGGTGGTATGGGAGGGTTAACCATGACTTGGTTTTTTTACCCATAAATAATAGCTGATAGTCAATAATACTATCCATACTATCCCTACGTATAATGCAATCCGGGTATTAGGGAAATAGCCTAATACCACAATAACAAATGCCATAAAAGCAATGGCTAAAGTCGGCGCAACAGGCCAGAAGGGAACGGAGAATTTAAGCTGCTTGGCCTCCTCTGCCGGCATTTTTCGGCGCATAACATATTGTGACAGCAAAATCATCAGCCATACCCAAACGGTTGCAAATGTTGCGATGGAAGCAATGATGACGAAAACTTTTTCCGGCAACAAATAATTCAAAAGGACGCCCACCAACAAGATCCCAGACATTGCCAGCACCGTAACCCACGGTACCCCGTTTTTAGTCAGTTGGGTAAAAGAGGCTGGTGCCTGTTTTTCCTGGGCCATGCCATACATCATCCGTCCGGCACCAAAAATATCACTGTTGATCGCGGAAATTGCAGCGGTAATCACGACAATATTTAAAATATTGGCTGCGGAATCAATTCCCAGGCTGGAGAAGATCTGGACAAATGGGCTGCCATTTTGTCCCACTTGATTCCACGGATAAATGCACATCAAAACAAACAGTGTAAGAACATAAAACAGTAAGATACGGAACGGAACCGCATTGATCGCACGTGGGATGGATTTTTCTGGATTTTTAGCTTCACTGGCCGTGATGCCGATGACTTCAATGCCACCAAAGGCAAACATAACGACTGTAAACGAAGCAATTACCCCCGCTATGCCGTTTGGCATAAATCCACCATGTTCCCATAAATTCGACAGGCCTGTGACATGCCCTGCTTCCTGACCAAACCCATACATCATGATGGCAAAACCACCGACAATCATGGCGATAATCGCAGCAACTTTGATGATAGACAGCCAAAATTCCATTTCACCAAATACCTTGACGTTACATAGGTTGATTGCGCCAATAAAAAAGACAATGCCAAGAACCCAAATCCACTGGTCAACATGGGGAAACCAGAGCTTCATATAGATGCCAAATGCGGTGACGTCAGCAAGACAAACAACCAGCATTTCAAAGACGTAAGTCCATCCGGTCAGAAAACCTGCCAATGGCCCTAAGTATTGGGTGGCATAATAAGAGAAAGAGCCAGGTGCAGAGCGATGTACCGCCATTTCCCCCAATGCCCGCATGACCATAAAAACGGCTGCACCGCCAATTGCATAAGCCAGCAATACCGCCGGTCCTGCGGCTTTAATAGCGCCTGCCGAACCATAGAAAAGACCTGTGCCAATTGCCGAACCCAGAGCCATAAACCGAATGTGGCGAACGCTTAACCCGCGCTTGAGTTGTGAAATATTTTGCATGATTTATCCTTATGTCTTTTATTATTAGATTGGAAGAGATAAATACTACGATAAGGCCGGATTTTATCCGGCCTAAAACGATGTGTTTGTACTTAGTTTTCTAAGATATTCCCAGCAGGCAACAAAGCAGAAAGTTGCTGCTCGGCCAACAACTGAATTGTTACATCAATATCCGGAGCAAAAAAGCGGTCTTTATCATAATGTGTAACTTTATCACGAAGAATATGGCGAGCTTTTTCTAATACCGGACTACTCTTCAAGCCATGACGGAAATCCATGCCCTGGCAAGCTGTCAACCATTCAATTGCTAAGATCCCTCGCACGTTATCTGCCATCTCCCACAGGCGACGGCCTGCGGCGGGTGCCATTGAAACGTGATCTTCTTGATTGGCAGATGTCGGCAGACTATCGACACTGGAAGGATGCGCCAGTGCCTTGTTTTCACTTGCCAGCGCAGCCGCCGTCACCTGTGCAATCATGAAACCAGAGTTAACACCGCTGTTTTCAACTAAGAATGGTGGCAACTGGGACATATTGCTATCCATCAGCAAGGCAATGCGACGTTCTGACAATGAGCCGATTTCTGCCAAAGCAATAGCCAGATTATCTGATGCCATAGCGACGGGTTCCGCGTGGAAATTACCACCAGAAATCACCTCATCTTCTTCGGTAAATACCAGTGGGTTATCAGAGACTGCATTGGCTTCAACCATAATAACATCAGCAGCATGGCGGATTTGGGTTAAACAAGCCCCCATCACTTGTGGCTGGCAGCGCAATGAATAAGGATCCTGAACTTTCGGGCAGTTTTTATGGGATTCACAAATCTCACTTTGTTCTTCCAATATCAAACGGTAAAGGGCTGCCACATCAATCTGGCCTTTCTGTCCACGTACTTCATGGATACGGGCATCAAAGGGTTTACGGGAGCCAAGAGCGGCTTCAACAGACATGGCGCCACAAACAATCGCTGATGCGAGTAAATCTTCTGCGGCAAATAGCCCTTTTAAGGCAAAAGCGGTAGAAGCCTGCGTACCGTTGAGCAGTGCCAAACCTTCTTTTGCGACAAGACACATCGGCTCAAGTCCTGCTTTTTCCAGTGCCTCTTTTGCCGGTAACCATTCACCACGATAACGGGCTTTACCTTCGCCCAACAATAACAAGCTCATATGCGCCAAGGGTGCTAAGTCACCGGAAGCCCCTACCGAACCTTTGCTTGGAATACAGGGATAAACCTCAGCGTTGACCAAGGCAATCAGTCCCTGAATGACTTCCAGACGAATGCCAGAATAACCACGGGCAAGGCTATTAATTTTCAACACCATAATCAAGCGGACAATTTCATCCGGCAGAGGTTCACCCACTCCCGCCGCATGTGACAACACGATAGAACGCTGCAACTCTTCCAAATCCTGCTCTGCAATACGGGTATTCGCGAGCAAACCAAAACCGGTATTGATACCGTAAGCCGTTTTATTTTCACTGATAATGCGATTCACACAAGCAACACTACCTTCAATGGCAGGGAAACAGTGTTCGTCCAAACTAATGTGAACAGGATGCTGATAAACATGACGTAATTCTTCAAGCGTCATTTTTCCCGGATGAATAGTAATATTTTTCATTTTAACAACGCTCCTTATTTCGCATCAGTCACTGGCAGGTTTAACATTGGCAGGTTTAGCCCCTGCTCTTTCGCACACTGGATAGCCAATTCATAGCCCGCATCAGCATGACGCATAACGCCCGTTGCCGGATCATTGTGTAATACACGGGCAATGCGCTCAGCAGCTTCATCAGTTCCATCACAAACAATGACCATGCCAGAATGTTGAGAGAATCCCATACCAACGCCACCACCATGATGCAGGGAAACCCATGTTGCACCACCAGCCGTATTCAGTAAGGCATTCAGTAATGGCCAATCAGAAACAGCGTCAGAACCATCTTGCATGGATTCAGTTTCACGATTAGGGCTGGCGACAGAGCCAGAATCCAAATGATCACGGCCAATCACGATTGGTGCAGAAAGTTCCCCTCGGCGAACCATTTCATTGAATGCTAAACCTAATTTGGCACGATCTCCCAACCCTACCCAACAAATACGTGCAGGCAAGCCTTGGAAACTGATGCGCTCTCTCGCCATATCTAGCCAGCGGTGTAAATGGGCATCATTCGGCAACAGTTCTTTTACCTTGGCGTCAGTTTTATAAATATCCTCAGGATCACCGGAAAGCGCCGCCCAACGGAAAGGTCCTATACCTCGACAGAACAGCGGGCGAATGTAAGCGGGAACAAAGCCAGGAAAATCAAAAGCGTGTTCAATACCCACCTCTTTCGCCATTTGGCGGATATTATTGCCATAATCGAAGGTAGGTATACCCTGTTCCTGAAAGGCCAACATAGCTTCAACATGTGCGGCCATTGACGCTTTTGCCGCTTGGATCACCACTTCTGGCTCACTTTCGGCACGGCGGCAATACGCTTCCCATGTCCAACCAGCCGGCAAGTAACCGTGTAATGGATCATGGGCACTGGTTTGGTCTGTTACCATATCAGGACGCACGCCACGGCGTACCAGCTCAGGTAAAATCTCTGAAGCATTACCACACAATGCTATCGAGATTGCTTTACCTTCCTGGGTATAACGTTCAATACGCGCCAAAGCATCATCCAGATCAACGGCCTGCTCATCCACGTATTTGGTACGCAGACGAAAGTCAATGCGACTTTGTTGGCACTCTATGGTTAATGAAGAGGCACCTGCCAATGTCGCAGCCAGTGGCTGGGCACCGCCCATACCGCCCAAACCCGCCGTCAGTATCCAACGTCCGGTCAAGTTGCCGTTGTAGTGTTGGCGGCCTGCTTCGACAAAAGTTTCGTAAGTTCCCTGAACAATGCCCTGACTGCCAATGTAAATCCAACTACCGGCTGTCATCTGGCCATACATAGCCAGCCCTTTGGCATCCAATTCGTTAAAATGTTCCCATGTCGCCCAGTGTGGCACCAAATTCGAGTTGGCAATTAATACACGCGGGGCATTCTCATGGGTTTTGAACACCCCCACAGGTTTACCGGATTGCACCAGCAGGGTTTCGTCATTTTCCAGATTCTTTAAGGTTTCAACGATTTTTTCATAGCATTCCCAGTTTCTGGCTGCACGACCAATGCCACCATACACCACCAATTCACAGGGATTTTCCGCCACATCGGGATCAAGGTTATTCATGAGCATACGAAGTGGTGCTTCGGTTAGCCAGCTTTTTGCTGTCAGTTGCGTCCCTCTGGGAGCGCGAATGGTTACGTTGCTGAATTTATTATTTTGCGTCGTCACGGTTTTTTCCTATCTCATCGTTGTGAATTTTATTAATTGTATAGTTGTATATACATGTGCATTCAATAGGCAAAAATGTGACGGAGATAAAGTTAATGATGCGGGTAAAATATTTTTTTGATGAAAATCAAAAAGATGATATTGATTTATTTCGTGATAAACAGGGAAATATTTTTGCTGGTTTTGTGTTTAACATCACATTGATTTTACATTATTGTTACAAGGACTAATGAAAAACCTCTTCTCCCCAAAGGAAAAAAGAGGTTTTTGCAGCCTGATTTTTTGTAGCTCCATTAGGGAACTATGAACTAAAACGCCCTTTCAATTTATATCGATACCCAGGAAACAATAACCTGGCACTGGAAACAATAAATTCTCTCGACCAGGTTCGTCGGCTGATTAACAAACAGGGCGTATTTGCCTCAATTTGTAATAACCGACAAGAGAGGGCATCTCCCGCCACGGCTTCAACGATATGTTCCCCTTCTGTCAATGGCGCTACCTGGGATAAATAATCATGGGCCGTTTGCTGACGGAAATCTTGCCGCAAATATTCCGGTGCTGCCTGAACATTGACAAAGCGATCTTCAATTTGCACAGGTACATCATTTTCATAATGTACAATAATGGAATGGTAGAGCGGCGCACCTACTGCAATACTGAATTCCTCAGCCTGAGTCATATTGGCGCTCACTTCAGCGAGTTTCAACACCTTGCAACTATGTCGGTTAGAGCGGGAAGCAATTTCATCTGCAATACTGTGAATTTCAAATAACGCAGATTGTCCTTTCGGCTCAGAGACAAACGAACCCACCCCTTGCAGACGGAATAGAAAACCTTCTGCCGTTAGCTCCCTTAATGCCCGGTTAGCCGTCATGCGACTACAGTTAAATTGCCTGACCAATTCCGCTTCCGAAGGAATCCGATCATGCGGTTTCCATTCCCCTGTATAGATCTTTTCAATAATCGCTTGTTTAACTTTTGCATATAAAGGTACTGGCTTGGTACATATATCTGGTAAATCGTCTGTCACTATTCCTTCCTTCTCACTTTCTACTCTTCCCACCAGCCTATTTATTCCACCAATGCACCAACTGCCATGCAAGCCGAGCCGCCGCTTTCCCTCCCATTCCCTGGATATCATATAAAGGGTTAAGCTCAACTAAATCTACGGCTTGCAATTTTTTGCTCTGACAGATGAGTTGAACTAATGGCAATAAACGCTCCAGCGGAACTCCCAACGCCGCAGGTGCAGAAACGGCTGGCATTTGCCAAATTGGCAGCACATCCAAATCGATAGTCATATAAATGATATCAACCTGATTAATGATATCTTGTAATTGCTTCTGTACCTTATCCAACATGGATTCAACACAGTGGGTATCCCAAATAATGGTGACATCAAGATGATTAGCCTCATCCAGTAATGCCTGGGTATTTGATGCCAAGCTGGCGCCAACACAACTGTAATTAAATGGACGCTGATGTTGCTGGCAGTAATGCGCAAGTTGCCGAAATGGGGTTCCTGATGTAGGCTGCGGCGAATTTCTCAGATCCAAGTGGGCATCAAAATTGATGATACCGACACGCTGCTCCGAAAACGCACGGTAAATTCCCATCCCATGAGCAAAAGCCGTTTCATGCCCACCGCCAAAAATCAGCGTTTTCATATTATGCTGCTGGCATTCATAGACAGCATCACTGAGTGCCTGCTGTGCTTCACTCAATTCCCCAGAATTAGCGCGAATATTTCCCAAATCCACCAATCTATCATGACCATCATAACTCGCCAGGTTTGCCAAGGATTGGCGCAAATATTCTGGTCCTAACTTCGCTCCCGGACGTCCCTGATTAAGTTTAACGCCTTCATCACATTCAAATCCCAATAGCGCAATATGATGAGGAAATTCAGCTGGAGAAAAACTGGCCGGCTGTTTTATTGTCTGGAATAGACGTAAGGCGTTATTGGCTTCTGCAAGATCATTGCGCCCTTGCCAAATGTTTTCTGATGTTGGATGCCATAAATTCATATTTTTTCCCTCACCACCATTAATTAAAGCCATTTAAGTCATCACGATGCGTGATTTCACCATGATAAATACGATAAACCAACGGGTTATGTCCCAGTTCATATAAAATATCAACTGGATTCTGGGCATCCCAAACGACAAAGTCCGCTATAAAACCTGCCGCTAATTGACCGTGACTATCCGCTCGTCCCAGTGCCTGAGCTGCATGAATAGTCACTCCTCGCCAAGCTTCTTCTGGTGTCAAGCCAAATTGTACACAAGCCATATTCATAATCAGGCGCAAGGAAGCAAAAGGACTCGTACCGGGATTAAAATCTGTTGAAATAGCCATTGGAACACCATATTGACGCAATAATGCAATAGGAGGACGTTGAGTTTCTCTCAGAAAATAAAATGCCCCCGGCAATAACACTGCTACTGTTCCACTACGGCTAATGGCTTCAATACCCTTTTCATCCAAATGCTCAATATGATCAACGGATAAACCTTGATATTCAGCAACCAGTTCACTTCCTCCCAAATTGGAAAGTTGCTCAACATGACCTTTTACGGGAATATTTAAGCGTTTTGCGGTTTCAAAAAAGCGTTTGGTCTGATTCAAAGTGAAACCAACTGTTTCACAGAATACATCTACAGCGTCGAATAACTGTTTTTGCCAAAGAGTAGGCAGGATGGAGTCACAAACTAAATCAATATAGGCATCAGGATCATGTTTATATTCAGGTGGGACAGCATGGGCAGAAAGTAATGTTGGGCTAATTTCGATGGGATTTTTCTGTGCCAATGCCCGCACAACCTTCAATTGTTTTTCTTCATTTGCCAGATCCAACCCATAACCTGATTTCATCTCAATCGTTGTCACCCCTTCGGCCATCAATGCATTGAGACGCTTCTGGGATACGTTTTCCAACTGTTGAGCCGAACTATTGCGGGTGGCATTAACTGTGGAATTAATACCTCCCCCTTTGGCGCTAATTTCTTCATAAGAAACCCCATTCAGGCGTTGTTCCCACTCAGAGGCTCTATTGCCACCAAAAACTAAGTGAGTGTGGCAATCGATTAAGCCAGGTGTGATCAAGCGCTGTTCTGCGTCAATGATTTTACATTGATTGGCGGGTACACTATCTGTCGGCAAAATCGCTAAGATTTTTTCATCCCGCACAATAAGGTCATGCTGTTCTAACATGCCGTAATAACTTTCACCATCAACGTTTTTAATTGCAGGGTTCATTGTGGCAAGTTTGGCATTGCGCCATATAACATCAGTGTCTCTTAGTTCAATCGACATTGTACTATCCTGTTATTTTTCTCGTTTGTATCAGAACTCATGTTGTATATACATTTATTTTATAACCAAACATAATTGTCAAATCATTTTGTGAACGATTTGTTACTTAAAATGATAACTGCCAGGAAAAATCACAAAAAATCATGTACACTTGCCAAAAGTGTGAGTAAATGAATGTGTAATGAAGAAGAAATATCAATTAAACTCAGAAGACATCAGTCTATTCAGAACGTCTGTTACAGGAACCCGTCGTATTACGCAAGATACGGTTTCCCATCCCCCGAAAAGAAAAAAAATCAACCATGTTGCCCCTGAACGCTTAATGCAAGAACAAGCTGATGCCAGTTACTATTTTTCCGATGAGTTCCAGCCAAATTTGGATATGGAAGGCCCGACTCGTTACATTCGGGAAGATGCCAGTCATTATGAATTAAAGAAATTGCGTCGTGGAGATTATTCCCCTGAACTTTTTCTGGATTTACATGGGCTAACTCAGTTACAGGCCAAACAAGAAATTGGGGCATTAATCGCTGCCTGTCGTCGTGAGCATGTCTATTGTGCCTGCGTTATGCATGGACACGGTAAACACATTCTCAAACAACAAACCCCGCTATGGCTTGCCCAACATCCTGATATTATTGCTTTCCATCAAGCCCCCAAAGAGTGGGGAGGGAACGCTGCGTTACTCATTTTGGTGGAAATGGATGAGTTTACGCGGCGCTAATTTGGTTTTTATATTTAATTAAATTGCCTAATAATTAAGGTGTCTGGTTAGGATTTCGCCGCCAATTGTGCAGGTGATGTTTGCCATAACAGACACCCTTTTTCTGTTTGGGGTTCCAACTCGACACAAGCAATGCTGGATGTAGCAAACATTGGCGGAGTTTGTCCAGGGCAAAGCTCAGACACCAAATAGCCGACTAACGGTAAATGGGAAACTACCAATACAGATTTATGCCCTTGTGTTGACAAAACGTGCAAATAGCTGGCAACCAACATGACATCTCCTGATGGCGTTAACTCAGCCAGTATTTCTTCATTGTCAGGAAGTACCAAATTTTCTCGCACCACCTTTAATGTTTGTTCTGCACGGACATAAGGGCTGACCAAAACACAATCGATGTCAGGCGATTGCTGCGAAAGCCAGCCAGCCATTGTCTGTGATTCCTGGCACCCTCTGGGTGTAAGTTCCCGTGCTGCATCACTGATTGCATTCAAGGCAGCATCACCATGACGCATAATAAAAACGTACATAATCCACCGTTTAGTTAATTGCGAACCTATCTCAGAATAATCATTTAATTCCTATAAAACATCGACTCTTAATTAAAAGAGCCGATCTAACTGTTTTAACAAGAAAAATTAAAATTATGCGTGAAATTTATTTTTCTGTTCAGCCATCTGGATTAAACGCTCACAGGGAGCAAACCTTTCGCCATATTGCGCCTCCAGACGACGTAGGATTTCTACAACTTTATCGCTGCCAAGCCTATCAATATAACGGAATGGTCCTCCCAGGAATGGCGGGAATCCGATGCCAAATACAGCACCAATATCACCATCACGAGGACTTCTGATAATTCCCTCATCCAAACAGCGCACTGCTTCATTCAGCATCAGCATCACACAACGCTGGGCTATGTCAGCAGGCAACATTTTTATAGCTGGCTTGATCTTTAATAAGGAATAAATCGATGCGTCCACTTCTTTGTTAGGTTTTTTGCCAAAAGGCCAGAATGAACTTTTTTTACTCGCATACAAATAGAAACCGCGGCCATTCTTTTTGCCCTTTCGGTCATCCCGCAAAATTGCATCCAAAATCTCTGGTGCTTCAAATCGACTTCCCAATTCTTCTACCAAAACAGGGATAATTTTAGTACCTACATCTATGCCAACTTCATCCAGCAGATTGATTGGGCCAATAGGAAAACCGAAATTCATTAAAGCATTATCAATATGTTCAATCGGCTCACCTTCCAATACACAATAACCAGCCTCATTAATGTAAGGTGTCAGAATTCGGTTCACATAAAAACCTGCTTTATCCCCGACAACAATCGCTGTTTTTCCCTGTTTCTTGGCCAACGCCACAACAGTTGCGATCGTTTTTTCACTCGTTCCCGCATGTGGAATGACTTCCACCAACGGCATTTTGTCTACAGGGCTGAAATAGTGAAGGCCAATTACCTGTTCTGGTCGAGTCGCCGCTTCAGCGATCTTATGGATTGGCAATGAAGAAGTGTTAGATGCAAAAATAGTTTCGGGTTTCGTATTTTCTTCAATTTCTGCAACCATTTGGCGTTTCAATACTAAATCTTCAAATACCGCTTCAACTATAATATCAGCTTGCTTAAACCCACTGTAATCCGTCGTTCCTGTCAATAACGACATCTGACGAGAACGCTCACTTGATTTCAAACGACGCTGTTTTACCCGCTTAGAAAGGAGATCCCATGTATATTTCAATGCCTGACTAATGCCTTTTTCATTAATATCTTTAATGCGAGCAGGCAAATTTCCCCGCGTCACAGTCACATTGGCAATACCGCCCCCCATCAGGCCTCCTCCCAAAATCCCCACATGTCTGATTTCCGCGGGCTGTTCTGAAGAGCCAGTTTCATTCTTCAACGTTGTAGAAGCAAAGAACAAGCTCCGCAATGCTTCTGATTCCTGTGTCATCGCCAGTTCACCAAATGCCTTGGCTTCAAGCTGAAAACCTTTCTCTGAGCCTTTTTCCAGGCCAGCACAAATCACATTGATGATTTTCTCTGGAGCAGGATAATGGCCACGAGTTTTTTCTCGCGTTTTTTTATGAACCATTTGGAATAACAACGGCCTGCCTAACGCACTTGCCAGTATACGCTGCGACCATGCCAATGGCTTACGCTTCACGATGCCTTTTTTAACATATTGCACAGCAACATCTAGCAAGATATCTAAAGGAACTGCCTCATCTACAACACCCAACCGTTGCGCCTGTTTTACCTTAAGCTGACGGCCGGTCAATATGATGTCCAAAGCAGCACTGACACCAATCAAACGAGGCAATCTCTGCGTTCCGCCTGAACCTGGTAATAACCCTAGCTGAACTTCCGGCAAACCAAGACGGGTTTTTTCATCCAAAGAACAGATACGCGCATGACAAGCCAATGCCAACTCCAGCCCACCACCTAAGCACGCGCCATGAATTGCTGCCACAACAGGTAGAGGATAATTAGCAATCTGCGCAAACAGTTTTTGCCCTTTTTCAGCCAATGCTGTCGCTTCTTCCTGGGTTTGGCAATTCGCTATCATGCTAATATCAGCACCTGCAATGAAGGTATCTGGCTTACCGGATACAATAACCAGCCCTTTCAAGCCTGAAACTTGTTGTGCTTTTTCAAACATGATCAGGAACTGTTCAACAAATTCGGCTTTCAGTGTGTTAACTTTCTCTCCTGGTACATCAATGGTGATAATTCCCACCTTGTCGTCCCTGACAGAAAAACTGAATACCGATTGCTCCGGTTGCATTACTGCTGACATAACCGTTTCTTTTTCAGCCTGAACCATTATTCCACCTCCAATACCATTGCTGCACCCAAACCACCCGCGGCACAAGCTGTTGTTAATCCAAACCCACCCCCACGGCGACGCAATTCATTCAACGTTTGGGTAACCATTCTGGCTCCTGTCGCCGCGAAGGGGTGCCCATAAGCAATTGATCCACCCAATACATTGAATTTATCCATATCCACTTCACCAATTGCCTGAGTACGCCCCAACTTTTCACGGGCAAATTTCTCACTGGCAAACATTTTTAAATTCGTTAGTGTTTGGGCAGCAAATGCTTCATGCATGTCGATAAGAGTCAGTTCATTCAAAGTGATACCAGCACGCTCCAGTGCCAACGGGGTTGCATAGGACGGCCCCAGTAACATGTCCTGCCAAACATCAATGGCAGAAAATGCATAACTACGTAAATACCCCAGTGGAACCATACCGAGTTCTTTGGCAACGGATTCACGCATTAACATCACTGCTGCTGCACCATCCGTTAGTGGTGTGCTGTTTGCTGCAGTCACTGTGCCATGTTTACGATCAAAGGCCGGACGCAATTTGGCATACGAAGCTAACGTCGAGTTTTTTCTGATGTTGTTATCTTCTGCCAAGGTTTTGCTGTATGGCGGGAAATATGCCGATATAATTTCCTCTTGCAAAAGCCCTTGCTCCCAGGCTTTGGCTGCCATTACATGAGAGCGGTGCGCAAATGCATCCTGATCTTCGCGACTGATATGATAAGTTTTTGCCATCTGCTCAGCGGTATCCCCCATTCTCAACCCCGTGGAATACTCAGCAACAGCAGGAGATACAGGCAATAAATCACGTAATTTCAATCGGCTGAGTAATTTTAATCGTTGGGGGAGACTTTTGGCTTTGTTCATGTCAACTAACGTGCGCGCCAATGACTTAGTCACTCCGATAGGCAAAACAGATGAGGAATCCGCGCCTCCAGCGATCCCTATATTGACTACTCCTGCCATAATACTTTCAGCCACGTTTGCGATTGCCTGAAAACTCGTTGCACAGGCACGGGAAACACTATAAGCATCAGTATTCACACTTAAGCCTGCCCCCAAAACAATTTCCCTTGCAATATTTGGAGCTTCCGGCATTTGAACAACCTGCCCAAAAACCAATTGGTCGATCTTCTCAGGCGACAAACCGCTCCTAATAACCAGCTCGCTTACAACAGCCTTTCCCAAGTCAACAGCCGGAATACCGTGGTAGAAAGTTGCTTGTTTCGCAAAAGGAATGCGCAACCCGCTGACAATAGCGACACGTTCCCTTTGCGGTATTACTTTTGTTGAAGAACGACCCATAGCAACTCCTAATTATTATTAACTAAATCAATTGATTGATTAAAAATATTTACTTACCTCATAAGAGGTCAGACCTGATGATGCATTGTTAACGCAATGTTGGAAAATAGCAAATAGGTATAAACTAAAAATGAGAACAAACTCAACTTTAAACTATTTATAATTTATACAACTTAAATGAAGAATAAGTGGCAGGAGTACAAAGAAAAGGCCATAATTTACAATCTATTACTAGCGATTTTCTCACTGTTTGGCATGACAAAACAATGAGAAAACCGTTGTTCAGCGTGAATTAACGCAAGCCTAACTGAAAAATGAGAGCTTCTGCTTGACAACTAAAGGTAAAATCCACAGATAGTTGCATTCCACCGTCAACTGCTTCGATGCTGTGATGTATAATACATGGATCAGATTCCACTGATTTAGCCTTTTTGATCAATGAATTAAGCATAACTTCGGCTTCTTGTTCACTCACAAAAACACACTGGTAAGAAGCGGTGCAATCTTCATTATCAATAACGGTTCCCACATCAACACAGCAGCAAGCAGCCGTTTCTTCGGCACTACAGCGGTTAATCGCATCAGACATTTAAATTTCTCCGGCTAAAAAACATGCTGATAATTCTACGTTCTCCTGACTACTGATAACCAGCATTTACGCTGTTTGGAGCCATTTATCTCACAATTTATTGATCTGACCACACCAACAGAAATCCATTTACACTTCATTAACGGAAGCTGTCTACTTTTTGTTAAGCAAGTCCCAATTTAAGAATCATTTTAGTTATATTTAGAAAACATTCTTGCAACATATTCTATTATCAAGCCTATACTTCGTGCACTGGTCTGATTTGTCATTGTTGTCATTGCGACAAATCGACTCTACAATCCCGCGCTCTCAGCTACTTGAGTGGCATGTTAATAATAATTAGACAATGAGGTTTTGGTTATGGACCAGAAAAACCTATTTACACGTTCAGCGTTAGCAGTGGCGGTTGCAATCCTCTCATCCAACGCTAGTGCTGCTGGTTTTCAATTGAATGAATATTCATCATCAGGACTAGGCCGTGCATTTTCTGGGGCTGGTGCCGTTGCAGATAACGCTTCCGTAGGCAGTCGTAACCCTGCGGCCATGACCTTATTTGATCGTCCATCGTTTTCTGGTGGTTTGGTGTATGTCAACCCAGATGTTGATATTACCGGAAAGTCACCTGTGACTGGTCAGAGCACAGATGCTAAAAACATCGCACCACATGCATGGATCCCAAACCTGCATTTTATCATTCCAATCAATGATCAATGGTATGTTGGTGCATCAGCCGTGAGCAACTTTGGCTTATCCACGGAATTCAGTAATAATTATCCTGCTGGCCTAATTGGTGGGAAGACATCACTCAAAACGTTGAACTTTAATCTAAGTGGTGCTTACAAATTTAATGATCAATTCAGCTTTGGCTTAGGTGTCAATGCTGTTTATGCCGATGCCAAAATCACTCGTCATATGGGTGAAACTGGTCCTGCAACATCCACAATGACAGGACTTAATACCCAAGCAACTACTGAAGCTGCCAAATTGGAAGGTAAAGATTGGGGCTATGGCTGGAATGTAGGATTCCTATATCAGTACGATGAAAACAACCGTTATAGCCTGACGTATCGTTCCAAGGTCAAAGTTAAGTTCAAAAAGGGGGATTACAGCAATGAAATGCCAGCTCTGCTCCCCGGTGGCCTCGCTGGCAACACCATTAAAGGTACTCTGGATCTGAACTTACCTGATATGTGGGAACTTTCGGGCTATAACCGTGTTGCACCACAATGGGCAATTCACTATAGCTTCTTGTATACAGGCTGGAGCGAATTTAAAGAATTACGTGGTAAAAGCAAAGATTCCGGTGCTACCTTATTCCAAAAGCACGAAGGTTTCCGCGATGCTTACCGTATCTCGCTAGGTACAACTTACTACTATGATGATAACTGGACATTCCGTACCGGTATCGCCTTTGATGAAAGTCCTGTACCAGCCAAAAATCGTTCTATCTCCATTCCGGATCAAGATCGTTTTTGGTTTAGCTTAGGAACCACTTATGCATTCAATAAAGATGCTTCTGTGGATGTCGGTGTTTCCTATATGCGCGGTAAGAAAGTACATGCTAGCGAGAAACTGCAAGAGAATGCACCTGCTCCTTTCAATACACCATATGAGTTTGATTCCAAAGGAACCGCATGGTTGTATGGCATAAGCTTTAACTACTCGTTCTAGTACATATTAGAACCGAATCTAAAAAAAGGATAGCACCGCTATCCTTTTTTTAGTTATAGGTAACGAATTAATCTATAGAATCCAATTCATCTTGAATACTTGCCGCATTAGGATTTTTTTCCGGCTCCAACTTGCCACCATTAGCCATAAAATCGTGGCGTTGGAAGTAAGCATCGCGCATCATCAAATAAGGATCTGAAGAGTTTTTTAGCAGGCCATCAGAGTCCAGCAAGCGAGCGCGGGTTTCTATACCTTCGAACACCCATTTGCCTACCAACATCCAACCAGTAAGATAACTCAATACGGGATAAGTCATATCCGCAAAGTTACCGCCTTCATCACGCAATGTAAAACTACCGTAACCGGGCAGAACAACATATGGGCCATACCCCACGTTATAGTGTCCTAATGTGCTACCAAAGCGCATTGGATCTTCTTTTGCCAGTTTGGGATTCGCCATGGAAGCAACATCAATAAGCCCCCCCATTCCCAACAAGGTATTCAAAAAGAAACGGTTAAAGTGTTTCGCACCTTCATGAACATCTCCACGCAAAAAACTGTTAACCATGCTGGCTGGTTCTTCAAGATTACTCATAAAATTGCCAATGCCATTTCGCGCTGGCATCGGCATATAATTACGCCAACCTACAGCAACCGGGCGCAGTACATACGGATCGAGAACATCATAATTAAAGTTGAACATAGCACGGTTAAACCCTTCCAGCGGATCAGAACGCCCCTGTTCCATCATATTCGATGAACTGGCACATCCCACAAGTAAGACTGCTGTAAGAGCAACCCCGCTCAGACGAGACTTCATATTGTTCTCCATATAATTATTTTTAGATATTAACTATCACGCTGCATACCAGCTAATGCACCCAATATGTAAAATATACCGCCAATCTTTCATTAATGGTAATCAAAAAGAGGGGTGATTATATAGGCAAACAGTTCGTTATGCCTTATCTTTGACAAGAAAAACAGGTATACTGCGTTTCGTTGTCCCCTTAGTGGATATAACGAACTAATAAGGTAATTAGTTGATAATTAAATAAAAAATATTAAATAAATATCTTACAAGTACACCAATATCTACACAACTTCAAAAACAACCCTCTTTTTCTTACTTCTTATTTTACTATCTCTATCTTAATCCCGACAGTTACCTGTGGTTATCTTTCGGGACCCGTCCCAAATGCGTTCCACCTTTTTAGTCTCTTGATATTTCATATTGTCATTTATTAACTTAACCGCAATTCTCGATAAATACACACCTAAATTCAAACCATTCAACCACATGAAGTTCAGCGCTAAATCTGTGCTGGCGTATTATGTGAGGATAATTCAGAAGGAGATGAAGGATGGATAAAAACTTAATTGAAGAAAAAGAGGTTTTTGATATGTTAGGAAAGAAAAGAACGGCAATATATCGGCTCAGGAAAAAAATATGGATTTCCTGAACCAGTTCTCAATCATCCCGCCCGATACAGCCATTCAGCTATACGTGAGTGGCTCGACAATGGCGGAGTCAACCGTTCGTGAGTTGCTTAATATGCCAAAATACTTTATCTGCATATAGCTCATACGCCTCTTTTTGTTCATCAATCCAATCGTGCTTGTTGTACACAGCCATCACCCCGCCTAATTCGTGCCCCAGCATCTTCTCGGTGACATGGGGTGCAATCCCCTCGCTTGATAAATTAGTCACCAACGAACGTCTAAAATCATGTGTACGCCATTCAGGTATACCGATAGACTTCCTTAGCTTGTTCATATAGAGGTTTGCTGACGATCTGTCTATGGCTTTATCCAATTCCTGTCCAGGAAACAAAATATCATTACCCATGTTTAATAGTCGTTCTATATATGGCGTGATCTGCTTAAATATAGGCCTTCTAATTACATTGCCCATTTTCGAGTGAGCTACCGGAGTCGTCCAGATCAAATCATCCATATTAAATTCATTAGCAGTAGCTAGCCGTAACTCAGATAATCGAGCACCCCATAACAAAAGGAGTTGATGTAATATTTTGTTGGATGAAACTATCTTATTATTTTCCAGTGCTAACCAGACCTTAGCCAGTTCCGTGTAAGTTAAAACTCGGCTACCAGTGTCTGGTTTTTTGCCTATATTTTTCACGCTAAGTTTCATGACCTCGCATGATGGGATAAATTGCCTTCCTATGCACCAGTTAACCACTGAGCGCATTTGAGTTAAAAGCACTCTGGCTTTTTTAGGGTTTCCCTTTTCCTGTTTGTCGAAAAACTTAACCCAAGATGACACAGGTATGCTAGCTACTGGTGTATCCAAGAATTGTGTGTACATCGTGTTGTACACGACGGACTTATAAAGTATCTGAGTATTGGGTTTTAGCGTAGATACGTACTTATCCCACCAGTAGTCAAGGCAGTCTTTTAATGTTGCCTCTTCTTCAGAATGAGAGAAATACATTTTTGGATCAAGACCCTTTATGTACAATGAGCGCATATTACCTACTGCTACTCGTGCGTCCTTTAATGACATCTCAGGATATCGACCAACAGTAAGGCGAACGGGCTTGCCATTCCAGCGATATCTGTGCTGAAATGTTATGGTTCCGTTTGGAGTGATCCTGACACTCAAGCCGTCACCATCGGTTAATTCAGGTTTGCCTTTGTAGGGCTTGTTGTGGATGCCACGAAGTTTAGTGTCGCTCAATGCCATAGCTATAACCTGTACACAAGATGAAATGTGATTATGTACTCAATCTGTACACAATGGCAAGTGAACGAACCGACTACAACGAAAAACAAACGACAACAAAACGAAACAAACAAAGGCAAAAAACTTGATTAAAACAGGCATAAAGAGATAAGATACAAACGACTCAAAACAGTCTGAAACAAAGCAGTAAAAAGTCCCCTTAGTTAAATGGATATAACGAGCCCCTCCTAAGGGCTAGTTGCAGGTTCGATTCCTGCAGGGGACGCCAGAGTCAACTAAACTGCAATAAAGTACATGATGGGATTGTCTATCTGAAGGAATTGGGTACTTGTCATACAGGTCAGTATCAACACCATGATCAGGCAAACCACAGGTATAGAGAAGTCAGCCATTGTGATCTCTATAAAGGGTAGCTACCCTGATTTATGATTACATCATTCCTGCGCTACCGCAAATGCGGATTTTAGTTTCGACCACCTTGCGCATTGCCTCTTTACCCGGTGTGATATATTTGCGTGGATCGTTTGCATCCGGGTGTTCAGCAAAATATGCTTTAACCGCGTCAGCAAAAGCAATTTTCAGATCTGTCGCCACATTCACCTTGCAGATCCCGAAATTAATCGCATGCCGTACCATCTCCTCAGGGATACCTGATGCACCATGCAGAACCAGTGGAATATCAACCTGCTGCCTGATAGCGGCCAGGCGATCAAAATCAAGGTGTGGCTCTCCGTGATACAGGCCATGCGCTGAACCTATCGCGACCGCCAGTGAATCAATGCCTGTACGAGCAACATATTCTTTCGCAGCCATAGGATCAGTATAGAAACTATCTTTGCTATCGACGGCTAAGTCATCTTCCTGCCCGCCGAGCCTGCCTAATTCTGCCTCAACACTGACATCGTAGTTCTGACAAAATCGAACCACACGGGATACCGCCTCGATATTCTGCTCAAAAGGCAGATGTGAACCATCAATCATCACAGAACGGATACCGGACTGCACTTTATGACAGATATCATCATACTCTTCATGGTGATCCAGATGCAGTGCTATCGGCAGATGGTTGATATACGCCGCTTCACGACAGATAGACACCATATATTCCAGCCCTGCGTAGGTAAAGGTGCCAGGTGTTCCCGCCAATATCACCGGTGATGACAGTGCGGTAGCGGTTTCTACCACCACCTGCACTGTTTCAAGGTTATGGACATTAAAGGCAGGTACAGCGTATCTGCCACGCTGCGCTTTTTTCAGCATTTCCCGGTTAGAAATCAGATACATGTTATCTCCTCAGATACCATCAATACCCTGTGATGCCTGTCTTTCACGCTGCTGCTCATGCCACAGGCTGGTCAGCCCACGATGTCCGCATTCCAGTGCCATGTCGCGAAACTCGGTGACTGTCATACCGTCACGCTCAAGCATCATTTCCGCAGCCATCTGCATATTAGTACCAGTAATGACCTGATATGCAGGATGATTTAATGCCATCTGCGCAGCCTGTCTGAACGGAGAACCGCCGAGCAAGTCAGTGAGAAAAACCAGCCCTTCACCCTGATCACATTGGTAGCACGCAGCCTCCAGTGCTTTTTTCAGTGCCTCAGTACACATTCCTTCTGGAAAATCCACGGCTACACACTGCTCTTGCGGACCGATAACCTGTTCTACCGCCTGCAACAGACCACTGGCAAAACCGCCATGTCCGGTTATCACTACACCTAGCATCTGCACTCCTTATAGAAAACCGACGAACTTACCGACAATCCCAAACACCACTGTGATACCAATCAATTTCACAGGTGATGCTCCCTTCTTCATCAGCCAGTAAACCAACAGAGTAAAAGCCAGAGGCAACAGATTAGGCATCACTTTATCCAGTACATCCGTCTGTAGAGCGAGCTTCGCTTCGCCGGCCTTCAAGACTAACGGTGTGGAAAGATGAACGTAGGAAGCCACCAGTGCGCCTATTACTGTCATACCGACAATTGAAGCCGCATGAGAAATGTTCTTGGTGTGCGCTTTCAGCATGGCAATCGCTTTGATTCCTGCCCGATAACCGTAATGTGCCAGTCCGAAACGCAGGACAAAGTGCGCAATGTTGAACATCAGCAGAAAAATAATTGGCCCGAATAAACTGCCCTGAAGTGCCAGAGAGGCACCAATGCCGGCACAAATAGGTAGTAGTGTTAACCAGAATAAAGCATCACCAATCCCGCCTAAAGGCCCCATCAATGCAACTTTCACAGCACGGATGGTAGACACCTTCTCTTTACTCCTTTCCATCGCTAGTACAAGCCCAGAAAGGAAAGTGACGTCAAAGGGATGGACATTGATAAACTCCATATGCATTTTCATAGAGTTGGATAGGTCCTGTGGATTTTTATGGATCTTGCGCAGTGCCGGTATCAGGGTATATAACCAGCCCCCTGCCTGCATACGCTCATAGTTAAACGATGCCTGTAATAATAGTGAGCGCAGCGCCATTACGTTAATATCGCGGTTTGTCAGTTCAGGACTAAGCTCATTATCAATATAGTCGTCCCGATCAACCTGGCTGGTTGCTATAGCCTGAGCCATCCTCTGTTCCGCTTTTGCCGCCAGCGCTTCATCTGAATCATTAAATGCCATCGTTCATCTCCTGTGCAGTAGTCTGAGAGCCAGTACTCTGATCGTCGTTGCTGTCGTTACGGGTACGATTAAAAAAATCAATCAATGCAATTGCGAATGCGCCAAGTGCTACTGCAATAATCGGCATATTCAGGAAAGTCACAGAAATAAAACCTAGAATGAAGTAGGCCACATAGGTTTTTTTCATCATAAACTTCATTAGTAATGAGAAACCGATAGCAGGCATCATTCCCCCTGCTACCGCAAGGCCATCAAGCAGCCATTGTGGTGCTTTCCGAACCATTGTGCTCGCCGCATCTGCACCGAAATAGACAGGCAGGAAAGCAACAATAAAGTAGAAAAAGAACAGAATGAGTATACCGAAATAGTTGACCCATTCGACACCACGCCAGTTCAGTTTTCTCACCATTTCATCGCACTTATGCATCATCGGCGAATAGATAGTAAACAACAGTGTGATACAACCCTGTACGGCTATCGAAAACGGCACAGCTATTCCTATCGCCACTTTCGGATCGGTATGGGCCATGATCGCAAACGTTGTCCCAATCACCCCGCCGATAACCACATTAGGCGGTTGCGCTCCGGCCAGCGGCACCATGCCCATCCAGACCAATTCCAGCGTTCCACCAACCAACAAACCAGTCTGTACATCTCCTAAAATCAGTCCGACTAAAGGACCAATCACTATGGGACGGTGAATGTGAGTCAGTCCGTTAAACAGGTCAACACCGGCGATCCCTGCCAGTAAAGCGATAAGTAGTGCGCTAGTAAGCATACTGGCCTCCTCAGCTAATCAGCTTAGAGACAGATTCACCTGCTTCATCCGGCACCCTACGGATTTCACAAGTGATTCCCAATTTATCCAACTCACGGAATGCATTGATATCAGCGTCATCAACAGAGACCGTTTTGTGGATCTGTTTTTTTCCTTCCGAGAAATGCATATTTCCGACATTGACAAATTTGATAGGAACACCTCCTTTAACCAGAGTAAGCACATCCTGAGGTGTTTTGCAGACAATAAAAATTTTCTGCCTGTCCGCCGCCTTGTGAATGACAGCGATTGTTTTCTGCAATGTGAAATAGCGGGTCTGCACACCGTCAGAGACCACCATATCCATTAAAGATTGGGCAACAGGGTCGGCTGATGCTTCATCATTTGCCACCACAACCAAATTCGCGCCCAGTGAATTTGTCCAAGTCACGCCAACCTGACCATGAATCAGACGGTTATCGATTCGGGTCATCAATATGTTTGGGGCAGACATACTCACTCCTATTATTATTTTGTATATTGATAAGGGTATAATTGGACACCTTTTACAACTCGGTTTACTTCCCCTGTCGGGCAAGGATTATCGGGTGATAAGCTATGTGACAACGAGGTATTGAATGCCAACAACTGGAAGAAGATAAGATATGGAAACATCAGCCAAATATCAGAAAACCCGCTATTCAGTTCAACAGCTCCCGGCAGTGGCAGGCTGCTAAGCGGAATAATCTGTTTTGCCAGTTCATCATGTTTCAGTTCATTGAGCAGATCGATATCATAACGGCGGCAATACGCTTCTGCCGACAGCATCACGATAACTAAGGTATTTTCATCAATCATGAATTTAGGCCCGTGACGTACACCGAGTGTAGAGTCAAAACGGGTTGCCACTTTACCGGCTGTCAGTTCGAGCATCTTCAGAGCGCCTTCTTCCGCAATACCGGTAAAACAGCCGGAACCCAATGCTACCATTCTGCTGAAACCAGACTGTGATACTTTCTGAACCCGCGGCAACCATTCTGAAAAACACGTTTCACAGAGAGTGGCCATCTTTTCGACTGACTTATCTGCCCGTGCAAAATCCAGTTTGCCAAGCAGTAGCAATGTCGCCAACGTCATGCAACTGAAGCTGGATGTCATTGCAAAACTACGATCATGGGAACCTTTAGGCATAATCAGCGCACAGGCATTGTTCTTGCCCTCTGCGCGCTTGACCTTTGCATAATGGGCAAGCGCACCATCTGGATTACAGGTAAGTATCAAGTGATAAACATCATCTGCTAACTGATCCGCCAGCTCAATTGCCCCGACACTTTCCGGGCTGTTACCGGAACGTGCGTAGGAGACCAGTAAGGTCGGACGCTGTTTTTCAAGATACTGCCACGGTGTCGGCACAATATCCGTTGACGCATAGGCGTAGACATCCAACCCACAATGTTCACGTAACCACGGAGCCATCGCTTTACCGATAAAAGCGGAAGAACCGGCACCACAGAGGATAATCTGTAAATCAGGCTTAACTAACAATGAAGACAAAAAAGGCTGCCACTGTGCCGCACTGGATTCCAGTTCACGATAGAGTTCACGCCATAAACGGGGTTGATGGGCAATCTCCTCTGCGGTAAACAGCGCATTGTGTTCTTCCAGCCATGACTGTGAATATGACAGTATCGTCCTCATGCTACAGCTCCTTCACTCTGTCCCTCACACGCTAGTGCGTACTGAAGTAAAACGGTTCTCACTTTATCCATCACCCACGCTTTCGGATCATGTTCCAGCCGCCCTGCTTTTACTGCTTCGGCCTGCTCAGGCAGGTATTGACTCAGCATCGACAGGGGTATTGGATTATTACGCAGGTTATTCAACAGATTATTGACTGCCGTTTCTGCCTTTGGAGCTGCCCAGTAGTAACGGATGCGGTCACTAAGACTGTATTGGCGGTCAATATATTGCTGATGTGCACTACCTTGGTAATAAGGACTCCAGTACTGAGGCTGTTCATGCATGATTTGCTCCAGCGTACTGTGCAGGTGAGCTGCATTCAGCTCACCATTCCATTCACGGTCTAGCTTATCGAGAGCAAACAACCCCTCACGCAAGGCAAACGTCAGCGCCGGCCCTACCTTTAGGATGGCAAAGTGGTCACGCACCAATTCACGGTAAGCACGCAGAGTCTGATAATCCGTAGAATGAGCCTCATAAACCAAATGGGGGACGGTTTCGATAAACTGGCTTAGTGTTTGTGCTTTCGCTGACTTGTAATGTTCAACATTATGATGATCAAATTCGACGCCAGGCTGAACCACAAGGCCAATAACCCGCGGCCAGACATCCGCTAAACCGTGCTCTTGCCATGCGTGTTGATGAATTTTCAGCGTCGTTTCTGCTGCCTGAGGTGAAGTGATCTGCATCCCTGCCATTGACGCCTTAGCACCTCCCGGTACAGGAACTTCAGTACCAATCACATAAACAGGGCGTTCACCGCTGTGCTCTTTCCAACTACGCTCAGCAACCTGACACAGCCTCGCTGCACGGGATGCTACGATTCCATCACTAAGCGGCACCGGATCATCTGCACAGGACATTGAACAATCGAGATGAATTTTCCTGAAACCTGCCGCAATATAATCGTAAATCAGTGTTTCAGAGAGCTGCATAGCCTCTTGCGCGCTACGGTTCTGCCATGCATTAGGACCCAGATGATCGCCACCGAGCCAGACTCTTTCGCGGGGAAGCCCTATTTTGTCAGCAATTTTCCAGATCATTGCGCGGAAATCTGCCGGTTGCATTCCGGTATATCCGCCGAACTGATTAACCTGATTAGAAGTCGCCTCAATAAGTACCGAAGAGTTTCTCTCTTTGGCTAAACGAATTGCACTTTCCAGCACCCAAGGATGCGCCGAGCAGACAGAGTAAATCCCTACGTTCTCGCCTGATTTATGGCGACGGATCAACTGTAATAGTGGCTGCATAGTATCTCCAGTCTATTCAGATAGGGTTAAAAACATTCGTTTTTAATTAAAATAGATATTTCTTATTCATCAACCACAATGACATCGACATCAAAAAAATCAGCGCCTGACGATAATCCCAGCTTCAAGGTCAAAACCGTCCACATCAAGAAACAATTACAGCAGAGTGGATCAATCGAAAATGTGATCCTTATTAAAGTTCATTTTTAGAGAAAAACCACCCCCGAAAATATTTCATTTTCATTCAAATCGAAAGCATGATCTTTCATTCGGCTTATTCGTTCTTCTACTTAAAGGCAGTCAGGAACTATAATTAAAGGAATTAAAAAATTAACAAACTTTAGTATTTTTTACGGCAACGACATCACGAATAAATTAAAAATCAATCATCACATTGATTTTGTGGATAAAATAGCCTGTAATCTCGACTATATGTGAGAAATTTGCTCAGTGGTGTTAAAGAATGGAATTAATTTAACTATAATGAAATCAACTTTAAACGATAGAATTTTTAATTCTGACAATGCTCTATGAAAATAGCCATACTACGTCGAAATGGACTTGGTGATCTCATTTGCACTCAACCATTAATAAAATTTTTACAGAAAACATATCCTGACGCAGAGATCAGCCTATTTATAGATTCTGGCAATGCTGAACTTGCTCATTATTTGTACCCTGAAATCAATATCTGTATCATCCCTAAAGGAAATAAATACCTGGCTATTATTAAAACTGCATTAGCATTTCGTCGAAAAAAATTTACTATTGCTATCTCAGCCAAACCTACACCTATGAAGCTAAATAATCTATTCTTATGGCTATTAGGGGCTAAAAAACGCTATGCTGTTGTTACAGATAAGAATTGGCATGCAAAGTTAATTAACTATCCAGTGAATCAGGAACAAGTTAATGGTTACCATCAGGCATTAAAAGTATTACGTACATTTTCACCTAATGAAAATAAATTATCTGCTGAACTTTTTCCTTGTATCAAATTTAACAATACCTTTCAACCTATTGAACCGCAGACTCCCATGATTTTATTTTCTGTATCTAACAATAGAAAATACAGTCTCATAAATAATGAACGTCTCACTTTAATAGCAAATAAAATTCTAGAAAATCACCCAGATACAAAATTTTTTATTTCTTCATATCAGCATGACACTCCTTTAGCTGAGGATTTAAAATTACGTATAGGAAAAAATAGTGAAGTTGTAGTATCCGATTCTCTGGATTCTTTTTTAGCTTTATTGAATAGCATGACACTCATTGTTGTCGGTGATGGTGGTATTTGTCATTTAGCAGCCGCGCTACAGAAAAAGCTTGTTGCCTTTTATGGTGTAACAAAACCTGAAAATTGGGCACCACTGGCTACAAAAGATAAGTCTATCACATTATACGATCCTGAAAATGTCAACAATATTGATTTAAATAAAGTTTATCCAGCTATATTTTCTTTGCTAAAGGAGTGATTTATTAAATAACTTCAATTACATCCAAAAGATATAAATTTATCTTGAAAATAGATATAATTTGACAACATAATTTATTTTTAAGGAGGCTCGCTTTCCATTGGAGAACGGGCTTTTGAGGAAAGGTTATTTTACCTAAGTATATATCTTAAACATCAGATAGTGACTCTGGTATGAGTAAGACGTTAATTTCTCAATCTAAGTTACAAGACAATCCCTGTATTAGCTGCGGTGCTTGCTGTGCATATTTTCGTGTTTCATTTTATTGGGCTGAAGCTGAGGATGGTGGCGGTACAGTTCCCGTATCTATGACCGAAAAATTAAATGATTTCATGCGCTGCATGAAAGGCACAAACGAAGCTCACCCCCGATGTATCAATTTATGTGGTGAAATTGGTAAATCGGTTTCCTGTTCTATCTATGATAAAAGGCCCTCTCCTTGCAGGGAATTTCCCCAGGCCTGGGAAACAGAAGATTATAATGAAAGTTGTGATCGTGCCAGAGCTGCTTATGGCCTTCCCCCTCTGCCAAAATCTCAACCATAGTTGATACTCGTTTGATATTAGTCGAATAAAAAACAGAATATTTCACTCAAGAGGAATTCGTTAGTCCCATCACAGACACCTTACTTTTGCATATCTATAGTTAACAAATGTAAATTTCATTACAGCAGAATGAGTTATCGCTGTGCAATTTATGAACTTTCCTTCATGAAATTATCAGGATGAAAAATAATGTCTGCTCATCTTCCTACAGGATATATTCCACAAACTTGCGAATCTTTATCACATTATCTTGCTAAAAATTTACCAACCACCATTTCACCAGGCGGTTCCCCTGAAACCTGGCAAATTCAAGAAGTGGGTGATGGAAATCTTAATTTAGTATTTATCGTCTCTGGAAAAGAAAAAACGATTGTCGTCAAACAAGCCCTGCCTTATGTACGGGCTGCGGGTGAATCATGGCCACTTTCCCTTGTTCGTGCGCATTTTGAATATCATGCTCTAATTGAAGAAAAAAAAGTCGCCAAAGAATATGTTCCTGATGTCTATTTTTATGATGAGAAAATGTCTCTCTTTGTCATGGAGTATTTATCTCAGCATATCATCCTGCGCAATCGCCTTATTGCCGGAGAAAAGTTTCCCCATCTCGCCGAAGATATTGGCATTTTCCTTGCGAATACGCTGTTCCATACCTCCGATATTGGCATGGCTGGTAAAGATAAAAAAAATCTTACTGCTCTCTTCGTTAATAATCATGAACTTTGCAAGATCACTGAAGATCTGATTTTTACTGAACCCTATTTTAACGCAGAGAGAAATAACTGGACTGCCCCCCAACTTGACGATGAGATTGACTCCATTTGGCAAGATCGAGCACTCATTCAAGCCGCCATGCAGTATAAGTATCAATTCATGACGCAAACACAAGCTTTGCTGCATGGTGATCTCCATTCCGGCTCAATCATGGTGACGCCAAATTCCACCAAAGTTATTGATCCAGAATTTAGTTTTATGGGACCAATGGCGTTTGATATCGGTAACTATATCGGTAATTTATTGATGGCTTACTTCGCCCAGCCAGCCCTGCGAGAAAATAATGCCCAGTGCGTTGATTACCAGACATGGCTTTTAGGGCAAATAGAAACAACCTGGTCGGTGTTTGAACGCCATTTTCGCCAATTATGGAATGAAAAAGACATTGGGGATGCCTATCCTGTCGTGCTTTATCAACAGGGCACATTCGATGCTTCCTTCTTAAAAACAGTGCAAGATAACTTTCTATCCACCTTATTTAAAGACACACTCGCCTATGCTGGCTTAGAAATTAATCGTCGTATTGTTGGGTTTGCCGGTGTTGCCGATTTTAAACAAATTGAAGATCAAACCCAGCGCGCTATCTGTGAAAAACGGGCACTAAAACTGGCACGAGAATTGGTAGTCAATGGAGAAAATTATCCCACTTTTTCGCTAATCAGACGTTATATTGCACAGTGTTAAGAGATTGATATGAAAATTAACGGCATTCATTACCGTTCTGTTTGGCTTGCCAGCGATGGTTATACCGTCGAAATTTTCGACCAAACCAAACTTCCTTTTGAAGTGCAGACTATTCAACTACGCACTATGCAAGATGCTGCAACAGCCATCAAAGAAATGTGGGTACGGGGAGCGCCTTTGATTGGTGCCGTCGCCGCATATGGTATGGCTTTGGCAATGCATCAAGAAAGTAGCGATGAAAGTCTGCAACAAGCTTACAATGTTTTGGTGAAAACCCGCCCTACTGCGATCAATTTAAAGTGGGCTTTGGAGCGAACTTATCGAGTACTAGAAAATCTCGAACATTCACAACGTGAAACAACGGCTTATCGTATCGCCAATGAAATTGCAAATGAAGATGTGGAATTCTGTCACAAAATTGGTGAGCATGGATTAAAAATAATCCAGAGTATCGCAGAAACCAAATCAACAGGCGAAACGGTCAATATTTTGACTCACTGCAATGCCGGCTGGCTCGCGACGGTAGATTGGGGGACGGCTCTGGCGCCAATTTATATGGCACATGATGTCGGGATCAAGGTTCATGTCTGGGTTGATGAAACCCGCCCACGTAATCAAGGAGGGTTAACTGCTTTCGAATTGGGTTCACATGGTGTACCACATACTTTAATTGCTGATAACGCCGGTGGGCATTTGATGCAACATGGCAAAGTGGATCTCTGTATTGTTGGCACAGACCGGACAACTGCTCGAGGCGATGTATGCAACAAAATCGGTACTTACCTCAAGGCATTAGCAGCCAAAGCCAATCAGGTGCCTTTTTACGTTGCCCTGCCATCTCCTACACTGGATTTAACAGTCTGGGATGGCGTAAAAGAAATTCCCATTGAGCTACGTTCAGGTGAAGAACAATCCCACGTATATGGCATCACACCTGAAGGTCTACGAAGCTGGGTCAACACAGCGCCACATGGAACATCTTGCGAAAACTATGCTTTTGATGTTACACCTGCTGAACTTATCACCGGATTGATTACTGAACGTGGGATTTGTGATGCCAGTGCGGAAGGATTACGGGCGCTTTTCCCTGATCTGTGTGGGTAACCGTCATTATCATGCAAGGTAAAAATGATGAATAGAGAGCAAATCGCCCAAGAGATTATTGAAACTTGTCTCAAAATGAACGCGCTTGGATTGAACCAAGGGACATCGGGCAATATCAGTGCCCGCTATCAAGCCGGTTTTCTGATTACTCCCAGTGGCATACCTTATGAAAAGCTAACGGCTGATCAAATCGTATTTGTCAGTAATCAGGGGGAATATGAAGCCGATAAGGTGCCTTCAAGCGAATGGCATTTTCATCTCTCTTGCTATCAAGCACGTTCTAATCTCAATGCCGTTGTACATAACCATGCTGTTAATGCCACGGCAGTCTCTATTCTCAATCATGCCATACCTGCTATCCACTATATGGTTGCCGTTACAGGTACTGATCATGTTCCCTGCATTCCCTATGCCACTTTTGGGACGACTGAATTAGCTGACAATGTAAAAAAGGGGATCGCATACAGTAAGGCATTATTGATGCAGCATCATGGCATGATTGCAATGGAAGTTAATCTGGAAAAAGCGCTATGGCTGGCCAATGAAATTGAGATATTGGCACAACTTTATTTAAAAGTGCTGCCAATTATAGGAACAGTTCCGATACTTTCTCCGGCAGAAATGCAGCAAGTGCTGGAAAAATTCAAAAGTTATGGACTAAAGGTAAAATAGCCGCGAGATTCTATATATCAGAAGAAAAAGTATTAAGGGGATATTACGCTAAGGTAAGCGATTTCCTGATAAGAAATGCTGGGATGAAATGGTGGGTCGTGCAGGATTCGAACCTGCGACCAATTGATTAAAAGTCAACTGCTCTACCGACTGAGCTAACGACCCGATTAGGTAATTCTGATTTTGGTATCTAAATGGTGGGTCGTGCAGGATTCGAACCTGCGACCAATTGATTAAAAGTCAACTGCTCTACCGACTGAGCTAACGACCCGATTAGATAATTTTGATTTTGATATTTAAATGGTGGGTCGTGCAGGATTCGAACCTGCGACCAATTGATTAAAAGTCAACTGCTCTACCGACTGAGCTAACGACCCATTCTAAATATCAATGTGATACTGGAGACGAAACAACCCGATGAAGTGGTGGGCGATACCAGATTCGAACTGATGACCCCCTCCTTGTAAGGGAGATGCTCTACCAACTGAGCTAATCGCCCACTTCACGATGACTATTAACGACATCAATACCACTGATTTATGATTGGTGGGCGATACCAGATTCGAACTGATGACCCCCTCCTTGTAAGGGAGATGCTCTACCAACTGAGCTAATCGCCCAATCACAAAATCATTTTTATCACTACGAGAAATATGGTGGGCGATACCAGATTCGAACTGATGACCCCCTCCTTGTAAGGGAGATGCTCTACCAACTGAGCTAATCGCCCCGTCGTGATGGAGTCGCATTATAGGGATAGTTCGAAGTGAGTCAACGCTTTTTATCACTAAAACAATCGTTCGTCGTAAAATTAAACAGAATGAAACAATTATAGTCACGTAATGGTATCATTTAGGCGGGTTATTTTAGCTTTTCTCAATAACCTGCCGTTAACGCCATTGAGGAATTGAAGTGCAGTGATAAAATAACTCCCACTGTTGTTACTTCAATCATCCAACACGCTCTCTAATAAAGAGAAACGTAATTAAGGCAATTCCTGATGAGTAAAATTAAAACCCGTTTTGCACCAAGTCCTACTGGCTATCTGCATGTTGGTGGTGCGCGTACTGCTCTTTATTCCTGGTTATACAGTCGCCACAATCAAGGTGAATTTGTTCTTCGCATCGAAGATACCGATCTGGAACGTTCTACCCAAGAAGCCATCGACGCAATTATGGACGGGATGAACTGGTTAAATCTGAATTGGGATGAAGGCCCTTATTATCAGACCAAACGTTTCGACCGTTACAACCAGGTTATTGATGAAATGTTAGAGCAAGGTACTGCTTATCGTTGCTATTGCTCTAAAGAGCGTTTGGAACAATTGCGTGAAACTCAGATGGCTAATGGTGAAAAACCACGTTATGACGGAAAATGCCGTGATAACGAGTGCCAGCATAGTCACGATGAGCCACATGTTGTGCGTTTCCGCAACCCACAAGAAGGGTCTGTCGTTTTTAATGACAGTATCCGTGGCCCGATTGAATTCAGTAACCAAGAGCTGGACGATTTGATCATTCGCCGTACCGACGGCTCACCAACTTATAACTTCTGTGTGGTAATTGATGATTGGGATATGGAAATCACCCATGTTATTCGTGGTGAAGACCATATCAACAATACCCCACGTCAGATCAATATCCTGAAAGCGCTTGGCGCACCTGTCCCAGAATATGCCCATGTTTCTATGATCCTCGGCGACGATGGTAAAAAACTGTCCAAACGCCACGGTGCAGTCAGCGTAATGCAATACCGTGATGATGGTTATCTGCCAGAAGCACTGTTGAACTATCTGGTTCGTATGGGCTGGTCACATGGTGATCAGGAAATTTTCACCGTTGAAGAAATGACTGAACTGTTTAGCCTTGATGCCATCAGCAAATCTGCCAGTGCATTCAATACGGAAAAATTGCAATGGTTGAACCATCACTACATTAATACTCTGCCAGCAGAAAAAGTTGCTGTACATTTAGCGTGGCATATTGAACAGCAAGGTATTGATACTCGCACAGGTCCAGAACTGGTTGATTTGATCAAACTGTTGGGTGAGCGCTGCAAGACCTTGAAAGAAATGGCTGAATCTTGCCGTTATTTCTATGAAGAATTTGCCGAGTTTGATGCAGATGCCGCGAAAAAACATCTGCGTCCTGTTGCTCGCCAGCCATTAGAAGTTGCCCGTGCGAAACTGGCAGCGATAACTGAATGGACACCTGAGAATATCCATCACGCTATTCAGGCGACGGCTGACGAACTGGAAGTTGGGATGGGTAAGGTAGGCATGCCACTGCGTGTTGCTGTTACAGGTGCGGGTCAGTCTCCGAGTGTTGATGTAACAATCCATGCTATTAACCAAGCTCGTTCATTATCTCGTATTGATAAGGCACTGGTTTATATTGCTCAGCGTGAAGCGCAATAAATCGTCATTTACCGATGTTACGTCATAATGTGGCGTGAATAATCAAGGCACTCAATTTATTACAGTGCCTTGATTTGTTACCCTCCAGACTGGTCACTGACGGCTTTTTCAGCGCTTACACAGAGAATGTTAATGAATTCATTGACAGAATTCTCTGGTTTTCATATGATTCGCCCCGTTCTACAGAATTTTGATTTGGGGCTATAGCTCAGCTGGGAGAGCGCTTGCATGGCATGCAAGAGGTCAGCGGTTCGATCCCGCTTAGCTCCACCAAATACTTATCTTACTTACTCATCAGAGTAATCAGTATTTGGTATTCAAAACCTGAACCACATTCGTGGGGCTATAGCTCAGCTGGGAGAGCGCTTGCATGGCATGCAAGAGGTCAGCGGTTCGATCCCGCTTAGCTCCACCAAAATTCTTAATCCCTGAAGACGCAAGTTTTCAGGGATTTTTCTTATATCGCTGTATTCGTAATCCCATTAAGGGTTAAGGTCGATTATTAAAAAAATTGGCTATAAGAGCCTGTCCCTGTCATCATTTATTGTATTTACACGTTTCATTGGATGACTATTTGCCATCCATTCTCTGACATCTGTAGGCAGGGTTTGCATGTACGGAGTATCAACATAACCTGGTCCAACTGCAATGAACAAAAAAACTTTATCCATCAGGTTCCTTTCAACGGTTTTACCAGCGAGTCCAATCCTTCAATTTTTATTGCAAGCGTCATTTCCATCAATGCTCCCAGTTTTCCCTGTGGGAACTCCCCTTTGCGGACAAACCAAAGTAAATACTCTTCCGGCAAATCAATTAACATTCGCCCTTTATATTTACCAAATGGCATAGCTGTATTCGCTATTTCCAACAAGTTTTCTTTGTTCATCATAATCAACCTCATTATCTCACTATGAATATAAGACTATGAATATAAAAAAGTGGCGCCCGCCAGAACGCCACTTTCGATTGTTTTCTATCAAATCTAATGAAACAGATTAGAGGCTCAAAATCAGTCCGGTAATTGCTGCGGACAGGAAACTCACCAGCGTTGAACCAAACAGCAATTTCAAGCCAAAGCGCGCAACAGCATTACCCTGTTGTTCATCCAGCCCTTTAACAGCGCCAGAAATAATCCCAATGGAACCGAAGTTAGCGAAAGAAACCAAAAATACGGACAGAATACCTTTCGAATGTTCACTTAGTTGAGCAGACATCTCTTGCAGGCTCTGCATCGCCACAAATTCGTTGGAAACCAACTTGGTTGCCATGATACTGCCGACTTTCAGCGCTTCATCACTTGGAATACCAATGATCCATGCAAACGGATAAAACACATATCCCATACACTCCTGGAAAGTAATACCAAATACCAGATGGAAAATTGCGTTAATTCCTGCAATCAAGGCAATAAAACCGATCAACATCGCAGTGACAATCAAAGCAACTTTGAAACCCGCCAGAATATAATCGCCCAGCATTTCAAAGAAACTTTGCCCCTCGTGGAGGTTGCTCATATGGATATCTTCTTCATTCTCAACAGAGTAAGGATTGATGAGAGATAAGATGATAAAAGTGCTGAACATATTGAGGATCAGTGCCGCAACCACATATTTTGCATCCAGCATCGTCATGTAAGCCCCGACGATAGCCATAGATACGGTAGACATTGCTGTTGCCGCCATCGTATACATCCGGCGTTCAGACATGTTGCCCAACACATTCTTATAAGCAATGAAGTTCTCTGACTGCCCCAGAATCAATGAACTCACCGCATTAAATGATTCCAGTTTACCCATGCCATTGATTTTAGACAGTATTGTACCTATTACACGAATAATAATTGGCAATACTTTGATGTGTTGCAAAATACCAATCAGGGCGGAAATAAAAATGATAGGACACAATACATTTAGGAAGAAAAAGGCCAGATTTGCTTCTATCATGCCACCGAAAACAAAGCTGGTCCCTTTCGCTGCATAAGACAATAGATGGACAAATAAATCGTCAAATCCTTTAACGACCCCCAAACCCACGTTAGAGTTCAGGAAGAACCAGGCCAGAAAGAGTTCAATTATAATTAACTGAATAATATAACGAATCTTAATACCCTTCCGGTTATTACTTGCCAAAACCGCCAGGCCGCCAATGACCACTAATGAGAGGAAAAAATGTAAAATATGAGATATAGACATAAAGAAGAGCTCCAAACACGATTCTGTGCAAATTTACATCTGTATTTTATGTAACACATAATAGTAAATTTTGATTACTATCACACTAATTTACTATTTAGGTGGTTACATGTCTCTATTTAGCTAACTCGATCACACTTTAATAATCGCCTCCCTAAGTAGAAGACATATTATCCACCCAATAAACGGAGCATTTCCTCTTCATCAATAACGTAAATTCCCAGCTCATTAGCCTTAGCTAATTTGGAACCCGCAGCTTCACCTGCAATAACCAGATCTGTTTTCTTAGACACGCTTCCTGTCACTTTTGCACCTAAGGCTGTCAGCTTATCTTTAGCTTCGTCTCGGGATAAACGACTCAATGAGCCCGTCAATACTATTGTCTTGCCAGCCAATGGACTGTCGACTTCATCAAAGTTCAAGCTTTCAGTCGATTCCCAGTGAATACCAATATTGTTAACCAGATCATCAATCACCACCTGATTGTGTGGCTCATTAAAGAAATTCACAACATGGCGGGCAACAACATTTCCCACATCCTGCACCGCAATCAGTGCCTCAATGTCCGCTGCACGTAATTTTTCTAACGTGCCAAAATGTGCAACCAGGTTGGCAGCTGTCGCTTCGCCAACTTCACGAATACCCAAAGAGTAAATAAAGCGTGCAAAAGTGGTTTTCTTCGCTTTCTCCAAAGCATTAATGATATTTTGCGCAGACTTAGGCCCCATACGATCAAGACCCGTTAATTTTCCGGCTGTCAGTCGGAAAAGCTCAGCTGGCGTTTTGACATACTCTTTATCCACAAGCTGCTCAATAATTTTTTCGCCCATGCCATCAACATCCATAGCACGACGGGAAACAAAATGTTTCAGTGCCTCTTTCCGCTGCGCTCCACAGAACAAGCCTCCTGTACAACGAGCGACTGCTTCACCTTCGACACGCTCTATATCTGAGCCACAAACCGGACAATGTGCGGGAAAAATCACTTCCTGAGTTTCTGCTGGCCTGTTTTCATAAACAACGCCCACGACTTGCGGAATAACATCTCCAGCACGACGAATAATCACCGTATCACCAATACGCAGCCCCAGACGTTCAATTTCATCTGCATTATGCAGCGTGGCATTACTCACCGTAACACCTGCCACCAATACAGGCTCCAGACGAGCAACCGGAGTAATGGCGCCAGTACGTCCTACCTGAAACTCGACATCACGGATGATAGTTATCTGCTCTTGAGCCGGAAACTTGAAAGCTGTCGCCCAACGTGGCGCTCGGGCAACAAAGCCCAACCTTTCTTGTAATTCGAGGGAATCGACCTTGACGACAATTCCATCAATATCAAAGCCCAGTGTCGGCCGCTTCTGCTCAATGTCATGGTAAAAATCCATCACCCGTTGAGTTCCCTGGCATAATTTCACATTGTCATTGACAGGCAGTCCCCACCGCTTGAATTGCATCAGGCGTTCATAGTGGCTTGCTGGTAACTCTCCGCCTTCCAACACACCAACCCCATAGCAATAGAAAGTAAGTGGACGCTTGGCAGTAATGCGAGGGTCAAGTTGACGCAATGATCCAGCCGCTGCATTGCGGGGATTAGCGAAGACTTTATTTCCTGTGCGACGCGCTTCTTCGTTGAATTTTTCAAATCCGGCTTGTTTCATAAAGACTTCACCACGGATTTCGACGCGAGCGGGAATATTATCCCCTTTCAAACGCAAGGGAATGGCACGAATAGTACGAACGTTGGCGGTAATATTCTCCCCCGTTGTCCCATCACCACGAGTCGCTGCCTGCACCAATTCCCCATTTTCATACAGCAAACTGACCGCCAAACCATCAAGTTTTAACTCACAACAAAACACCAAATCCTGGCTGTCTTTCAGACGATCACGAACGCGTTTGTCAAATGCCAGGTAGCTCTCTTCATCAAATACGTTATCCAGAGATAGCATAGGGATCTCATGGCGTACCTGCTCAAATGCCGTTAACGGTGCAGCTCCCACTCGCTGGGTAGGAGAATCCGCAGTAACCAGTTCTGGATGCTGCTCTTCCAGTGCTTTTAATTCTCTCATCAAACGATCATATTCTGCATCAGGGATCTCTGGCGCATCCATAACATGATACAAATATTCGTGATGACGTAATGTAACTCTTAATTCTTTGATTTTTTGTATAATATTTTCCATGACTTCTCACCAGAGATGAAAAACCCCCGACTAGCGGGGGCTTGATACTAATAAAAAGAGAGGTTATTCACTGACATTGAGCGTATCACGGATACGCGCCTTATAGAGTTCGATCATCTGTGGTGTCAGCAACTTGCGCTCACCATCCAGAACTACGCCTCCCACATCGGCAGCGATGCGCTGTGCTGCCTGTAACATCAGTTTAAAATTCTGATTGGAATCACCATATGAAGGCACAAGCATAAATATGGAAACGCCAGGAGTAGTGAAATCTGTCATTTGGTCTGGGTCAAATGAGCCAGGTTTTACCATGTTAGCTAAACTGAATAACACAGCACCGCTACCCGATGGATTTAGATGGCGATGAAAAATATTCATCTCACCAAACCGGAAGCCTGCCTGTAAAACGCTTTGGAACAAGACTTCACCATCCAGTTCCTGCCCATGATGAGCGGCCACATGCAACACCAACACTGTCTCTTTTTTAGTCTGTTCAGATTTAGACTGTGCTTCATTTTTCGCTGCCTTTGGCTGCCCTTCCACAATGTCAGAGTTTGACTCTGCTACCCTGGCTTCTTTCGATTCAGCGGATTCAATCGGGTCGAACAAACCAAGTTGTGGTTCTTCCTGTTGATCATCGACACCTTTTACCTTGACTGTAGAAGCATCAGATTGATGCCTTGCAAGTAAAGGATCAGTACCATCATCAGGCACTATGGCCGACGATTCAGACGCATGACGTTCGATAACCGGCTCTGCGCGGTGTTCAGTATGCGGTTTCGCCGATTCCTGAACATTCGATTTTGACGTATTATCAAACAGTTCATCGCCATCATCATCCTTTGGCTCTTCCTGACGCCCCTGTTTATGACGTTTAACTGGGCGATCACGAAAGAGTGATGAACGCTCTTTACGGCTGGTCCACAACCCATGTAATAGCAAAGCTATTATGGCTATCGCACCAACAACGATTAATATCAGACGCAAATCCTGCATCATTGCTATCTCTGTTGTTTAAATTAATTGCCATCACGGCGGAATATTCTTTAGATAAGAGTATTTGTCAAATAAGACAAGTGCAAGTCTCTACATACTTTTCTTACCATAATGAGAGAATTTCTCTGTTTTTTTGGATGTTTTTTACTCATAAAACGACTGGTCAGTAGAAAGTCCTGCCTATATCATACCGTCTCAATCATCTAAGGGAGAATAAGAAAATATGACGAATTCGACAAAGTTGCCAAAACATGCGAGTGGATTTCACTATATTGCCCAAGGTTGGCAACTAATAACCCGTCCTGGCATTAAGAGATTCGTTCTATTACCTTTATTGGCTAACATCTTATTGCTAGGTGGTTCATTTTGGTGGCTATATCATAAACTGGGTGACTGGATACAATGGACTCTCGATAAAATACCAGACTGGATGCAATGGTTAAGCTATTTAATTTGGCCACTTGCAGTTATCTCTATCTTACTGGTTTTTACTTATTTTTTCAGTACACTAGCTAATTTTATCGCTTCACCATTCAATGGCTTGCTGGCAGAAAAACTGGAAGCTGACTTAACAGGCATTCCGGCACCAGATACTGGCGTTATCGACTTACTCAAAGACACGCCCCGTATTCTGAAACGCGAAGTAGTGAAAATTCTTTATTATATTCCGCGTGCACTTATCCTATTGTTACTTTACTTCATTCCAGGAATAGGCCAAACCATCGCTCCTCTCCTTTGGTTTATTTTCAGTGCCTGGATGCTGACAATCCAATATTGTGATTACCCGTTTGATACTCATAAAGTCAGTTTTACCACTATGCGCAATACATTACGCCAAAATAAAATAGATAACCTGCAATTCGGCGCAGCAGTAAGCATTCTGACCATGCTCCCAATTGTGAATCTGTTTATCATGCCCGTTGCGGTTTGTGGAGCCACTGCGATGTGGGTTGATCGCTACCGTGCTCAATATGCCCTGAATCACACTTTATCAAACTAATTTAATCTTCTGTTTACTACCTTTTGCCTACGACAAGCCCCCTGACAGGTCATAAGCATGTCTGGGGGCTTTGTTTAAAAATTCATGCCAATCTTAAATAATCAGAAGAATATAAAATGACCATCAATTATTCTTTTATATAATAAGAATAGACTGAAACCTTATTTCCATAAATAGGATGTTAGCGTATGGTTAATCAGTATTTACGGTATGTTAGGGGCAAACGAACAATGAGCAAAATTTATGAAGATAATTCGTTGACTATTGGTCACACTCCGCTAGTACGTTTAAAAAATTTCGCAAATGGTCGCATTCTCGCGAAAGTAGAATCCCGTAACCCCAGCTTTAGTGTCAAATGCCGCATTGGTGCCAATATGATTTGGGATGCTGAAAAACGTGGCATTCTGACCAAAGATAAAGAACTTATCGAGCCAACCAGTGGTAATACAGGGATTGCACTTGCCTATGTGGCAGCTGCCCGTGGTTATAAGCTGACATTGACCATGCCTGAAACAATGAGTCTTGAACGACGTAAGTTGCTAAAAGCACTCGGCGCAAATTTGGTGCTGACCGAAGGTGCAAAAGGCATGAAAGGTGCGATTGAGAAAGCTAATGAAATTCATGACAGCAATCCCGACCGTTATATACTCCTGCAACAATTCAGCAATCCTGCCAACCCGGAAATTCATCAAAAAACTACTGGCCCTGAAATTTGGGAAGATACTGACGGTAATGTAGACGTTTTTGTTGCTGGCGTAGGAACTGGCGGCACAATCACGGGTGTTGCCCGTTACTTAAAAAATACTCGGGGCAAACAAGTTACCATCGTTGCGGTAGAACCAGAAAGTTCACCTGTTATCAGCCAAAAATTGGCGGGTGAAGAACTTAAACCAGGCCCACATAAAATTCAGGGAATTGGCGCTGGATTCATTCCTGATAACTTAGATTTAACATTAGTTGACCGTGTATTTAAAATCAGCAATGAAGAAGCGATGCAAATTGCACGTGAAATCACTGAAAAAGAAGGTATTCTTGCCGGTATTTCTTCAGGTGCTGCTGTTGCGGCGGCCATCAAAATAGCGCAAGAAGATGCATACAAGGATAAAAATATCGTGGTGATTTTGCCTTCGTCGGCTGAACGTTATCTCAGTACAGCACTGTTTGCTGACTTACTCGGTGAGTAAAAATCACTCTATAGAATTTTTCACTACATTGACAAAAAGGCACCTCTAGGGTGCTTTTTTGTGCATCAGATCAAAGTTTAAAACTTTCTTAGATGATTTATTCAAGTAGCTTTAGTATTTAACCAGTAATTATTTCGATGCACGAAATTAATCACCAACCAGATGGCAAATAAGGGTGTTCAATTGAAAGCCTTCTTCGGATAGCGAGTATTAACACCAAATCAACAATTGAGTGCATCAAGTATGTTAATTTTTTGATAATGATTATTATAATCCCACTAAATTTCAAGTTAAAATTAGCAACGCAATAACTTGAAAAGCGAAGGGAATACGCTTTACTTCATTATCATTTTAACGGTTGTATAAGCCGCAGGGAATTCAGCTATATCCAATGGAATTCTCTTAGCTTATCAACGAATATTTAAGTTATTGAGGAAATACTATGTTCCAGCAAGAAGTTACTATTACTGCACCAAACGGTCTCCACACTCGCCCTGCGGCACAATTTGTCAAAGAAGCAAAAGGCTTTGCTTCTGACATTACTCTAACTTCTGGGGGCAAGTCTGCCAGCGCAAAAAGCCTGTTCAAATTACAAACGCTGGGATTGACTCAAGGTACAGTCGTAACGATTTCTGCTGAAGGCGAAGATGAGCAACAGGCTGTTGAACATTTAGTTAAATTAATGGGTGAATTGGAATAATCGTCCGTTCAATCAAGCCAATCTATTTCATTCAGCTTATCCCCAGGCCAATAAAATCTGGGGATATTTAGGGCATCTCCTAAGTCTTAATGAAAGGTAATCACCCGCAGTAAGGTCATATAATATGATTTCAGGCATCTTAGTATCACCAGGAATTGCTTTCGGTAAAGCGTTATTACTGAAAGAAGATCCCATCATTATCAATCATAAAAAAATTATTCCTGAACAAGTCGAACAAGAAATTTCCCGCTTTAAGCAAGGCCGTGACAAATCTTCCGCACAATTAGAGATTATTAGAGAAACAGCCGAAAAAAATCTGGGTGCAGAAAAGGCCGAAATCTTCGAAGGCCATATTATGTTGCTGGAAGATGAAGAGCTAGAGCAGGAAATTATTACTCTTATTAAAAAAAATCTGTTAACAGCAGATGCAGCCGTTCATTCCGTTATTGAAGATCAGGCCAATGCGCTGGAAGAACTGGATGATGAATATTTGAAAGAGCGAGCCGCCGATGTCCGTGATATTGGTAAGCGCTTACTGAAAAATATTCTGGATATGCCAATTATCGACTTAGGTTCCATTGAAGAAGAAGTCATCCTGGTTGCCAATGACCTGACCCCATCAGAAACCGCACAACTCAATCTGGACAAGGTATTAGGTTTCATTACTGATCTTGGTGGCCGGACTTCTCACACTTCCATTATGGCTCGCTCTCTGGAATTACCAGCGATTGTTGGTACAACCAATGCGACCAAACAAATCCAAAATGGCAGTTACCTGATTCTGGATGCCGTCAATAATCACATTTATGTGAACCCATCTGATACCGAAATCGAGAAACTGAAAACAGCGAAAAGTGAGTATCTGACAGAAAAAACCGAACTGGCGAAGCTGAAAGACTTACCGGCCATCACATTGGATGGTCATCAAGTTGAAGTTTGCGCCAATATCGGTACGGTACGTGACATCGCTGGCGCTGAACGCAATGGTGCCGAAGGTATTGGTTTATACCGTACTGAATTCCTGTTTATGGATCGTGATTCTCTGCCAACCGAAGACGAACAATTTGAAGCCTATAAAGCAGTTGCAGAGGCTGTTGGTAATCAAGCCGTCATTATTCGTACGATGGACATTGGTGGCGATAAAGACTTACCTTACATGAATCTGCCAAAAGAAGAGAACCCATTCCTTGGCTGGCGCGCGATCCGTATTTGCCTTGACCGTAAAGAGATCTTACATTCTCAATTACGTGCTATCCTGAGAGCTTCTGCATTTGGTAAACTGCGCATTATGTTCCCAATGATTATTTCAGTTGAAGAAATTCGGGAATTGAAAGCTGAGCTTGCGTTACTCAAAGAGCAATTACGCAATGAAAACAAAGCATTTGATGAATCGATTGAAGTTGGCATCATGGTGGAAACGCCTGCTGCTGCAACCATTGCTCATCATCTTGCAAAAGAAGTTGACTTTTTTAGTATTGGGACAAACGATCTAACTCAGTATACTCTTGCGGTAGACCGTGGTAATGAGCTGATTTCTCATCTCTACAACCCAATGTCACCAGCAGTGTTGAGCTTAATCAAGCAGGTTATTGATGCCTCACACGCAGAAGGTAAATGGACAGGCATGTGTGGAGAGCTTGCCGGTGATGAGCGCGCCACGCTGTTGCTCTTGGGCATGGGGTTGGATGAGTTCAGCATGAGTGCAATATCAATTCCACGCATTAAAAAGATCATCCGTAATACTAATTATGATGATGCAAAAGCACTGGCAGAGCAGGCCTTGACTCAGCCAACAGCAAAGGAATTGATGGATTTGGTTGACACTTTTACCAGAGAAAAAACACTCTGCTAAAAATTAGCCAGAATACGGTCCCATTAAACAATTAGGAGAAGATTCATGGGTCTGCTTGATAAATTAAAATCTCTGGTTTCAGACGATAAAAAAAATAGTGGCAGTATTGAAATTATCGCGCCATTGTCAGGTGAGATAGTCAACATCGAAGATGTTCCAGATGTTGTTTTTGCCGAAAAAATCGTTGGTGATGGTATCGCGATTAAACCAACCGGCAACAAAATTGTCGCTCCTGTTGATGGCACCATTGGCAAGATCTTCGAAACTAATCATGCTTTTTCTATCGAATCTGATAGTGGCATTGAGCTATTCGTCCATTTTGGCATTGATACCGTTGAACTGAAAGGTGAGGGTTTTAAACGCATTGCCGAAGAAGGTCAACGGGTACAAAAAGGTGATTTGGTTTTAGAGTTTGATCTGGCATTTCTGGAAGAAAGAGCTAAATCAACCTTAACTCCTGTTGTTATTTCTAACATGGATGAAATTAAAGAGTTAACGAAAGTAAATGGCTCCGTAGTCGTAGGTGAGTCAGTCATCATGCGAATCAAAAAGTAACAGAAGAATCATTGAAGGATATTTGCCTCTTTTTCTGTTAACCGATTCATTTTAATTGATGAACTGTTCGTAAATCGTCACTGCTTTATCAGGCTAGTCAGTAAAGTGTCTGATAAAACAGGACGATTTTTTTACGGATGATAAAAGGTTAATTAAATACCCCTGTAGACAAGTACCTGTCACCACGATCACAAATAATCGCTACAATGACTGCCCCAGGGTTTTCGGCTGCGATGCGTAACGCGCCAGAAACTGCGCCACCAGAGCTTACGCCACAGAAAATACCTTCCTTTTGGGCCAACAAACGCATGGTATTTTCCGCTTCCGTTTGGGTGATATTCAGAATCTGATCCACCAGCTCTTTCTGATAAATGCCGGGCATATAAGCTGGAGTCCAACGACGAATACCAGGAATATGACTATCTTCCGCAGGTTGTAATCCGGTAACTTTCACTCTGTCTGACTGAGATTTCAGATAGCGGCTCACCCCCGTAATTGTGCCTGTCGTTCCCATACTGGAAACAAAGTGCGTGATCCGTCCCTGTGTTTGCTGCCAAATTTCTGGGCCAGTAGTATTAAAATGAGCCAGTGAATTATCCGTATTATTAAATTGGTCCAGAACTTTTCCTTCCCCATTCTTCTCCATTTCTTGCGCCAAATCCCGCGCACCTTCCATTCCCAATTCTTTACTGACTAAAATTAATTCAGCACCGTAAGCCCGCATTGATGCCTGTCTCTCAAGGCTCATATTTTCAGGCATCAATAATTTTAGGCGATATCCTTTTACCGCCGCGATCATCGCCAGTGCAATACCGGTATTACCACTCGTTGCTTCAATCAAAACATCACCCGGAGCGATTTCCCCACGCAATTCCGCTTGCAGGATCATCGAAAGCGCTGCTCTGTCTTTTACGGAACCCGCCGGGTTATTGCCTTCCAACTTTACCCAAATCTCAGCATCAACACATTCTGTAATTCGTTCTAATTTTACCAGTGGTGTATTACCTATAAATTCTTCCAAGCTTGCCACAGCATTACCTAGTTCGTATGAGAATGGATAAACAAATAATCATATTAAGGAAACTGTAGCAAGACATTAAGCAAAAAATCCCTACTTCCTTGCATTGCGGGAAATAGGGATTCAATATAAAGATGAATTAAATCAAGCAGATTCAGCAAATCGCAACACTTTTAATGGCAAATCCCCGGCATACAAGCGAGCACCTGTGCCGCCAATAAAATAGTCATTTCCCCTAACCGGTATGGATGAATCATCCCGCCAAATCACTGACAGGTATTCATCTCCCCATCCTAGCGGTTGAACAGATAGGAGGAAAAAATGACCGCGCGGACTCACTTCCACAACCTGCACTGGCAAAGGACAAGCAAGTGTTTGCTTAGCACTAAGCGTCATATCCCAAGGCCGAAAAAATACATCAACATTTCCTTGATGTAGCGGTGTGATATTCAATGGAAAAATTTTCCCGCCAATCCAGAGTTGGGAACCTTTAATTTCACCATTCAGTTTGTTTATTTCCCCCATGAATTCAAGGACAAATCGGCTTTCCGGTTCATGCCATACTTGCTGAGGAGTACCAACCTGTTCAATGCACCCTTGATTCATAAGTACCACCCTGTCAGCCACTTCCATTGCCTCTTCCTGATCATGGGTAACGAATACGCTGGTAAACTTCAATTCTTCATGTAACTGCCGCAACCAACGACGCAATTCCATACGAACCTGAGCATCTAATGCACCAAAAGGTTCATCCAACAAGAGGATCTGTGGTTCAACCGCCAATGCCCTTGCTAATGCCACACGCTGTTTTTGCCCACCAGAAAGCTGCGATGGATAACGTTCTGCCAAATGGGCAAGTTGCACCATATCCAGCAAAGCCATAACTTTACTACGCAATGCCTCAGCATGGGGACGCTGACGACGAGGAAGAACCGTCAGGCCAAAAGCCACGTTATCAAATACCGTCATATGGCGAAATAAGGCATAGTGCTGGAATACAAACCCAACACGCCGATCTTTTGCATGTAGCCGGCTGACATCTTGGCCGTGGAATTTCAATTGGCCCGCATTCTGCTGCTCAAGCCCTGCGATGATCCGCAACAGTGTCGTCTTGCCAGAACCCGATGGGCCAAGCAGGGCTACCATCTCACCAGATTCAATATCCAGTGAAATTTCATTCAGTATCTGAGATCGACCAAAAGATTTACTGATTTTACTGATTTCAATACTCATATTCCGCTCCTAACCTACCCTTGCTGGCGGCTTAAACGCCATTGCAATGCACTTTTGACAATCAGAGTAATAATCGCCATCACCGCCAATAAGGCCGCAGCCGTAAATGCGCCAACCGTGTTGTAATCTTGATACAACAGCTCAACCTGCAAAGGTAGCGTATAGGTTTCACCACGAATGGCCCCCGATACTACAGACACAGCACCAAATTCCCCAATCGCCCGCGCATTGGTCAAAACAACGCCATATAACAATGCCCAACGAATATTTGGCAATGTCACACGCCAGAACATCTTCCAGCCGGAGGCACCCAATAATAGGGCGGCTTCATCTTCCTGATTACCTTGACTCAACATCACCGGCACCAATTCACGGACCACAAACGGACATGTCACAAACACTGTCACCAATACCATACCCGGCCATGAGAACATCAATTGGATGTCATAACTCCCCAACCAGCCATTCGCACCATAAAACAACAGATAAAGTAATCCTGCTACAACCGGCGAAATCGCAAACGGAATATCAATTAATGTCAGCAATAATTGTCTGCCTGGGAATTGGAAACGTGTCACTAACCATGCCGTCATCACACCAAAAACTACATTAAGGGGAACGGTAATAAGCGCAATCATCACGGTTAGCCAGATAGCGTGCAGCATATCGGAATCGAAAAGGTTCTGGGCAACCATGTCGATTCCTTTAGAAAAGGCAGTCAAGAAAATCCATGCTATCGGTATGACCAACAACAGAAGCGAAAAAAATACACCAGTGCCGATCAGTAACCATTTCCCCCAATTTATAGCGGGACGTTGTGCCACTGTGTATGTGGAAAATTCAGTCATTAATGTCCCCCTATCCGTTTACCAAAGCGGCTTTGCAATATATTGACGCTAAACAGCAGTAATAACGACGCTGCGAGGATAACGGAAGCGATCGCACTAGCAGCCGGATAGTCAAATTCTTGCAGGCGGACAAAGATCATCAGTGAGGCAACTTCGGTTTGCCAGGCAATATTGCCGGCAATGAAAATCACGGCACCAAATTCTCCCAGACTACGAGTAAAAGAGAGCACAGTTCCGGCAATCAATGCAGGTGAAACCTCTGGTAATATCACCCGCCGAAAAGTTTGCCAACGGCTTGCTCCCAATGTCTGTGCCGCTTCCTCATATTCAGGGCCTAGTTCTTCAAGCACAGGCTGAACAGTGCGCACCACAAACGGCAGGCTAGTGAATGCCATTGCGACCGCAATCCCCAGCCAGGTATTGGCGACTTTGATATCAAAATGACCAAGCCAGGCCCCATACCACCCAGTTGCAGAAAAGAGTGTCGCTAGCGTTAAACCAGCAACCGCCGTCGGTAAAGCAAATGGCAAATCCATCAAACCATCTAATAAACTACGTCCAGGAAATTGATAGCGCGTTAATATCCAAGCCATCAACATGCCAAAAAACATATTGAACAAACTGGCAACCGCTGCGGCCAACAATGTCACCTTATAAGCGGCAACAACCTGTGGGTTGATGATGACTTGCCAATATTGCACCCATGTCATACTGGAAAGCTGTACTACCAGAGCACTTAAAGGCAATAGCAGGATAAGGCAGACATAAAACAGGCTACAGCCTAAACTCAGCCCAAATCCGGGCAAGACTCGTTTGCTAAATACCCACATTATTTGTGCCCTTCTTTCAATAACTGATCAAGCATACCGCCAGTATTGAAGTGAGTTTTCATTACTTGAGGCCAGCTACCGAATTGTTCTTCGAGGAGAAACAGTTTGGTTACAGGAAAACGGGAGTGCTGTGCTTTCATAACATTTTGATCGATTACACGATAATTGAAGCGGGCTATGATTTGCTGGGCTGCCGGACTATACAGATAATCTAAATACGCTTTAGCAACTGCTTCCGTACCGTTTTTCTGAACACTCTTATCCACCCAGGTTACAGGGAATTCAGCCAAAATATTCACTGGAGGTACAATGACTTGGTAATTATCTTCCCCATACTGTTTACGAATGTTATTGACCTCAGATTCGAAGCTAATCAACACATCCCCTATTCCCCGCTCAATAAAGGAAGTTGTTGCCCCACGACCTCCGGTATCAAACACCGCTACATTCTGTAAAAAATGCTGCATCAGTTGGCGAACCTTAGCGGGATCATGCGGATTTTTTTGCTGAAAAGCGCCCCATGCGGCCAAATAGGTATAGCGTCCATTACCTGACGTTTTTGGGTTTGGGAAAATTAACTTGACGTCATTTCGCACTAAATCTTCCCAAGTTTGGATATGCTTGGGATTACCTTTGCGCACCAAAAATGCCATGGTGGAATAATATGGAGAACTGTTATTCGGCAAACGCTGCTGCCAATTAGCGGGAATGAGATTGCCGCGATCGTGCAAGATCTGAATATCTGTGACTTGGTTATAAGTGACGACATCTGCCCGCAATCCATGCAAAATGGCCAATGCTTGTTTAGATGAACCTGCATGGGACTGCTTTATAGCTAGTTTATCCTGCGGGTTCTGTTCATTCCATTGTTTTTCAAATTCCGAATTCAAGCTCAAGAATAATTCTCGTCCAATATCATAAGAACTATTCAGCAACTCAACAGCCAAGGCGTTAGAGCTATAAACGTTGAGACAGGCACAAAACAACAGGCTAGTCATTCCGCTTAATAATTTATTTTTTATTGCCACTATTTTCATCTAACACCTTACTCATCACACCATTTGACAACACTTTCTCTACTGTATCCAGAATCTTTATAACAGGGTAGTTTACTGACTCCTGTTTTATATACCGAATTTTTATGAGAAATGATGAAAAGCGATAAGATGTAGAAAATATCAGGTTACAGGTGCCAGCCGCTTTTCAAGTAACTGAAACGGTTTGAACTCTGGCACTCTGCCCTCATCATACAAATGGATTAAAAGATTTTTTACTTGATATAAAGCTAGTTGTAGGCGTTTATCAGGATTTCCAAATAATACGCGAAACTTTCCAGCTCTTCAAAACATCATCAGAAGGCATTAACCCTTCAGGGCCTTCCCAAGCTCCGGTAAAAACATAACTGATATGCTGACTTTGTGGAGCAGTGCAAATGACTGTAGGTGGCACAGTGAAATCATGGGAGCGCTGACATTTTCCAAATGCCTGCTTATAGAGATCGGAGAAAGGTGTGCCTATTTTCGTTCCCCAAACTGTTTTAACCTCATCATCCAGCACGTCAATACGATTAACTTTACCATTGACCAGACCATGAAATTCCAGTTTTACCTGACCTTCTTCCATGCCCTGAATAACACTCACTAACTTGCCATCTTGCATCTCCATACCACTACGCAGACGATATTTTCCCGCCAATCCTTTTTCGATCGCAGATTGGGACATATCCGTCTGTTTATTGATTTTTCCTATACCCTGCTCAGAAACGCTTAAAGAACTACCAAACCAATTAAAAGGTGATAAAGTAGGCCATGACATTCTTAAAGTTCCAGCACAAGCCGTCAATAAGAATGAGCATCCGACTAAACTGCTGGCTACCATAACTCTCTTCTGTTTAGAACAGAAATTAAATGCAAAAAATTTATCCATCGCTGTTTTCTTACCTTTGGCTCTATGGCGTTGTCATTTGATATCTATCAGACCACATTCTAAAAAAAACATTCAATTGTAAATATACAAACCATTCATCAACAGAAACATCAAAATCATGTTTAAAAGATGTTATTTATCAAGTATTGCACATCTATTTATAAGATAAACTGTATGGTCAAATAGTATTTTAAATCTTCATCCGTACCTGACTGCCAATGATTATTTTCATATTTCCCTGTTATGGCTCATTGGCTAGGTGATATAACCCAAGAGAGAAATAATGAATACTCCTTATCAATATCATGTTAATTATCAACAGCCTTCTGACTGGATTGTATTAAAAGGAAAGTCCACATACTCTATACCTGAGCATTATTTTCTATCTAAGGATGAGAATGGGAATATTAAAGTGATACTTTACATTGACAATGAAAAGCCGGTAATGTCAAAAGATCTTCTTGTTATAAAAAACAAATATATGAGAAGATGGGTACACTCTATTCATGCTTCATCAAAAAAGTAATGATTCAAAAAGATAATGGCTAAATAGAGAGGTATATAAATAGTATGATTCCATTCAGCCATTTCATGGCTTGTATATTTATCTAACGATTCATTTAATCAATAATCAATCGCTTGCTAAACATGACATTTTCTTGGCCCAAATAATCATATTCCATTTTTTCACACATGCAGATTGTTGCATCATTTTCTTCTGGAACCACAATCAAAATACTGGGGCAACCTCTGGCCAATAATTTCTTTTCCAAGCGGGAGATCAATGCATTGGCTATTCCCCTGCCTCTGAATTCAGGATGCACTCCCAGATAATAGGCATGACCACGATGTCCATCATAACCGCCCATAACTGTACCAACCACTTCTCCCGCAACTTCAGCAACCAGAAATAAATCAGCGTCATGAGTAAGTTTACGCTCAATATCTATTTCTGGATCATCACCAGAGTTAATCAAATCACAACGTTCCCAAAGTGTGATAACGGCTTCAAAGTCGTCTTGCCGAAATACCCGAATTTCCATAGTTAGTAAGCCTATTTAATAAGCAGTTGAATCAATGTTAATTATCACTGCTTTTATTTTGGAATCAATATGAAAATGCGTTTATTGGTACTAGCAGGTATACTGCATATCTTTATAAACTAACCAAAATGAAAGCAGAAATGAATATACCTAATATATATTAGTTTAATGTTTCGATGTTTGTCTATGATTATTGTTTTTATTTTAAAATCAAATGATTAATTATTTATCTACCTGTATATTGTTCCAGTGCTTATTGACGTTTTACCTCTCTTGCAGCACACTATGTATAAACAATTATATAAATATCTTTAATGATCATGGCTGCCGAATTAAACAAGCTCAGTGATAAAAAACTTAAAACCCTACACGGAAAAGAAAGGAATAAGATTGAATTTTTTGCCGATGGCGCTGGATTGAGTGCAAAAGCATCTAAAGTTGGTGGTATTAGTTGGGTCTTTACCTACCGACTTGATGGTAAAAAGTTAAACCGTCTCACCATTGGGCGCTACCCTGATATGCCCCTCAAGCAAGCCCGTGAAACACGGGATAAATGCCGTAACTGGTTGGCATCCGGTAAAGATCCAAAGCTGCAATTTAATTTAACGATGCAGGAATCATTAAAACCAGTCACCGTAAAAGACGCCATTGAGTATTGGATCGAACACTATGGCAGAGACAATCGAGCCAATATTGATGCCCTCATTCGCCAATTAGAAAAGCATATTTATCTCTATATTGGTGAAATGGCATTATCTGACTGTGAAATAACATATTGGCTACAATGCTTTGATAAAATGAAAAAGGAAGCTCCTGTGGCTGCTGGCGGGATGCTTCAATTATGCAAACAATCTCTAAAATTTTGCCGTGTAAGAAGATATGCAATTAGCCATGTATTGGATGATTTGACTATTTCTGATGTCGGAAAAAAACAAACTAAAGGCCAGCGTTATTTAGAAGATAATGAACTTGGTCAATTATGGGAATCTATAAGATCAGGAAGCTACCTGCCCTATTATAATAAGTTATTGAAAATTTTGATTGTATTTGGTTGCCGGACGAGAGAGATCAGATTATCTAAATGTTCAGAATGGAATTTGAATTCTATGTTATGGACTGTCCCAAAAGAAAATAGCAAGACAGGTGAAAGAATTATTCGCCCGATACCTGAGCGTATGAAATCATTCTTAGAAAACCTTGTTTATCAAAATAATAAAAATGATTATCTATTAGGAGAACTTAAAAGCACCGAAACAGTATCTGAGTATGGAACGAAGATATGGAGAAGATTAGGCCATGTAGATAAATGGTCTCTGCATGATTTAAGGCGCACTTTTTCCACAAAATTAAATGATATGAAAGTAGCTCCACATATCGTAGATCAACTTTTAGGTCATATCTTGCCGAGCGTCATGGCGATATACAACAAGAGCCAATACCTACCAGAGAAACGAGTTGCTTTAAACCAGTGGTGCGAGCGACTGGATCTATTAGCGGGTAATCATGATAACGTGGTTATATTAAAAACAGCTCAATAATGGGAACTAATGAGTTTGATGATGAACATGATCATTGTGATATATACGTAACAAATGTGGCTTTCTTTCGTAATAATTTCTATTAAGTAAAATACCCTCACAAAAACAATTAAACAGTGAGGGTAACATAATCATGCAATACAGCACTCCTACACCAGAAGAACGTCGCTCCATCCTTTCCGAATATGGTGAACCTTATGATCGTCTTATCCGTGAAAAAGAACGCCAGCACATCACCTCTATTTCCAGAACGTCAGCATGGAAACTGGAAAATGAAGGCCGTTTCCCTGCCCGTAAGCCATTAGGTCGCAATTCCTGTGCTTGGTTGCTCAGTGATTTGCTGCATTGGGTACGTAATCCGCCCACAGTAGAAAACGTAAATAACCCGTATAGCCGTAAACGTACCAATTAAAGAATAACATCATGGAAAAATTAACAACCTTAATTGGTTGCGATCTAACTCACTCTAAAATCAGCTTAATTTTTGGGAATCAGTGGATTAATGGTAAGTACTAGCTATAGAGGTTCTTTAAGATTAAGCAGCCATCAATTTGAGAGACAACCCTCTTTTAGAGGGTTAATTGATTATTCTTGCTCAGATGATGCTTTGGATTTGCGCTGGCGGCGTTTAATTTCACCTGTCATAGCCGAAATTATAAATTGTGCGGTACTTTCACCCTCTTCTTTAAGTTTTTCCATTGAGTCAACAAGTTCATGCGGTACACGTGCTTCTAATTTTTTTGACTTTGCATTTATTGCTTTCGTTGCCATATCTGTATCCATTAGTAGTTGGTGGCTGACAGTATACACAAAAAATTTTCATGAAAAAGGATTGACGTGGCTGACACTTAAAAATAACATAGTGGCTGACACCTTGAATCATTCAAGGAACAAAAACAGCGACGCCCCGAAGTGCGGTAACACTATCGAGGCGTCTAACCACAACATTATCGGAGCTAATGCTATGGCTGACATACAGTCTAACCAAACTCGCCTAAAATTTACATTCCTAATTGCATCCGGCACTCAGCGGCTGGCTGGTATGTCCTCACTGATCTTCGTATCACGTCAGGAGATACACCATGAGTAATAAACCTATCTCATTAAAACAGGCGCTATATCGCGCAAGTCTGGGTGTTTCACTCTTCACATTTATTACCAAAAAAGCCAAAGATGAATGCGAAATCAACTTAAATAATCTGATTGCACTGGCGGGCGATATTCATCAGGAGGTTCACCGAGCTTTGTTGAAACATTCTCCACAGCCTCTTGTGAATAAATTATTAAATTGCGTTGTGTATAGGAAATCCGACCCATTAGATCAGGCCGCGTTTCGGGCGGGTTTATGCATCTCTTTATATGAGATCATTCTTGAACAGTCTAGCCAGCACTGTTCCGAAGAATTACATGATTTGCTTTCACTGGCCTGTGATATCAATCAGGAAGTTTACTATTCGCTTTATGCGGCTGTTAATGGCGAGGACAAGTGATCATGAGTCAGGGAAATAATATTCAAAAAAGCCGTCCGTTAGATGTTATTCGTGCAGTGAAGCAATCCGCCGCCAATTATTGGCAAAACCTGTTACCCGCTTGTGGCGTTGATATTCCCGCCAAGGGAAAGCATGGTGCTTGCCCGATATGCGGCGGAACTGACCGTTTTCACTTTATCGATGATAACCATAACGGCGACTGGCATTGTCGCCAGTGCGATGAGCCGAATCACGGTGATGGGTTGGATTTGGTGGCAAGAACCAAAGGGATCACCGTCTTTGCCGCGGCTAAGCTGGTGGCGGATGTGCTGGCAATGCCTTTGCCGGAACCCAAGATCGCCAAAGAACAATCTAGAGCAGCAAAACCTATTGCTGAACGCATCATGGCACTGGTTGCCACCGCTGTTAAGGGCGAATCTCAATATCTGCTGAAAAAGGGGCTGCAATGCCCCAATCAGCGGTTATTAAAAGATGGTTCGTTGCTGCTGGTGACTCAAACGCTGGATGGCACAATCACGGGCGCACAAACCATCAAGCCGAACGGTGAAAAACGCCTTGTTGCAGGTACGCAGAAGAAAGGCAGTTTTATCCCCATATCCAAAATTACCGGAACGCCGGACATTTTCATTATCACCGAAGGTTACGCCACCGCTTTAACGGTCAGGCAGTTACATAAAGGCGTTGTGCTGGCGGCCATTGATGAAAGTAATTTACTCACGGTTGCCGAACAGTTCAGAACACAGTGGCCCAACGCAAAAATCATCCTTGCTGCTGATAACGATTGGCACGAACCGGAAGAGCGGGACAAAAATGGTAGGTTAAAAAAGAATGTCGGCAAGATAGCGGCAGAAAAAGCCTCTATAGCGATTAACGGCTGGGTAACGTTACCGCCTACGGAATTAAAATCTGATTGGGACGATTATCGCCAGCGCTACGGCATTAAGATGGCAAAGCAGGCATTCAGCAACGGGTTATATCAGGTTGGGGAGCAAAAACTCATGGAAGCAGAAGCGGTGATTATCCACGAAACAAAGCCCAAAAAGGCCAATAACAATCTGGCACAAATGGCAGCCAGTCAGCGCGGGGCGCTATTGGTTGAGCGATACAGTAAAGTGGCAGTTAATCCTGATAGTGAAATGGTTTACCACTATAACGGTACAACATGGGAAACCGTGTCGGATAATGAGCTGCGCCGCGCAATGGTGGCAATCTTTGACCAGCACGAAACTCCTTACAGCCCGAACGGGATCAATAACGCTATCTATGCCATGAAATTACAAGTGCCTGTTATCGGCGAGCAGCGGCAGGATTTAATCGGGTTTCGTAATGGAGTGTATGAATTATCGACACAACAATTTACTCCTCATCAGTCGGAACACTGGTTAATGAACCATAACGGCATTGCATTCACCCCGCCTGCTGTCGGTGAAAATTTGCCGGATCATGCCCCAGATTTTTACCGCTGGTTATCTCATGCGGCAGGAAGCAATGAAAACAAAATGAATCGCATCAAAGCGGCCTTGTTTATGATTCTGGCAAACCGCTATGACTGGCAGCTATTTATTGAAGTGACGGGCGAAGGTGGCAGCGGTAAAAGCATCTTTACCTATATTGCAACCTTATTAGCAGGGGAGCACAATACCGCCAGTGGCAACATGCGAGCGCTGGACGAAGCCAGAGGCCGCTATCAATTCGTTGGGAAAAGCCTGATTACGCTGCCCGATCAGGTTAAATATGTCGGTGAGGGCGCAGGCATTAAGGCGGTGACAGGCGGCGACCTGATTGAAGTAGACGGAAAATATGAGAAACAGTTCTCAACTGTGATTAAAGCCGTGGTACTAGCCACCAATAATGAACCGATGAGCTTCACCGAACGCAACGGCAGCATAGCACGGCGGCGGGTGATATTCCCGTTTAACATTCCGGTCAAAGAGTCAGAGAAAGATCCACACTTGCCGGAGAAAATCCGTCGGGAACTGCCCGTTATTATTCGCCATTTATTAAACGAATTTGCCGACCAGAACAAAGCTAAAAAGCTACTACAGGCACAACGCGATTCTAACGAGGCGTTAACGGTGAAAAGCAATTCAGATCCGTTATATCGTTTTTGTGATTATCTAATACCTGTAGCCGATACTGTCGGGATGAAAATGGGTAATAAGAATATCAGCCCACGCGCACCGAGGCTGTATTTGTATCACGCTTACCTCTCTTTTATGGAAGCACACGGCTTTGAACGCCCGCTTACACTGACCAAGTTCGGCGAATCACTGCCTAAAATTATGATGGAATACAAAAAGGAGTATCGGAAAGTGCGAACCAAGAAAGGTTACTCTTATAACGTTGAGTTATCAGAGGAGGCCGAAGAGTGGCTGCCGTCTGTGCCTGAGTGTGGAGGATTTAAATCCCCTCAATAAACTTTTTATGTTTTAGTCTGCATCCCCTACATCATTTTAAATATCTATCTGTATTTAAAGGAAAATAATAGAGGTATAGTTATTTCTTAGCTATACATCAAATATACATTCTCTTCATTAGGATAAAAAAGGGGTGAATAGGGGTTACAGTTAATGAATATTATATTAATTGCCAAAAACCCAGATGTAGCAAGGCTTTCAGGGGAATGTGCAGAGGGTGCATAACTGAGAGGAGAAAAAAGATTTATAGGGGGTATCTCTGGCAGGCAAATAAAAGCCGGATGAGTCTGGGATAATAAATTTAGTGCATAATTTTTTTATTATGGTATGACTGAAATTAAAATTAAGTAATTGTCTGATTTTGCTTAAGAATAGAGATTCATCACAAATTTAAAGGAGGATCTTTTCCATGCTGGAATGGGTAAGCATTGTTGTTATATCCTGCTTAATTGATGCTAAATCGGAAATCTTGACACAAGTCAATCAATTATTAATTTGATATTGAGTGCTACGGAGAATTGAGGAATGACACATAAGAAATATAATCCCACTTGGGATGGCTATATGGGGGATGTTTTAAGGGGGAATGTGGGAATTAATCAGCTAAAGCCTCAACATGAATTTTTTGATGCTATTGGTCTAGAAAAAGTATTGAGGGATAATACCCAGTATCACTTTGTTCTCACATTATCAGAAGCTCAAAGCATTATTGAGGATATCAGTCCCCGCCGTCCACAAAGTCCAAATCATGGAGAAGCATTTGCAAGAGGTATGAACGAAACACACCTAAGTTATGAAGAAGCATTTGCAAGAGGTGTGGACGCAGGAAACAAGAAAAAAGATCCTATGGCGCGTGTATTTTCTGTCACTGATCCCATATCTACCTACGCAGGAAACATCTATGATTCACGTGGATTCCATGATGTTGTTCGAGAATTTAAGAGCTTAAGCATTAAAGCGGTAGAACATGTAGGAAAAAATGGGGAAAGGTATATTCACATATCAGGGCATGCAGGTCTTCGGAATCGTATCATGGGGACACGATATCGTGCCCAAAATCCCCAAATGCTTGGAATGGGAATTGGGCAGCAGGGTCTTAATGCAAGCGTTGTTCAAGGAATTAGATTCTCCATCATTTTTTCTATTGGATATCGAGTAATAGAAAGTATTTTTAAGGATGAATATATGCTAGCCGATTTTCTTGGAAATGTAACCATGGATATGGCTAAAACTGCTATTATTGCTGCTTCCTCCTGGGTTGTAGGATCACTTTTAACTGCCACTGCATTTTTAGGTGGAAGTATTATTGCCGTTGCTCTGATAGTTTTAGCTGTTGGAGTTCTAGCGGCTTATATTTTAGATACTCTTGATAAGCAATATGGGATAAGTGAAAAATTAATAGCACTTTTGAAAGAAGAAATGAAAAGAAAACCAAGAACACCGGAAGCGGATTTACAGCATTTTTTTAATGAATTAGGAAGGTTTAGGTGAATAGTAAATACCTCCAAGCATTAGGTGTGCTAATATTATTATTGTTAGTAATATTTACGGTTATTTTCGTTATTGGCGATGCTGTTTCATTAATATTAATGAAAGATGAAATAACATTTTCTGCCACTGTTGTTATTGGTGTCATGACTTCACCTCTATTATTTTACGCGTTATTATGCTCTATTTTTTTCTTTATTTTTAATAGGCAACCTAAATTTAATAAAGTGATTGTTAACTTTATGGTTTGGTTGGCAATTTTATCATTCATCATCAGCTTACCTGTCTCTTTTTATGTTAGCTATAAGTTAAAAAATGATGGTTATCTGACATGTGATAAAATATCGTGGATGTCACCAACAACCTACGTAAAAAATTTATTACTTTGTAAATGAAATGTTTTGTAAATATTTTATCTTCATGTTTCCCCTTGTTTAGCCTCTAAATCACAGAGGCTTTTTTATTATTTTTCACGGTGTTAAATAGTGTTTTAAAGAAAATAACTATTCCAAAAACACCATGAAAAAACTACTCGAATTACGCCAACAGAAAGCCGATTTAACCCAGCAAATGCGTTCGCTGCTCACCAAAGCCGAAGACGAAAAACGCTCACTCAATCCCGATGAAGCCAAACAGTTCGACGAGCTGCGCAGTCAGTCCGATGCCCTGAATGCAGAAATTGCCCGTTATGAGGCGTTATCGGATGAAGAACGCAATCAGGCCAAGAACCAGCCTACCAATGAAAAACTCAGCAATGACGAACTCCGCCACTATATTGTGACCGGAGAAACCCGCACCTTGTCTACAGGCGTCCCCTCCGAAGGTGGCTATACCGTTATCCCCGAACTGAATAAGCAGATCATGCAGCAATTGGCTGATGAGTCAGTGATGCGCCAAATCTGTACGCTCAAAACCACTCGCAGCAACGAATATAAACAGCTTGTTTCGGTCGGTGGTGCGGCGGTGGCACACGGCGAAGAAGGTAAGTCACGCGGCGAGACAACCACTCCGAAAATGGAAGAAGTCAGTATTAAGTTGTTCCCTGTCTACGCCTATCCCAAGACCACGCAAGAGATTATCGACTTTAGCGATGTGGATATCTTAGGCTGGCTGACCGCCGAGATTGCCGATACCTTCATTGATACCGAAGAAACGGATCTTGTCAGCGGTGACGGCAGCAAAAAAGCCAAAGGCTTTCTGTCTTATCCCCGTGACACCCAAGCTGACAAGGTACGTGCATTTGGTACGCTGCAAAAGCTGGAAGTTGCCAAACTGGAAGCCGATAGCCTAATTGACCTGAAATTTCTGCTCAGGAATAAGTACCGTAAGAATGCGGTGTGGGTAATGAACTCCACGACCGCCGCCCAAGTGCAGAAGCTGAAAAACGGTAATGGGGATTACATCTGGCGCGAACGTTTACAAGCGGGTGATCCCGATATGTTGCTAGGCTTACCTGTCCATTATCTCAAATTTATGCCCGATGGCGTGATCGGTCTGGGTGACTTCAAACGCGGTTATTTCATTGTTGACCATGAAACAGGTATTCGTACCCGTCCCGACAATATCACCGAGCCGGGATTCTATAAGGTACACACCGACAAGTACTTAGGTGGCGGTCTGGTGGACTCCAACGCCATCAAGGTGCTGGAAGTGAAAGCAGCCAGTAAATAAGCGAGAGGGGCGAAAAGCCCCTTGACTGCCTTGGAGTCCATAAGATGAATAATGATTTTGAAATCCGCACTGCCTCCCTGTCTGCCAGTGATAAAAAACTGACCGGTTATGTGATTAAGTGGAACAGCCGATCCCAAATCCTGTGGGATGAGTTTGTCGAACAGTTCGCCCCGAATGCATTTAGTGCCAGCTTAACAGCAAGTGCAGATGTCAGGGCATTGTATGAGCATGATCACATGAACCTGTTAGGCCGTACTACATCTGGCACGTTGAAGTTGACCGAAGATGCCACCGGATTACGCTTCGAACTAACCCCGCCTGATACGCAATTGGGGCGTGATGTGCTGACTCTGGTTGAACGGGGTGATATTTCCGGTATGTCCTTTGGATTCAGGGCGCTAAAAGATCAGTGGGATATTGGTCAGGAGCCTTATATCAGGACGGTATTAGAAGCGGAACTGAGGGAAATCACCATCACCAGTTTGCCCGCCTATCCTGAAAGCGGTGTTGAGATTGCCAAGCGCTCTTTGAATGCTCTCAAATCCCATGATGTGGATTTGTGTCATTACTGGCTGCAACTGTCTGAGGTGTAGTTATGTGGCCTTTTAAGCGTAAAGCCGCTGAGACTCGTAGTATCAGTATTGATGAGTTTCTTTCTCTGGCGGGTATGTCTAATACCAAATCCGGCGAGCATGTTTCCCCCTCAACCGCCGAGGGTTTACCTGCCGTGATGAATGCCGTCACGGTGATTAGTGAAGCCATTGCCACCATGCCCTGTTATCTCTATCGGGTTCAGCACCAGCACGGGAAAGAATCCCGCGAATGGTTGAGCGATCACCCGGTAGATTATCTGCTTAATGAATACCCGAACGACTGCCAGACCCCGTTTCAGTTTAAGCGAACACTGATGCGCCATTGCTTACTGAATGGTAATGCGTATGCGGTCATAGTCTGGGGAAAAGACGGACAGCCACAATCCTTGCACCCTTACCCGCCGTCAGCCGTTGTCGCGCAACGATTATCTTCTCACTAGCAGTAACATTCGTAGTTGTCCCTCCTAAAAACTTTCAGCGAGATAAACCGCAACTTCTTCACAAGATCAGAACGGTTAGCACATTAGCCTCGTTTTATTGATCACAAATTCACTCTTATTCTTTCTTTTCTCTCACATTGTTCTTATCTTATGTTTTGTTTATAGGTTTGTTCAGCGTTCTATGTATAAACAATTATATAAACAAACAAAAGATATCTCATTAAAAAATGAGGTTTATTTATTTAATATCAATTAGTTACATTATAAATATGAATATACCTAATATATATCAAGTTAAGAATTTTTTCCTCTCATTACAGGATCACCTCTGCAAGCAGTTAGAACAACTTGATGGTCAATCAATCTTCATGGAAGATTGCTGGCAACGAGAAGATGGTGGTGGCGGAAGAAGCCGTGTGTTGACGGAAGGTAAGGTTTTCGAAAAAGCTGGCGTGAATTTTTCACATATTTCCGGAGATTCAATGCCCGCTTCTGCTACGGCTCATCGTCCTGAGTTAGCAGGTCGCAGTTACCAAGCAATGGGAGTTTCTCTTGTCATTCATCCACTTAATCCCTATATCCCAACCAGCCATGCAAATGTACGTTTCTTTATTGCTGAAAAAAAAGGTGAACCTCCTGTATGGTGGTTTGGCGGTGGCTTTGATCTCACGCCTTATTATGGTTTCGAAGAAGATGCTATTCATTGGCACACCGTTGCCAAAAATTTATGTCAACCGTTTGGCGATGATATTTATCCTAAATATAAAAAATGGTGTGATGATTACTTTTTTATTAAGCACCGTAATGAACCACGTGGCATTGGTGGCTTGTTTTATGACGACCTGAATACGCCTGATTTTGATACCTGCTTTAATTTCACGCAAGCTGTCGGACATGGATTCCTATCTGCCTATTTACCTATTGTAGAAAGAAGAAAAGATTTAACCTGGGGTGAGCATGAAAGACAATTCCAATTATATCGTCGAAGCCGCTATGTTGAATTCAATCTTGTTTGGGACAGGGGAACGCTTTTTGGCCTGCAAAGCGGTGGAAGAACTGAATCCATATTAATGTCCATGCCCCCATTAGTACGTTGGGAATATGGCTACTCCCCAGAAGCAAACTCTCCTGAATCTGAATTATATACTTCATTTCTGATAAAAAAAGATTGGGTATAACAATTCAAAACAGGAATACAAGACAATTTCTTTATTCCTGTTTTACTCCTTGTTTATAAAAAATTTAATCTGAAAAAGATGGGTTATTTATCATAATACTGATAAAAACATTTATTATTTTTCATTAGCAATACCCTGCCATAAAAAGTCAATACTCACACTAATGACTCTCCTATTAATTACAGCTAGTATTCACTCCGGGCCCGAAAAAACGAATACAACATCTAACAACAAAACAGGGTATTATTATGAGCAATAATCAAACCAACATATACAGCTTAATTCCTCCATTTGTTCTGGAACATATCTCTGATGACTGTGATGCATATACTAATCAATATGTATTAAAGACATTAGGTCATGTTTATCAATTGATGAATGCTCCTGCTGAAGAAACTATTTCTCAACAGGATAAACAAGAAGCTAAAAAAGAGGTGAACGATAAACTACATCGCACTATCTATGATGCTAAGAATAAAGAGGAATTTCCAGGGGAAGAGTTATCTCGCAGTGAAGGTATGCCAGAGAGTTCAGATGATTCAGTTAATGAGGCTTATGAGTATATTGGTAAAACTCATGAATTCTATAAAAAAGTTTTCGGTCGCAATTCTCTTGATAACAAAGGAATCAAGTTAGTTGCTACAGTACATTATGGAAAAAATTATCTGAATGCATTCTGGACCAGAAAACAAATGGTATTTGGTGATGGTGATGGAAAATACTTCAATCGTTTTACCTCTGCCATTGATATTATAGCTCATGAGTTAACCCATGGTGTTATCGAAAGCGAAGCTGGACTGGATTATATCTATCAGTCTGGCGCACTTAACGAATCCATCGCAGACGTATTTGGCATTATGGTAAAACAATATGTTAATAACCAAAAAGTCGATGAATCCAATTGGCTATTAGGCCAAGGTTTACTGGGACCAAAATTTAACCCAGAAAATAAATCCGATGTTAGCTTACGCACCTTTATTAACCCCGGAAGTGCATTTTCTGGAGATAAGCAAGTTGGTCATATGGATCAATATGAAGATTTCCCCTTCATCATTGATAATGGCGGCGTTCACATACACTCAGGCATTCCTAACAGGGCATTTTATTTAATGGCGATGGAGTTAGGAGGCTATGCCTGGGAAAAAGCAGGAAAAATTTGGTATGAAACGCTACTGGATAAACGTCTATCTTCAGATGCAGATTTCGAAGATTTTGCCAAACTGACGATTGATAATGCTGAAAAATTATTCAACAAGAAAACGTCAGATATTGTTAGTCATGGTTGGAAAGAAGTTGGTGTTCTACTTTCCGAAGAATAATTAAATTACCATTAATAAAATACTAATTCATATTTTAAGCAGTAACGTTAAGATAATCCTGAAATAAATGATAAAGGGTTAAGGATAACCCTTTATCATATTTATAAATTAATATTTTATATCCCAACAAAAACACCTTCCATTAGTAGAAAAAATCATCATTTAGATTAATAATTAATTAAAGTCCCTAGAGATAAAAATATGCATAACATCTAAAAAACGGGGGTATCATTATGCGCAATCATCAAGACAAATTAAATAAATCTGGTATCATCCCACCATATTTATTGGAATACGTTGTTAAAATTTGCGGCCAAATCGATAAAGCATACATATTAAAAACATTAGATCATGTTTACAATCTAATGAACAGCTCTGCTGAAATGGATATATTAATTCATGGATATCAGCCAGGTTTTGACAACAAATTAAATAGAACTATTTACAATGCTGAATATAATGATCAATACCCAGGGGATAAATTAATTTTATGCGAAGGCATGGCTGTGATTGATGATATTGCAGCTACTGAGGCTTATAATTATCTTGGTAAAACATATGAATTTTACCAGGAAATTTTTGGCCGTAATTCTATTGATAACAAGGGTCTTAAATTAGTTGCTACTGTGCATTACCAAAAAAACTATATGAATGCATTTTGGGATAATAATCAAATGGTCTTCGGTGATGGTTATGCCCCTTATTTTAACTATTTCACTTCCTGCATTGACATTACTGCACATGAACTAACTCATGGAGTAACTGAAAGTGAAGCAAATCTTGACTATGCCTATCAATCGGGTGCATTAAACGAATCGATCTCAGATGTATTCGGTATTATGGTAAAACAGTATGCAAATAACCAAAAGGCTAACGAATCTGATTGGTTGATAGGTCAGGGAATATTTGGCCCTGCACTTAATCCGGACAATGATCCTAATGTTGCCTTGCGCTCATTCAAAAATCCTGGAACAGCAAACCCGAAAGATAATCAAGTTGGTCATATGGACCAATATCAAGATTTATCCGTCAGAGATGATAATGGAGGTGTCCACAAGTATTCTGGTATTCCTAATAAGGCATTCTATTTATTGGCAACAGAGTTGGGAGGGTATTCTTGGGAACAAGCTGGAAAAATTTGGTATAATACATTATTAGACAAACGATTATCCCACAAAGCCAGTTTTAATGATTTTGCACAGCTAACCGTTGATAATGCTAGCACATTATTTGGCAAGGAAATTTCAGATATTGTGACTCATTCATGGAAACAAGTCGGAACTTTACTCTAAAAGTTGTAATACCTCTCTAATCATTCAAGACCAGGGAAGGTCTTGATTACGTTTATATATTTACTCTTAATTTAATTAAACTAATCATCTTATCCCTCCATGCCATATCATAAAAAGTCATATCATAAAAAAATTTACATTTTTAGTAGTGACTAACATGGTTAGTTTGGCTACTATTCAGATTGGGACAAATATACACCAACACCATAACATACATACAAAATAGGGCATTATCATGATTGACAATAAAGCAAAAAAACAAAATATAATCCCCCCTTATTTATTGGAGTATATTGCAAAAACCTGTGATGCTAATGACAAAGAGTATGTTTTGAAAACATTAGATCATGTTAACAAACTCATGAAGCAATCAACCAAAGAAGATGCCTTAAACTCTGAGGATGATCCTTTATTGTATAAAAATAGAAAAAATCCTGAACCAGAAGATAGTTATTCATTACCAGTAAAGTAGCGTTACTATCTGATTTATATACTTTTTAATATAATAAAAAAGAAATACCTAAATTAATAAAACTCAATATACAATAAATCCATTGATAAGTTTGAAAGATTTTAAAGCTAATTAGATTAATTTTTAAAATCATTTCTATCTGCTCTGTTTTATGATGGTTAAACTATTCTTTAAATACATAAATAATAAAGGGCTAAGAATAGCCCTCTATTTATATCAATATTTTTAAATAATTACCGTTTTTTCAGATGTTCCATTAAACGCTTACGTTTACGGAGCTGAGTTGCTGTTAATGTATTTTTCTTATCCGCATAAGGATTAGCCCCTTCTTTAAATTGGATGCGGATAGGTGTTCCCATCACCTTCAAAGAACGACGGAAATAATTCATCAAATAACGCTTATAGGAATCAGGTAAATCTGTTACTTGATTACCGTGGATAACCACGATAGGTGGGTTATATCCACCTGCATGGGCATATTTCATTTTCACCCTACGACCACGGATCATTGGCGGCTGGTGATCATCTTCTGCCATGCGCATTATACGGGTCAATAAGGAAGTACTAACGCGGCGAGTTGCACTTTCATAGGCTTCCAGAATTGACTCAAATAAATTCCCAACACCACTACCATGTAGTGCAGAAATAAAGTGAATACGGGCAAAATCAACAAAACCCAAACGTAGCTCAAGCATATCCTTAACGTGATCTTTGTCTTCCTGATTCATACCATCCCATTTGTTGATGGCAATAACCAGGGAACGACCACTGTTAAGAATAAAACCAAGCAGAGAGAGATCTTGATCAGAAATCCCTTCACGAGCATCCACTACCAGTAACACAACATTGGCATCTTCAATCGCCTGAAGCGTTTTAATCACAGAGAATTTTTCAACCGTTTCAGTGACTTTTCCACGCTTACGAACGCCCGCTGTATCAATCAAAATATATTCACGGCCATCACGCTCCATGGGAATATAAATGCTGTCACGGGTCGTACCAGGCATATCATAAACGACAACACGCTCTTCACCCAGAATACGGTTGGTTAATGTGGATTTACCCACATTAGGACGGCCAACAATTGCAAGTTTCAGAGGCAAAGTTGTAGGATCAAATGCCTCCTCCTCTTTTTCTTGTTCAGCAGAAGCATCCAATTCGGCTTGCTCCATTTCTGCCCAATAAGCTGCGTTAGCCTCTTCTTCCGTTAATTCAACGTCTTCTTCCGTTTCTTCTTTATCAGAAAACGGCAACAACACACGTTCAATCAATTGTGTTACACCACGGCCGTGAGAAGCTGCGATGGAATAAACATCCCCTAAACCTAGTGAATAAAACTCAGCTATAGAGGTATCAATATCGATACCATCGGTTTTATTCGCCACCAAAAAAGTTGCTTTTTCACGACTACGCAGATGCTTGGCAATCGAATGGTCAGCAGGCATCAATCCCGATCTGGCGTCAACCATAAATAGAACAATGTCTGCCTCTTCTATGGCCATAAGAGATTGCGTAGCCATATGCGTTTCTACGCCTTCTTCCGTACCATCGATACCCCCCGTATCAATGATGATGAATTCCTGCCCTTCAACCTCTGCCCGTCCATACTTACGATCACGGGTTAAGCCAGGGAAATCCGCTACCAGCGCATCTCTGGTTCGGGTTAATCGGTTAAATAAGGTGGATTTTCCAACATTGGGGCGCCCAACCAGCGCAACAACAGGTATCATTTTCTTGATGCCTCATGACTAGATTTAAATCGATACCCTGCTGAAAGTGACATCTCAATATTGTTCATCACAGCAAGATACAAAGATACTAAAAAGACGAAACGGCCCCTGTTATTGTCCAGGAGCCGTATAATTTCGTGTTATTTAAAACACGCTCTGAAGTTAGCGGGTATACAGATAAACTGTCCCGTCCTTCGCTTGCAACATCAGTTTATCGCTGGCAACAACCGGACGACTCAACAGGCCGGAACCATCAACCTTGTTCTGCGCCACAAATTTGCCATCAGCCATATTCAACCAATGCAAGTAACCTTCAGCATCACCAACAACCAGATAGCCATTGTACATTTCCGGAGCTGTCAGGTTACGGTGCAAGAGATCATTTTGCGACCATAATGTCACGCCATCACTCTTGCGCAGGGACAAAATACGATCATCTTGATCAACAATGAAAATGTTGCTGTCAGTGACCACCATATCATGCACCGATCCCAGATCACGCTTCCAGATGATTTGGCCTGAACGCATATCCATTGCCACCAAATTGCCATTATAAGCAATCGCGTAAATAACATTGTCAGAAATGACCGGAGTCATATCGACATCATTCAAGCGATCTATTTCGGTAGAACCCGTTACCTGAGAAATACGCTGTTGCCAAATTAGTTGCCCCTCAGACAACAGCACCGCACTAATACGGCCATTGTCACCACCTACAATAGCTGCACCATAGGCTACGGCAGGAGCGGATTCACCACGAACGGATAATGAAGGTGTATCCATGTTAACTGACCAGGCAATATTACCATCAGTTTCGTGTAATGCCTGCAACATACCATTGCCGGTATGAATCAAGACAAAACCATCACTCACTACAGGACGGGACAACGCTTCGCCAGCAACCGTCGATTCCCATTCAACCTTACCGTTCGTTGCATCCAGCGCGATGATTTTTGCTTTTTCTGTTCCAACATACAGACGATCACCGGATACAGTCAAACCACCAGAAAGCAGCGCTGGCAAACGAGATGACAATAAACCTGCTTTTTCTGACAGATCCGTTGCCCATATCTCTTTGCCGCTGTCTATATCAAATGCTTTGACAACACCATGACGGTCAGCAACATAAGCTGTTGAACCCTGCCAGGTTGGTGATAAATGAGAGTAATACTCCCCCGTACCACTCCCAACGGACTTATCCCAAACGATACGAGGTTTGAATTGATTTTCAACCTTCGGTAACGGTGACATTGTTACCGTATCCTGTTCACTTGAACAACCTGCCAGCAGAACAGAAGCAACCAGCCCAACCAAGAGTGTTTTTCGCAGCTGCATTATGAAGTTGGCTCCCTTAGTTGGATAAATTATTAAGTTTGATTTTCATAAAATCCTTAATTACCTGCGGGCCATCAAGTCCAAGCCCTGTGGAATAAGCTGCACGTGCGCCAGCAATATCCCCTTTTTTAGCCAGAATATCCCCACGAATATCCTCAACCATAACCTGCCAGCCTTTGCCTTTGACCAAATCCAGCGTTTTCAACGCAACTTCTGCTTTATCTTCCGCCAATTGAACCCGAGCCAGACGAAGGTTAGACAATGCCTGCATATTCTCATCTTTGGCTTTACCGGATGCCGCTAGCAAATTTTTCTCTGCCTGAGCCAGATCATTCTGAGCAATAGCCTGTTTTGCCAGTTCCAGATCAGCCATAACACCGTAGACATTGCCCGTTTCATTAGCGAACTTTTCTACGGCAACAACATTTTCTTTCGACCCCGACGCCAATGATTTGTTCAATTCTTCAAATACTGCCGCCGTATTATGTAATTGGTTGGTTTGATGACTCTGCCAGTAACGCCAACCCAACAAAGCACCAATGCCTAGCACCAGGCCAACAGCAAGGTATTTACCGTTGGTAGATAAAAAACGCTTGATCGCGTCAACTTGTTCAGTTTCTGTGGTATAGACTTGCACTAGAGTCTTTCTCCTTAGCCTAACAGTTCGCTCAAACGCGCTGCGACCGCTTGTTGTGACAACGTTTCTTGTTCACCGTTGCGTAAATCTTTCACTGTAATATTGCCTGCCTGAATTTCATCTTCTCCCAAAATCAAGGCAACTTTGGCACCGTGTTTACTTGCACGTGTTAACTGTTTCTTAAAGTTACCACCGCCATGGTTGGTCATCAAACGCAATTCTGGCAGTTGATCACGGATTTTTTCGGCCAATATCAATGCCGCTTGCTGGCTACCTTCACCAAAGGAAGAGAAATAAACATCGGCAACGGTCAGATCTGCAACAAAGTCAGGATTGACCTCCTGCACCAACAGGACCATACGTTCCATGCCCATGGCAAAACCAACCGCTGGTGTTGCCTTACCGCCCAATTGTTCAACCAAGCCATCGTAACGACCGCCGGCACAGACGGTTCCCTGCGCACCCAACGCTGATGTCACCCATTCAAAAACCGTACGGTTGTAATAATCCAGGCCGCGAACCAGACGCTGGTTAATGCGGTATTTGATCCCTGCGCTATCAAGTAGCTGACACAATCCATCAAAGTGCTCTTTTGACTCGGCATCAAGATAATCAAACAACTCCGGCGCATCATTTAAAAGTTGCTGAATTTCAGGGTTTTTAGAGTCCAATACACGCAGTGGATTGGTATACATACGGCGTTGACAATCCTCGTCCAATTTCTCTTTATGTTGTTCAAGGAATGCCACCAGTGCCTCACGATAATTTGCACGGGCTTCTAATGAACCAATTGAGTTCAATTCAAGTGTGACGTGATCAGCAATGCCGAGCTCGCGCCACCAACGTGCTGTCATTAAAATAAGTTCAGCATCAATATCTGGCCCTTGTAAGCCAAACACTTCAGCGCCTAACTGATGGAATTGACGGTAACGGCCTTTTTGTGGACGCTCATAACGGAACATAGGCCCGATATACCATAAGCGCTGTTCCTGATTGTACAGCAGACCATGCTGAATACCGGCACGGACACATCCTGCGGTATTTTCTGGGCGCAGGGTCAAGCTTTCACCATTGCGATCGTCAAAGGTATACATCTCTTTTTCGACAACATCAGTTACTTCCCCAATTGCACGTTTGAATAACGGGGTCTGCTCTACAATCGGTGTCCGAATTTCGCTAAAACCGTAACCTGACAGCACACGCTTTACTGTAGATTCAACTCGTTGCCAGATGGCCGTTTCAGCAGGAAGGCAGTCGTTCATGCCACGAATAGCTGGGATATTTTTTGTCACGTTTTATCTCTTATTAATATTTATACAATGCCACCGATTATAAAAGCGAATACTTGCAAGGTTCAATCTGCAAGCAAATCTATATGCTCATATCCCCAATAAATTACTCATCAAGCTGATTGATGCTGATTCGGTTCTTAGCATCAAGGATAGCTGCCTTCGCCCGAATCTTCGCCTCAAGTTGATCAATCAAGTTGTTATTGTCAAAACGCTCTTTTTGACGAATACCATCTTCATAAAAACCGCTTTTTGTTTTCGCTCCCGTTACGCCAAGCGTTGAAACTTCAGCTTCCCCAGGGCCATTCACGACACAACCAATGATAGAAACATCCATTGGGGTAATTAAGTCTTCAAGACGCTGCTCAAGCGCATTAACCGTCCCGATAACGTCAAATTCTTGGCGCGAACAAGTTGGACAGGCAATGAAATTAATGCCCCGTGAACGAATACGCAATGCTTTCAGAATATCAAAACCGACTTTAACTTCTTCTACTGGATCTGCGGCCAACGAGATACGCAGCGTATCGCCAATTCCTTCTGACAATAAAATGCCAAGCCCAATTGAAGATTTCACCGCACCAGCACGGGCTCCGCCTGCTTCCGTAATCCCCAAATGCAGCGGTTGATCAATTTTTTGCGCCAGTAAACGGTATGCCCCTACCGCCAGAAAAACGTCCGAGGCCTTGACGCTTACCTTAAATTGATCGAAGTTCAGGCGATCAAGAATATCTACATGGCGCATTGCCGATTCAACCAACGCTTCTGGTGTGGGTTCACCATATTTTTCCTGTAGATCTTTTTCCAGCGATCCACCATTAACCCCAATGCGAATCGGAATGTTATTGTGGCGGGCACAATCCACAACCTGACGAATACGCTCTTCGTTACCGATATTGCCAGGATTGATACGCAGACAGTCAACACCATATTCTGCAACTTTCAAGGCAATGCGGTAATCAAAATGAATATCGGCAACAAGAGGGACATTGACTTGCTGTTTGATGGACTTGAACGCTTCGGCTGCATCCATTGTTGGAACAGACACCCGAACAATATCAACACCTACACGCTCTAACGCCTTAATTTGATTAACTGTCGCTTCAACATCTGTTGTTCGTGTGTTAGTCATTGATTGCACTGCAATCGGTGCGTCATCCCCGATGGGAACATTACCGACATAAATACGTGTTGATTTACGTCTTTTTATCGGTGATTCATTATGCATTTTTACATTACTCCCCTACATCCCTGTATTTTTGTTTATAAGAATTACAACTATGCTGTGGTGAATAACTCTGCCAAAACAGTTAAGGCATTTATTTTAGTGTCAGTTTAGCCGTGATGCCTTTCTTCACGAAGGAACTCAGATCCACGGGTTTTCCCTGGAATTGAACCTTAACCTTGGCAGGTGCGCCAATATTCACCGAATAAGGTAATTTACCGGAAAGTTTTAGACTATCCCCTTTCTTTTTGATGCCGCTAAACAAAACCTTACCTTTAGCATCTTTGACTGCCAGCCAACATTCATCGCTGAAATCTATCACTAATTCATCGTTACTGGCCGTATTGATATTATTTACATCAGTCGATGAGGGACTCACAACAGCGCTATTCACCTCTGCATTGGCAGCAGCAGTTGTATTTTCTGGCGTTGCATTGGTTGCAGACTGATTTGTTGTTGTGGATACCGGCACGCTGGAAGATACTGGAGCATTACTGTTTACTTCAGTGCCATTTGCCTCTGCCGACGATGTTTTTCCTTGGGAAACACCATTTTGAGCAGCCGTTACGGATTGATTTTCTTTAAGAGGTGCTACATTATTTTCCCCAGCACTTGGAGCCAGTCGGTTATTTTCAGAATCTGTTATCTGACTATTCTGAGCATTTGATTGTGTGGCCATTGAAGACAGTTCTGTTTGTTGTACTTTATAGTTCTGCCACCACCACAGGAATGTCATTCCCAACAACACAATAATAACAGCCCATGTTATCTTCATTAACCAACCGTCACGTTTCTTGCGTTTTTTCCCCGCTGAAAAACTTTGCATAGGCGCCGTTTTTATAGCCTTGGAGGGGATCTGTTTATCCAAGGTACTCAAGATTTCAGATTCAGGCACCTGAACCAATTTTGCATAGGCACGAATATAACCACGAAGGAATGTTGGTGAAATATTTGACGGGATATTATCTTCTTCAATATCACGAACAGTGGACAGTTTAAGACACAAGCGATCTGCCACAGTTTGCTGAGAAAGCTCATGTTTTTCACGAGCCTGACGCAGAATCTGACCTGTTGTCAGATTGGCTTCTTCTGGATAAGTTTCAGTCTTCATTAGCAAGGGATACTGGTACTGTTCTGGGTTAAAGAATTTACGCAAATTAAGTTAATAGAACATATCACTTAATTTGTGTAGCGAAATCATCTAAATACTGCATACTGCGTTGAACGCGAAAAATCATTTATCACAGCGATAACGACCTGTGTCGCTTTTCATGCTTGCCGTACTTTCCATGATCAATTGCTCAGCTTTTTCATACTGCTTTTGTTCACAAAGAAAAATATAGTAGTGATGCACTACGGTATCACTTTCAGCCGCATACTGCATCGCCATTCTATAATGCTGACTGGCGGTTTCTGGGCGGCCTGCATATTGTTCATGCAGTGCCATGCCCAGATGTGCCTCTGGATGATGAGGTTCCGCCAGCAAGACTTTTTGAAAATGATACTTAGCGGCCGGTAAATTTCGTTCCGCCAAATAAGCCTTCCCTAGCTGCAATCGTGTATCTATGGCAACAACCTGATGGGCGCGATGCGTTGATCGTTCCACACATCCCGTTAACAGGACAAAACAAACTATAGACCAAATTATTGATTTCCGTATCATACCATCTTCATTTATAAGGATATGTTAAACTTTGCCAGATTTTTAGCCATTAATAGATATTAAACAAAAATTAGACTGTTTTTACCTGAATAGGTTCACCTGCAAGGCGTTTTTTCATGGTTCGCTTGGTTCTGTCAATGACATCACCGGCAAGCTGCCCACATGCTGCATCAATATCATCTCCCCTCGTTTTACGCACGATGGTTGTAAAACCGTATCCCATCAGGACCTTGGCAAAACGATCTATACGGCTGTTCGAGCTGCGCCCATAAGGTGCACCTGGGAACGGGTTCCACGGGATCAGATTGATCTTGCTAGGAGTATCTTTCAGGCATTCGGCCAATTGATGCGCCTGCTCAACGCTGTCATTGACATGATCAAGCATCACATACTCCACCGTAACACGTCCCTGGTTAGCATTAGATTTTGTCAGGTAACGACGTACTCCCGCCAAGAACTCGTCAATATTGTACTTGCGGTTAATGGGCACAATTTCGTCGCGAACGTCGTCAGTGGGTGCATGTAAAGAAATTGCCAGTGCAACATCGATCATATCTCCCAGTTTATCCAGTGCAGGAACAACACCAGACGTTGACAATGTCACACGGCGTTTCGACAAACCAAAACCGAAGTCATCCATCATGATTTCCATTGCTGGCACGACATTATTCAAATTGAGTAATGGTTCTCCCATTCCCATCATCACTACGTTGGTAATGGGGCGACGGCCACTGGATTTCAGTGATCCTATAATCTTGGCGGCGCGCCAAACCTGACCAATAATCTCGGAAACTCGCAGATTACGGTTAAAGCCCTGCTGAGCAGTAGAACAAAATTTACACTCTAAAGCACATCCCACCTGAGATGAAACACACAATGTCGCGCGATCATCTTCTGGGATATAAACCGTTTCAACCTGTTGATCACCTACGGTAATCGCCCATTTGATAGTGCCATCAGCAGAGCGTTGCTCTTCTGCAACTTCGGGTGCTCTGATTTCGGCAACTTGTTGCAATTTCGCCCTGAGCACTTTGTTGATATCGGTCATCTGCTCAAAATCGTCATAGCAATAATGGTAAATCCATTTCATGACCTGATCGGCACGAAAAGGCTTCTCTCCCATATCGACAAAAAATTGACGCATTTGTTTACGGTTAAGATCGAGCAAATTGATTTTACCGTTTTTCTTTTCAGGTGTGACAGATACGGCGGAAGTTGCAGGTGATACGGTTTCGTTAAGTTGGGACATTGTTACATCGCCTCGTTGTTACACTTTCGGCTCTATGCTGATCTGATTTCAGCATTAAGTTTTCATGCGGTGACTGCCAATTCAATGATCATTCTCTCTTTTAATCAGAGCCATATTGAATGGACATTGAAATAAAATAATAAACGCCCCGCTGAATCAAATCAGTGGGGCGCATCATTGTACAAACTTTACTGTTTATATGCTACTTAGAAGCTATTGCTACATACAACGAAAAGCGTTAGCAGCGAGGGAAGATTTCATCATCACTGAAAAAGTAAGCAATTTCACGACTTGCAGATTCAGTAGAGTCAGAACCGTGAACCGCATTTTCAGTAAAACTATCGGCATAATCTGCACGCAGAGTACCAGCCAAGGCATTATCAGGATTAGTGGCACCCATCAGATCGCGGTGACGTTGAACGGCATTTTCACCTTCCAGAACTTGTACCATAATTGGGCCAGAGGTCATGAACTCCACCAGACCATCAAAGAAAGGGCGGCCTTTGTGTTCAGCATAAAAACCTTCCGCTTGTTCGCGCGTCAAATGCAACATTTTGGCTGCGATAATTTTAAACCCTGCACTTTCAAAACGGGCATAGATAGAACCGATAACATCTTTCTTCACTGCATTGGGTTTAATAATGGAAAAAGTACGTTCAATTGTCATTGCGTAACCTCTTTGGCACTTTCAGTGATGATTCATTTTAATTTTTACGCCCCAAACAAAACTGAAGGGCAACTCTACCCTGTATCTGACAGGGATAAAAATAGGTGTTGATTATAGGAGGAGAGTTTCTGCTTGCCTACAAAAAACACAACATTTTATTAAAACTTTCTTAGCGAAAATATCATTTTTTAGCATAAATCACATTTTCGCTTCGTTATACACGATGAAAATAATCATTTTATAAAAATAATGCCTGTTCAGGCGATAAATTCCCAAACAGGCATACTGACCAAGATCATTGAATTAGTATTTTTCACTCAATGTCGATTATAAAACCTTCTCTGTTACACATTGAATAAAAGGCTTAATTTCGTCAGCCCTTTTCTTGCTTATATCTTGTTTACTTTCATCAGAGACTATAAATTTTCCTGTGAACTTTTCTTTAGGATCCTGGGTAGTTTTATCTGACGTACCAATAATATTGATAGTATATTTGTGTCCCGTCGGTAATAGATCTGTACACTCTCTTAGCATTCCCTGACGGGAAGATCCCTGATCTGTTATTTTTTGACTATTAGTTACTGATGTATCAGCAAATGAAGCAGGTATATAAAATGCGCCCAGCAGCAAAACAAATAAAAAATTTTTCATCTTTTTTCCTCACTGTTTACGTTGAATTAATAATAACCACTATGCTATTGACTTGCTCTCATCGTCTTTGAATTCCAGTACATCTCCCGGCTGGCATTCTAAATATTGGCAAATGGCATGTAAGGTAGAAAAACGCTCTGATTTTCATCGTATATATCACATGTTTGGTAAAGAATACGTGAAATGATAGTCAGGCAAACTGAATACGTCTTATATTTATACCCCATGTTCTTGCCAACTTTCGACGTCCATCACAATATTTGTTTAGCCAGCGTTATCAAATTACATGAAAGTAGATTACAAGAAAGTCACAGGGCAGAATAGATGAAACAGCAATGTTATGCGTTACGTTTAAAATAAATTCTATTGCTGTAGTAGCTGGTTTCATGACGAAGAAAATAGTGTCATGGTAAAGCAATCAAGTTGTTATTGATTAACAATAGGGATGGTATCACGTAACCAACTCCCTAATTTTCGCTGATAAAAGGGTTGGGTATGATGAATCAAGAAATGGCTGATACCCCCTTCTTGTTCATCAAGCAGGCAAAAATCGACAGATTCCTCTTCATCAAGATATTTGCAAGCCAGTTCGCCGGCTTCTTGAATCAACAAATTAATCTCATTTTCTGTCAATGTCACACTGAATTCCAAGCCAATTAATACATTGGGTTTTTCATCCACACTTTTATCATGGGCCATAATTAAAAAAGCCTGTCGAACAGATTTATGTTGTTTAAATAATTCAATTAGTGACTCAATAAGCTGAGTCGGCTGTTCTTCTGGCTGACTTAGAGTAATAAGGCTTCCGCCAGGAACCTCTATTTCAGTAGCGATAGATCCATTTAATAAGCTCATGAAAATCTCCGACGGTACTGTTTGAATTGAAGTTAAGGTCATCGATAAATTCAACAATAGCTCCCCACAAGAGGAGCTATTAAGAATAAGTGTTTTAGTTTATTTCGCTTTTGTCAGCAATAAATTGGCAATGGTACGTACACCATATCCCGTTGCACCCGCAGCCCATTGTTCAACAGAGGATTTACGGTAAGTTGCTGAACAGTCAATATGTACCCAACCTTTTTTGTAATTTTCGACAAAGTGCGACAAGAATGCTGCTGCGGTACTTGCTCCTGCCGAATGTGCCGGTGACGCAATGTTGTTCAGATCAGCAAAATTGGATGGCAGATGGCTACGATGGAATTCAGCTAGCGGTAAGCGCCAGAATAATTCATTTTCATTATCAGCCGCTGCCATTAAGTCAGATACCAGTTGATCATCAAAACCTAATATTGAGTGGTAATCATTTCCTACTGCTGTTTTCGCTGCGCCAGTTAAAGTGGCAGCATCAATAATAAGTTGTGCTTTTTCTGCACTGGCATCAATCAAACCATCAGCCAGAACCAGACGCCCTTCCGCATCTGTGTTCATCACTTCAACAGTTTTACCATTGCGGTAGTGAATGATATCGCCCAATTTGAAAGCATTACCACTCACCATATTATCTGCGATACTCAGGAACAGTTTTACACGATGTTTTAAACCACGGCTGATTGCCAGAGCCAGTGCCCCCGTTAATGTCGCTGAACCGCCCATATCTGATTTCATAGAATCCATGAAATTAGAAGGTTTGAGGCTGTATCCACCGGAATCGAAGGTAATACCTTTACCAACCAAACAGGCAAAAACAGGTGCTTTTGCATCTTTTGTTGGATTGAAATCTAATGCCAAGAACACGGGATCACGAGAAGAGCCACGGCCGACGGTATATACCCCCGCATATCCCTGTTCACGCAACTCATCCCCTTTGATGATGCGATAACTAACAGCATCACCCGCTACCCCGCGCAATAAATCGATAGCTCTTTGGGCAAGCTGTTCTGGTCCCAAATCTTCTGCCGGAAGGTTGATGGTATCACGCACCCAATCAATGAATTTGATCCTTCTCTCCAGCTCCTGTTTTTCCGCCGCAGGGAGTTGTGGCCATTCAATTGTACGTAATCCCTTAGGTGAACGAAAGCCCAACCAAAATGACCAACTTTTTTCCAGATCCCAGCCATCACCCACTAAAGCAATATTGCGAATTCCTTGCCCGTCAATTTTACGCCCAGCACGTTGAATTGCGCCCAGCTTGCCATTGCCTTCCAAATGAATCGTGATCCCCTGCTCATTTGAGCTAATTAGTGCTTTTTCACCCCAGCAAGCGTTAGCTGGCTCATAAGACAGTGTTATGGGCATGATTTGTTTTGTCATTTTTTCTCACTTCTTATCTTATTTGTTCACTGTTTCACAGTGAGGGTTTATAAAAAAACTGGCGATTGCCAGTTTTCCACTAAATACAGACTATGCCAAGCTATTGAGCAAGAATCGGTGAGCTTACACTATTTTTTATTTGAAGTTTTGCCTTAGGCAAATTGCTCACTATTCATATTCATCCAGCCATACCAGCAAGATAGCTTCCAATATTTTTTCGTTGGATTTCTGTGGATCGTCATCAAAACCATCCAGCTCACAAATCCATTCATGCATGTCGGTGAAACGCACTGTTTTTGGATCTACATCAGGAAATTTATCATACAGTGCTTCGCCAATATCACGACTGTCAGACCATTTCATTTTCTGTTCTCCTGTCAGTGTTCGCGTGCATGGTTAATGGTGTATTTGGGGATTTCAACGACTAAATCCTCATCGGCAACTTTGGCCTGACAGCTCAATCGACTTTCTGGCTCCAATCCCCATGCCTTATCCAACATGTCATCTTCCAGTTCAGAGCTTTCTTCCAGTGAATCAAAGCCTTCCCTGACAATACAGTGACAAGTGGTACACGCACAGGATTTTTCACAGGCATGTTCAATTTCAATGCCATTACGTAATGCAACATCCAGAATGGATTCGCCTTCCTTCGCTTCCAATACTACCCCTTCAGGGCAAAGTTCGTTATGAGGTAAAAATACAATTTTAGGCATAATTAAATCTCATCCACAGAATGACCCGCCAAAGCCCGGCGGATTGATGTGTCCATACGGCGTGCTGCAAATTCTTGCGTTTGCTTGTCCAATTGTTTTATTGCACTTTCAATTAGCTCAGGAGAGGTTCCCTGAGCACTTTCAATTAATACATGTGCAGCAGAATCAATAGCAGCCAGCTCTTCTTGACTCAGTAAATCCGCATCTTTTTCCAATGCACTGGTTAAATTTTCCAGCATTCGAGCTGCTTCTACTTTTTGTTCAGCTAATTTGCGGGCCTGAACATCTTCCTGTGCATTAGACATGGAGTCTTTGAGCATATGGGCAATTTCTTCATCCGACAAACCATAGGAAGGTTTCACCTGAATCGAAGCTTCAACACCTGTGGATTTTTCTAATGCACTGACGCTTAACAGACCATCGGCATCAACCTGAAAGGTCACACGAATGTGTGCACCACCAGCCGGTAATGGCGGAATACCACGCAGTGTGAAACGCGCCAGTGAACGGCAATCATTTACCAGTTCTCTCTCGCCTTGCACCACATGAATGCTCATCGCACTTTGCCCATCTTTGAAAGTGGTAAATTCTTGCGCTTTGGCAACAGGAATGGTGGTATTACGTGGAATGACTTTTTCAACCAGCCCTCCCATTGTCTCCAGACCAAGTGACAGCGGGATAACATCAAGTAGCAGCATTTCGCTGTCTGGTTTGTTGCCCACCAAAATATCAGCCTGAATTGCAGCACCAACAGCTACCACTTTGTCTGGATCGATAGCAGTTAATGGTTCGCGGTCAAAAAACTCCCCCACCATGCTACGTACCAACGGCACTCGCGTTGAACCACCCACCATGACGACCTGCAAAACCTCGTCAATCGTTACACCTGCATCTTTCAGCGCCCGACGGCAGGAGAGTAATGTGCGTTTGACCAAAGAGGCAATCAATGCGTTAAATTCGGTACGGGTAATACTGCCTTGCCAGTCAGCAATATCGATTTCCGCCTTATCAGCCTCGCTCAAGGCAATTTTGGTTTGGGTAGCGACATCCAGCAATTGACGCTGTAATCTGTGATCGTTATCGTTGATCCCAGCCTGTTCACGTATCCAATTTGCTAACAGCGAATCAAAATCGTCACCACCGAGGGCAGTATCTCCCCCCGTTGCCAGCACTTCAAACACCCCTCGGCTAAGGCGAAGAATAGAGACATCAAATGTTCCGCCACCAAGATCGTAAACGGCGATTATCCCCTCCTGACCGGAATCAAGACCATAAGCCACGGCTGCCGCAGTGGGTTCATTCAAGAGACGAAGAACATGTAAACCCGCCAAACGAGCAGCATCTTTAGTGCCCTGACGCTGGGCATCATCGAAATAAGCAGGCACGGTGATCACAACACCATCAAGTTTACCATCCAAGGTTTCTTCTGCCCGTTGCGCCAACGATTTCAATATCTCAGAAGAAACCTGAATAGGATCTACTAGCCCCGCCACGGTATTGATCAATGGCAAACCATTTTCACTGGCCTGGAACTGGTATGGCAGGTTAGGATAACGCTGTTGAACGTCAGCCAAAGAGCGTCCCATCATCCGCTTGACTGAACTGATTGTATTAGTAGGATCAGACGCAGCCTGTTGACGCGCTTGCCAACCAACTAGAATCTCTTCTTTGCCATACTGTACAACAGAAGGAAGTAAGTGACGGTTATCACTGTCTGCCAATGTTTCCGCCTGACCGCTACGGACGGTCGCAACCAGAGAGTGAGTTGTACCAAGATCAATCCCCGCAGCCAGCCGACGCTGGTGCGGTGCGGCAGATAAACCCGGTTCGCTGATTTGTAATAAAGCCATATGTGCCCCTATAAATCTATATCAGCATAAATCTATATCAGCCGAAATTTATTCAACTGAAATTCATTCAGCCAAAAATCATTCTAAACAATACGATTCAGCTAAAAATCAGTCAAAAGTCCGCTAAAAATCATCCAACAACCGCTCTTCCAGTTGTTCAACCTGCTGTTGCAATTTATCCAGAAAGCGTAATTTACGGACTGTATCGGCTGCAATTGACCATTCGGCAGCATTGAGTTGCTGTTCCATCTGCTCACTACGTGTTTTAATCATTTTATGCAAGCGAGAGGAAAACTCGTTCAAGGCTGTTTCTGAATCTACGCGATGTTCAATGGCATCAAGCTCTTCACGCAATTCCAACTGCTGCATCAAAAAAGCCGTATCCTGCATCGTGTGCTGCTCATTGGACAGATCAAATCCTTGCTGAGACAGCATATATTCTGCGCGTTTCAGGGGATGTTTTAGGGTCTGATAACCATCATTGATGGTAGCAGCTTGTTGGAGTGCCAGCGTTTTTTCACGTTCTGGCTGGTTGGCAAAACGATCAGGATGAAACTGGCGTTGCAATTCCTGATAACGAGTCGCCAACTGTTCACGATCAATCGCATAACGTGCCGGCAACCCAAACAAAGTAAAATAGTCCATAAGTTACTCTTAGTTTCGCAAAATGCGGGTCAAAAAATGGGGTTAAACGTGGAAACTTTCTCCACAGCCGCATTCGCTGGAAACATTGGGGTTGTTGAATTTAAAGCCTTCATTCAGACCTTCTTTAACGAAATCCAACTCAGTACCATCAAGATAAATGATGCTTTTACCATCAACGATGACTTTCACGCCCTTATCTTCAAAAATCTGATCTTCTTCATTTATTGCATCAGCAAATTCAATCACATATGCCATACCAGAGCAGCCGGATGTTCTCACTCCCAAGCGCAACCCGACACCTTTTCCTCGATTGGTAAGAAAAGCCAAAATACGTTGGGCTGCACTTTCCGTCAGGGAAATTGACATACAACACCTCACTTTAAAACCAGTAAAGGTGGATATTGCTGCAATATCCACCAGAATTATTTTCTTTTTGTGAAAAAGTTATTTGGCCTGGCGCTTGCTCTTGTAATCAGCAATAGCCGCTTTGATAGCATCTTCTGCCAAAATAGAACAATGGATTTTCACTGGTGGCAGTTCTAACTCTTCAGCAATATGAGTGTTTTTAATTGCCTCAGCCTGTTCCAACGATTTACCTTTCATCCATTCTGTTACCAAAGAACTGGATGCAATTGCTGAGCCGCAGCCATAGGTTTTGAAACGTGCGTCTTCAATGATACCTTCATCATTGACTTTGATTTGCAGCCGCATGACGTCACCGCAAGCGGGTGCCCCTACCATGCCACTACCCACTGTTGGATCTTCGTTATCGAATGAACCAACATTACGTGGGTTTTCATAGTGATCAATTACTTTGTCGCTGTAAGCCATGTCGTTACTCCTGAAACCGTCTGATTAATGATGAGACCATTCGATGGTGCTAATATCCACACCCTGCTTGAACATTTCCCACAATGGAGAAAGATCACGCAAGTGGCCAATCGCGTTGTGAATCAACTTGATTGCATAGTCTATTTCTTCTTCTGTGGTAAAACGTCCCAAAGAGAAACGAATAGAACTGTGCGCCAGTTCATCATTCATGCCCAATGCGCGCAGGACATAAGAAGGCTCCAGACTCGCTGAAGTACATGCCGAGCCAGAAGACACTGCCAGATCTTTCAATGACATCATCAATGATTCACCTTCAACATAGTTGAAGCTGACATTCAGAATGTGTGGCGCTCCCTGTTCCAAATCACCATTCAGGTAAACTTCTTCAATATCTTTGATACCGTTCCACAAACGCAGACGCAAACCACGCAGACGTTCTGCCTCTGATTCCAGCTCTTCTTTCGCGATACGGTAAGCTTCACCCATGCCAACAATCTGGTGAACAGGCAATGTACCTGAACGCATACCGCGTTCATGACCACCACCATGCTGTTGGGCTTCAATACGTACGCGAGGCTTACGGCGAACATACAGTGCACCAATTCCCATCGGGCCATAAAGTTTATGGGCAGAAAAGGACATCAGATCAACTTTTAGCAGGCTGAGATCAACAGGCAATTTACCAACACTTTGGGTGGCATCAACATGGAAAATAATGCCACGACTGCGGCATAATTCACCAATGGTCATGATATCCTGAACAATACCAATTTCGTTATTGACATGCATGATGGAAACCAGAATGGTGTCTTCACGCATGGTCGCTTCCAACTCTTTCAGATCAATCAGGCCGTTGTTCATTGGCGCCAGATACGTGATCTCAAAACCTTCGCGCTCCAGCTGACGACAAGTATCTAAAACCGCTTTATGCTCAGTTTTGCTGGTGATAATGTGCTTGCCTTTCTTCTGATAAAATTTTGCAGCACCTTTAATTGCCAGGTTATCTGATTCTGTCGCACCTGAAGTGAACACGATTTCACGTGGATCCGCACCAACTAAGTCAGCAATTTGATTGCGTGCAATATCAACCGCTTCTTCAGCCTGCCAACCAAAACGGTGTGAACGGGAAGCTGGGTTACCGAAGACTCCGTCAATAGTCAAATAGTTCATCATCTTTTCAGCAACACGTGGATCGACTGGTGTTGTTGCTGAATAGTCCAAATAAATGGGTAATTTCATTGCTCACATGCTCCGTAAGACACTTTTAATACTTTCATTGCCACACAAGTATTTGCCGCAAGTTACGCACGCAGATTAACGTTAATCGTCTCTTGAAGTCTGCCGTTAGGGCCAGGGGTACGGCGCTTATCGCCGTCTTGACGATCAGCAACATCCAATACTTCTTGGTTATTTACTAATTCTTCTAAACTGATGCTACTCAGGAAACTGGTGATACGATCACTTAGGTCACGCCACAAGGCATGAGTCAAACACCGATCGCCGCCTTGACAACCTTCTCGGCCCTGACAACGAGTGGCATCTACAGATTCATCAACGGCTGAAATCACTTCGGCAACGAAAATTTTACCGGCATCTCTGCCCAATAAATAGCCGCCACCTGGACCACGGACGCTAGAAACCAGACCATTTTTACGCAGGCGGGAAAACAACTGCTCAAGATAGGAAAGGGAAATACCCTGACGTTCAGAAATATCGGCTAACGGCACCGGCCCTTCTTGTGAATGCAATGCCACATCTAACATAGCTGTTACCGCATAACGTCCTTTTGATGTCAGTCTCATAACAAAAACTCCGTGGTGAAATATGGGTAAAATTGTGGCATTCCTGAGTATTTTAGTCAACTATTTAACCGAGTAATTTACTCAACTATTATTTGACGCCCTTTCACTTTTTCACGTGCCTATCCCACAGCTTTCCCAACTGCTTTCCGCTATTATCCAGTTACATATTTTGTCCCGTTACACTGTATTTCCTATCGGCTGCTTCCTGTTACTTTCTGCTACAGTTTTAACTGTACATTTTTTAACTGCATCAATTTATTTTTTATCCCACTTCTCCATGGAAGTCAGTATACCACGCAGGATATTCAGCTCTTGGGTTTCTGGCCGTGCACGAGTATAAAGACGTCTTAATTTGTTCATTATCTGGCCCGGATGCGCTTTGCGAATGAACCCAGACTTTTTCAATATCTGTTCAAGGTGCTGATAAAAACGCTCCATATCTTCGACAGGTGGATACTCTACTTCGTGCTCTGGAGACGTTGCTTCTTCTAATTGCTCTTGAGCCGCAAGGTATGCCATGCGAATTTCATAGCTAACCAGCTGAACCGCCATCGCCAAATTCAACGAACCATATTCCGGGTTAGTTGGGATATAAAGGTGATAATTACACTTTTGCAACTCTTCGTTAGTCAAGCCAACACGTTCACGGCCAAAGACAATAGCAACGGGAGAGTGACTGGCGGTTTCGACACAGCGTTCACCACATTCACGTGGCTCAACCATCGGCCAGGATAGGGTTCGGGAACGGGCACTGGTGCCAATGACTAACTCACACCCAGCCAATGCCTCATCCAACGAATTCACAATCGTTGCATTGCCGATAACATCACTTGCACCGGCTGAAAGTGCGATAGCGTGAGAGTCAGGTTGAACAAGCGGATTCACCAGATACAGGTTGGTCAATCCCATTGTTTTCATGGCCCTGGCGGTTGATCCCATGTTCCCCGTATGGGAGGTTTCTACCAGAATAATGCGGATATTCTCTAACATGACGGCTTTTAAATTCAGTATAAGAGCCGAATATCTTAACACAGCATTAGTCATTTTGACGAACTACTGCTATAATGCGCGCCAATTTATTTCCCGTTCTTTAAAATTCTGGTGGAAGATACCCCATGCATCCGATGCTAAACATCGCTATACGCGCTGCGCGTAAGGCCGGCAACTACATTGCCAAAAGCTACGAAACTCCTGATGCTGTTGAAGCAAGCCAAAAAGGCAGTAATGATTTCGTTACCAATGTTGATCGTGGAGCAGAAAAGCTGATCATTGACATCATCCGTAAATCTTACCCTAAACATACGATTATCACCGAAGAAAGTGGTGATCACATAGGAGAAGAGGATGATTTCCAATGGGTTATCGATCCACTGGATGGCACAACCAACTTTATTAAACGTCTTCCCCATTTTGCTGTTTCCATCGCTGTGCGTATTAAAGGCCGCACAGAAGTATCCGTAGTTTATGATCCAATGCGCAATGAGCTGTTCACTGCAACTCGTGGGCAAGGCGCTCAATTGAACGGCTATCGCCTGCGTGGTACTAATGCTCGCGATCTGGATGGAACGATCATTGCAACGGGTTTCCCATTCAAAGCCAAACAACACACTATCCCTTACATGAATGTACTGGGTAAATTATTTGAGCGCTGTGCAGATTTCCGGCGCACTGGTTCTGCAGCACTGGATATGGCGTATGTCGCTGCCGGACGGGTAGATGGTTTCTTCGAAATTGGCCTGAAGCCATGGGATTTCTTGGGCGGAGAGTTGTTGGTACGTGAATCAGGTTGTATTGTTTCTGATTTCGTTGGTGGCCATAACTATGTCAACTCCGGCAATATCGTTGCAGGTAGCCCACGTATCGTTAAAGACATTCTGTCTGAAATGCGTGAAGAATTGACTGAAGCATTGAAACGTTAATTTGTTATTATTAAATAAATATAATTTGAGCAATGTTGTTTTTAGGGTACCTATCATCAGGTGCCCTTTTTTCTTACCTTCGTTTTTAATTAGCGCGAGAGTCAATGGGCTTCAACTTTTGGTCTCAGGAACAGGGCAGGCAACACAACCAGTGCCATCACCCAAAATATACCATTTCCTATCTGTTCATACATGAAACCAGCAATCATACTCATGACGGCAATACCGCCCCCCATTGCTACAGCAGAGTAAGTCGCCTGCAACCGGATGATTTCGTTTTCTTTTCTGGCGCCAATAAAACGCATCGCAGCCAAATGGCAGACTGTAAAAGTACCACAATGCAGGATTTGAATAATAATCAACACCGATAATTCGGTCGAGATTCCCATGAGCCCCCAGCGAACAACACCACAAATTCCTGACAATAACAGCAGATTACGGGCGCTCCAACGGCGGAATAATTGCTTGCTAAAAGTAAAGATAACAACTTCCGCCACCACGCCCAAAGACCAGAGATAACCAATGGTTGATGAGGAATAACCCGCTTGCGCCCAATAAATGGAGCCAAAACTGTAATACCCCGCATGAGCAGCCTGCAATAAAGTTACACAGAGTAAAAACTGCCACACTGATTTTTCGGATAAGAGTTCTTTAAAAGAAACGGCATTGATATTGGCGGCTTTAATCTTACCTGCCGGCATGATGGAAGGTTTCAACATCATTGCCAATGACATGGCTGTAACACTGAATAACAAAAAAGCAAGAATGATATGGTGTGTGCCAAATAACTCGCGACCGATCCAATGATTTAAACTGTCAAACGATATATTCCAGCCAAAATTCAGGCTGCTGATTGAGAAATTTATCCCATTGGCAGACATCAATATGCCCGCCAATGAAGAACTAATAACAAATGCAATCGAACCCCAAACCCTTACCTTGCCATAATCAAACGTAAACTGCTTTTGCCATGTTCCTGCCAAAGCATCTGATAAGGGAACGAGTGGTGAGAAGAATAAGTTGAAACCAATCATGATAAAGAAAAGCCATGCCCAATGGCTGTCGAATACAAAGCCAATGGTAAAAAGCAATGCCAACAATGAGAGGAGACGTAATGCTTTAATTAATTTAGCGGGGTCTTTTACCGTAGGAGAGATAACCAGACTGCCGACAAAGCGAGCTACCATTCCAACACCTAGCAATATCCCTATCATTGAGGCATCAATACCTTCACCTTTTAACCAGACAGACCAAAAAGGCAAGAATATGCCGTAAGAGAAAAAATAGGTGAAATAGCCCAAGCTCAACCAAAATGTCGATGGAACAACCATCCAAATGCCCCCGTTTTTGATACAAAAAACCCGCTCAAAACTTACGTTATGAGTCGGGCTTATTACTGATACTACATTTTATTTAAATTATGCGTAAACCGGATATTTTGCGCAGATATCCAATACCTTTTGCTTAACACTTTCAATGGTTGCTTCATCATTGATGTTATCCAGCACATCACACATCCAACCAGCCAGTTCACGGGATTCTGTTTCCTTGAAGCCACGGCGGGTAATTGCAGGCGTTCCGATACGGACACCAGAGGTGACGAATGGGCTGCGTGGATCATTAGGTACGCTATTTTTGTTAACAGTGATATTGGCACGCCCCAAGGCCGCATCAGCATCTTTACCCGTAATGTCTTTGTCCACCAGATCCAGCAAGAACAAATGGTTTTCAGTTTCCCCAGAAACCACTTTGTAACCGCGTTGCAGGAATACTTCTACCATTACTTTTGCGTTCTTAGCAACTTGATGTTGGTAGGCTTTGAATTCAGGCTCCATCGCTTCTTTCAATGCAACTGCCTTACCGGCAATAACGTGCATCAACGGGCCGCCCTGAGAACCAGGGAAAACAGAAGAATTCAGTTTCTTGTAAAATTCTTCATCGCCGCCCTTCGCCAAAATCAGGCCACCACGTGGGCCAGCCAATGTTTTGTGCGTTGTTGTTGTCACAACGTGTGCATGAGGAACTGGGTTTGGATAAACCCCTGCTGCAACCAGACCCGCTACGTGAGCCATGTCAACGAACAGATAAGCACCAATTTCATCCGCAATTTCACGCATCTTCGCCCAATCAACAACGCCAGAATAAGCAGAGAAGCCACCAATGATCATTTTAGGCTGATGTTTTTGCGCCTGGATGCGAATATCGTTGTAATCGATCTTACCTTTTTCATCAATACCATAGGGTACGATGTTATAAAGTTTACCAGAGAAGTTAACTGGAGAGCCGTGAGTCAGATGGCCACCGTGCGCCAGATTCATCCCTAAAACTGTATCGCCGGGTTTTAGCAGCGTCATATACACCGCAGCATTTGCCTGAGAACCAGAGTGTGGCTGGACATTAGCATAATCTGCACCAAACAGCGCTTTTGCGCGGTCAATCGCAAGCTGTTCAACTACATCGACATACTCACAGCCACCGTAGTAACGTTTACCCGGATAACCTTCCGCATACTTGTTAGTAAGCTGAGAGCCTTGTGCCTGCATTACTCTTGGGCTGGTGTAGTTTTCAGAAGCAATCAATTCAATGTGTTCTTCTTGACGACAAACTTCCTGTTCCATCGCTTGCCACAGTTCGGGATCGTAATTCGCAATATTCATTTCACGCTTTAACATTTGGTTCTCCTGACTCAGCTACATCTCTAAAAAATACCCCTGAGGGCCAGAATGGCACACAGTGTAAACTCTTTTTATCGAATGAGATAGTCTTGACAAAATAAATTACGCAAACGTTTGCATTACACCTTGGCAGCCCATTAGAAGCTAAATAACCTACTGTTTCGCTAATGATTACGGATTTATTACTGATATTTGTGATCCTGGTCGCGATTCATGGTAATTAAAATTCTATTTTTTTGATTTAAGGAAAGATAATTATCTTTTTTCAATTTGATATATTCCCAAACTCTATAAGTTGCATTTAAAATACAACTTATAGATTCCAGCATTATGTGAGAAAAATTCAGGAGATCCCCATGCTAGACAGTCAGGTTATCGCAACCATAAAATCGACCATTCCATTAATTGTTTCTACAGGTCCTAATCTCACTGCGCATTTTTACGAACGTATGTTCAAGCATAATCCTGAATTAAAAGATATTTTTAACATGAGTCACCAGATCAACGGTGATCAACGTGAAGCGCTTTTCAATGCCCTTTGCGCTTATGCTGGCAATATCGATAATCTGTCAGCACTCTTACCTGCCGTAGAAAAAATCGCCCATAAACATGCCAGCCTCAGTATCCAACCTGAGCATTATCAAATTGTAGGTAAGCACCTACTGGCAACGATTGATGAAATGTTTCATCCTGGTGACGAAGTTCTTAATGCCTGGGGAAAAGCCTACAACGTATTAGCTAATGTCTTTATCAATCGAGAAGAGGAAATTTATCACAGCGGTGAATCCCTGGAAGGTGGTTGGCGTCATCTACGTCAGTTTCGTGTTAGCCGAAAACAACCACAAAGTGATGTCATCACTAGCTTTGAGTTTGTGCCTGTTGATGGTGGCAAGGTCATGGATTACAAGCCAGGGCAATATTTGGCGATCTATATAGAAGATCCAGCACTTGAAAACCGTGAAATCCGCCAATATTCGCTGACCGCCGCACCAAACGGAACCCGTTACCAAATTGCCGTCAAGCGTGAACCTCAGGGCAAAATTTCAAACCACCTGCACGATAAGGTACAGGAAGGGGATATTGTGATGCTGGCAGCACCACACGGTGATTTCTTCCTTGATGTGCAATCTGATACGCCAGTCACGCTGGTTTCTGCTGGAGTTGGTTTGACTCCGATGATGAGTATGCTGCAACACCTGCATAACCATAATCACGTTGGCTCAGTAAATTGGTTCCATGCCGCAGAGCATGGCGGCCATCATGCTTTTGCAAATAAGGTAAATGAAATTTCCCAATCTATGCCTAATTTGTATTCACAAGTTTGGTATCGTGAACCTAGGGACGTAGATCAGAAAGGCATACATTACCAACATACTGGGCTTATGGATCTATCCCTCGTGGAGAAAGCAATAACGGCAGAAGGAATGCAATTCTATTTCTGTGGACCAGTGGCTTTCATGCAACATATCGCCAAACAATTGCTGGCAATGGGCATTGATGAGCAACATATCCATTATGAATGTTTTGGCCCACATAAAGTCATTTAGTACGGTTTACCTAATACACCCGAATTCTGGATAAGAAATTGAACCAAAAGCCTGTTCCAAGATCAGTATGTTAGACCAATAAAATACCGACCTAAAAAGGAGCAGGTTATGGATAAATTAGTTGAAATTTTCTGTGATATCGATGATTTTTGCCGTTTTTTCCTTCCTCAATGGGAACAATGTTGTCTCGACAACGGGCGTCGTCGGTAAGAGAAAATGAGCTGGCATTTTAAGAACTCATTTAAATAAACGAAAAGCCATTTTGTTAAAATAATTTAAACTAAATTATTTTACTTATGATTTGATTATTTTTTAAAAATGTTACCGCATTCACATAATCATAAATATTAGAGTTTATTCCTATTGTTATTTTTAGCAAAATTCATAGTCTTTTAACGCTTTTAAAAAACTATAGTTGCGTGTATTGCAAAGGAAAAACAATATTATGAAAATTAAAGCTCTTGTTGCAGTCGCTGTTTCTGCTGCAATTCTGACAGGTTGTAAGAATATTGATCAGGGAATGCTGACTCATTCTGGAATGCAATTATTCCAAGCGGCAACACTAAGTGATTCTGATGTCAAACAGTTATCTAACCAAGCATGTAAGGATATGGATGCACAGAATAAAATTGCACCGGCATCCAGCCAATACACTAAGCGTCTGAACAAAATCGCCAAAGCATTAGGTAGCGAAGTTAACGGTACATCGGTTAACTATAAAGTTTATCTGACTAAGGATGTGAATGCATGGGCAATGGCTAACGGTTGTGTGCGTGTATACAGCGGCCTGATGGACATGATGAACGACAATGAAGTAGAAGGCGTTCTGGGCCATGAAATGGGTCACGTTGCACTGGGCCACACCCGTAAAGCAATGCAGGTTGCTTATGCTACAGTTGCTGCACGTACCGCAGCTGCATCAGCCGGCGGTGTCGCCGCGCAACTGAGCGATTCTCAGCTTGCAGCACTGGGTGAAAAACTGATCAACTCGCAGTTCTCGCAACATCAGGAAAGTCAGGCTGATGACTTCTCTTATGATCTGATGAAAAAACGCAATATCAAAACTGAAGGTTTAGCAACCAGCTTCGAGAAACTGGCTAAACTGGGCAGTGGTGAAACCAGCATGTTTGATTCACACCCACCTTCACAGGAGCGCGCTCAACACGTTCGTGATCGTATCGCAGCAGATAAGAAATAATAATTTCTGTACAATACAAGTAAGATAAGTGATAACGGATTGAAAATCGGACATCCCCGCACGTCATCTCACATTAGGGTGTGGGCTAACCGATAATATTCCCGTTATCACTTTTTCAGATGATTTTAGTGACTTAATTAAATCGCTTCTTCGTCCTGCTCACCGGTACGGATACGCACAACACGGGCAACATCGAAAACAAAAATTTTGCCATCGCCAATTTTGCCTGTTTGTGCAACCTGCATGATTGTCTCGACGCAGGTATCAACAATATCATCCGGTACGACAATTTCTATTTTTACCTTTGGCAGAAAATCTACCATATATTCTGCGCCACGATACAGTTCAGTATGCCCTTTCTGACGGCCAAATCCTTTCACTTCTGTCACGGTCATACCAGTGATACCCACTTCAGCCAGAGCTTCACGCACATCATCCAGCTTGAAGGGTTTGATAATTGCATCAATCTTTTTCATGAAGTTTTCCTGTAATTACCAATTGTTACGTCCGAAACCGGAAGTTATCGGGTAACGCCGATCTTTACCAAAATCACGCTGCGTAATGCGTGGGCCAATAGGTGCTTGGCGACGTTTATATTCATTAATGTCAACCAGTCGGATCACCTTGCGCACAATGGCGTCATCAAAACCTTCAGATACCAGATCAGCCACTGATTTATCTTTTTCAACATACCCTTCGAGAATCGCATCCAAAATGTCATATGGAGGAAGGCTGTCCTGATCCAGTTGATTTGGTGCCAACTCCGCTGACGGTGGACGATCAATCACACGCTGAGGAATAGCTGGGGATACTGTATTACGATATTTAGCCAATGCAAATACCATCGTTTTAGGGACATCTTTCAAAGCATTAAAGCCACCTGCCATATCACCGTACAGGGTTGAGTACCCTACTGCCGATTCACTTTTGTTACTGGTGGTCAATACCAGGCGACGACGCTTGTTAGACATTGCCATCAAAATAACTGCGCGGCAACGTGCCTGTAAATTCTCTTCTGTCGTATCTTTTTCTGTTCCCGCGAACATGGGTTCAAGCTGTGCCATAAACGCATCAAACATGGGTTCGATGGAAACAACGTCAAATTCAACCCCCAGCAATTCTGCCTGTTCTCTGGCATCGTGGATACTCATTTCTGAGGTATAGCGGAATGGCATCATGACCGCCTGCACGTGATCTTTGCCCAAAGCATCCACAGCAATCGCCAATGTCAATCCGGAATCAATCCCACCTGACAAACCAAGCAAGACGCCTTTAAAACCGTTTTTTTGCACATAATCACGTACAGACAGCACCAGCGCCTTATAAATTTGCGCCAGAGGGGGCAATTGAGGGATCGGATTTGCCATTGGTTCAATCTTCATCTCATTGAAACGGCATTGCTCAACCTGTTCCTCAAATGCCGCCATGCGATGGGTTATTTCACCATTGGCATCAAAGACCTTAGAACAGCCATCAAAGATAAGCTGATCTTGCCCACCCACCTGATTAAGATAGATAATTGGCAAATGAGTACGCTGACAGTGGGACTTAATTAATGTACTGCGGATATTCGGTTTTTCACGATTAAAAGGAGAGGCGTTAATCGACAAGATGATTTCTGCACCAGCCTGTTTCAAGGCATCAATTGGGGCATCAAACCACAAATCTTCACAAATCAACAAACCGAGGTTATAACCCTTGAATGGTATAACACAGTTTTGATCCCCCGCTTTGAAATAACGCTCTTCATCAAAAACGCCATAATTTGGCAGTAACTGTTTGAAGTAACGTGCCACAATTTCCCCTTGCCAAAACAGGGAAAGTGCGTTGTAAAGTTTGCCATCCTGTTGCCACGGATGCCCTACCAAAATACCAACCTGAGCGCTTGCTTGTTGCAAACGTACCAATTGTTCACAACAACGCTGATGTAAATCAGAGCGGAATAACAAATCTTCAGGAAAATAGCCAGACAGCGCCAGCTCAGAAAACATAACCAGATCAGCGCCTTTTGCCTGCTGCTCCCGAACTGTCTGCAACATACGTTCGCTGTTGCCTTCAATGTCTCCTACCAACCAATTTAACTGGGCAAGAGCGATATTAAGAGTACGACTCATAGAATGCGGCTCTCCTGGGCCATAAATCATCTATCTTCTTTACTGGATTTCAGCAGCAAAGCAATTCAATCTCTATACCCGGTGCTTTTCAAGCTGCTTGTATTTCGCAATCTGAAACTTAACGGGGTATATAATTTCCATTCAGTGTAAGAATTTCTGCGGTAGCAGAAAAGTTATTCCTTAAAATCGTTAGAATCCAGTTCGTGGCGTGCCAGCAATTTATAAAATTCTGTCCGGTTACGCCCTGCCATGCGGGCAGCATGGGTCACATTACCTTTGGTTATCTGCAACAATTTACGCAGATAATTCAGTTCAAACTGCCCACGGGCTTCCACGAATGTCGGCAATGCCGTATTTTCCCCTTCCAATGCCTGAGTAACCAGAGCATCACTAATGACCGGAGCCATCGTCAATGCCACACACTGTTCAATGACATTGACTAATTGACGCACATTACCCGGCCAACTTGCTGCCATCAGGCATTTCATGGCCGTGGTAGAAAAGCTGCGAACAAAAGGTTTATGGCGTTTGGCAGCATCACGTAACAGATGATTAGCCAATAGAGGAATATCTTCTGCACGTTCGTTCAAAGCAGGAATTTTCAAATTAACAACGTTTAATCGATAGTAGAGATCTTCCCGAAACTCATTACGCTGCATGGCCTTAGGCAAGTCTCGGTGAGTGGCAGAAATAATTCTGACATCAATATCGACATCCCGATTACTCCCCAATGGGCGAACTTTGCGCTCTTGTAACACTCTCAAGAGCTTAACTTGCAACGCCATCGGCATATCACCGATCTCATCAAGGAATAATGTTCCTCCTTGCGCCGCTAAAAATAGTCCTTCTCGGCTGCTGACAGCGCCCGTAAATGCACCTTTGGCATGGCCAAATAATTCAGATTCAAGCAATTGTTCAGGTAAGGCACCACAGTTAATGGCAATAAAAGGCTTCTTCACTCTAGGACTTACCCGATGAATAGCCTGAGCCAGAACCTCTTTACCAGTTCCACTTTGCCCGTTAATCAGCACACTCACATCGGATTGAGCCACCATCTTTGCCTGTTCCAATAGGCGCAGCATCAGAGGGCTACGGGTAACGATTTTCTCGCTCCATTGTCCATCAATGGCTGGTGTTGATAGTTCCAACGCATCATCAATGGCTTTATAAAGTGCGTCACGATCAACAGGCTTGGTCAGAAAACTAAATACACCTTGCTGCGTTGCTGCCACCGCATCAGGAATAGAACCATGTGCAGTCAGAATAATGACAGGCATACCGGGATGCTGTTTCTGAATTTCCACAAACAGCGCCATACCATCCATTTCATCCATGCGTAAATCACTGATCACTAAATCTACTTTTTCTCTCGCCAGTATGCGTAACGCCTCAAAACCACTCTCTGCGGTCGTGACACGAAAGCCTTCACTGGTCAAACGCATTCCCAATAGTTTTAGCAAGCCAGGATCATCATCAACTAAAAGAAGATGGGCGGAATTGCGTACTGTCATTATTATTCGGCTCCTTTTTCTTCTGATTTTTCTTCTGAAGGATTGGCTTCCGCTTTAGTATCCGCGTTTGTTGCGGGTTTGTCTTTCAGTTCTGCTTTATTATCCGATGAAGTGTTCGCATTAGGAGTAGCAACACTACTTTGTTCTTGTTTACGGGAGGAAAGTTGGCGTTCAATATCGGTCAGATTTTCTAGTTTGCGGGACATTGAATGAAGCTCATATTCTAAACGTGCTCGTGTTTCTTTCAGACGATCAATTTTGCTATCACTGTCAAACTGGAAGCGCTGGAATTTGACTCTTTCTTCAGCAAGATTAATTTTCAGATATTGCTGTTCACGCCACAATTGAAGTAATGGCCGCAAAGCGATAGGAAATTGTGCACTATACCGATTAAAGTATTCCACCGTTTTCCTGCGTTCAGCTAACACAGAAGTCGCCCTGCCAATTAAAATACTTTGCTTAAGCACTTGATGCCAATCAGTCGGAGTCTCTGGGGCAAAACGTTTCGCCGTCTCACGAGCTTCTGCCGAAGACAACCGATCCGTACAATCGATAAATCTCAACCAATAAAGTCCGTTTTCCATCGCCGCTGGCTTCGTGATGTCCCAGATTGAATCACAATCCTTAAGACGATAATCCGTAACACTCTGTTCTGGTAAGATAGACTGCGCCAGGGTTGTCAAATTGTCTGAGCCACTCGTTTTAACACATCCTGCCAGCAAATAGGGAACGAACAATAGCAATATGGCCCGCAAGCGCAGGGTCGAAACACGTGCCAAGATAGATGGCCTGACAGCCATTTTTTTCATTGGGTTAATCACAATATTTTGCTGTTCCGTCTCCGTCATAAAGCGGTAAGTAAACCTGTTATACATATTATTTAGTCATTCTCTGCGGTTAATGGCAGTTCAATTCGAAAACATACATCAGCAAATTCGGATTCTACCAGGCAAAGCTCCCCCTGCATTTGTTTAATGCAATCTTGCGCGATGCTCAAACCAAGACCGCTTCCTTTAACTGCACCTTTTCGTTGAAGTTTTCCTTGGTAAAATGGCTCAAAGATCATACTTTTCTCTAACTCTGGGATAGGCGTTCCTGTATTGGCAATGTCAATTTGAAGGTTTTCCCCCACTTGCCGACTAGAAATCCAAATGTTACCGGATTCAGCGCCATAGTGCACTGCATTGGAATAGAGATTATCAATCACCCGTGTTAATAAACCACGCTCCGCCCAACAATAATCCATATCCAATTGAATTTCTGTATAAATATTTTTTGTCCGTGCTGGCAATTGGTGTGATAATACGACACCATCCACAATTTCTTTTAAAGAAACAATCTGATGTTCGGCTGCGCCATCCGCTAATTTGCGGTTATATTCCAGTAATTGCTCAATAAGCTGCTGTAAATGCCTGCTACTGCTATCCAAGATACTGACAACTTCCCTTTGATCTGCCGTCAGAGGCCCTGCAATTTCGTCAGCCAATAGCTCCGTTCCTTCACGCATACTTGCCAGAGGGGTTTTCAGTTCATGGGAAATATGGCGTAAAAACTCATGACGCTGAGACTCAAGCCAGGATAAACGTTCACTCAGCCAAATAATGCGTTGAGCCAATGATCGTAATTCCCGTGGTCCTTTAAAGGAATCAATCTGATTTTCCAGTGATTGCCCTTCTCCAAGCCGATTGATCATCCGCTCAATGCCTTTTACTGGCCCAATGATCATACGCGTAAACAAGGCTATCAAGAAGGCGCTTAGCAAGAATAAAATAAGGCTCTGCCAACCGAAAAATTGCCCTTTATCGGCGATATCTTTTTGCAGTTGTTCACCACGGCTAAAAATAATATTACGGGTTTCCTGTACCAAAAGATTATTAGCCCTGGAGAATTCTTCAAGTAATTTAGATGAAGCCGCTTCTGGTGCTCCATTACTACAAGAAATTTTGCTCAAACCTGACAGTAATTCATTGAATTTCTTCGTATACTTTGTATTAGCTAACATCGCCATCTGATTACCAAGCATATTCATGTACTGCCGATACTGGCGTTGATAAAGCTTTTCTAGCCGACTATCGCCTAATACACAGTATTGGCGGTAACTACGTTCCATCTCAAGGGCGACTCCAACCATCGCTTCGCTACGGCGGGCATCCACCAGCGTTGAACGATTAATCTCAGCCGCTTGGGTACTAAGCTGATCAAGACTTTGATAAGCCTGATAAGCCAAAACTAATAGTGGCAATAATACCAGCCAGAAAGCCATGACAACCAATTGGCGCAATGAGCGTGGAAATAAACGCCATTTTTTCAAAGAAATCATCTCATAACCTGTAATTACATTGATGCTACAGTTACTTTTATCTTCTTATTGAAAATGGTCAGAATAATAGTTGAAAACAGCGGATAATTGAAATAATCGGTAAATTGGAATATGCAGATGCATACATAAACACAGCGGACAGGAACAATCTGCAATAATGATGGCGGGACAGTAACTTTTTACCATCCCGCCAATGAGGAACCTTCATGCTATTCAATGAACATGTAGGTGGTGCCTCACTCCACGTGTCGCCCTGTGTTTGATAAGGCCCGAAGGCGAGTATCATTAAGTTGGACGGTAGGCACCTTACTTCGGCGTCATTCTGGGCTTTATGTGGATGTTCCCACCTCATTGCGGGCCGACATAAAAAGATGAATGAGCAACTGCTCCATATTATGCATATTACATGCCAACTTGAAAAATTATTTTTAACCAGTTGATATAATTGGAAATAAATAAAAATGTATATTTACTGCATTTTCTTATCGATACTTCTTCATATTTGATATGGATTAGTGTCGCTTATTTATGACATATTACTATCTAAAAATATTTTTCAATTTATATCAAATAATTAAACGTCTCTTTTTTGAGACACCATAAAACACCATTGTCGCAATACAGAGACACTGCCAGAAAAAATGATGAATAACACCAAAGCGTCAGATAAAAAACAGAGGCCCTGATGAATTTTCAGGGCCTTTTCTATTAACCTAACTGTTTGCGGGCATTACGGAAAATACGCATCCACGGGCTATCTTCTCCCCATTCTTTAGGATGCCAAGAGTTGCTAACAGTGCGGAATACCCTTTCAGGATGAGGCATCATCACCGTGACCCTTCCGTCAAGGCTGGTCACAGAAGTAATACCGTTCACAGAACCATTTGGGTTCGCTGGATAGTTTTCTGTCACTGAACCGTAGTTATCCACAAAACGCAATGCAACCTGCTGATGTTTTTCAAGCTCCATCAAACTCAAGTGGTTTCTGAACTCCACCTGTCCTTCACCATGAGCCACTGCGATCGGTAAGCGAGAACCCGCCATATCTTTCAGGAACAATGAAGGGCTGTTTGCCACTTCTACTAAGCTAAAACGGGCTTCATAGCGTTCTGAACGGTTACGGACAAAACGTGGCCAGTGTTCTGTGCCAGGGATCAATTCATGCAGATTAGATATCATCTGACAACCATTACACACACCAAGTGTTAAGGTATCCGGCCTTGCGAAGAAGCTCGCAAAATCATCACGTACCCGTGAATTAAACAGAATGGATTTCGCCCAACCTTCACCCGCGCCAAGCACATCCCCATAGGAGAAGCCACCACAAGCAACCAATGTTTGGAATTGATCTAATGTGATCCGCCCCTCCAATAAGTCACTCATATGAACATCTACCGCCTCAAAGCCTGCTCGGTGGAATGCCGCCGCCATCTCAACATGAGAGTTAACTCCCTGTTCACGCAATACAGCAACGCGCGGACGCACTTGTTTTGCAATATAGCAAGCAGCAATATCTTCCGCGGGGTCGAAAGTTAATTTCACATTCAAGCCAGGATCATTCATATCCTGTTTTGCCTGATGTTCTTGCTCTGCGCACTCAGGGTTATCACGCAGACGCTGCATTTGCCACGTTGTTTCTGCCCACCATAAGCGCAATGTGCTGCGCTTCTGACGATAAACTTCCATATTGCCACTGGAAATCACAAAATCATCGCCCGTCTGGGCCTTACCCAGATAGTGCACACATTCATTTAATCCATAATCTGCCAACAGGTTTTCAATTTGCTCTCTGTCAGTCTCACGAATTTGAATTACCGCACCCAGTTCTTCATTAAACAATGCGGCCAGGATATCTTCATCAAATGCACTGATATCGGCATACAAGCCACAATGGCCTGCAAAAGCCATTTCAGCTAATGTCACCAATAGCCCACCATCTGAACGGTCATGGTAAGCCAGCAATTTTTGTTCTGAAATCAAGTGCTGGATCGCATTAAAGAAACCCGCTAATTGCTCAACGCTGCGAACATCTGCGGTTTTATCCCCAAGTTGGCGATAAACTTGAGCCAATGCCGTTCCACCCAGCGCATTTTGCCCTTTACCCAGATCGATCAGCAGCAACGCATTGTCATCTTCAGTAGATAACTCTGGTGTCACGGTACGGCGCACATCTTCTACTCGCGCAAAGGCACTGATAACCAATGAAAGTGGTGAAGTCATTTCACGCACTTCCTCATTTTGACGCCAGCGGGTTTTCATTGACATCGAATCCTTGCCAACTGGAATGGTCAATCCCAATGCCGGGCACAACTCCTCACCCACTGCCTTGACGGCGGCATACAAACCTGCATCTTCACCTGCATGGCCTGATGCCGACATCCAGTTAGCTGATAACTTCACGCGTTTCAGATCCTGGACATAGGCGGAAGCGATATTGGTCAGTGCTTCACCCACCGCCATACGTGCCGATGCCGCAAAGTCCAATAATGCAATCGGTGCTCGCTCGCCCATTGACATGGCTTCGCCATAATAGCTGTCCAAACTGGCGGTCGTAACAGCACAATCTGCGACTGGAATTTGCCAAGGGCCAACCATTTGGTCACGGGCAACCATACCAGTGATGGAGCGATCTCCAATCGTAATCAGGAATGTTTTTTCCGCCACGGCAGGCAAATGCAAGACACGTTTAACCGCTTCTGCTAGCTCTATGCCCTTGCGATCCAAACTTTGCCCTGGAGCTTGCAAAACCTGCACATTTTTCAGCATCTTTGGCGTCTTACCGAGCAAGACATCCAGCGGCATATCGATTGGCTGATTATCAAAATGAGTGTCATTCAGCAACAAGTGCCGTTCTTCCGTTGCTTCCCCAACCACAGCATAAGGAGCACGTTCACGACGGCATATTTCTTCAAACAGGGCTAACTGCTCTGGTGCTACCGCCAAAACATAACGTTCCTGGGATTCATTGCACCATAACTGCAATGGACTCATGCCGGGTTCATCGTTAAGAATATTGCGTAACTCAAAACGCCCGCCTCGACCGCCATCACTGACTAATTCAGGCATGGCATTTGACAAACCACCAGCCCCGACGTCATGGATAAATAAAATCGGATTTTTATCCCCCAATTGCCAGCAACCGTCGATAACTTCCTGACAACGGCGTTCCATCTCCGCATTGTCACGCTGCACAGAGGCAAAATCCAAGTCAGCATCAGACTGACCGGATGTCATTGAAGATGCCGCACCGCCTCCCAAACCGATATTCATGCTTGGCCCACCCAACACAATCAATTTTGCGCCGACCGGAATATCCCCTTTCTGAATATGTTCTTCACGGATATTCCCGATCCCGCCAGCCAACATGATGGGTTTGTGATAACCACGCAATTCTGTACCATTATGGGAACAGACTTTTTCTTCATAGGTTCTGAAATACCCTAGCAATGCTGGACGCCCAAATTCATTATTAAACGCTGCACCGCCTAATGGACCTTCCAGCATGATGTCCAATGCACTGACAATGCGATCAGGTTTACCAAAATCTTCTTCCCACGGCTGTTCAAACCCAGGAATTCTCAAGTTTGAAACCGAAAAACCGACCAGTCCGGCTTTCGGTTTAGCTCCCCGTCCGGTTGCACCTTCATCACGTATTTCGCCACCTGATCCCGTTGCTGCACCAGGCCAAGGTGAAATTGCGGTTGGATGGTTATGAGTTTCCACTTTCATTAAGATATGAGCAGGCTCTTGATGGTAGTCATAAACACCAGTTGTAGAGTCAGGGAAAAAGCGGCCAACATGAGAACCCTCCATAACCGCCGCGTTATCTTTATAAGCAGAAAGCACGTAATCCGGCGTTTGTTCAAACGTGTTTTTGATCATTTTGAACAAAGACTTGGGTTGGGTCTGACCATCAATAACCCAATCTGCATTGAAAATTTTGTGGCGACAATGTTCAGAATTTGCCTGCGCAAACATATACAGCTCAACATCCGTCGGATTGCGTCCCAACGCCTGAAAAGCGCTCATCAGGTAATCAATTTCATCTGTAGCCAGAGCCAGCCCTAATTCAATATTTGCCGATTCCAGTGCTGCCCGCCCCGATTGCAAGATATCAATCTGTTTTAACGGCGCAGGTTGCTGGTGAGAAAACAGGACTTCGGCTTGTTCAAACTGAGTGAACACACTTTCCATCATGCGATCGTGCAATAATGCCGACAACGTTTGCCATTGCCCGTCATCCATATCAATACTCTGAATATAATAGGCGATCCCCTTTTCTAAACGGACAATCTGCTTCAGTCCACAATTGCGGGCGATGTCTGTCGCTTTCGATGACCAAGGGGATATCGTGCCTGGACGAGGTGTGACTAATATTAGTTGTCCTTTAGGCTCAAGTTTGGCCAAAGAGGGGCCATATTTTAATAGCTTATTTAATTTCTCTCGCTCATCTTCCGTAATTGGGGCATTAACTTCTGCAAAATGTACATATTCTGCATAAATGTCGGTAACAGGGAGATGTTGATCTTGACACTGGGAAAGGAGCTTAGTGATACGAAATGCCGATAAAGCGGGTGAGCCACGCAGAATTTCCATAATAATAGGTTCTCTCATCTTAGAAGCAAAGCCTGACTGATGCCTCAGGGAAACAGCAAGCATTATAGAGGAATGTTTCCTCTGACGAAACCGTTTGCGTGGTGATTTATCCACCCAACAATACACTCAATAAAATGCCGAAATGGGTTTAATAGGGTTGCACATCCCCCTTTTGTTGCGCAAAATTCCCGATTACTGGAAATTTAACCATGCTATTATCTTGCACTTCACACGGTTTCCAATCGTTCGGGAAAGAGATAACTACTTGAATAACATAAAGATAAATTATTTTGTTATCGTAATTATCGCGCTCCTCTCTGCTGCCATCATCGGCCTTAATATCAATTGGCCCAATAAACAGCAGGAGCAGATAAACAAAATTCTGGCACGAGGAGAGCTACGGGTTAGTACTATCAGCTCTCCTCTGATCTCTCTTAACAGCAAAAATGAACCAACAGGATTCGACTATGAGTTAATCAAGCGGTTTGCCGATTATCTGGGAGTTAAACTTGTGATTAAGTTTCGTCCCAACATTAAGCAACTTTTTGACGACTTGGAAAACGATAAAACCGATTTCCTGGCTGCTGGGCTTATCTACAATAAAGATAGGCTGGACCAAACACGCACTGGCCCTGCCTACGCTTCAGTCATACAACAACTGGTTTATCGCAAGGGGGCGGCACGTCCACATTCGTTTGGTGATCTAAAAGGCAAACTCATCGTCACGGCAGGTTCAGCCCATGTAAGCGAACTGAAAAAGTGGAAAGAAAAGTCTTATCCTGAGTTAACTTGGGAAGAAACACCCCACAAAAATACACAGCAATTGCTCGAACAACTCTCTGAGGGAAAAATCGACTATACAATCAGTGACTCCCTCAGTTTAGCTTTGCAACAGCGTATTCATCCCAATTTGGCAGTTGCGTTTGATGTCAGTGAAGAGAATCCCCTGACCTGGTATTTAAAGCGCAATAGTGACTATAGTCTCTACTCCGCTATGCTCGATTTTTTCAGTATGTTGACTGAAAACGGTATCATGTCACGGTTACAAGAAAAATATTTCAGCCATATCGGTTCATTCGATTATTTCGATACGATTTCCTTTATTCGCGCCATCAATAATCTCTTACCAACCTATCAGCCAATTTTTCAACAATACGCGGGATCGCTTGATTGGCAATTAGTGGCAGCTATCGCATGGCAAGAGTCACATTGGGATCCACAAGCCACTTCACCCACTGGCGTTCGAGGTTTGATGATGCTCACTCGCCCGACAGCAGAATGGGCTGGAATTCACGATCGGCTGGATCCAGAAGAGAGTGTCAAAGGAGGAATGGCTTATCTGAACTATCTGATGGAGCGTTTGCCAAAAACCATTTCTGAAGATGAACGCATTTGGTTTGCCCTTGCAGCTTATAACATGGGATATGGACACCTTCTTGATGCCCGTAAATTAACTGCTGCGCAAAAAGGTAATCCAGACAGTTGGCTGGATGTTAAAACCCGTCTTCCCCTGCTCAGCAAGAAAAAATACTACGCCAATACAACATATGGTTATGCCCGTGGCTATGAAGCTTATCGCTATGTTGAAAATATCCGGCGTTACTATTTGAGCCTGGAGGGATATCTTAGGGCAAAAGCCAACCGCGAGAAAGCAGAGAGAAGCGAAGCACCAACGGATACCACCATAATCAGCACTCCCCAAGTGGAAAATAACAAAATAACAAGCAATAATGCTGAGTCTCACGAAAAAGCGTCGGAGAATAAAACGCCGACGCAATCTGAAACAGCCACTAAACCATAACTGGCTATGGCATTTCCTGTTGCTGAGTTTTCAATTTTTTCAATGCCTTATGCTGCTCCCTACGTTGTTTAAAAAAAGAACTCAGCATAGTGGAGCACGCTTCCGCCAGTACACCGCCGGTAATTTCAATTTGGTGATTCATACCTGGATGGCGCAAGATATCAATCAATGATCCCGCTGCTCCCGTTTTCATATCGCTGGCACCATAAACTAACCGTTGTATCCGGCTGTGTACCATCGCACCTGCGCACATGACACAAGGCTCTAAAGTGACATACAGTGTCGTATTCAACAAACGATAATTCTGCAATTGTCTCCCGCCCCGCCGTAACGCAATAATTTCTGCATGGGCAGTAGGATCATGGTCAGTGATTGGATGGTTAAACCCCTCAGCAATAACCTTATTATCTGCTACCAATACAGCACCAACCGGAATTTCCCCCTTGGCTTGTGCTTGCATTGCTAAATCTATTGCCCAACGCATCCAATATTCATCACTAAAATTTTCGGTCACTGTATATAATTCTGTCACTACCCATTCTCTTACTTATAAAAATTCCACCTATTATACCCAATCACCTCAATCTACCGGTTCAATCTGAATCTCATCAAGAAAAGCATTAAGGAACAATTTCATACGCTCTGCCCTTTCACTTGCCATTTTTCTACCTGATACAGTCTGAAATTCTGATTCAATTTTAAACAGCTTAGTAAAGAAATGATCGATAGTATAAGCCTTATCATTATATTCACGCTGCTTTGCCAGTGGATCATGCAAGTCATACAATGAAGAACCCATACGGCCAGCGGTATAAAAACAACGCCCAACACCAACCATGCCAATGGAATCCAGCCGATCCGCATCTTGCACGATTTTTGCTTCCAACGTTTTGGGGGTTAGGCCTGCTGAAAAACTATGCGCTTCAATGGCATGGCAGGTGGCATTAATCTCCTTCTCGTTCCATGCCAAATCTTTCAGTATCAATGCTGCTTTTTCTGCTGCCATGCGCGAAGCAAGGTGTCGGTTTGGCGCATTTTTTTCAACACTCACACAATCATGCAATAGCACAGCGACAAACACTAATCGCAAGTTGCCAGATTCCGCCTCACAAATTTGTTTCGCATTTCTCCATACTCGGTGAAGATGAGCAATATCATGAGCACCATCATCACCTTCTATTGCCATGGGTAAAATCTGTAGAGCCAAATCTTCAAACGGTGAAAAAGATGATATAGCCAAAATTTCTCCTGTTTCTCCAAACTTGTAATCCATTTGGTTCTCTTGCCAATCGTCTTGAAGTTTTACGAAAAGCACCTGACAAAGAAGTTAGAACGGTATTAATATCCACTACTGGATTGCTGTTGCCATAAATGCGCTCCCACCAACGCTTTCCAGGGAGAAAAATCTGCCAACCATTTTTCTGCCTGTTCCGCACTCACTTTGTTTTCCTGGCTGAGCAAATATTGGAGATTACGCCTGACGGCAACATCGCCATGCAGTGAGCCATCCAGGTAACTGAATCCTCGTAGCAAGGCATAATTAACGGTCCACATACCAATGCCCTTGATAGCAAGCAAGCTATCCGTCAGCCGTTTCACTCCATTTTCTCCTTCTGGAATATTTAGTTGCAATAGTCCAGAATCAATAAGTTGACAAACATTCAATAAGGCATTGGCTTTACCCACAGAAAAACCACACTGACGGAGATCATGCTGCGAATATTGCATCACCTGCTTATAATTCGGGAAACACAGTAACCCAGAAGAGTGCTGAAGCCCCACCGCCTGAATAAAACGCCGTCTAATGGAAATTGCTGCACTTAAACTAATTTGTTGCCCGATAATCGCCCAACTAAGCGCTTCAAAAGGTGTCGCGGACTGATAAATGCGTAAGCCGGTTTGTCTGTTAACCAATTCTCCAATAACAGGATGATCTTGATAGATAGATTCAAATACATCAACAGGTTGTTTCAAACCAAGCATATGGGAAGCTAGCGTCGATAACGCTTTATGTTGTGAAGAACAATCTTTATTACCATCAATATCAAGCTGTATTTTTGCCCTACTCTTTTCCATTGTGATTGTCAAAAGGGCCGGATTTTCATACCAAATAATCCCTTTTTTAATTTGATTATGTTGTACGATTTCAGAAACGCCCATTTCATCCCTCTGATGAAAGGCCAAAAAATCTCTCGTGTGATAATTATTAGGTAATATGATTTCCGTTAAGCAGCTTGATTTCATTGGGATAGCTCCAGAAGACACGCAGAATTAATCTCACTATCTAACAGACTTTAAGTTTAGATACAATAGCAACTCAACCAACACAATTTATAAAGTAACATTATCAATTTTATATTTAATTAATTCCTCATTTAATTTTCTTATTTGATATTTTGACGGGCTTAACATTAATAGATAAATACCAATCGCCATAAGTAAAATCATACTTAACATGACTAAAAAGAAATCTAAAGCACTCCCGATAGTATTACTCAAGGCATCAACTTTGAATAAAAAAACAACCAACACAACAAATGCTAAAGTGAAAAAATAAGTTGAAAATATCTTTTCAAAACAATAAGCAAAATAATAGTAAGAACTGACATTGATTTGAATCACGCCAGAATTTAAAATAAGGTATGTTTTCAACTTCTTAAGAAGATCTATATATTCAGGACTCAATCCATCTTGTTTCAGCTTGATAAATATATTCCTAAATTTATCAGATTTTATCTTTGTAACATCAAACATTATCTCAGATGCAATTTCATATTTAATATAGTCTTTACTCAAATCATCTAAATAAATATTGTACTCATTGAGATATTTAATATATTTTTTTGCCTTTCTCTCTCTAAACACACACACATCGGCATAAAGCTTCTTTAATACGGACAGAATAATACCAACAAAAGTCCCGATAGATCCCAAGACTTTCACGATATCATTACCATGTTTTACGATGTATTCAAGCATGTTTTCACTCTAAAGAATTTAAAACATACTTAAGTATATACTATGATAAATGTACTGGACTGCTTTCTGATGTGTTAACATATGCCTCAGATAGTTTTTCTTTGCATAATACATTTAGTTGTAATCATTTCTTTGTAAGATACATTTTCTATAAAAAATATTGTATGAAATAACAAGGGGTGATCGAGAGCAACAAATCAGGAGGAAAATTAAGCCTTTAATTAAAAGACTTAATTTATGTAAGAGGTTGAAATGGCACTACTAATTACCAAACGCTGCATTAATTGTGATATGTGTGAACCCGAATGCCCTAATCAGGCCATCACAATGGGTGCAGAGATCTACGAAATTGAGCCTGAACGCTGTACCGAGTGTATCGGGCACTACGAAAAGCCAACTTGCCAATCTGTCTGCCCAATTACGAACACCATTATCCTTGACCCTAACCATCAGGAAACTGAAGAGCAGTTATGGGATAAGTTTGTGCTTTTACATCATGCTGATAAGATCTGAATTTAATTTTCCAATATCACCGTCGCACAGGCATAACGCCGTTCATCTGCTAGTGTGACATGCATGGATTTTACCCTCAGTTTGTTAGCCAGCACTTCGGCCTCTCCATGAAGTTTTAACGTTGGTTTTCCCAGTGGATCATTAATCACTTCAAATTGATTAAAGGCCAATCCATTGCGGATACCTGTCCCAAAAGCTTTAGCTGCCGCTTCCTTGACAGCAAACCGTTTTGCCAGGAAGCGGACAGGCTGGTTATGTTGTTGATATTGCTGCCATTCCCCATCACTCAGAACACGCCTTGCCAGACGTTCACCTGAACGTCCGACAATTTCTTCAATGCGGGATATTTCAACAATATCTGTGCCTAATCCAAGAATGGCCATTAACGGCGTGCTTCCCGCAATAAAGTTTTCATATCCGCAACAGCCGCAGGTAAGCCACTGAATACAGCACGGCCAATAATGGCATGCCCTATATTCAATTCATAAATTTCAGGTAAGGCTGCAATACGCTGCACATTGTGATAGGTCAAGCCGTGACCTGCATTGACTTTAAGCCCTTTAGCGGCTGCGTAAGTTGCGGCCTCTTTGATACGCTGAAATTCTTTTTCCTGCTGTATCTCATTCCCTGCATCTGCATACGCACCCGTGTGAATTTCAATAAATGGCGCTCCAACTTCGACAGCAGCATCAATTTGTTGATGATCCGCATCAATGAACAAAGACACTAAAATCCCCGCTTCTGATAAAGCCTTAACAGCCGCAGCAATGTGCTCTTTTTGCCCAAACACATCCAATCCACCTTCGGTTGTGACCTCCTGACGCTTTTCAGGTACTAAACAACAGAAAGCAGGTTTGATTTGGCAAGCAATCCTCACCATCTCATCTGTGACCGCCATTTCAAGGTTCATACGGGTTTGGATTGTATTTTTTAATAATTGGACATCTCTGTCAGTAATATGGCGGCGATCTTCACGGAGGTGAACCGTTATACCCTCTGCACCCGCTTGCTCTGCAACAAATGCTGCCTGAACGGGATCAGGATATTGTGTCCCGCGGGCATTACGTAAGGTTGCAATGTGATCAATGTTGATACCTAACAATACCTCAGCCATTTTTAGCTCCTGCAATAACATAAGATTCAGTAAAGTCTACACTCTTCATTATGAAAAAGTGGCTTACTTTAGTTTTCATTTTTCTTGTCGGGATTATCAGTTTTTTTACGTACGAATTGACGAAATAGCTCACGGCTTTTTAACGGTTTCCCCCCCAGATAAGGTTTCAAGGCAATGCGAGTAAAACGCTTTGCCGCTTTCAAGGTCACCTGATCGGGAAATTCGCTATTTGCCAACGCCTTGAGTTCATAACCTGTAAAACTGTAATGATCCACAACCAAACTGGCGATAAACCCTTTTTCTTCACGATAATGGTAAGTCATGGTATCCGATACAGGTTCACCACTTCCTGCACAGTGAAGATAATCTACTCCGTATCCCATATTGGTTAGTAGCGCTAATTCAAAACGACGCAATGCACATTCTGGTGTGTGTTCACTCGCTGCAAGCGCTTGCAAACATTGGAGGTAATCAAAAAAAAGCGAGGGATATGCCGTTCCTTGCTCAAGGAGTTTGGACAAGAGTTCATTCACATACAAGCCGCTGTAGAGCACACTTCCCGTTAAGGGGAGAGCCAATGAGATAGGCTCTGCGTCTCTTAATGTCTTGATTTCACCCCGCCCACTCCAACGAATAAGCAGCGGGGTGAAAGGTTGCAAGCAACCTTTTAGATTGGAGCGACGGCTGCGTGCCCCTTTCGCTAAAACACGTACCCGCCCTTCATTTTCAGTAAAAAAATCCAGCAATAAACTGGTTTCACTGTAAGGGCGCCCGTGAAGCACAAAGGCTCTCTGCCAGCCGTCCACAAATCAGCCTTATAAGTCGTCGACGTAACCGAGGCTACGCAGCGCCCGTTCGTCATCAGCCCAACCGGATTTCACTTTTACCCACAATTCCAAGTGAACTTTCATGTCAAACAGCTTTTCCATATCTTGACGGGCTTCTATACCAATCTTCTTGATTTTACTGCCTTTATTACCAATCACCATTTTCTTCTGGCCATCACGCTCTACCAGAATCAAACCGTGGATTGTATAGCCTCCACGCTCATTGGTAACAAATTGCTCAATTTCCACTGTCACGGAATAGGGGAGTTCATCACCCAAAAAACGCATCAGTTTTTCACGGATGATTTCTGACGCCATAAAACGCTGTGAGCGATCAGTAATGTAATCTTCAGGGAAGTGATGATCCGCCTGTGGTATATGATCACGCACTATGTTGGCAATAGTATCAACATTCATGCCTTTTTCAGCACTAATCGGCACAACATCGATAAAATTCATCTGTTGGCTAAGAAAACCGATATGTGGCAGAAGAATGGTTTTATCCGTCACATTGTCCACTTTATTGATAGCCAGTAAGACAGGACAACGCAAATGACGTAACTTATTTACCACCATTTCATCATCGGGTGTCCAGTGCGTACCTTCCACAACAAAAATAACCAGTTCGACATCACCAATGGAGCTGCTCGCCGCACGGTTCATCAGGCGGTTGATCGCCCGCTTTTCTTCAATATGAAGGCCCGGTGTATCAACATAGATGGTTTGGTAAGCCCCTTCCGTATGAATCCCCATGATGCGATGCCGCGTCGTTTGAGGTTTACGGGAAGTGATGGATACTTTTTGGCCCAATAACTGATTCAATAATGTTGACTTACCAACATTGGGCCGACCGACTATTGCAACGAATCCGCAATAGTTTTTTTCTTCGCTCATTCAAGCTCCAGTTGTTTTAATGCTTGTTCCGCAGCCGCCTGCTCTGCCTTGCGGCGACTGGAACCGACTCCTCTGACAGGTTGTTCAAATCCACTGACCTGACAGTGAATTGTAAATTCCTGATCGTGGGCTTCCCCACGAACTTGAACAACCAGATATGTAGGCAACGGCAGATGACGCCCTTGCAAATATTCTTGTAAACGTGTTTTAGGATCTTTTTGCTTATCGCCCGGGCTAATTTCATTCAAACGGGTTTCATACCAATTCAGGATAATCTTTTCGACCGTCTGAATATCGCTATCAAGAAAAATAGCGCCGATTAAGGCTTCAATGCTATCCGCTAAAATGGATTCGCGACGATGTCCTCCACTCTTTAACTCACCCGGCCCCAAACGCAGACATTCACCTAAATCGAATTCCCTGGCTAGCTCCGCCAGAGTATTACCACGAACCAATGTTGCCCGCATGCGGCTCATGTCCCCTTCATCAACACGGGGAAAACGATGGTAAAGGGCATTAGCAATGACAAAACTCAGAATTGAGTCACCTAGAAATTCCAAACGTTCATTATGCTTACTGCTGGCACTGCGGTGAGTCAATGCTTGAAGCAACAAATCGTGCTGTTTAAAGCTATATCCTAGCTTATGTTGTAACCGGTTCGTTATTATGGGATTCATGTGCTACCAATTCAGTTAGAATTCATCAAATAAAAAGCACACGCAACAGACCTGTGAGGCAATACCAACCAGCAATTTACCTTGGGAACATTTTTTGCGGTATGCCTTACAAAACTGTTGCGTTTGCACTAGCTCCCAACGTATTCATTCTCTTCAGGAGCCAGTCATCTCGTTTGAAAGAATATTCTACACTGGGAGATAAATTAATGCTGCGCTAATATATAAATATTAGTGAATTCCACCAATTCGACTGAAACGCACGCCAGTAGGCCATTCACCTTCCTGTTTTTCAAAGCTCATCCAAATGGCGGTTGCACGACCTACCAGATTTTTCTCCGGTACAAATCCCCATGAACGACTATCATCACTATTGTCACGGTTATCACCCATGGCAAAATATTGCCCCTTAGGAACAACCCAAGTCCCCATAGGCAAGCCTTCTTGAGAGAAACCCGGGAAACGCTGTATGACAGGAATAGTCAAAATATGGTGTGACACATTACCTAACGTTTCAACTCTTTCGTCCTGGCGAAAAGCGTATGGCCCTACTGGTTCATCAACAGGAACTTGATAAACACCACTTATACGAACGCCTTCTGGTGTCACCTCTTCTTTTATTGTCCATTCACTTGGGAACACATTCCGATAAGTAACAGGTAAATTACCCTTACATTCCGTATTCCAACCACAGCCAGGGTAAACCTGAAGCTCTTTATTGACGTAATCGTAAACGATCTTATCTCCAGGCAAGCCAATAATTCGTTTTACAAAATCTATGCTTGGGTTCTTCGGATATTTGAAAACTGCAATATCTCCACGCTTAGGCTCGCCTGTTTTAATTAAGGTTGTTTGCGTAATTGGATCTTTTAAACCATAAGCAAATTTTTCAACCAGAATGAAATCCCCGATCAACAATGTCGGCATCATTGAACCAGAAGGGATCTGAAAAGGTTCATAAACGAAAGAGCGCAGAACCAACACAATGGCTAACACTGGAAAGACAGATGCAAGTGTTTCAACCCATGAAGGTTTGTTAAGTCCTTTAGCCAAAGCTTCCTGAGCTTCTGCTCCTGTCGCCTGTTCCTGAATATGAGCAAGTTTTTTCTTACGTTCAGGTGCGAACTTAAATCGCTCTATGCACCAGAGAATACCGGTGATTAACGTTGCTAACGTTAATATCAAGGCAAAAGTGTTAGCCATTTGAACTCCTTACGACCTTGTGTTAATTATCTTTGCCAACATGCAGAATTGCTAAGAAGGCTTCCTGCGGCAGTTCAACATTACCGACCTGCTTCATGCGTTTTTTACCTTCTTTCTGTTTCTGCAATAGCTTTTTCTTACGGCTGACGTCACCACCATAACATTTCGCCAATACGTTTTTACGTAATTGCTTAACGGTAGAACGCGCAATAATGTGAGTTCCTATGGCAGCCTGAATGGCAATGTCAAATTGCTGGCGTGGGATCAGCTCTTTCATTTTTTCCACCAGCTCACGTCCACGGTACTGGGAATTGTCACGGTGAGTAATCAACGCCAGGGCATCAACACGCTCACCGTTAATCAAGACATCCACACGAACCATGTCTGAGTCCTGGAAGCGGATAAAATTGTAATCCAGCGAGGCGTAACCACGGGATGTTGATTTCAAGCGATCAAAGAAATCCAGAACCACTTCAGCCATTGGAATTTCATAAGTCAGCGCAACCTGATTACCGTGATAAACCATATTTGTCTGCACACCGCGTTTTTCCACGCAAAGTGTAATAACGTTACCAAGGTACTCTTTCGGCAACAACATGTGACATTCTGCAATCGGTTCACGCAGTTCCTCAATATTGTTTAATGGCGGCAACTTGGATGGACTATCAACATAGATAATATCACCACTGGTTGTCTCAACTTCATAAACAACTGTTGGAGCCGTTGTGATCAAATCGAGATCATATTCACGTTCCAGGCGTTCCTGAATGATTTCCATATGCAGCAAGCCGAGGAAGCCACAGCGGAAACCGAAGCCCAACGCAGTCGAACTTTCTGGTTCGTAGAATAATGACGCATCATTTAAGCTCAGTTTGCCCAACGCATCACGGAATGCTTCATAGTCATCAGAACTTACCGGGAACAGACCAGCATAAACTTGCGGTTTGACCTTTTTAAAACCAGGCAGGGCTTTTTCCGCAGGCTGACGGGCCGTTGTCAGTGTATCCCCAACTGGTGCCCCCAGAATATCTTTGATGGCACAGACCAACCAGCCTACTTCACCACAATTCAATACATCACGATCAATACGTTTCGGTGTGAAAATCCCCAATCGGTCAGCGTTGTATACCTGTCCGGTGCTCATTACCTTAATTTTGTCACCTTTACGCAACGTACCGTTTTTAATACGGACAAGTGAAACAACACCAAGGTAATTATCAAACCATGAGTCAATAATCAGGGCCTGTAATGGAGCATCAGGATCGCCTTCTGGTGACGGTATCTCTTTCACCAGACGTTCAATGACATCCTGTACGCCCACCCCCGTTTTTGCAGAACAACGAACAGCATTTGTTGCATCAATACCCACAATGTCTTCGATTTCTTCAGCGACACGCTCTGGTTCAGCCGCAGGGAGGTCAATTTTGTTCAGAACCGGAACAACTTCCAGATCCATTTCAATGGCGGTATAACAGTTGGCCAATGTCTGGGCTTCAACCCCCTGACCTGCATCAACAACCAACAATGCACCTTCACAAGCAGCCAGTGAGCGGGAAACTTCGTAAGAGAAGTCAACATGCCCTGGCGTATCGATAAAGTTTAATTGGTAGACTTGCCCGTCATTCGCCTTGTAATCAAGGGTTACACTTTGTGCTTTGATCGTGATCCCACGTTCACGTTCAAGATCCATTGAATCCAGTACTTGTGCTGCCATTTCGCGATCAGACAAACCACCACAGATTTGAATAATCCGGTCAGAGAGCGTGGACTTACCGTGGTCAATGTGGGCGATAATGGAGAAATTTCTTATTTGCTTCATTATTAAATCTTTTTTGCCTTAATATTTCTGAATCATTCGCCTATGGACACATTGATGGACATAAAGCGACAGTTTATTGGTTCGGCCACTGGCCTGAGGAGCTGTATTCTACATGCCAAGCCCGTGAAAACCAAACCCGTGAAAATTTCGCCATGCCTGTCGTTTTCAATATGACTCAGTCGTTTTCAGTAATGATAAATTAAAGTTGAAACTCGTAGGGTAAAACAGATTATTCTTGCTGTAGAACCTTAATCGAATCAGGAGGTAAACCAATTTGTAACACAACAGGCTGGTACGCTTGCAAATTATCCCAATACGCAGCAATCTGACGAGCAATGAAGAAACCAGCAATCCCACCACCAATCCCTCCTAAACAGATCCATAATTGACCAGTCGTCCAAAATTGGAAAAGCACTGCCCCCAAAAACAAACCCAACAATGGTGTCAAATAAACTAGCATAGCTGAGCGTAGCAGGCTGCTTTCAGGAATGCCTACTTCAACCTTTTGACCCGGTTGGAGTGGTTGAGAAATTTCCAGTTCCAACTGATGGATGCTTTCTGGCCCTATCTTTTCCAGTAAATAAGAACCACAGGCTGTTTTGGTTTGGCAGCTACCACAGCCTGAAGATGAGCCATAACGTAATAATGCCCGGCCTTTGTGCCAACGGACAACAGTTGCCCACTCTTTAACCATCAGTTTTCTCCCGTAAATGTCACACTTGCTGCAATTTGTTCGGCTGTTGCGAAAGGCAGCTCACCAATGACTGTTATGCTGTTTTTGCCTTTGACCAAAGTATAAACCGTTCTTCTGCCTTGTCGAAATGGTTGTTCATCAACAACCTTTTTATCTGAGTTCACAACATTTACAGAAAAATTAAACAATCCATCGTTATACATGATGGATTCTAACCATTCGGTCTCTGATAGCTTCCGGCTGTTACGTGAAATTTCTTTGAAGCCGTCAGGCATTTTTCCAACCAGCCAATTGAATTTCAATTTATCAGCAGGAGGAATGAGTAACATAGGCGGTAATTTCAAATCAGTAATCATATTCAATTCCATTTTAATATAGTCATTCACAGTTGATGACACGACACGGAATTGCTCAATGACTGTTTTATTATCTTTATCTAATAGGTCAATCAGCAGAGGGAGATGACTTTTCTCATCAATCAGAAGGTTATAGTTATAGCGGGATTTATCTTTCGATATGATGCGTACAAAACTCACAGGATGATCGCCAACATTCGTGCTGCCTGCATCAATAAGACGATAAAATTTTTGCAATTGGGCAAAATCAGCAAAGATGATCGGTGGAAGATAATCGATAATATGAGAACCACGGATACTAAATGAGTCTAATCCAGGTTCGTAATAGCTGATTTGGTCACCGCGCTGGATAATTTCTCTACGTGAGCCATCCATTTGGATGATTTGAGCAATAACCTGCCCATCAATAATGGCATGACGGTAACGCAAGGGGATGAGAAATTGCTGCTCTAAAATGATGAAGCCAAGCTCATAATCCAGCGTTTGCACTGCCTTACTCATATCCACTAACAAAGCCTCAGCGTTGCTTTGTTGCGCTGAGGCCTTTAGAGGATTTATCAGGCTACTCGCCAATAAAAAAACGACACCCCAAATACGTTTCATCACTGTTGTTGTGATTGTTGGGGCGCTTGCTCTTCAGGAACCTGATTAGCCTGAGTGACACCATAATTTTTTTCAAAGTGAATGCGCCGGGCGAGTTCATATTGCTGCAACATCGCATCAATTCGTTTATTGCTTTCTCGCACTTGCATACTCAAATCACCACCGAAAGTTTCTTCTTCAGCAGGGGTTGCTAAGCCAACTGTTGAGGCTGTTCCCATCACAGGCAATGTGTTAAAAGCTGGCGCCTCAAATTGGTTATCTGTTTCAACACTGCTATTACTATTATACTGCTGGACACCGATAATCACGGTCAGCGATACACAGGCCGCAACACCAATTTGTGCAATTTGACTCTTCCAGACGCGAATTTTATGCCAGAATGGCATGTTAGCCCATATTTCAGGTTTTGGCTGAGATTCCAGAACAACCGCTGAATTAATATGAATGGGTTCTTTTTCAAGCGCCAACGCGACTTGACTTGCAATATCCAAATGCAATACATCCCCCACATCGCCACGCAGCACATCACGCACCAGGTGATAGCGTTCCCACTGTTTCTGCATGACCGCATCTTCAGAGACCAAATGAACTACTTCACTATCAAGAGCTTCTCCATCCATTAATGCGGAAAGTTTTTCTCTTTGCATGCCAAAGTACCCTTCAATATTGTTTTGTCCCACTGTTTTCCACTATTTATTGTTGGATAAGTGGTTGAACTTTATTATCAATTGCTTCCCTTGCCCGAAAAATTCGTGAGCGCACGGTGCCTACAGGACATTCCATGATGTCGGCTATCTCTTCATAGCTCAATCCATCCAACTCCCTCAACGTGATCGCTATCCTCAAATCTTCTGGAAGCGATTCAATAGTGCGGAAAACCACTTCCTTTAATTCTTCAGACAACATTAAGTTCTCAGGGTTCGAAATTTCTTTTAATGAACTTGACGTATCATAATTTTCTGCATCGTTGGCATCCAGATCATTGGATGGTGGACGACGCCCCTGAGCAACCAAATAATTTTTCGCAGTATTAACGGCAATACGGTACAGCCATGTATAAAATGCACTATCACCCCGGAAAGAAGAAAGTGCCCGATAAGTCTTAATGAAAACCTCCTGAGCAACATCGGGAACGTCGCTTTGAGGTACGTAACGAGCAATCAGGCTCGCTACTTTATGCTGGTATCTCATCACCAGCAAATTAAATGCCTTTTGGTCGCCCTTCTGGACGCGTTCAATCAGCATTTGATCCGTTAACTGCTCGCTCATCCGAGGTTCACTCTCCTGAGGTAAAACTCCACATTTATACTTAAATTAAACCAATATGATGTTCTGATTTCCCGAACAAGCATGACTTTGAGTATCAGTTCACTGTGAAGTTCAACTTTAGTTGTAATTTTGATTACAACCACCTGTTATTTTCGTATTGCACTTTTCTAAATCATAGCCGCTATTTCACAGGACACGCGATTTTAAACTGAGAAAAAGAAAACCTTTGTTTTATTATACCGAAAAATCCAATTTGCCATCTCAATAGTGCTAACATCATCAATAATAAAGATAAAAATCTGTTATTAACTGACGAAAGTCGTCTGAATATGTGTCATCAGAGGAACGAATCGTTAATTCACTCACCTGGATGTCCTGTTCTTGCCGTGACAATCCCAGTAATAGACGATGCAACGGCTTATCTTGCCTGTCACGAATATTGACGCGGAAATGGGTAAACCATCCCAAATCTGACGCCATTTTTTCAAATTGTTCACCAATTTCATAAGGGAGTACCAGGCAAAATAACCCTGTCGGCGTAATCAATGCCCCTACACACGCCAATAACCCCTGATGCGTCAATGACTCCGTATAGCGAGCCTGATTGCGAGCTTCATTTCGACATGCAATAGCCGGCTCAAAGTAAGGAGGATTACTAACAATCAAATCGTATTGAAAGTTAATTTTCCGCAATTCATTTTGTTGCACATGTTGTCGCACGAAATCATGAATATCCTGCTGATATACCCTAATACGGGAAGGCCACGGTGATTGCTGTACATTATCCACTGCCTGCATTGCAGCAAAGCCATCCAGCTCCACCGCATCAATAACGGTATCTTCGTTTGTACGTTGGGCTATCATCAACGCAATCAAACCACTGCCACATCCAATATCCAGACATCTTTTCCTGTTATATACTGGCGCCCAGGTTCCCAACAACACACCATCCGTTCCGACTTTCATCGCACATTTATCATGTCCAACAAAAAACTGTTTAAATGTAAAACCACCGCGGCGAAAAACGGGTTTCTGTATCGATGCCATGACCTATATCTGCTGAAATTAGAATTTGTCATAGCATAAATCTTATGGCCGACGGATAAAAGCAACCTACTTATTAGATGCTTTTATAGGATGAAGAATGCGCCTAACCTGTTTATAATCGGCGCCCCAAACAGAGGTATATGATGACTGCGACAAATTTTTCCGAATTCGAACTTGATGAATCCCTGCTTGAAGCACTGAACGACAAAGGCTACGAACGCCCGACCGCCATTCAGGCAACAGCCATTCCTGCGGCTATGGACGGCCGTGATGTATTAGGCTCAGCGCCAACAGGTACCGGTAAGACCGCTGCTTACCTACTGCCAGTACTGCAACATTTACTGGATTTTCCTCGCAAAAAATCGGGGCCTCCACGTATCCTGATTTTGACGCCAACCCGTGAACTGGCAATGCAGGTTGCAGAACAGGCAAAAGAACTGGCGGCCCATACACATTTGGACATCGCCACAATCACTGGTGGTGTTGCCTATATGAATCACGCGGAAGTATTCAGTGAGAATCAGGATATTGTTGTCGCAACGACAGGGCGTCTGTTGCAATACATCAAAGAAGAAAATTTCGACTGCCGTGCAGTGGAAACGCTGATCCTTGATGAAGCTGATCGCATGTTGGATATGGGATTCGCCAACGATGTCGAAACGATTGCAGGTGAAACCCGCTGGCGTAAACAAACGTTGTTATTCTCCGCAACCCTGGAAGGGGAATCCATCCGTGATTTTGCCGAGCGCCTGTTAACTGATCCTGTTGAGATCGATGCCGAACCTTCTCGCCGTGAGCGCAAGAAAATTCAGCAATTTTACTATCGGGCTGATTCGTTAGAACATAAAACAGCTGTGCTGTGTCACCTTCTCCTGCAACCTGAAGTGACGAAATCTATTGTTTTCGTGCGCAAACGAGAGCGTGTCCGCGAACTTGTCGATTGGCTGAACCAGGCGGGCATTCAAGCGGGTTTCCTTGAAGGTGAAATGGTGCAAGCCAAGCGTACCGATGCCGTAAAACGCTTGAATGATGGTAAAGTCAAAGTCCTGGTCGCAACCGACGTTGCTTCCCGTGGATTGGATATCGAGGATGTCAGCCACGTTTTTAACTTCGATTTGCCTCGTACCGCGGATGTTTACTTGCATCGTATTGGTCGTACTGCTCGCGCAGGTCGTAAAGGAACAGCCATTGCTCTGGTTGAAGCACACGATCACCCACTTTTGGGCAAAATCAGCCGTTACCTCAGCGAACCTTTGAAAATACGAGTAGTTGATGAGCTTCGCCCACAAACCAAAGCGCCAAGCGATAAAAAGGGCTATAAACCATCCAAAAAAGTGTTAGCAAAACGCAAAGAGAAGAAGAAAACAGACGAAACGAAGAAAAACCGTGTGAAAGTTCGTCATCGCGACAAAAAAAATATCGGTAAACGTCGTGCTGTTTCTAGTAATCCTAGACCAGAATTAACTGAATCTAGCAACGATTAACTAATAACCAATTGTAGAATATGGGCGAAGCCATACAATGAATTCGCCCATGTTTCAGCAGACTGAGCGCTAAATATTACACAGCATAATGCTGCTCACTTTGCTGCGATGTCATATCTGTATCTGTAACATCCGTGGACGCCAACATGGTATTGCTATTATTCAACCAAGGCTTTTGCTCCGCCATCAATTCGAGGACAGCTTCCAAAAAATGCGCCTTAAAAGTATGGAAGCCATATCGATTAGGCAACACAACATCCCATATGCTCTCCAATTCATATTCATATTTAAGCTCTATTCCGTGCCCCATCGGTTGACGAATTGGCAATGTTTTTTGTAAGTTCCCCAGCCAATCATGCTGGACGGTATAATGGCGAATCAAGCCACTGTCAGCCAATTCACGAGCGACTTCGGGTGATACCCCCATATGTTTCAATGTAGCGTCAGAAACACTAACAGAATTATAAATAACTGCTGGTTTTCCAGTTGCCAATGCAGCCACGGTTGCTAATCCTCCCCCCAATGAATGCCCGGTGAAAATGACATTTTCACCAAATACTTCTAACGCCTTATGTGCCAATTCCACGGCTTGATTATATTGCTTTTCATTGTAACCAAGCCCTTGACGAATACTTACCATAAAATCCTTTAATTCATTCGATCCTGTGAAAGAGACAATATATAAGCCTTTATTATGGTATACACCGGCCTGAAATCCTGTTGAATAATCATTCAGAGTGTCAGGATCAATGCCCAATTTTGATAAGTCCTCATCAGACAGGCGCACATAATCACCAATTCCTAAACTACTTTGTCGATAAACATCACGGGTAACCAGCGTCAAGGTATAATCAACCAGTTTAGATTGTTTTCCCGCAATATCATTGGCTTTCAATTCAGGGGCTGCCATCGCACTGGCATTTAAGTTATTAACCAATGATTGATAGAGCGCATTAGCCTGCTTGGTATTTTCTGAAAGTGAAATGCTCGGGGAAGAAATGTGATCAACTTTGTCAGGTGGTGACTGAGCTGAAGAATTAGATTGAGGTTGTAGCGCATTTTCTTGTGATGAATAGATCCCTAGGCCACTGAAAAAATCGGTATTAACTGATAAAATCATAAAATTCCCCTACAGATTATTTAAATTTGGTGGTTTAAAAGCCCAAACTCTCTATCGGCAGAATTTTTAACAATATTAAAACAAATTTAATCTTTAATTAACAAAATAAATTCACATAATAAAAACATGGAAATAAAAAAGGGAGTATCACTTCTCCCTTTAGAGGTTTTGCTTGATACAAGAATTACAAGCTTTCTGTAAAAGTACGCGCAATAACATCACGTTGCTGTTCTGGAGTCAGTGAGTTAAAACGTACAGCATAACCAGATACACGAATAGTGAGTTGAGGATACTTTTCGGGGTGTTTTACTGCATCTTCCAACGTTTCGCGGCGCAGTACATTAATATTCAGATGTTGCCCGCCTTCTACACGTACAGCCGGCTTAACCTCCAGCGGGATCTCGCGATATTCAAATTGCCCCAACTCCTCTTTGGCAACAATCTGGCCTTCATCGTAATCTGTTTTAGCACAGATGCAACGCGCTTCATTTTTTTCATCATCCAACAGCCAAAAAGAATTCATCAATGCAGCGTTATCAGATTGGGTAATTTGAATCCCAGTAATCATTTATACCTCCAACATCATCAACTTAGTTATTCAGTCAAACCATAATTTAATCAACCATCGTTCCTGATTTCCTGTATACCAGTACAAATGAGAAGATTCTTTGATTGTAATCAACTAATTTCATAAGGTTATTGATAATAAATTCATAACTTTATATTTTAAATCATCTTTTACAACAGGATTGAATGAAATTATTTTCATGTTTTTTCAAAAAAATTTATAAAAATAGATTTTCATCCTGAGAATTAAGCTCAGATTGGGATCTGAGGGTTTCCCTATCCCAAGGGAATCGGTAAGCTTAAGTCATCTGATAATCATTTAGAAAGGGATTGGCTATGTCCGCACCTCTCACATGGCACGATGTCATCGGCAATGAAAAGAAACAGCCTTATTTTGTTGATACATTGGCTTATGTTGCCAATGAACGTCAGGCTGGAAAAACCATTTATCCGCCTCAAACAGATGTTTTTAACGCATTCCGCTATACCGAATTGGCTGATGTAAAAGTCGTGATTTTAGGACAAGATCCTTACCACGGCCCGAATCAGGCCCACGGTTTGGCTTTCTCTGTACAGCCGGGTATTCCTGCACCGCCTTCTCTCGTCAATATGTACAAAGAACTGGAATCGGACATTGCTGGATTTACTCGCCCAAATCACGGTTGCTTGATAAGCTGGGCAAAACAGGGAATATTATTGCTCAATACCGTACTCACCGTTGAGCGCGGTAACGCACATTCTCATGCTCATTTGGGCTGGGAAACGTTCACTGACAAAGTTATTGCAGCAATCAATGAACATCGCAACGGAGTCATTTTCTTGCTTTGGGGATCTCATGCCCAGAAAAAAGGCCATTTCATTGATATCCGACGCCATCATGTATTAAAAGCCCCTCATCCTTCACCTTTGTCTGCCCATCGTGGTTTCTTAGGTTGTAAACATTTTTCACAGGCCAACAACTTATTGGAATCACAAGGGTTATCTCCAATAGATTGGGAACCTCAATTGCCCCAATAACCGATCTCTGCCTACAAAAATGCCGCCTTTCTAATGGCGGCATTGCATCACGAGAGACCGTAACCTTTATTTAGAAACAGCAACCATTGCAGGACGCAATAGACGACCATTCAAGGTATAACCTTTCTGCATCACCAACATAACCTGATTAGGTTCATGCTGATCTGATTCCATCATGGTCATCGCCTGATGCACTTCTGGATTGAAAGGCACATTGGTGTCACAGACCACTTCAACGCCAAACTTACCCACTGAATCGATAAAAGATTTCAGAGTCAGTTCAATACCTTCAATCATTGGCAATAGCGCTTCATTGGTACGATCAGCCGCATCTAATGCACGTTCCAGATTGTCGATGACCGGCAGAAGTTCATTGACGAATTTTTCCAATGCAAATTTATGTGCTTTTTCTACATCCTGCTCAGTACGACGGCGAATGTTTTCGATTTCAGCACGTGCACGCAACAAAGCATCACGTTCATTAGCCTGAGCCTGTTTCAGTTGTTCTTCCAACTCAGCAACACGCGGATCAACAACGTTTTCAGTCTCTGGCGCATCTGCCTGTTCCGCATTTATTTGTTGCTCTAATACATTTTCTGTATTTTCTGCGACTTGCCCGTCAGGTACTTTTTGGTCTTTACTACTCATGAATATCTCCGCGTATTTTGTATTATCTTCGCCATTTGAGCTTATTATGGGGATCAAAACGCGGGATTCAAGGGAACAATCATTATTGTGAGGGCAAAACCATATGCTGAAGGAAATAACAGCAATGAATAATGAATTCAAATGCATCGGTATTGTCGGTCGTCCACGTCACCCGGAAGCGCTGGCTACCCACGAAATGCTGTATCACTGGCTGGTATCTAAAGGTTATTGTGTCATTGTGGATAGACAGGTTGCGAAAGACATTAATTTAAAAGGTGCTCAGACTGGAGGATTGACAGAAATTGGTAAAACTGCCGATCTTGTGATTGTTGTCGGTGGTGATGGCAATATGCTCGGTGCAACCAGAGTATTATCACGTTATAACATCAAAGTCATTGGTATCAACCGAGGCAATTTGGGCTTTTTAACGGATTTAGATCCCGATAATGCTTTACAGCAACTATCCGAAGTCTTAGATGGCAAATATCGAGACGAAAAACGTTTTCTGCTTGAGGCACAAGTGACAAAAACCGGGCATAAATCCCGCCGTAGTACTGCATTAAATGAAGTCGTACTACATCCAGGAAAAGTTGCCCACATGATTGAATTCGAAGTATATATTGATGAACGTTTTGCTTTTTCTCAACGTTCAGACGGCTTAATCATAGCAACACCCACTGGCTCTACGGCCTATTCACTGTCTGCCGGAGGGCCTATATTAACCCCAAACTTAGATGCTATCGTGCTAGTGCCGATGTTTCCACATACGCTTTCGGCACGCCCTCTCGTTATCAGCAGCGAAAGCAGCATTCGCCTGAAATTTGCCCAAAATAGCAATGACTACGAAGTCAGTTGTGACAGCCAGATCGTCCTGCCAATCCAAGATAGTGAAGAAGTAATCATCAAACGCAGTGACTATAATCTGCACTTAATTCACCCAAAAGATTACAACTACTTCAATACACTGAGCACGAAACTGGGTTGGTCGAAAAAAATGTTCTAAAAACGAACTCACCTACTTTACTGTATAAAAAACCAGTTTATACTGTATGGAAGCACAGACATGTTTTTATGCACAGGAACATGTTCTTATACAGTAACGTGTTTATATACAGTAAAAAGAAGGAGGAGCACGATGCTGACTCAATTAACCATCAGTAACTTTGCTATCGTTCGCGAACTTGAAATTGATTTCCGCCCAGGGATGACAGCAATCACAGGTGAAACCGGAGCTGGTAAATCCATCGCGATTGATGCATTAGGTTTATGTCTTGGCAATCGTGGCGAAGCTAACATGGTTCGCCCGGGTGCTCCGCGTACCGATCTTTGTGCCTGTTTTTCACTGGCTGATGCGCCTTCTGCCCGCAAATGGCTTATAGACCACCAGCTTGATGGAAGTTTTGATGATGACAATGAGTGCCTGCTGCGCCGTACAATTACCGCTGATGGGCGCTCTCGCGGTTTTATCAATGGCACTGCTGTACCACTTTCTCAATTACGTGAACTAGGTTCTCATCTAATTCAAATTCACGGGCAACATGCCCACCAATTGTTATTAGAAAATCGTCACCAAAGGCGCTTACTGGATATTTACACGGGCGATTTCGAACTTCAGCAAGAAATGAAACAGGCTTACCAGCAATGGCGCCAAAGCTGCCAGGCTCTCTCCCAATTCCAACAACAAGCTCTTGAACGTCGCTCACGTCAACAATTGCTGGAATATCACCTGAAAGAACTGGACGAATTGTCACCACAGCCAGGTAATTATCAAGAACAGGATAGTGAATACAAACGGCTAGCAAATTGCGGGCAATTTTTGTCTGTTAGCCAAAATATCCTCCAGATTTTAAGTGATAATGATGAGCAGAACATTGTCAGCCTCCTCAGCTATGCCCGTAGTGAACTGACAGAACTTGCCAGCATGGATCACAAACTCAGTGGCCTGCTTAACATGCTGGAAGAAGCTGCTATCCAAATCAATGAAGTTAGTGATGAGTTACGTCATTACAGTGACCAACTGGAACTGGACCCCAATCGTTTATTTGAACTGGAACAGAAAATATCCCAACAAATCAGCATGGCCCGTAAACACCATGTTGCGCCAGAAGAGTTACCTGCATTACATCAACAGTTGTTGGAAGAGCAATATCAGTTATCCCAGCAGGAAAATGATTGTGCGCATCTTAGTGAACTTGTCAGTTTGCATTACCAGCAAGCCCTGACTGTGGCAGAAAAATTGCACCATATTCGCCAGAAATATGCCGCAGAATTGGGCCAACTGATAACGAACAGTATGCACCAACTTTCTATGCCTCATGGCCGTTTTACCATTGATGTTGCCTTTGAAGCGGAGCATTTAAATATTGATGGAGCCAGCAAAGTTGAATTCAATGTCACAACTAACCCCGGCCAACCTCATCAACCATTAGCAAAAGTGGCATCAGGTGGTGAACTTTCCCGTATTGCACTGGCAATCCAGGTTATTACGGCGAAAAAAATGGAAACCCCTGCGCTGATTTTCGATGAAGTTGATGTAGGTATCAGCGGTCCAACAGCGGCAATTGTTGGGCGTTTGCTACGTGAATTGGGGGAATCGACCCAAGTTATGTGTGTCACCCACTTACCTCAAGTCGCAGGATGCGGGCATCAGCATTTTTATGTCAGCAAGCAAACAGACGGCGAAGAAACAGAAACTCAAATGCAGCTATTGGATAAAAAAGCACGACTTCAAGAACTCGCGCGGCTTTTGGCGGGGAGTGAAGTTACAAAAAATACTTTGGCTAACGCAAAAGAACTGTTAGCGGCATAAATTGAGACAACTTTCTTGTATAATTGCAGTCATAGGTAAATGCGTAGAGGTTTTCAATCTCTTCAATGTTTATTATTATCGACGACCTAAATCCTAAAGGAATGTAATTACTATGCGCTGTAAATTATTGACTGCCGCTGCTGTATCACTTGTTATGCTGACTGCGGGTTGCTCCATGTTTGAGCGAATTGTTTATCGTCCTGATATTAATCAAGGGAACTACCTTACGCCGGCTGCGGTATCAAAAATCCATAAAGGAATGACTCAGCAGCAAGTTTCTTACACTTTGGGAACACCAATGCTGACCGATCCGTTTGGGAGTCAAACTTGGTATTACGTATTCCGCCAACAACCAGGCCACGGGAAAACAACTCAGGAAACCCTGACACTTACCTTTGATAGCCAAGGTGTGCTAACTGATATCAAGGATGAAAAATCACTGCCAGAGAATCAGTGAGATGTGTGTTTTATTTATTCGCCAGTAGAGAACCTGGCGAATAAATAGACATTATCGCGCATTGTTTTTCGCGCGCTCTGCTCGTTTACGGCGCATTTCTTTTGGATCAGCAACCAGAGGGCGATAAATTTCTACACGATCTCCCTCTTCCAGCTTATCAGTCAGTTTGGCAGGACGGCTATAAATACCAACTTTATTTTTAGCCAAATCGATATCATTACGTAATGTCAAAAGGCCGGACGTTACAATCGCCTGTTCGACGGTTGCTCCTTGCGGTACTTTCACATTACGCAGATATTGCCGTTCAGGCAGAGCATAAACGACTTCGATATTCATCTCAGACACTATACACCTCACGTGCACGTTGAGTAAAAGCCTGAACCATATTCCCAGCCAGCTCTTTAAATACCTTGCCAAAGGCCAATTCAATCAACTTGTTGGTAAATTCAAAATCGAGATGCAACTCAACCTTACAAGCATCTTCACTTAACGGAGTAAAATGCCACCCTCCCATCAACTTACGGAAAGGCCCATCAACAAGTTGCATACTGATGCGTTGATTATCAAATAGCGTATTGCGCGTTACGAACGTCTTACTGATCCCTGCTTTAGCAACCTCAACGGAAGCCGTCATTTCATTATTGCTACTGCTTAGTACACGGCTACCCACACATCCCGGTAAAAAATCCGGATAAGATGTCACATCGTTGACCAATTTATACATTTGTTCCACGCTGTAAGGCACTAGCGCAGAGCGACTAATCTGTGGCATATCATTTCCTGTAAAACATAACAGCGCTAAATAGTATCACTTAAACATGGTTAAATAAAAACCTGACGACATTTAGAACAATAAATACGCACTTATCGCTAAATATCATACAGAAGAGATTTCTTTCACTAACGCATACAGTATAATACAACGCATTATGACAAAGAAAAAAGCATACAAACCCGGTTCGGCAACAATTGCCATGAATAAGCGAGCCCGCCACGAATACTTCATTGAGGAAGAATTCGAAGCAGGCTTATCCCTACAAGGTTGGGAAGTTAAATCACTACGCGCTGGCAAGGCTAACATCAGTGAGAGTTATGTTTTGCTCAAAGATGGTGATGCTTATCTTTTTGGTGCCACGATTACGCCATTAAACGTTGCTTCTTCCCACGTAGTTTGTGATCCGACACGGTCACGCAAGCTACTACTTAACAAACGCGAGCTTGATTCACTGTATGGTCGAATCAATCGAGAAGGTTACACCATCGTCGCACTTTCCATGTATTGGAAAAATGCTTGGTGCAAAATCAAAATTGGCGTGGCAAAAGGTAAAAAAGCGCACGATAAGCGTTCAGACATCAAAGAACGTGAATGGAAATTAGACAAAGCGAGAATTATGAAGAATTCTGGGCGTTAATCACTGGCATTATCACTCAATATTCTGATATACTTGCTCTTAATACGCTTGGGGCTGATTCTGGATTCGACGGGATTCGCGAAACCCAAGGTGCATGCCGAGGGGCGGTTGGCCTCGTAAAAAGCCGCAAAACAATAGTCGCAAACGACGAAAACTACGCACTGGCAGCTTAATAACCTGCGCAGAGCCCTCTCTCCCTAGCCTCCGCTCTTAGGACGGGGATCAAGAGAGGTCAAACCCAAAAGAGATCGCGTGGATGCCCTGCCTGGGGTTGAAGCGTTAAATCCAATCAGGCTAGTTTGTTAGTGGCGTGTCTATCCGCAGCTGGCAAGCGAATGTAAAGATCAGACTAAGCATGTAGTACCAAGGATGTAGGAATTTCGGACGCGGGTTCAACTCCCGCCAGCTCCACCAATTTTGGTGGGTCAGTGTCAGGACAACAACTTGAAAAACAGTCAGTTAGCAAAGTTGATAGGACACTGCCATGACAGTAAAAGGACTTCAAAGTGCACGTAAAATGCACGTGAAGTTAAAATCGAAACGCCTCAGATTCCCCCTCTGAGGTGTTTTTGTTTGTGACTAATGTATTTCTATTTGTAAAAAAGTGTAACAAAAATACACGCCACTTTTGCCTGTTTTGGGTTTGGTTTCCCCTCGGATTGTTCTCTCTAGATTTCGTATTGAAGAATGGTCATCATTATTTTATTCAAGAAATTTACTGCAAAAATTCCCCGCTGAACTAGTTCATTTCTGTACGTATAAACAGTATTTTTAAATATTCAAATTTTTTGATGATATTTGGCAGGTGAGTGTTTTTTACTAAAGAAATTGAGGTTGGCTCCAAGGTGGGGGTGGGAAACAAAGCTACTATCACCATAGGACAGCAATCCGCCCTTTAACATAAGTGGGCTTTTAAATCCCAATTAACAATGTTGATTAGGATTCTCGGCTCACAGACGACCTTTTTTGGAATTTTCCAAATAAGTCTCGTAGTCATTATGTTCAGTAAAAGAAGGAGCCTCCGAAACTGGTGGCTCCTTAAACTAAAGAGATCCCTGTAGTTAATTTCCCCAGAATAAAGTTAAACAAGTGCACTGCTGCGATTTCAAATGACGGCTGTGAGCGGTATTTAATCGCTCCGTTTGAAACGGAAGAAGCCCAAAAGACGGGAAATCCCACCTTTAGCTAACATGTTGATTTTACTCATTTCCCGCTCAGGGCAAGAATTCTGGTTCTCTGACAGAAATAAGAGATATCAAGGGGTTGGAAGAAATTATCCAAGTAGGGAAATAACACATCAATAATATAACTCACAAATACAGTTTTAATTTGAAATATATTTTTTATCACATTTCGATAAATTAGCTCCCTTTCCACTTCACAGATTAGGAATATTCTGATCATATATTAAGTAAACTTAATTAATATAAAGGCAATGCAAAGGGAGTTAATAACTAATCCTATGATTTTTATGAATAATAACCTTTATGTAATATATGGATGAGATACGGTAATTTGTGCTTCGTCTTATAGACTTACAATAAAAATTAAGCTAACTTATTGCGCCTTGTGGGGTATAGAATAACAAATGACAACCACTGTATATGATTGCGACAATATGGTCGTAGCCTGTGATACCCGCTGGTCAGTAGATCTTCCTTTAAATGATGGTAAGCATATATTACTCGTTGATAATACTGGATTTAACAAAATAACTTACCGCAAAGGAGGCGTTTTAGTCTGTGCCGGAGACGGTCCGACTATCGCCAAGATGAAGGAATGGTGGTTTGCTGAACACCTTGATGCAGAAGCGCTGCCGGATCTTGAGCATAATGGATATTTCAAAGTATCTATACTAATGATTTCAAGTAACGGTGATAGGCTATTTGATGCTGGCCCTAAAAAAGCTATTCGTAATGAAGAAAATCAACTTCTTCACGCTATCTTTTCTGGGAGTGGTACAGATCATGCCGTCAAATTTTTTACACATTGTGGTTGTGCGAAGTCTTCAGTGGAAGGAGCCATTCTTCTTGATCCGCGTACCGGTGGAGAAGTCAAGTTTTACGAGCTTAAAACAGGCAAAAATAACCTTGACGATGAAACCATGAACTATAATAGTATCATTGAGTCTATGATATCAAAGGGGGTGCTTATGAAAGCAACTGATATGTACATTGCTAATTCTGGTGATGCGGAAGCTGTAGACTGGAAAAATCATCCTCAAGCAAACGATATTGCCAATTGGTTAGCTAATGGCTCTGTGAAAGCGTATGCGCCCACAGGCGGTAAAGACATCGAGTGGTCCGAAGAAAAAAATAATAAAATCAAACAAGCAGCAAGGAAAATTGCTGAACTAGAAAAGACCATGAATAACTAATCATCGACTCATGACTAAGCCCTCCAATGAGGGCTTTTATATCAACAGATTACTCACCTACCTCTGCCTCCCCCTGCCCCAAATTCCACACCGAATCTGCTGGCATAAGGGGCGCGCAGCCCCTATATTATTTTGACTCAGATAATCTTTGTTGCTGATTCCAGATAGAATTCTCTGGCATCTGGACACGGACATCTAAGCGAGTACCTTCGGGAATGTCACAGGGTTCACCGTCCTGATAGTAAACCTTTTCCTCATCGACAATAGCTTTTATCCGCTTGTTCTGGAACCGTTCAGGCAAGTGCGAATGCTGACGGTGGAAGGTCTCAATCATGATACTGCCGTCCTTTTGTACCCTGTCATCAATGTAGATAAGTTCCAGCCCGTTGTTATTCTTCGGCGATGAGATACCGCCATGCACGCCCCATGCGCCATCAGCGTTATAGCCCAGAACGCCAGAGACCTGATAGTGACCGAGGCCGAGTTTGGTGACAATGGCACCCTCGGATTCGTCGTTGGTGATGAATGTGCCATCGGGGAAAATTTGGATGATGGGGGAAGCTTTTTTGATGAACCCCCCTTCGGCTACATATACATTACCATTCCATCCAAGCGCCAAAACATCACCGTGCACCCCTTTTCGAAATATAAAACCAGACCGGTCGATGACGCCCTCTTGAATAATTACATATCCATAATCACCTTGTGAGCCAAAATTCACATCCAGTCCACTATCGTGTTTGATGAGAAAATTACGCCAACCGTCGCCTTTAACCTCCACCCCGTCAAACGAGGCGGGTTGATTTTGGATAACCGCACCTTCTAATCCAATATTTCGCACAAACTCCGCTTTATTCGGAATATCCGCCCCGTTCTGGCGCTTATCCAGTTTCCCCTCCATTGCCGCCTGTAGTGCCCGTATCGATTGCAACGACACGGTTTGACCATTCGGCAAGGTCACGTTGATTGTCCCATTCTGTGACATCCATTTGTCCATATTCTGGAGGAACTGGGTAATATAACTGTTGTTGGCTACCATATGCCGGACACCATCCATGATGGAATCGGGAACCGTGGTCTGAATCTGGTATTTCGCATTATTCAGGGTGACAGCAACGTTATCCGCCAGTACCAGCTCGGTATCCGAGTTCACCGCCTGAATCATGTGGATTAAATTGTTGTTGTCTGACCGGATTAATATAATCTGTCCGGGTGCAACGCCGTTGATATTCGATTTAAATTGCGTGCCCGTGCTGCGGACAATAGCCGAGCCGGACACCGTGGAGATGGTGCCTTGTGAATAGAACATGATAGGTTCCTGAAATAGTCGTCGTTAATCGTAAAGAGCGCAGTCAATATATGGGCTGGTCAGATCCTCTACCCTGACCTCAACAATCAGGGATGTTGCGCCGGATACGGCTGCCGGAATAAATTGTGTAGATTGTCCATTGAAAAACGCAGAGAAAGACGTGTCCCTGTATTGTAGTCTGGGTAGGTCTTCGGGGATATCGATTGTCGAACTCACCCAGCCTGTCGTTTGCATTAACAGGGCGCGTTTCCCCCGCAATGTCATTTGCTGTTTAGTGTTGTATTCCCCGGCAATAGCCAGCGGGTTTGTGTCGCTGGTCAGGACGCATTTTCCGTTCTCATCCCAGACAGCAATCCCCCAGTCGGGAACGGGCTGCGGATAAACCAGGGTAAACAGGTAAATATCACACAACACCGGGGTACGGGCATCCGGCGCTGATAACTCAATATTCCAGCGTCCTTTTTCACTACTGAGTTCACCATACGGTGCATTCCATGCACTATCAGTATGCACGCACATAAACGCCATGCACGGCTGTGTTGTGTTAATGTGCGTGTCTATATGTTCATACCATCGGCCAACGGTGACCGATATTTTCCGCACAAAAGAGAGCGGTGTCGTTTTGGGTGTCCACCACGGAACCCCTTCATTTGTTGTTAAAAATGCGCCCCAGTCCATAGTTCCTCACGCTGTATAATACGCAATCAGCCAACCCTCAGCAGCCACATTGCGCCCGGTTGAAATAATGATTTGATTGTCTCTCACCAAAAACTGGCGTTTTTCATTCGGCCAGCCCCCTGTTTGTGTACACATAAAAACATAAGACAAACGGAGGCCGTCACTCATCGGTTCACGGGGGACAGTCAGTGCGCCTGTCGTCTGCCCACTGGTCAGTTTCATAAATCCCGCATAAAGAAAAGGACGGATGCCGGTATTACGCTGCCGCCCCTGCTCGTCCCACACACCAAAACCATAATCACTCATCGAAATTGTCCTATATACCCCATTGCTGCCCTGACCCGTCCGTTCTGGTCATAACACGCAATTGCCCCATTCGCCCAGCGTAACCCTGCCCGGGAACGCATGTCATTAAATTCAAAAGCGCCAGTGACCGCATTAATCAAAAAGCCCGCCCGGTACTGCACATAGTTTTTTGACCTGATAGCATCAGATAAAATAATTTCCCTGATATAGCCTTTATCAATAAACCCGTCCCTGATAAACACCTGACCATTCTTCACCGTCATAAACGGCTCTAATTTGCCGTTAGCTGGGTTATAGAACGCAATATTATTGGCAGAAAATCCAATATACGACTCCAGCCTGCCGTTCTTAAATTCACCGCTAATCACCATCCCGCCCGCATTATATTTTGTGCCATTGCGGTTAATGGTGATATTCACGCTGTGGATGGCGTAACCGGCATTCTGACTAAATTCCGCCTGCATTTTACTGTTGATAATCGCCTGCTGTTTGCCAAATTGCGCCTGAACCTGTTGTGCCGATTCAGCGACCGCTTTCTGTGTACTGGATATTGCCTGTTTGTTAGTCACCACATCCGCAGCAATTTTACCCACACTATCGTTAGTGTTCCCGATGTGAGTACGGATTTCGGTAAATTGCTGACCAAACGATTTATCCCGTTCAGCTATCGTGGTTTCAACTGTTTTGATGCGGGAGGTATTGGTTCCCAGCTGTGAGTTGATATCTGTGACTCTTTGCGCCCATGCCTCGTTATCGGTTGCCCGCACTTGCCATAACTCGCTAATCTCCGCCTTACTCTCCCCGTCACGCACCATCAGTTCCCGGGATAATTGCTGCTGCGCGTTGGTGAGTATCAGGGCAGTTTCAGCGTTCCAGTTCATGTCAGACTGCAACCGTTTCCCAGCCTCGGCGGTGAGGAACACATTACCGGTTGCCTCCACTATCCAGCTTGTGTCTGTCGAAGACTCGCCCCGGATAAACGCTGTCCACGGGGATTGGTTGCCGGATTTATCCACCAGCCTCGCACGGAACCAAAATGCCACACCGGCCGCCAGTCCCTGCATGGTGTGCGTATGTTGCGGGTAGGGAATATCCGCCAGCAACATCAGCCCCTCACCGTCATTGGTCGGGCTGTACTGGATTTCGGTTTTCAGTGTGTCATCAGTCTGGGCGGCAAAACCCCAATCCAACTGGATACCGAAGATGATCGGTGTCGTACGGAATGCCAAAGGCGCGGGAGGATTGCCTTGTTTTCCCGTGATATTCACCTCCTCAGAAGAGACGAATAAGCTCGGTATATCAAAGGAATTTATGGCCTTGATACGCGCCTGATATCTTCCTGAATAGGCGTTAGGTATCTCAAAACCCAAAGATGCAGAGCGGGGAATGGAGATCCAGTTACCACTGTCTCTGCGCCATTCCCCTACATAGGCAATCGCACCCTCCGCCGCCTCCCATGAGATCCGTACAGTGGTGGTAGATATTCCCTGCTGAACGAATGAAAATCCCGTGATATTGACTGAGGGCGGTGGCGACTGGATGCTGGCCGGAATGACAGAAATAGGACGCTCGTCAATGCGCGCACCTGTGTCTACGCGGGCGTACTTGTCAGGATCATGATAAATTCCGTTGATTTCGAATGTGCCATCGTTGTTGTCCTTGATACCGACAACGCGATATTGCTGAATGAATAAATCATTAGCATCCACAGCCCAGCCTGATTCCGCTCTCGGTGTTTCACTGTAAGCGGTAGTGACCGTCACGACATTGTCATTAATGGCCTGTATGGTTCGACCCTGTGATACACCAGAGGGCAGATTGACCAATAATCGGTCACCGGGCGCGGCCTCTAGTTTGCGGTCTAGGGTGATATTGCGATCATTAACCGACTGAATGCGCCCCCCCATAACACGCCCGGCTCTGTTCTTGTGCGCCACGCCAATTATTTGACCGGGCATGGGGATTTGGCCATCCAGCCCCACACGGAATGAAATCATTGCGTCATGTGAATTGGTCAGGATTGCCCATTTACCCCGGCGTTGCGCCTCACTCTGACGGGTACAGCCAATGGCGGCGATGTCGATTTGATTGATACCATAGCGGCGGATTAAGTTATCATCTGAAACAACTTCAACCTCATCATTGTAGTGGTTGTCTGGATTTGACCAGCTCACCATTGCAACCGTGCTGCGGTTACGTTCACTACCGCCACTGTAGATGAAATCGCCATTAATAACACTGGCCTGAGTAAAGATATATTTGATGTCATCCGGCATGTCCGCTATGGCCACAAACTGGTTAGCTCCCCAGTAAACTGAACCACGGAATATCGCACCAATATCAGTTAGCACCTTATATGCATCTTCGCGAGACTGGATATAGACATCACAGGTAAATCGCGGCTCCATGCCACCTCGCCCATCAGGGACAGGCTGATCGCAGTATTGCGCCACGCGATATAACTCGGTTTCATCAATTTGCGTCCTGTCGATTTTGTCACCGAGTCCGCACAGATCATTCAGTAACAGGTCATACAGCACCCATGCTGGGTTATTGCTGTGCGCCCATTTAAATGTTCCATTCCAGATGCCCGTATATGTACGCAGTTCCGGGTCGTAATTAGATGGCACGCGAATGATGCGCCCCGCTGGTTTACATGAAATCAGCGGCACATTGCCATTAAATAACCGTGCGTCAAATTCAACATACAACAGTGCGGTATTTGGATAGCGTAATTTGGCGTCAATAATTTCAGTGAACGCCATGACGTTCATTTTATCCACAATCCGCTCACTGGTACTGTTCGGTGTTTTTCTGACAACCCGAATAGTCCAGCCTGTTTTTGCATCAGGCAGGTTGATGCGATATGAGCGTTCATACAACGTGGTGGTTTTGGCATCAATACAGGTATCAAAAATAGTCTGGTAGCTACCGCCATCTGTCGATAACTCAATAGAAAAATCAATGCGATAGCCGACCGTATCCGCGTTCTCTTTTTGCATTCTCAATGCAGGCCAGCCGAGACGTACACGAACGGCAGATAATTTTGTATTGGATATATATTTTGTCCAAGGCGCGACGGCTTTTATTTCTGTGCCAATCCGAATTTCATTTTCCGCCGCAGGCATTCCCTTGATATATTCCTGATACTGAGTACCGGGGCGAAACTCCCACCGCACCCCCTCAAAATTGGGCGTACCATCGGGGCCAATAATCGGTGTGTTGTCCAGATATATGTTGGTGCCAGCGAGTCCACCCGCAAATTCCCCTTCCCCCAGTGCCAATAGCACCCGCGCTTTTGCATTGGATTGTATATTATCAGGCATCTCTACCGGTGTTCGTCCACCACCGCCACCTTTCGCCCCTGTTATAGTCATCATTTACCCCTTCCGTTTCTCTTCTTCTTTTTTACGCCACTCTTGGTCTTTTTTTTCGTTCCTGTCTTCGTGTGGTTTTCCTTTTAGGATCTCACCAAAATTGTATTTTCTCTGCCTCTCAATCTGCTCTGTTTGATACTGATCTTCGGTGTAGACGCCAGCGGAAATAATGGCCCCGCCGATTTCGCGCGAACCATAGAGAATAGGAACAGGGTTGCCCTGCGCCGTCGTATTGACGGGGCTGCCAAAGGCGTAACTGGGTTTATTGTCCGGTGATTCACGCATACCCAATCCCGGCGGTTGAGGCGCGAGCATTTGAGAAACTCCGCCCATTGCCATTGATGCGCCTGACGCACCGACAAATAACGCTGTCGAGGCGCTCCAGCTCAACGGGTTCCACCATGCGACCACAATCAGGGCGATACCTAAGACGACATTGAACAATCCAGCACGTTTGCTGCCTGTGATTACGGGCATAATATGGATATCACTGTCACCTTTAGTCATGTCTAGTTCATCTTTGTTGTAGCTCCTGCCACCCACAATGATCGAAAATGTGAAGCCCTGCTTGTGGGCGCTAAGCATGAACGCCTCGAAACCGTTAATGAGTTTACTCATGGCTCTGATAGCGTGCGGGGCATCTCTGGCTGCGTATTCAAATGTGGCGCCGAATTTGGCGTCCAGAACACCATGCAGGTGGATTGTACGAAGTGGGGGATCTGTATAAGTCATATTTCACCTATAAAAAAACCCTCCGAAGAGGGTTCAGTTATTCATCTGATTCGTAACAGTATTCGTACCATTCCTTATCAAAATTAAGATACCAAGATGGATACTCTACATCTTCTATGATGGGGATTTTATCGACAGTAACGAACGCTTTCCAACCGACATATGCACCGAATCCGTTTTTAGCATTCATCTTGCCACAGACAACATTAAAGCGCTTTTTACTGACATATAAGTCTTTAAATAATACCGATGTCGGGTCCTTTACGTCATCGGAAATCACTGATTCTGCGACCTTTCTCTTATAGAATCCGTACAGTCCATTTTGACTGAATATGTCTAATATGCCGGATACTACCAAAATAGCGATTACTAAGATAATCACGTATTTTATTTTTTTCATTATAGTTTCTCTGGTTAGTTAAAAATCACATGTCATCTATTACACATCAGAGAAACTTATCTGGCAAGCACCCGCCATACCTGACCATTCTAATTGTGCGATCTTTCCAATAGCCACCATACGGCACTTTCTGGCTCAACTGCCCATAAAGATGATGCAGTAATAAATTACCCTCCAGTAAAATTCCGGCATGATTGGGTACATCCGCCTGAATCTGCATAAGTACCACATCACCCGCCTGCGGGTCGCTCGTGACTTCAATAAAACCGGCTTTCTCAAAATTCTCCATGTAGAGGTTCTCACCCCGCTCCCACCAAGGATAATTAACCCGATAGTCATTCAGTTCAATGCCGTATTGCTGGCGGTAATAGCTCATAATGAGGCCGTAGCAATCATAAATCCCCAGCACAAATGGACGCCCTGTCAAAGGCAGTTCACCCCGAGGATAGATTGTCCGCAGATCGCTTTCCGGGTAACTCACAATATGCCACGGTAGCTCGGTGAAATCGCACTGCGCCTCATCCAGATCACTGGGCTGAGTGGTTGCGTCCGGGTGACTGTGAACGATACCAGTAATGGTTCCCCACATCGAGGCGGCCAGATAATCGCCGGGATCTAGCTGAAACTGTTCAGTAGGATTGGGGGATAAATTTTTACAGGGCAGGTATTTTTCTACGCGACTTTTTTGAGCGATTACACCGCAACATTCATTTGGGTATTCCCGTTTAGCATGCTCAAATATTGCCGCCAGTGTCTTATCACGCATAATTATCTCCTGATCAGAGACGACGCCGGAAATCCACCGAATGGCAGGGCGCTGTCCTCACCGTGGCGCAATTTACAGGCAATCACAGTGCCGGGGCAGCGGTCTTTACTGGGATCATCAATCGGGTTGTTGTCGATATCAAAATATTTCGTTCCGGCATAGTCACAGCCCTGACCTGTTTTGTACCAACCGCGAGCGCACCACGTGCACACGCCGTGAATTTGCCGGGTGGGAATAATCAGGCCGTCCAGTGATGCCGGACTTGCCAGCTCAAAAACCACGGTCGTATCCGTTTCGGATATTTTCCTGTTCACATAAAACATGAGCTTACGCTCCTGCTGTGGATCGGCGGTAGGGTTACCCTTAGGAAAATTTTTGGCATCCAGATAATGAACAAAAGTATCGTGAATCACCACTTTGGCCTGCACCATGTCGTCAAATTGCAAACATAGCGCGGTGACCGTTCCCTCAATATTGGCGACGGATAATCGAGGGCGGGCAGCCTGCCCATCCGTGGACATCCCCAGATCTTCTATCTGGACAGGCCACGGCTTATATTCCACACCCTGCCACCAGAGGGACTTTGGCTGCGGCTGACTCCCCGCCTTCTTTGCGGCCTCGATCTCACCGGATGTCACGGGCATGCCATGAGCATGAAAACGGAGCACGTCGGCACCGAATTTTGTCCCATCAATCTCATAGAGCCGGACAATATTACCGGCGTCCAATTTTTGTACATCAGCAGTAAACACGATTATCCTCCGCTATGGCGCGTGCGCTTCAATGAATTCGGTTGAAAGGGCATAGGTTTTGTAGTCAATCGCCTGATATTTGTAACTTTCACACCGGAACAAACCTTGATCTGCAAGCGGTGGCTTCCAGATGAATGGCGTATGGCCTGTGTGTCGATCAAAGAATGCGATAATTTCAGCGATGTATTTTTCATTGCCGACAAAATCAACGCTCCACCTCATCGATTTGGGATTAATTCCCGCGCCAGAGACCTGTTCATATCCGTCGCCGAACTTAGCCTTTCGGATCGCAAACTCAACATTGGAACTGGCATTCACTCGTGGCAGCCATTTAAACGTTTCCATTATCGCCCTCTTATCACTTTGTTGATCGCGCCGCCTTGTCGCAAATCTCTGTCACGTTCGGCGTAATAAACTTGGGCGACAGCCTGAGCAAAGCGACGCCCGAACGCTTCGTTGTCGCCGCTTGTTGAGGAGCTTTCTGTTTTTCCGTCTGTGATGTAGACATTGATATTTGTATTATCCTTGCCTCCCAATCCCTTTGGGGTGATCGCCCGAACGCCCAGATTGCCGTCGCTCATTCTGTCCAATGGCATGATAGCTTCGGGACCCGCCTCTCCCATCAGTCCTGCACCTTTGGCGAAAGCAAACATGGTGGGACTACTGACAATCTGCCCGCTGTACTGGCTTAAATTGGCTGACTGGTAAACGCCCCCTTTGGCGTTCTTGGTGAACATGGAGGCAAAGCCGCTGAACATTCCACCACCCCCCCCCATCGACTCCATGCCTTTCATAATGGTACTGGTGATCAGTGCCTGTGCTGCCATTTTAATCAGACTCTTAACCACATCCTGCGCCAGAGACGCGAACAGCTCCGACATCCCTTCCCGCAGGGATTTGCTCCCGGTCAGGAGGCCGGTGATCATGTTTCCCATTCGCTCCTGCGTGGTTTCAAACATCGTGACAGCAAGTGACTGCAACTCACCCTGACTCGCAAAGACCTGTTTGGCAGCTTCAATACGTTTGCTGTCCGTATCGCGTTCGGCAGCAAGAATAAGCTCACCTTTACGTTGCTGGGTTATCACATCCTCGTCAGCGTAAGCCTGATAAAGGGCTTTCTTACGTTCCAGCTGGTTTTCAATATCCTGAATCGGATCAACATCGCCCAATAGGTCATTTTTCGCAGAAACCGCATACTGCTGGCTGGCCTCCGCCTTGCCTCTCACCTCGTCTTTCCAGATTTCACTTTTTCGGTAAGTGTACTCGGCGGGTGACTCAATCTGACCATTGGCCTTCTGCCGCTGGAGTTGTTCGGTCGCCTCCTGAGTTCTTTTGGCAACATGGCGGAACGGATCAGCCTCAATAGCAGCCTGTAAATCCTGATAACGCTGCTTGGCTTCTCCCAGTGTTTTATTGAGTCTACCAATTTCGTCGTTTTGTTCTTTTGTGAAGTTTTTACCAGATGCCATTGAAGCGGCGAATAGCTCGGCAGCTGCGTTACCTTCCTTATAGCGAATCGCTTCTGTTGTCAGTTGTGTGTTAAGTTCGGCTACTTTATTCGTGTAATCTTCCACTGCTTTTGCAGCTTTCCGGGCGGCGCTTTCTGCCGCATTTCGGGCTTCTTTGGCTTCGGACTCTCTTTTTCTCGCGGCCTCCTCATTATCGTAGCTCTGCATACCCATTCTTATGTAGCTGTCCGCATAGGGCGCGGGCAGGTTGTTGTTTTTCGCGTCAAGCTCTAGTTGTTTCTGTTGTTTCTCCCGCCCCGTATATTTTGATAGTTCTAATCGGTCAACCTGTTTATCCATCATTGACGACTGAGAAGCAGACAGCTCCGGTGCTTTCATTGCGCTGATAAGCAGATTGATGCGGTTAACTGCTGCCATTGTGTTTGACGACACTGCACCCATGTTGTTAGCGAAAGCCAGTGCACGGGCGGCTGCATCGTCCAACTTGCTAGTACCGAAAGATAACGCATTGTTTGTTTTTTCAGCTATACTGGGGACTTTGTTAAACTCAGCAACAATACGTTCCGTTGAATACTGGCTGTTTTTGCTGGCGATCAAGGTTTCGTCCACTTTCGACCTGAATTTTTCTTGCAGGGCAACCAGTGCTTCATTTAATTCAATACTTTTCGCTTCTCTCTCGTTTATCTTCTCTTTCAAAACGAGAATGGCTCGCTCTGTGCCCGCAGCAGTGCTTTTAAAGTATGTGGGGCTTTGTCCCCATCGGGCAGCTTGACCGGATGAATTTGCTAAGAATTTAGCATCGTTAAGCTGAGACTCTTTGACTTTAAGATCTGTCTTTAATGCATCTAATTCATCTCTAACCGCTCCGATGGCATTTTTTATCTTCTTGGTTTCGTCATCCAATTGGATGAGTGATAACGCTCCTAGTTTGTCTTTGATGGTATCGATGGTGTTCGCATACGCCAGTGCTTCTTCTTTAGCCTGCCTCTGGTTTTGGTACAACATGTATGCCGCGGCGGATGCCATAACCAGCACCCCCGGCAATCCACCAACAGCACCGAGCAGTGCGCCACCCATTCTTCTTCCGAGAGAGGTCACCGCATTCAGTCTTGACTGAGCCGCTGTTCTGGCCGCTATACTTTGCGCAACAACGGCATGGGCTTTTGCCTGTGCTTCTATCGCGCGGTTTAATCTACTCTGAGCGGCGGCAAATTGTTGCGCGTTGGTGGTATGAAGCAGTGCTGAACGCGCCGCCAGTACATGGCGCTGAGCCTGACGCTCGGTCGCTCTCGCATTTTCCACCTGGATACGAGAATTGTGGTAGGCCTGATTGGCGTTATTTATCTCCGCTTTTGTGTTTTGGATCAACGCCGACGTTGAGGCGTGAATTGCCAGCGTCCTGTTACCCAGCGCTTTTGCCCCGAACAGACCAGCGACTACCATGCCCGCCGCCGCGACATCGTTGATATTTTTAGACAAGTAATCCAATGTCCCGGCGAGCACGCGGGTTGTCCCTGTAGCCTCGTTAGCCCCGCCCACCCACTGCATAAAGGCATTCTGAACGCGGGTTAACGATTTCTCGACCGTTGCTCCCATTGAGCCGCCTTCCGTTTTCAGTTTCTCCAGCTGGCTCAACAAGGCGGGAATGACTTTTTCCATCGTCAGCAACCCGTTATCCGCCATGCCTTTTAATTTCGTTCTGGCAACCCCCATGCCATCCGCCAGCGCCTGAATGATTCGGCTGCCGTTCTCCGCCATTGCGTTAAATTCTTCCCCGCGCAGCACGCCGGACGACATCGCTTGCGAGAACTGAACCAATACCGAACTGGATTCTGAGGCACTCGCCCCTGATATCCTCAGTCCCGTTGACAGGACTTCCGTCATATTGACGATATCCTGCGAGGCGTATTTCAGTGCTCGCATAGGGGCGGCTGCACGGGCAAAGACGGTGGCATTGGCCTCAAATGACGTGCCGGTTTTCTGACTCATTTCCATGAGTAAACGCTGGCTGTTCGCCAAGTCTACACTGGATGACGTTGCCAGCTTTAAACGGGCATTTAAGTTTGTCCATTTGTCCGCCGTTTCAACCAGTTTATTGGTTGCAAAAATGCCCGCAAACGCCCCCGTCAGGCCAATCGCGGACGCTTTGACAGAAACCAGTTGGTTATTCAGATCCCGCAAAGCAGCGCTACTGCCCCGGACGGCAGCGGCGGAGCGCCGGTTACCACCTTCCATCACCCGGTGATAGCTTTCCCCCAGACGGGCGGCCTTGGCAATTTCACTCTGGTATGAGCTTGAATTCGCCGATATTTTTATAATAAGTTCGCGGAGTTTTGCCACAATGTCACCTATGTGAGGTTAGCAAAGAAGTCTTCAAAGTCGTCTCGTTTCTCTTCGTCTGAATCTCCCCATTTAAGCAGTGCGTCGCTCAAACTGATTTTTGCGCCCTGTGATTGATAGACCGCAGAGGCGATTTGTGCCGCCTGAATATCGCCTCTGCGGTCGCTGAGGGGGCTGGTACGGTCGTAAGCCATCCACAGCATTAATTCACTGGCGCTTAACCCGCCCTGCAGCTCAGACAAGGTTTTACCCAGTCGCAAAGCAAGTGTCAGCATGAAGGAGGTCAATGGGGATCTGACTTTTTTTCAGCTTCGTCACGGTCAGTCACCAGACTGAGTGCCTGATGCAACAGACGGGCATGCGCAGGGGCGTAGATTTTCATCACCTCATCGGTGTCCTCCGGCGTGAAGACCGGCACACCCTGCTCATCACACAACACCGCAATAAAGAGCGCGACATCGGCACGGGTATTACGCAATACCTTCTCTGCGACCGACAGAGGTGCCTCCTCCTCGGTTTCCGGCTGCATGATCTCATTCCATGCGACCCATGCGGCGGCAGAAGGTTCACGCAGGATAACCGTGGCGTTATGCCACTCTTGTACGGTCACGGTTTTGGTGCGAAACCCCAGACGCGGGGTTAACGCCAGTTGGCGAAGATTCATGGGATTATCCTTTCTGGGGTGATGTTGATTTTTTATTCAGCGGCGTTGGGCGCCCTTTCATGCGCAGGGTGAATGAGGCATTCACGATGCCGTTCGCGGCTGCGCTCCATGATTCCTGTCTGACCTCAGCCAGAAAGGTGTAGCCATTACCACTGGGGAACTGGACGCGGAAAGCATAGGCGTGGTCGGTGTTGTAGGCCAGACGCAGGATGTCCTGCCCTTCCTCTTCGGCTGTCCAGTGCCCGGAAAGGGTGATTTCAGCGGGTGCCGCCAAGCCATTAATCATCTCCTGTTCGCGGGAGCCGAGCGTGGTGACCTCAATGTCACTTTTTTGACCGCCGGTGTAATTAATCTCTTTCACTGAGGTGTCAATAGCCACCCATTTGATAAGGGTGTTCGTGGCATCATTCGTCGCTTCGGCTGAAACCGATAACGACGTCTCAAGGGTCTTTTCAAATTTAGCCATGGATTTATCTCCGGCAGGGTTCAGTAATAAAGGGTTAAGTGTAGATTTTGCCTGTCATGGTGGCGCGGTAGAGTTCAGTGTCATACTCGAAACTGTTCTCACGTTCCACTTCGACAGGTTGTAGAGGTTTGATGGCATTAAATGCGTCGTCACAAATCTGTTCAGCGCGCTCAATCGTCGTCGCGTAGACATCAATCTGAATTCGCGTCATTTTCACGGAGTGACCACTCAGCACATCAGTGTAGAGGCTGTACGTGGAAAATATGCACCACGGGGAGTCAGAACCTCTTTCGGTCGGCGGAATTAAGTAAGGAAAAACCCGGCCGGGCAATACGGGATCTAACCGTTTAAACAGGTCGCCATCTTTCATTTTGCCAGTACCTCATCAATGGCTTTCAGGGCAATGTCAAAAGCGACGTTGGCGGCTTCGTCAGCTTTAGCATCAAACGTCGGATCAATAAACGGCTGCGGGGCCATTTTCGACGTGCCTTTTTCCAGAAAGCGCCAGTAGTAGGCGTTGCGCGGGTCGTTTTTCTTCATGCGGGTATCACTGTTCGTGCCGGATTTATTCGAACCGCGCACATAGACACCGGAAGAAATTGAGCCATCCCGCTGTTTTCGTCGGTTGACCGCCATGATATTTTTTTTGAGTTTGCCGGTTCTGACCGGTGCCCGTTTACGGGTTTCGTCACGCAGGATTTTCGCCCCCGCGTAAGTGCCTTTGCGCAAGACTTTGTCGCTTTCGGCTTTACTGAGCAACTCCAGATCTCGCGATAATTCGCGAAACCCCGAAAAATCCACTATCGTCATTGTTTAACTCCCTCCTGACAAAGCAGTTCTAACAGGGTTAACTTATTGTCCGGCATCACCGCCTGAATCGCGTACGTGTTGCCTTTGAAAATGATCTCCATCGCGGCATTGATATCACTGCGATAACGTATCCAGAACCGAACGAGGCTTTCAGACAACACCGCCTTGGATGCCACCAGCTCTCGACCGCTAATGAATTTCACCTCCGCCCAAACCGTCGCCACGGTGTAACGCTCTTTCATTACGCTGCCCGATGGTGTTCGATGGGTGCGGATACCCTGAATGTTAATTCGATGGCGAAGCCTGCCAATGTCCATGATTTACCTCACAGGCTGTAACGTTTATAGGGTTGCAGTAATGCCTTGACTGCAAAAGGAATGATTGCCGCCGACTGCCCCACAACAACCGCTGTCCGATTCTCATACCAGTGCCCGATCAGCAATAATATGGCCTGAGTAACGGCCTCGTCTAACACCAGTGCGTTATCCGTCGCCTGAGCTGGGGTTATCTCTTCTTTCGGTGTGTGCAGGGTTTTTCTGTCGGTGTAATTCAGGACATAGTGAATGGCGGCGTTTTCGTATTGCCGGAGCAGTGCATCATCAGCGGGTGAGTCTATCCGGCAATGATCTTTAATCATTGAAAGGGGTATCATCCGTCACCTGTCATAAAAAGGCGGCCTGTGACCGCCGTCAGAAGTGATTAACCTTTGGCTGTTGCAGGGGCGGTAAAATCACCGTAAATGAAAGCCTCCGGGCGTTTTACCACCAGCGCGAGACGCTCCTCACAACGAATAGAAATCATGTTCTTGCCAAAGTCGTCTTCATTTTCGCTGGAAATAACCACGTTCATTTGTTCACGGTCAAAAATCTGCGCGGCGGAATCGAAAGCGCCTACCAAGAACTTGCCACGGAAAGCCGCCACATCCGTAGCAATGACGGGCAAACCCCACAAGGTGGGCGTGGTGTAGCCTTGCGGATTAGACAACAGGTAACGCCCCATGCCATCCTTAATCAGTTCCACTGTCGCCCAGTCAACAAAGTGGGTCACAATCGCAGACGGTGGAAGCAGTGCTAATTGCGCCTGCAACATCGCCAGCCGGATATCATCAATGGCGGTCGCTTTCTCCACCTTGATTTCCGCCTTGTACTGACTGGCCTGCGGCACAATGCCCTTAATATTGCCGTTCGCCCCGTCACCAAACAGAATCTGCTGCTCTTCCACAAATTTCAGGCCGTAGCGCATTTCACTGTCAATCAGGGACTTTAGCTGCCCGAAATCGTCCAGCACCTGCTTGGATGCCTTGAACATATGCGCCAGTGTCGCCACAGGGGTAATTTGCGTGGCAAACGCAATATCACTGTAGGGCTTTGCGGTGCCCTCAGGTACGGCAGCCGCTTTGTTGGTAAACCCGGTTTGCTGTACCCAGAAGATGGCGTTAGAGGTGGTCGTCCCGCCGGCAATCAGATCGCGGATAAACAGGCGGTGCTTGGGTTTTACATCAATCTCTGGCAGGCGGTGCGGCTCGATAACGCGGTCAGGCAATTGGGGTGTCGTCAAGGCCGCCTGCACCGGCACGGGGATACGACGGTTAGCGGAAATATTGCCGTTCACCTCTTTCATCAGTTCAGCGGAAATCACCTGCTGCCCCAGTGTCTGCGCAACGTGTACCGCATTTTTCAGCGGCATTTGGGCGACATGTTGCTGCAACTCACCCAGCTCTGCCTTGAGGGATTTTTCCGCTTCACGCAGGGTGTTCAGTTCGGCCGCCATTTTGTCAACAGATGCCTTGGTTTCAGTGGACAGGCCGCCGACCTTCTTCGCTTCGTTCAGGGCTTCTTCGGCCTTGGCGTTGAACTGGCTGTTGGCCGTTTCGATTTTGGCAGACAGGTTTTGTAACATTTCAATCGTATTGGACATAATTAGATCTCGGATTATAGTGAGTTGGGTATAAAGTTGTTAACAGCGTTCGCCAGTTCGGTTAGGGCTGCTTCGTTGATGTCATCGGTAGCGCTCGGCATACCGTTATTGCGGGTCGTAGCGCCCGGCGTACTCCCGTTTAACGCGTTAATCAGTCTTCTGCGTTCTGCACGTGGCACGTTGGATTTCGCCAATAATGCATCCAGTTTACGCATGGCGGCCTGCGGGCTGTCGTTGCCGTCGTCAACCACATCAGCGGCTAACAACCCATCGGCAAAACCCTGCGACAAGGCGTCGGTATGGCTAATGAAAGTTTCATTATCCATCATGTTGGTAATGGTATCTTTGTCGATACCTGTCCGGGCGGAATAGATATCTACCAGCGAATCATCAAACGGTTTGAGTGCCTCTGCGACCGCGATTAGGTCATTTTTATTGCCACAACAACATGTCCATGCGTTATGGATCATCAGGAATGCGCCGCGACCTATGTTAATTTCATCGCCTGCCATCGCGATAATCGAGGCAGCAGATGCCGCGAGTCCCAGCACGTTAACCGTGACTTTCCCGCTGTGGTTGCGCAACAGGTTGTAAATGGCAATACCCTCAAACACATCGCCGCCCGGACTGTTGATATTGACGATGACATCCTGATTACCGATTGCCCGTAATGCCCCGGCTACCCGCTTGGCTGTGACCCCCTCATCCCAAAAACTCTCGCCGATCACATCGAGAATAGAGAGGGTGTTATCCGTATTCGCCGCTCTGATCCCGCCGTTCCACTTGTCGAGCGCTAGGGGTCTTACGTCGTTGAATGCCGCATTCAGCGGCCTGCCCTCCGGCGCAACGGGCATGTTGTGTTTAATCATCATGGTTGTTATCCTCTGGCCGCGGTGTTTTCTCTTGCTCTTCCCCTAACAGATCTATCGGGGTCAGGTTCAATTGCACCGTGAAGACGTCACCGCCCTCAATCGGCGGCAAATTCTCTTTGCGCCTGACTTCATTACGGCTCATCCAGGCGTTTTGTAACGCGGTGGCATAGTAAGACGCCCTGCCCCGGCTATCAGCACGCAGCAACCCTTCCACGTTGAATTCAGCGTAATAATCGCTGTCGGAATCGAGCAGGCAACGCGATATTTCCTGTTCGATATTGACCAGCAACGGTCTGAGTGTGTGGGTCAGGAACTGCATGTTCATCCCTTCCAGTGACGACGCCCAACTGGATTGCTTCGTTGAGTGGCCTACCATCACGGGGGGCACCCTGAACCAGCGGCAAATCTCTTCCACGCTGTACGAGCGGCTTTGCAACAACTGGGCGGTTTCCGGGTTCATCGTGATGTTCTGGTAAGTGAGATCAGCCGGCAACACCATCATTTTTCCGGCGTTTTTTGACCCCGTGAAGGTGGTAATGTGTTTTTGAATGGCATGAGTTTGCTCTTCGGTTAAATCCGTCCTCGCTGAGATGAAGCCGGAGCTTTGCAGTCCATTCTCAAAGACTTTTGCCGCCGCTTCATCCGTGGATAACGCAGCACCGATCACATCACGCCCTGTTTTAATCGGGATCAGTCCGCTCAACCCGTCGATACCAAACCCACGGATATGCATCATATTTTTGGGCGGGATAGTCCGGCGTTCGCCTTGGTTTTCCCCCGCACTGTCGGCGTACGTGTATTCAATATCACCGCTCGGGAGCCGCTTGACGTTCATGTTTTGCGGTAACAGTGGGATCAACGCGACCAGTTTGCTACCAATGAATTTTTTTTCGATGAACGCGTTACCCCGCAGGCAGAGACTGGCGACCACGGTTAACATAAACCGGGATTGCGTCATCTCCAGATTGGGGCGGTTGCATAATATCGGGTAAACAGGGTGATTTTTCGCCAGCTTTCGCGAGCCGTCATCATTCGATTGGTAGATTTTTAATGGCAGTGTTGACACGGTTTCACTCAGCAACCGGACGCACGCCCAGACCGTGGACAATTGCAGGGCTTTATCTGCGCTCACCGTCTTGCCACTACTGCTTACCCCGATCCATTCCTGCCAGAAAGAACCGTCTAGCAGCCCTATCGGCACCCCCATCCAACTCAGGAGGGCGCTTTTAATCTTGCCTATTTTTTTCGCCATTTATACCCCCACTATAATTGGGTTCTTGAGGAAGGAATCGAGGCCGGAGGTGCTTTTCGCGTTATTCAGTGCCCCCGCTGCCATCACCAGTGCGATCATGCCATCCATACGCCCTGTCGATTTATCTTTCGCCAGCTTCCGGTTTCCAGCGGGATCTTGTTCAACCACCGCGTTCGCGGCACACATGGTTAATACGGGGTGGTTGGCGTGGTTAATCTGTCCCTCCAGTAATAATTGCTCCGTTTTATCCATCGCCGGGGACATCTCTTTGTAACCCTGCCCGAACTGTTCCATTTTCAGGGATAAGCCGACCCGTCTGGCTTCCTTCTTGAAGATGTCGATCCGCCATCGGTCAAAATTAAGCACGTCGATATCAAATTTATCTGTAATTTCAATCAGTTCTTTCACGATGTATTCATAATCCACCGTTGCCCCCGGCGTGGTACGCAGAAAGCCTTGCTTCTTCCACACATCGTAAGGCACGCGATCCGTTTTCGCCCTGTCCAGCAATGTCTTATCCGGCGTCCAGAAGAACGGGTGAACGTTCCATTTGCCTGACGCAGATTTGCCGATAATCACCAGTGCCGTGAGGTCTTTTGCCGCTGACAAATCAAGCCCGGCGTAACATTTGCCGACGATAGGCTCCAGCTCGCCAGCACAGGCCATCCACGTATTGCGTGAAATGAACGGCGACACCAGCGACACCCGCTGATTTAATACCAGATTACGAAACCTGTTCTCTTCCGACGGCATCCGCGCGGCACGTTTGGCCTGCCCTTCAACCTCTTCCAGTGACAGAAAGATATCCAGCGCAGGATTGGCCGCTTTCCACGCGTCAGGGTCGGTAATTTCCAAATCCATCGGCGCAGAGTGAACATGTGACACAATTTTTGGATCGTTAGAATGGGCGGCATCGTCCAACCAGATGCTGAGTAAATCAGCGTCCGTGGGAGCCTGTGTACTGATAGCGACCAGTAACGGACGTTTATGTGCGCCCTGTGAGGTCGTGATGGCATCAATAAAATCGTTTTGAGGGCCTTTGACCTGCCCGACTTCGTCGAGTATCGCCAGCACCGGTGACAGTCCGTGAGTCGTTTTACCGTCAGCGGATAATGCCTTGTACTCGACATTACAGGGCTTGCCAATCAGGCGTTTGCTGCTGGGTATGATGTGAATCAGTTGCTGTAACCGGGGGTTCAGGTTAATCATCTTTACCGCCAGATTGAAGACAATGGCGGCCTGATCGCGGCTCATCGCTCCGCTCACTATCTGTGAATTCTGTACCGCCTCGGTGCCAACCAGATGTGCCAGCAGAATGCCCGCAATAAGGCCGGTTTTACCGTTCTTACGGGCAATCGACAGGTACGCCGTGCGTGTCCCGTGGGGATTATCGTAGATGTCCAGAATAAATTTTTTCTGGAATACCTCCAGTTTCATTGGTTTACCCAGCAGTACCCCTTCCGGCACAATGCAATAACGTTCGATAAACGCGATAACCTTCTCACCGCGTGATAATTTACGGGGCATCATTTCTCCTTAGTGCCAAGGTGAGGCCAGCAAATCATCGTCCTCAACATCACCTAGCAGGGTGCGCGCTTCGGCATCATTCCGATTTTTGTTGCGCTGGTCACGACTCTCACCATTGGTGGCGCGTGAATGGATTTGCAGGCCGGAACGCTGGGCGATAATCACGCGGGTTAGTTCCAGTTTGTACTTGCGGTTTTCTTTGATGGCTTTCTCGTCACGCGTATCGGCATAATCCGACTCCAGTTTGCGCAGGTAGTGACTGACTGCCATCAGGGCGTATTGGTTATTCGCCAGACTGACCGCCTCGATAAGGTCAGATGGCGTCCACAGATTAAGGGCTTTTGTGCGAATGTTATCATTGTAGAAGTCAATGGCTTCCGGCATTAAGCCTGCATGCGCCGGGGGTTCTATGGTGTCCTGAAATGCATTGACAATCGCCTGCATTTTGCCTTTAAGGCTGTCAGAACGCGTGCGCTTTGTCATTGACAGCCTCCTTTCAATGTCAAGTGTTTTATGTCTTTTTTTTGTTAAAAAACTGCGTTAGCGATATCTTTGAGGGACGGCGGCGGTCTAATAGTTTCCAATCGAAACTTTTTACCCGCCCTCCGTGATGATTTTGTGAGAAATCATTTCATTTGTTTTATTTCCGTTTAGCCTAAAATTTCATTCCGTTATTTATTCCAGTGTGAGTTGCTATCCAGCGGGTAACCGTTCGCATCACAACCAACTTCTTGATTATGCTTCTCAATGCGTTGCTTCGTGGAGTTATGGTGCGACGCACACAGTGATTGCCAGTTCTTTCTGCCCCAAAATAAACGCTGTGCCACTTTGATTGCGTCATTGTCATTGGCGTTAATGGCGTCTTTGAGTTTATGCGGGACAATGTGATCAACGACTGTGGCCGCCGTCAATCTGCCCTGTTGTCGACACATCACACACAGGGGATGTTGTTGCAGGAAGGCCAGCCGTGCCTTGTTCCACTTGCTGCCATAGATACGGGGTTGGGACATGCTCTTTCTCCTGCGTTCCTGATTGGTCATTTGACTACATTGTTATCACGACTCAATGAATCATGATGGCAATATAAGCCGCTATTCCGGCGAGACCACCAATACCAAAAACCTATACAAACCTCTATCAAGCACCCGAAAGTGGATGCTTTGCAGAATTTTGTATTCAGTTTAATGTTCGTTCTATTTGCTCTGGTACAATTGCGGAGCAATTGCATCAAGCCCTCTTGCTCTTCGGCTTTTCAGTCGAATACTTACTCGCCCATGCCTTGGCGATGCTCAGGCAGTCGTCAAACAGTTTGCCTTTTCTGCTGGCTGACGCTGAGCGACGATAGTGCTCTTTTGCCCTGTCACTTGCCATACCTGCAATAGATGAAGAAAAGCCGAGCTTGATTAACTCGGCCTGTACGTTCTTCTCGATAAATTGTTCGTGGTTCATGCAGGCTCTCCCTCGTCGGGGAACTCGTCAAGTCCGGGCAATGTAAGTTGGGATAACTCAAGAATGGCCTTTTCCGCCTTGCGAATCTTCTTGAGGTGACGCTTACGTAAGTTCATTAAATCACTGCCTTTGCGACCGAAGTTGTCGAATGACCACTTATTGGCAGCCACCAGACGATTCTGCATTTCACCAATAGTCAGCTCTTTGAGGCTTTCCATATCCATCAAGGACAAATCTCGTGGCTGACTTTCCTTTTCTATTAAATCCAGCACCCATTTACGCAGTTCCTTTGCTACAGGAGTGTCAGCCAACATCCCTAACAGATAGAGTCCACGCAACGAAAAGATACGAACCCGCGTCTTCAAATTTCTATAAGTAATTGATTCTTTCGAGGTCATTACAACAGTGACCTCGGTCATGGCTGGAGTAAACTCATCGGAATTGGCGTTATACAGGTTGGTGACTGATTTGGTTTTGGCGTAATCCAATAACTGAGCAACTTGTTTACCCGTAAACCAAATCTTCCCATCGCCATTGTCAAAAGGGATCACTTCTTTTTCTTTGAAAGTTAATACTGTACTCACGATGCTTATCCTTACTTAGGTAATGAACCTTTGCCGCATAGGAAATCAGCCCATCGAGTAGCATCAGTTTTAGCTGATCCCTCAAAGGCTCATTCCTAAATAAAGGCTCGATGTTTAGATTGGCGCTGCGGTGCGCGGTGAAAATAAAAATGCCACCAGCCCGTGTGCGTTGGGTACGCGATGGGAACGGGTGGCAGCATGGGTTATTTCTTTAACCACTCAAGGGAATGGGTATAGGAATAAAAAAGCCATCACGCGAGGTGGTGGCTTGGGGTTTAATTTGATGGAATTACACCTGATTGAAATCAGGGTTATTATGAGATCTTAAAGCTAGCTGCCACTAGTGAGTAATCATCAATCGGCGTGGCTTTTTCAATTCGTTTTTGTAAGCTGGAAGCAAATCTGACTGGATTACGCAGAGTATTATCTGAAAATCTTGGTCGTTTTTCCCAGAAATAATGTGCACCATCAGACATAATGTATAAATCCAATGCTCCATCAGCATCAACAATCTCAGAGAGAGAGTAGTGAGTCTCTTGATATTTCAGGTCAATAACTTTTGAGAGGGCTGATGTCAGGGTGTTTTTCCCTTTCATTCCTTTCAGTTCTTTCTTTGTGAATAAACCTTCATTAATCAACTCTTGATGCTGAGTATGGTCTGTTGATAATTGAACAAGCTTCCTTCCTTTTCTTGCGTAAATTCTTGTGTCTCCAATATGTCCTATATACAAACTATTCTTGTTGATATAACAGAATGTCAAAGTTGTCGCGGCTCTACGGAAATTAGCATTACTCTCAGAAAGCTTAGATATATCCTTTTTTATTACAGAAAGCATTTCACCTATATTTAAATCATCCCCAATAACGCTATTTGATAGGTGTTTTATGGCCATTTGAGAGGCTTCAAGTGCTCCATCATACGCTCCAACACCATCCGCGACAGCCATTATATATCCGCCACCTGCAATCTTAGGAGGCATAATGGAGTCTTGATTACCTCGTGTAGCGCTTTTCCCCAACGAAAAGAGTCCGCAGTTCAATAAGGTAATCATTGGTTGTTCTCCTTAATGATTTTCTCAAAATCTATCAGCATATCCGAAACTGAGTTATACCTCATTGCTGGCTTATGGGCTGTACTTTTATGAATAAAATCATCTATTCCTTTTAATTGCCCGATTCCAACTTCACCGATAACTACACCAAGAGCAAAGATATCTGTTTTTTCATTATAAAGGCCACTATAGACTTCAGGTGCCATATATTTATGAGTCCCCATGACATCACCAATATGACTCAATACCTCAGATTCCGCTACGTTATCTGAGTTCTTTACCAAACCAAAGTCAGAAACTTTATAGATACCATCGGGGAATTTAAGAATATTCGCAGGCTTCAAATCCCTGTGCCAGTATCTTTTTTCCTCATGCATGTATCTAACTCCATTAAGTATCATTTTAATAATACTTATTTTTTCAGTCGATTGGAGTTGCCCCTTGCTAAGCTCGCTTCCTAAGTGGTTCTCTGCAAGATCAGTGATAAACCAAGGGTTATTGGCAGATAAGTGGTGAATGTAAATTGGTGCTACATTTGAATGATTACAAGAAGCCTGATACTTAGCCTCTCTTTGAAATCTACGTTTCCATTCATCGATTGTAAAATTTTCAAGTAACTTTTCATCGGCGATCGATAATACCTTCCTAGCATAGTTACCACATTTATTATTATCAAGGCTGTAAAGTTCCACCTCTTCTACATACCCGAAACCACCTCTTCCAATTACTCGTATCGGATTTATAAAATAATTACTTCGCCTTTCCATATCTTCATCCTTTGCTTATGTTGCCTTTTTATGGGGCAAAATCTATAAGCAAAGAGAGGAATACTCCATTATTTCTTATATTAACTATCATAATAGTGGAAGGTTGTCACAGTTTTTACATCATATTTAAACTTACCCTCACCGACCCCACATTCTAACCTACTCCTGCCACCCCAGTATCATTTGCTCTGGGGTGGCTGGTTATTATTTGCCATCTGATTGTTGCCGATACATCATAATAACTAAACTACCTTTTGTAGCGACACGTACAGTTTGATTATCCTGTAGCTGGTCGAGTTTAAATGCATCATACAGCTCGTTAACAGCTTTTTGCCTTCGCTCTTCCTTGCGGCGATTGTAATAGGCACTGACCAGTAGGCCGCCCAACCAGTTCATCGCCTTAACCAAAATATACAGGTAACCCATTGCCATGAGACCGCCTGTCATATAGCCAATAATCATCTCACCCATTATTTCCTCTGCATTCAGCCTTAACATATTCCTGCAAATAGCTTAATTTTGCCCGGTCGTTGATGATACCTTCTCGGATATCGAGAACAGTTGATCCAGTTTCTCCAGTGAGTTCGACGGGGGTTGCATCGCCCACGCCGCCGGCGGTAACGGTTTCAGTAAAAATAATAAAGGCCGCCTAAGCGACCACTATATTATTCAGCGACATTTTGTTAATCTGCTTCAAGCTTATTCCTGCTTTTACTTTGCATTTCAATATATTCTTGTAAATATTTTATTTTTACTCTATCGGTCATAATACCCTCACGAGCATCAAGAAGAGTTAAGGCAGCCACTTTAGTAAGAGCAATATCAGTTTCCCCATTTACACAATAAGAATAAGGAGAGATGTGTTTCTCTACTTTTTCTTCAGAATTCAAGTTTGGCAATTCAAGCGCAGATATCGAAAATACTTGATCTAACTTTTCCAGTGAGTTTGAAGGAGGTTGCAGTGCCCATGCTGCTGGAGGAGGGAAAAGAGCCTTTACTTGTTTTTCATTTGATTTATATTCTGTAATTACCTCAGATAATTGATTACCAGAAACAGACAATGCACCTAAAAATCCTATTGCAGGAAACCATAATATTACAAAAAATATATTAGAATATTTCGTTGATGATACTTCTCTACGCACCTCTAAAAAATCAGACTTTATTATATGAAATGCAATAACCAAAAGCCCCATTAAAGAAACAATACTCAAAGAGTATAATACCATCCATAAAACACTTACTTTTTTTGCTCCAATGAGCATCTCACCCATAAGATATGAGCCAGTGACCAAAACACACATCGAGGCTAACAGAGAAATTACATCTTTAATTTTCTTATTTATTATCTTTATATCATTATTTTCTAAAGCTTTATTTGAAAGCATACACCCACCTCTATAAGATAAGATTTTTATACACTAATTTTATTAGGAGCCTTATCAATATTCTCACATATTCAGGGATGACCTGCCATTCTCTTCTATTTCCCGTATCGCCTGCTTATCCAGATTGCACTGCTCAATCACCGTCAGTAGCTGCTCATTCAGTATGAGACTGTCACTCCATGTCATTGTGTCCGGTATCACCGGAGGCAAACAGTCAGCGAGCAAATGTGCTGGAATGGGTACCGGTGGCACCGGAACGTATTCGGTTCGTGTGTTGCTGCAACCGGATAACAGCCCCATCAGGCACAGTGCGATTGGCACAATCATGATTGACCACCGCATCTTTGATGGCCGCTTTAGTCTGCTCAGAATCCACGGCTGACCGGTTCCGGCTTTCGCTATTAATGCGTGAGATATCATTGAATATCCTGACAGTCTGAAAGGTATTGGCGGTCATGACTTGTTGATGCTGATACTTCGTGTCCAGCTCGTTATAATCCTTGTCCTTTTGGTGATACTTGCTGTAGTAGAACCACAGCAGGCCACCGAGCAGACAAAACACGGTTATCAGCGTACCGATAATGAACATGCGCAGCCTGAACGTCATAGACGCTCAAACGCATTTTCAAACGTCGCCTCTGAATACGGTTGTTGGCCGTTCTCGTGCCGGATAATGGACTTAGCCAGCGCAATCAGCGTGGGTTTATTCATGTCGAGAACTTGATGCGGATCCACACTCAGCGCCTTAGCTACCCCGTTGATATAAGCCGACGTGTTGTTTTCATTGGTTGGGGCCCAGCGATTGATAATCTTAGATACGCTGTTGTACCCGCCCTTATGATAATTACACAACAGTTTCATCAGTGCCCGAATACCATACTCGGGTGATTCAAACCGGCAGAACCGTTTTTCAATGTTCGGGTCATGCTTCAACTGACCTTGCCATTGATTAGCTAAGTTATGATCAATGTTGCCCGGATTGTTATTGCGAATGCCTCTGGTCACTGTTTATCCCCCAAACGTTTATTAATGGCACGAACAGCAAACTCGCGTAGCTTCTCAACACCAATAAACCCAATGGCACCCCCGATAGCCGGTGCAAAACTGGCAGGAATACCAAACATCTCTAATCCACTGGACACACTCCATGATAGCGCACCACACAGCAGTGCCTCGACCCAGCGGTTCTTTCGTTCCACGCCGTCATAAATCAGGCGACCGTAGCAAATTAATGCCGCCAAAATAGAGCCGGATATTTGCGGCCATGAGTTTTTCAGGCCGTTGAGTAAGTCGGCCCATAAGTCAGGATTTTCTTTCATCTTCATATTTCCACCCCATCTGAACAATGGGCGTCCGTGGGGTGAACGATGGTTACCCCTGTGAGTAGGTTAATAGGAGGTCGTTATGGGAATTCCCATATCGATCGAATGAATATCAAATAGTTAGGATTGCAGATACGAAAAAGGCCGCATTTGCGACCTCGTTAAGAGTGTGCCCTCAGAATCGAGGGCGGTAGATACGCAGCGCGTACTGATAACAGGCTGTGCCTGCATGATTTCAGATGCTAAATTGTGGTCCTGCCAATATGAGCGTTTGCGGTCGGCTGGAACATGTAACTCCGCTACGCACCCAACACTTTCTCGGTAGTTGGCGACCAAAAAACAAAAAAACCCCGCGAGTGCGAGGCTTGGAAATTCGTAGTGAGTATAGTTACAAGTTCCCACTATTTGAAGATGTTAGACCAAGGCCGGACAAAATGCAACGGTTTATTTTGTCACCGCATTGAATGCAGCTTCGGCACGCTTTTCTTCCGAATAGCATTTCTCCACCAGCACTTGATAAAAGGGCTTCCAGTTCCGCCGCCATGTCCTTTCGTTCAGATCGGGTACATAAGCCTTGATTGCCGCATAAGCCACTGACGATGGAACTCGACTGTAACCTCGTCCTGAGCATCGCGGGCAGATTTTATAAACTGGCGCCCCCTGGATTTTAGTCTGTTCCTCATCAAGCACCAAGCCCCGCCCCTTGCAGCGGCAACGATTTGACAGAATGCCTTTGCCATTACATTTCTGGCATAGTTCACCCACTCGCTCTTTCTCAATCCACGGCTCAAGAATCACCTTACCATCAGTACGAACAATGCCGGGATGCTTCTCTACTTCCTTCATTCCGTAAATAAGCCCTTTCCCTAGACACTCTGAGCACTGACAGGTGGACGCAGCGGATCGGGAATATTCTTCAAAGGCCATCTTCGATAAGATCACCAAACATTGCCCCAGCTTATTTCCCGCCGCTTTTGCTACCAGTTTAGGAACTCTTAGCCTTGCGTACTGTGTCAGTGCTTCTACAGTACTGAATCGACCCTCTTTGCTGATGCCGTTCTTGGCGAAAAATGCCGTCATGCCAAACTTAGCCTGTGATTCAGCCATCCCTAAAGCCGCCGCAGTGTCCATGCCTTTCATCCTATCAGGGGCGGTACTGGTTGCATCACTAAACGCCGGTGACTTCGGATGAAAATGTTTCAGGGCTGATTCCAGTTTCATTGTTATGCTGTCTCCGCTGTCTTTTTCGGAAATACTAATTCTCTGGCCTGATCCCCGTTTTGGAGCAGGTCGTTAAAATCCCCACTGTCCGGCCAGCGAACACTGACCCTTTCCAAATCGTTATTTGCCTTTAGATTTTTAGTCGCACACGCCATTGCCGCCGCATGACCTGTGGCGCTCCAGTCCGTATCCGCGAAGATAATGAGGTGTTTAACTCCCCTAGGAACCAGAAAGCGCTCCATAAAACCCGCATTCACGACTGACCAAGTGTTAACGCCGTAAATCTGTTTGCAGGACAGCGCGGTTTCGATGCCCTCAGCAATCCCCAGTGTTGAATCCACCGGAAACAAACGAATAGCTGGTGACTGAGCGTGATCGCGATAGCTATCTTCCTGCGTAGCATCCAGTTTCTTTTGCGGGGTAATGTCGGCCTTTTTGTCCCCGTCAAGGTAGGTGCGATGCAGATAGCATAATGTCCCTTTCGCGTCGGTCACCAGTGACCAGAGCGCCTGTAGCTTCCCATTGCGGACAGGCTGATCGGCGCAATACCTCACGTTATCAGCGGGCAGAACATGAATGCCCCTGCTTCGCAGATAGTCTTCACCCTGCGTGCCTTTCAGGTTGGGCAGATTGGAGTAACAGGCGGTCACTCGGTTTCTGAATTTGGTGATATTTGTCTCTTTTTTCACTACGCTGCGCTTGTCTGACTGGATACCCAGCAACAGATCAATCTCATCAGCCAGTGTGACAAACTCTTTGCCCTGCGTCAGGGTGAGTAACTTCCAGCCGTCCCCCGCATTGCAGGTGCAAATAAACGTGCCTCGCCCGTCACGATCATCAATGCGAAACTTGCCTTTCCGCCCACAGATTGGGCACTTCCCTTTAAAATGGTTCTTACCTGTCACAGGTGGCAATTTGTAATAAGCAAAGATTTCAGGCCAGCGACCAACAACGGCCTCGGTCGTTTTTATTCTGTTCACTGTGTGCCTCCCTGATGTGATGGTCTGCCTAATTTTTCACGGATATCGCGCACTTTTTGGTGGGCAACCTCAAGACGCATTTCCTGCTGTTCCTGTTGAGTTCGCTCGGCTTTCTTACGGGATTTCGCCCACGCAATTTGTTTATGTTTGATAAAATTACTCACTTCGGGGGTCAGTTCCTGCGGGGTGTCGTGAAACCCGCGCGGCCAGACGCCGAACTTGTCTTTAAACGTGTTTGATACCCAGCCATCACTGATAGTCTTGCCCTGTGAAGCCCGCTGGTTCTGGTAGTACTTTAATTGTGAGTAGAAACTCTGCTTTTCGGCCTGTGTGTAGACACGTTCTTTCTTGCTGAGTTTCTGGATAGTGCGGCTGGTATCGACATCAACATCCTCACCTGTCAGCGGTTTAAAATCACACTTCGGGCAGACATAGACCCCTGCGGGTTTCATGTAATGACAAGAGGGGCACTCTTTGGGCAGTTTTTCTCGCTTTTCCTGTTCCCGGTAACTGTCACGGGTTTTCATGCCGTCGTTTTTACTGGGTAGTTCGTCATATTCGATATCGTCGGGATAACCGAGGCGGTGGACTGTGCCGGAGTGATCGAAGATAAGGCAGCTTTCTTTACCCGGTGCAGTACGTAAGCCTCTGCCGAGACATTGAGTCCAGCGTATTTCTGACTTAGTTGGCCGGGCGTAGATAATGCAACGGACATCGCTATCAAAACCAGCGATCAAGGTGCCAACATTCACGAGGACTTTCGTTGCACCCTGCTCGAAACGGTGAATAATAATCAGGCGTTCTTCGTGGGGTGTCTGGGCGGTAATAATCTCAGCATTCACCCCGGCGCGATCAAATTCGACCGTGACGAAATTGGCATGACTGACCGTGACACAAAAACAGATAGTCGGCTGATTATTACCATTCGCTAACCAATTACTGACAATATCGCCCACCAAATCTGCGCCGCACATGATTTCGGCTATCTCATCTTCCTTGTAGTCACTGCCGTATTCGGCGCTTTGATTACTTTTCACGCCGCTTAAGTCGGGCTTGGTGGGTGCATAGAATTCATACCGGCTTAAATCGCCACGCTGGATCAACTCTTTCATGGTGGTTGGCTTAATCAGCTTCTCGTAGTAGTGACCGAGGAACGGGGCAAACGGTGTACCTGATAACCCAATGACCGGGATGTCGCTATCGCGGATAATTTCCAGCATCCGCTTACGGCGTAAGTGCGCCTCGTCAATGATCAGTAAGTCGATATTGTCCGGGAATTCACGGCGAATGATGGTATCGGCCGAAGCAATCTGGATTAATCGGCTCGGGTCATAGTTCGGATGGTCACGCCACACATAACTGATTTCGTGCTCTGGCAAACCATACTCGATAAAGCGGGTTGCCGTCTGGTCTACGAGGATCGTATACGGCACACAGAACATGACACGCATTCCACGGGACACATAACCATCAGTAACGAAAGCCGCCAGCCCTGTCTTGCCTGAACCTGTGGGGCTGTACACCATGAAAGTACGATGCTGCTTCCAGTCCTGACGCAGCATATTTAGCGCGCGTTCCTGAGCAAAGTTGGGGGTAATTTCTAGCATGATGTTACTCCCTTTATTTTTCTGTGTTGCCGTGCGATACTTTGCGCAGGTAACTTTTCGTTAGTGCCTGCTGCAAGAGCCTGAACAGTTTTACTCGCCAAAGGTTGGCTGTTCGGTTTCTTGCACCCGCTTACTCTTCCATTCTGATTCAACATTGATACCCTCACTTGAATGTTTTCCACTGCCAGAGCACAACCTTTCCTAATTTCTGTGACTTCTCAGTCCTTGTTAGCACCTGAACTGGGTAGCACGGATCACATCAACCCCGTTCACGCAATAACGCAGAGGTTGTTTGCCATCTTTGAGCAGCACGAAGCCGGACACGCCAGCGGGTAACTCGCTTAATTTCAGCAACGAACGTTTACGGGGTGATCGGTTGTCGGCTTCGATAGCGCACTTCTCACCTGTTCGGGTGGTCACCATGTAATCAACCCGCCCATTGCGCCCGTCACTCAATCCGATCACGGTGAAATTCTTTTGCAGGAACCAGCCTTGCTCACGGATCTTTGCTGTGAGTACAGCTTCAAAGTTCTGCATGTCAGCAGCAGTGAGAAACTGCTCTTCCAATAAGGTGATTAATTTTTCTTTCAGCTCTGTGCTCATGTTGATTTCCTCAATGGTTATTTTTGTATCACTTGGGTAGTACGGCGATTTTTGAAACCCTATTAGTGCACTTAATTAACTTATGTACTCCCTACTAAGATCTATTTAAGTAATGTGTTCTTACTTGGCTGTGCTTTACCTTACTGAACTCTCCAACTCCCCCTTACCCCCTCGGTTCTCTTCCCTATCGATGTACTAGTTATGTGATACATGAAAACCCCGAAACTTGATTACTGATTAACTACCCTCAACGGCTCCGCTGCATAACCCTGTGCCGCTCTCTCATACTTCGTGACAAACTCTCTGAGCCGGATATTTGCTGCCCGTCGTGCTGCGTTGTCCTTCCGGTATGACACGGGTTCCTCATCCCATGCCGCCTGATACACTTCTGAGTACTTGGCGGTTATTTTTGCCCGTGTGCTGGCTCTCAGCTTCGCTAACGTTTCTTGTATCCACACGCCATCGTCAGGGTAAAAATGCGATGGCATGGTCACTTTGGTGTAATCAGGAAACATGATCATGCTCCGTGGGCGGTGGGAACACTTTAGGCAGATCAGGGCGTAGCTCGTGGGCTTGGACTGCGCCGTTTGTGGCTTCGACGATTATCACCACGTTTTCTGGTGATATTCTTTTCTTCCCAGTTAACCAATCACTCACCGTGGATTGAGCTTTGCCAATATGTTCTGCAAATCTCTTCTGACTACCCCATAGTTTTATAGCCCTCTCTATTGCTGTGTTAATCATAATCTCCTCAATCACAAATTAATCGCTATAGCTATTATACAAATGATGTAGCAATAATCAAATGCTATAGCGATTTTGATTTATCATCGCCATAGCGATATAATAAGATTATTAAGCGATTCATTAACGATTACTCATAAAGGTTGAAAAATGACATTTACAGAAAGGCTGAATCGTGCAATGCACGAAGGTGGGTTTAGTCAAGGCGCGCTGGCTAAAGCTGTTGGAATGGCTCAATCCAGTGTGTGGAAGTTAACTTCGGGTGCAGCCATTCGCACCACTCGACTTGTCGATATAGCTCGCGTTTTAGATGTACGCCCAGAATGGTTATCTGATGGAACGGGACCAATGAGGGAAAGCAGCGATGAACCAGAGTGCAATGATATAGAATTCATTGAATACAAAGGAATGTTTCCGGTTGATATGTACGAGGGGGATGAGCCTACCGATGATCAAATAATGATTCCTAACTTGGTGGAATCTAAAACCTGTAGAGCATACAAATTACATGTGAATAGTGGATGTTCGGAAGCTCCTGCGGGCACAATTATAGTTATTGATAGTAATGAGACAGCAGGAACAAATGATCTGGTGTATGCCAGAGTCAACAAAGTGTTATCAGTCTATAAATTCGTTCAAGGTGGCTCTCATGGATATCTATCTGTTGATGATAACCGCGTTCCACTGGTTGATGTTGGGGGTTCTGATGTTGAAGTTCTTGGGGTTATTGTATTCCTCCTCCGAAACATGAAACACCGCTGATAGCCCAACTGCTCTGCCATCTCTTTATTTGGGACGGGAGTTGCATATCTCCCAGTTCCCATTCTAATTAACTGAGACAATTTCACCCTCCTAAACTGTACACACATACAGTATTATACTGCATTAATTATAACTCATTTGCAATAACATAAATTCTTTATTTTACTTCATAAAAATCAACATACTATCCCATTCCCAGCAAGGCACCCAAAAAAATAATCGCTTTGGCGGTTGACATATTAATCGCTATAGATATCATTACTGCACATGGTACAGAAAAGAAAAATCGATACCAAAGAATTAATGCATTTACTTTTTTGTTTTGTAGCCGGAGGGGCTAATGAAAAGCGGTAACCAAAGCGCAGCTTATAACGCGGAGTTAGTTCAGAAGTACAATATTGTCGATTCATATTCAATCAAACGCATAAATAAAAAGCGTCCCAATCACTCATTACTTAAAGGATATTATAGTGGTGAAATAATATATTCCTTATATATAAGGGATGGGGATTATATGGTGTTGGTTGATGCTTTCAAAAACTTAAATAGTGCCAACCAGAATGCCCAGAGAATTATTGGCAATCACCCTCAAATGGAAAAATATTTAGCAACGCTGGGTAAACCATGAAAACTTTTATCTTTGCAGCAATAGAGCGAGCTAACACAAAACAAAGCCGCCCTATATGTATTAAGGCTCAGGCAACTAATGAGCAGGAAGCGAGAAAGTCACTAGCTCCTACGCATGTAATTTTAGGCTGGATGGGTCAAATAGTTAATCGTAACTGAGATAAACAATATTAATTCTGAGGGAATAAAAATGAATACATCAACAAGCACTTCTGCATTATTAGCGGCTGAATGTAGAAAAGATTATGTTCATTACCGTCATTTGGCTAACCTATTTTCTCCTCGTTCTCAAGACCGTAATTTTTTCAATAAAAAGGCTTGGTTGCAGCGCAAAAAATTTCGTGATTGGTCTGCTGTTTTAGTCAAACAAAGTAAATTTATT
>NZ_RAQI01000005.1 GCF_003610465.1 Xenorhabdus ehlersii | reverse complement strand
CTGTAGAGCATACAAATTACATGTGAATAGTGGATGTTCGGAAGCTCCTGCGGGCACAATTATAGTTATTGATAGTAATGAGACAGCAGGAACAAATGATCTGGTGTATGCCAGAGTCAACAAAGTGTTATCAGTCTATAAATTCGTTCAAGGTGGCTCTCATGGATATCTATCTGTTGATGATAACCGCGTTCCACTGGTTGATGTTGGGGGTTCTGATGTTGAAGTTCTTGGGGTTATTGTATTCCTCCTCCGAAACATGAAACACCGCTGATAGCCCAACTGCTCTGCCATCTCTTTATTTGGGACGGGAGTTGCATATCTCCCAGTTCCCATTCTAATTAACTGAGACAATTTCACCCTCCTAAACTGTACACACATACAGTATTATACTGCATTAATTATAACTCATTTGCAATAACATAAATTCTTTATTTTACTTCATAAAAATCAACATACTATCCCATTCCCAGCAAGGCACCCAAAAAAATAATCGCTTTGGCGGTTGACATATTAATCGCTATAGATATCATTACTGCACATGGTACAGAAAAGAAAAATCGATACCAAAGAATTAATGCATTTACTTTTTTGTTTTGTAGCCGGAGGGGCTAATGAAAAGCGGTAACCAAAGCGCAGCTTATAACGCGGAGTTAGTTCAGAAGTACAATATTGTCGATTCATATTCAATCAAACGCATAAATAAAAAGCGTCCCAATCACTCATTACTTAAAGGATATTATAGTGGTGAAATAATATATTCCTTATATATAAGGGATGGGGATTATATGGTGTTGGTTGATGCTTTCAAAAACTTAAATAGTGCCAACCAGAATGCCCAGAGAATTATTGGCAATCACCCTCAAATGGAAAAATATTTAGCAACGCTGGGTAAACCATGAAAACTTTTATCTTTGCAGCAATAGAGCGAGCTAACACAAAACAAAGCCGCCCTATATGTATTAAGGCTCAGGCAACTAATGAGCAGGAAGCGAGAAAGTCACTAGCTCCTACGCATGTAATTTTAGGCTGGATGGGTCAAATAGTTAATCGTAACTGAGATAAACAATATTAATTCTGAGGGAATAAAAATGAATACATCAACAAGCACTTCTGCATTATTAGCGGCTGAATGTAGAAAAGATTATGTTCATTACCGTCATTTGGCTAACCTATTTTCTCCTCGTTCTCAAGACCGTAATTTTTTCAATAAAAAGGCTTGGTTGCAGCGCAAAAAATTTCGTGATTGGTCTGCTGTTTTAGTCAAACAAAGTAAATTTATTTCTGCTTTTAAAAACTATGGTTTTGATGTGATTGAAGTCGGCGATACTAAGTACGATATTTTCAAAGGTAATAAATTTATTGCTACTGCTTTCTATGACAAACACACTAATAGAGTGTGGGATAGTTATGATTGCGTTCATCATTTAAATGATTATGTCAGTAAGATTCATTCTGAATATAACTAATTATAACTCATTTCCAAGTGGGATATGGTGAATTGATAACAATCACGGAAATTAAACATAAACAATAACCTACAAACCGTCGTCGAAATTGCAGAAGAAATTGAGGCATCAATATTCCCTGCACTCACTGCAATTCAAAACGAAGCAGAACCGGATACTTATTTGATGTGTCGTGGCGTGCATCGTCAGGCATGTAATTTAGCGCAACGATTAAGGGACATAAATAAAGATTATATTATGGAGGGTGTAATTGATGCATGTTCTAATTTAAATATTGAATTAGAGCTAGCTAAAAATGCAATCGAAAAATTAAGATCACTATTGAGCACAATGATTGATGTCCGCGGAAATGATGACGACGCAAATTTACTTCTTATTGCGATGGATTTGGCATTTGATGCTGGCAAAGAAATAGCACGAGTCCGAGGAGTTGAATATCAATAAATAATATCTGAGTTAGAAATACAAATAGCCGAATTAGAATAATAATAAAAACAACAAAACAAATTTAATTACAGCGCCATTGCTGGGGATTCGTTCACTCTGAAAACAGGAAATAGAAAATGACACAATCAACTTTACTTGAAAGAAAGCGAAAGGCACTTATTCACGTTAAATTGAATGCATTACAAAAGAAACATAATTGTCACTCTGTGGTAGTCAAAGTGGGAAGATTTAATTACCAACTGGATTTGGACGAAGAAATATTAAACGGAGCCTTAATTCGTTTCTTTGAAATATATGTACAGGAACTTAAGAGTAAACAGGAAGCAGAAAAACTTATTATAAGGACATATAACAGCTTTTATACCAAGTTCGGAAATTTAACCGAAGAAGGTAATGAATTTATGAATGAGATATTAAAACTTATTGCCAAGAAAACGGAGCCAATAACATGACAAATAAACCCTATTTATATCTTGCTGATACAGCCACCCAAAAAGAGAAAGAAGAAAAGTACGACCTTGCAGCCGAATATTGGGGAAAGGCAAAAAGAAAACGGCCGTACGTGGATGCGTGATTTTATCGACGGGGTATTTATCGGCGGATTCAAATTATTTACTGCTGAACCAGCATCACCAAGCACACATTGAGAGACGAGATATGACCAAGAAAAATGAATTAGTTCCAGTGTCAGCCAAAGAGCTACAGATTGTCGAATATCGCGGCCAGCGTGTTGTGACGACTGAGCAGTTAGCGGCAGGGTACGGTACAACCGTTGATCGTATCCGCCAAAACTTTAACCGCAACAAATCACGCTTCTTTGAGGGGAAGCATTACTTCCAGATTGCCGGCGATGAGCTTTCAGCCTTCCGCGTATCTTTTAGCGACGCGGTTAATAAACACTCAACCACCATCACTCTCTGGACAGAACGCGGAGCAGCGAACCATTCCAAGATGTTAGAAACCGATCAGGCGTGGAACTACTTCGATGATCTGACTGAGTTCTACTTCACTCGCCGCGACAGCATCACAACCGAAGCGGAACTGTTAAGTAATCCCGCGAAGTTACGTTCCATGCTGTCTGTATATGCTGAAAACGTCGAGCGCCTTGAGGGTGAGAACAAAACCCTGAGTGCAACGGTTGGCAGTCTGGAAAAACACTTTACCAAAGGCATGACCCTCCCCGCTTTCTGCAAGGGGTTGAACGGAGTGAATACCAGCAAAATCATGTGGTGGGCAATGGAGCGGAACTGGCTGTACAACGAGCAGAAAGACCCGGAGAAAAAGCCGCGCTGGCGTGTCGCTTCTTATGCCCGTGATCGCTATCTCACCGAGGAAGAAAACAAGGTAAAGCCCCACGGGCAAGATGAGTTTGTCACTCGCACTGCTGTGTTACTGGAGAGAGGCTGTCACCGCCTGTACGCCCTGTATATGAAGGGTGAACTCCCCATGAAGAAAACATGGAACGGCGAATACCACCACGACAAGGCAATTTATACCCCGGAGGGTAAATAATGAGCAAGCATCACACTGAAATCGTAGGTTATGTAGAGGCGCTGAAATCATTGGACGCGGGTCAGTATGACCGCGATTTATTACTGGGTTTTGATTTGGTACTGGCTGTTTCTCATGGCTGGAAAGCGGGCTTTTATGCGCCAAGCAATGAACAACGGTTGATGTTGTGGCGGTGGATTGTGTCAGCCTCCTTTGTGCAAGAGCAAATAGACAGAAACGGCACCCGTGAGGTTGATAACGGTCAGGGCGGCACTGATACCACAGCCATCTACGTTAATGGCACAGCGGCAATCACGGTATACCCACTAGCAGAGCGCCTCATGCTGGCAAACCATGTCGAGGGGATCGCCTTTGAGCAGTTTGGTAGCGAAGAAGGCGCGGATATGGCGGTAAGAATGTACATGGATTTTGTCAATAGTCAGCCAGAGAGCGGCAATTGGTTATCTAAGAAAGGGCGCGAGGGGCTTTCTATCTTGCACGATGAATTAATCAAAGCGGTCGAGTCTGGTGAGTTTAACACTATGCCGGTTATTCATTGACAGGAGGCGCAGATGATAACGAAAAACTTTCGCCTCAACGCACTGGCAAACACTTACGCAGCCGCTATCTATCACGATGTAACAACCCGTAACGGCGGCGCTCACTTCACAATGCAGGTCGGAAAAACAGAAATCAATGTCGCTATTGTCGATGGGGTAAAAGGCATTCGTGAGCTGGTCGATAGCTACGCACTGGAAGCACTACAACAGAATTACCCGGCATGGGAAGTCATCGCCATTAACCTGATGGAAAAATGTGTAGTCAATGGCTATCTGACAGGCCACGGGCGTGAAATATGGCAAAGCATGATCAATGACATGGGCGACACGCTGGCAGCCAAGGGGGCGTTTCAATGAAAATCGACTATCAGAACAAAGGCAACGCAGCACTAATCATCATAACCAGCTTCATCACAGAACGCCGCTTACATAATCGTTGTGTGGATGCCGCCCTGTTGGCTGTTGGTAGGTTGCGGGCTACTTCTTTTGGTGTGCTGTTCAGAAAAACCGCGATCACCGGCAAAGCGAACCACATGATGCGAGCCTACAAAATCATTTGCAAGGAGGCAAGCCGTGACAAATAAGCACCGCCATATAGTAGACATTAACGACGAACTGGTCAGAACGGTAGTCCACATCGACGACGGCAGGGATCACACCAAGCGGCATATCCACCGCATGAGACGCAATCAACACATTCACGAGGGCATTTGCCCTCCCATTCCACCAGCACCCAAAGTGGCAGAAGTGAAGTTAACACCGGTGAAGAAAAGCAAAGGGCATAAGCGAGGTAAACAATAATGAAAGGCAAATTACTTCCTGTAGTTGTTGGTGTTGAAATTCCCCTTGATGAATTCGGGCGCTACAACCTGAACACATTACACAAGGCCAGTGGCGAAGGTAAGAGCAAAACGCCTAACAAATGGTTGGAAACCAAGCAAGCCAAAGAACTTATTAGGCAACTCGAAGCTAAGTTATTGAAAACGTTCCAGACCCCAAATTCGGGGTCTGCTCAGAAAGTAATCAATGTTATCAATGGGGGAATGTCACCCGGCACATTCGCACATGAATTAATTGCAGTTTCTTATGCAGGTTGGATTCGACCGGACTTTCAGCTTGATGTGAATCAGGCATTTATCGATTTCAAATCGGGAAATTCAGGTATCGGCATTAATGCCCTTCCGTCTCTCGATCACATGGTTGGACGATTTGATGAATTACGCCACCAGCTAGCAAAGGATGAGAAGAACGAAGCTGAATTACTTTCTGTGTGCAGCCAAATCATGAACGCTCGCAAAAAGACCAAAGGTAAGCGCCATAAGATGATTAATGCACTAAAAGAGGCAGGCCAACTGGCTATCTTTGATGATGAAAACAGCGGAGAGCAAGAATGATCAATAACTCTTTCCACCTGACTCAAATCATTGCCTCGGTCTGGGGCGATCCTTCTGACATCACCGATGCAATCTGGCAGGCAGGATACCGTAAGCCAGAACGGGGAGAAAAGGAAATTGCCGAGCTTATTATTGACGTTATGGACGGGGTGCCTGATGAGGTGCCCTACTCCGCAAGACCAAAAAATTTGGATGACATTCTCACAATGGAGCTGAACAGCATTATTTTTGATGCGACACTCAGTGATAAGGCAGCACCTGCAATGGTGGCAACCATGATTTTGTGGAACGGGTACACAAGGGAGAAAAAATAATGGTGAATTTGGATTGCATACCTATTTCAGCATACTGCCAATATACAGGAGAAAGTATTGACGCCATTAATAAACGATTACAGCGTCAATTTTGGATAGAAGGGGTTCATGTGCTAAAGGTTAATGGGGCAAAAGAACGCTGGATTGACTTAACCGAGGTATCTAAATGGGCCAGAAAAAACAAAATGAGTATTCCCTCCCTAGAGGGGTAACTATTCGCAAACACAAAACAGGCGATACTCTGATTTTAACATTTACTTACAGGGGGGTTTTGTGCAGAGAACCCCTCTCTCGCCTAGAAGTAAACAATAAGCACATTAAATATGCCGAACGATTGTTAGGAGAAATACAGAACAACATTGAGAAAGGTGTATTTGTTTATTCAAAGTATTTTCCTAAATCAAGTAAACTTTCCATTTTTGGTAACGCTGGTAAGTCACGAACCGTAATAGAATACTTAAATGAGTATCTAGGAATCTGCGAAACAAGAAATTTATCACCATCAACAATCGGCGGGTATGAAAAATGCAAAACCGCTTTATCTGATTTACACAAAATGCCTATTGTAGAATTAACACCTGCGATATTAAAGAACTGGATTCAAAAACAAACTACCGCACTAAAAACAATTAGAAATCAACTTTCTTTTCTACGGAGCGCCATAGATGAAGCTGTTACTGACGGTTTGATAAATATTAACCCTGTAAACTTAGTGACAGCATCAAGATATCAAACTGAAAAAAGAGAAAAAGACAACGAGTATATCGTTGATCCGCTATCGCCCGATGAGGTTGTTGCATTACTTTCAGCAACAGGAAATAAACAATGGGAGAATCTTTTTCGGTTTGCGATTAATACAGGGCTTCGCAGCTCTGAGTTATGTGCCTTGCGTTGGTCTGATATCGATTTTGTAGGAAAAACAGCTCATATCACTGTTGCTAGTGTTGTTGGTGTTATTAAGGGAACCAAAACCAAAGCAGGAAAGCGCAAAGTTGAACTAAACGACCAAGCTATGATCGCTCTTTCTAGCCAAAAAGCATTTACTTTTTTAAAGGACAAAGAAATATTTGAAGATCCCAAAACGGGTGAGTCGTGGGCAGGTGCTGACGCCATTCGTAAAAAAGCTTGGGTGCCAACATTGAAAAAGGCAGGTATACGTTATCGTAACCCGTATCAAACAAGGCATACATTCGCCACCAAACATATCAGTCAGGGAGTAAATTTGTTCTGGCTGGCTGCGCAAATGGGGCACAAAGGACCTGAAATGCTATTCCGACATTATGGCTCGTATTTAGAAGCCTACAACGGAAATACCGAACGCCAGTTCAGTTCACAAAATCGAAACTGAATTCAGCATGACAGTGCAGGGACTTCAAAGTGCACGTAAAATGCACTCAAACACCAATAAAAACCAAATACCCATTTAAAAACAAATAATTATAAATATTATATCGCGGGTTCAACTCCCGCCAGCTCCACCATTTTTGTATTCGGAAATCATCGGAATACACCGAAAACCCAAGAAAAAGCCCTAAATCATAATGAGTTAGGGCTTTTTTATTGCCCGTTAGTATTCGTTTAGTATCGTTATAACTCGATAGTTTTGGTAGTATGTTTGGTAGTAAGTCGGCTACACTACAAAAACACTTACTACCAAAACGTAAATACCCAAGTGTCCAAGAGAAACTCATATATATAGTTAAGTTTTTGCAAAAAAATGATGTCCCGCTGTCCCGAAACACTTAACAATATGATTTATAAATATTAAATGGCGGGACGAGCCTGTCCCATACATATTTTCTCACACGTCCCAAAACTTAAAAAATCACCATTAACCAATTGATTTAAATATAAAAAATACAAAATGGACGCTTAGGCACTGAGGGACGCAGTACAAGGTTAAAGAGGTAAAAAGTGAGTAGTAACAGCTCAACTACACCAATAAAACGCTTACTACTACCCCATAGAACACTTACTACTACGGTTAGAGGTGCCCGATGCCTAAAAAGATAACGCCGCTTTCCCCTACCATGGTATCTAATGCCAAAGCCAAACTTGATAGCAAAACAGGTAAGCCCAAAGACACGATCTACCGTGACGGGGATAATTTAGAACTCCTCGTAAAAGCATCAGGCATTAAGCTCTGGTATTTCCGATACTACAAACCCTTCACCCAAAAGCGCACGATGATTGCATTTGGTGAATACCCCTCTACTAAGCTGGCTGACGCTCGCCGACTCAAAGACGAAGCAAAAGCGATGCTGGCTAAAGATATTGATCCTGTTGATTGGCGTAAACAGCAAGCAGCGGCAATACAGGAAGAGAACAGCAACACCTTACGGAATATTGCTACCCGCTGGTTTGAAGTGAAGAAAACCACTGTCAGTGAAGATTACGCCAAAGATATCTGGCGCTCACTGGAAAAAGATATTTTCCCCAAACTCGGGGATGTACCGATATCAAGCCTCAAAGCACCTATGCTGGTGGAAGTGCTCAAGCCGATTGAAGCACGGGGCAATCTGGAAACGATTAAACGCCTGACGCAAAGAACGGTAGAGATCATCGACTATGCCATGAATTTAGGCGTTATTGATGCTAACCCTTTTACCACTGTCAGCAAGGCATTTCCTAAACCAAAGAAAAAACATAACCCTACCATTCGACCCGAAGAACTCCCCGGATTAATGCAAGCACTCTCCGTTGCACAGGTAGAACGGCAAACACGTTTGGTCATTGAGTGGCAGCTATTAACGGCTGTACGCCCGGGGGAAGCAGTAAAAGCGCGTTGGTCAGAAATAGACTTTGAAAATAAAGTCTGGAATATACCCGCCGAAACGATGAAAACATCGCACGCCCATACTGTGCCTTTATGCCAACCGGCTTTAGATCTGCTTGAAATTATGAAGCCTATCAGCGGGCATAGGGAATTTGTCTTTCCACACAGATCTACCCCAAATACGCACATGAACAGCCAGACCGCTAATATGGCGTTAAAGCGCATGGGGTATCAGGATATGCTTACTGCGCACGGCATCCGCTCAATTGTCAGTACCGCGATGAATGAGCAGAGTTTTATGCCCGATGCCATAGAAGCGGTATTGGCTCACAGAGAAAAGAACTCTGTCCGGGCAGCGTATAACCGCGCCACCTATTTAGAACAACGCCAGGTTATGATGGATTGGTGGGGGCTATATGTAAAAGGCGCAGCAACGGGTGATTTAACGGTAGCTGGAAGTGTCAAAGGATTACGCATCGTAGGAAGTGATTACTATGTCGGATGATATTTTTATTCTTGAGAATGTAAACGCAGCACTCAAACATTACTCTATTGGTAATGGTATCGAAAACGGTTTATACCCCCACTCCCCGGCCTATTGGTGTGCTGAGCAAGTATCCAAATTAACCGATGATGAACGAAAAGAGGCACTGTTCAGGTTAAGTGTATGGGATTTGATTGATGTTGCTACTGTAACCATAAAAAAACTCTGTCAGTCTGGCAGTGATGCTTGGCACTATTCTATCGTCGAAACACTGGCAGACAACAGTAAGAATGACTTACTGGTCAGCGCATGTGCTATATGGGGATGGGGGCTAACCATGGAGTCTGATAGTACCTCATATCACCTAGCGGCCTCTAATCTCGTCTTTGCGGTTTTGGCACAAGAGCAATATGACAGTGATACATTGAATGAATTTGAAAATCTGGACATCAAAAATGCCCGGCGGAAAGCGGGAAAGATCCGCAGTGAACAACGAGACGGTGCGCTTAAAGATCAATGCATAAAATGGGCAGAAGATATTACCAAAGCAAAAGACTACATCGTTGGTAAAGAAGAGCTAGCCGAATCAGTTTATGACAAATATGTTACTTTTATTATCGAGAACCCTAAAGGCACTGATAATTACACTCTCCTACACCCCATAGATAAACGTGGTACACACAGACCACAAATGGAAGATTACAGAACCATCTATAAATGGGTATCACACCTTACTCTGGGGAAACGGGCGAGGAAAAAGAAATAAGCCGGATTGCTCCGGCTCTCTTATCACTCAAATAGCTTACCTGCGTCTATCCTGTAAAATCGGCGCTGGTCTTTATAACCAAGCGGATCACGTTTCTTAGGGTTATAAACGGTACGAGGTTTACCGTTCTTACCTACCTCCTCTGTTACGCCAACAAGCACACCTTTTTTGTGTAGAGCGGCGAGTGTCATATCAAAATTACAGCCCTCCAAAACACGTTCTTTCAATGCTTCTGACGTAATCCAATAAATACGGGATAAGGAGGTATCATCAGCAGATACTGATTCATTGCTGAAATCAGCTACATTAACACACTCCCCGGTAGATAAAGTAATATAGCCATCGAATATAGGCATACTCCCCCCGTCATTAGAGGAAGAACGAAAGCGGGATTCACCATAAGTACTGAGATACACCCTCAGCCGCTCAATGCCATTTACCGCTTCCAGATCACCAGTCGTGCCCCTACTATCTACATAGGCTTTGAAGCACTCACCAACACAGCGTAGAGACTCCCCGGTATCCCAACCAGTAATACCCCATTCCGTCGCTAGCTCTCCCGCAGCAGCACAGAGCGCGAACCGCTCTAATACCCGGTCTAACTGTGCTCCTGCATCTTCTGGTCTATAAGCTTCCTTGAACTGAATAATTAACGCTCGCAAGCGATCAACCAACTCCGAACGGGAAGACGCAGTAAGCTTTTCAAGCCATGTGATACCAGCACATCCATAATATTTCGTTGTTAAGGCATTCAGAGAATCAGCAAATTCTTTAGCTGTGCCTAGTCCGTGGAGGGTATCAAAAACGCCATTCTCATCGCTTACTATCGCAGGGATATCCACAAAGCGAGCTTGCTGACCCGCGGCAACACTTTCACCCGATGCCTTAAGATAACTTTCGAAAGCATCTTCGCTTGATGCCAGCACCAGAGTTCGCCATTGTAGCGTTTCACGCAAAGTAACGTCTTTTGTGCCTCGAGCCTTTCCCTGCCCAAGAGCCAGCATATAAGCAACTTAACCCACCAGCTTAGGGTTAACGCTTTTCAGTTCATCCAGAATTAGCGGTAAGTCATTATGCGCTGTGGCTAATACCTCGATCCCGACTAAGGTAGTATTGCAACTATGGGAATATCCGCCTGTTGTTGCACCACTCCCCCATACAGAGGCAGCGACATGTTGAGCGGTACTTTTACCTTTGGTTGAAGCCCCTTTCAGGCTGAATACCCCACCATCAACCCCCAATACATTGAGTAAAGGAGCAGCAAAAGCAACACAGAGAGAAAATACTAACCGGGTATTACCGGCACATTTCGCGCTGATAAGTTTCTGCCAGTCTTCAAGAGATTCTGATTGCGCTAACTGACTGCGTTCGCTCTTTTTACGCCCGGATAATTGGTACATCACTTTGCTGGTGGAGCTACCTATTGTGCTTTCAGGCAGTACAAACAAGTGATCATTAAACCAGCCCGTCGAAGTTGCTAAGGTTATGCGCTCTTTTGCCGTTGTGATATTCAGATAACCCAATAAGTCACGGCTCATGCCAGTACCGATATAAAACCCCAACTTCGACAAATTAGGAATAATATCGCTAGCAGGTTTATGTAATTGCTCATTTGGTACAATGAATTGCTTCGTTTCTCTATCACTGTCTTTAAATGAAATCAGCTTTCCCCAATTATCGCTGTATACATCGCGGGTTAATCCCAGTACTGAGAACGGCGCAGATATCTTCCGGGCTACAATGCTTTTTACCTTACCTTTTCCCTCCTCAACATTCTTCATTAACCCGTCCTCGGTCATATAAAAACCGACTTTTTCCAGCGCTAAATAAGGTCGAAGAATTTGGGGGTTTTCCCACCCCAGCGAGGCAGCTTGCGAAAATATCCATTTATAGCTGGTGAGATCAGCACGGGAAGTATCCCAAGTTGCTTCAAAATGTTCAGCATCAAATGCCGCTCCACCAGCTTCTGACCATTCCAACGCCAGTTGGTACGCATTATCTTCATAGGGTGTGTTTTTCAAACTACCAAGAGCAGCGATCACTCTCTGCCAATTTTGTCTGCCCCCCTCTGATATCGCCAGCATCGCGGGGGAAAACAAAGCAACCTGTAAATCAGCTAATGTATGCTCGTCTACCTCAAACCAACGTTCTAAATCAGTGTCACTATCATAATGCTGTACAGGCCGAGGAGTTGTCTTCGACACAAGCGGAGCCATTGCAAGATAGTTCTCTACGTCTACCAATTCGCCGTCTAAACGGTGAATGATCGCATCAGTCACATCCTCCCCGCTTTTCGTTTTCCGGCGTACAGCATTCACTATTGGCAAATAGCATTGTTGTTCGGCACGATAGACAGACTCATCCCACCCAATGACAGGAGTCCATTCGCTGGTCAAATCCTCTTCCGCGATTTGCTGTATCGCCGTTTCTATTCCATGGGCTATCATCTGGCATACATGAATACCCACAGTGCGATCTACCTCAGAATCCAAGATAATAACAAAACGACAACGCGGAGCATCTGCGGTATAATTGAAAGTCGTATAGAGTACACCTTTAAACGTCTTTTTTAAGTAACTGACTAACGCATCAAACGTCTTGGGGCTGTCAAAACTATCGCAGTCAAACGATGCAAAGCGGCGTTTAGCCGCTAATGCTGAAAGCCTCCAGTTTTTGATACCCTGAAACTTCTCAGGGTATTTTTCTTTTGGGTCTTGGCCTTTTGGATGTTCCCCTTGTTCCATTGCTGCACAAAAATATTGTTTCTTCTTGGCAGTCGCCGTATCAGTTATTAATTGCTCAATGAACTGTTCTGTATTTTCAGCGCATCGTTGCTCAGGGGTAATATCGTATACATCCCGTCCACGGGAATAGTAAATTTTATCTGCCATTATTTGCCCTTACCCAAGTCACACATTCTCTTTGCCTCTATACCATGAAGCTTCTTCAATCTACGACGGGTATGTCGGTTTGTGGCATAAGTTCCCGTTTCTCCATTAAGTGGAACTGGGCTGTTAATCATTGTTTGAAGACCTAACCGATCTACTTTTTGCTGGCATTCAATTAAATGAGTAAGGCTTGCCGAAGAGCGATGTTTACGCGGCATAATTACCCCCTTTAATAAAACTTTTTGGACGCGGTAAAGTGATAGTTATTTTGGGGTGTGTTTTAATCATGTTATTTATCCTCCCGTCCACGGGTATTAAGACGGGATGCTATATATTCATTAATTTCACTTGCTGCCCATCCCACACGCCTTAACCCCAATTTCACAGACTTTGGAAATTCAGGTGTTCTTTTTAAAAACTCATGGAAGCCACTATCAGATTTATAGTGCAGCGCCGCTTTAACTTCTTTTTTAGTCAGCATCGATTCACTAATACTCATTGCATTTTCTCCTGCGTTAAACGGTCATAAACGGCTATAAACGCAAGCAACATAACCACTAATGAAATAACAAATAAGCCCTTTACATGTGCAGGCTGTAATAACAAAACACAGAAAGCCAATATGTAATTTCCTACGTATTGGCTATTATTCCGTGGAGGGGATAAGTGTTTATTTCGCTCTAAATTTGTAATGAGCTTCTTTTAGCGTTCGCGTTTATAACTGGTATGACTCAGCTACCGGTTCCCTTTCTTTTTATTTTTCTTCCCTTGCTTACGTTTACATTTTTTAGACTTGGTTCCGGTATGTTTTGAGCCACCACTAAACAACATAGTTTTATGACCTTTAACCAACTGGGCACGTGGAGTAGTTCTGGTCATGTTCTTTGTGAGTTTGCGGCTACGTGATTTGGTCGTATTTTCTTCAAACGCCGCGATTGTGGACACAACTCTTGGCTCTCGAAAATCTTCGCCAAAATCGATTTCTTTAACTGTACCCATGACTCCCCCTGTATTTTCGTTCTCGCAATCACTATCTGTTTCAGTTACAACGCTGGTGGATTTAGATTTGTTCATCAGTGCATCATCCTCGGCTTGTTGACCGCCATCTGAGGTAAACCCTCTTCAATGAAGCTGCGATGCAGTTCGAACAGCACTTCTCTGCCAAAATCAGAAAGAGACAACCCTTGTTCAGGGGAACCCTCCAGCATTTGCTGATAGAAAATAGCGGCGTTCTTTACCCCTTGCTCGTGACCGAATCGCTCAATCAACGTGCCCTCAACATTATTTGCCAAGGCAGAACATTCACTTGATAAGTAAAGCGGTAAAACGATAGGGGAATTTTCCAGCTTGAAGATAGCTTTACCGTGATGCTTTTCCCTTTGCTCAGAAATCCATACATGCGCCACTACCCAACGAAAGAAGCGAATATCCTCTACGGGTTGCCCCTCTGGGTGTGTGGTTAGCCATGCCATGAGTAGCTGTAAAGCTAATTCGCTTTGGTTGTCCCATTCGCCACCATTAACCCGGTCTAAGATGGAGGTAACGGGCAATGAAGCCACTATCATCTCTGGGCTGTTTTCGGATTGGCTATACAGCGTCACAATGCCGTTTTCTATGACAGAACGGTAATTATTAAGCATATTGCACCTCATTAGCATGGGTAACCACAGGGGCAGCCTCAGCGGTCAAGTAAGCGCTTTTGGCCTCATTGGCATGCAGTTGTAAGAGTTGCTGCGCATATTCCAGTAAATCAGCCTCGATATCCCTCGCTTCGGGGTCTAATCGTAGGTACTCCACGGCCTTAAGAAATGCCGCCACTGGCTCTAACACATCAGCGGGGTGAGCATAGATATTTGCTAAGGAACGATCAGACATGGCGCACCTCCTGAACAGGCAAGGGACCAGCAAAGAACAAAACGAAATCACGGGAAAGCATAGAACGGGCGTTGTGCTCGTCGGAGGCAATAGCCGCTATACGGCTGGGGGTTGCGTCCAAATCTGCACGTTTGATGCTCAGAAACACGAATTTGAAATGAGTTGGGGTAGGGATAGTCGCCATAGTTGCGATCTCCGTGTGTATGTTTACGGAGTCACCACCTGAGTTCTCACGCTCGGAAAGGGTGGTGACGCTAACAGAGGTGAGAATACTGGCACACACGGAAACCAGCCTACCTTTCGGTAGCTCCGCTAGCATCACCATTGAATACATATAGGCGAATACCGCCTCAAATGAAAGGTGCTGCGATGCAGTGACACAAAAAAAGACGCTAGGCGCGTCATGTGTCGCCGTGTATTGATTCAGGTTCTCACGCCTGACACCAGATTTTGCTGGTGCAAGGTCAATATAGCCAAAGTCCACCAGCAAAGGCAAGCACAATTTATTGAATAAAGATATTAATGTGATCGCTCCTATAGCTTTTCTCGGTTATCAGCAGGTAATCAATTGTTCTGTTTCAGCCCAATTAAGCCCAATCAAAAGGTTATTGATATATTTCTAAATTACTCCATTGGTAGAAGTATTGCCGAGGAGTATTTAACTCATTGGGTTGGCTTAATTTCGCTGAATAGACGGAATCGCTTTGCTGGTGGATATACGGGCAAGCTGTAAATATGCAGCTTGGTTCAGAACGGTATACAGAAACGCTAATCCTTTGATATTTTCAAAAACCTCCGTTGGAGTAAGCTGATTTCTACCCAGTGTGCATATTCATACCCTGCCCGTTTAACTCTTTGATAATCGCAGCAATCCCCATTGGGGTAAGCTGTACCCATTCCCCGGACATCACCAGAATATTTTTAGACCAGACTGCATATTTGCAGTCTGGCTATATTAGGTCGATTCCAATAAAAAAGCCTAACCCTTTGATATTTTCGGAATCCCCCATTGGGGGAAGCCGGGCGCTATGGGAATTCCCATAACGGTTCAAACTCTGCGTTTCAGGGTATTTGATTTTTATCAATGGGTTATGAGGTCGGGTAAAAGTTTTCCGCGACCCTGTGAGCTAAACCCTAAAAAGGGCTTTGCATTGCCCGTAATACCTGAGCTTTGCCCCTGCGGGTTGGTGATGCTTGGCGAAACTTATTATTACAACAGCCAACACGATCAGACCACTGAGTTTCATTATTGTTGTATTAATTGGGTAAAAAACAATAATGAAAATCGCTTACATGGAATGTTATTGAAATAGAGTCGACAACATAAATTTTCTTATTTTTAACATATTACACAATTAAAAAAGAGAGGGTTTTATGAGAATAACGAATCTTTCAAATAATGCTGTTTCTGTTTGTGTTAATAAATGGGGTAAAAATGGAGATACGGATTGGTACAGGTTCACCCCTGGTTCGGGTGACACTTGGGATCGTAGCGATGAACGGGGTTTTATAATGGGTATTATTAAGAATGGAGAAAGAAATTCTTATTTTATATTTGCTAACAGTAATGTCTTCATCTATGAGGATTACATTGAAGACTTTGGTAGAAAAATAAAACCAGCAACAGACCGCTACCTCTCATAAAACGTAATCAAAGATGCCCACGTATTCTTCTGTACTCTAAGTGGGCATCACGCCTTACCATACTGAATATATTAACCCTACCGCCATATTTGGCGGTAGCCGTTCGCGCAGGTATACGGGCAATGGGTAGGCTTTTTACTGTTGGGCGTTTAATGCTGAACTGGACAAATTCTCCCTGTTACCGTGGAAGCCATATATTAGGTCTATTTCTAATGGTTCGTCCAACACCTCCAGGCACCCAAGAATAAAACTTTCAGCCACCAGCATACGCTTTCTGACTTCGCTTTCACTAAGCTTGAACTTGCGGCCAATCGCACGTTTAGACATGCCGCTAACGTAGTGGTGCTCGATAAAATCACACTCCTGAGACATACCGACAGTACGCAGCTTGGCAACACAGCCATCAATGACCATCCCGTCCTCGTCACTGCACGATAATTTGTTGTTGCTGGTATAAGTCACCGCGTCTTTAAATCCAGCAGAAACAGACTTCCAACCAATGTTAACTCTCCCCTGCACTACCCACCCGCCCCAATGCAATAGTATTTTCTGCATATCTCTGTGCATGATCTTTTATCCGCTTTGATTGTACTAATTAACAAGTACATCTTAGCATCGCTGGTGGATAAGGGGAAATGGGGCCAAGAGTAGATGGTCAAGATTTTGACCATAATAAAAATCAAGGGGTTGAGTATATGGCCCAACTTTGGACCATGCTGATTTGAAAGGCTTTTCAATTCTAGTGTCCGGCTAGAATTAAGTCTTATCAATAGCTTGCCGGGGAAGTGCTCATCTCGTTGGCTAACGGGCAATAGATGACGCAAATTTGCGTCATGAGGGAAAACAGAGGGTTAACTATCGTGCCCCAAATTTGGGGTACTAATGTAATCAAAGAGTTATCTGTAATTGTGATGATTGGTTTTTCGATCATCACTTTAACCTACTGGTTTATTTAAATTATACCGATTAGGTAGAATCAAAAACCCCTCGCTTTTAACTGACGGGATATCGGTAGTTTCCCCGGCATAAGAGATTTATCTATTTGAAAGTGTTCGTAACGCAAGTTTGCTTTACGAGTAACTGTTTGATTTTTATGATGATCGAAATTCCAATCATCTTTATATAGCCGTTCGGCTCATTACTTATTACTCTTTAGCGACATAAACCCACGCAACATCTCCCGATGTCAGATTCACGCTAATACGGTGATAGTCTGATACCTCATAAGCATCTGCTTTGAGAAGTTCATCTGATGAAACATAAAACACTGTTCCTTCAATCCTGTCGCTATCGTTCCCACTTTGGCTAACAATCGGGTGAAACTGTTCTCCACTTTCTGCCAAAACTTCTGGGTCAGTGATTTCGAGCATATCTTTACGCCAGCCAACCATTGCAGCAGGTTTTCCCTCCAGTAAGCGCCCAAAGTTTGCTTGCTGTACTGCTTCCAGTTGGAGTGTTCCATAAGAAAAAAGAAGTTCAGTGTTTGAATTGGATGTCATGACCACCTCTAATAATATGATTCAATATAACGTCTACACCATGAAGTACATATAGTATTAAAGTACAGTGCTGGATGATATTTAATCGGATAAAACTCAACGAGTTAATCCTATCGTAATCGGGACTTTTGTAAATAAATTTCGGGCATGGGGTCGTTTTAAGAATATCCTATTGTTTATTTCACCCTCAAAGCAGGGCTTGATAAACTATTCCCTCACACTTCTATAAACTAAATAATATCGATTATAAACTATGCAAAACGGACTTGTTAAATTAGCGGCTGATACGCGAACAGTATTTGAAAAAGAGCACCAAAAAATAAATGATATGGGCATTCCTTTCTTTTATAGCTTCCCGATTAATTCTTGTCAGGGGGCTTCTGTATTCTTTGGTATGGTTGCCCAGCAATTTTTCCCCAATGCCGATATTAAAATTGTATTAGGTAGTGATAGAAAAAAGAGAATACATCATTACTGGTTAGAAATTGACAAAAAAGTCTATGACCTGACTGTAGACCAATTTATATCTTGGATGGACGAGCAATATAATTGCCCTGATAAACCTATCTACGCAGAAAAGAAGCACCCGCTGGCAAAATACTTTTTCTACACAAAACGATTTTCCCCGGTAGAAGCCTTTGCTATTTTTTGTACTCAACATGCGAAAAATACCAGAGCTACGATTACTGCATATGACTTTATGAGAGCAGAACTTAGAAAGCTGGACTGGGATAAGCCGGGGAGCTGATATATAAGGCAAAATTCCGCCTTAACTCCTTGATTAGGTTTAACTGCTCCGAAGCAGGGGAATTAGCACACCGCCCGTAGCTCAATATCGAGTTACGGCTAACCACATGATTATGCTAATGATTCAAAAATTGGATCATCTCTGAGGGCAAAGCCCCTCGCCGAACGATTCAATGAAGCTATGAGCAAGCAAGAGCGCGAGCCAACATCATTCAAATTTTTTCACATAACACTACAGTAAACTACAGAAAAAGATTAACCGCTCCTAAACTACATCAAACTACTGGACTTGAAAGCCAAGAGACTACGCCCGGCGAAAAACCCATAATGGATGAAGTAGCCAGACAGAAAAGAGAGCTGCATGTAGAAATTTTTCTCCTACAGACCTAAGCAAGAATTCCTGCTTAACTCTACCGCTAAATCTGGTATAGCCGTATAAACATTTACCGTAGGCAAAAAGTGTTGCTCATTTCCGGGGAGGGCTTTATTGAAGCATCGGGACACCTATATTAAGTGTTGTCCCGCTCTTGTCCCTCGTTTGTACTGAGTATGCATTTTATAAAATACATATAAATATATAATATATATAATATTTTTATATTTATATAAATAAGTAAGGGACACAGGGACAGCGGGACACATAAAAATACTGTTTATAAATATGAATATACATAGCTACCCCCCTCCTCGGTCAAAAAGCAATCGCAAATGTTTTTGGTAGTAAGTTTGGTAGTAACCAACCAACTTAAAATTAACAAAAACATTATTTATCAATTAATTAAATAACCAATTCAAATTCCGCCAGCCAAGTGTAACCCTTTTTGTTTGCCCAGTGTCCACTTTGCGTCCACTCAAGAAACACTATCATCTGGAAATACATTAATCATAACAACCGAGAGGAGTTTATATAAGTGATAGAGATACTATTAGACAATCCGTCTGTCTTATGGGGATTTTTGGGAAGCCTAGCCGGAGGAGGTCTTACTCTGTTAGGTACATGTATAACATTGAGACATAACTATAAAATAAAAAAATTGAACTTATTCAACAAGATAAGACAAAGAAATATAATGAATATGTAGCACTCAATAAAAAACACCTCATAGAGCCATTAGTGGAATATCTGATTACCGATCTAAAAACGATGCAGGCTATATACAATCTTCAAGACAGTGATTCTCAAGTTCACAAAGACACACAACGAAGGCTAAATAATACACACCTAGATCAAATGGCTGTAATGGAAGCAAGGGCAGGTAGCTTAGGAACGAATGAAATCAAAAAACTAATGGAGACATGTAGCAAAGAACGTAAGGCACTTGTTGATATAGTATATCATAATACAGATGGTCATTCGTTTAAAACATTAAAAGAACAGATAGACCGCACCAGTCAGCTTTTGTAGTGATGTGATGGACGACCCCTTTTTCAGCGGCAAATAGTGCCATCTTTCTTTCCGATGCACTGAATTTTTCGGGAGAGAACCTATCATAAATACGATCAAAGTCGTTGGCATTGACCTCGCCAAAAACGTTTTTCAAGTCTGTGTCTGGATGGCGGACGGTTCTGTCGCCTCGAACCGAAAAATCTCACGGCAAAAATTGCTTGATGCCGTGCGCTCTTTTCCGCCTGGCACTGTCATTGCGATGGAAGCTTGTGCAACGTCTCACTACTGGGGGCGAACGCTGCAAGCGATGGGATATACCGTCAGGTTAGTCCCGACTCAACACGTCAAGGCCTTCAGCCATCATCAAAAAAACGATGCCAATGATGCGCTGGCTATTTGTGAAACTGCCTGGCGTCCAGGTCTTCATTTTGTTCCCGTCAAGACCGTGGAACAACAAGATATCAAGGCACTGCGCAGTGCCCGGCAACTCATGGTGGAACAGCGTATCGCACTTGCTAACCAAATGCGGGCTTTTCTGGCTGAATCGGGACGAATTGTGCCTGCCGGCATTCAAAAACTTCAACAGCATCTCCCTGATATTCTGGAAGATGACAGCAATCACCTGTCTTGTGTGCTGCGTCGTTTATTGCATACCTTATGGGAAGAGATGCAGAATTTGAACACCGACATTCATGACATGGATAACGAAATAGCGGCACTTTCCCGTCAGCAAACGGGTTATGAGCATCTGCTCACTATTCCCGGCGTTGGTCCCCTTATTGCGGCCGCCTTCGTGAGTGACGTCAGTGCATCCCAATTTGCCAATGGCCGACAACTGTCTGCCTGGTGTGGACTGGTTCCCCGGCAACACAGTTCAGGAGGAAAAAGCCGTCTGTGTTCCCTGAGCAAACATGGCAATCGTCATCTCCGAACGTTAATCATTCACGGTGCCCGTGCCGTGATGCGTTGTGTTCAAAAACGGGATGATTATCTGGGAGAGTGGCTGAGAAAACTGATTGACCGGTGCGGGTTCATGAAAGCCACGGTGGCTTTAGCCAACAAACTGACCCGGATTATTTGGCGTGTTCTGCGGGATGACGTGGATTTTAATATGCAAAAAGCTTTTACTATCAATTAATTGAGTAACAAAAAATAGACGCATTATCGAGTTTGCAAACACTGATGAGAAAACGGCTCCCGTCCCTGTCAGAGCCTGCTCTTGACCAAGGTAGTGAGATACCGGTGTTGTGATAAGGAAACAGGGTGCGGATGACATCATGGCGCGGACAAATGAGTCCATAATGACGCCGGATATATGGTCGCAAACCGTATCAATTTAGTGCTTGCACAACCGGGGCGTCCATATATGGTCAAGAAGTTTCGAACACATTTCTCGCTTCTTCCCACTGTCTTTCATATTCGGCAGGAGAAATCCCCCCATTAAAACGATGAGGTCGGATGTCGTTGTAATACCCGCCAAGCACCAGTGGGTATTCGGGCAAGCCGGGGCAAAGTACTGCCGCAAGAGATTCGGGCTGGCGAGAGCGTCTTCGCCTGCCGGGCGATAACGGTGAACCCCCGGTTGACGGCTTTGCAGGCCACCTTCCTGCATTAAGCGTCTGGCCTTCCAGCGACCCACCGGCCTACCTTCATGGGTCAGCAGATGGCTCAAGGTGACACAATTCCGTCACCGGCCATCGGGGGCTCAGCCGTGTGATCAACGCATAGCGCCACTGCGCATCTCGCTCATCAGCACGGCCGCCTGCTTTAGGATTTCTTTTTCCATTTCCAGGCGTTTCACCTGTTTCTCTAAGGCTTGTATCTGGCGTTGTTCGGGCGTCAGTGCCTTACTGACCGGCGTTATCCCCTGTATTTCGGCGTTATACTGGCGAACCCATTTACCCAGCGTACTGGTATTGCCCCCCAATGAACGGGCAACATCGACAACCCGTTGTTGATGGCGAATAACCTGTTGAACCGCTTCCAGCTTAAATTCAGCGGAATAGTGGCGTTTGGTGAGTTTCACTTTCATTGTCACACCTCATTGTCATGTGATTAACATTAGCAGGCTTTTGAGGTGTCCGGAATTATCATGCCACTACAGGGTTGGTAAAAGTAATCGGATTGGTCAAAGGCAGGATTCTGTCTTAGCATTCTGGACAAATTAGACTACTACACAATACCCATGAATTACGTGTATCTTGTCCCGGGGAATTGTTTAACGATATTACCTTTAACCACTTTATATGCCTGATGTCGGTTACCATGCACATATTTTATAAAAGGATTATTCCAGACCACGCGGTCTATGGGGCCTGCCATATAAGCGAAATCAATTCCTGCTTCAATAAAGGCCTTTCGTGCGTTTTCTAGCCAGTTTCCTCTCCCGATATAGCATGCTTGGAATTTAATCACGCCAACCCGGCGAAGCGACATTCTTTTCAAATCGTTAGCTAGCTCTTCCGGACTGTTATAACGACTACCTAAAGAACTCTCGCTGGAATGAGCAAAAATATCTACGCGGTCATTTTCCGTCACCCATTGAAGATAATGGAAATTATTATAAAAATATCTTTGTTCCTCACTGTTGGATTCTCGCCCCACTAGTTCAAGCATGTCTTTATATTTTGATTTTAAATAGCTATACTCTTGCGGCCTACGCTTTTTAAAGTCGTAAGCTAAGACAACTTCTATCTTGCCAAAAGGCCATTCATGAGACTTAATTAGCGGTATTCTTCCTGCGGCTTTATATATTCTATTTTTGAAATTCATTTAATTATCTCTTTTGCTAAACACTGCCATATGAGTCAGGATACCGCCTCGTATGATAAAGTGATTACACCGTCTTTGACTGTCGTTAGACTAACGGGTTTCTGAGGTGTCCGGAATTATCATGCCGTTACAGTTAACTCTGTTTGCGAGAAAATAATATTGACGCACAAACGGCTTTACCCTAAGTTACGGGCAGTGGATAGATTTTTCACTGTTGGACGCTCAATGCTGAACTGGACAGATTCATCCCGTTCACGTGGAAGCCATAGATTAGATCTATTTCTAAGGGTTCATCCAGGATCTCAAAACAAACCCGAGAAAATAATCAGTCAGATACCGAGTGTATACTTAATGAGGCGACCCCCATGTTGATTTGAGTATCATCGAAGCCGACCACGTCCACGATAATTTTCAGAGTAAAGCACACATCCATGCTGGAGCCCACCAATTATCTGATGCGCACTTGCCTATACAAGCAAAATACTCTGCATCTGTTTGCTGAGGACTACAAATAATCGGAGAGCAGTTGCCTGAACAGGAACAAGTAAAAAATACAATGCACATAACGCGCCAACCAGATATTTTTTCATCTTCTTCGCCCCCTGTTATTACTAATATTATTTTCCATAACAGTGACAAAGTAACTTAACTCATTGATAAAATAATAAATTCATTTTTTACGCGATAGATACATAAACATTTATGCCTTTGTCAGTTAGAGAAAATAACCACAGCAATAAATACTACCTGATAATAATCATTTCAATAATTATTATTATAATAAAAAGCAATAAGGGAAGATTACTTATGAATTTTAAGATGCAACGCAGCGGAAATAGATAGGTTTTTCACTATTGTGCGCTCAATGCTGAACTGTGCGTTTTTGCATAATTAACGTGAAAGCCATAGATTATAGCTAAATCATATTAATATGACATAATATCTAAATCTAAAATGACAAGGCATAAAATGAGATGGGCTACAGCTTAGATTTTCGAAAGCGAGTACTGGCATACAAAGACAAGCATTCGTTGACTTTCGAACAAACGAGTGCCCATTTTGAAATCTCCATATGTACCTTGTTCCGGTGGTGCAATAAAATAGAACCTTGCATGACCCGCGATAAACCCGCCACGAAAATCCCTGATGAGGTACTCATTGTGGATGTCCAAAATTTTCCTGATGACTATCAATGGGAAAGAGCAAAACGTTTAGGTGTCTCACAATCGGCAATAGTGAAACAGTGGTTCTGGCTCATTACCGGATGGCTGGCATTTGTGGCATGGGGATGAAACCCAATGATCTGTTTGGGGCGTGGGCGTGTTCATGTTGTCACGATGAAATAGACCGCAGAAAGAGACTGACAGATACAGACTATGCACACATAGCCTATCTGGAGAGCGTAATCAGAACACAATCAATATTACTATCGGAGGGTAAGATTTGAGTTATTACAATTTAAGATTGCCGTGGCCTCCGACAGCAAATCAGCAACATCATTCAGCAGCAAAACCTCAGTATCAATACCCAATCACGCATCAAAATCAAAATAGTTGCCAATCCCCCAGACAGACGACAGAGAGACCTCGATAACCTGCCTAAAGCGGTTTTCGACTCGCTGACTCATGCCGGGTTCTGGGCTGATGACAATCAGATTGATTATATGAGCATCAAACGCGGCGAACGGGTTAAGGGTGGTTGTCTGGATATTCAGATATGGGAGCTGGAGACATGAATGTTGAAATAAAAATAACATCAAGCCGGTCATGACGGCGTTCAACTTGAGCCATGAGGCAGGTTCTCCAGTGAGATAATTAACTGAAAATAAAAAGGTTATTTTAACTAGGGGGAAGGACAGGGAATGGACACAAGAAGACGTTTTTTTTAATGTTGCTGAATGCAGCCATAGCGGGGCGTAAAGAGAAATAGGACCAAATTCGGCAAATTATAAAACGTCAGAACGGACAGGGTATGTCCCGAAGAAAATGGCAGGTAAGCCAGGTCAGAAGAAAATTCAGTCCCAAACGGCACGGGCAACGGATACCACAGCCTCACGGACTGAACGAATAACCGCTTTTAGTGGCGCGGGAATAAATGATGCCGCTTCCGCAGAATCAAACACCTCCCCAACCGCATCGCCAAAGCGCTCACGAGCCTGCTTTTTTACAGGTTCACTACATAACCTCCCGCGCAGTTGCGTCGCCAGCGGGCTGGTGGCACGGTCAGGCAGGCAGTACATCATGGTCTCCACCATCGCTTCCATACCCCATCCGGTTTGCGCCGACGCTACGCAGACAGGATGATGTGGTAAAAACAACTGCTGGACAGCGCTCCGCTTAGCTTCAATCGTTAACTGCTGGTCCGGCGGGTGAACGATTTCAAGGGGTTATCTGACAATTTAAGTAATAACTTCCCCTACCTGTTGCGAGCCATAATTATCTGAGGATTAAGCGACTTTGAAGCCTTTTTGCTATCTAAAATAGACGGTTATTGCTTAAGATCCTGTATATGATTAGTTCATAAACCATATTCACCTAGCCCCTTATGTTCATCAGGGCGACGCCCCAATGACCAGTAAAAAAGCCTTTCCGTTTCCTTGATTGGCATATCATTGATACATGCGAAACGACGTGTCATTAAACCTTGCCCATTAAACTCCCAGTTTTCATTACCGAAACTACGGAACCAATTATCTGAGTCATCATGCCATTCATAGGCAAAGCGTACAGCAATACGATTTGTATCAAATACCCATAACTCTTTGATAAGACGGTAATCAATCTCTCTATTCCATTTGTGTGTCAAAAAATCGACAACGGCTTCACGCCCTTCCACAAATTCAGTTCGGTTACGCCACAATGTATCTTTTGTATATACTAGCGAGACCTTCTCTGGGTTCCGGGTGTTCCAAGCGTCTTCTGCCAGACGAACTTTCAGTTCAGCAGTTTCAAGTGTAAATGGAGGTACAGGTTGTCTGATTTCCATAATGTCTCCTTATTGCATGTAGACAAATATGTCTACATAAAGTAAATTAAGTAGACTTAGCTGTCTACAAAAATAATCATTGCATAGGGAGAGATTATGAATAAAAAAGTATCCAAAGCTCGTGAGCGCATACTAAAAACAGCCCACATGTTGTTTTATCGTGATGGTATACGAGCTACAGGCATTGACCGCATCATTAAGGAATCTGAAGTAACGAAAGTAACGTTCTATCGCCACTTTCCATCCAAAAATGACCTGATACTGGCCTTTCTTGATTATCGCCATGAACTGTGGATTCAGTGGTTTAAAAAATCTCTCCAAGACAACATAAACCGTTATAGTTCACCGATTGAAGCTCTGACAGAAACGTTAGCTGAGTGGTTCAACTCTAATGAATTCAGAGGTTGTGCATTCATCAATACAGTCATCGAAATAGGAAAGGAGCAACCACAAGTTATTCCTCTTATTCAGGAGCATAAAAAGCAAATGGAACAGGTCATTGCGTTTTCTCTCCCCTCAGAACTTAGTGGAAAACGCCTAGCGCAGAAATTTGCTTTACTTATCGAAGGTGCCATCACTATGATGCAACGCACTGAGCACAGTGATGAAGTCTTGTTACTATTGCGGGAGTGTCTATCGGATATTTCTATGTCTGAATGACTACAAGTCAACATTACAACAACAAATTCGAAAAATTCACGACCCAAAGTCCCTCTCTGAACGGGTGTGTTTCTGTAGAGCCTGTACTGCATTTTGTGTAAATGCCTTTCTCAGAGGTGACCATCTAGGCGGTCACCTCACTTGACAATATATGCATCCCACAAGATTTAAGGTAATCAAAGGTCTCATCATCATCACTCTTAATGATCAACCCATTTCTGCCTCGACTAAGAAGTACTCGATAGCTGCCAAACGTGTAGTGATCTTGTGTTCTTTTATACTTACTTTGATCTGATAAGACTATACGACCATTGCCACCAAAACATACAACTCACCAACTAAACTTAATTAGACACATTGCATTTTCCAATATTGATGAACCTATTTCAGGCAATTTATGGGGCACCATTAGCTATAGCACATAATTATCTCTGTATCTTTGTGTTGTAATATCCTGACCATAACTATCAATGAGGAGTAAAAAATAATGAGAAAAGGTATTGTAATTCACGATTATGTTAGCGCTTATCCAAATCCGATCAAATTACAAGCTGGAGATATTGTTTCGATCAGCCATAGCGATATTGAATACCCTTACTGGATTTGGACGACAAACTCTTTAAATGTCAGCGGCTGGGTTCCCCAACAAATTCTGTACCTCATTTATCCTGATAACGCAATATGTAAGGAAGATTATACGGCTCACGAGTTAACAGTAAAAGCGGGAGAATATCTGTATCTGGATCAGGTATTAAATGGTTGGTATTGGGCATATAAAGACTCAGGGGAAGCAGGCTAGCTCCCTCTGGAATATATAAATTCTAATATACCATAATGATACAGCCACCCCAGTATTAACCACAATATTGTGATTACACTACCCTCTTATTATCAAGGTATTCAATAGTATTAATGGGATACGTTACTGAGCAAAGGAGACTAAAGTAATGAAGTTTATTCCCGATTATAATCATATCCATGCAGCACATTCTCGTATTAAACCCTATATCAATAAGACTCCTGTATTCACATCAACAACTGTCAATGAACTCTTTGACGCCCAAGTCTATTTCAAGTGTGAAAACTATCAAAAAATGGGAGCATTCAAATTCCGCGGAGCCATGAATGCTCTATGCCAGTTTAGTGATGAGCAGAAAAAAGCAGGGGTTATTGCTTTTTCATCAGGCAATCATGCACAGGCAATTGCGCTGGCAGCTAAGTTACTGAATATTTCTGCCACCATTGTCATGCCACATGATGCTCCCCAGGCCAAGATAACTGCAACCAAAGGCTATGGTGGTAAAGTCATTTTTTATGACAGATATACTGAAGATCGCGAAGAAATTGGGCGGAAACTGGCGGAAAAACACGGTATGACACTCATTCCGCCTTTCGATCATCCACATATCATTGCTGGTCAAGGCACTGCGGCTAAGGAGCTGTTGGAAGAAATCGGTGAGTTGGATGCTCTGTTTATACCTCTTGGCGGTGGTGGTTTATTGTCTGGCTCTGCGCTTGCCGCTGCTCACTTATCCCCTACATGTCAGGTTTTTGGTGTCGAGCCAGCAGCCGGTAATGATGGTCAGCAATCTTTTAAAAAAGGTGAAATAGTTCATATAGATACCCCAAAAACAATCGCAGATGGTGCTCAAACACAGCACTTGGGGCAACATACTTTTGCCATCATTCGCCACCTTGTCAAAGGTATTCTTACTGCGTCAGATGATCAATTAATTGATGCCATGTACTTTTTGGCAGAGCGAATGAAAACCATTGTCGAGCCTACTGGTTGTTTGGGGTTTGCTGCGGCAAAAGCAATGCGGGAACAATTGAAAGGGCAACGTATCGGAATTATCTTGAGTGGCGGAAATATTGATATAAAACGATATGCACATTTGTTAGCAAACAAGATCTAACTAGCATTCATTGTCTAATAATTAAAAGACCCGATTAGCATGATAAAAATGTGGAAAATGTTTCTACTTAGCTTTTTTCTGCTCCTTCTTTAACTTCCGCCATAACGTTGTGCGGCTAATTCCCAGATATTCTGCTGCCGCACGCCGATTACCTGAAAATCTCGCCACAATACCATGTAATGAAATACCGTGTACTGAAGGCGTGTTTTCAATAAAAGAAGGGAATGCAATTTGGGCGGATTTCATACTGCTGTTAATGGTATTGGTGCCAATCTGGCGCTCAGGTGAAAGTGATAATATCAATGCGGAGGTTAACGCCTGTTCTGGATGAGCACTTAAATAAAGCGCTATCCGTTCCATTAAGTTACGTAGTTCACGTACATTTCCCGGCCAATGATAAGCGTGCAACACATCATGACACCCAGCAAGCTCCTGTATCCTCAATGCAAAAACGGGTAAGTTAAGTACCGCAAAAGCCCGTTGTAAGTACTCTATTGCCAACAAACCAATATCATTTCCCCTCTCCCTTAATGCTGGTACGTTGATCCGCAATACACTTAAACGGTAGAACAAATCTGCCCGAAAACGCCCTTCTCTAACCCAAGTATCCAAATCACAATGTGTAGCACAGATGATCCGTACATCGACGGCAATCGGACGATATCCACCAACCCTGACAACAGATTTTTCTTCCAATACCCTTAATAACCGCGTTTGCAAAGGCAACGGCATTTCACCGATTTCATCCAGAAATAACGTCCCTCTGTGTGCAATTTCAAATAACCCCGCTCGCCCACCACGTCGTGAACCGGTGAAAGCACCTTCCTCATAGCCAAATAATTCAGCCTCCAGCAAAGACTCGGTAATCGCGCCACAGTTAACCGCCACAAACGGCCGTGGATGCTTACCCGCTAACGGCCCATATCGCAAGGTATATTCATGATGAATAGCCTGCGCCACCAACTCTTTTCCTGTACCACTTTCTCCCTGAATTAAAACTGTTGCCGTCGAGCGGGAGTACAGCATAATAGTATTGCGCACATGTTCTACCGCAACAGAATTGCCTCTGATATCGTTGATTGTATGCCGTGTGCGTAGTTTGTCTTCTGTAGGATAAGGAGAAATCACAGCTTGATTGAGTTTGCTCATTCGAGCCATCTCCAAAGCATCTCGAAATGCCTGCCGAATAGAATCCGCTGAATAGACAAAAACCCCCACTAACTCAGCTTCATAAGCAAGATCGGTAATCAATCCTGCCCCTACTATCACTTTGATACCCATCGCCTTCAAAGCATTGACCTGCGTCCTGGCATCTTCCTCTGTGACATAACTGCGTTGTTCAATACGCAAATTGAAACGCTGCTGAAATTCTTCTAATACAGGCAAAGTATTCTGGTAGGTAATGACACCAATTCGGGAGCTAATTTGTCGGGCACGAGCCAATGCCTGCATAAAATCAAATCCGCTGGCTTTGGCAATAATCACCGGCACAGATAAACGGCTTTTTAAATAGGCCCCATTAGACCCCGCGCAAATCACAGCATCACAGTGTTCGGTTTCTAGCTGTTTGCGAATATGTTGAACCGCACGCTCAAAACCCAACTGAATCGGTGTGATATTAGCCTGATGATCAAATTCCGGCGTAATATCACGAAACAGATCAAAAAGCCTGGAAACAGAGACTGTCCAGATCACCGGTCTATTGTTATCACGTTCACCTGCGTTTGTTGATGTCATATCTCCTCCCCTATTTCTTGTATACTGTTTCATCACCAAATCATGAAACAAAAATGAAACACAATTGATTCAAGATGAAACAAATGTACATTATAGCCAATAGCTAAACAGTAACCACTTATCACCCCAAACCTATTCACCAAATTAATTTAGATAATAAAAACAATACATTTGTTATATCCCCACTGACTCACCTTCCCACTTTTTAAGTATTGGCATAGACCTTGCTAGAAACCTTTCCATAGTAACAATCAAATACAAATCGGTTTCATTTTAGTAACAATGGGGTTATGTATGGCATTTTCTTCCGCTGGTTTTGCTTTTCGTCAGGCAATAGAGGACGAATCTCCGTTACAAGTCGTCGGAACCATCAATGCAAACCATGCATTACTGGCAAAACAGGCAGGCTACAAGGCGATTTACCTTTCAGGTGGTGGTGTTTCTGCGGGTTCGCTGGGGCTACCCGATTTGGGGATCTCTACACTGGATGATGTGTTGATTGATGTCCGCCGCATTACTGATGTTTGTGACTTACCATTGCTTGTCGATGCCGATATTGGTTTCGGTTCCTCAGCGTTTAATGTCGCCCGCACAATTCGGTCTATTATAAAGGCAGGAGCCGCAGGTGTTCATATTGAAGATCAGGTCGGTGCCAAACGTTGTGGCCATCGTCCAAATAAAGAAATTGTTTCCAAGCAGGAAATGGTAGATCGCATCAAGGCTGCTGTTGACGCCCGCACCGATGAGCATTTTGTCATTATGGCCCGCACGGACGCACTGGCAGTAGAAGGGTTAGATGCAGCACTGGACAGGGCCGCAGCTTATATCGAAGCTGGCGCCGATATGCTGTTCCCTGAAGCGATCACCGAGCTGCACATGTATCAGGAATTCGCGTCCAAAACGCAGGTTCCTGTTTTAGCGAATATTACCGAGTTCGGTGCGACGCCGCTCTTTACAGTCGAAGAATTAAGGAGTGTAAACGTCGCCATTGCCCTTTACCCTCTATCGGCATTTAGAGCTATGAATAAGGCGGCCGAACAGGTATATACCGCTTTGCGTCGAGATGGCACACAGAAAAATGTCATCAATACGATGCAAACCCGTAATGAACTTTATGAAAGCATCAACTACTACGATTTTGAACGAAAACTGGATGTCCTGTTTTCCCAGAAAAATAGCAGAGGTGATACTAATGAGTAAGCAAAATACGGCAATAGGAGTCTCTGAATCTACACCATTTAAACCCAAAAAATCAGTTGCACTGTCCGGTGTTACAGCAGGCAATACAGCGCTCTGTACCGTTGGCAAAAATGGCAATGATTTACATTACCGTGGCTATGATATTTTCGATTTGGCCACCCATTGCGAGTTTGAAGAGATAGCTTATCTTCTCATCCACGGCAAGCTCCCTTCCCACGCAGAATTAACTTCCTACAAGAACAAATTGAAATCCTTACGTGGCCTGCCTAGCAGCGTCAAAGCCGCATTGGAAGCACTGCCTGCGATAGCACATCCTATGGATGTCATGCGTACTGGTGTTTCTGTACTGGGTTGTACTTTGCCAGAAAAAGAAGATCACAATCTGGCTGGTGCCCGCGATATTGCTGATCGCTTACTCGCCTCTCTCAGTTCAATACTGCTTTATTGGTATCACTACAGCCATAATGGCCGCCGCATTGAAGTTGAAACCGATGATGATTCCATTGGCGGGCACTTTCTCCATCTCTTGCATGGTCAAAAGTCACGGGTATCATGGGAAAAAGCCATGCAAACTTCCTTGATCCTGTACGCCGAACATGAATTTAATGCTTCTACCTTTACCAGCCGAGTGATTGCGGGCACGGGATCGGATATTTACTCTGCCATTATCGGCGGGATAGGTTCCTTGCGTGGACCAAAGCATGGGGGAGCCAATGAAGTTTCATTCGAAATCCAGCAACGCTATGACACTCCCGCGCAAGCCGAAGCCGATATTCTGGCTCGTTTGGAAAGAAAAGAAGTCATCATTGGTTTTGGCCATCCGGTTTATACTGTCTCCGATCCCCGCCATAAAGTCATTAAAGAAATTGCCCTGCAACTTTCCCAAGAAGCAGGTACAACCCAGATGTATGACATTGCTGATCGGATTGAATCCATGATGTGGGATAACAAGAAAATGTTCCCGAATCTCGATTGGTTCTCGGCGGTTTCCTATCACATGATGGGAGTACCTACTACCATGTTTACCCCGCTGTTTGTGATTGCCCGTACTTCTGGTTGGGCCGCTCACATTATTGAACAACGTATTGATAACAAAATCATCCGTCCATCAGCTAACTATATTGGCCCTGAAAATTTGGCATTTATACCGATTGAACAACGTTAATAATCTGATTTACAAATAACACGATTTAAGGATTGATTATGTCTACCTCTGTTGTTAACAACCGACCTGATTACGATCAGGTGATTGTAGATATTGTGGATTATGTCATGGACTACACCATAACATCCCCAATTGCTTACGCCACAGCCCACCACTGCCTGATAGATACCCTGGGTTGCGGATTAGAAGCGCTGGAATATCCCGCCTGCACAAAACTATTAGGGCCAATTGTATCGGGAACAACAGTGCCTAATGGCGCGCGCGTACCAGGAACCCAATTCCAGCTCGATCCTGTTCAGGCTGCATTTAACATTGGTGCCATGATTCGCTGGCTTGATTTCAATGACACCTGGCTGGCGGCCGAATGGGGACATCCTTCTGATAATCTTGGCGGAATACTTGCCACCGCCGACTGGCTATCAAGAAATGCAATTGCCCGCGGAGAAAAACCACTCACCATGTGGGATGTTCTGGCTGCGATGATTAAGGCGCATGAAATTCAAGGCTGTCTGGCATTGGAAAATGCTTTCAATAAAGTTGGTTTGGATCATGTCGTTTTAGTCAAAATAGCTTCTACGGCAGTTGTTGCCCAAATGTTAGGGCTGAAACGTGAAGAAATATTAAGTGCGGTTTCATTGGCCTGGGTTGACGGACAATCCTTGAGAACCTATCGCCATGCCCCCAATACCGGCTCTCGCAAATCCTGGGCTGCGGGAGATGCAACTGCACGTGCCGTACGTCTGGCTCTGATAGCCCAAACAGGCGAAATGGGCTACCCCTCCGTATTGACTGCCAAAACCTGGGGATTTTACGACGTCCTGTTTAATGGTCAGCCATTCAAATTCCAGCGCCCTTATGGTTCTTATGTCATGGAAAATGTGCTGTTCAAAATCTCTTTTCCAGCAGAATTCCACTCACAAACTGCCGTAGAAGCAGCAATGATCTTGCATCAGCAACTGAAAGAACACGGCAAAGGTATTGAAGATATTGCTCAAATCACTATCCGTACCCATGAAGCCTGTATCAGAATCATTGATAAACAGGGACCATTGAATAATCCCGCAGACAGGGATCACTGCATCCAATATATGATTGCCATTCCACTGATTTTTGGTCGTCTGACAGCTGCGGATTACGAAGATGATATTGCTGCCGATCCACGCATTGACGCCTTGCGGGAAAAAATAGTCTGCGTCGAAAACCCCGATTTCACCCGTGACTATCATGACCCCGAAAAACGCTCCATCGCCAATGCGCTGACTTTGACATTCACCGATGGCACTCAATTAGACGAAGTTAAAATCGAATTCCCGATTGGACACGCTCGTCGTCGTAAAGATGGTATTCCGCTATTAGAGGAGAAATTCAAAATCAATCTGGCGCGTCGTTTCCCGCAAGAGCAACAACAGAAAATTTTAGCGGTATCTCTTGACCTGATGTCATTGAAAGACATCCCGGTAAACGAATACCTTGATTTGTATGTCATATAATTTGTATACCCTTGAGAGATGAATGTAGGAGAGATTATGTCATTCCAAGATTTCTATCAGCATTCAATTGATGATCCCGATACTTTCTGGGCAGAACAGGCCAAACGCATTCACTGGCAGCAGCCTTTTGAACAAACGCTGGATCATAGCCATCCTCCGTTTGCCCGTTGGTTTTGTGGAGGAAAAACTAATCTCTGCTACAACGCACTAGACCGCTGGCTGGAAAGCCAACCCGATGCCAGGGCACTGATTGCCATTTCAACGGAAACTAAAACCAATAGCGAGCGAGTTTTCACCTATAAAGAATTACATCGGGAAGTGAACCGGGCCGCCGCTATCATGTTGTCGCTTGGCGTAAAAAAAGGCGATCGTGTCGTTGTTTATATGCCAATGGTGGCCGAAGCCCTGTTTATTTTACTGGCCTGTGCCCGCATTGGGGCAATCCATTCCGTCGTATTTGGAGGTTTTGCTTCCCACAGTCTCGCTACCCGATTGGATAACGCCGAACCGGTTTTAGTCGTCTCAGCGGATGCTGGTTCACGGGGGGGAAAAATCATCCCCTATAAGCCTCTGCTTGATGAAGCTATTGCGTTAGCCAAGCACACGCCACACCATGTTTTAATGGTAGATCGTGGACTGTCTGATATTAATTGGGTGAATGGCAGGGATGTAGATTTTGCCACATTACGGCAGAAACATTTTGATGCAGAAGTTCCTGTCACATGGCTCGAATCCAATGAAACTTCTTGTGTGCTCTATACATCAGGCACAACCGGAACACCGAAAGGGGTTCAACGCGATGTCGGCGGTTATGCCGTGGCGCTGGCGACATCAATGGATGTTATTTTTGGTGGTAAGGCAAGAGGCGTGTTTTTCTGCACATCGGATATTGGCTGGGTCGTCGGGCACTCTTATATTGTCTATGCTCCCTTGATCGCCGGCATGGCAACGATCATGTATGAAGGTCTCCCGATACGCCCGGATGCTGGCATTTGGTGGCAAATTGTCGAAAAATATCGTGTCACCAGAATGTTTTCTGCCCCTACGGCAATTCGCGTCCTGAAAAAATATCCTACGGATTGTATCGCCAAATATGATATCTCATCGCTTGAAACACTCTATTTAGCGGGAGAACCCCTTGATGAACATACTGCCCGTTGGGTTGCCGAAGCCATTAATGTGCCTGTCATTGATAATTACTGGCAAACTGAAACCGGCTGGCCCATTATGGCAATTGCACGTAGTCTGGATGACAGGCCAGGCCGTTTTGGTAGTACAGGCTTTCCCATGTACGGTTTTAACGTCAAACTGCTCAACGAACTGACTGGTCAGGAATGTGGTAATAATGAAAAAGGCATGCTGGTCATCAAAGGCCCTTTACCGCCAGGTTGCATCCAGACTATCTATGGTGACGATCCCCGTTTCATTAATACTTACTGGCGTCACTTTGACCAGCAAGTGTATTCGACATTTGACTGGGGGATACGTGACAGTGATGGTTACTATTTTATTCTGGGACGTTCGGATGATGTGATTAACGTTTCCGGCCATCGTTTAGGAACGCGGGAAATTGAAGAGTGCATTGCCAGCCACGCAGATGTTGCCGAAGTTGCCGTTATTGGTATCAAGGATGAAATAAAGGGACAAGCCGCCGTGGCATTTGCTGTCCTCAAAGAAGGACGAGCAATCCAGAGTGCTGACCATTTTGCCACATTGGAGAAAGCATTAATGGAATTGGTAGATAAAAAAATCGGCAACATTGGACGTCCGGCACGAGTCTATTTTGTAACGCAATTACCGAAAACCCGTTCAGGAAAAATGTTGCGCCGTACCATGCAGGCCATTTGTGAAGGACGTGAGCCAAGCGATATTGCCCTGATTGAAAACCCCGCTTCATTAGAAGCCATTCGGGATGCAATTTCCCATTAAGCAATCATATACTCATCTCTTCTTTGTTTAATCCGCATTTAATGTCGCAGAGTTATCATACCTTTGTACTACATTTTCCCAGCTACTTTTACCCATTCCAGCTCCGTTCCTACACGGAGCTTTTTTTATCTAAATAAATAGATTAACACTTTCGTTCGTTTATTTTTAAATTAGAATGGTAATTATATTTAATTAAATAACTGTTAATATGAATTAGAAAAATATTAACAGTTATTATGGACTCACTAAATTGAATAGTAAAAAAATCGTTTATATTCTATTGCATCTGACGCATCAAATAATGATATAAGCGAGCAGATTTCTCTGGAGGTAATACAATAAATCTTTTATTTATATCAATAAGTATCTGGCAGCTTTTCTCTTTATTCGTATTGGCACTCTGAGAAGATTCCAACAAGGTAATATCTTCCCCATATTTATGCACCATATCAACCATGATTGTTTCTATATCTTGTAAAGCAAGAACATCATCCTCGGCTGAGGATTGATACTGCTTCTCACTATAAGAGGCAATAATCATCTCCCTATCAGATCTAAGCCGTTGGTTATACAAATCCTTTGGAAACAATTTTGATAATTCCAAAATATCATAAATATCTCTGTTTATATCTGGAAGATCAAACCAAAGGCATTTTTCAGCACTTTCTTTCTGCAAAAACTCCATCTGTTTTATAACCAATTGCACATGAGCAAGAATCTCTTTATCAGGAGCAAACAAAATACGATTAAAAACAATGTGTTCTCAATCCATCTGTTACCCTTTCCGTTATAGAAAATGAAAGTAAACATTATGTATAAAAATGGATAAATAAACACTGATTTATTTAAATGATTTTAAAAAAAACTTAAATAATCACCTAAGTTATAAATCTGATAAATAAAAAACAAATCGTATCGTTAACTATAAAAATAGATTATTAAATCAGGGCACACAAAGCACCCTGAATCATAATTTCATTCATAAGATGTGAATTAATGTGCTATTTTAGGTTCTTTTAGTGCAGACTCAGCCCATTCCATCATTGCTGGGTGTTTTAACATACGATTAACCCACTTCTGGCTGATTGCAGAAAGCTTCAATTCTGGAGTTATTTCATTTAACTCAGTGCGAGCAGAACAATTCATCGTGCAAAGCTGACGTAATGTCGCAAAACCAGAGTGCATTTCCGCAGCAGCACTTCTCGCCCACGCTCTGGCTGTTTTATCTGATGGCCAAACTTGAACATGAATCTCAGCAATATATTCAACAATTGCCAGAGAATCCCAAACAGTAATCTAACCATCAATCAAACAAGGAACCAAACCCGTAGGTGAAAATGCCTGGAATTTCTCACGGCTGCTTTTGCCATCTTCAAAATAGCTCAGCTTCTCATTAAAAGGAATATCCAGCGCCTTGAGCAAAATCCATGGACGCAGTGACCAGGAAGAGTAATTTTTATTGGCTATCCACAATGTATACATCGTCTTTATCGCTATAATGATAAAATAGAGTGATTACATAATCACATTATATTTTCATATTAAAATAGTAAGCCAGTTAATCCTATAAAATACCCCCTTATAAAGTAAGGGTTGTCCATTATAAAAATTCTTATCATTAAAACAAAGATTTATAAAAATAAATAGCACATAAAATAAAGAAATTAATTCACTATGCACTTTAAAAACTCTCGTCTATATTGTAGAAACATCTTTATATTAAAAATAAGGATATAATATGTCACTCAAAAACACTTCCACCAGCTTCGGCCATATTTCTATTTTAATTCACTGGCTAGTAGCGCTCGCTGTTTATGGTATGTTTGCACTTGGATTATGGATGGTCACATTAAGTTATTACGATAACTGGTATCATCGTGCTCCTGAACTGCATAAAAGTATAGGTAGTTTATTATTTATTATCATGATTATTCGGGTAATATGGCGATTTATTTCGCCGCCACCAAAACCCTTGGCAAGCTACGGTCTCTTTATACGCATCAGTTCACAACTAATGCAACTCATTCTCTATATCGCCTTATTTGGTATTCTATTTAGTGGATATCTCATTTCTACAGCCGATGGGCAACCTATCAGCATTTTTGGCTGGTTTGAAATCCCTGCAACCTTAACAGGTCAAGGCATACAGGCTGATACGGCGGGCGTTATTCATCTTTATCTTGCTTGGACTGTTGTGGTGCTCTCCCTATTACATGGGCTTGCTGCACTGAAACATCACTTTATTGATCGTGATACCACCTTAAAAAGAATGTTTGGTTACAAACCAAACTAAAATAACTTTTGGAGAATTATTATGCTGAAAAAGACGCTAGTAGCCCTGACCGTTGGGGGATGGCTCATAAGTACAGGAAACGCACTCGCTGCTGATTATAAGTTCGATAAAATAGGCCAACATGCCTTTATTGAATTTCGTATTCAACATTTAGGATTTAGCTGGCTTTATGGTGGTTTTAAAGATTTCGATGGTAACTTTACTTTTGATCCGCAAAATCCAGCAAACGATAAAGTGAATGTGGTTATCAAAACCGATAGTGTAGATACCAAACATGCCGAACGAGATAAGCATTTACGTGGACCTAACTTTTTGAACAGTAATAAATATCCTGAAGCTAAATTCACATCAACGAATGTTAAGAAAGAAGGTGAACATTACTTTATTACCGGAGATCTCTCATTAAATGGTGTGACCAAACCTGTCACACTGGACGCAAAATTGATCAATGCAGGAAACGACCCGTGGGGTGGATACCGTGCTGGTTTTGAGGCGACAGGCAAACTCAAATTAAAAGACTTTAATATCAAAGAAGATCTGGGGCCAAAATCTCAGGAAGTCGAACTGATCATTTCCGTTGAAGGCGTGCGAGAAAAAGCCTAATTGTAGCGGCTCGCATTTATCCTGCCCGGCTCGCAATCTATTCCACCGGGCTCACAATAACTGCAAATAAACATCGTCATATCGGTAAACCGACAGCCAACATTTTGTCGCGCAGTTCAGCAGTACGAGCTGGATCCAACTGATTGTTAAATAATGCCCTGATTTCAGCCGGTTTTGCATCAAACTGCTCCACCATATCTTTTAGCCGATAACCATGCCGCGTGAGTGTCGGCTCAAGGTCATCCAACTGACGTGACAGCACGGACTCAACCAGCGGGGCGGTAATCGGTTTTTCACCTGTCTGGTATCCTGCTTCCATTGCCAGTGTCAGGTGCAACTGTACTTGCAGCGGTGTACGCAGTTTCATCGCCAACAGGTCGAACGCTTCGGTTGTCAGAATATCTTCCGATTTACCCTTACCGGTGCTGATCTTCAACAACCACTGAATATACTCGCGCTGACTGCCGGTGATCCCGTCTAGTGTGAAAATATCGGTACGATAACCAATTTCCGCCACCGTCGGACAACGCAGGTCATTACGCAGTTTTGGATGACCGGCCAGAACGACAGATACACGATACGGTCCTATGTGATCAATGATTACCGTCAGAGAGGGGCCACTTTGGTCTAGGTAATGCTGTCTATACGCCCAGCAATATAGGTCTGGCTCGAGATACCCACGCGGCGATGGGACCATTTTCACCCAAGATACTGGAGTTTCACGATCCCGGTGAGCTTGAGCTGGTAGTAACCCAAACCTACCAGCAAAGCAAGGATGGAGGCAGATCTTGGACCGACATTCCTGACAGCACCTACCGGATTCGGCGAGTGGCAAGACGCGTAGGTATAAAATTACGATTCACAATTCATAAAGAGAATTTGAGCAACCTGAGGGAAACACTAAGTAATATGACTGAAGGGTAATATAGGTGTTCTTCAGCAATCCGTCTGATCCTGACGGCAGAGCGGCGTGACAGGATGTTGGCGGCGACGGGGTTTATTTGCAGTTAATGTGAGTCGAAATTGGCGCTGATTGCGAGTCGCTACACCTAATCATAAAAGAACGCGGTAAGAAAAACGTACCGCGCTCCATTTACCCTGTTTTAGACAGACATAATATCTATTGGGCAATTAGTTCATTAACGTGATGCGTTATTAGTGCCAAAGCATTATGGGCATCATAATCTGCCTTAATGATCTGTGACTGCTGGCGCCATATCGGGAAAGATAATATCCTTGTCACTGCCTGATATAATTGCTGCTCATTTGGCGTATCAGTATGCAAACTGATTCCACAACGTGACCAGATAACACGAGCGACAGCTTCCAATTTACCATCTCCTGTTCCCGCGACCACCAAAGGTACTCCATGACGAATGGCTGAATTCAAAGAACCATAACCACCATTAGTAATAAAAATTGATGCTCTGGGAAGCCAGTGTTCAAAATTGAGATACTCGACCACCCTGGCATTCTCTGGAAGATCGTTGCCCAGGACATCGATAGAACGACCGCCTGTAATCGCCAATACCCGAACCGGCAAAGTTGCCAATCCACGCAATGTGGGCAAGATCAATTGGCTAAAATCAACATTAGCCAGCGTTCCCTGAGTCACCAAGATCAACGGCAGGCTTTCATCCGGCCAACTGATTTGCGTTTTATCATCTTCCACTTTCACCGGCAGCGATCCGATAAAATCCACCGTTTCAGGTAAATCATCACGAGAAAATTCAAATGATTGAGTTGCCAGTTGTAAGAAACGATCAACTCCGCCCATTAAAGCATCATTGTGATCCGTTGTCAGTGGGGGACAATCCACCGCCGCAAGCGACTGATTGAATGCTGCCCTGACCTGCTCAATTAATTGGTCCGTTTCCTCATCGACCAATTGCTCGCGTGTCAAATCAGCAGGCAATAATTCAGGTGGTATCCGAGCCCCCCAGAATATGGCATCCCTTGCTGACCACGCCAATGGAGTAACACCAATAGCAATGACCGGGATACGTTTTTCAGCTGGTTTCTGCAATAACGGCAGCGCGGCATAAAAAGTATTATCGATAATCAGCAGATCAGCTTGTCCCTCATCGATAACTTGCAGCAATTGTTTCGATAACACAGGAATAGGTGCGGCAAAAAATTGCCTTAACGCCAGCGCCATCTGGGCATTTCCCGGCGGGAGTTCTGCCCGTTCAGGAAAATATTTTTCCAAACAACGGTAATCAATATCCACTTTCTCATCGAAGGGAACAAAAGTGGCCCCCAATGCTTCCGTTTGTTGTTGAAACAGGGACCCACTGAATATGGTGACATCATGTCCCTGCCCTATTAAATGTTCCGCAATAGTGAATATTGGAAAAACATGGCCAGGAGTTGCAATAGCAGCTAAAACAATACGAGACATTAATCAAGCCTCCTTCAAGGCAACTTCTACTCAATCGGCACTGGAAACAGAAATAGTGCGGAAGCTTTGATTTTTACACACAGGCACGCCATGGATATGCACCCGTTGAATATGGCGAGGAGAACGGGAAATAAAAGCTTCCCGTCCATGTAATAAAGTGAAGTTATCACAAATCGCAATGTCACCAGACTGCCATTGATGAGCGTAGAAATAACGCGGATCATACAATCGGTTATACAGTGTTTCCTTAAGGGCTTGTTGCTCTTCCTGTGACATGCCATCTATCTTCAAGGCGTGATGATCAGCATACTTCACATCTTCTTTACCCATTGGCTCATTGTAACGCATCACCCATTTTTTGCCGTCGGGGTGAGAACAAACCAATGGTGAAGTCACTTCACCGCCATAATGTGTTACTCGGCTTGTACGATAAGTAATGGTGGTATTTTTCCATGTATTACGCTCATCATCACTGGCATCAATAATCAATTGTTCAGTGTTGACAAACGTGGTGCGCCCTCCTTGAGCCGCTTCGGGAGCAGAAACACAGTGAAATAGCTGAAATTCAGGAATTGTTTCTCTATACATTCCATCCCAATGCAACGGCAAATTACCACTGTCCATAACATGATCAGACGGTTCCGGGTGCTCCATAACATCCAATACAGCACCAAATGGCCACATCATGATTTCACCCCAACGGCCAGAATATTCCGCCAATTTCTCTTTATCCGTAAAACCGGATTGAAAGCCACGCAATACAACCAACAGATGAGTACGAGCTAATTCACGCAAAGCATCAACTGACAGTGTGGTAATATCCTGATCAGGGTAATTGGGAGTAATAAATACGCCAAAAGGTTTCATCGCCTCAATATGACAATCAAGTTCATAGGTATTCATGATTTTTCTCTCTAAAATACGGTATACCACGTGGTTATTCTGCTTATGCTGTCGCCGTTTGGAATTCTGTTTGCGGGTTTTCTTCAGATGGCGTTTCAATCAAGTAATGGCTTGGAACACCCCGAATTTCGATCAGCTTTCCATTCATCTTTTTCACTTCATCACTTTTCATCAGTAAAAACTGGCCGTTAATGTTGGCCGCCACACCGTGCCACGGCGTTAACCAATCATCCCGAGTTGGCATCATATGAATACCAATTTTAATACTGTCCACGGGTTGCGGGTGAATAGAAAGACGGATCGCCAAGGGGAACTGCTCTGCTAGTAAATTACCCCACGCCCAACTACGTTGGATAACCCCAGCCGAGCGCTGACGGGCATCTTTTTGCAACGCATTTTTTGAACCTGTATATTCTGGCAATAAGCTATCTTCATAAAGAAAACGAGTAATCGCCCGATATAATTGAACACCCTCTTCGGTTTTTTTGAGTTCTACCTTAATCTCCTCTATTGAAGAGGCATAACGACTGACCAATAATTCACGCAGTTGATCGTAATCATTAGTATATTGCGTTAGTGATTCAACGTTACCAAGATTAAAAACTGAAAGATGAGTCGCGCCCAGTTCATGCAACAACTTTTCAATTTCTAACTGATAATGGGTAATTGTGTCATCATCGACAAGAATAAGATCACTAAAAACATGTCCATCAGAACAAATAACAATATTTGCCCCAGGTGGATAATAAAGCTGAATACGCTGACAAAGGGAATTTAGAAAAATCAGTGATAATTTTTCTGCCATATCTGGCATTTTACCCAATACTTTTCTAGGGTTGGGGGATTTTGTCGGAAATGCAGGTAAAATACATTCGATAGGTTTCCCTTGCTCCACAAATGCACGGATACGAGGCAGTTGAACCTCAGAAACCTTTTTTTCTTCATATTGAAGTGAGTGTTCAGACTCAGGGAAACGACGTCGATACTGCAATAATTCATGTAGAATTTTGTTAGACACTTCTTCTATGTCAAGACGTTCCATAATTCATTCCTAATTTATTACATTTACATCACAGCCAATTAATACAGTTAGCAATATGCAGATATTGCTGAGTATAAAAACATTAACTCACATGCTTTTGAATATATAAATATCGAAATAAAACTTACAGCAGGAAAGTTACAATATACAACCAAACCTAACTATAAATATACTGAGTTTTTTATTTTATCTTATTTTATTACACATACTGTAAAACTCTAAGAAATCATGGACATAAATATATATCATTATAATTTCACAAATAAATTAAATTTTTTTAAAAAAATAATTCAATTTTTTTGATGATGTTACAAAACTGAAACAAAGTTCAAAGTTTTTAGAAAATATTATTTTTTAAAGCTATATTTTTTATATATCCAACATTATTTATCACAGGAGAAAAAAATAATGCATTGCGAATTGACAAATAGATCAGAAAAAGAAACAACAGCAATCTCATCTACTCAAAATCAACTCATTAAATCACGATCTGTTATTATTTCCGGGGAAATTAATCAGCCGCTCGCTGAAAATGTAATGACACAACTGATAATTTTGCAGGAAATCAGTAATGACCCAATAAAAATATTTATCAATAGCCAAGGTGGACACGTTGAAGCAGGTGATACTCTGCATGACATGATCAAATTTATCAAACCCAAGGTTATAATGATTGGTACGGGTTGGGTAGCAAGTGCTGGCATTACCATCTTCCTTGCAGCCAATAAAGAAAACCGTTACTCACTACCAAATACCCGTTTTATGATCCACCAACCATTAGGCGGTGTTCAAGGACGCGCTTCCGATATCGAAATCGAAGCCAAAGAAATAATAAAAATTCGCAACCGAATAAATCGACTGATCAGTAAAGCAACCAATCAATCCCTTGATAAGGTCGCAAAAGATACCGATCGGAATTACTGGATGGAACCAGAAGAAGCCCGTGATTACGGTATTATTGGGCAGATCATTCATCATTGGGATGAATTGCATGAATATTGATGAACTTATGAGCCTTATTGGCTAATAACACAGGCGGAATTATCCAAATACTAATAATAGCCGCCTGCTTTCTCAGCATTTATTGAGGTACTCCAGGTATTTTCTCTTTGTCTAATGTCCATACAAAATCCTGTTCTACGACAGGTGAAAATCCTAGTTTCTGATAAAGCCAACCTGCATTAGAAGTCACCAACATCACATGTTTTACATGAGGAATAATCGGATGCTGTAAAACACATTCGACCAACCAACGTCCCAGCCCTTTCTTCTGATATTCATCGATAATAAATACATCTGAAAGATATGAAAACATTGAAAAATCAGTCACTAATCTTGCAAATCCAATTTCTTTATGACAATGAAATAATGCAAAACATAAACTATTTTCTATTGCAATTTTGACTTTTTCAAACTCAACGCCACGCGCCCAAAATAATTGCGTTAATTCACTATGTACGAAATGAATATCAATCTTACTCTTATCCGTTGTAATCCAATATTCACCTCGTTCCCATGTTATATTTTTCTCCATTATTCCTCCTTTTAAGAAAAGATTGAAATGTGAATAAATCTACCATAAAAAGGAGTAAAAAAAGCCATGCTATAACATGGCTTATCAAAATGAAGGAGATATTAATTAATGGATGAATTACCTTTCTGTAAGAGTGTCCGGTATATCAACCCGCCGATAGCACCACCAATTAATGGAATCAACCAAAATACCCAAAGCTGCTCCAAGGCCCAGGTCCCCTGGAAAATAGCAACCGCGGTACTTCTTGCCGGGTTAACTGATGTATTTGTTACTGGAATACTGATTAAGTGAATAAGTGTCAATGCTAAGCCGATAGCCAATGGTGCAAAACCTGCTGGTGCATTTTTGTCTGTTGCTCCAAGAATGACAATTAAGAAAAATCCGGTTAATATTAATTCAATAATAATTGCAGCTCGTAATGAAAAACCACCGGGAGAATGTTCACCATAGCCATTAGATGCAAAACCACTTGCCGTTGCATCAAAACCACTTTTACCGCTGGCGATAAGGTACAGTACCGCAGCTGCCGCAATTCCTCCAATCACTTGGGCAATAATATAAGGAATAACCTCTTTAGCAGAAATACGCCCGCCAGCGAACAAGCCCAATGTTACTGCCGGATTAAAATGCCCTCCTGAAATATTCCCTACCGCATAGGCCATTGTTACCACAGTTAAACCAAAAGCCAGAGATACACCCACAAAACCAATCCCCAGCTGTGGAAATGCTGCAGCTAAAACAGCACTACCACATCCACCAAACACCAACCAAAAAGTACCTAAAAACTCTGCCGATAACTTTTTAAACATTCGACGATTCCTCAATGATATTTGCATGAATGCAAAAGAATCCAAAAATAGTTTAGTTAGTGTTTTTAATTATGGGCAAGAAATCACAGACAGAAAAATAAAGAAAAAACCAATATCACCAATATAAATTTATTTATTGTTAACTTAACAATAAGCAACGACGAAATGCATTTCTAAAACAACCTGAGTTTAATATAACAACTCAGGTTGTTTATTTAGTTAATCAATAACTTATTTGATAACAGCTTTCTTTACCTCATCCGAAGCTTGCCAAATACGATATTTAACTGTCAACGATTTTGGCGTATATACTACGATAGGTAATTTACTGTTATAACGGATAAAAGCATCCTTACCTAACTGAACCTGAACAAAACGCACTGTTTTTTCTTCATTTGGACAAGCCATTTTTGTTGAAGCGGGACCAGTCACATTATTTAGCACATAATAGTCATATCCCCACCCTTCCAGGATTTTAGTCTCCAACTTACCGCCAAACCAGTGATGATTACAATCCACTTTCATATCCTTGCCAATCACCAACTCAACCATATAGCCGTTTTCATGTTCTTTCTGAGGCAATTCAATCACGCTACGAGCCATTTTCTCAGAAGGCGCAGGATAAGGGGCGATATCTTCAAGTTTTTTGTCGGCAAAAACCGAAGTTGATACCATCAGTGCAGCTAAAGGGAATAGATATTTTTTCATATATCACCTCTGAATATATTTAAAAAGGAGACTAGATAATAACAACAAAAAGACAGGGGTAAATTATGTTTTTTGGCAAGGCACTGATTCTTAAAGGCATTAGATATGGAAAAATCTATCCACTCATAATCAATGTCAAATTTTATTTATCATCAACAAACTAACAGGTTCTACCAGTTCTTTTTTATGTGATATTTCTCAAATCTGATATTAAAATGACCTACTACACTCACTGAGTGTAGTAGTGAATTTCGTATAGGAGGTCTTATGTTTCCAGAATATCGTGATTTAGTATCCAACCTGAAAGAATCTCATCCCCGCTTCCAATCCCTGTTTGAAAAACATAACCGACTTGACCACGAGATAACCCAACTTGAAGGCCCAAATGGTGCGGGTTACAACGATAAAGTTGTGCGCCTGAAAAAAGAAAAACTACACATCAAAGATGAAATGCAAAGGATTTTGCAGGAACAATATCAGAGCCAGAAGTAAATCAGCCAAATGGTTTTGACGCCTACTTTGTTGACGAGTGGGCGTCACAAGAAGTTCTCGAATAGAGAACCCACTTCAACCTAACATCCAAAAAAAGCCACCATAACGGTGGCAAAAAGCTGGAGCAATAATTTTTTCGTTATTTATTGTACGGCAGCCGCTTTCTGGCGAGGTTGTCTCTTGGTTTTTGCCCTTGGATGTGGCGTCACGTTTTGGACTTCACCTGGCTTAGAAATGAAACGGACAAAGGTTTCATGGCTGACGAACGTTGCTCCGCAATTGATATTCTGACATTGGTTATAGCGCTCCTTTGTTTGGCTTGAATGCTCAAAGCTGCTACGAGTATGCGCTGATTGACCACACAGAGGACACTTAATCATATTGTTCACCTTTCTGAAATCGTTATCTTGAAATAACTGTCTTGAAATAACATTATCTCGTCTGGTGAACAATATACCAAAGATCTCATATTGAGATCAAGAACTCATTTCAAATTCGTCAATTTTTATTTCGAGATCTAATGATGTCGTAAAACCACTGTCATTGAGCGTGTGAGTGACTTTGACCAAAGTCCAGTCAGTTTCATCAATTTCTGACTTAAAACCCTCTAACTGGATGGGAGTTTCAGGATAAATATCAGCACGCCCCAATGCTAATGTGATAGAGAACTGCGCAGCTCCTCGTTGCATTTTTTTCCAAACGGCGATAGCAGCACGCTCTGCACTTTCTTTGTTAGAATAAATGCGCGAAAGCGTCAGAATATTCTCCTGAGTTCCCACCAAATAGCTTGCAGATTCTTGCTGTACTGTAGTTGTTTGATGGTGTTCAACCGTTGATTCACGCTGTTCTTCATAAGATATGCTTGCTTCAATATCGAAATTTGCTTCTATCTCGATACTGCCGTTACCTTTGTTTTTGTTTTTCTTTTTACTCCCCTTTTTAATATAAGTCGGCTTTCCACGACCTTTAGTTTTTGGGTTTTTCTTCGCCAAATTAACTTTGCCAGGTGCAGGAGGTTTAGGTTTAAGATCTTTTCCCTTTTTAGTGGATTGTGGTTGCTTTTGCCTGGAAGTCCCCCCCTTTTTTTTAGTGGCGTTTTTGTCTTTTTGAGAAGAATCCTTGTCTGATGATTGGCTACTACTGCTTTCATATTCAACGATAAGTTCAACTTTTCCTTCTTCTGATTCCTTTCGCCTCAGTTTAACCGTCTGTTTAGTCGCTGTACGTGTATCCATCCACTGAGCAGCCACACCAGTATAAGCCTCACGATCGGACAGAGAAAATCTGTGACTATCCCCTGAGTTACGCGTAATCAGTACAGGCGGAATATGCTTACCACTCGCCGTTTTATTCTGCCCTTGCTGAACAAACAATAATTCGCCATTTTTGACTGAAGCGATTGCGCCTTCTTGTTTTGCCAATCGAGTCAAAAAGCTGACGTCAGATTCATTTGTTTGATCGATATGCATAGAGATATTTTCTAACTCTGAGCTAATCTTAAACTCCAATTTATTTCTGGCAGCGATGGTACTGACAATACTGCCTAAAGTGCATTTATGGTAAGAAGCCTCCCGTTTCACATTCAGATCACCACGAAAATCCGCACTGCGGGCACGAATGGTCAATCGATCTGGCGCACCGACATGTTCAATTTCATCAACAACAAATTTTCCTTTCGGCGTTAAAGAGTGGCCATGCCACCCCAGTTCTAATGTAAGAATATCGCCACGAAGAGGCAGCATCAGCATGCCATCCGCATCATCCAACTCAATATCGAGCTGATCTGATTCCAAACCACGATTATCCGTCAATGTTAATGACATCAGGCGTGATTGGATCTTCCCACTGATATCCTTGTTGTTGATTTCCAGACGAAAAGCGGGCTCACTGACTTTTCCAGTGACCAAATCAAATTGGGGAACCCAATCCGTGTCGGGTATCCACTTTTCAAAATCGATCATGAGAACACTCCCCTGACTTTCCTGACAATATCGTCTTTGATATCAGAAAGCTGATCCTGCAAGTCTCCCAACATTTCAAACAAGTTATTGTCAACACGCCGTAAAGTCAGCGTAAAACTGATTTTTCTGGCCGCGCCACCTGACATAAATTCTGTTTTTGTCTCATCAATGCTTTCGATAACGAACATACCGTAAATGGCACCACTGCCATCAATAAATGACCACGCTTTGCCGCTATCTGCCATCACTTTCAATGCGGTCAATGAAAGTGAACCACCGGTCAGTTCAGGATAAAGCTCCCCTGATAGCGTGATAGTATCATTGTCTGAACCGACAAACTGCCAGGCAGGCCGCGCTCCCACGCGGCTGTTGAAGGCATGTCGCCAACTCTGTTTATATTGAAAAGTCTGATAGGGCGTTGTTTTCAGCATAAAAACAAACAAACCAAGTGCAGCCATCATGAGAAATCTTCTCCTCTGTCTGAAAGTGAGCTACGCATACGCGCCTGGTGCATACGTTCTCTTTGTTCCAATTCCTGCCTGACCACACGGGCAATATCCTGCGCGGATTGCCCCTGGGTGCCATAGACATAGATGTTATATTGCGGGGCTGCGCCACCATATTGCTGTGGCTGACTCCGCTCCCGTTTCGCCTGCACTTCCTCATAAGCGTGAGCAGGTAAACTCTGCGCGTGTAATGGTGCATCCTGCGCCGCAATCGGCAGTGACATTGAGCTAACGGCAAGACCCAAAGCAGCAAGTTTCGCGGTATTTTTCCGGCTGGTAACATTAGCTGGGCCATTGATAATTTCAGGACCATATTCCCCCACAAGGCCTTGTTTCCCTGCAGGAATAAATCCGCCTGTATCATGTTGAGTAATCTGTTTTGCCTGCTGAGATGTATCGCTCTTAGTAATTTCCTGTGATGTTTTTACGGTAACTTCCTTTTTATCATCACCAGACCACCACGATTTAAACCAATCAGTAATAGAGGCGAATTTACTTTTCAGGTGCTCCCATTTTTCTTGAATACCAATTAGCAAACTATCGATCATTGCTGAGCCAGCCGCTTTTAATTTTTCAGGAATAGCCTGAACATCAGCAACAATTTCATTCCATCTATCTGAAATTGATTTTTTAACGCTCTCCCAAATTTCTAAAGTATTCTGTTTAACGGATTCCCAAACTTCACCTATTTTAGCTTTAACTGATTCCCAAGCTTCTAAAGTACTTTGTTTAATCGTGTCCCAATTTTGGTAAATAAGACCGATTAATCCACCATCCATGAAATAACTCTTAATGCCCTCCCAAGCAGCACTGACTCTGTCTTTAATTCCCTGCCATGCATTGCTACAGACATTTTTGATGTTTTCCCACAAAGCAGTGAATTTGGGTCCTAATGTTTCCCAATTCTGCCAAATATAAATAGCAGCCATTGCAATAACACCAATAATGGCAAGAATGGGGTTCGCCATCATAGCTCGGCCAACAATCATTATTGCACGACCCAGTATACTGAAAGCATTACCTAAAAAACCTAAACCTTTCGCACCAATACTTCCCAGCATTCTTATACTATTGCCCAAAAAGCCAAATACTTGTTGTCCAATACTTCCTAGTTTTCCTATACTTTTTCTTAACCCTACAAAAATACCGTTTTTGTTACCGCTACTGAATAGTGTATTTAATGAATTCCTGAGAAAACCAAAAACTTTCCCTCCAACACTACCCAATATATTGAGGCTACTTCCTAAGTAATTAAATACTCTTACACCTAATTGACCAAATATATTTAAGCTAATTCTCAGAGAGCCAAAAACTCGCATCCCCAACTGAGCAAAAATATTCAGCCTAATTTGCAATGAACCAAAGATTCGGATTCCCAATTGTCCAAAGATATTCAGCCTTATACGCAATGAACCAAAGATCCGGATTCCCAACTGACCAAATATATTCAAGCCAATACGCAATGAACCAAAGATTCGGATTCCCAACTGACCAAAAATATTCAGGCCAATACGCAACGAACCAAAGATCCGGATTCCTAATTGCCCAAAGATATTCAGACTAATACGCAATGAACCAAAGATTCGGATTCCCAACTGACCAAATATATTCAGACTAATACGCAATGAACCAAAGATTCGGATTCCCAACTGACCAAAAATATTCAGGCCAATACGCAATGAACCAAAGATTCGGACGCCTAACTGCCCAAAGATATTCAGACTAATACGCAATGAACCAAAGATCCGGACGCCTAACTGCCCAAAGATATTCAGACTAATACGCAATGAACCAAAGATCCGGATTCCCAACTGACCAAAAATATTCAGGCCAATACGCAACGAACCAAAGATCCGGATTCCTAATTGCCCAAAGATATTCAGACTAATACGCAATGAACCAAAGATTCGGATTCCCAACTGACCAAATATATTCAGACTAATACGCAATGAACCAAAGATTCGGATTCCCAACTGACCAAAAATATTCAGGCCAATACGCAATGAACCAAAGATTCGGATTCCCAACTGACCAAAGATATTCAGGCCAATACGCAATGAACCAAAGATTCGGATTCCCAACTGACCAAATATATTCAGGCCAATACGCAACGAACCAAATATTCGGACGCCTAACTGCCCAAAGATATTCAGGCCAATACGCAATGAACCAAAGATCCGGATTCCCAACTGACCAAATATATTCAGACTAATACGCAATGAACCAAAGATTCGGATTCCCAACTGACCAAATATATTCAGGCCAATACGCAACGAACCAAATATTCGGACGCCTAACTGCCCAAAGATATTCAGGCCAATACGCAATGAACCAAAGATCCGGATTCCCAACTGACCAAATATATTCAGGCCAATACGCAATGAACCAAAGATCCGGATTCCCAACTGACCAAATATATTCAGACTAATACGCAATGAACCAAAGATTCGGACACCTAACTGCCCAAAGATATTCAGACTAATACGCAATGAACCAAAGATTCGGACACCTAACTGCCCAAAGATATTCAGACTAATACGCAATGAACCAAAGATTCGGACACCTAACTGCCCAAAGATATTCAGACTAATACGCAATGAACCAAAGATCCGGACACCCAATTGTCCAAAGATATTCAGACTAATACGCAATGAACCAAATATTCGGATTCCTAATTGCCCAAATACATTAAATCCAATACGCAACGAACTAAAAACTCTAACTCCTATCTTTCCAAAAATATTTAGCCGAACTTTCAATGTTCCAAAAATCTGAATAGACAAAATACCAAAGATACGGAGACTAACTCTCAGAGAACCAAAAACTCTTATACCAACACTACCAAAAATTTTTATAGAATTAATCAGAATTTGAAATGATGCCTTCACTGAATTAGTGGGAAATTTCAAAACTGTTTTGATTTTTTTCAGCGTATCAAATAAAATTGTTATTTTTGGATTAATATTAATAACCAATTTATCTAACAATTTAAAATTGTTAGTCATATTACCCGTCACACCAAGATTAAATTCATTCTTTTTACTGGATGAGTTTTCCTGTCTGACATTCTGGTTTATTTGAACAATATTAGCTGATTGGCTGGCAGAATTCACCTGCATTACTTGTGAGGAGTTCTGCCGCGCAGAGAAAGATTGTTTAATGGTTTGATTATAGGCCTTAAGATCGGCACGCATACGCGCAGTTTCCTGCGCATAACCTACAATGGGTTTTAATCCTTCAACAGTCTTATTAAGTTTTTTAAACTGGTTATAAATTTTATCAACTGAACCTACCAGTTTTTTCTGATGCTGTTGAAAAGATTTAAAGGAACTGGTCAACTTACCAACAGTACTCAGTACCTTGTTAAGCTGTGACTGTATATTACTCATTTTCTGCACCACTTCTCAAAATGGCCCGATGTCGCCAGTCCAATAGTTCCGATAGTGACATTGCATCTGTGACTGTCGGTGACCAGTGAAAAACGGTGGCAATATCTGCCACCAATTCATCAACGGTTAATCGTTCTGGGAATCGGACTTGACCGACTTCGGCAACAAAAAATTGACCACCTCCACACTGAGATTAATCAGATCACCAGGTGACATCATTATCAGGTCATTTTTGGTCAATGCAGGGGTGGTAACACGCGGCAGGACAAGCAGCATAGAATCCACATCCATTTCCAGCAGTGCCTGTAAACGTGCACCGCGCAACGCACCGCTGTTAGGTTTGCGTACCATCACTTCCGTGATTTCGCCGTTGCCTCGCGCCAGTGGTGCTTCCAATTCAATGGTGCGCAGATCGTCATTTTGAGTATTCAGTGTTTCTGTCATGGTTCAACCTTGTTTATCCGATTAGAGACCTGTCTCAACAGGCACGATTAATACACTGATGAGACAGGAAATAAGTTTTAAAAAAGTTAATTGCTAAAAGAAGCGATTAAAAAAGACCGATAGCGCGGCGATGCTGCTCCAGACGATCTTCCCCACCTACTTTCTCAACCATGTTGATGGTGTCGATTTCAATCAGTTCTTCACCATTCCATGTCAGTTTGAAATAAGTATTTTTGGCAGTGATTTTGGTCTGGGTGTTATCACCTTGTTTATAAGTACCGTGATCGAACTCCTGGAAACGACCACGCATCACAACTTCGACTGCAACCACTTCACCGTTATCTTCACTCTCAAAAGAGCCAGCAAAGCGCAGCATGACACCATCGGCTTTCGCGATGCCCCACTGTTTGTACAGTTGAGCTTCAACGCCGCCCAGAGTGAATTCAGCATCCAGTGCGCCTTCATCCAGACCTAAATCCACCATTGCGCTGCCATTCATGCCAGCACCGCGATAGGCTTCCAGCTTGCGGCTCAACTTAGGAAGAGTCAGTTCTTCCACGATCCCCTGATAGTTGTTGCCATCATTGAACAAGTTCAGGTATTTAAGTTTGCGAGGTAATGCCATCAGTTAGCCCCTTATTTATTGATACTTTTCGCGAAATCCATCAGGTAACTATCTGTAATGCGCTGGCGTAACATCATGTTTTCCAGTGGCGGTACAGGTGTATAGTCATAGTCGATGGTCAGTTTGCCGGCTTTCAGGGTGTCCTTGTCATTAGCCTTGTCGTCGTACCAACAACGGCCATCAATGATGTAGCCACCAGATTTCAGTTCACGGAACTTGGCATTGACGCCTTCGATGATGTCGCGCACCAGTGATGGAGTCAGCGGTTTATCGATAGCCCACATGTGTGCTTCAGCCATAGTGTCAGCCAGAACCTGAGCGGTACGGGTGTAGCTTTCAAACTGGAACAGAGGATCAGCAGAACCAGCACAAGTTCGTGAACCCCAGAAACGAAAGCCGTTTTTGCGGACCAGCGTCGTGATACCTGCTTTGTTTAGCAGATCGGCGTCAGTCGCGGTATCTTGCAGATCCCAGAAGACATCAGCAGACAGGCCAGTCACTCCGTTAACACCAACGTTGGACAGAGTTTTATGCCAGCCGGTTTCTTCATCGATTTTAGCACGCAGACCCAGCGCATAAGCGGTTGCAAATGCAGTCGCTTCGCTGTTGGTCACCGTATCCCAGCTCAGGAAATCAGGCCAAATCAGCATCAGCTCACGCTGACTGAAGTAGTCACGATATCTGATCACTTCTTCAATAGTTTTGCAGCCGTAAGCGCTGATATAAGCCATCGCTTTCAGTTTCTGCGCAACAGAAACCAGTGCAGTAACAACCGGTAGTGAATCCAGACCCGGAACGCCCAGAATGCGTGGTTTAACACCGAGTTGGCTTGGTGCCGCCAACAGCGCCTGCATACCGGTTTTCTTACCGGCCTCAGTAACACCACCGATGATGTTAGTAACAGTATCTTTTTCAGATTCGCCCTCTTCCACACGAACAACCACAGTCACAGGCTGAGCCTGAGCAGCGATAGCTTTCAGTGAAGCGGACAAAGTCCCTTTTTTCCCAGCCTTACCACTGGCGCTCATAACGTCAGTAATCAGAACTGGAGTGTTTAATGGAAATGTTTTTTCGTCTGCGTCAGGAGCAGTACAAACCATACCTACGATAGCGGTGCTAACGGTAGTGATGGTACGAGTACCTTCATTAATTTCCTGTACACGGACGCCGTGATGATAGTCTTGTGCCATATTAGCGGTTCTCCTGTTAAGGTGTGCTGATATATTGGCGGATTGGACGGAGGAAATCATTCGATTGGCTGTGTGTGGGGGACGGTACAAATGTGGTCTTATATTTTTGTTTATAATCAATTTGTTGGGTTGATTTTAATTGATTTTAGTTGGTGGGAGAAAATCAAATGGTTTGGTTGGAAAGAACCCTTTATTGGTTAAATAATAACCTTTTACAGGTCATTTAATAACCGAATTTAGTTTAAAATTCATCCTTTCCGGTATTATTCAGTGTGATTCTGGCTTTTGGTTATTTTTTGATAGGCTAAAATGGCTCTTTTTTGTCGCTTAGTTTTGGTTCTCGCGGTTCAGGGAGTGGGATCTTGGCTTGGATCGTAAGGATCCATGGGTTGTGAAAAACCTCGGTTTAGCGGGAACGGTGGAACTAGCGGAAAACGCCCTACCGAGAACGGGTGGCATTGTTGATGGCAGCCTCGCAGTTAAACAGTGGTTATCAACGTTTGATCGGGTATATGTCGCGTCTAATAATGGATTTGCCGGTGTTGAATTATCGGATTCCAGAACCAGCAATACGGCGACGTTAGAAATGAACGGCACCGGCGGTGTTTACATTTCACAAAAAACTAACGGACAGGTAAACGTAAACCACATCCCGAAAACCAACGGGATACTATTGAATTCAGCGGACATTATCCAATCTGTGGGTGACAGTGTATCGCAGGTGATGAGCCAGAAATCCGTAACTGACGCCCTAGACAACCGCCTCGAAAAATCCCGAAACGGCGCCGATATCCCCAACAAACCAGAGTTTGTGCGGAATATTGGGTTAGTGGGCACGGTGAAACTAGCGGAAAACGCCCTACCGAGAACGGGTGGCGTCGTTGATGGCAGTATTGCTGTTAAACAATGGTTATCAACCTATGACAGGGTCTATGTTGCAGCGAATAATGGATTTGCCGGTGTTGAATTATCGGATACACGCAATAAAAACACCGTGACAATAGAAATGAATGGCGCCGGTGGTGCCATCATTTCACAAAAAACTAATGGTCAGGTAAATGTAAATCATATACCGAAAACCAACGGGACATTACTGAATTCGGCCGATGCGGAAAAATATGTCACGTCGCTGCGATTATCAACACCCCGTGAAATAACAACAAAAATAGACGAATGGTTGGATTTTTCAACCAACGAATTTGTGGTTGGTGTTCGGCTGTCACGAACACCTGGCGGCGGCGTTTGGGTCATCGAACGGCTACGCGTCGCTAATTTGCAGATCATGAGAAATGGAGGGTGGATCAATGTCACGCAATAACAATAAAATGGCTAAAAAATTTGTTGAATATACGCCAACATCAAAACCCTACGGTAACTGTCTGTATCTGACAAATGCAGATGGTGATTGGTACGAACAACAACAGAATTTTGAACCGGATACGTTAAAAATTGCCTATGATGATGATGGTATTATCCGCTCGTTTAGTGATGATGCCAGCACGTTATGTCCAATAGGGTTATATGTCGCTGAAATTGTGAAAAATGATGTTCCTGATGATTTTGGCTGGGATCACGAGTGGGTTTTCATTAATGGGGAAATTACGCCCAGAATTCAGACGCCAGCGGAATTGCAGCAACAGGCAGAATCGCAGAAACGCTATCTAATGTCTCAGGCTACAAATTCAATCACTCCACTCCAATATGCTGTCGATCTCAACATGGCAACAGACACAGAGCAATCGACACTGATCGCGTGGAAAAAATACACCGTGTTATTAAACCGCGTAGACTGTTCGACAGCACCAAATATTGACTGGCCTAAAGCGCCAGAATAACAATCAGGGGCATTTAGCCCCTCTATTTATTTCGGCTGTTCCGGCCATTGGATATCAGGTGCGGTAGAGCAATCCACCCGATTGAGCAGTACCCGATATTTACGCCATTCGGCTAATGATAATTTCTCGGCATCGGTGGCCATATCGAGGTCTACCGCGTCCTGTAACGGCGCGATTTTATCCCTCGCTATGTTCATTAGATGCTGTTTTTGATACACCGCCTGTTGTTGGTACTCCTCTGGGGTATAAATACGCGGACAGATTTTACCCGCCCTATACTGCCAGCCCCCATTAATGTTGAGTCCCACTGGCACCTGTTTGGGGTCAATTTCGGCGATTGACAGACCAATCGGGAAAAATGCGCTGACGTCATACCCCATTGACCGGATAACTAAATTTTCGTCATAAACAATTTTGAGCGTGGCAGGGGAAAATAATTTCTGGCATTCGTACCAGTCAGTGTTGTCTGCACTCATCAAATAGGCAACGCCGGCAATCGCGTCAGTCGGTTTGTATTTCTGAAACGATTCGAATTTAACCATTGAACACCTCGACATTTCGCCACTGGCCGGCGATTAAATACTGAATGGGGCGACTCGGTACGTGTGAGACTGAACCCGCGCTGTTTTTAGTTATCCCGACAACAACGTGGCCGTCTGGCAACACGGTGACCTGTGCAGCAGGCACGGATGTCGATATCATTTCACCCAATCTGACGCCGGTAATGATAGGGTTATTGTTTATTTTGACATCCCCATTGTTACCGATATATACATAGGTGTCGCCAATAACGTTATGCACCGTCAACATATCACTCACACCTGGACTCCCGACGCGCCAACGGGGATTTCCGTTCTGGTCGGTACCCTGAATATATAATGAACTGGTCACGGTATTTTTCAATTCCAGCACATTGCCATTATTCGTCAGCGTGCCACCCAATGTTGATAACGCGCCAACGTCACCTGCATTCAAGGTAACATCACTAGTTAGTTGTTTTCCGTTGATTTTCCGACTATTGGGAACGCGATTGTTCGCATTTTTGTTTGCGTTCTCTGCCTGTTGATTTGCTGCATCAATATTATTTTTTAGGGATGCCAGATCGTTTCCATTAATGATGGGCACGCCGTTAACGGTGATGGTTTTGTTTGCAATAACAACATACGTTCCCTCAATAACGTTATGTAATGAAAAATCATTGTTCGCACCTGTATTGCCAATTCGCCATTTTGCAACATCGTTATGCAGGGCAAACGGGTCTAAATTATACTGACGTAAAACCCACCGTGAGGACTTTCAGCATGTAACTATTATCCCATCCTGCTTTCTGACGCTTAGTTTTCACTCCTACCTTTACGGTTTTCTCATTTTTCAGCAGGTTAAGGGCTATTTTATTTACTAAAGCGATATTTTCAGCAGCATGACCGCTTCTCAGACGCTGGCTGTCTTCACCAAAACTCACATCCAGCTGCCAGTGCAATTTATTTTCAATATGCCAATGGCTACGTATCGCTCCCGCAATAAAGTCCGCCGATTTATCACGATGACTGGTAATATAATAACGTCGGGCGTAACTCTCGGGTTTTCCCTGCTCTTCACGCCAAGACTCCACCACCGCGATGCCACCCAGTGTGTGCCACTGAGGATGTCGTTCCCGTAACCAGTGAATATCGTTAACCAGCCACAACTGACGCTGTTCGATACGACCGTGATCGCCTCCTGTACTCCGGGTTTGAGCGTGGGGGATCCCCCTAAAACTTTTTGCTAGCTGAGTATCTAAAAAGTATTTGATATCGTCATGAAATTCACCCTGATTGCCTTTTAATGCCAGAACATAATCAGCCTGCTCCCCGACAATCTGATCAGCAATTTTGTACTGACAGCCCATTGCATCAATCGTGACAGTGGAACCTTCAATATCCAACAAGGCCAGCAAGTTGGGGATTGTGGTAATTTCGTTCGATTTATCTGAGACTTTCACCTGACCAAAGCAAAGTTGATTCTCAACTGACCAGGCGCTAACCAGATGAAGCGCCGGTGCACCATTCGCTTTGTCAAGCGTACCCCGCAATGTTTTGCCATCCAAGGCGATAATGTCATCAGAGAATGTGGCTAAGCTCTTCACCCATTGGGTAAATGCGAGTCCAAATTCTTGGGGATCAAGCCGGTTTATCACATCGTTAAAGGTATCATGACTGGGAATGCCATTAGGAAGAGCCAGAAATTGCCGGAACCAATCTTCTTTAGATTTACCGTATTCTTCAATCGCATTGAAACCTTCACAACCGCAGATTACGGCACAGATCGAGATAGTCAAAATGTCGATGAGTGAATATTGTTTAGTCCGGTTAACACGCGGATCAGTGAGGTGTCCAAAAGCATTGCTGAGGGTTGTGGCTTGCATGGCAGTTTCTAGGATTATCATTGATGAGGTGCTAATGATAAATCACAAACGGCGATTATTCCTATTTCTCTGTACTGAATATACTCCGCTAATCATATTGAGCAATTTAGACCCGTTTGCCCTGCATCGTTATGGTTGGTTCCTTGAATATACAATGAATTGCTGGTTGTATTTTTCAATTCCAGCACGCGGCCGTTGTTAGTTAACGTTCCCCCTGTTTTCGGTAGGGCATTTTTCGCCAGCTCCGCCGTTCCCGCCAAACCGACGTTTAGTCCCAATCAAAATTCATAACTGAATAAAGTATCCAACGAATACCCTTCTAAAAAATCAATTAATCATAATTTTTATTTATCATTTTTCCATTTGGAAACTTTCTGGATCCTCGTTCTGAAATTTGGAATGTTTAGGAGGTATCTTTTAACGTCGGTTTGGCGGGAACAAAACGACTGGCGGAAAATGCCCTCAATAGACATGATGGCGGAGATTTGCTGGCACCGGTCAGATTCTCAGGGTTTAGGATGGGCACAGGTTCGATTGCGATATCTACGCAATTGGACGATAACGGCGTTGGTGATGAACAGACTCAACTGGGTTATAACAACGGGACATCATCAAACCCTGTATTCAACCATTATTTGCGGGGTCGGGGTATTACAAATATCGATACATTAGGCGGATGTAATATTCGTGAAGGGTTGCGAGTTGGAAAACAGGTTCAGCCCGGAGATTACTCAAATTTTGACAACCGATATCTGCGATTTGGGTTGGGTGAAACTAACCTACCGGTAGCTACCAACGATGATTTAAGAGCCAAGCGGTTCCCAACGTCATTTTATCGTATGGGGGGAGGTGCTGGGAGGGACATGTGGGGAGGGTGGGGAGCAGGTATTTTGCTCCGGTATGATGCCAATAACGCATTCCATTTGTGGGTCAGTGCGAGCCGCAATGAGCTGCAATTCCAGATGCAGGTGGGATCATCTATTCGGGGAGGTGCGTTATGGGGAAAAACGAACACCACCGTCGTTGACGGTTACATCAAAACAGCGTCCCCTATCATTGAAATTCACCCCGATGGCAAATTCACTACCAACGACGAATCCGAGGGCGCAATCGTTGAACGTCTATCCGAGGGCGTCTATCTCATTAAAAACGTGCTGGGATTTAATGCAGATGCGGCATGGGGCGGCGTTGATGGTGGGGTTGAGATACCGCTGTGCAAAAATAAACTGCCGTTGATTTGGGTGGATTACAAAGTGTTGCCGGACGGTTCCATCAAAATCATGACGTATCACCGAGAGCATCCAAACGCACCCACATTCGCCCAAAATGTACGGGACGGCTACTCCGACGGTGATCCGATTGATATCCCCGCCGGTCGGTCTATATCTGTCCGTGTCCAGATGCCAGAGAGTTCTATTTGGAATCAGCAACAACGGAAATTGACTGAGTCGGAATAAATATAGGGGCAAACTATGCCCCTGATTGTTATTCTGGCGCTTTAGGCCAGTCAATGTTGGGTGCTGTCGAACAGTCTACCCGATTGAGCAGTACCCGATATTTGCGCCATTCGGTTAATGCGGTTTGCTCAGCATCGGTGGCCATATCGAGGTCAACAGCATCCTGATAAATATCAATTTTGGCTCTGGCTGTATCCAACAATTGTCGTTTTTGAGATTCAGCCTGTTGTACCTCATACACCTGTTGGGCCGCAATATCCGTGACCCATTGTTTTCCATCCCATTTATCGAATGGGGTAGCGGGGGCGTCTGGTGTTGTGTCTGGCGGATAATTACCGAGCGCTGCAATCACCTGTGCGGCACCTGTTTTAATGTTGTATACCGTTTCACCACGGTGGTCAGCAACATATTCCCAGCCGGCTAAATCCGTCGTGCGGCAAATAGCATAACCAATCCTGCGTTCACTCGGTGCATCAATACACGAGTGTGCAGGGATGCTGACACCGACGGGTAAATAATTTACAGAGGACGAAATATATTCATGCGTTTTCTCATTGTAATGAAATACGGTGATATTTCCGGCCACGATGGCGATAAAATCGCTATTCAATTCTGCCTGAATCACTATGCAGCCCTCACGATGTAGTTAAATGCAATATTACGGGGGCGGGTCTCACTCCCCCCTCCATTCCGGGTTTGATATTTGTGGTTGTCGGTTCCGTTCCGATTGCGTCCATCTCTAACGACGTTATCAGTCGACAACAGCTCGTCCCCAGATCGGTCATTAGGTGTCAACACCGTGGGTTCCCACGCATCAAATGCTGTAATTCCATGATTATGTGCGCGAAAACTATCATCCTGCCAGTTGAGTAGAGCACGTCCCGCATCTATCCCGCGGCCGCCATCCCAACCACGAATGAACTCTCCCCGCAAATCCGGCAATCGTAGTGAGGGATATACACGCGCTAGCTCCGGACATTGTTCTGCATTGAATGTCGAACCATCACATTTCAACCAGCCAGCCGGCGGGGTTTCTAACGGCCACGGAATAGGCACACCGACCGGTAACGCCGAGCCTGCCGCCAAACCGACGTTAAAAGATACCTCCTAAACATTCCAAATTTCAGAACGAGGATCCAGAAAGTTTCCAAATGGAAAAATGATAAATAAAAATTATGATTAATTGATTTTTTAGAAGGGTATTCGTTGGATACTTTATTCAGTTATGAATTTTGATTGGGACTAAACGTCGGTTTAGCGGAGACGGTCTATCGAACCGTAGGAAACGCGCGCAATCAGATTCCTGATATGAGAAATTTTGAATCCCAATTAACTGAATCTGGTTATCAAAAATTGCCCAGTGGGTTAATAATTCAATGGGGGCGGGTACATGGAGAAACGGCAACGCTGGGAGCGGGTAAAAATGACTGGTATCAGTCACAGCGGATGTTTGCATTCCCTATTCAATTTCCGAGCAAATGTATTTCATTAACAAATTCTGTTTTAAATGGAGGAACGAGCCGCCAGTGGGTTTTAATTGCCATCACAAAAATAGTCGACCAAAAATCCGCAGAGTTGTTAATTCAATCCCTGTACGAACCCAGTTATCCACCTGTCGTGACATATATGGCAATAGGGTATTAATATGAAAAATTATTTATTTAGCTGTTCCACTCTGAGTTTTTACCCCGTTTCGTTGTTAGCGGAATATAAAACCGCTGGTACTCTACCTGATGATGTCATTCCTGTAGCTGATGCGGTATTTTTGGAGTTTAGCCAGTCCAAATCAGGAAAGTTGCGCGGAGCTGATAGCTATGGAATGCCATGCTGGGTTGATATTCCGCCGCCACCCCCGCCGACGCCAGAGGAATTGCGACAACAGGCGGAACAACAAAAATCATCATTGCGACAACAGGCAGATATGGCTATTACCCCGCTACAGGATGCTGTTGATCTCGATATGGCCACCGATGCCGAAAAATCCGCATTGACCGAATGGCGCAAATATCGGGTATTGCTCAATCGGGTAGACTGTTCGGCAGCACCCAACATTGACTGGCCTAAAGCGCCAGAATAACAATCAGGGGCTGTGCGCCCCTATATTTACTCCGACTCAGTCAATTTCCGTTGTTGCTGATTCCAGATAGAATTCTCTGGCATCTGGACACGGACAGATATAGACCGACCAACAGGAATATCAATCGGATCACCGTCGGAGTAGCCGTCCCGTACATTTTGGGCGAATGTAGGTGCTTCTACATGCTCACGGTGGTAGGTCATGATTTTGATGGAACCATCGGGTAACACGCGATAATCCACCCAAATCAACGGTAATTTATTTTTGCACAGCGGTATCTCAACCCCGCCATCAACACCGCCCCATGCCGCATCGGCATTAAATCCCAGCACGTTTTTGATGAGGTAAACGCCCTCAGACAAACGCTCGACAATAGCACCCGTTGATTCGTCATTTGTTTCAAATTTCCCGTCATTCCAGATTTTGATGATGGGGCTAGCTTTTTTCAGGAACCCATCAATAACAGTAGTATTCGCTGTACCCCAAATGGTATTCCATTTATTCCACCGATTACCCAACCGGTAACGGCTCGCCATCCCTGCATCATCCACCTGAATTTGTGCGACCATTCCCGTGCTATCACTACCGCCAGTACGTGTCATCACCATGATAGGGGCGTGGGTGTTGTAGAAATTTTTAGCAGCATAGCCACCGCCACTATGCCAACCAGTTGTTGTCATAGAGTTGGCATCATATTCAGCGGGTGAGCTGATTCCTACGGGTTGGGAACCGATCCCATAATCACCCACTTTTAGTGCACCGACATCAGCCGCGTTCAGATTCACGTCACCTGTTAGCGGTTTACCGTTAATTCGACGACTATTGGGCACCGTATCCGATAAACCGACGTTAAAAGATACCTCCTAAACATTCCAAATTTCAGAACGAGGATCCAGAAAGTTTCCAAATGGAAAAATGATAAATAAAAATTATGATTAATTGATTTTTTAGAAGGGTATTCGTTGGATACTTTATTCAGTTATGAATTTTGATTGGGACTAAACGTCGGTTTGGCGGAGACGGTGAAACGGGCGAAAAATGCCTACCCTAAAACAGGCGGAACCATTGAGGGGAAAGTTTGGACTACCAGTGATATTGAGGCGACAGGCTGGATTGGCGGAACAACGCTGCATGATCGCCATACCGACGGGCGGTGGTCGCAGGTATACAGTGAGGCTCACAAACCCGAACCCCGCGAAATTGGTGTGTATTCGACTAGCGAATCGAACGGGCGTTTTGCCCTGAAAAAATCACATGACATGTTTTCGTGCGGTGGTGTGGATGTTGAGGCTACGCATGACTGGGCAGGCGTGAAACTAAAAAATGCGAACGGGTATTACGTTCAGCTATCTGCCGTGCCGCATGAAAAACCGGAAATGCTCACAGTGTTTTATCGGGATAGCACCACTGAAACGCAATATTACGTCAATCTGCGCAAAAAATCCGGCGAGATAGCTTTGCTGTCTGATGTTGCTGAAAACGCCAGTATTGGCATTAACCAGAGCTGGCAGAATGTCCGGTATAAACGGATAGGTGGGACGCAATATAAAAATGATGCAGGCAAGCCAATAGCCGTATTTGTTAAAACCAAACCGCGAAAAAAACAACTGGGTGCAATCGGAATTGGTGCCAATGTCAATGGAATTCAAGTCGCGTATAACTGGTCAGATTTCGATGGGCCACAAGTGGAGATGAGCGTGTTTTTTATTGTCCCCACAGGGGCGCATTACGATGTCAATGCGTATATCGCTAATGATGGCGATTTTATTGATTCGTGGGTTGAATTAAGGTAATCATGAAATATTACAAATCGAACGACGGGCGGGTTTACGGTTTTGAATCAGACGGCTCTCAGGATAAACACATCAAATCGGATTTTATTCCGATTACTGAGGCGGAAGCGCGGATAATCGCGAACCCGCCGCCAACGCCGGAGCAATTGCAGCAACAGGCAGAACAGGAAAAATTGTATCTAATGTCACGGGCTTTAAATGCCATCGCCCCGCTGCAATATGCCGTCGATCTACACATGGCAACGAACGCAGAGCAGAGCAAACTGACAGAATGGAAAAAATATATGGTGTTATTAAACCGCGTAGACTGTTCGGCAGCACCCAACATTGACTGGCCTAAAGCGCCAGAATAACAATCAGGGGCGATGGCCCCTGTGTTCACTCCGGCTGTTCCGGCCATGGGATATCGGGGGCGGTTGAGCAATCCACCCGATTGAGCAGCACCCGATATTTACGCCATTCGGTTAATGCGGATTTTTCGGCATCGGTTGCCATGCCTAAATCGACGGCGTCCTGTAACGGGGCGATGGAATTGGTGGCCTGAGACATGAGATATTTTTTCTGAGACTCAGCCTGTTCCTGTTCATGCAAGCGTTGCGCCTGAGCATCTGTCACCCACCGTTTGCCATCCCAATTATCGAATGGGGTAGCGGGTGCGTCTGGTGTTGTGTTTGGAGGATAATCACCGAGCGCTGCAATCACCTGTGCGGCACCTGTTTTAATGTTGTACACCGTTTCACCACGGTGGTCAGCAACATATTCCCAGCAGGATAAATCCGTCGTGCGGCAAATAGCATAACCGACCCTGCGTTCATCCGGCGCATCAACGCACGAGTGTGCAGGAATGCCTACCCCAATAGCCAGATATTCCACCGTAGCAGATAAATATTCTCTGGTATCCTCCGCATAGTTATAAACAGTGATATCACCCGCTACAGTGGCGATCAGATTTTTGTTTAATTTTGCAGTCATTATACTGCCCTCACAATGTAGTTAAATGCGATATTTCTGGGACGGGTTTCATTTGCAACAGAAAAACCACCATAAATGCTGGAGCTATACGTTCTGAAATAAGTCCCGTTCCACAATCCAGCGTTATTTCCGACTGGAAGTTGTGTATTTGTTAGATTCAACGCGAAATTTGACGATTTACTATCGTTAAAAACAGTTGTGATCCCTGTTTCCTCCATGCCACTATCACCGTTACTTGTTGGTAATGCATGAAAATGGTTCTGAAATGCGGAATTTTGGCCGCTGAGGAGTGCACGCCCAATATCAACATTTCTCTCATCATCCCATCCACGAATAAATTCACCCCTCAGGTCAGGTAATCTCAATGAGGGGTATACACGCGCCAGCTCTGGATATTGAGCAGCGGTAAACGTCGAACCATTACATTTCAGCCACCCAGCCGGAGGGGTTGCCAACGGCCACGGAATCGGTACGCCAACAGGTAATGCTGAGCCTGCCGATAAACCGACGTTAAAAGATACCTCCTAAACATTCCAAATTTCAGAACGAGGATCCAGAAAGTTTCCAAATGGAAAAATGATAAATAAAAATTATGATTAATTGATTTTTTAGAAGGGTATTCGTTGGATACTTTATTCAGTTATGAATTTTGATTGGGACTAAACGTCGGTTTAGCGGGAACCGTAGAACGGGTGGAACGGACTAATTTAGGCAAAACTCACACACCGCGTACGACATTGAAATCCGGTGAATGGGGCAAACCGGTTGGTTACTCAGTGCTAGTAGACTCCTATAGCGCAGGATTTCCTGCACCGTTAGGTACTCATGGCTATTGGCATGTTATTGGAGCACGTGATACCAGTGCGGGGTATGCCGGTTTTCTAGCTAGTTATGCTAACGGCCTAATTTATTACGGTCATGCCCTGGCTGCCCGCGAAAATCCAACATGGTATGCGTTATATACCACCAGTAACACCACAGTCGTTGATGGCTACCTAAAAACAGCATCCCCCATTATCCAAATCTACCCTGGTGGCACCTTTACCACCAACGACGAATCCGAGGGTGCTATTGTCGAGCGTCTGTCTGAGGGCGTCTATCTCATCAAAAACGTGCTGGGGTTTAATGCTGATGCGGCATGGGGCGGTGTTGATGGTGGGGTTGAGATACCGCTGTGTAAAAATAAACTGCCGTTGATTTGGGTGGATTACAAAGTGCTACCCGATGGTGCCATCAAATTAATGACCTACCACCGTGAGCATGCAGAAGCACCTACATTCGCCCAAAATGTACGAGAGAGTTATTCAGACGGTGACCCGATTGATATCCCCGCCGGTCGGTCTATATCTGTCCGTGTCCAGATGCCAGAGAGTTCTATTTGGAATCAGCAACAACGGAAATTGACTGAGTCGGAATAAATATAGGGGCATAGTGCCCCTGATTGTTATTCTGGCGCTTTAGGCCAGTCAATATTGGGTGCTGTCGAACAGTCTACGCGGTTTAATAACACCATATATTTTTTCCATTCTGCCAATGCCGCCAGTTCGCTATCCGTTTCCATTTGCAAATCCACTGCGTACTGTAACGGTGTTATAACATTTGCAGCCTGAAACATGCGATAACGTTTTTCCGATTCAGCCCACTGTTGCAATTGCGCCGGTGTTGGCGGCGGGTTTGCAATTGCCAATGCCTCAGCCTCTGCGATCGGCGTCAGGCCGGAATCAATTGCAGAATCGTCAACCCAATCCTCGTATGCGTAAATTTGTTGTGTTTTTTTATCGATAAAATATTTCATATTGCCCCGTTAACTGAGTTCATACCAGCGCAAATTTCCGTCATTGACGTCATGGTTGGTATACATTGACATGGAATAGCTCGCGCCGGGTGGAATAATCCCCGTAACGAACGCGCGGGATTCAATAACCCCCTCGTGGGCGCTGATTGACGTACCGGAATACGCAATATCCTGCCCATTAATGTTCAATGCCATTAGCGCGTACCAATCGCGGATAACCAGTTCCTGATACGTAACAGAAATGTATATTGGCCTGTCGGTATTGTTTTTATACGCAACATACGGTTTTCTGTTGCCTGTCACATCCTGCCATTGTTGATTGATTCCCAGACTGGCGTTGCGGTTAATCGCCGCGGTTGTAGATTTCTGGCTCATCACTGTTTTTGTTGATGACCCGGTGTGGGATACAATGTCACTCACATCCAGCAATTTGTTATCATTAAACGCGGCGTATTCGTTAATTTGCAGTTTCGCACTCGTTTTATCGTTGTGAATTGTGAACGTTTTTGTGTCCCGAGAACCGAATCCGAGGAACGCGTCCCTGCTATCCCCTGAACCAAACTCGACAAAAATGTCTGAATTGCGTTCGGGGGCGTTCAGGCGGAGCGCGCCATAACGCGAATTGATATCAACGCGACCCGTGATTGTCCCACCCGTTTTAGGGTAGGCATTTTCCGCCCGTTTCACCGTCTCCGCTAAACCGAGGTTTTTCACAAACTCGTTTTTATTTGGAATATCCGAACCGTTCTTGTTTTTCTCCAAACGTGTGTTGGCATTATTATTTGCATTAGCCGCATTTTGGTTTGCAGTATTAGCTAAAGATTTAGCCTCACTCACCTTAGCGTCAGTTTGGGTTGTGTTATATGCACCAACATCTGCTGCGTTCAGTGCAATATCCGCCGACAGTGCTTTTCCATTTACCTTGCGGGTAGAAGGCACGCGAGTGTTTGCATTAGCATTCGCGGCATTTGCCTGTTTTGTCGCTTCCCCTACCTTAGTATCTGTTTCGCCCTTAGAGTACGCTCCAACATCACCTGCGTTCAGAGCAATATCCGCCAACAACGCCTTACCATTCACCTTACGCCCTACCGGAACGCGACCATTGGCATTATTATCCGCTGCTTTAGCAAAATCATACGCCGCCTTCACCGCTTTCGGTGTTGCTGCATGCGTTTCACTATTACTATCCACCGCACTGCTCAGGATCACAAATCCCTTCTCTTGCAGCGTCGCGTCAGGATGGTTACGGCTATTTGCATGTTTCTTAATAGAATCATCCACATATTCACGCGTAGCCAAAATCACCGATGGATCAACTTTTAATGTCACCGCGTTAGCACTACTGACAATCAGGATCATGCGAATAGTCTGGGTACGGCCGGAACCCTCTTGCAATTGGGGTTTGTAGGTTTCCGCACAGTTACCCACAGCAATCAAAATGCCATCTTTGTCAAACAGGCCAATCTCACGGATCCACCAGCCACCTTCGTTTTCAGGAATAACCTGCTCTGCAATGATTTGGTTGGTGTTTTTTGGATCAATGCTCAGCGTGTTAATCGCTGCTCGACGTTTTTCATTAACCAGTTTGGTTTGTTTGGTGTCCGGTGTCGGCAACTTGCCACCACCATCACCTATGGCCATATGGGTAATTTCAATTTTAGTACCCAATGCCGCAGCATTTGCTAACTTATCTGCGCCTAACTGCGTCAGCAGCGCAAAATATTTGGTACTCATGGTCTAATCCTCATGTCATCAATAATATGTATGCCCGCGCCCACAACTTCTGAGCCGGATATTGTTATTTGCTCTGGGAAATAAGGGTAAACTGTCAGTTCATCACCACTGTAAGTCGCCGCCGAGTAGTGATATTCACCGCGTGTATCTAGGTTGATGTCCAACCCAATTAAATGTCGGCTCACTGGCTTGGCATCAAAAATCAGGTTTTCCAGTTCCTCGAACATTTCATGGGTAATACCGTTTTCCAATACACCGATATCCAGCCGGAAAGTACCCGGAGCATCATTGGTTTGCCACCACTCTTTTACACGGATGAGATAACCCAATGGCTCGACAACTCGCCGAATCGCACCAATCGTTCCTTTATGTTTATGCAGGAATAGAGAGCTTTTGATCACTTCCCTTTTGGTGCTCTCAGACCAACGTTCGTCCCAGCGATCAACAGACCAGGCCCAAGCCAGATAGGGTAGAAGTGATACCGGACAAGTGTCTGGATCCCACAACTCGCGTAACGGAACCTTAACCTTCTGTAATTCAGCGCAAGCTTTGGCAGCCGCTAGTTCTAACTGGGTTGAACCCATCGGTAGAAGGCGATCACTCATCCGAACCTCCCATCGTCAGGGTCGTTTTGGTGCAGTAAGATGCCTGGGTTTTATCCAGCACGACGTCTTTCAACGGCGCTTTCAATTCCACGCGCTGGACGCCTTCCACATGCAGTGCGGCATAAATCGCTGACAAACGAATGTCACGCCCCAAACGGTGCTGGGCTTCAACATAGTGTTTCAGTCGCTGTTCTGCCGCCTTACGGATAGGTTCTGATTCTGGTGTTGGGAAGATGTACAACACCGCATCAATTTCATATTCCACAATGTTTGCTGACTGAACTTTCAGACGATCCGCCACTGGACGCACGTTTTCATCGTTCAGCACTTTTTCGACTATTTCCAGCAGCTCTTTGGAAGCAACACCCTTGTCCTCCCGCGACATAATGGTCACTGTGACATTAGCTGGCGACGGGCTGATTGCCGAAGCGTCAGCGACGCGACCATCCGCACTGCGGGCATGGTATTCATACGCACCAACCGGGCCAGCAACACTCAAGCCTTCGAAAGCCTGTGGAATGCGTACGCGGTAGTCATTGTCAGATTCCATCACCGCCGGTGTCGGTGGCACGGTAGAATTATCTGCAGGATGCAGAACCATACGGAATACGTTGTTGTTCACCCCCAACTGATCCAAATCGCTGCCTGTTGAATAGGCCACCATCACCGCCCGTGCAGCTTCATTAACCCGTTGACGCAAGAGCAATTCGCGATAAACATTCTCTTCCAACAACTTGACCAAAGGTTCAGATTCCAGTTGTAAAGTACGTGCAATGGCATCTTGCTGATCTTCTGGATAGAGCGAGATCAAGCCTTTTTTGCGCTCTTCCAGCAGTTGTTCGTAATCCAGTGGCTCAACCACATCCGGTGGTGGCAACTGGCTTAAATCGATTGTTGGCATGACTTATTACCTCACCGGGAATGGCTCACCGGAATAGAAAGTGAAAATTCCTTGGCGGATTGATGATAAGTACCCGTAATATCCACCACCATTTTGCCGTCCTGTCGGGTTTCCATCGTGATGGAGGTCAGCATCACGCGTGGCTCCCAACGGCTGATTGCGGTATAACTGGCCGCCATAACCTGAAGCCGGAGCGCTGCGTTTTGTGGCCAGTCAATCAGTTCTGGTAGCAAAGAGCCGTAGGTACGACGCGCGATACGGCTGCCCACAGGGGTTAATAAAATATCGCTGACGGATTGCCGGATATGTGCCAAATCGGTCAGCTCTCGGCCCGTCTGCCGATTCATTCCCAGGTACATCATACGGGGCCTCCTGATGTGTCACCGCCTGACCTGATGCCGGTGTGTTTATGGGAATCCACGATCACGCCGTTGGAACTGAATGTGCCTCCGGTGTGTTCAATATTGCCCGTCATTTTGCCGCCGTTGCGCACAATCAAGTTGCCTGTGCTCATTAGCTGCGTACAGATGACCTCCGGTGTATCCAGCGTAATTCGGGTGCTGGCGACACAGGTGATTTCCGGCGCGGTAATATGGACGGAATCCGAAGCAGTCACTGTCGCGGTTTTGATGCCAGTCACAGTCAATGCGCCAGATTGCGGTTCATACTCCATCACGGCACCATCCGGAAACTTGATATGCGTCGCTTCAGGTGATGTTGATGGCGCCGGAAACTCATCTGAAAAAATCGCAGGCAATACAAAAGCGGTTGTCAGCTCTCCGCCTATGGACAGTAATAAAACCTGTTCACCGACACTGGGCGCCCACCATGTGCGGGAGTTTCCCGCTCTGGATGTCAACCAGTGCAGCCAGTTGGTTTCAAGATTGCCTGTCGCGACTCGGCACTTTCCCTTTGTGGTATCCACTTGGGTAATGACGCCGGTTCGGATCAGGTTGCGCAATAAGCGCATCAGTTCAGTGAGTTGTGTGTTCATGACGTAAGAATGCCATGAAACAGGAGGTTGGACATTAAACTGGGTTTGTAGGAAACAGCATACAAATCCAGAATAAAAATCCTTTTTAATCAAAGAAATAAAAAGGCCTTCTCAGGAATAAAAGAAGGCCTTTTATGGTTTTTTGTATCGCGTTAAACAGCATTGCAATAAGATGCGATCATTCTGATTTACACTGCCGAACAACATCCCGTACATACTGTTGTAAATAGTCTAATTTGGCTTGGTCTTTGATGATGCCGGTTCGGATATCGTAAATAGCGCGTCCAGCTTTTGCAGTGAGTTCGACTTGGGTTCCATCGCCCATACGGCGGGGGCGGGTATCTCGGTTTTGGGTGAGCTGACAGGTAGCAAGGTTGGCGGTGGCGATTTGCACCCGCCGATGACCAGCAATAATGTCAGCACGCAAAGCCGCATTTTTTTCGGTGACATGAGCTAATTTTCCTGAATAGTATTCATCCAATTGTGCAGCCCGATTTTGTGCATCTTTCATTTGCTGAATAGCTGCCAACGTTTCTGAATGGACTTTTTGATTGATGGCAACAAGCTGTGCAGCATGTTGCTGTTTCAAACCCGCCACTTCGCTGAGAAACAGGGAGCGATGTCCCCACCAGCCAAGACTTCCACCAATGACCAGGCATATAATTAAGGGCATCTTTTTTAGTGTATTAATTCCCAACAAACGAGTTCAGCCTCCCCCTTAATCCCAAAGCTGGATAATAGGTCTGCTGGCAACAGGCATAAATTCCGGCATTTCAACTTTCGTTCCATGAGGCAATACTGCGCCAAAATCAGCCAATCCGGGATTTGCCAGCAACACACGCTCAGTCATTCCCAATGTACGGCCATAATGACGCCAACAAATGGCATCAACTGTCTCATTTTGTTGTGCGATAACTTGCATACACTCTCCTTTCTCTTTGCAAAAGTCAGTTAGTAAATCGGAGAGTTATGATCAAATAATTAGCGAAATACCTCAATACAGTAAGATTGTTAGGTCAGTAATACATAAACCAAGGGCAGGAAACCATTTCCTGCCCTTGGTTATTATCTCTTATTACAATGATATGCTATTCATTGGAGGATATTGCCCCTTTGTCAGCGTTAATCAGATAGCCAACTATCATCCTCCCAAACTTCTTGAATGAGTTCCATCATGTGGTCGTGTTCACTGCTTTTTTTAGTCCCTGTTACTCTTACGGAGGTGCTACTGCTAATTCCAATTCTAAAATTTGTATCAGGATAATATGGTAATATTCTTTTTTTTAGTTCACTTTCTAATGAAGATATGACTGATTCAGAAACATTAGCTCGTTTATCGAAAAGTATCTCTACTCGCATGCTTTTCCCCGCCAAATCTATTCTTCTATTGAACCCGAATTCCCTAACATTTTGTTGCTGCTCACCTCATTACCTAACAGATTGTTTTCCTGTTTACCCTGGTAACTGTTAAATCTTTTTTCATAAGGTGCAGATAGCTCTGCTATCCAAACCAGTGCCAGCTCTTTGTCTTCCGCATGATTGCATTCGCAACTTGTTGCCATTCTGGCAATGAAATTGATACGTTGCGCTACCAATGATTCTATAAGAGATTCCACTGATCTATCTGCCTCCATATAATAAACTGTATATATATACAGTACACGTAATAAGACTAAAATTAAAGTAGTTTTTACCTGTTTTAGTCATTAAATTTAATAGTTAGTAACTATTGTTTGTTGTTTTAGCAGAAATATTTGCCAATTTGTTTGATTTTTCTGCTATGACAATTCTACGGTCTGCATAACCCGCTATCTTTCTACTTCCCTGTTCATCCGTACAGTTATTGACAGAACTCCAAGAGGAAAATTTTTTGCTTCTTTTATAAACAATTCGTTCAGATGTAACCGTCGATTCTGATTTTGGCACGATGGTCCATTGGTGGAGCCGCGTACAAATAAATCCTGCATGCGACAAAAATGGTGAGGTCACGCCTTGTATGGATTGAACATCTTCACCATAAGGGCTGCCAAAAGGGATATTTTTGTAAGATAAGCGAATAACTAAATCACGACGTGAAACCCAAGGCCCGCCCTGTGCCTGAGTATAAGCAGCCCAATTCCCCTCATCTGCCGCTTGTAACACTGCGTTTATCTTGTGGTCAGACAGGCGTACTTCCCTGAGTCGACGCAATTCGCGCCAAACCGAAACTGGAGCGCCGCCGATTTGTTGAAATTGGCGAATGCGCCAGCGACTCGCCCAGGCAGTCACTGATTTTGCCATATCGCACAGGGATTCACCGGTTTCATGGTCTTTTTCTTCTTCCAGCGCATAACCATCAATATTTTTAGAAATATACTTGGCAATATAACCTGTTGCACTACCTTTATTGGGATCGATCGCCCGATAATTAAAACGCACCTTTTTGGCTTCATCGTCCTGCAACTCTCCCTGCTCTTCCTGACAAGCGTAATGCTCAAGGAGCTTTCTGACTTGCTGCAAATGCTCCGGCAACATAAACAGCACCATATGCCAATGAGGGGTGCCATCATGATGTGGTTCCACCACACGGAAACCAAATAGATTAATACCTGCCCGTGCCAACGCAGCCCGAACTTTTGCCCAGACACCGCATAAATAACGTTGAGTATCGCGTGGCGTTGCGCCATTCCAAGATTTGACAAACCCGCCTTTGTGCTGGACGGCATGATATTTCGCAGGAGCCGTGATGGTATAAAATTCGCCAACACAGTTCATCTTGTTGGCAATATCTTCGAAACCGCGCATTCTGACCATCAATTCGCAACGTCGGATCGCAGGATTCGCGTTGCTATGAACAACTGTCTCTGCCAGCGAAATTCGTTCCCCTTTTTCATTTTCCAAATCAAAATGCTTGAAAAATTCACGATTGCGCCGTTTTTGTTCCAACCATTCCCGCAATGCCTGACGTGAAACATAAGGAGAAGCGACTTGCTGTACCTGCCCAACGGCAATTGCCATATGTTCAGATTGGATATCACGCAAACGCTTTAAACGAAAATACCACCAACGGGCAGACATCATGCGCAACATGCCAGAACAGAGTTGATCAACAGATGGCATTTTGCGGCCATGATTGAAACGCCGCCAATATGGGGGATGAGTACCACATTGCAAAGTCAGCTTTGCCAGTAATTGGTACAATTTAGCGACACGGGAAAATGACTCATCTTTGCAACCAACAGAAGTTGATGAGTGTTTTTGGGAAATACGCAAAGAATAGTGCTCATAATTACCAGAAATAAAAATGGAAATGTCATGAGCAAGTTTCAAGAGACGTTTGCGATCATACGTCACCATATTTTCCAATTGTTCAATAAAAGGAAAAGGCGTCATACCGGAAACACTTACATTAGAGACACAATGGCTAAACTGATACCTTTCTTTTACCCGTTGCAATCTCGGCAGGACATTCTGTCCAACCGTTTTTCTCAGAAAAGAATTTGCATCACGGCGGCCTGAGCGATTAAAGATATCGATATAACGGCGGCTAAAGTATTTAGCCAGGAAATCCGGTAGTTGTCCTATATATTGGTGACGCCATTGATGATCTTCCGCGTTAACTTCCCATAACAGGCGCTCCGCCATTGAAACACCCAGCGGTATGTTTTGTTCATAAGTGATAACGTTACTATTCATCAATTTCACCATATTCAGGACGAGTAAGAGCCTGGCGTATCCATGCCATTTGTTCAAAAAAGAGATAACGTGTTTAAAAAGCTGTAATTAATTAGGCAATGTCAGGTACTTAGGAAATTGACTGACAACGACCTTGATATGATTCATCGCCTGGATCAGCGCCCGCTTTTCCTCTTGGGTAAAATGGTTGAATTCACTATCGTGGCGGGAGTGCGGAATATTCGCCAAATAGAGAATGGCAGATAACGCACGTTTATTCTGTTCGTAGTAAGCATCTCTTTTATCACGCATATCAGCCAAAAACCGATTTAACTCCTTTTCATTGTCACCCCAATATGTCGCCCTAATCCTCGACAGGTGATTCAATCCTTCCAGCCGCTGGCCGAGGTTAATCTGGGTAAACTTTTCTTGCTCAGTATTCGCCATATTTTCCCTCAACATTTTCCTACAAAACGATCCTCAAGATTCCCCGCTATTTCCAATATTCTCTTCATTTCAAACTCTCTACCTATCCTCAATGGCATTTCCGAAATACTTTCGATATCAGGCATAAAGATTGAAATTTGGGCGTTCATGATGCAATATCTCTCAATGGTTTTCATCTTAACCAATCTGGGCTCACCAAAGGTCTCATATCGAGAACTTAGGCGGGATACTAATAGCTCTTATCTGTACTGTCAATGAAAAATACCAATATTGAGATCAAAATGGGGGCCGATAGTGGGGGAAGACCTGCTATTGAACGTCTTGTCCGCGCATATGGATTTAAATCACGTCAGGCCCTAAGTGACCATTTGGGCGTTTCCAAAAGCACGATGGCAAACCGCTACCTTCGTGATAGTTTCCCTGCGGATTGGATCATCCAGTGCAATCTCGAAACTGGCGCTTCACTGCTGTGGCTGAGCACGGGTCAGGGAGAAATGTTCCCAGATGGAGAAAGCGGCAAAAAAGCGGAACGGTTAGAAGATATCATTGCCCCATCCATCTCTCGTGTAAAATTATCAGGTGGTAAACTTAATGACGTTAGCCCGGTGATTTTGGACAGCGAGTTGATTTCCAAGGAACTCAAAAATCCGCTGATTGTTGATGATGGTGCCTCATGGTATCTGCTAGATACGCAGGAAGATAATATTCAAGATGGCTTATGGCTGGTGGATATTGAAGGTATGCACAGTATCAAAAAGATTGCCAAAATCCCAATCAGCAAGATTCGGGTCAGCGATAGCGACGTCACTTTTGATTGTGCAATCAGCGATATCAAATTTATTGGCCGCGTCGCTCTGGTCATATCCAAACAATAATAATCTGGCATAAAACAGTTTTCATCAAGGTTATCTCTATCCATTAGGATAACCTTGATGGCGTTCAACCATTTTCATACAAAATCTGAACGCCGAAGCCTGTACAGAACATGCTCCCTTAGTGGATGATTTTCTTCCAATCCAGGGTGCAGAAATGTTTTTTCATCTCTGACCATACCCAATTTTTTCATGACATTTTCCGAGCGGTAATTAGAAACCGTGGTAAAAGCGACAACTTCCTCCAATCCGATTTCCGTAAACGCAAAGTCAAAAATTCTGCGGGCGGCTTCACAAGTATAACCTTGCCCCCAAAATGGCTTGTCCAGACGCCAGCCTATCTCAACAAAAGGCGAGAATGGAAATTTGATGTGCGGGATATTCAGTCCTGCAGAGCCAATAAATTCACCACTCTGTTTTAATTCAACCGCCCATAATCCCCAACCACCCTGCGTTTCAAACTTGCGGATACAATTATCGATAAAAGTATCGCTCTGCGTTTTAGTCAGTATGTCAGGAAAAAATTCCATTACGTCAGGGTTGCTACTTAAGCGAAAGAAAGGTTTTCTGTCCTCTGTTTTCCAGGCACGGAGCCACAACCTTTCTGTTTCCAATTCGACAACCACAACGCCTCCTTAATTATCAAGTATTGCTTTTCGCTTTTGGTTTATCGCCTTGATTTTCTCTAATGGAAATAACTCGTTCCATTTCTGGTTTTTTCTTATTATCAACCTGTTCAGATTGACCAAAAAATAATCCACCACGTCGAATTGACATACTGCCACAACGGCTAATGCCCCGTAACTCGCCATGTTCAAGGATATCTAATGTTTCCGCACAGCACGTGCCTTCAACATGACCATCAATGATAATTTCAGGTGCATTCAGCTCACCCTCTACTTTACCGGCATGCATAATCCGAATGGCACCACCTTTTACGCGAATATTGCCAACAACTTTACCCCAGATCTGGATATCCCCTTCCATTTCGACATCCCCCTTGAAGACAGAGTTTTTTGCAATAATGGTATTGGGACGGATCTCGGCTTCAGGTAATTTTTTCTCTTCAGGCTTGATGCCCATAGCGGGTGTCGCAGAACTGGCAGTCGCTGCCTCGGTTATTTTTTTTCCAAACATAGCGTTTATTCTCAATTTCATTTTCATAAAGTAAAACACTAAGGCTAAAAAAGATAAAATTGCTGTCATGGTGCAACTAAAATGAGCACCATACAGATATAGTCCCAATGTAATTCCCCAAAGGAGCCATACACTGCATAAAAAAGCGTTATCTGAAAAACGATACATTGTCATATTGTTCTCGTTTTTGTGGTTTTTTCTTATATTTCATCAGCAAAATATATCTATACATATGCCTTAGCAGGTAACAGAAACAGGCTGTGGAAGCACATCCTACCATTGTACAAGTATAAAAAACAATCTACGAAGCTATAACAGAGTGATTTATAGCGTTATTACACGGATAAAGCTTCTATTTGAATTTAATCCTCTGATTTGTCGTCGAATTTTCTCACATTTATGAAATAAGAAAATCCATAAATATAAATTTCATTTCTTATTTCATATATACAAATCACATAAAATCACAATTTATTAACAACAAAAACAAGAAAAATGCATCATAGTTAGAACCATGAAAACATGTTATACTCAATAGACATTTAGTCTATGGCTATTTCATCTATAAATCTACAATCAGAACTTAATGGGTTAATCTACCATTGTTTAAATTATATCGATCACCAAGAATTGATATTTTTTGATGTTAATTTTCTATTTCAATATTCATTTGAATAATTAAAAAAAAGAAATCCATGTCATCATTGATGTTCTCCATGGCTAAAAATTTTCAAAACAAATAACTCAATAAACAAAATCCATAAATAAAAATCATTTTAATATTAACAACACCTTAACCTTAAAAATAACCATACAGATATTGATCAAAACAAGGTAAAAAACAGAAAAATAATTTTTAACCACAAAAAATCATACTTAAACCTAACACAAATATTTATTTAGTTATATAATATCAACGGTTACTTAATAATAAAAAACACTTCATGCACTCATCAAAAAATGATTACTCACGATACGGAAAATTAGGAGTATTAGATGAAAAGGACGACAGGCTTAAATCAAAAGAATATTTGTACGATCCAATTAACCATGCCGGATTTCAATATCCTGGAGCATAAACAAAGAGGGCTATATATTTTACTTGATGGCGAAATGGTGTGGAAAGATTGCATAAACACTTATCACATTAAATCGAATGAAATCCTTTTTACCCACCCCGGAAGTTATGCAGCTAAAACCAATACAGAAAGTTGTCAGCTATTATGGTTACCCTTACACATGGAGTTTTTACGTAGTTTTTTACAACGTTTCGGATCATTATTAAGTCAGTTAGAGCGACACGAGTTTCCTGCTTATAGGTTGATTCCTTTTAACCAGTTTCCCTTGTTAACGGAAAGCATTCGTGGGCTGGCAAACTTACTGGCGCATGATTCCCCTCCAGCTTTGGTTCAACTAAGAGTTGAAGAGTTACTGTTGCTGCTTTCCTTAGGTAAGCAGGGAACACTGCTAATGTCTATTCTACGGAAATTAAGCAACCGCCCGGTAGAACGCCTGCAAACATTTATGGAGGCTCACTATCTCAAAGAATGGAAATTGAATGACTTCGCACGTGAATTCGGTATGGGATTAACGTCTTTTAAGGAGCTTTTTAACAGTGTCTATGGCACTTCACCCAAGGCTTGGATTAGTGAACAACGCATTCTTTATGCTCATCAATTATTACTAAATAGCGAAATGAGTATCGCCGATATTTCATTGGAATCGGGTTTTTCCAGTCAGTCCTATTTCACTCAAAGCTATCGCCGACGTTTTGGCTGTACACCTAATCGCTCCAGATACGGCAAAGATTAATGATTCATTTAATAACTAATAGTTAGTGCTATATTCCATAAATCAAGGCTTTTCAGTTTTATATAAACTTGTTTAGATCAAACTGAAAAGCCGCAACCACAATTAGGCCAAGATATTGCCTAAATTATGTATGATCGTTTTTATCGATCAATCTCCTCTTATTGATCTGTGCAATCCATTGGACGGCAGTATCTCATCTCACATATAGTCATGGTGACTCATCACTGTTTAGAGCTAATCCGACTAAGCTCTAAGTCACCACCAGGGATTTTTGTATTTGCCGTATTTTTGGCCTGCTTCCGCGCAGGCTTTTTTTATTCTTTTTGCTTGCTATCTGCACTATAAAAGACTGTACCTAATTTAATTCTTTCACGGCCGGTAGCCAGACGATGGCGATTAGTATCCCGCAGCGAGTAAATACAACCACAATATTCCTGCTGATAGAACTCTTCTCGTTTACTGATTTCTATCATACGAGCAGATCCGCCCCCTTTACGCCAGTTATATTCCCAATACATCAAGTCAGGGTAACGGGAAGCAGCACGAACCCCACATTCATTGATTTGCTGCATATTTTTCCAGCGAGAAATACCGAGTGAGCTGGTAATCACCGGGAAACCATGTTCATAGGCATAAAGTGCAGTTCGTTCGAAACGCATATCGAAACACATTGTGCAACGAATACCGCGTTCAGGCTCATTTTCCATTCCTCTCGCGCGTTCAAACCAATTATCACGGTCGTAATCGGCGTCGATAAAAGGAATGCCCATCTCCTGAGCAAAACGGATATTTTCATCTTTACGCAGTTCGTATTCTTTCAGGGGATGAATATTCGGGTTATAGAAAAATATTGTGAAATCAATTCCTGAAGCCAACATTGCTTCCATCACTTCCCCAGAACATGGTGCACAACATGAGTGCAACAAGACTTTTTTGTTCCCATTTGGCAGTGGAAGAGATTTACGCTCATAATTCAGTGACATAATATTTCTTACCTGATTCAGACAATAAAAAATCAGGAAGAGAACAAAGACCCCCTCCCTGTGTTTACTGGATAGACATTTTACCTTTTTCTACTGTCTTACGACAATCTTTGTAAAAGAATCAGGCCTCCTGTACTTCTGGCAAAACCTGCCCACCATCAACGACAATTGTTTGCCCAGTAATATATTTTGCTTCATCGGAAGCCAGGAAACAGGCAGCATAGCCAATATCTTCAGGCGTACCCAAAGCCCGCATTGGCGTGCTATCTTTCGCATAACTGAGGAATTCATCACCAAATGACTTTAAGCCTTCCGTCATAATCATGCCTGGCATAACCGCATTAATGGTGATACCTTGTCCTGCGTATTCCAATGCTGCACTGCGCATAAACCCTAGTTGCCCTGCCTTACTGGCACCATAGTGACTGTAACCCTGAATGCCCGTTATCTCACCTGTTATTGATGAAGTGATAACAACACGCCCATAATGCTGCTTTTCCATGACATTCAATGCCGCTTGTACCAGAAAAAATGTCCCTTTAAGGTTGACGGTGTGCACTAAATCCCAATCCTCCGTAGTCATATCTTTCAAATAATGCTGTGGAAAAATACCTGCATTGGAACAAAGAATATCGAGCCTACCGTACTTTTCAACAATCTGAGCAATCACATTTTTACATGCTGCCTGATCAGTCACATCAAGGGGAATGAAATCAACTTCCAGCTCTTTGGCAATGGCTTCTCCTCTCAGCTTATCAGTGCCGGCAATAATGGTAACAGCACCAGCTTGCTTCAATACCTTGGCAATTCCCGTGCCAATACCTTTGGTTCCACCTGAAATAAAAGCAATTTTTCCTGCTAAATCGAACATAGCTTTTCCTTTTGTATTAGTGGTGAGTGTTTTTTTATTATCTAAAATATAATTCTTCAATTTATTTTTAAACCGTGACTTTATCAAGTTTAATAAATGAAATCAGTATATTAAAAAATATAAAATAAAGTCACGTTATTTACATGAAAAATTGAAATAAAGATCCCTCCTTAAATTTTCCCGACATTGCTTATTCTTCTGCCAGAGATTATTTTTAAAGAACACAACATTTTGTTAACGATAATAATATGGAGTGAAGAATATGATTCTCGATAATTCATTCTTACATGAATATACCGGTACAGCATTATCACCGATTTTATTTCTTAAAAGGGCTGTATTAAGCAATGGTAATGATATAGCCATTATTGATGGAAAACAGCGTTGGACCTGGCACCAATATGCCAATCGCTGTGAAAGGATTGCTATCTCACTCCAACAAATGGGTGTGGATAAAGGAAGCGTAGTCTCGGCTATTTTACCCAATATCCATGAATTGCTTGAGTTACATTTTGCTGTTCCTTTGTCCGGTGCTATCCTCAATGCCTTGAGTACCCGAACAGATGCAGCCACATTAAATTTCGTTTTTGAAAAACTGAATCCCAAAATATTATTTATCGACAAAAGTTATCTTTCACTATTAAATAATGTCTCTTTCAATAATCCAATTAAGATAATTATTGTTGATGAAAACAACTCAACTATTCCTATATCTCCTGCCGGACATGAATTTATATCTTACGAATCACTGATAACCGAACACTCATCAAAGACACTCTCATTTAGCCAAATTGACGAACAAGCCGCTATCAGTATCAATTCCACTTCAGGCACCAGTGGGCAACCGAAACTGGTTGTTTATTCTCACCGTGGGGCATTTTTAAATGCTATTTCTAATATCCTGGATTGGGACATGCCCAGGACTCCCACCTTTTTATGGACTCTTCCCATGTTTCACTGCAATGGATGGTGTTTCCCGTGGACAGTTGCGGCACGAGCAGGCACACATATCTGCATAAGAAAATTTGATGCAGAAGAAACAATGCAACTGATCCAGGAACATCACGTAACCCACTATTGTGGTGCCCCGATTATTCACTACTCTTTAGGCAAGATAACGCAAAAGCATAAAAAGCATTTTGGTGGCCGTGTTTATGGCTTGATTGCTGGTGCACCACCGACAGAAATGATGTTTTCATTGCTGGACGAGGTCGGTATCAATGCAACCCATGTTTATGGATTAACCGAAACTTATGGTCCTGTAGTTGTTTGTGAAAATAAGCATGAATGGCAAGCACTACCAGAATCAGAAAAAGTCTTAAAACGGATGCGTCAGGGAATTGTTTCTAATTTACAAGGGCAGGTGAGTGTTATTGATAAAAATAACTCAGCCGTTCCTTTTGATGGCAAAACCATTGGCGAGATCGCTATTCGCGGTAATATCGTAGCAGCTTATGATCCTGTACGTCAGGTTATACCAGAGATCACCAACCAATGGTTTTATACTGGTGATTTAGCCGTCGTCGATCCTGATGGCTATATCAAAATCATCGATAGAAAAAAAGATATCATTATTTCCGGTGGTGAGAATATTTCCAGTCTTGAATTAGAAAATGCCCTGTCCAGTTACCCGGGTGTTTTGGCTGCCGCTGTTGTGGCAAAACCCGACCCCTATTGGGGAGAAGTTCCCCATGCTTTTATTGAACTCGACGAAAATGCATCAATCACAGAGCAAGAGTTAAATGATTATATTTGTACAGTAGTAGCACGTTATAAACGCCCCAAAGGATATACTTTTTTAACTTTACCGCGAAATGCCAATGGCAAAGTTGTAAAAGATCAATTGAGAAAACGTGTCAAAGACTGATATAACCAGCATAAAGACAATAACGATAAATTAATCCCTTGGACTTAATTTATATGTTTAAAGACGGCGCTATTACGTGCGGCCTTTCTAACGCCGGCAGACTGATCCCACTACTTGCCAATTTCCCCATATGGCAATACATCAAGCAGGCTGCATCAATCAGGGACATAGCCATGGCCGCACCGCTACCCTCACCAAGACGCAAATCTAAATGCAAGTAGGGTTGCAAATTCAAATATTGTAACGCCAGCGCAGCACCTTTTTCTGCCGACATATGGGAAGGGATGCAATAATTCCGTGCCATAGGGGATAGTTGACATGCCGCTAATGCTGACGCATAGGACAAGAAACCATCAAGTATCACCGGTACACCAGAAGCTGCCGCTCCCAGAATCACACCGGCCATGCCGACAAGCTCAAATCCTCCCACTTTTGCCAGTACATCAATGGCGTTTTTGTTATCTGGCTGATTGATGGCAATAGCCTGCCGTACAATGGATTGTTTATGCGCCAGCCGCTCAGAAGGTAAATTAGCGCCTAACCCAACCACATCACGGGGATCACTTCCTGTCAGGACACTGATAACTGCGGCTGCCGCAGTCGTATTAGCAACACCTAACTCTCCAATACCAAATACCGTTATTCCTGCCGCAATGCGTTGTTGCACCAATTGTGCGCTTGTCAGCAACAGCATTTCAGCGTGTTCATAATCCATTGCAACCCCTTTGGCAATATTGCCGCAACCTCGTGCGATTTTAAGGGACAACATTTGTTCGATAGGATCACAATCTATGCCAATATCCACAGGCAAAACATGCGTTCCACTGTTTTTCGCCAGCACACAAACACCTGTTAACCCTTTCAACATATTGCGTGCCTGTATGGTCGTAACGTTTTTAGGTGAAATAGCCACACCTTCGTCATATACACCATGATCAGCACACATGACGATAATCTCTTTTCGCAGGTTTTGTAGACCAACAATGCCAGGCATACCCGATAGTTGTATCGCCAATGCTTCAAGACGCCCCAAACTTCCCAATGGCTTGACTAAGCTGTCAATGTGCTGTGCCGCTTTTTCCATGTTTTTCCGATCCAGAGGTTGGATCGCATCAATCAATGATTGTAGTGTCATGTTTATCCATCCAACTGACATTCTGTCCGAGCGTTGAACATGCTCAACGTGGTATCCCACATGGGTATCGACAATACTGTAAGCCCCTTGCTTCTCCTGATTGACTTTGTTTATTGCCAAATCATTGCTATCAAAAAAACAATTTCCCCTACCTCAATGGAAGCCCCCAGCGTATCGCCAGTTTGTCCACCAAGGCGATAATTGAAATAGAAGGCAAGCCCGTAAACCACAAGCAATGACGCCATCATTGCCGACAAGGTTTGCCAATTCCCCAGAGCCATTACCAACACAACACCAGTCAACAAAGTCAGCATCGTTGCAGAAAAGCTAATTTGGCCAATATAACTGCTTCCCATTCCCTCACCTTCACGGGCATCACGTTGCGCATACATTAAAAGCACCACGGCTGTACGTCCGACAATCGATGCGCAGGTCAACAGGGCAAGCAAATAGAGGGGGGGATGATAAGATAATTCAACGACAGCGAATGTTTTAAGCAAGATACAGAAAATTAACCCAACACCGCCATAAGTTCCAAGCCGACTATCGCGCATGATCTCCAGCATTTTTTCTCGCTGGCGGGAGGAAAAAAGCCCATCACTCGTGTCCGCCAATCCATCTAAATGTAACCCTCCTGTCAATAAAGCCAAAGCCAACACATAACCCATCGCACCAATATACATTCCCCCACCCGACTGGCTGATCGAAAGTGATACCAAGCCCGCCAAACCACCAACAATTAACCCAATCAATGGAAAATAAGGCACACCACGCCAATATTGACGAAAATCGACGCCTTCCGCCCACTTTTGCGGGATTGGAAGCCGTGTCATAAATTGTAGTGTGGCCCAAAAAAGGTGCAGTTTCATTTAATCTTCACTCCAATGCCCGAAACCATCAGCCAGACTTCTTCAGCCGCTTGTGCCAACTTTTGGTTAGCACGTCCAGCAATATCGACAAAATGGCGTGCCAATCGGTTTTCAGGTGTAATGCCCATCCCCAACTCGTTGGTCACCAAATATACTGGCATCGGACACATCAGACTAGCATCAATCAGGTCATCGATCTGATGATGGATAACTACCTCCAATGGTGCGAAATCAAGGTTATCAGGTGATACACCCCCCGATAAGTCAAACAACAAGTTGGCAATTAATGTGGTAACACATTCTAGTATAACGCCTTCTTGGGATTGGCGGTGCTGGCGAATAACTGAGCCTAAATTTTGATGGCCTTCCCAGGTTCGCCAATGTGCCGGACGCTCCTGTTTATGCCGCTCAATACGAGCCGCCATCTCTTCATCTGTGACCTGTGCCGTCGCGATATATAACACCCGCTCGCACCGTTTAGCGAGCAGGCGTTCAGCGTAGGTACTTTTGCCACTGCGAGCCCCGCCTGTCACCAAAATCATGGCATAACTCCGCCAGATGTGTGTTCATGCATTAATTGATAAATCTGCGCGATATCCAGATGCTCACGCATACTGGCAGCCAACCTATTGAATTGTTTTTCTTTGTGCTGGCAGTAATTAAAGGCCACATTTTCCAGTGGAACATAGCCTTTTCTTATCCGCAATTGATTTAATAATGGGCGAGTAAACGTGTTTTCATCGAACAGACCATGCAGGTAACTTCCCATTACCAAACCATCTTGAGCAACTGCACCATCAAGCCCGTTTTTTTCTTCACTATTTTTTTCTTCGCCATTGCACCAATATATTTGGGCAAAAGGCATTGCCTGCTTACCAAGCCGAGTGGTTCCCATATGGATTTCATAACCCGAAATCGGTTGTTCGCTGCATAATTTCAGCATACCTGACAATGCAGGCACTACTACGCCCCTAACCTGTGCAGTCTGTTTTTCACTGGCAAAGTGGGTTTCCGTATCCAATAAACCTAATCCTGCCATTTGAGTTAAGCCGGATTCCACCCCATCCACGATCTGCTTACCTAACATTTGATAACCACCACAGATCCCGATAATCGGCACATTTTTCTGCCGGGCTGTGATAATTGCCTGCCCAAACCCTTTGATTTTTAACCATGCTAAATCTGCCAATGTATTCTTACTGCCGGGAAGGATAATAAGGTCGGCCCCCTGAAGTTCAGAAGGTTCGGAGACATAACGCAAAAGCACATCCGGTTGAGCTGCCAGCGCATTAAAATCGGTGAAATTGGCAATATGGGGGTATTGGATGACAGCAACAACCAGACAATCTTCTGTTTTTTGCCGCTGACGATCATATTTCCCCACCTGCAAAGCGACACTGTCTTCATCTTCCAAATCAAGATCCAGCCACGGCAACACCCCCAATATCGGGACTTGTGTCAAGGCTTCGATCTGATCGATCCCTGATTGCAACAAAGAGACATCACCGCGAAATTTATTGATGATCACCCCCTTGATACGGGCTTTTTCTTCAGGTTTAAGCAAGGCTAATGTGCCGTAGATGGATGCAAATACACCACCACGATCAATATCTGCTACCAAAATGACCGGAGCATCCACTAATTCAGCCATCCCCATATTAACAATATCGCGATCACGCAAATTGATCTCAGCCGGACTGCCCGCCCCCTCTAACACCATGATATCCGTTTCTGCCGCTAACCCGTTATATGCCATCAGAATCTGCTGGAGCAATTGGGGTTTATATTCGTGATATTCCACCGCATTCATGCTGCACATCACTTTCCCCATAAAAACCACCTGGGCCTTGCGATCGCTGGTGGGTTTCAACAATACAGGATTCATGCGTACATCCGGCGTAATCCCCGCTGCTTCCGCCTGAAATATCTGCGCTCGTCCCATCTCTTTGCCATCTGCGGTAACCCCAGAATTAAGTGCCATATTCTGTGATTTAAAGGGAGTGCAACGATAACCATCCTGTGCAAATATCCGACAAAATCCGGCTACCAGCACACTTTTACCTGCATCAGATGCCGTTCCCTGAACCATCAGCGATAATGTCATTCTATTTCCTCCCTAGTTCACCGTGTACTTTTATCCGCCATAGGCATCCCATTATCATTCACCTTGATAATTGCCAGTTTTTATTAACCAAAATCGTTGAAAAATACGACAATCCCTGCTCCCATTCTTTTTCACTGAAGGACAGTGTGGCGAGATTGCGCCAACATTGCTCAGTCGGCAAAGTGGCATCAGCCATCATCAATGCATGTTCTAATAGATTGTGACGTTGCAGCAGGTCACGGATCAGGGGAAAACGCGAATAGACTTTCATCAGGACAATGCAGTCGTGATTGAGTAATGCTTGCTCTAAGACAACTTCAGAAGCGGTACAGGAAATGACAGCCAATGTCTGATCTTCCATCGCCAGTGGCATCGCACTGGTTGCGGCAATGGCAGAAAATGAGGTTATCCCCGGTACAATTTCCAACCATGAGGGAGAGGTCATCTGTTGCGATACCAACCGCTGCAAAAGAAATACCCATGTACTAAACAGCATCGGATCGCCCAAAGTGATAAAACCGACTTTCCTGCCATTATCCACTGCCTCTTTCAAAGCGTGCGCCACTTCATCCCACACCGCTTGTTTTGCTGCCATGTCGGCTTTCATTAAAAAATGGTAAGTGCAAACTTCCGTTTTCGGCGAAAGGTACTCTTCAATGATGGAGTGAGCAAAACTTTTGGCGCCTTTTTTTCCCGTTGGGGTATAGATCACATCAAGCTCAGAAAGAATACGCGCAGCCCGTACAGTCATCAGATCACTGGCACCTGGGCCAACGCCCATAACATACAATTTTCCTGCTTTTGCTGTTTCGTTCATAAGGCTTTCTCCTGATCATTTAGCGCGTAAGCAAGGTGATCGACAAACATTTGCCGAATCATCGGGTTTTCCCCCAATCCCTGTAACCAGGGGATCGCGACGATCCCCGCATTCTCTAACTGTGATTTCCAGGAGTCTTCTTCATTTGAAGCCATATCATTGGTGGCATGATCGCCTGCCACCAGCATCAATGGCATCAAATAAGCTTTGCGGATCTTTTGCTCTTTTAATCCCTTGATGATCAGAGGAAGTTCGGGATAACTTTCCACCGCGCCTACCCGTGCCGGAAAATGGTAGTGGCTCATCAGGTGATCCAGACAGGCATAAGCAGAAAAAGCAGGGTGGGTTGTACCGTGTCCCATAAAAACAACACATTCATTCTCTGCCAACCGAGGAAGCTGGTGGCGCAATGCCTGCATCAATTTCAGGTAATCATCAAAGTGGCTAAGTAGAGGCGTACCCAGCACCAACCGCTTAAAACGAGGACGAAATTTCTCAACCTCACGCCGCACCTTTTCATATTCATCGCCATTAATGATATGCAGGCATTGAACAGCAACATCGTGATAACCTGCGTGATGCAATCTGGTCAGTGCATCATGGGGAGTATCGATGTGAATGCCAGCGCGTTGACGCCATTTGCGAATGATCATGCCAGAGGTAAATGCCCGAAATAGTTCCCTGTCTGGAAACACTGAGGCCAATTGCTGCTCACAGGCTTCAATATTGTTTTTCAGCGTTTCGGGATAACTGGTTCCAAAACTTATCACCAATAATGCTTTTTTCATTTCGCTTTTCCTTATTGGTCTATTTACATGCAAACATTCGCCAATAACTGTGCCATCTCTTCCAATCCGTTGGCCTGCGTGATCCTCTCACCTGCAAATTGCTGCTCTGGGCGACAGAGCACGATGCAGGGCAGCCCAAGGGAAAGGCATGGCTCCACTTTTTCCCTGAAACCTCCTTGTTCACCAGACTCTTTGGTAATAACGACCTCCGCCTGACAAAACTGGTAAAATGCCCGATTGAAATCGGCACTGAATGGACCTTTCAGGGCAAAAATCTGATCAACTGATAAGCCACAGTCTTCACACATCGCCAAAACTTCTGCGGTGGGCAATACACGAGCCAGCACGGTTTTTCCTTGCAGGTAAGCCATATAGTCGGCTAATTGCTTACTGCCGGTTGTCAGCAAAATACGGGTTGCCAAATTGGCTGCTATTTCACACGCCTGCTTAATGGTTGCTACTTTATAGACAAGAGGATGTTCAACAGCATCAATATCGCTGGGGCGGATATAACGAATCAGAGGGATGCCCAACTTTTGGCAAGCATCGACAATGTTTTGACTCAGCCGTTCGGCATAAGGATGGGATGCATCAATCACCATTTTCGTCCCTCGCTTTTGCAGATATTCGGCCATCTCTTCGGCTTCCATCCTGCCAGTAACAATTTCACCGCGAATACCCATCGCCTGCTGTGCTCCCGCCGGGGTTGCCACTGACAAGCCATAATCTATGCCGGCAATATCCATCATCACACAAATCTGGCGGGCATCGCTCGTACCGCCAAAGATGTGGATCAATGGCCGTTTCATAACTTATACCCTCTCGGCGTGATCATCAGCCCATCACGTATATACGTTGACTGATTGCCCACTATCACCAGACTGCGCATATCAACACGGGAAAAATCCATTGAGCCAAAAGTCGTCAGCCATTTATCCTCCTGTTTTCGCCCTGCCGCTTTCACCACACCCACGGGAGTTTCTGGTGATTTCCACGGAGCCATCAAGGAAAATGCCCGTGCCAAATGTTCTTCTCGTCCGCGACTGCGGGGATTATAGAAACAGACCACAAAATCGGCTTCTGCCGCAGCCTGCACCCGCTTTTCAATTACCTCCCACGGGGTGAGCAGATCGCTTAGGCTGATATGACAAAAATCATGCATCAATGGTGCACCAAGCAAAGTGGCGCAAGCCGTACTCGCCGTCACTCCCGCCACCAGCCGAACTTCTACATTGCGCTTTTGCTGGCTGACCAACTCCAAAATCAAGCCAGCCATGCCATAAATACCCGCATCACCGCTACAAACTACCGCCACATTTTTACCCTGCTCGGCCAGCTCAATGGCTGTCTGGCAACGCTCAATCTCTTTGCACATGCCGGTTTTAATAATTTCTTTATCGCCTACCAGTGGTTTCACCAGATGAGTGTAGGTTTTGTAACCCACCACGATGTCAGCCGCTTTCAATGCAGCAATTGCTTCCTGCGTCATCATGGCTTCGCTGCCGGGACCAATTCCAATGACAGTTAACATGGATGCAATACTCCTAATGTGATGGTGACGCCCTGCTCACGCAGGGTATGACCAACCAAGTGCCCCTGGCTCATTAGCCAGGCTACCGGTTGGGAGACACAGCCTATGCCCACTGTTTTTCGGACAAATTCAGAGACCGGAAATGCCTGTTCACACTGGGCAAGCTGATTAACAGAGAAAATTTGGTATGGAATTTGACGCTCTTGTGCCAATTGGATTAACGCCGGCTCGTTTTTTTTCAGTTCGACACTGCCGACGGCTTTTAGCGCCAAGGGTTCAAGGTTATGTTCCGCCAGATGGCGATCCAATAATTCTGCGAGCCGTTCCGCTTCCACTCCCCGCCGACAACCCATGCCTGCAACGATACGGCGCGGAATTAATTTAAAAGTGGGGATTGCCAGTGCCAGATTTGTTCGTTCATAGCTGATGTATACCAGAGCGTCCAGCTCAGGCCGATCTTCCAGAACATCAACTGGAATGAAACCGCGCGTGTCATAGCGATCTTTTTCATCGTCTAAGTTGGGATGCCACCAAATTCCTACCCGCTTGCCACTGACCAGCATTTGATTAACGGTTTTGACATTGGCCCGGAAATTTTCCATTTTTCCATCAATTTCTTGCGATAACAGATCCAATGCGGCGACCTGATTAACATCTGTTGCAGTGGTGATCACCGCCTGACCATCGAGAATATCTGCGATCTGTTGTGCCAGCTTATTCGCCCCCCCCATATGCCCCGACAATAAACTGATAGCAAACTGCCCTTTTTCATCCAATACGACAACCGCCGGATCGGTCATTTTGTCCTTGAGCAGCGGGGCGATAACCCGAATAGTGATCCCCGTTGCACCAACCATGATCAACGCACCGTATTGGGTGAATACCTTACGTACCGTATTAGCAAAACCACCTTCAAATGCCATAAACCTGCTACTGGCATCCGTAAATTCACTCTCCACCAATTCAGGGGAAGTGAAACAATCCATCGCTAAATGAGATTGCAAACGGCGAGCCAACGCCATGCCCCCTTCTGTCAGGCAAAACAAGGCATATTCTTTGTTAGGTGACATTGTCTTAGATGATACGGTGTTAGGTGATATTAAGTCAGGCGCTACGGTATTCATGGCTGAACCTCGCATCGTACAATTTTGAGTAGTGATACTCTTCGCCAAGAAAAGCACCCACCAGGATCAAAGCCGTTTTACGGATGCCGGCGCTACGTACCTGTTCAGCAATCGTCGCCAATGTTCCCCGCACAATCTGGCAATCCGGCCAGGTTGCCTTGTAAACTACGGCAACAGGGGTTTCCTGCCCATATCCCCCCTGAATTAACCGAGCCATAACCTCTGTCATGTTCTGTACCGAAAGGAAGATCGCCATCGAAGTTTGGTGGGCAGCAAAGGCTTCCAGCGTTTCCCGTGGCGGCATTGGCGTTCTGCCTTCCATACGGGTGATAATCAAACTTTGCGCGACTTCGGGCACGGTGTACTCCACGCCCAACTGCGCAGCAGCGCCAAGAAACGAACTCACCCCAGGCACAGAGACAAAACCAATAGCATGATTTGCCAGTTCTTCGGCCTGTTCACGTATGGAGCCAAACAGCGATAAATCTCCCGTTTGCAGGCGAACCACCAATTTGCCCGCTTTCACACCATTCACCATCAATTCCGTGATTTCCGATAACGTCAATCTCGCGCTGTCATGGCATTCGGCATCTGCACGGCAATAATCCAGTAACTCCCGATTAATCAGCGAACCGGCATAAATCACCACTTGGGCCTGACGTAATAATTGATAACCTTTCAGAGTAATCAGGCTCTTATCCCCTGGCCCTGCACCAACAAACCAGACTTTTTCAGTATCAAAACTGACGTTATCTATCTGTGCAGAGTTAATATATTCAGGCATCATCCTGCTCCTTTTGCTCAGACTCTTTCTGGCAAGACAGCAAATAAGTGGGATTGTTGGGTTTGAAATAATGTCCTTGCCCTAGTGCTGTCAGTTCTCCCACCTGAATTTCACGTCCATCAAGCGCGCTCACACGACAGGATTTCAGGTGCGACAATGCTTGCGTGAAGTTTTCCAGCAGGATAAAAGTCATCACCAGACGCCCACCTGGGTTCAGGTGTAGCAATGCCCAATCAATGACTTCTGTCAGATATCCACCCGTTCCGCCAATGAAAATAGCTTCTGCGGTATTGTCTAATGGCATAGGAGCAATACCAGACTGGATACGAACCCTATGACAGCCAAAATGCTGAACATTTTCAGCAAGCAGTAACAAGGCATCTTCCTTGCGTTCAATGGCGAGGATATCCAATGCGGGATAGCGCAATGCCGCTTCAATACTGACGCTGCCAGTACCCGCACCAACATCGATAAGACGGCTGGCTTTTTCCAGTTCCAATCGCTCCAATGCCAGCGCCCTAACCGCTTCTTTGGTCATGGGGATGCGATGACCGCGCAAAAACAGTTCATCTTTCATTCAGGTTCACCATTTAAAATCACCACTACATTCAGGCCATAATCAATGTCGCCGCGGTGCGCGACCTGTTCCGCGTGCAAACAAATAATTTGTTCATGTTCATGGGATAAATTTTTACCAATCACCATGCGACGCTGCTGCCCACGCGCCAGAATCTCTTGCGCAATCTGGTAAGGGCCAATAACGTCATCCGTTACCATGGCGATTTTTTCGTGTTGCAGTAGCCAATCAAAATCCGGTTTACGTCCGTGACTGCTGGTCAGGTAAATGTCGTTCATATCCAGCAAAATCTGGGCGCACAAATATTGGATCGAGCTGATGCCGGAGATAATGCGGGTATTTTGTCCAGAAAAATGCTCAGTGATTCGTTTACCGATGCCATAAAAGAGGGGATCACCCGAAGCCAGCACAATAATTTGCCGATGCTGATTCTGTTCAAGCCATTGCATCAATCCATCCACATCAGCATCCAAACGGCGGGTTTCCCCCTTGAAATGAGGAAATTCGGCAAGATGGCGCTTTCCTCCGACCAACACCTCTGCCTGTCTGATAGCCTCCAACGCAGCCAATGTTTGGTTTGCAACAGCGCCGGGGCCAATACCAACAACGGTGATCATCGGCAATCCTCCATAAAATCCTTCACTATCGCGTCCACAGGCCGATTGCAGCCCAAGACCTGGTTATCAAAAGAGAATAGAATGGCGTCACACTGCGGCTTACCACTGGCGAAACGTAGCATTTGGTCGATACGCCCGCAGATTTTCCGGGCAATTTGTTGGTACACGGCCTGCCAGCCCTGTTCTGCAATCAACTCAATGGCCGCTTCGGTGGTATCACATTGATCCACTGCCTGAATCAGTTCGAAAGGTGCGCCTATTAAGGCCAGATTGGCAATCAGCGTTTCCATGCGACCATCAGCAATATGGCTGTGGGTATGAAAGATACCGGCAGCGATTTTTACCAACTTGCCGACATGCCCTACCAGAACTATATGGCGGAACTCCAGACGCACGGCTTCTTGCAACATATAACCGACAAAATTACTCATCGTGACGACATAATTCCCATCAATACCCAACTGCTGGCTGACAAAACGTTCACCGTGATTTCCCGGCACAAAAATAATGCGATCCAGCCCATCGGCACGTTTGGCTTCTAATTCCAGCGCCAGAGAACGTTTCCAGCTCTCTTCCGACATCGGCGTCACAATGCCAGTCGTGCCAATAACCGAAATACCGCCCTTAATTCCCAACCTGTCGTTATAGGTTTGCTTCGCCCGTTCCTCACCTTCAGGGGCGAAGATGACGATATCTGCCCCACGGTACGGACCGATTACCTCCCGTACTGCTTCTTCAATGGTATGCCGTGGGGTTTTATTAATGGCTGCCCAGCCAATGGGCAAACCAACCCCCACTCGCGTTACCCTGCCAATACCTTCACCGCCATCCAATGTGATCACTTTGCTGTCATTCAGGGAGACACGGGCAAAAATCAACATACCGTGGGTTGCATCCACATCATCGCCACCGTCTTTGCGGATAGCCGCAATCGCCTGTTGTCCTTCAATCAAAGGTTGCTCGACATTCAAGACCAGGGTGACACCAGAAGGTGTGACAATCGAAACCTGATGAATAATCTGCTGACGCAAGATCATCAATGCAGCAACCCGAGCGGCGGCTGTAGCACAAGATCCCGTGGTGTAACCCTTGCGATACTGCTTTCCCCGATGCCAAACTGTTCCGAGGCCATTAGTTTGCGTCTCACTGATTTCATTCATGCCTTACCTCCGGCATCCGATACAAAATGGCGTTGGTAATGGCAGCGGCAATATTGCTGCCTCCCTTGCGCCCTTTTGCTGCAATACAGCTTAATCCGCTATTGATCAGGGCATTCTTTGATTCTTCTGCGCCAACAAACCCAACAGGCACACCAACGACTGCAATGGGTGCAACTTGATGTTCCATCAAACGAAACAGCGCAGTCGGAGCGTTGCCAAAGACAAAAATCTTCTCCCCCGGTTCTTGCAGGGCCAGATCGACTGCCGCCATTGAACGTGTAATTTGCTGGGCTTTTGCCATTTGAATGGCGCGGGGATCGCTGACATAACAACGGCATTCGCTACCATACTGAACCAGACGCGTTTTATTGATGCCAGATAGCGCCATTGTCGTATCGGTATATAACGTACAGCCACGCAAGATACCGTCGCGAATGAGGTGCAAGACATCGGGGGAAAAATAGAGAATATCAAGCCAATCGAAATCAGCGGTAGTATGGATCACCCGTTTGATCACTGCTTCTTGATCCGCATTCACAAAACGATAATCAGGCCGCCATTCGAAAATAAGCTGGCTGATAATGTCAAAGCTATTTCTTTCGATCTGTTGGGGTTGTCGGATGTAATCGCTCATGCTGTTTCCTCCTTACACCATCACACTGACCAGGCTATGCAGCAGCGCAAACAACAGGAGCGCCATCACTGATGCCACCACCATCATCTGAACAGACTGTGGGATATCGACAGGCGTGACTTCACGCCTTGCATCACCAATCCACGGTTTTTCGACAAGCTGATTAAAGTAGACATTCGGTCCACCAAGACGGATGCCCAATGCCCCTGCTACAGTTGCTTCCGGCCAGCCACTATTGGGACTACTGTGTTGGTAGCGATCACGCCAGCCAATGCGTAGCGCCTGCCTAAAATCTAATCCCTGCCATTTCGCGGCTATTGCCAGCAGAAGCCAACCCAAACGGGCAGGCAGCCAATTCGCCACATCATCCATACGTGCCGAAAACATCCCCAGTGCCCGATAACGAGGCGTTTTATAGCCCACCATTGAATCGAGGGTATTGATTGCCTTATAAGTCATGGCAAGCGGAACACCGCCAAGCATTAAGAAGAACAATGGGGCAATCACCCCATCCACACTGTTTTCAGCCACGGTTTCAATCGCAGCACGGCTGATTTGTGGCGTTTGCAATTGGCAAGTGTCCCGACCGACAATGTTGGCAAGCTGCTTACGGCTGACGTCCAAATCCCCCTGACGCAATGCCTGATAAACAGCGTTTGCCGCATCACCCAAGCTACGTCCTGCCAACACGGTATAAATCAGCCAAACTTCAACCAAACATCCCAGCCAAAACGTCATGCCATAAGCCAATTGCAAAACCCAATAGCTCGCCAGCCAAACACTCCCTACTACCACCAGCCATAACAATACACCGCCCCATTTCAAGTCGGTTTCGGTTTGGCAAATCCGGCGAATAAGCTGCTCAGTCTGGTGAGTAAGTTGCCCTATCCAGCGCACGGGATGCGGCCAATGAGGGGGATCACCCAATTTCATATCCAGAATAAAAGCCGCAAACCACAATAAGACTGTCATAACAGCCTCCGTGCCATCGTCAGCCAGCGATGGAGAAAATTGGGGCGTTGGGCAAAATGAATATGCAGATAGACCGCAAGAGTATTGCCATTCTGGTAGCCTCCCAGCCAACTTTTCTGCACTGTTTTTAATGTTCCTGTTGGATCACACCATTTAACACATTGAAAAACAGGAGGTTGAGTCGAAATAAAATCCGAGTAATGGAATTCATGCCCGCGCAGCGTTTCTCCTTTCGCCACTAACGGCGTATCACACATTGCCGTGGCTTCGCAGTAACCAAAACGTTTCAGGTGATCTCCCATCTGGCTTTCACCGGCAATTAACCCCACCATGCCATGCCATACACCGTCCGCATCTGTCAGGGCATCGCCGAGATACATCAAGCCGCCGCATTCCGCATAAATAGGGATACCTTTTTGCTGCGCCTGACGTAATGCCGTATGCATAGCGTGGTTGGAAGATAAGGCTTGGGCATAAATTTCAGGGTATCCTCCACCCAAATAGATCATCTGGCATTCAGGCAACTGATGATCATGCAGGGGGCTAAACCGTTTGATAGTCACACCGGCTTTTTCCAACAACAACAGGTTATCAGGGTAATAGAAATGGAATGCCTCATCTTCTGCCAGAGCCAGCGTTAAGCCTTGCCCCATCGCGGGATCAATAAGGGAATCGATATTTCCTTTTGGCAAGGAAGATAGCTGGGTTAATGCCAGCAACTTATCCAAATCCACCGAAGCTTCGATCTGCTGAGCCAGACGAGTCCAGCATTCTTCGCGTTGACTGACTTGTTCTTGCGCAGGGATCAGCCCGAGATGGCGGGAAGGAAGGGTAACCTCTGGCATCACCGGGAGCCGCCCCAAAACAGGAATACCGCAATAACTTTCAATCGCTTGTTTTAATAACTGAAAATGGCTATCCCGATTGACGCGATTGATCAGCACACCCACAATGTTGACCGCTGGATCAAATTGTTGAAACCCCATCACTGTAGCGGCAATTGAGGTGGAAACCGCCTTACCATCCACCAATAAAACCACCGGACAGCCAAGTTGTTTTGCCATTGCCGCGCTACTGCAATAGTTGGGATCAATACCATAGCCATCATACAACCCCATAACCCCTTCAATTACGGCAATATCTTGCTCAACCATAGCTTGGTTAAACAAACCATTCAGGATAGGTTCGGGTAGCATGAAAGCATCAAGATTACATGAAGCGACTCCCGTCACAGCACGATGCCAACCACCATCCAGATAATCAGGCCCGATTTTGAAAGGCTGTACCCGCAGTGAACGGTTCATCAAGGCTCGCATGATGCCCAGCGCAACTGTTGTCTTACCACATCCGCTACCTGTACCTGCAATGACAAAAGCATGTTTCTGTTGCATGTGCTTACCCCAAAACATGTAAATTTTGTATTGGTGTTAAAATCGGTATTAGTTTTAAATCTGCAACTCATATTCTCATTCATTGATATTTATCAAATAAAAGTCTTTTAGTTCATTTTCGACAAAACAATTAATATTTCATGGATAACGCGGATATCTACAATCTCTTTATCTCGTAACAAATAAGCAACTTAATAAAAAGCATTATCACAATATTAATTTCGCATAAAAATAAAATAGAAAAATAGATTTATTTTCAAAATACACATTTTTCATTTTTATAAAAACACCCTTTATTATTTTTGTGATCTTGTTCATGATTATTAATTTTTAAACACTATTTTTATTTCAAACAAAATAAAAACCAATATACAACCACAAACCATGCAATCAACAATCCAATATAACACATTGAATTAATTAAAAAATAATGAGATTAAAATTATTACCTCAATAAAGAAACTTTAATATTGACAAATATTTTCAACAGATAACAAAATTCGATTTGAAAATAATTCATACTTAAGAATACGAACATTGATATAAATCAACTTTACTTACCCCACATTAAAGCAATAATTACAAAAAATTTAAATCGACATAACACCACTCATAAGGAAAAGAGGAAACCATCCATAAAGCAATAAATAAAAAAGTATAAGTCAGAATAAACCGTCCTTTATAAAAATAAAAAACAGAACCTCACCATCCTGATGAAAATATATTTTTCCCTTTGATAATTTATATTTTAATTCCATAGAGGTAATCCAATGAATAAAGGTAACGTATGGTTAGTGGGAGCCGGCCCTGGTGATGCAGGTTTAATCACGGTCAAAGGGCTACACTGTATCCGATCGGCGGATGTCATTGTCCATGACCGTCTCGTCAATCCTGAACTTATTGCTCAGGTACCAGACCATTGTAAAATTATTAACGTTGGGAAAGAACATGATTACCACCCCATCCCACAGGAAGAGATTAATCAAATTCTGGTAAGGCATGCACAGGCGGGGAAACGGGTTGTTCGCCTAAAAGGTGGCGATCCCTATGTCTTCGGCCGTGGAGGGGAAGAAGCGGAAGTGCTGTCACAACATGGTATCAAATTTGAAATCATTCCGGGGATCAGTTCCGCAATTGGTGGATTGGCCTATGCCGGCATCCCTATAACCCACCGCAATTATGCATCGGGTTTCCACGTTGTGACCGGACATACTTCTCAAGACAACGAACAACAGAACTGGGAAATACTCGCTCAATTGGAAGGAACATTGGTTATTCTAATGGGAATGACCCGCCTGATGGAGATCTGCCAACAGTTGATGCTATATGGTAAATCCCCCACAACACCTGCTGCGGTGATCATGTATGCCAGCCACCCCAAACAAGAGAGTGTTACAGGCACACTGGAAACCCTGGCTGCAAAAGCGGAAGAGAAGGATCTGCATGCACCCGCACTGATTGTGGTTGGTGATGTCGTCAATTTAGGGTCAATGCTCTCCTTCCCTCCCACTTACGGAGCAATACCATGAGTGAACATGGCGGTAATATCATTGGCATTGCCCAGCAATATGGTCTTCCAGCCGATGAGCTGATTGATTTCAGTGCCAATATCAATCCACTAGGTGCTCCAGAACGGGTTAAGGCATTAATCAAAAATAGTCTTGCTGATATTGAAAAGTACCCAGATGTGGAATATCGCCACTTGCATCAGGCGATCGCAGAGACCCATCAATGCGATTACAACTCAGTAATAGCAGGCAATGGTGCAACAGAACTGATCTATGCCGTCACCCGTTACCTCAATCCCAAGCGAGCTTTGCTTTTTATCCCAGGATTTGCTGAATATCGACGAGCCTTGCAGCAAATTGGAACAGAAATTATCGACTATCCATTGACAGAGGAAGCCGGATTTCAACCTGATTTACACCTGCTAGATACACTTTCCACGATTCAACCCGATTGCGTTTTTATCGCCACGCCCAATAACCCTACCGGATTAATGCCAGATACCCAATTTATGCAATCGCTGGTGGAATATTGTGAGCGACAAAAGATTTCGCTGATTGTTGATGAATCCTTTATTGATTTTCTCCCTGATAACCGAGGGCTGATTCCGCAACTTACTGTCACTAAGCATCTTTATATATTGCGTTCAATGACCAAGTTTTTTGCTATCCCTGGGTTACGCTTAGGCTATTTAGTCAGCGGAAATATAGCAGGGATCGCAGAGATGAAAAATCGACGTGAACCGTGGTCAATTAATGCCTTTGCTGCGCGAGTTGGTGAGATTTTATTTGATGAACATGACTATATTGCTGCCACACATCAATGGCTAACATCGCAGCAACACTATCTATGGACTCAGCTTTCAACTTTTCCTGAACTGATTGTCTGGCCGCCATCGGCTAATTTTCTGTTCTTCCGCTGCAATCAACCCAATGTTGATTTATGGCACGCTTTGCTTAAACATCGGTTGTTAATTCGCCATTGTAAAAATTATGCAGGGTTAGACGAACGTTACTATCGCATAGCTGTACGCAGTGCGTGGGAAAATCAGCGCCTAATCGCAGCCATGCAGCAGGTTTTTGCCTATGGCTGAAGCCTCTTGTCCCGCTTCCTGTGGAGAACTGCTACAAGGATGGCTGTTTGGCGGAGAAAAGTTAATCTCCTGCCCAATTAATTGGTTCAGTTGTGTTTCCGTTAGCGAAGGTATTCCTATACCGCACGAACGACCACGTATGCGCCAGATGGTAAATTTACTGCTGGATTACTGGCAGGAGCTACCAGAATTGACTTTTGGTTTGCGTATTGAATACCAATCGACAATTCCAGTCGCCAAAGGCATGGCCAGCAGCACAGCAGATATTGCCGCTACCGCCCAAGCCACCGCCAGATTATTGGGCAAATCACTGAAAAGCACAGAGCTAGCGCAACTCTGTGTCAAACTGGAGCCAACAGACAGTACGATATTTAAGCGATTAACCTTATTTGATCATCTCACGGCCCAGACGCAAATCCCCTTTGACTGGCAACCGGATATCGATATTTTGCTGTTGGAAAGTCCACAAACCATTTTGACAGAAGAATATCACCAACAGGATCATCGCGCACAATGGCGAGATAACACCTGTTTATTCCAACAAGCATGGTGGCAATTCCATACAGCGAATCAACGGCACGACAATTACCGCCTTGGGGAAGCTTGCACATTAAGCGCCATCGCCAGCCAATCGATACTACCGAAACCCTGTTTTGATCAACTGCGGGATTTAGTCGAGCAGACAGGCATTTATGGCCTGAACGTTGCTCATAGCGGCAGTATCATTGGCCTGTTATTCAACTCACATCGCCATGACGTAAATTACCTGCGCTGGTGGCTGCATCAAAAAAAGATTTCTGAGCACTATCCGAAAATTCACCAAGTCAAACTCATTGCGGGTGGTGTTCGCTGAAATCTATGCATATCCTCACATTTCCCTTATTATAAATAACATAATTTAAACAATGAATTAAACCCTATGGAAAAGACAACTCTGACACCCGCTACAACTGATACCTTTATGTCACGCGACATTCGCGTTGGAAAAATCATCAATTTCCCCCACCTCAAGGCGTGTTGCAGGATTCAAATCCGAAGTTTTGGTTTTGGCTGCGGTTTGTGACGAGCAAGGAACCGTCCTTATCCAGCCAGCAAGAAACGTGGAATTAGGCACCCGCAGGTTGTAATTTTTAAGCCGTAAAATAGTAGGAATACTATGAGAACACAAAAAAGATGTATGGGTTACGTTGCTATCGTTGTAGATGATTACGATAAAGCTATCGACTATTACACTAATAAATTGGGGTTTACGTTGGTAGAAGATACGCCACAGCCAGGAAAAAGATGGGTTGTTGTAACTCCAAATCCTGAAAGTGATTGCAACTTACTGTTGGCAAAAGCATCTAACGAAAGGCAAGAAGCGTTTATTGGTAACCAATGTGGTGGACGGGTATTCTTGTTCCTGCAAACTGATGGCTTTTGGCGCGATTATCACAAAATGAAAGAAAATGGTGTTCATTTCTGTGAGGAACCTCGTCAGGAAGAATATGGCATGGTAGTCGTTTTTGAAGATATTTATGGGAATCGTTGGGATTTATATCAAAATGCAGTTGCTTAGAGAATACTTATAAATATTACTATTAGCCCAATAATATTGGGCTATATTTAATTATATTAATGTTTATTTATAGAAGTAAACTTATATTATTAACAATAGGGCTATTTATACCTTACACTAATAAAATTATCAATCTTATTCAAAATAGACATGCTATTATTTATCCATACCTATTAATAAATGTTAACCATATCTATATACCAATAATATCATTTCAATAAGCAGCATAATTTTTAAACCAAACTTACATTTTTTATATTTTATCCAACCATACCAATATGTTTAGAATAGCCGCGGTCATAATATATAGATTCATTCTCAATAATAAAATAAATCTCAACTGTAAGGAGAAATCTACCATAATTATAAATAATCACATACTATAGCCATAGTAAAAACGCCGTAAAATAAATAACCAAAAAATTAAAAGCAACAAAAACTATATTTTAATCAATTTTTAAAATAGGATAACACCGTATGAATACAATCAATATAAATATAAGTGGCAGTACCGTTACAGTCATAAGCAATAACGATTCCAATCCAGAACCATTAACTTATAATACAAACACACCAGCATCAGACCCTCTTACAGCCAGTCCTTATAGGGATATGACAATAGAGCCACACTCTTCTATTGAAGCAACAAGAACCGATACACCGATTATTCCCGAAACTCGTCCCAATTACTATGTAGCCAATTCTGGCCCCGCATCATCAGTTAGGGCTGTTTTTTATTGGTCTCATTCTTTCACATCAGAATGGTTCGAATATTCCTCTATCATAGTGAAAGCCGGGAAAGACGGAATATTACAATCACCGAATAACGCTTTATATTACAGTAAAGTTGTCATTTATAACGATACCGATAAACGTGCCTTTGTTACCGGATATAATAAGTAACAAGATGAAAATAACTAACGCACTATTTAACTAAGGAATTAAGGTAAAATAAAATCATGAATATCTCACCGATTAATGTATCTGAAAATGAAACATTACCTGAACTCACTGATGTTATGCTTATTGTGCCTTATACAACATCTACCCCTGATTATGAATGGGATATGTCATCAATTATAAAGGATGCGATTATTGGCGGCGTAGGGTTTATTCCAGGAGCAGGCTCTGCAATGTCCTTCCTATTGGGACTATTTTGGCCTCAACAGAAAGATAATACATGGGAACAGATCCTCCAAAAAGTAGAACAGATGATAGAGAATGCCGTTCTGCAAACTATTAAAGGAATACTTAATGGAGATATACAAGAAATCAAGGGGAAAATGGAACATGTGCAATACATGCTGGAAACCTCGCCTGGCAGTCAGGAAAGTCATGACGCATATATGTTCCTGGCTAGATACCTGGTGAGTATAGATGAAAAATTCAAGTCTTTTGATAATAAAACAAACTACCAGATCCTGCCGATGTACACTAACACGGTTATGTTACAAATCCCTTATTGGAAAATGGGAATAGAGAAGAAAAATGATATTGGGCTGACAGATATTGAAGTCAATGAGTTAAAACAGCTTATCGATAAATTGGTCGACAAGGCCAAGAGTTACATCCATACGATGTATACGAATGAATATAATGATGCCATAAATACATCAACAGCATCGAGTGTCACTAATAATTTACTCTCTGTAAGAGGATATTGTTTATTACACGGTTTAGAGTGTATTGAGTTAATTGAACATCTACAAAACAATAGCCTCGAAAGTGGTTTTTATCCTAAAACTATCAGTTATTCAACTGTATTTGATCGTCAGACTAACAAAATGAGAATTCAGGCTCTTACAGAAGACGATCAAATGCAGGAACCCTTTAAGCCATCTTTAATCAACGGCAAATACAATAAAATACAATCCTTGCTTGGATATGTACAAAGAATTGGAAATGCACCTAGAGTGGGGGGTATTAAAATCACCTTTGCCAACGGTTCATCCTATACACTTGGCACAGTAACATCAGAAACGAGTTCAATTGAACTCAATGATAGTGTTATCGAAAGATTGGAAGTATGGGGCAATGGCGCTGTTGATGAGGCATTATTTACGTTAAGTGATGGGCGTCAACTCAGAGTCGGTGAGCGCTACGCGACAAAATATAGAAAATATGCTGTTGATGGACACTATATTGCAGGACTGTACTTAGCTAGCGATGAACCTTCACTTGCTGGTCAAGCCGCAGGTATTGCCGTTTCATACCATATGTTGGATGATAAAAAATAATACCTGACTAACGGAATTTGAATTGTAGATTAACTCCCCTGGTTACATAGCTAACTATATGTAGCTAGGGTTTTTCCCCCACTATATATTCCAGTTTTACCTCGCCATGAGAATCAACAGATCATAAAAACCAAACATATGTTTGCAATTTCCATAAATCGACCTAATACACTGTTTTAAAAGGGATTATAATAGGATATAATATAGTTTACTTGCTTGATGTATTTAGGTATCTAATTTTTATTAATTTTTCAGCATAATATTTGAGATGAATATCACATTTTTATGTCATTTTTTGGCCTTATCAATCTTACGATCATATTCTCATAAATGAGAAATAAATACAAAAATAGCCTTTACTGTCCGTCAGATATGCAATAAAACATCAGTGTAAAAAAACAACCAAAGGTGTGATATGTCAAAAAGGGAAAACCAGATATTGCAACTTCTAAAGCGTGATCCTTTCATTCAGCAACAAGAAATTGCTGATATTCTCAGAATCAGTCGCTCATGTGTTGCAGGACATATTATGAACCTAAGTAAAAAAGGTTATATTAAAGGCAAAGGATATATCTTATCTAATGATATTTATACTGTAACGGTTGGCGCAGCTAATATAGATTTAACAAGTTATACCTCTGCCAAATTAATTTATGAAGATTCCAACCCAGGGAAAATTATTTCTACACCAGGTGGTGTAGGAAGGAATATCGCTCAAAATATTGCCTTATTAAAAAATGAAAGTTATTTAATTTCTGTTATCGGTAATGACTCAAACGGCAAAATACTGTTTGATCATACAAAGTCGATAGGGGTTAATGTTAACTATTTCCATAAATTAGATGGTGAAAAAACCTCAATCTGCAATTCTGTTATAGATGAAAATGGAAAATGTGTCGTTACAGTTAATGATATGAGTATTCTGGAGAAATTAACTCCTACGTTATTAGCTCAAGCTAAATCTTTAATTCAACATGCGAATGTATTAATCATTGATTGTAATTTAACTGAAGAAACTCTAAAATGGCTATTTAATAATGCCGGCAATGTTCCAATTTTTGTTGATACGGTTTCAAGATCTAAGGCATCCAAAATTCGCAATTTTCTCTCTTATATTCATACTTTAAAACCCAATCGAACTGAGGCAGAAATCCTTAGTGGCATAAAAATTGAAACTCAAAAAGATGCCGCTGATGCGGCACACTGGTTTCATCAACATGGCGTCCAACGCTTAATTTTGAGTATGGATGCAGAAGGTGTTTATTATAGTGAAATGGATAATACATCAGGATGTTCAAGTGCAATCAGTACCAATATTGTTAATACCAACGGAGCGGGTGATGCCATGATGGCTGGCCTGGTACATTGCTGGTTAGAGGGGATGGAACTGAAAGAAAGTATTCGCTTTGCACAACAATGTTCAGCACTAACACTATATTCAGAAAATATTGAGATATTCCCTAAGAATCGTATGTATTTTTGAACGACAAAATTAGAACCATCTGATATATGGGACTGGATTTATCATTCCTATCGCGCCTGTCAGGCCGAAATTAAAGAGCAAATCGTTGATCTCACCATGAATAATTTAGGTATTCGTGTACCGCCCTGGCATTACATATCAACATTAATGCTATTTCTTGCTAGAATTCGCGGCGTGAAATAGGCATTATCGTAATGAATTAACAACAAATAATACCAACAGGGTTAATTAAATGGAAAATATGTGCCAGAAACTAAATGTTCTACGTAAAGTTGATAACTTCTTAATGGCTCATGTGCCTAATAACAGCACAGATGTTAAGCGATTTATTTTAGAGTTTCTTTTTTTTGGATTGATTAATGCACGCTCGTGCTTATTTGCTGGTTTCTTTTTTTTGGCTTTATTTTTGGTTCCAGCAAAAGGCATAGTGGGCATACCACGTTATGATATACTATTAGTATTTGCAGTGACCTTTCAAGCATTACTAATACGGTTAAAACTCGAAACATGGGATGAATTGAAAGCAATTTGTGTCTTCCACTTAGTCGGTTTTATGATGGAGCTATTTAAAACATCAGCATCTATTAGTTCATGGCAATATCCTGATGCTGCGTTTACTAAGCTTTGGGGAGTCCCACTATTTACAGGTTTTATGTATGCGGCCGTGGGGAGCTACATTATACAGTCGTGGCGCTTTTTTAAAGTACGGATTGAGCATTACCCACCTTATTGGATGGCAACACTGGTCGCACTGGCAATTTATATCAACTTCTTTAGTCATCATTATATTGATGATTATCGCTGGTACTTAACTGCTTTTATTTGTGGTTTGTATGCACGCGGCACTGTTTTTTATACGCCGTTGGATAAAGAACGCAGTATGCCACTATTACTTGCTTTTATACTGATTGGTTTTTTTATTTGGTTGGCGGAAAACTTCGGTACCTTCTTTGGGATCTGGCAATACCCAAATCAATTAGGCGCTTGGTCTGTTGTTCATGCAGGAAAATGGGGGGCATGGTCATTATTGGTGGTTGTGACCTTTACGATTGTAGTTCACCTTAAACATATTAAAGCGGATGTGGCAATTGCCCGTTAATTTAGAAATGTCCCTTTTTCATGCATAACAGTATGAAATGATATCATCATAAGGGCATAAAGATCTAAATATATAACCTACAAAAGGGGTCATGATACCAATAGTTAGATGTTGTGATAAACACCTCGTTTTTTATCGGTAAGATGTAGGGGGTGAATAGTTACAAAGTGTATAATTGCTCATGCGTTCGGAAGACAGAACGAAAAAACGCTTAAAAAGCCCCTGAAAAAATTATCTCGATTCAATGTCGCTTTCCCCTGAAATGCCCGACAAAGTTATCAGTACTTTTATCAAAAGAGAATACTACATTTAAGGTAGTTCAACGGATTGAATACGTGCCCCATTGTTTCAGGATATATTGAAATAGATTCTACGCTCTTATTTTTCGTAATTCTATAAACAACAATTTTGTGCAATATTTAACATTTAGGCAGGAATATCGTTAATGTAAATTAAACTTAAGCGAATTATGAGATGATATTTAACACTGATAACTTTTGGATTAGGAACCCCCAACAAATCACTTCAATCGCGACTCTTGGACCTGAAGGAACAAGCAGTCAATCAGCAGCGAAATATCTGACCAACTTAATTGGAGGCCCCTTAGACATACTTCTTTTTGATACTTTTGAACTCGCTTCTGAGTATGTGGAAAAGAATGAGTCATGCATTTTTCTAGTCGCCAATGCATATCAGCGAGTAGATAACTTTTACATGAACAAAAATACCCTTCTACTTGGGTCGTTTTTCTATTCACCTCCCGCTTATTATCTTGGTTGTAAAACGTCCCTCGCCTTAGAGAAAAAGATAGCTGAGCACCAAACCATAAAAATAGCTACGCATCACGCGCCTCTATCTCGTTTAGAGAGCCTAATTGAATCAGCTGAAGACAAGATTTTTGGAATATCTGATGCTCATTTAGAAATAGAGATTACGAACTCTACAAGCAATGGAGCGAGGCTAGTTGTAAACGGCGACGTTGATTGTTGCTTAGCAAATGCTGATGCAATTAAACATTATGGACTTACAGCAATATCTCACCCTCTACATATTGAAATGACATGGGGGGTATTTTCTAACAACCAAATTCATAAAAGGAAAGTGGCATAATGAATGACAAAAAGTGTGTATTGGTAATCGATAAAGATCTTCCTCTTGGAGTCATTGCAAACACAGCAGCAGTGCTAGCTCTTAGCCTTGGCAAGGCTCATCCTGAGCTCGTAGGTGACAATATCAAGAACCGTGATGGAGGGGAACATTTTGGGATCACTCGTATCCCAATCCCAATTCTTGCGGCAACGGCAAGCGAGATAAAGGAAATTCGTTTTCAATTACAATCACACGCTACGATAGTTGACTTCTCGAACGTGGCAAAAAGCACTAAGAGTTATGAGGATTACTCAAGTAGGTTAGAGGCTGCCAGTGAGGACAGCATCGAATATTTGGGCATAGCGGTGTACGGCGACAAAAAAGTCATCATTAAGCAAACTGGAAATATGAAGTTAATACGATGAACAACTTAATTGATATGGTTTTAGTGACAGGATCTCCTTATCTACGCGGTTCAGAGTTGAGCCCTGATGAGCAGCCTGTACACGTAGTTACCCTTAGTGATTTTTTCATTGATGTTCACCCTGTAACCAACGCTGAGTTTGCGGTATTCATTGAGCAGGGGGGCTATAGAAGTAGGGAATATTGGTCAGAAGAAGGTTTTCAGTTTATCCAAGATAATGGCATTTCAGAACCTTTATATTGGCATGATTCTAATTGGAACCAACCAAAGCAGCCAGTAACCGGCATTAGTTGGTATGAAGCTGTCGCATACGCAACATTTGTAGGTAAGGAATTACCAACTGAAGCACAGTGGGAGTTTGCTGCGAAGGGGAACGATAATCGACTCTATCCATGGGGAAATAGCGAGCCATCTATTACGATTGCAAACTATGCCCCAGACTGTGAGCCAGCTGAGCTCAACCGAAAATCCACGGATTGGGATGCACATCCACAGAATCGCTCCCCATTTGGTTGTATTGATATGGCAGGTAATCTAGCTGAGTGGTGTCTAGATAATTACTACCCAAATTACAGTTGGGATAAAACTCATATTGATCCCGTTTATCTTAGTATCCCTACTGACGATCATATAGTTCGGGGTGGTTCAGGGCTGCATGATGAAGATTATATGCGCTGTACATGCAGAGATAACTACCCTCCAACAGTACGAGACAACATCGTAGGTTTACGCTGTGTCAAATCTCTATAATAGATACATAAGAAAGGAAAATATGAGTACTCCATATATTGATAAGAAACCTTCTTCTTTACGGTACTACCAAGAAGGGCCACCTGAATCATATGATTCTATTGATATGAAAGAATGGGCGCTCAAGATATTTTTACCTCATGAGTCAACACCAATTCTTGTCGCATTCGAAGACCTTAAAAACATTGCACCAATAACAGAAAGCCGCCGAGTTGTGTGTGTTTGCAATTGGAGTATCAGAAGAAACTGGACAGGAGTCTTACTAGAAGACCTATTGAAATATCTAGGGATAAACCAAGCAAAATATCTTTCATATAATTTGAAGCAGATAAGTTTAGGTACAAGTAAGGGAGTGTATGACTCTACAATATCCCTTAGTAATGCATTAGAAAATAGAGCGATGATTATTTGGGCGGTGGACGGTGAACCCCTATCTTTGGAAGAAGGTTACCCTATCCGTCTAGTCGACTTTTCTCTATATCGGTACAAAGGGGTTAAGTGCTTGTCTGAATTGTACTTTACTGATGAGTTCGAACAAGGATTTTGGGAAAGCAAAGCTGGTTATTGCAAAGAGGGAAAAATCAAAGCAAAACGGTACCGCATTGTTGATTTGCAAGAACATCGCTTTATTAATGGCTCTGGAGAAGTAACTGATTTTTAGGAGGTAGATGCTTATGTCTCAATTAATTGCAATGGCAGTTTTTTGCCCTTGTAACTTCTATATCGCCAGGACCTGTAAACATAATAGCGACAGTTACCGGAGCCAATTGCGGATATATTCGAACTATCCCACATATAACCGGTGCTACAATTGGTTTTGTATCGATTCTATTTTTACTAGGTTTTGGATTAGCCCAAGTTATAAATGAGGTGCCATATCTAACCGAAATGCTTACCTATATAGGAGGCTGTTTCTTGTTATATCTGGCATATAAAGTTGCTATGCAAAACCCGATGATCGGTGATGATAGTGAACTAGAGACCAGTGCTCCATCCCTTATACAAGGAATAATGTGCCAATGGCTTAACCCGAAAGCATGGATTGTATCTTTAGCAGGCATATCTGTTTTTAATAGTCACGATGCAGAGATTAATGCACTACTACTTTTTTGTGCGATTTTTTTTATTGTCTGTTATGCATCAATTTCAGCATGGGCTGTTTTGGGAATAACGATTAGGACAGTTTTGGACATACCTAAACATTATAAGCTTTTCAATCTCACTATGGGGCTATTGTTAGCAATTACGGTCGTATATACTTTTTTTATGTCAAGTTAGGGTCTGTTGATGTTTTAAGGTCATAATTCATTCAACCCACATCGGTAACCAGATAATGATAAATGCCAGTGCCAACATACTGGCATAATTCCGTTCAAGTTTATCGTATCTTGTTGCTATTGCCCTAAAATGTGTAACTCTGGCGAACTGAACAGGCAAACCATAACTATCGATTACCAAATGGATTTTGGTTGAACATCCTCTACAACTTTTGCCAATAGCCTCATCATCTGAAGCCACTCCTGCACTATGCTGGTGAGCCCGGACGATACTTCCGTCAATAAATGACCATTCCCTATCAGCAAATACAGATAACCACTTGAAAATGAGCGGTAGAATACCTTTCTTTGACCAGACATAAAACACTGAAAAACGCTATTCCATTTGCCGAATTCTGACGGTAAATCGCACGCCAAGGAATGCTCGTTCTCATTCGGTAAAGAATGCCTTCAAAGGTCAAGCAATGTTCAGGTTTGTGATAAATCCAAACCGTGTGTTGCATTAACGCAGATAACTTATTCCAATGGAGATCTGTGTTAACATGATTCGCGGCATTGATGGTGAGATCTGGTCGTTTTTTGGCGAAAGTAATTATACCAAATCATCTTACTGTCTAATAATTCCTCACAAAACATCAACAGCCCCTGGAAGGGTATGAACACAGATGACCAAGCAAAAATTCTATCGTTCGAGCGCAGTACCCATTGAGCTGCGCTCTTCTAAAAACTCGAAAGCCTGTTACGGGAAACACACTCATGAAGAATTTTCCATTGGAGCTGTAGATTGCGGTTATAGTGATTACTTCAATAGTAATATTGAACGTAGAATACAAAAAGGTTCTCTTGTCATAATTAACCCTCTAGAGGTCCATTCATGCAACCCAGTACCAGATACAAATTGGAGCTACAAAATGCTGTATGTATGTCCCAAATGGTTAGGTTATGTGCAATCGATGGTTGTAGGTGAAAGAGTAACAAATTTTATCCCGTTCTCAATTAATCATACCGATTCTCCAGAACTTTATGTACAGTTTCAAGAATTAGCCAACACAATTATTCTTGATAAAGACAAAATGAAAACGGAAGAAGAAAGCATCTCTTTTTTTTCCAATCTGTTTTCACAGTCCAACTTAATACCTTTAGAGAAAGTTGTACCAAAAGGTAATGTATCTAAGGCGTATGAATATATTTGTGAAAATTTTCGAAACAATATATCGGTAAAGGATATTGCTGTTCATTCTCAATTGAGTGAATATCATATTATCCACGCATTTCGAAAGGCATATGGTATTACTCCACATGCTATGCAAATTGCAATGCGCATTAATGAAGCAAAAGTACTTTTGAAACAGGGAATGAATATAGCATCTGTAGCCACTGAATTAGGTTTTTATGACCAAAGCCACTTTCATAGAAACTTCAAAAAATTGGTTGCAGCGACTCCTGCGGAGTATAAAAAAATATAGGTCACGTATTCAATCCGTTGAACTACCTTAAATGTAGTATTCTTTTTTCGATAAAAGTACCAATAACTTGGTCGGGCATTTTAGGGGAAAGCGACATTGAATCGAGATAATTTTTTCAGGAGCTTTTTAAGCATTTTTTCGTTCCGCCTTCCGAACGCATGAGCAATTATACGCCGTGATCCTCAACTTGGCCCGTCAATCAGCCAAATTTTCGCCCAATGAACCCGCTAAAAGAGAAAGCTGATTTTCCCGATTTGAAATCGGAGAAGAAATTACCACTTTGAATAAATGATCTTGTGCTTGCCAAGGTATATCAATACGCAGCATCAGTTTCTCTCTGAATAGATTAGGGTTATGAAAGCAACTAACGCCGATTTTTATTATTTATTCTGGCTTTCAGAAACCACCAAATTTTAGGGGAGTAAAGGACTGCTATCAGCACTGAAAATAACAGCATGAATTCGAACTTCAGACTAAATCCACCAATGAAAGTAAACAGCACAAACATGGCTGCTATAAACCCTCTAATTTCCTTAAAAATGCCTTTTATTACCCAAATAAATGCCCGTTTAACCCATTGCAGAAACATCAATATCATCCTTGTTCGTTGCTGTAGTCAGATTATATGTAATACATTCCAGATATTGGAGTCGCCAATTTATCAGCGGCTCTTTATCTGTTTCATTTTTATACCTGTTCTATTTTTCCCATTTTCCTATTCTTTAATCCATCCATAAGTGTTATATCCTTGCGGCTCTTCCGCTGGAATACTGTTCAGATAAGAAACAGAATCCTCGTGGTTCATCGCTAGCTAAGTACAGTTTAGGGGGTGCAAAAATATACCCCCATATATCCCCCTGATTGGGATATATTGCAATAGATATCAGTAGACGATAATAGAGTGTAATTTGGGGTTTTTCTTTTATTTTACTGGTATTAGTAGACTTTCATTGACTGCGGGAGATGTTTATTTGGAGCGAGTGAAGGGAATCGAACCCTCGTATAGAGCTTGGGAAGCTCTCGTTCTGCCATTGAACTACACTCGCATCAACGAAGTGATGGCGTTAAATATATACCTCTTACTGAATCTCAACAAGTAGTATATCGTTAATATTTATCTGTATTTTAGCCAGTTATTTAAGTTTTTTTGATATATGTAAAAACGCTCTGGCCGATTAATCGGCCAGAGCGTTTAACTGGTTTTAATCAAAAAATGATTATTTATGCGTATGCGGACGCATTGCCGGGAACAGGATAACGTCACGGATGGTATGGCTGTCAGTGAACAACATCACCATACGGTCGATACCAATCCCTAAACCTGCTGTTGGCGGCAAGCCGTGCTCCAACGCAGTAATGTAGTCTTCATCATAGAACATCGCTTCGTCATCACCCTGATCTTTCTGGCGAACCTGCTCTGCAAAGCGCTCTGCCTGATCTTCCGCGTCGTTCAGCTCCGAGAAGCCATTACCAATTTCACGGCCACCAATGAAGAATTCAAAACGATCAGTAATGAATGGGTTATCATCGTTACGACGTGCCAACGGAGAAACTTCTGCCGGATATTCTGTAATGAATGTCGGCTGAATCAGGTGGCTTTCTGCGGTTTCTTCAAAGATTTCACACTGAACACGACCTAAGCCCCAGCCCTTTTCAACATCAATGCCCAAGGATTTCGCGATAGCAACCGCTTTGTCCATATCATCCAGATCCGCCATGTTGGTTTCTGGACGATATTTGCAGATCGCTTCTTTCATAGTCATCTTGGCAAAAGGCTGACCAAAATCGAATTCCTGTTCGCCGTATTTCACCAATGTTGTACCCAGTACTTCTTGGGTCAAAGTACGGAACAGTTCTTCGGTCAGTACAATCAGATCTTGGTAATCCGCGTATGCCATGTAGAGTTCCATCATAGTGAACTCTGGGTTGTGGCGCGGAGAAACACCTTCATTACGGAAGTTGCGGTTGATTTCGAAAACACGCTCAAAACCACCTACCACTAAACGTTTCAGGTACAATTCCGGCGCAATGCGCAGGTACATGTCGATATCCAGCGCGTTATGGTGCGTAATGAATGGACGCGCACTTGCACCACCTGGGATCGCCTGCATCATTGGCGTTTCAACTTCCATGAAGCCTTTTTGGATCATGAAGCTGCGTAATGCCGACATCACGTGGGAACGGATCTGGAATGCCTTGCGTGATTCATCATTCGAGATCAGATCCAAATAACGCTGACGATAGCGAGTTTCCTGATCCGCCAAGCCGTGGAATTTATCCGGTAGTGGGCGCAATGCCTTAGTCAGCAGGCGCAGCTCAGTACAATGGATAGAAAGCTCACCCGTTTGAGTTTTAAACAGCTTACCGCGTGCGCCTAAAATGTCACCCAAATCCCACTTCTTGAACTGAGTATTGTAAATACCTTCCGGCAGATCATCACGGGAAACGTAAATCTGAATGCGACCACCCATATCTTGCAGGGTGGCAAAAGAGGCCTTACCCATAATACGACGTGTCATCATGCGACCAGCAACGGTTACTTCGATGTCCAGTTCTTCCAATTCTTCCTTAGTCTTGTCATCGTATTGGGTATGCAGATCTGCGGAAATGTTTTCGCGGCGAAAATCATTTGGGAAAGCAATGCCATTGCTGCGCAGGGCTGCCAGTTTTTCACGGCGAGTTTTCAGTTCGTTATTTAAATCAGGAGCCTGTTCAGCTCCCTGTTGTTGTTGTGACATTTTAGTTCCTCACAGGCCAGCTTTTAAGCTTGCCTCAATGAATTTATCCAAATCCCCATCCAGCACTGCTTGTGTATTGCGGGTTTCTACACCAGTACGCAAATCTTTAATGCGGGAATCATCCAAAACGTAGGAGCGAATCTGACTGCCCCAACCGATGTCCGATTTGTTATCTTCCATTGCTTGTTTATCTGCATTCTTCTTCTGCATTTCCAGTTCGTACAGTTTTGCTTTCAACTGTTTCATCGCCTGGTCTTTGTTTTTATGCTGAGAACGGTCTGTCTGGCATTGGGTTACAATACCCGTCGGTACGTGAGTGATACGTACTGCAGATTCGGTTTTGTTAACGTGCTGACCACCAGCACCAGAGGCACGGTATACATCAATGCGTAAATCAGCCGGATTGATTTCGATATCAATATCATCATCCACTTCTGGGTAGATAAAGGCAGAGCTGAATGATGTGTGACGACGACCACCTGAATCAAAAGGACTTTTACGTACCAAGCGATGAACGCCGGTTTCTGTACGCAACCAACCGTAAGCATATTCACCCATGATCTTGATAGTGGCAGATTTCAAACCAGCAACGTCACCATCAGACTCTTCAATAATCTCTGTCTTAAAGCCTTTGGACTCTGCCCAACGCAGGTACATACGCATCAACATGCTGGCCCAATCCTGTGCTTCTGTACCGCCAGATCCCGCCTGAAGATCCAGATAGCAGTTTGCGCTGTCATATTCGCCAGAAAACATGCGACGGAATTCAAGTTGGCTTAGCTTCTCTTCCAGCTGTTCCAACTCAGCGATTGCCTCATTGAAGGTTTCTTCATCATCAGCTTCAACGGCCAGCTCCAGCAGGCCGTTCACATCTTCCAATCCCTGGGTCAGCTGATCAATGGTTTCTACGATGCTTTCAAGTGATGAACGCTCTTTACCCAACGCCTGTGCCCGTTCCGGTTCATTCCAGACATCAGGCTGTTCGAGTTCAGCATTGACTTCTTCTAAACGTTCTTTCTTGGCATCATAGTCAAAGATACCCCCTCAGAACTGCTGTCCGCTCAGACAGGTCCTGAATGTGATTTTTTACCGGATTAATTTCAAACATATTTTGTGTCTTATACTTGTGTATTATGAATAAATGATGGTCGCATGGATATTTTCGAACCGCGTATTGTAACGGATCTATCAAGGGGTTTATAGCCTTCATCTTTTAAATGCAGTTCGAAAACTAAGTTCATTCAATAGGGCCAAATATGCTGGATCAAAAGCTGGACATCACGATTACCACGAAATTCGTTAATATCCAGTTTATAAGCCAATTCTACCGTTTTGATACTATTATCCGGCCAGCAACTGACATCAATATTAAATGCAATGCCATCTAACATTGGTCCACCATTTAATGGTTCAAGCATGACTTTCAGGTGCTTTTCACCCACGATGCGCTGTTGCAGTAGCTTGAATTTGCCGTCAAAAACGGGTTCCGCAAACGCCTGCCCCCACGGGCCTCCATCACGCAGAATTTCAGCAACTTCCAGCGATAACTCTTCCAATGCTAATTCACCGTCGCTCCAGATCACCCCTTCAAGTTGGGCTATATCCATCCAGTCTGCTACCAACTCGGAAAAATAGCGCTGAAAGAGGTCAAATTTGTCTTGTTCAATCGACAATCCCGCTGCCATCGCATGACCACCAAATTTCAACATCAATCCTGAGTGCAGAGTATCAAGACGTTCAAGTGCATCTCGCATATGTAAGCCATTTACGGAACGTCCTGAACCTTTCAAAGTGCCATCGCCCGCCGGAGCAAAAGCAATGACAGGACGATGAAAACGCTCTTTTATACGTGATGCCAAAATACCCACAACCCCCTGATGCCATTCGGGATGGTAAATTGCTAATCCGTAAGGTAATTGGGTATGGGTTCGCTCGATTTTATCGCAAATCTGCAAGGCCTCTTGCTGCATACCTTGTTCGATTTCCCGACGAGTTTGGTTCAGGCCATCCAACTCGCAAGCAATCTGACGGGCTTGCGTCATGTCATCGGCCAGTAATAATGCCACCCCAACGGACATATCATCCAGACGTCCGGCTGCATTTAATCGTGGCCCCAACGCAAATCCCAAATCACTGGCTGCCAATTTTGTCAATTCCCGTTTGGAAATTTCGAGCAGCGCCCGTATTCCCGCACAGCAACGCCCTGCCCGAATGCGATTGAGTCCTTGATATACCAGAATGCGGTTATTGGTATCGAGGGGAACCACGTCAGCCACTGTACCCAATGCCACTAAATCCAGCAGCTCCGCCAAATTGGGTAATGGAATACCTTGTTGCTCAAACCATGCCAATTTGCGCAATTCAGCCCTGAGTGCAGACATCAGATAAAATGCAACACCAACCCCTGCCAGGGCCTTAGAAGGAAAGGAGCAGTCAACTAAATTGGGATTAATAATGGCATCTGCGGCTGGCAGTATTTCGCCCGGTAAATGGTGATCAGTGACGATCACCTTGATGCCATGTTGATGTGCCGCAGCTACACCATCATGGGACGAGATCCCATTATCTACGGTGATAATCAGATCTGCGCTTCTTTTAACAACTTCATCAACCACCTGAATGCTTAATCCATAACCATCCTCAAAACGGTTTGGAACAAGATAGTCAAGGTTACGATATCCCATTGCACGCAAGGCGCGGATGCTCAATGCGGTACTGGTTGCCCCATCAGCATCAAAATCACCAACAATCACGATACGCCAATGTTCATGTAATGCAGTGATCAACAAGGCAACTGCCTGCTCAATGCCATTGAGGGATTGGTAATTGAGAAGTCCCTTTGCACTACGCTCCAATTCATCGGCTTGACGTATGCCACGCATAGCGTATAAGCGGCGCAATAACGGATGAATATCGTTGGGAAGATGATCAGGATCCGCCACTGGCCGGCGGCGGAGTTGTATTTCTCTACTCACAGTTTCTTATTCACTGATTTTTTATTCACGAGTTTTTGTATTCACTGAATGGGAACATGAACTATTTCAATTATTCGCCATGATGTTCCAACGCAGCCTGCAAATCTTTCGGTGACAAGTAACCACCGAGCACGCTGCCATCTTTTAGGACGATCGCCGGTGTGCCCTGAACACCAAACTGCAAGCCTAACTGATATTGTTTAGCGATATCTGTCTTACACTCTTTAATTGGGGAGATATTTTCGCCTTTGAAAGCAGCATTCAGTGACTTACTCGGTGTTGCACTGCACCAAATAGACTGCATATCTTTAGCTGACTGGTGTTGCAAACCATGACGAGGAAACGCTAGGTAACGGACAGTAATCCCCAATTCGTTGTATTCTTGCATACTCTCATGCAATTTACGGCAATAACCACAGGTAATATCAGTAAAAACAGTAACAACCTGTTTTTCTTTTGGCGCTTTGTAAATAATCATTTGATTTTTCAAAGCTTCCAATTTTTTAATCACAACCTGGCTGCTGACATTTTTGGGTACTTTGCCACTAATATCATAAAGTGGCCCTTGTAACAGGTACTTACCATCATCAGACATATAAATAATGCCATGCTCGGTTAAAATTGAACTCACACCTGGTAGTGGTGATGGAGTGATACTTTCTGCCTTAATTCCCATTTTAGACAGTGTATTATTGATAGTACTCTCATCAGCAAAGGCATTGCTGACAACAGCTGTCAACAGTAATGAAAGGCAAAACGCGATCTTCTTCATTATTCGTTCCTTTATTTTCACTTAACTCCGCAGCTATCCACGGGGGTGATGTTGTTGATGCAGCACTTTGAGACGTTCAGTGGCTACATGGGTGTAAATCTGGGTTGTGGAGAGGTCACTATGGCCTAATAACATCTGCACAACACGCAAGTCTGCACCATGATTAAGTAAATGTGTTGCAAAAGCATGGCGTAAGACATGGGGTGACAAGCGTTCAGCATCAATGCTTGCCAATACGGCATAATGTTTGATCCGATGCCAGAATGTCTGGCGTGTCATCTGCGTTCCGCGCTTACTGGGGAAAAATACATCAGATACAGAACCATTTAATAACCACGGGCGTCCATATTCCAGATATTTTTCCAGCCAATAAACAGCCTCTTCTCCCAAAGGAACCAATCTTTCCTTATTTCCCTTACCCACAATTCTGACCACTCCCTGACGTAAGCTCACATCAGATAAGGTCAGGCCAACCAGTTCTGAAACTCGCAATCCGCAAGCATAAAGCACTTCCAACATAGCTTTATCCCGCAATTCGATTGGTTGGTCAACTAAAGGCGTGTTAAGCAAATCTTCAACTTGTTTTTCACTTAAGTCCTTAGGCAGTCGTTTAGGCAATTTAGGCGCAGATAATAATGCTGTTGGATCATCTTCCCGCATTCTTTCACGATATAGATACTGAAACAATCGTCGCATTGCGCTCAACAATCGGGCTGAACTACTGGCTTTATAACCGCCATCCACTCGCTCAGCCAAAAATGATTGTAATTCTATCGACTGCACTGAAAGTAAATCATGACCATAATGTACCAGCCAATTGTTCAAGGCTTGTAAATCAAGTTGATAAGAAATCAAGGTATTTTCAGCCAGATCTTTTTCCAGCCAGATGGTATCAAGAAATTGCTCTATCAGGGGATTGGCCGATGGATGTGGTTTCGTTGGATGCTGTTTAATTCCATCATCTTCCGATGAGTAGTTATCTGATAGGTGGTGTTTTCTTGGCATTATTTCTCCTTATTCCCCCTTTCTGTCTGCCTATCTGCGCCTTCCAATCGGCTATTATGCCTGAAAAAGCAATTATTCTGTTACAATACCGATCTTGATATTCGAAATTCCCTGATAATTAATGATGAAAATTGGTCTCTTTTACGGCTCCAGTACCTGTTATACAGAAATGGTAGCAGAAAAAATACGCGATATACTCGGTGAAGATCTGATCGAACTACATGATGTCAAGGATTGTGATCCCCGCTTGATGGAGGAATATTCTGTCCTGGTCCTCGGTATCCCTACTTGGGATTTCGGTGAATTACAGGAGGATTGGCTGGCTATTTGGGATCAACTTCCCTCGTTAGATCTGGCAGGAAAAATCGTTGCTATGTATGGAATGGGCGATCAGATCGATTATGGTGAATGGTTTTTGGATGCATTGGGAATGCTGTATCACCATCTGCTACCAACGGGTGTACAGTTTATTGGGTTTTGGCCAACAGACGGTTATGAATTTACCAGCCCGAAACCGCTGTCCGAAGATGGTAAACATTTTGTCGGGCTGGCTCTGGATGATGTGAACCAATTCGAACAAACAGATGAACGCTTAGGCGAATGGTGCATGCAGATATTGGCTGAAATGGAAGCGCTGTTTTAACGGTCGTCACCGTCCAGGGTATTGGCGCATCAATTGATTCAAATGACGCCAGGCAGCAGGCGATATACTATCTGATGCTATCCATAATCGAATTGGCGGTTGGTAGCGCATATTTTCTGCCTGACTATTTTCTGCCTGACTAAATGCATGGAGCATAACCACCATTCCATAGCGATGGAACCACGGTGGCTGAGTGATGCGCCAGGCAGCTTTTTGCCAATGCACTTTGTTGCCTTTGAACAGTACCAACCTGCCCTGACACTGCCGGATATTTTTCTGGCTCCATGCCCAACTGCTTATAATGATGGCAAACAGTGAAAACCAGAAAAATGGAAGCCAAAAACAAGCGCTGTTAATCGGCCAGAGTGCCACCAAAGCAGCAATTGCGACTACACCATGCACGCCCGTGGAAAACAGGCGAGTATGGCGAGACTCTCTTAATTTACTGTTCCACAGGACCACGGGCTTGGTTTCTGCTCTGGATCAATTTCACCATATGATACAGCTCATCATCTTCAGGCCGTCCATGATTCATGAGCCAATTGAAAAGGTCGGGATCTGGGCACTCCAGCAAACGGACGAAAATTCGTTTGTCATCATCACCCAATGAATCATATTCATATTCAAAAAATGGCATGATAGAAATATCCAGTTCACGCATTCCACGACGACATGCCCAGTGAATACGTGCTTTATTATCAATGTCCATGTTTAAAAAGCCTCTTTATCATTTTCATTCGTGCCATTAAGACGGTAATAAGATTATTAACGATTCTGGCCTGTTTTTCATCATCTGCATCGGTGGGATCATGAGATATATCGACAAGATGCGAAGCCTATCGCAACAAATTGACCATGCATGCCTTATCCATAAATAACAAGAATAACTCCTTTGCATTAAACCGCATCTCTTTTACCATTAACGTTATTTCTTAGTTAGTTTACTGGCAGGAGCTGCTATGACTTATCAAACTCCGTTTTCTGCACAAGATCCATCCCCTTCTGCAACACTACCACTGACTTTAATTTCCCTTGATGATTGGGGGATAGTGACAGCCATTGGCGCTGATACGAAAAAGTATCTGCAAGGTCAGATTACAGCCGATCTTACTTCTCTGAATGATAACCAGCATGTGTTAACTGCCCATTGTGATGCCAAAGGCAAGATGTGGAGCAACTTACGACTGTTTCAGCGTGGTGAAGGTTTTGCCTATATTGAACGCCGCTCATTGTTAGAAACCCAATTAACTGAATTGAAAAAGTATGCTGTGTTTTCTAAAGTGACGCTTGCCAAAGATGAAGCAAATATCTTGCTCGGTGTCGCTGGCACAGGAAGTCGGGAAGCGCTGACAACCCTCTTCCCAACCCTGCCTGATACCGAATCTCCTGTTATCCAGCACGAAGCCACAACCCTTCTCCACTTCGCGCTTCCCGCTGAACGTTTCCTTATCGTCACGGACAAAACAACTGCCGCTAAATTGACCGAAACGTTAGTTGAAGAGTTTCAATCGCAGTTGAATGACAGCCAACAATGGCTGGCGCTGGAGATTGAAGCAGGGTTCCCAGTGATTGATGCTGCCAGCAGCGCACAATTTATTCCACAAGCAACCAACCTGCAAGCAATCGAAAACGGTATCTGCTTCAAGAAAGGCTGTTATACCGGTCAGGAAATGGTAGCCAGAGCCAAATATCGTGGGGCAAACAAGCGAGCCATGTACTGGCTGGCAGGTAATGCTTCTTCCCTGCCTGCCGTTGGCGATGATTTGGAATGGCAATTGGGCGATAAATGGCGTCGGACAGGCTCAGTATTGGCAGCGGTCAAACTGGTTGATGGTTCAATCTGGGTACAAGTTGTCATGAATAATGATATGGAAGCAGAGAGTGTATTTCGTATCCGCGATGATGAAGGTAGTGTTCTTACCCTTCAAACATTGCCTTATTCACTAAACGAAGAAAAATAACTATTGAGGTTTTTGTATGTCATTAGCTGTACCTCCTGTTGATTTCGGCCCTTTTACCGATGTCATTGCGTTTATTATGGAACTGGATCAATTAAAATATGTCCATCGCAGAACAAAGTTATTGAATAATACGCGCCATGAAAACTCCGCTGAACATAGCTGGCATTTTGCTATTGCTGTGCTTGGCTTTGCTCCTTATGCCGGAGATGTGGATATTAGCCGCGTCGTACAGATGGCTTTGATTCATGACATAGTTGAGATCGATGCGGGTGATGTTATCGCGTTCGATCTGGCTGCCCGTGAAGCCATTCACGAACATGAAGTGAAAGCAGCTAACCGTATTTTTGGCTTATTACCGGAAACCCAGGGAAAATACTTTTTGGAACTTTGGCACGAATACGAAGACGCCATCACACCGGAAGCGCGTTTTGCTAAAACCCTCGATAGAATTATGCCGGTATTTATGAACCTGCATAACGAAGGACAGAGCTGGGTTGAGAATAATATTCGCTTTGAGCAAGTTTACAATCTGCTCCACTTTGTTGCCGAAAGTTATCCTGAACTATGGAAATACCTGCTACCACAATTAGAAGCAGCAAAAGAAAAAGGCTGGTTGAAATAATTTCCTGCCTTTTCTCCTCTAATCCCCTAAATCAAGCTGTCAGGTACCACTGGCAGCTTTAAGATTCTTTCTTAGTTCCTTTTTTAAGCGAAGCTCACGTTATTTAAGCAAAATAGAAATTCAAGTTGCCAGATACGACGACAAATCACATCAATTTTTGTCATTTGAATATTATGCAAAATCGAAGAATTATAAAATCAATCAGCAAATTGTTATCATGACAGTCATTACCCCGTATATTAATTTAATTAATAAAAAAAGCAGTGTCAGCAATATTTCCTAACACTGCTTTCGTTGAGTCTCGTTAATTTATTTATGACTAACGATAATTTTCAATTGGCGCACAAGAGCAATGTAAATTGCGATCACCGTAAACATCATCAAGACGTTTAACCGTCGGCCAGTATTTATTGGCTTTCGTTTCCGCAGTTGGGAAAACGGCAATTTCACGGCTATAGGCATGATCCCAATCAGAAATGAGTTCAGCCTGAACGTGTGGGGCATTGACCAATGGATTATCTTCCAAAGGCCATTCTCCGCTTGCCACTTTGCTGATCTCTTGTCGAATTGCCAGCATTGCGTCAATAAAACGATCAATTTCAACTTTACTCTCTGATTCCGTTGGTTCAACCATCAAGGTTCCCGCAACCGGGAATGACATGGTTGGTGCATGGAAACCGTAGTCAATCAAACGCTTGGCAATATCCATCTCACTAATGCCGAATTCTTCTTTCAGTGGGCGAATGTCCAGAATACATTCGTGAGCAACGTACCCATCACGTCCGGTATAGAGGATTTCATAAGCGCCTTTCAGACGGGCTGCAATGTAGTTTGCATTCAGGATCGCAACCTGGCTGGCCTGTTTCAGCCCTTTTGCCCCCATCATGCGAATATACATCCAGCTAATTGGCAGGATAGATGCACTGCCAAATGGCGCTGCGGATACTGCACCTAATGTAGTGACTTCATCCATTTCAACCACTGAATGACCTGGCACAAATGGTGCGAGATGTTTTTTCACACCAATCGGTCCCATTCCTGGACCACCACCACCGTGTGGAATACAGAAGGTTTTATGCAGGTTCAGATGCGAAACATCCGCACCAATAAAGCCCGGAGTTGTAATCCCGACTTGTGCGTTCATGTTCGCACCATCAAGATAAACCTGCCCCCCGTTTTGATGAATAATTTCACAAATTTCACGGATGGTTTCTTCATAGACACCGTGCGTTGACGGGTAAGTCACCATGATACAGGCAAGATTGTCACTGTATTTTTGCGCTTTTTCACGCAAATCAACCAGATCAATGTTGCCTTCTTTGTCACAGTCCACAACAACAACGGTCATTCCTGCCATATGAGCAGAAGCCGGGTTTGTGCCATGCGCAGAGCTTGGAATTAAGCAAATATGGCGATGTTGTTCACCACGGCTGGCGTAATAGCGACGAATTGCCAGCAGACCGGCATATTCCCCTTGGGCGCCGGAGTTTGGCTGCATACAAACAGCATCATATCCCGTCAACAATACCAGCCAATGGGAAAGTTGGCTGATCATCTGGTGATAACCCTGCGCTTGTTCTGGCGGGCAGAACGGATGCATATCAGTGAATTCAGGCCAGGTAATCGGCATGATTTCCGCCGCTGCATTCAGTTTCATGGTACACGAACCCAGCGGGATCATGGCTTGATTCAGCGCCAGATCTTTACGCTCCAGACTGTGCATATAACGCATCATGTCAGTTTCGCTGTGGTAACGACGGAAATTGTCATGTGTCAAAATGTCGTCATTACGCAGCATGGAAGCTGGAATAGATTGGCTGCCTGTCGCGATTTCACGATCAAGAGCATCAATATCCAGCACTGAGTCAGAACCTGTAATCACTTGATACAGGGTTACTAAATCATCGCGGCTGGTTTTTTCACTCAAGGATACACCGACGGCACCAAGAATATCGGTACGCAAGTTAATTTGTGCTTTAGCCGCTCTTGCCAGTACCTGAGCCTTATCTGACACTTCAATCGCCAATGTATCAAACCATGTCTTATGACGTAGTGTGATACCCGCCTTTTGCAAACCAGCAGCCAGAATATCTGTCAGTCGGTGAATACGGTTAGCAATGCGCTTCAAACCTTCAGAACCGTGATAAACGGCGTACATTCCCGCAATATTGGCCAGTAAAACTTGCGAAGTACAGATATTGGAATTCGCTTTCTCACGACGAATGTGCTGCTCGCGGGTTTGCATCGCCATGCGCAGTGCCCTGTTACCCGCTGCATCACGGGAAACACCGATAATACGACCCGGCATGGAACGTTTGAATTCATCTCTACATGCAAAGAAGGCAGCGTGAGGGCCGCCATATCCCATCGGCACACCAAAACGCTGTGCAGAACCAAATACAATGTCGGCACCTTGTTTGCCCGGCGCGGTCAATATGACCAATGCCATGAAATCCGCAGCAACGCTGACAATGATTTTACGCTCTTTCAGTTTTGCAATCAGGTCACTGTAATCATGGACTACACCCGTCGTTCCTGTTTGTTGCAGCAGGACACCAAAAACCCCTTCCAGTTCCAGTACTTTTTCTGCTTTATCAACAATGACTTCAAATCCAAATGTTTCAGCACGGGTATGTACTACATCCAACGTTTGTGGATGAATATCATCTGCCACAAAGAAACGTTCAGCCCCTTTCAGCTTACTGATCCGTTTTGCCATTGCCATCGCTTCTGCGGCTGCTGTTGCTTCATCCAGTAGTGAAGCAGAAGCAAGATCTAAACCTGTCAGGTCAATTGTGACTTGCTGAAAGTTCAGCAAGGCTTCTAATCGGCCTTGAGAAACTTCCGGTTGATAAGGGGTATATGCAGTATACCAGCCCGGATTTTCCAACAAATTACGCAAAATAACGGGGGGAAGAATTGCGGGTGAATATCCCATACCGATATACGATTGATAGCGCTGGTTCTGGCTCGCTATCGCTTTCAATTCAGCCAGGGCCTGTTGTTCAGTCACACCTTCACCAACCGCAGGAGGTTCTGATAATGCGATATCACGAGGAACAATTTTATTGGTCAAATCATCAAGAGAATTTGCACCTACTATCGCCAGCATCTCTGTTTGCTGTTCAGCAGAAGAACCAATGTGGCGACGAATGAATTCACCTTGATTTTCAAGTTGGATTAATGTCTGAGTCATTGATGATAATTTCCTGAAACTCGCTATGCCTTCTATCTTTCAAGTTACAGTTTTGATGCCTATCACTTGAAATCCATTGGCTATAAAAAACGGCATACAAAAAAACGCCCCACTCACAATGTGATATGGGGCGATTCAAAAACATTATTCGTCTTCTTCCAAGAGTGACCGATAGCTTTCGGCATCGAGCAAATTAGCGAGTTCACTCTCATCGGTTATTTTAATGCGGAACAGCCAACCTTCGTTATAGGGTTCACTGTTCACTAATTCGGGAGAACTTTCCAGGTCAGAGTTAACCGCAATAATCTTACCACTCACTGGTGCGTAAATATCAGAAGCCGCTTTGACTGACTCTACAACAGCACAATCATCACCACTATTTACTTTTGTGCCTATTTCAGGCAAATCAACAAATACCATATCTCCCAATAAATTCTGGGCATGTTCGGTAATGCCTACGGTATATTCACCATTTCCTTCCGAGCGAACCCATTCATGTGATTCTGTATATTTTAATTCTACTGGTACATGACTCATCGTTGCCTTCTCCTTGTTTTTTGTTCAATCTACAAGTGATTTGCCCATCCGTACAAAGCCAGGTTTAACAACCTGAACAGGAATTTCACGATTACGGAGCTGGACAACCGCCTGTTCACCAATACCTTGCGGTACACGTGCAAGGGCTATACTAAATCCTAAGGTTGGAGAGAATGTTCCGCTGGTAATTACTCCAGAACGCATTTCTCCGGAACCATCAGTGAAACTGACAGTTAAACCACCACGCAATACCCCTTTTTCACGCATGACCAGTCCAACTAATTGTTCAGTATTCGTTTCACGTTGTCTTTCCAATGCTTCACGGCCAATGAACTGACGATCTTCCGGTTTCCAGGCAATTGTCCAGCCCATGTTGGCGGCCAACGGTGAAATAGTTTCATCCATTTCTTGACCATAAAGGTTCATGCCCGCTTCAAGACGCAATGTGTCACGCGCCCCCAATCCTGCAGGTTTTACCCCTACAGCCAACAACTGCTGCCAGAAATCTGCCGCGTGTTCTTTAGGCAGTGCAATTTCATAACCTGCTTCACCGGTATAACCCGTCGTAGCAATAAATAGATTTCCCGACTGGACACCAAAGAAAGGTTTAATGCCAGTTATCGTCTGCTTCTGCTCATCGCTTAGCAGTGATTGAACTTTCACTTGCGCGTTTGGTCCCTGAACAGCAATCAGAGCCAAATCATCACGCACAGTCATTTCAACGTCATATTTCTCAGCATGTTGGTTAATCCATGCCAGGTCTTTCTCGCGGGTCGCTGAATTCACAACCATGCGATAAAAGTTATCAGTGAAGAAATAAACAATCAGGTCATCAATAACGCCAGCGGAAGCATTTAACATTGCGGTATACAGTGCTTTGCCCTGCTCGGTGAGTTTAGCAATGTCATTGGCCAGAAGATAACGGAGAAAATCACGACAACCTGGACCGTGTAGATCCACAATTGTCATGTGGGAAACGTCGAACATACCGGCATCAGTACGCACTGTATGATGCTCGTCGATTTGTGAACCATAGTGCAGGGGCATCATCCAGCCATGAAAATCTACCATGCGTGCTCCGCATGCCAGATGTTGATCATATAGTGGGGTGTGTTTTGACATTATTTCCCTCTTTACATTCTTGACATGAAAACATTCGTGACCTGAAAAAACAGACGGCGCATTAACCGGCAGGTGTTGGATCATGAAGCAAAGAAACGGTTAATCACGCAAACGATACCTTGGGATCAGAAGTTACCACTGAAACAGGAAATGAACCATAAAATAAATTAGCTGCATTGCAGCGGCAATCCAAAAAGACCCTTATTGCCATGCAGAATTTTTGTCTAATTTATTACACAAAAACACTCAAAATTTTTAACAAATGACAGAAAACAATATTTTTAGATTGAAAAAAGGCTAAAGTATGAAGTAAATCGACTTAACACACTTTAGCCTAATATGAGAAAAACTAATTCTAATTCGCGGGCTGAATTAGATTTTTTCAACCGAAGCGGTTTGAGAGATCAGCCAATCAGGAAGGTCATTTAGCCCCATTGCATGACGAAGCAATTGCGGCTTCATTGCCGGTAAGTGATCAGCCAAGGATAACCCAATACCGCGCAATAATTTTTTAGCCGGGTTATTGCCATCAAATAGCTGACGAAAACCCTGCATACCTGCAAGCATAACCGCCGCACTGTGTTTACGGCGACGCTCATAACGCCCTAAATAGAGATACTGGCCGATGTCTTTTCCTTGCTGGTTTAAACGGCTCAATTCACCTATCAGTTCTGCCACATCCATAAATCCGAGATTAACCCCCTGACCAGCCAGTGGGTGGATAGTGTGTGCTGCATCGCCCAAGAGTGCCAATCTATGAGCGGCAAAATTGCGGGCATAACGCCCCGTCAATGGAATGGTTTGTCGATCACTGATCAGTTCACATTGACCAAGACGCATATCAAATGTCGCGCTTAGCTGCCGATTGAACAACGCGGATTCCATAGATTTGCGCTGTTGCGCAGATTCAGCCGGTAGTGACCACACAATTGAACATAAGTGAGGATCTGGCAGGGGCAGGAAAGCCAGTATCCCATCACCGTGGAAAACCTGACGCGCAACACCTTCATGAGACTCTTCAGTACGAATTGTCGCTACCAATGCATGATGTTCATAATCCCAGAAAGTCAGCGGAATATCTGCATGTTGACGCAGCCAAGAGTGAGCACCATCTGCACCAACGACTAAGCGTGAAGTCAGCATCCTTCCATCAGATAAAGTGATGAAAGCTTCGTTTTCTCCCCAGACAACATTCTTGAGAGAAGATGGAGTAAAGATCATCACATCTGGCAGATTTTCCGCGCGTTGCCAAAGTGCTTGCCGGATCACACAGTTTTCGATGATATGGCCCAGGTGTGTCAGTCCATTTTCCCCCGCATTAAACTGAATACGCCCGAAACTGTCCTGATCCCAAACTTCCATTCCCTGATAAGGGCTCGCTCGCATTGCAAGAATATCTTGCCAGACACCAAGATGGGTGAGTAATCGTTCACTGGCTGCATTGATGGCTGAAACACGCAACGCATATTCATCATTGACACCAAATGGCTTTGTCGGTGGGTGCTCTTCTACAATCGCGATGCGCAAACCACTACCTTGTAAACCACAAGCCAGCGCAAGGCCAACCATTCCGCCCCCTGCGATCACCACATCAAATGATTGCATTTTTTCTTTCCTCTTAATCTGCTTAATCTGCCAATGGTGACTGTGCAACCCAACCTAATGTCTGACGGGCAAAGAGATCCCGCATTGGGGATAATCTTTCCATTGTCTTCAAGCCAAGATTACGCCCCATTTTTAACGGTAAGTAGTCATTAGCGAATAACCTGACCAGCCCATCCGTGAGTTCAATGGTAGTTTCACGATCTGCCTGACGCTGTTGCTGATACTGTGCCAGTACTTTATAGGCGCCAATATCCTGTCCAGCAGTGGCCGCTACTGAAATGACTTGAGCCAAAGCCATCACATCACGCATCCCTAAGTTAAAGCCCTGTCCGGCTATCGGATGCAAAGTTTGGGAGGCATTACCTACCAGTGCTAAACGGTGGCTAATTTGCCTGCTGGCTGTCGACAACGTCAATGGATAACTATATCGTTGACCGGTTCCCAGCATTTTCCCCAAACGCCAACCAAATGCTTTTTGTAGCTGTTGGAGAAATTCATGCTGGCTCCAGTTATTGACTTCTGACTGTTTTTCCAGTGGATGACACCATACCAGTGAACTGCGCCCTTCCGACATAGGCAACAATGCCAATGGTCCATGTTTGGTAAAACGCTCGAATGCCCTTCCTTGAGGGTGTTCAGAAGTCAGCACATTGGCAATAATGGCTGCCTGTCCATAAGATCGCCGTTGAAAGGGTATATTACACGCCTGAGCTATCGCAGAGTGGCTACCATCCGCCGCGACCAGCAGTTCTCCTGTCAGTTTTTCGCCATTATTCAGCGAAACCACCACAGAACTTTCTAAACGTTCAACGGAACTCATTTTAGCCGGACAGTAAAGTTTAATATTTGGAGATTGTTTTAATAAATCAAAAAGATGAATTCCAGCATCATGCAATTCAATTACATTGCCCAATGCCGAAATATCATAGTCACTGGCGCAGATGTTGACGAAACCGCTATTACCGCGGTCGCTGACATGAACGTGAGTTATTGGGGTAACACAATGTTGCAATGCAGGCCAAATACCGATCTGATGCAAGCGCTGACATGTACCATAAGCCAAGGCAATAGCCCTCGCATCAAAACCAGGATGTTCCTTGGCCGGTTCTGCTGCTTCAATCAAGGAGACTTGTAATTGCCCCCGACTCAACGAGGCAATAGCCAGAGCCAATGTCGCTCCCGTCATTCCTCCGCCCACAATAATCACGTTCATTATAACTTCCTGATTACTTTAACCTTAACTGTGCTTTGCCTGAGCCATCAGAGCTTCTATTTCATCTGGATCTTTCACGACAAGCTCAGTCAGGTTTTCATTTCCTGTTTCCGTTATCACAATGTCATCTTCAATACGGATACCTATACCACGGTATTCCGGCGGGACATCTGCATCGGGTGCAATGTAAAGCCCTGGCTCTACAGTTAGCACCATACCAGGTTCCAGAATTCTATCGCGATCAACGCCGTAATCGCCTACATCATGCACATCCAGCCCCAACCAGTGACTCAAACCATGCATGAAAAATTGACGATAAGCATTGGTTTCGATCAATTGTTCGACTTCACCATGCATAATTCCCAATCTTACCAATCCCTTCACCATGACACGTACAACCTGTCTCGTGACCTCGCTTATGCTGATACCTGGTCTATACAGTTCCAAAGAAAGATTGATAGCTTCCAGCACAATGTCATAAATTTCACGCTGAGGGCGCGTAAACTTGCCATTTACCGGAAATGTCCGCGTAATGTCACCGGCATATCCCTCATATTCACACCCCGCATCAATTAACACTAAATCGCCATCGTTCATACGACGTTCATTTTCAGTGTAATGCAGAATACAGGCGTTTTCTCCCGCGCCAATAATGGTGTTATAAGCCGGATAACGCGCCCCCTGACGGGTAAATTCATGGTGAATTTCGGCTTCAAGCTGGTATTCAAACATACCAGAACGGCAAGCCTGCATCGCCCTGATATGCGCCTGAGCACTGATTTCCCCCGCTTTGCGCAAGATTTCTAATTCAGCTTCTGACTTAAACAGACGCATTTCATGCAGCCACGGGCGCCAGTCTGCCATGATCGTTGGCGCCTTAAAATTACGACGGCTGTTTTTTCGCAATTTATCCAAGGCACTAAAGACGATGTTATCAGCGTACTCAAATTCTCCCTGGGCGTGATAAACCACTTCCAAGCCATTCAATAACAAATAGAGTTGTTCATTGAGATCATCGAATGGCAGGGCACGATCCACCCCCAACTTTTCCAATGCAGCTTCTTGTCCAAGACGACGACCAAACCAAATTTCCGCAGTCAAATCGCGAATACGATTAAACAACACACTATGATTGTGGGTTTCGTCGCTTTTGATCAGTATCAGAACCGCTTCCGGTTCACTGAATCCTGTCAGATACAGAAAATCACTGTGCTGACGGTAGGGATATTCACTATCTGAATTACGTGTCGCAGGCGGAGCCGAAAAAATAATAGCCGCACTGGCTGGTGCCATTTTCGACAATAATGCCTGACGACGAGATAAATATTCTTGTTTAGTCATACCCTCTCCTGCAATTCCATATTGTTAGTTGGGATACCCCTTATCTTTCAAGGCTTGAAATTTATAGGGTGAATACCCCCAATCAGTGCAATGTTGGTTTTTCATTTTTTGCACTGCCTGAGGTTTTAGGTGTCGCAAACACGATATAACAGAGTTGAACTGCAACACGGACATATTCCAGCACTTCTTCAAGGGCTTGAGATAGCTCTTCTTGATCTTCGTCTTCATCATAGCCCAACATGCCGATGTTACGTAAATCGGTGATAACTTCCTGAATTTCTGGATTTTCTGTCAATTTAGGATTGGCTACGCCCAATCCGAGCAGAAAGTGGTTGACCCATCCCGCCAACGCTTCTGCGCATTCAAAAACCCCCGCCTCTTCATCAGGAAGCAACAGATGGAACGAGAAACTACTGTCATCCAGCAATTCAAACGTCGTTTCGTACAATTCCCTAAGCGGCAGAGCCAAAACCTGAGAAAATGCCAGGCCATCATTCGCAAGATCATGCACCAGTGTCTGCCAACTACTCTCGTGATTACCGCCATGATTTCCACTGCATAGTAACCCACTGATTAAGCCATGCATTTCTGCTGCTGTCAGTGCAACGGACTGTTGATGCAAAATTTCATCAAATGATTGATAATTAGGTAATGAGTTTTGTATAGACATGTATATTGATCATCGTTGGCGATATAAGTTCATGCTATGCTACCATCAAGGGGAGTCGCTATACCAGACAGCACACACCGATATATCCCCAATCGATTTCGAGATGCCGCGTTGATAGCAAGGGCACGAATCCCCAAAACATAGATACTTTATATCTATAACTAATTGACTGGGATAAGTGAACATTGCCCAAAAGCAGCAGTTTGAAGATGAAGGGAAGAAAAAGGGGCTTTTGGTATTGTACGGTAATGATTGGTGTCGGCCTTGTTTTATACCATAATTTACTTTATACCCAATAGATTTCAAATTATAGCTCTGGCAACAAAGCCGCAATTTGAGAGATAAGGGATATATATCAACATCAAGGTATCGGCACAATAATAAATCAGGAAGGTGTCATGTCTGCACAACCAGTAGATATTCAGATTTTTGGGCGGTCATTACGTGTCAATTGTCCAACAGAGCAGATTGAAGCGTTGCAAGCTGCTGCTGAGGAACTTGATCAGCGTTTGCATAACCTTAAAGAACGCACCAGAGTCACTAACACTGAGCAACTGGTTTTTATTGTGGCACTGAATGTCTGTCACGAGTTGGCACAGGAGAAGATGAAAACCCGTGATTATGCTTACAATATGGAACAAAAAATAAAAATGCTCCAGCAATCCATTGAAAAGGCACTGTTAGAGCAAGGTAAAATTACCTGATACTCCTACCCGTCAGCTAAATCTTGTTGATAAATCAGGCAGTAGTCACTATAGATTAATATAAGCAGTTGCTTTCTTCGTTTAGTTCCATACAATAGGCTTCATAGCGTTGCTTAAAGCCTATTTAGTTGGTTTAAGCAGCAAAAAATTTCTCTGAGGTGTTCGTGAGCAGGGAAGTCCCCTGAGCCGATATTTCATCTCTATAGAATGTGGTGCTACGTTTCTTGTGAGCATGCTTGGCTAGACCAAGAAGCCTAATAGCAACGACGCTGCGTTCACCTTGAACCAAGGGTTCAAGGGTTACCACCTGTAACGGCATCTTGGAGAACCTCCCATTCTTTATCTGTTTTGTATCCTTTTCTGCGTTAATTAACAGGCAGGTATCATGCAATCAGATGCTCCTTTTTCTCTGCGCAAATCCATTAGAAAAAAAATTCGGCAACTACGTCAAAATCTATCTCCCGAACAACAATTGCAATTTGCCCAGCAAGCCGTTAAACAGGCTATAGCTCACCCTAAGATCCAGCAAGCTGACAAAGTTGCCCTTTACCTCTCCTTTGATGGGGAATTAGATACACGTCCGCTAATGCAACAACTTTGGCAGCAAAACAAACAGGTCTACTTGCCAATATTGCATCCTTTCAGCCGGAATCACTTGCTGTTTCTCCGTTATTGCGCAGACACGCCTCTTATTCGCAACCGTTTTAATATCGAAGAGCCTCAGTTGGATATCCGGCAGGTTTTACCCATCTCCGAACTTGATGTCATGTTTATTCCTCTGGTCGCTTTCGATTGTACGGGGCAACGCCTGGGGATGGGCGGCGGTTTTTACGATAGGACTCTCGCGAAATGGCAACAACAGAATTTTTATCCGATTGGATTAGCTCATAATTTGCAGTTAGTTGAGAAACTGCCCAGTGAGAGTTGGGATATTCCTCTGCCAGAGATCATTACACCAGAAAAAGTATGGCAATGGATATGAATTAGTATGCTACTCAGTGAGTTAACAGGGACTATTGTGCCTTCAATAGCCCCTTATTTTTAATGCGTTTTTTCGTCTTAATCAATAATGACCTTTAACCAGTCATTATATCTTAGTAAAGCAAGCGAGAACGGATCGTGCCTGGCAAGGATTTTAGTTTCTGCAAGACCTGTTCAGCTTGAGCTGAATTCTGCGTCGTAATATCAATCACAACATAACCAATACCGCTGTCAGTCCGCAGATATTGAGCATCAATATTGATTTCTTGCTCAGTGAACACTTGGTTAATACTAGTCAAGATACCTGGGCGGTTTTCATGGATATGCAGTAATCGGTTAGTATCCTTGGCATGAACAGGGAGCGATACTTCTGGGAAATTGACCGCTGATAATGTAGAACCATTGTCAGAATATTTGACCAGTTTACCTGAAACTTCATAACCGATATTTTGCTGGGCTTCTTGCGTCGATCCCCCAATATGTGGCGTCAGCAGCACGTTATCAAACTGGCTTAATGGTGAGATGAAAGGATCATTGTTTGTTGCAGGTTCATGAGGAAAGACGTCGATCGCCGCACCAGAGAGGTGCCCAGTTTCCAACGCGTTGCTGAGTGCATCAATATCGACCACAGTGCCGCGTGATGCATTGATCAAAATCGAACCTGGTTTCATCAATTCCAGTTCTGCCGCGCCAATCATATTTTTGGTTGAAGCGGTTTCAGGAACATGCAGGCTCACGACATCACTCATATTCAACAATTCAGACAAATGATGAACTTGCTGTGCATTACCTAATGGCAATTTATTTTCAATATCATAGAAATAGACATTCAGGCCAATATTTTCAGCCAATATGCCAAGCTGTGTACCAATATGCCCGTAACCGATAATACCTAATTTTTTACCACGCGCTTCGTAGCAGCCTTTTGCTTGCTTATCCCATATCCCATTGTGGGCTTTGGCATTCGCCTCAGGAATACGGCGCAATAGCAACAACAGCTCACCTAATACCATTTCAGCGACCGAACGCGTATTAGAAAAAGGGGCATTAAATACCGGAATACCACGACTTGCTGCGGCTTTCAGGTCAACCTGATTAGTACCAATACAAAAACACCCAACTGCAACCAGCTTTTCCGCTACGCCGAAAATCTCTTCGGTCAATTGGGTGCGGGAACGAATTCCGACAAATCGGGCATCACGGATCGCTTCTTTCAATTCTTCAGGTTCTAATGCCCCTTTGTGATATTCAATATTGCTGTACCCTGCCGCTTTTAGGCTATCTACTGCGCTTTGGTGAACGCCTTCCAGCAGCAGAAATTTAATTTTGTCCTTTTCTAAAGATACCTTAACCATTTGCCCACCCTAGTTGTACTCACTTTCATAATGCATATCGATTCCACCAAAATAACAAAAAAAACAGTAACGGCAATACAATCGATTGCTTATATTACAGAATAAGCAACAGTAAATAAGTTGTTATGCAAAGTAAAATAATTCGTTACGGGATAAAGACAGAGTTTTGAGGTTTTTTTAGACAGAAAAGTGATATATATCACTAAATTTTCCATTTTGAATAAATATAAAAATATTTTGAGGGCAGATTATTCTGCCCTCAATAAATGATTATTCAGTGAGCGTCTTAACGCCATCCGCAGTACCTACCAGCATCACATTAGCTCCTCGATTAGCAAACAGTCCCACCGTTACCACGCCAGCGATCCCATTGATCTTATCTTCTAACTCAATGGGATCGACAATAGAGAGATTGTGAACATCCAGAATATGGTTGCCATTATCTGTTACTACGTTTTCACGATAAACCGGTGTTCCGCCCAATTTCACCAGCTCACGAGCCGCATAAGCCCGTGCCATTGGGATGACTTCAACTGGCAGAGGGAATTTGCCTAACACATCGACTTGCTTAGACGAATCAATAATACAAATAAATTTCTTCGCAACCGCCGCGATGATTTTTTCTCTGGTTAACGCTGCGCCGCCACCTTTGATCATCTGCATTTGGCCATTAATTTCATCAGCACCATCAACATAAATATCCAAAGTGTCAACCTCATTGCAGTCAAACACAGGAATACCGAGACTTTTCAATTTCTCAGTTGATGCCTCTGAACTTGACACAGCACCTTCAATTTTATCTTTGATAGTGCCTAACGCATCAATAAAATGCGCTGCGGTAGAACCTGTACCAACACCGACAATTGTGCCCGTTTTAACGTATTCTAATGCCGCCCAACCTACTGCTTTTTTCAGTTCGTCCTGAGTCATATTGATCACAGCCTATAATCAGTTACAAGGAAAAATCTGACGGCTAGTATAAACAATATTGGCTCACCTCATGAAAAAATATGGCATAGTGCTGGTTAGGCCACATAATGGTTTTAATATTGAGCTGTAACACAAAAAGAGCAAACACGGAGAATCTTATTTTCAATGAAACGTCCTGATTACCGATCATTGCAAGCATTAGATGCAGTGATCAAAGAACGTGGTTTCGAGCGGGCAGCGCAAAAACTTTGTATTACCCAATCAGCGGTATCCCAGAGAATCAAGCAATTAGAAAATATGTTTGGTCAGCCGCTATTGGTACGCACTGTTCCTCCCCACCCTACAGAACAAGGGCAAAAGTTACTTGCGCTATTACATCAGGTGGAACTACTGGAAGCGCAATGGCTTGGTGATGAAAATAGTAATGAGATCCCGTTATTGCTTTCCCTTGCTGTTAATGCGGACAGCCTGGCGACGTGGCTTTTACCGGCTCTCCACCCTGTTTTATCCGATTTGCCTATTCGGCTAAATATTCAAGTGGAAGATGAAACCCGGACTCAAGAGCGTTTGCGGCGTGGTGAAGTTGTCGGAGCGATTAGTATTCAATCCCAGCCTTTGCCAAGCTGTTTAGTTGATAAATTAGGTGCTCTGGATTACCTGTTTGTAGCCTCTCCAGCGTTTGCAAACCGTTTTTTCCCGAATGGCGTCACGCGTTCAGCATTACTGAAAGCACCTGCGGTTGCATTCGACCATTTAGATGATATGCATCAAGCATTTCTACAACAGAACTTCGATTTATCACCGGGAAGTGTGCCCTGCCATATCGTGAATTCTTCCGAAGCATTCGTTCAATTGGCAAAACAAGGTTCGACTTGTTGCATGATCCCACACTTGCAAATCGACAAGGAGCTAAAAGCCGGTGAGTTAATCGATCTCACACCAGGACTATGCCAACGCCGTATGCTTTATTGGCATCGTTTTGCGCCTGAAAGTGGAACGATGAGAAAAGTCACTGACACCCTGCTAAAACGAGGGCGCCAGATGTTACGTCAGGAAGATGAAACTCATTAACGCTGTAATTCAAAAACAGCATCAACGTGATCAGAAAACTCAATACTCTGTGGCTCATAAGTTTCACTGGCTGGGTCAGAAGCTGGTGCTGCCAACAGATCTGTCTGGTATTTCAGACGGCTCATAGGAACAGGCACAGCTTCAGGCGCACGGTAATTAATGCTATATACAGGACCTAACTTACTGTTGAACCCTTTTGCCAATGTAGTTGCCTGTTGAATAGCATTCTCAATAGCTTTTTGTCTGACTTCATCACGATAACGTTGCGGATTGCTTACACCAAACTGAACAGAGTTAATTTCATTCAGCCCTGCTTTCAGGGCACCATCCAATAAGGCATTCAGTTGCTCTAGCTTGTGAACTTTCACTTCAACTGAACGCGACGCCCGATAACCTGTAATACTCGATTTTCCACTCTTTTGTTCATATTGATATTCTGGCTGGGTGCGCAAATTAGCAGCATCAATATCTTTCTTTTCGATGCTACTGTTTTTCAGAAAATCAAAATATTTCGCAACCCGTTCATCGACTTTTTTCTTTGCTTCTGCCGCACTCTTTTGCGTTTCACTCACATGGATTACCAAAGTAGCCATATCTGGTGCCGCTTTAACTATCGCATTACCAGAGGTGGAAATATGTGGAATAGAGAGTGAATCAGCAGCGGAAGCTGTCATGCAAGACAGGCTTCCTAAAGCCATCATTGCAGCCAATACCAGTGATTTACGTTTCACAAGACCTCCTAAAGTTACATGAATAAGGTGCTTTCAGAAACATTAGCACACTATCTATAGAGAAGTAATCTATAGCGTATCTATGGAGAGATATTGTAATTAACAAAAAATCTATATCCTTGCTTAATTAAGCTCCAGGCGATATACCACATCACACAACCAACGAAGATATTGATGATCCGTTGTGCTCTGGGCCGATTAAGGACAGGTGCAAACCACGCAGATAAGAATGACAAGGCAAAAAACCAACTGATCGATGCCATTACTGCTCCGGTGGTAAACCACGGCCGAAGCTCGGCTGACAATTGTCCTCCTATGCTTCCCAATACGACAATGGTATCCAAATAAACATGAGGATTCAGCCATGTCACAGCGAATAGCGTTACTATGACTCGCCAACGGCTTTGGACAGTTTTTTCAGTACCGGAATGTTCGACTTCTGCCGATAACGCTGTTCGAAAAGCCCCCCATCCATACCATAGTAAAAATGCGACGCCTCCCCATGTCACAGTTTGCAATAAAAGTACCGATTGTCCCAGTAAGGCACTACCACCAAATATCCCCGCTATGATGAGCAGAGAATCACTGGTGGAACATAATGTTGCACTCATTAAATGGAACTGCTTTCTGCTCCCTTGCTGCATCACAAATACATTTTGTGGCCCAAGCGGAAGGATCATCGCAGCACTAAGAAAAAAGCCCTGAATAAATGTTGAGAACATGCAAAGATTCCTAATAATTATTCAATTAGTTACGATATCAATGCATATTAAACAAGATGACGCATTAGTAAAAATGAATGATTCTAATAGATCATTAGGAAAGGTGATGTGAGAAATTCTCACATCACGATATCTTGATTATTCGTCCGTCTTCTTCTGTAAAACACTATTTTGCTGATGCAGATAAACATCCATTTGCGGGAAAGGAATGCCGATATTGTGTTTATCCAAAGCACGCTTAAAGTTTTCCATCAAATCCCAGTAGACATTCCAGGCGTCACCATTGGTGGTCCACACACGCACAATAAAGTTCAATGATGAGGGAGCCATTTCATGCAGGCGGATAGTGACTCCTTTTTCATGTTGAATGCGTTTATCTTCTTGAATCACATCACCCAACACTTTTTTCACTTCATCAATATCCGCATCATACGCGACCCCCACCATAATTTGGGTACGGCGGTCAGGTTCACGGCTGGTATTGATAATATTGTCTGCAATAATTTTACCGTTGGGGATCACAATGATACGGCCATCTGCCGTGCGCAATGTTGTTGAGAAAATCTGCACTTGCATGACCGTTCCTTCCACAGCGCCAATACTGACATATTCGCCAGTACGAAGTGGGCGGAAAATCACCAATAGCACACCAGCAGCAAAATTAGACAGTGAGCCTTGTAATGCCAGGCCTACCGCCAAACCTGCGGCACCAATTACAGCAATCACAGATGCGGTCTGAATGCCCAATTTCCCAAGAACAGCAATAATCGTAAATGCTATGATAGCGTAACGAATAATCGCGGATAGAAAATCAGAAATGGTGGTATCAATGCCACGCAGTGACATAACACGCTTAGTTGCTTTATTAGCCAATTTGGCAATAAATAAGCCAACGATAAGAATCAAAATGGCAGATACAATGTTTACCGCATACTGAATCAGTAGATCCTGATTGTTGGTAAACCAACTTGCCGCTTTATCAATCTCATGTGACAGATTGATCTTTTCCATACAAAGTCCACCGTTATTGTTGGAACCTATCTCCATTCGATGCCGTTACTCACAATGAACGCCACCAGCAGGGTGTAGGCTCCTGTTCAAAAATAGTTTTCTGTTCAAAAAAATAGAAAACCACTATCACAACACAAAAATGTAATGGAATATAAATTATGGCAGAAAGCCTTCATTGCTTGAACACTAATCCTTACGTTTTCTTTTTTTGTAAAATAAATTCTCTGTAATCAGCCAACATATCGATAAAATCGTCTGTCCCACAAAAAGCCAAACTCTCGTTATCGTAGTAACTCATTCCTTCTTCTATAACCTCTGTATCAAATTGAAGTTGATTAGCCCTGATCATGATCTCATCTTCACTCATCAATAGCGTATATTCATGACCAGCCAACTGCCACTGGCGTTCACTCCCTTTAATCTCTTGCAAGGCCACAATGATTTTATCCAATACACGCAAATCGCCTTTCACTTCTTCATTCAACCAATGACCAATGGCTTCATGATCCATTGAAAAGGATGTTGTTACTTGGCCGGTAATATCCTGCATAAATTCATATTCCATCACATACCCCCTCACCCACTATTTTTACAAATGCCAAATAATTCCATTTGGATTTTAAACAGTTCTGCTACCTCCACCTTGGAAGCAGTCCACAAACTGATACAAAAACTACTACGAAATTGTTATAAAACGGTAGGCAGAAAAACAAAAAAAGGGGAAGCATTTGCCTCCCCATGCATTGCAATATACTTTTTTATACTGCGGTTTGGAAGATCACATCTTCCGCTTTTTCTGTGTATTGATTCAATTGATCAAAATTAAGGTAGCGATAAGTATCTGCAGCGGTTTCATCGACTTGAACCATGAACTGCAAATACTCTTCTGGCGTTGGCAAGCGTCCCAACAATGAAGCGACAGCCGCCAACTCCGCCGAAGCAAGGTAAACATTGGCACCGGAACCAAGGCGGTTAGGGAAGTTACGAGTAGAAGTGGATACCACTGTTGCACCATCCGCCACACGCGCCTGATTCCCCATACACAATGAACAACCAGGGATCTCAATGCGTGCCCCGCTCTTGCCGAAAACGCTGTAATAACCTTCTTCCGTCAATTGGGCGGCATCCATCTTAGTCGGAGGAGCAACCCACAAGCGAGTCGGTAGCTGGCCTTTATGCTGATCCAGCAATTTACCCGCCGCACGGAAATGACCAATATTCGTCATGCAAGAGCCAATGAAAACTTCGTCAATTTTACTGTTAGCTACTTCAGATAACAGACGTGCATCATCAGGATCATTAGGCGCACATAAAATAGGCTCTTTAATGTCTGCCAGATCGATCTCAATAACCGCTGCGTATTCAGCATCTGCATCCGCTTCCAATAATTGAGGATCTTTCAGCCAGTTTTCCATGCCGATAATACGGCGTTCCAATGTCCGGCGATCACCATAACCTTCCGCAATCATCCATTTCAGCAAGACAATATTCGACTGCAAATATTCAATAATTGGCTCTTTATCCAGCTTAATGGTACATCCTGCCGCAGAACGTTCGGCAGACGCATCAGCCAACTCGAACGCCTGTTCGACTTTGAGTTCTGGCAAACCTTCAATCTCAAGAATACGGCCAGAGAAGATGTTTTTCTTGCCTTTCTTCTCAACGGTCAGCAAACCTTGCTGAATCGCATAATAAGGAATGGCATGAACCAGATCACGCAAGGTTATTCCGGGTTGCATTTTTCCTTTAAAGCGAACCAGTACGGATTCTGGCATATCCAACGGCATGACGCCTGTTGCCGCAGCAAATGCCACCAGACCTGAACCAGCCGGGAAAGAAATACCAATTGGGAAACGGGTATGGGAATCTCCACCTGTACCCACAGTATCTGGCAACAACATACGGTTCAACCATGAGTGGATAATGCCATCTCCCGGACGCAGCGATACCCCACCACGGTTCATAATGAAATCAGGCAAAGTATGGTGTGTCGTCACATCAACAGGCTTTGGATAGGCAGCGGTATGACAAAATGATTGCATGACCAGATCCGCAGAGAAGCCCAGACACGCCAAATCTTTCAACTCATCCCGCGTCATTGGCCCAGTGGTATCCTGAGAACCCACAGACGTCATCTTAGGCTCACAATATTCCCCCGGACGGATACCGCTCTTACCACACGCACGTCCAACCATTTTCTGCGCCAATGAGAAGCCACGATCGCTTTTCGCCACCGCTTTTGCCTGACGGAACACATCACTCAGTGGCAAACCCAATGATTCACGCGCTTTGCCAGTCAAACCACGGCCGATAATCAATGGAATACGACCACCCGCACGTACTTCATCGATCAGTACATCGGTTTTCAATGCAAAAGTAGCCAATAACTCATTTGTTTCGTGATGGCGGATTTCACCTTTATAGGGATAGATATCAATTAAATCCCCCATATTCAGTTTGGAAACATCCACCTCAATTGGCAACGCACCCGCATCTTCCATAGTGTTGAAGAAAATGGGGGCAATTTTTCCACCCAGCACCACACCAGCACCCCGTTTATTGGGCACAAACGGAATATCTTCTCCCATAAACCACAATACGGAGTTAGTTGCCGATTTACGGGAAGAGCCAGTACCGACAACATCTCCAACGTAAGCCAATGGATAACCTTTCTTGCTCAGGGCTTCAATTTGCTTAATTGGGCCTACGACACCGGCTTGATCAGGCTCAATACCTTCACGGGCATTCTTAAGCATAGCCAAAGCATGTAGGGGAATATCAGGGCGTGACCACGCATCAGGGGCAGGAGAAAGATCATCGGTGTTGGTTTCCCCCGTAACCTTAAAGACGGTAACGGTGATTTTTTTCGCTAATTCAGGGCGTCCAAGAAACCATTCTGCATCAGCCCACGATTGCATAATCTGTTTGGCATAGACATTACCCGCTTTTGCTTTCTCTTCTACATCATAGAAACTGTCGAACATCAGCAAAGTATGAGAAAGTGCTTTCGCCGCAATTGGAGCCAACTTTTCATCATCCAGGGCATCAATTAAAGCGTGGATATTATACCCACCCTGCATGGTTCCCAATAATTCAATGGCTTTTTTCTGAGTCACCAAAGGAGAGGTAGTTTCTCCCTTAGCAACGGCAGCAAGGAAACTTGCTTTAACATAAGCAGCTTCATCTACTCCAGGAGGAACACGATTGGTCAGTAGATCTACCAGAAAAGCTTCTTCACCTTTAGGTGGGTTCTTCAGTAATTCGACCAGCGCTGCTGCTTGAGCTGCGTCTAACGGCTTAGGGACGATGCCTTGAGCTGCACGCTCGGCTACGTGCTTGCGGTATTCTTCTAGCACGACTTTCTCCTCGCTCTCATTGTCATTTTATATACCCGGCTGTCAGCACCCGCTAATGATCATTGAAAATGATCATCTGAAAACAATCATCAAGGGTGCCAGGTCAGAGGATTTTGCTCGCATAACATTAGAATTATGCTCAGCTTCGGGCGTTTAGCATACCAAAATTTGAATAGCATGTTAATTCATTCACATAAAATCAACATTGAACCATAATAAAATTCTGGATAAATGAGCTTAGAAAGGGTATTAAAGTTTTAAATGCTACCTGTTGTTATTTTGGCCTGAAAATTCCTTAATTTCTCTCTGTAAACATCTGCAAATAAAAACGGCTTCCCTATTTGAAAGCCGTTTGGAATTTTTTCTTAACCTACTACAAAATCTAAAGAATTACTTCTTTTTCTTTGCTTTAGGGTTTGGTAAGTCAGTGATGCTGCCTTCGTAAATTTCCGCAGCCATACCAATTGATTCGTACAGTGTTGGGTGAGCGTGGATAGTCAGAGCGATATCTTCTGCATCACAACCCATTTCGATAGCCAGACCGATTTCACCCAGCAGTTCACCGCCGTTAGTACCAACAACAGCACCACCAATAACGCGGTTAGTTTCTTTATCGAAAATCAGCTTGGTCATACCATCTGAACAGTCAGATGCAATTGCACGGCCAGATGCTGCCCATGGGAAAGTCGCAGTTTCGTAGCTGATGCCTTTTTCTTTCGCTTCTTTCTCAGTCAGACCAACCCATGCTACTTCTGGCTCGGTGTAAGCGATAGATGGAATCACTTTTGGATCGAAGTAATGTTTCTTACCAGAAATAACTTCAGCAGCAACGTGACCTTCATGGACACCTTTGTGCGCCAGCATTGGCTGACCAACGATATCACCGATAGCAAAGATGTGAGGCACGTTAGTACGCATTTGTTTATCCACGTGGATAAAGCCACGATCATCAACTTCAACGCCTGCTTTGCCAGCATCAATCAATTTACCGTTTGGTACACGGCCGATAGCAACCAGAACCGCATCATAACGCTGTGGCTCTGCCGGTGCTTTCTTACCTTCCATTGTTACGTAGATGCCATCTTCTTTAGCTTCTACCGCGGTCACTTTAGTTTCCAGCATCAAGTTGAACTTCTTACTGATGCGCTTAGTGAACACTTTAACAACGTCTTTATCCGCCGCAGGAATAACCTGATCGAACATTTCTACCACGTCGATCTGAGAACCCAGAGCGTGGTAAACAGTACCCATTTCCAGACCAATAATACCACCGCCCATAACCAACAGGCGCCCTGGAACCGTTTTCAGCTCCAGTGCATCGGTAGAATCCCATACACGAGGATCATCATGTGGAATGAAGGGTAGCTGAATTGGGCGTGAACCCGCTGCGATAATGGCATTCTCAAAATTAATCGTTGTTGCGCCGTTCTCGCCTTCTACTACCAGAGTGTTAGCACCTGTAAATTTACCAACACCGTTAACAACGTTAACTTTACGGCCCTTAGCCATACCGCCCAGACCACCTGTCAACTGAGAAATAACTTTTTCTTTCCAGAGACGGATCTTATCGATATCAGTTTGTGGTTCACCAAACACGATACCGTGTTGTGCCAGTGCTTTTGCTTCTTCAATCACTTTGGCAACATGAAGCAGAGCTTTGGATGGGATACAACCAACATTAAGGCAAACACCACCCAAAGTAGAGTAACGTTCAACCAGAACAGTATCCAACCCTAAGTCCGCACAACGGAAAGCAGCAGAATACCCTGCCGGGCCTGCACCAAGCACCACTACCTGGGCTTTAATTTCAGTACTCATCATGACCTCTTAATTGTTTGTCCGGCGAGTCAGACGAAAAAAAAACATATTCCACCGGGACGTACACACCGCGAGCAGTTTACAGAATTGTAAATAACCTGAAAAGCGCGTTAACGTGACAGAAATCCCAACCTGCCAGATGCAAGGTGAAAATCTCTGTCACGGTAGTAATCATTAGGCCGGTTATTTACCGGCCTTTGCATTACATGACCAAACGGCGGATGTCGCTCATCAATTGATTAATATAAGTGATGAAACGTGCACCATCTGCTCCGTCGATCACACGATGGTCGAAAGACAGAGACATAGGCAGAATCAGACGTGGAACAAATTCCTTGCCATTCCAGACTGGTTTCATGGAAGAACGAGACAGACCCATGATTGCCACTTCTGGCGCATTCACAATTGGTGCAAAACCGGTAGTACCGATACCACCCAGGCTAGAGATGGTGAAGCAACCACCCTGCATGTCGGAAGCGGTCAGCTTACCAGCACGTGCTTTCTTAGAAACTTCAGCCAATTCTCTGGACAGTTCCATGATGCCTTTCTTGTTGACGTCCTTGAATACAGGAACAACCAGGCCGTTAGGTGTATCAACCGCAATACCGATGTTGACATATTTTTTCAGGATCAGCTTCTGGCCATCTTCAGAAATGGAGCTGTTAAAGCGAGGCATTGCTTCCAGTGCTTTCGCAGCGGCTTTCATGACGAACACCAGCGGAGTGATTTTCACGCCCAGCTGTTTCTTCTCAGCTTCTTTATTCTGCTGTTTACGGAACTCTTCAACTTCAGTGATATCCGCTTCATCGAACAGATTAACGTGAGGGATCATGACCCAGTTGCGGCTGAGGTTAGCACCAGAAATTTTCTGGATACGGCTCATTTCAACTTCTTCGATTTCACCAAATTTGCTGAAATCAACTTTTGGCCAAGGCAGCATACCTGGCAGACCACCGCCCGCAGCCGCAGGTGCTGCTTCCGCACGTTTAATCGCATCTTTCACATAAGACTGAACGTCTTCGCGCAGGATGCGACCTTTACGGCCAGTACCTTTTACTTTAGCCAGATTTACGCCAAATTCACGAGCCAGACGACGAATGACTGGAGTAGCGTGAACATAAGCGTCATTTTCAGCAAATTCATTTTTGCCTTCTGCTGGCTTGCTTACTGCTGGCGCTGGTGCCGCTTTCGCAGGTTCAGCCGCCGGAGCCGGAGCCGCCGCTGGTGCTGCCACAGGGGCTGCACCCGCAACTTCAAATACCATGATCAGAGAACCGGTTTTAACTTTATCACCAGCCGCAATTTTGATCTCTTTCACAGTACCTGCAAAGGGTGCAGGAACTTCCATCGAAGCCTTGTCACCTTCAACCGTGATCAGTGACTGCTCTTCAGCAATAGTATCACCTACTTTTACCATGATTTCGGTCACTTCAACTTCGTCACCACCGATATCTGGTACGTTGACTTCTTTGACCGCAGAAACCGCAGGCGCGGCTGGAGCCGCTGCCGGTGCTGCCGCTGGAGCTGCACCAGAACCTGCCACGTCAAATACCATGATCAGAGAACCGGTTTTAACTTTATTGCCTGCCGCAATTTTGATCTCTTTCACAGTACCTGCAAAGGGTGCAGGAACTTCCATTGACGCCTTGTCACCTTCAACAGTAATCAGTGACTGCTCTTCAGTAACAGTATCACCTACTTTTACCATGATTTCGGTCACTTCAACTTCGTCACCACCGATATCTGGCACATTCACTTCTTTGCTTTCTACTGCTGCTGGTGCCGCTGCTTGCTGCGCAGGTGCCGCTTCTGCTGCACCGTTTGCGGATTCAAAAACCATAATCAGTTTGCCGGTTGCAACTTTATCGCCAACCACAACTTTGATTTCTTTAACTACACCCGCCTGTGGAGAAGGAACTTCCATAGAAGCTTTGTCACCTTCAACCGTGATCAGTGACTGTTCTGCTTCTACTGTGTCACCAACTTTCACCAGAATCTCGGTAACTTCAACTTCATCTGCACCAATATCAGGTACGTTAATTTCGATAGACATTAATCTTTACCTCTTATGCCAGACGTGGGTTAACTTTTTCTGGGTTGATGTTGTATTTCTTGATAGCGTCTTCAACGACTTTCACATCAACTTCGCCACGTTTAGCCAGTTCACCCAGAGCTGCAACAACCACATAAGAAGCATCAACTTCAAAGTGATGACGCAAGTTTTCACGGCTGTCAGAACGACCGAAACCGTCGGTGCCCAATACACGATAGTCGCTTGCAGGAACGAAGTTACGTACTTGCTCTGCAAACAGTTTCATATAGTCAGTAGAAGCAACTGCTGGAGCTTCATTCATGATCTGAGCAATATAAGGAACGCGAGGTTCTTCTGATGGGTGCAACATGTTCCAACGCTCACAATCCTGGCCATCACGAGCCAGTTCAGTGAAGGAAGTTACGCTGTACACATCGGAACCGATGCCGTATTCAGCAGACAGGATTTTCGCTGCTTCACGAACATGACGCAGGATAGAGCCAGAGCCCAGCAGCTGAATTTGACCTTTCGCACCTTCCAGGCTTTCCAGCTTGTAGATACCTTTACGGATGCCTTCTTCAGCACCTTCAGGCATGGCTGGCATGTGGTAGTTTTCGTTCAGTGTGGTGATGTAGTAGTAGATATTCTCTTGTTTCTCACCATACATACGCTCCAAACCATCTTGCATGATAACAGCAACTTCGAAAGCGAACGCTGGATCGTAAGAGATACAGTTAGGAATAGTCAGAGACTGAATATGGCTGTGGCCATCTTCATGCTGCAAACCTTCACCGTTCAGAGTTGTACGACCAGAAGTACCACCAACCAGGAAGCCGCGAGCTTGCTGGTCACCCGCTGCCCAGCACAGATCACCGATACGCTGGAATCCGAACATGGAGTAGTAGATGTAGAATGGGATCATTGGCAAGTTGTTGGTGCTGTAAGAAGTTGCAGCAGCCAGCCAAGATGAAGCAGCACCCAGTTCGTTGATACCTTCTTGCAGGATCTGGCCTTTTGCGTCTTCTTTATAGTATGCAACTTGCTCACGGTCTTGCGGAGTATACTGCTGACCATTAGGGCTGTAGATACCGATTTGACGGAACAGACCTTCCATACCGAAGGTACGGGCTTCGTCAGCAATAATTGGAACCAGACGATCTTTGATTGACTTGTTCTTCAGCATAACGTTCAGTGCACGAACGAAAGCGATAGTGGTAGAAATTTCTTTGGATTGTTCTTCCAGCAGAGAACTGAATTCTTCCAGCGCTGGAATTTCCAGTTTCTCGTCGAAATTAACGCGACGGCTTGGTACATAACCACCCAGTGCGTTACGACGCTCATGCAGATATTTAGATTCTTCAGAGTCTTTGTCGAAAGTTACATATGACAAGTTTTCGATCTGCTCATCAGATACAGGCACACTGAAACGATCGCGGAATTGACGAACGCCTTCCATGTTCATTTTTTTAACCTGGTGAGCGATGTTCTTACCTTCAGCGGTATCACCCATACCGTAACCTTTGATGGTCTGAGCCAAGATTACAGTTGGTTTGCCAGTGGTATCCTGTGCTTTTTTCAGTGCAGCGTAAACTTTCTTCGGATCGTGACCACCACGGTTCAAAGCCCAAATTTCGTCATCAGTCATATCTTTAACTAATGCAGCAGTTTCTGGGTAACGACCGAAGAAGTGTTCACGAACATAAGCGCCATCTTTAGACTTGAATGTCTGATAGTCGCCGTCCAGCGTTTCGTTCATCAATTGAACCAGTTTACCGCTGGTGTCTTTACGCAGCAGTTCGTCCCAACGCTCACCCCACAGGACTTTCAGTACCTGCCAGCCAGCACCGCCGAAGATACCTTCCAGTTCGTTAACAATTTTGCCGTTACCGGTTACTGGGCCATCCAGACGCTGCAAGTTACAGTTGATGATGAATACCAGGTTATCCAGTTTTTCACGAGTTGCGATAGTGATCGCACCTTTAGATTCTGGTTCATCCATTTCACCGTCGCCCAGGAAAGCGTAAACGGTTTGTTTAGAGGTATCTTTCAGACCACGATTTTCCAGATATTTTAGGAATTTAGCCTGATAAATAGCGGAGATTGGTCCCAGACCCATTGAAACAGTTGGGAACTGCCAGAAGTCCGGCATCAATTTTGGATGCGGGTAAGAAGACAGGCCATTACCACCGATTTCTTGACGGAAGTTGTTCATCTGTTCTTCAGTCAGACGACCTTCAAGGAAAGCACGGGCGTAAACGCCTGGAGAAATGTGACCCTGGAAGTATACCAAATCACCGCCATCATTTTCGTTACGAGCGCGGAAGAAGTGGTTAAAACAAACTTCATAAACAGTAGCGGAAGACTGGAATGAAGCCATGTGACCACCCAGTTCCAGATCTTTTTTAGATGCGCGCAGAACGGTCATCACCGCATTCCAGCGGATAGCAGAGCGGATACGGCGCTCTAAATCCAGGTTGCCAGGGTAAGCAGGCTCATCCTCAACAGGAATAGTGTTGATGTAATTGCGGCTTGCAGCACCTGCAGCAACATTAACGCCACCTTTACGAGCTTCGTTCAAAACCTGATCAATCAGGAACTGAGCACGCTCAACACCTTCTTCACGGATGACCGATTCGATCGCCTGTAACCAATCGCGAGTTTCGATCGGATCCACGTCATTTTTCAAAATATCTGACATGGTGTATTCCTTATCTGTTATCTATTTCTAATGGTTATTGGAGCCTATCTTCTGGTCATACCTTTTGACGAAACTGCCTGTTATGACCGGAAGATAGGCCCTGCTATATATTGCCGCTAAAACTCTCGGTAAAGAGTCGACAACTGTACAAACGCAGCAGTCAGGATCTGTACAGTTAAGTTAGAACCTATCCCATTCGGGAATGTGATTTGTCTACGACGCCCTAAGGGACAGGCTCTTATTCCTGATGTTGCTGGAGCCGCCTCAATGAACGCTCACGACGAGTACGCTCACGAGTCAGATCCAATAAAACTTCTTCAATAAAGGCCAAATGACGATGAGAAGCCTCACGGGCTTTTTCCGGTTCTCTCGCCATGATAGAGCGAAAAATTTCAGCCCTATGGTCACTAACTGCTGCCAACATTTCTTTACGGGTATAAATGACTTCAAAATTGCGCCTGATATTTTGTTCTAACATTGGGATCATACAGCGCAATAAATGCAGCAATACCACATTATGGGCAGCTTCCGTGACAACAAGTTGGTATTGCAAGACAGCATCAGATTCCGCATTCACATCACCACTTTGTTGTGCTTCTTGAATGGCAAGATGGCTTTGCTCAATGCGTTGGAAATCCTCATCAGTTCCTCTCAGGGCTGCATAATAAGCAGCAATCCCCTCTAACGCATGACGCGCTTCAAGGAGATCGAACTGGGATTCTTGATTCTCTGCAATAAGTTGGGCAAGTGGGTCGCTGAAACTTTGCCACAGATTGTTCTGTACGAAAGTTCCGCCCCCTTGACGACGGAAAAGAAAGCCTTTGGCTTCCAATTTTTGAATGGCTTCGCGCAATGAAGGACGTGATACTTCAAACTGCTTTGCTAGCTCACGCTCAGGCAGCAGTTTTTCTCCCGGGCGTAGCGAGCCTTCGAGAATGAGCTGTTCAAGACGCTGCTCAATCACATCTGATAACTTTGGTTGGCGAATCTTGCTATAGGCCATATCTGCTGTAAGCCATTCAATAAGTAAATGTTGCTTTGGACTATGCCCTGCTCAACTAAGTCTCACTGACTAAATCTTAGTCATTAAACCCTAGTTAACAGGTCAAAGTCAATTGGTAATACCAATTTAGAATACAGGGTCTTAAAGTAACAAAGTATTCACTAGCTGTCTATAAAGACCTTGGGCTAAATCATAAAAATCTGCAAATTTTAACAAAAGATTTTAAATTTTATTAGAAAATTATAACCGAAGAGGATTTTCAGATGAGAGATATTAAGAAGATTTAACGTTTTTCAAACGCATAGATGAGTAAAGTGAAACGTTACAGCAAGATAACAAATCGGAATTTATGCAAAAAATATGAATTAAAATTCAAGGTAAAAATCATTACAGACAATCCATAAGTCAATCAAAATAGCCAAACTCAAATAGCGACTCCCGATGCCACTGGTAAGCTCAAGCCGCTATCCCTAAAAATTCCCCCAGCGCTATTCTTGTTGCCATAGCAATGTATCAATTTCCTTATACCAAGACTTATTATTCTAAGAGCAAAATAATTTTAAAAAGAAAATCAAAAAATAAAGGGCCTACCTAGCCCTCTATCTCTCTTGTTTGTCAAACTAATGCCCCATAAATCGTCAACAATGCGACAATAATCACAATAGTAAAGGTAGCTTTTTTCGCTAACGTTACAGCAGCAACAGGCGTTTCTATAGGGTCAAGATGGGGTTCTTTACTTAATGCAAATTGTGCTAATTGACTGATTACCTTGTATTGTGATGACCGAAAATCAGTGAGTGATGCAATCCAAGCGGGTAAGGCTTTCTCTCCATGTCCTAACAAAGCATAGGCAATACCTGCCAATCGTGCAGGAAGCCAATCCAGCCAATGCAGTATGCCGTCAACGCCAGATTGTGCTCTCTGCACTGCCGTTGCGTGCTGGGCCAACCAACTTTGATAAGCTCTGAGGCAACCATATCCCATCAAAACCGCCGGACCGAATTTACCCAATACAGCCAACCAAAAAATAGGGGCAAGATAATAACGGAAATTTATCCAAATCAATGAATTCTGTATCTCACGTAAGCGCTCTTCTTTTGTGGTGTCAGGTAATGTTCCCTGAATCATCGTCAGACGAGCAAGATACTTTTTCTGCTGTCCAAAATCATCCTGGCGCACAGCCTGGAGATATCCACGGTAATCATGCCGCAACCTGCCTGCGCCAATACATAACAGACTGATTATGATACCCAGCACAATCGCCAGAATACCAAAAGCAACAGAGCTAGAAATATCAATAAGCTTCCATGTCAATAAAGCGACCAGAAAGGTCATGCCCAAGCTACCCCATAGTGAATGTGATTTGAGTCTGGCAAAAGCCGGGACTAAATAGCGTTCCAGTTGCCAGTGATCCCTCATCTTAAAAACACGTTCCCATGCCAGTATTAACAATAGAATAAAGAGAGTCATCCAACTCGCTCCTTCAATAATTGACGGTAATGTTCCCAATAAAAATAAGGTCCGGGATCGGTTTTCCTTCCCGGCGCGATATCGCTGTGTCCTGTAATATTGTCACGAATATCAGGATATTGGCTAATAAGCAGCTCAGTAACTTCCGCTAATTTAGTGTACTGAATTTCAGTAAATTCCTCATAATCTGTGCCTTCCAGTTCAATGCCTATCGAAAAATCATTACATTTATCACGGTCACAGTAGCAGGAAACACCAGCATGCCAAGCTCTTTTATTGAAAGGAACATATTGTACAATCTCACCATCACGCCGGATTAAGCAGTGAGCAGAAACACGTAAGTGCTTAATTTCATCAAAAAAAGGATCGGTTTTAGGATCTAATGTTCCCATAAATAATTGATCAATATAAGGGCCACCAAACTTGCCAGGAGGTAAACTAATGTTATGAATAACCAATAATGCTGGTGTTTCTCCTTCTGGGCGCAGATCACAATGCGGGGAAATAACCTTTCTCGCACCATCAATCCACCCTTCATGCAGCTTCATTCTTTTACCTCCCCCCTTAATATTTAATATCACCTTGCCAAAATCACTATTCCAATATGACCAATATCAATCAGCTTCATTAAGCGTAATGCCATGGCTTAAAGTGTAACAGGTTAGCATGTTAGCACCTTCAATCGGCCAATATATCGGGTGTTTTCTTATTTACGGGCAGGCTCGAAAAATTTGTGCAAAAAAATGTAATATAAAGTTATTTTTTCGAGCTGGCTTCATAATTTTTATTAACCATATTTTATTTTTCTCTTTTTTCTCCATGATTATTGGCGCCGATACCCAATAGATTGCAACTTAAAAGATGAGGGGTATATCTGCTATTGAACATGGCAATCAACCCAGAGATGTATACAAGGAGAAAAAATGAAGCAACAAGGATTTACATTAATTGAAGTGATGGTTGTTATGGCTATCGTGTCTATTCTCGGCGCAATTGCCATTCCCAGTTATCAGGGATATATCCAAAAAGCCGCATTAACCGATATGCTACAAGCTATTGTGCCTTATAAATCTGGTGTGGAACTGTGTCGCTTCGAGGCTGAAAATTATAAAAATTGTCACTCTGGTCATCCCTCCATTCCATCAGGTCACAATAGCCGCTATATCAGCACCATCTCAGTAAAAGAGGGGGAGATAACGATAGTGGGTCAGCAAAACCTTAATGGACTCCATGCCTCGTTAAAACCTATTCAAGATACGAAGACTGGTTTCACTCAATGGAACGCGATTTGTGAATCTGAAAATGAATCGTTAAAACTAAAATGTCAGGAAACCTTGAAATTTTAAACACCTCCTTTCATTCCTGACAGGCTTTAAATGGAAGAGAAAACAATTAAGTCACGCCAATATTAAAGAAATAAAGATAATGATAAATAAGGATCATCTCTTAATGGAAAAAGAAATAAAAGAACTGTGTCAACGACATCAGGCCATTTTTATAAAAAAAGATTTCCATACGATCACAATTGCCTGTAATAAATCACCTAATGAGGATTTCATTGCTGCACTGAGATTTATTTCAGGTTTAATCGTTAATGTAGATATTTATCCACAAGCAAAAATAGAATCAATGTTGACAGAAGAAAATTCATTAATGTCAGCAAAAAATTACTGCTCAGAAAGTGATGAAGAAGAACCGTACCGTATAGATCGCCTTGATAGCCGCCATGCTCATTATAATGATGCAATACAAACCAATAATCTCCATGATGAGGAAATAGACACACCTATTATTCAATTAATTAATCAGACAATATTAACTTCAATACAAAAAAGAGCTTCAGATATTCACTTTGAACCATCTCAACGTGGCTACCAAATACGTATTCGAGTTGATGGTACATTACATACCATGCAGGCACCTCCTCCTCAAATGAATACGGGTATTCCTGCCCGCTTAAAAATTATGGCAAAGCTCAATATTGCTGAAAAACGCCAGCCTCAAGATGGGCAATTTGACTGGAGTGACAACAAAAACAGTTATGCGATTCGTATATCAACACTCCCCACACTACATGGGGAAAAAATAGTCCTGCGTATTTTAAATACCATACATCAACTATCTCTGGAACAGTTAGGGCTGCCTGAACCACAATTACAACTTTTAAAACAGAAACTCCATTTACCACAAGGGATGATTTTAGTCACTGGCCCGACGGGTAGCGGGAAAACTGTCACATTGTATAGCTGCCTGCAATATTTAAATCAGGCGCAAAAGAATATCTGTAGTGTCGAAGATCCTGTCGAAATTCCTTTAAATGGCATCAACCAAACGCCTGTTAATAACAAAATTGGTCTCGATTTCGCCAAAGTCCTCAGGGCATTATTGCGGCAAGATCCCGATATCATTATGGTTGGCGAGATCCGTGACAATGAAACCGCTGAAATATCAATGAAAGCGGCTCAAACAGGCCACTTGGTTTTATCAACCCTGCATACCAATTCCACTATTGATACGTTATCTCGCCTGCATAATCTGGGAATTTCTGGCTATACCACAACCTCATGTGTGAAATTGATTATTGCACAGCGACTGGTTCGTAAGCTCTGCCCCCATTGTCGACAACAAGACAGTATACCCACAGAAATCCCTAATATTACTGGTTCAACAGAGGGGGCTATTTCTGTAAGACCAGGTTCTACAAGACAATCATTCTCTATAAAAAAATGGAATGCGGTCGGTTGTGATCACTGTTTTTCTGGTTATTACGGCAGAACTGCCATCTATGAATTTCTCGAAATCAAACCTGAACTCCAGCAAGCCCTGTCTGAGTGTTCTAACGCCAGCCTTTCACATTTACTTGCCTTACAACAAGATGCAACGCTTTTTTCAGCAGGACTGACATTAGCGGAAAAAGGAATAACCACTCTTGAAGAGATTTATCAGATTACAGGCCATGAGACAGTATGAAAATAGAATATATTTACCAATGGCAGGCAATTAACAAGAATGGAAAAGCCATAACAGGAGAGAGTATTGGGCACAGTAAAAAAAGTGTATTCCAATACCTCAGCCATCTCGATCTTCAACCCTATGCCATTAAATGTAAAAAAATTATTTATTACAGCAAAAAGGAAGTTGCCTATCGCCTGCATTTTATTCACCAGTTAAGTACGTTACTGACTTCAGGCATCCCTTTACTCAAGGGACTGACTATTTTACTGCAAGAGTGTAAATATGCTCTCTGGCGATGTGTATTGGCGGATATAATTCAGAAAATTCGTCAGGGAGAAGCATTCTCCGCCACACTCGAACACTATCCGAAGCTATTTTCTCCCTTGTTTTGTCAACTTATCGCAGTAGGAGAACAAACCGGGCAGCTTGAAAACTGCTGCCAATTAATCATTAGTCGGTTGGAACAGCAAAATAAGCTGGGGAAGAAAATTCAAAAGGCTTATCACTATCCCTTGATAGTCGCTTTTGTGAGCTTTTTGGTTATTATTCTGATGTTGATTTTTGTTCTGCCAGAATTCCGACAAGTCTATTCTTCGCTAAATGCCACCCTGCCCTTGTTAACACGGTGGGTTCTATCAGGTTCTGATTTATTAATCCATCATGGCGTATTACTACTGTTAATAATATTTATATTATTAACCAGTTATCTATGGCTACGTCACCGTTTTCCCATTTTTAAAGCAAAAGAAAAAATGTTCTTCCTGAGACTCCCTATTTTTAAACAACTCACGATTTATCAACAAACTAATCAAATATTTCATATTCTGTTTATGACACAGAAAGCGGGATTAACACTAATGACAGGGCTTGAATGTGCCCTCAGTGCAACTCAGCATCCTGTTTTTATCGCTGGAGTGAAAAACCTGCACAGGCAAATTCAACAAGGCATTCCAATGAGTGACGCATTGAAACAAACAGCATATTTTCCTGCGTTATGCCAACAATTTATCATGATAGGTGAAGAATCAGGAGAATTAGAATTATTTTTATTCAATCTTGCAGAATGGTATCAAGAAAAGTCAATCAACCTTGCTGATAGTTTGGTTCAATCATTAGAACCTTTGTTGATGTTAATAATGGCTTTGATTGTCGGTTTATTATTACTGGCTATGTACCTGCCCATTTTTCAATTAGGCGCCATATTAACCTAACAAGGTATTTACATGTTTTGTTATCTTTTCTCAAAACTGCCAAAGCAAGAATTGTACGTGTTTGTTTATAGCCCATCAGCTTCCCTTGAGTTACAATTTGATTATGCTATCAGAGATATTTAAAGGGATAGAATGACTTATATTGTTGCACTTACGGGTGGAATTGGTAGCGGTAAAACGACTATCTCTAATGTATTTTCATCCCTTGGTGTCCCGCTTGTTGATGCAGATATTATCGCCAGAGAAGTTGTAGCGCCTGGCACCCCCGCACTACAAGCAATCACAGAACACTTTGGGGCCGATATATTATTGCCCAATGGCAGCCTTAATCGTGCCATGTTGCGCCAAAAAATTTTTGCTGCCCCAGAAGAGAAACAGTGGCTCAATGCACTTTTACATCCACTGATCCAAATAGAAACACAGCGGCAATTAAACCAGGTGACTGCCTCCTATGTCATCTGGGTAGTTCCTTTGCTCATTGAAAACAATTTAATGCATTTGGCAGAGCGTGTTTTAGTTGTTGATGTCCCAGTTGAAGTACAGATTACCCGAACCATGGCTCGTGATGGAGTAAGCCGTGAGCAAGTAGAAAATATTCTGGCTGCACAGGCCAGCCGTCAGGACAGACTGGAAAAGGCAGATGATGTCATCGTTAACCACAACAGTGAACAGGATATTACCTCTCGTGTGGTCGAGCTACATCAACAGTATTTAAAACAAGCAAAATCAGTCAGACAGGAAAACCGTAATGAGTGATGCAACCTCCACTATTATTTTTGAACATCCACTCAATGAAAAAATGCGTTCATGGTTGAGGATTGAGTCTTCACTGCAACAGTTGGAAAAACAACGTCATCTGGATTCTCAGGCGAGTAGCCTTTCGTTTTTCCGTACAATTGCTGAATTAATTGAGATCATGGAACGCGGTGAAGTCCGCTCTGAGCTATTGAAAGAGTTGGATCGCCAGCAAGCGAAATTAAAACAATGGCTCGGCGCTCCGAATGCCGATACGGCTATGATCCATAGTTTGACAGAGCAACTTAAAGAACGCAGTATTGCCTTGAACCAAGCTCCACGGCTTAACCAATTTATCAAAGAAGATCGTATTATCAGCATGGTACGTCAACGTCTCAGCATTCCTGGAGGATGTTGTAGTTTTGACTTGCCAACATTGCACCTGTGGCTGCATTTGCCACAATCTGTCAGGGATAAATCCGTCACAGCCTGGCTGGACAGCCTTCGTCCATTACAACAAGCCTTAGAAAGCATTCTGGAACTCATACGCCACTCCGCCGTTTTCACCCCTAAAATCAGCCATAACGGATTTTATCAGGGGAATGCCGATGAAGCCGATTTGTTGAGATTAAAATTGGACGTGGTACCAGATACATTGGTTTACCCACAAGTCTCCGGCTACAAAACACGTTTCGCCATCCGTTTTTTACCAATGGAGAGTGAGCATGGTGTTGTACCTGCCCATTTGTCATTTGAATTGGCCTGCTGTTAACATATGTCCAATAGATTTAAAATTGCAGAACGACAGTAAGGGAATAAACTCCCAATAACATGACTCATTCTGTATTTATATAACTCTGCATTTATCAATACATCACTGAAACAATGAGTTCAGCTAACAAAGCTGCGATATGAGAATGGAGGGTATGACCTTCAAATCAAGCGGGAGAGTGTATTATGTCTGAAGTATTGACTGTCGAATGTCCAACGTGTGGCAACACGGTAGTATGGGGAGAAATTAGTCCATATCGCCCATTTTGCAGTAAACGTTGCCAATTAATCGACTTGGGTGAATGGGCCAGCGAAGAAAAACGAATAGCAAGCCAAAGTGACTGTTCAGAAAATGATAACTGGAGCGAACAGCCTGAATAATATAAGTAATATCACGTAACGTATGTTATAGCGGTGCCTGTTTTATTTGGCGCCGCTTATATTGAATGATTTAACCACCCTAATTTATTAAAAATCCTTTAGCGTGAACCATTTTGGGTTAGAAAGCCGACAATACTACGGTTTGCTGGAGGAAATTCATCAGCAATTAATTCTGATTGTAAAACCCAACGGGAAGGTTGCCCTTCTTTACCAAACGGCTTATCTTTCCATTCATCAACCAGGAAAAAATCAAGGGTGATACTTCTATCAGGAAAATCATGTTTGATGGTGTCAATTAATTCACAATGCGTTACTGTGATCCCAACTTCTTCCTTTAATTCTCTAATCAATGCTTGTTCAGGTGTTTCTCCCTGTTCAAGTTTTCCTCCAGGGAACTCCCAAAAACCACCCATATGTGAATCAGCCCTACGCTGAGTGATAAAAATTTCATCATTGCTATTTTTAATAATACCTGCTGCAATATGCAGATGTTTTTTTTCCATAATCGCTTTTCTTACCGTCTATTATTCAACTTAAGTAACTATCCCTTGCAGATTACATTAGAATGAGTTTAAGCCGCAAATTTGTATTTCATGCAAAGTGTAATCGCTTTTTATTACCAATTACCTCTCTGGAAAAAACAAATCATGTGAAAACAAGCTGTAAACAGTGTCAGAAATTAACCTACAAATAGATTGAAATAACTATTTTAAGAATTAAGGACGCACGGTTTATGCTAAATGACGTTCAATCATTGATCGAAGCACGGCAAATCGCCTATCAATTTTCTGGTGAAACAACGCCCCTATTTTCTGGTATCGATATATTTTTAAATGCAGAACAACATGCGTTAGTTGGACGCAATGGTATTGGTAAATCCTGGCTGGCATCAATACTGGCACAGCAGACCCTTCCCACAGAAGGTAGTGTAAGACATTTTTGTGAGGTGGGCTATTTGTCACAAGATTTAACACCTTTTTCCGGTAATGCCGCGGATATGCTGGGATTAACCAAAATCATGAAAGCCAATGAACGTGTCCTGGCTGGGGTTGGTGATGAAGCAGATTTTGATGCTATGGAAGGAAACTGGGATTGGCAATTTCAAACTGAATCTTTACTGGCAGAAGGTGAACTCAATCCAAGCGTATTAAATCAACCTTTTAATTCCTTGAGCGGTGGAGAACAAACACGGATCAGGTTGTTGGCGCTGAAGCGTCAAAGCGCAGGTTTTATGATTCTGGATGAACCAAGCAATCACCTTGATCGACAAGGCCGCCTTTGGCTGGTTCAATGGTTAAGTGCTTTTGATGGCGGAGTTATGCTGGTTACCCATGATAGCCAACTATTACAGCATGTATCAGTTGTTTACGAACTCAGCGGATTAGGGTTATCCCGCAGTATCGGTGGATGGGAAATCTGGCTGGAAAGTAAAGAGCAACTCCAGCTGGACATTCAACGTGAAGTGGAGCAAACCAGAAAAAGCCTAAAACAAGCCTTACGTGATAAGCAAAAAGATCGTGAGAAGATCAGCAAAAGGCAAATTCAGGGTAAGCAACGGCGGGAAAATGCCAATCAGGCTAAAATCCTTCTTGATCACGCATTAGGACGCTCAGAAGCAACATTATCACGGATAGCAAAACAAAATGAAGAGCGATTGCAACGCAGCTCTTCATTAGCTACAGAAGCCAGAGCAAAACTCGAAATTATCGATCCGCTGTCAATCGCTGTTGCGACTCCACAAGCAGCAACTTCTCCGTTACTTTATCTTCAGGATGTCATTCTGCCCTTCGGCTCCGGCACTCCCATTAGTTTAACCATCAATAATGGTGATCGGATCGCTATCACAGGTAAAAATGGCAGCGGAAAATCCACCTTATTAAAGGTAATGACAGGTTCACTGGTTCCGAAACAGGGTATCTGTCGTATCACTTCTTCACACAGTCTGATGGATCAGCATTTTTCGTTCCTTGATAAAAACCAATCTGCGCTACATAACTTTCAATTACAGTCACCAGGCTGGACAGAAGATCGTTACCGTACTCGGTTGGCACAATTGCGTATTCGCGGTGAGGAAGCCTTGAAACCTATCGGTTATCTCAGTGGAGGAGAACAACTTAAGGTCGCGCTGGCTTGCCTGTTTTGTGGGCCATATGCACCTGCCCTACTGTTATTGGATGAACCAGATAATCATCTGGATATTGAATCACGTGAACTGCTGCAAAAAGCGCTACATGATTATACAGGAGCGATGGTACTTATTTCCCACGACGATAATTTCATTGAAAATGTAGGCAACATGCAGGAATTAGTATTGTGACAAAACCCTCAAATCTATTTCTTAAGCAAGTTCCATTGAAGAATATTCTTGCAGAATAAGATCTAAGGGTTTTCGATAAATTAACCCATGCCAGTGGTAACTGAATTCGCCACTGGCACGAATTTTTTGCTTATAAACTCACTCTACTTATAAGCGACCGTGGCAATGCTTATATTTTTTACCAGAACCACATGGGCAAGGATCATTGCGTCCAACTTTACGTTCTCCCGTTGCTATTTGAGCTTCGGCCTTTGACATCAACGCACCCTGTTCAACTTCATGACTCAAATGTTGTTGTTTTGCCAAACGCTCAGCTTCTTCACGACGCTGCTGTTCAAGCGCCTCAACTTCTTCCGGCATTCTAACCTGAACTTTGCTCAAGGTACTGATCACTTCATATTTCAGTGATTCCAGCATATTGGCAAACATGGCAAAAGATTCGCGTTTGTACTCTTGTTTTGGATCTTTCTGAGCGTAACCACGCAAGTGAATGCCTTGACGGAGGTAATCCATCGCTGCCAGGTGCTCTTTCCACAATGTATCCAGGGTTTGCAACATGATGCCTTTTTCAAAGTTACGCATCATTTCTGCACCGACAATTTCTTCTTTTTGCTTATAAACTTCTATCGCCTTCTCAAGAATACGTTCACGCAATGTTTCTTCGTGCAATTCAGGCTCTTTGTCCAACCACTCTTTGACTGGCAGATTCAAATCGAAATCGTTGCTTAAACGTTCTTGCAATCCTTCAACATCCCACATTTCTTCCAATGATTGCGGTGGAATGTAAGCATCAATTGTTGCCTTGAAGACATCTTCTCGGATGCTGGTGATAGTTTCGCTAACATCACTCACATCAAGCAAGTCGTTACGCTGAGCATAAATTGCCCTGCGCTGATCGTTCGCAACATCATCATATTCCAGCAATTGTTTACGGATATCAAAGTTACGGCTCTCAACTTTACGCTGAGCATTCGCAATAGCTTTAGTCACCCATGGGTGCTCAATTGCTTCCCCTGGCTGCATACCAAGTTTACGCATCATACCGGTCACACGATCGGAAGCAAAAATGCGCATCAAGGAATCTTCCATTGAGAGGTAGAAACGTGAAGAACCCGCATCACCCTGACGGCCTGCTCGACCACGTAACTGGTTATCTATACGGCGTGATTCATGACGTTCCGTACCGATAATATGTAAGCCGCCTGCTGCCAATACCGCATCATGGCGCTCTTGCCATTCTGCCTTGATTTTCTCGATTTGTGCTTCAGTTGGCTCTTCCAATTTAGCGATTTCCGACTGCCAACTCCCCCCCAACATGATGTCTGTACCACGTCCCGCCATGTTGGTTGCAATCGTCACTGTACCAGCCTGACCAGCCTGCGCGATGATGTCAGCTTCCAATGCGTGGAATTTTGCGTTCAGAACGTTATGTGCAATACCTGCTTTCGTTAATGCGTTAGACACCAATTCCGATTTCTCAATCGATATTGTCCCCACCAAAACAGGCTGCCCATTACTTGTCCGCTCTCTAATGTCTTCAATGATCGCCTCAATTTTTTCCACTTCTGTCATATAGACCAGATCCGATAAATCCTGACGGATCATTGGGCGATTAGTTGGAATAACGATGGTATCTAGTTTATAAATGGATCTGAATTCAAAGGCTTCCGTGTCGGCTGTCCCTGTCATCCCTGCCAATTTTTCGTATATACGGAAATAGTTCTGGAATGTGATTGAAGCCAGCGTCTGGTTTTCATTCTGAATCTCAACACCTTCTTTCGCTTCCACAGCTTGGTGCAGGCCATCAGACCAACGACGTCCTTGCATAGTACGCCCGGTATGTTCATCAACGATGATAACCTCGCCTTCTTTAACGATATAATCAACATCGCGGGTAAACAGAGCATGAGCGCGCAGAGCGGCTGTCACATGGTGCATCAGCATGATATTAGTCGGTGAATACAAGGATTCGCCTTCATCCATCAATTTGGCATCCACCAATAACTCTTCAATCAATATCAGGCCACGCTCTGTCAGGTTGACTTGGCGTGCTTTTTCATCAACAGAGAAATGTCCTTCCCCTTGGAAGGTATCTGAATCCTCTTTCTCCTGACGAACCAGTTTCGGGATCAGCTTGTCTACTTTGATATAAAGCTCAGAGCTGTCTTCCGCAGGTCCAGAAATAATCAGTGGGGTACGAGCTTCGTCGATCAGAATCGAGTCAACTTCGTCCACCAACGCATAGTGCAATTTGCGTTGAACTCGCTCTTCTGGACTAAATGCCATATTGTCACGCAAATAGTCAAAGCCAAACTCATTGTTAGTACCGTAAGTGATATCCCTAGCATAAGCTTCACGTTTTGCCGGTGCTGGCATACCCGGTAAGTTAATGCCGACACTCAAACCAAGAAACTCAAACAGTGGGCGGTTATTTTCAGCATCGCGCTGTGCCAGGTAATCGTTCACGGTCACAATGTGAACGCCTTTACCACTTAGGGCATTAAGATAAGCTGGCAATGTTGCGGTCAGTGTTTTACCTTCACCTGTACGCATCTCTGCTATACAGCGTTCATTCAAGACCATCCCGCCCAGTAGCTGCACATCAAAGTGACGCATACCAAATACACGTTTACTGGCTTCACGCACAGTAGCAAACGCTTCTGGCAGAATTTTATCCAGTGATTCTCCCTCTTTTAAACGGGCACGAAATTGCTCTGTCTTCGCTTTCAGTTCTTCATCAGAGAGTTTTTCAAAATCCGGCTCCATGCGGCTGATTTCATCAACCACTTTGCGCAAACGACGCAAGGTACGGTCATTACGGCTACCAAAAATCTTTGTCAGTAATTTAATCAGCATAATTAGTACATCTCAAATAGGGCTATTGTTGTAGCCAATCAATCATTTATTAAAAATTGCCTTATTACACTTCATTGAAATAAGGCAGTAGCATTAAAGCAAAAATAGATGATTGAGCGTTGGCCCTGCCCTAATTCCCTGAACTTTAGCAATCCAGAGAGCTGGAGTATGGGTATCAGGAAGCACGGCATCAGCCAGCGCAACATCTGAGATCATTTCTTCAAATGGCGCTGGTGCTTGTGTCAGCATAGCATGCAACGTATCCAGCATCAGTTGTTGCATGGATGGAGAAGAAATCCGGGTACTTTCTTTTGCGCCTTCGTACTTGATTGGTTCTGCAACCGAAAAAGCAAAAGAAAGTTGACGGATCACATTACGAACGGCATGTTGCTGCCAATAATTTAAATAATTAGCGGGTTGGCGCTGGACACTTTTTAATTGGAGTAAGTGTAATTTAAATAAGTGCTCAAAAGAGGAAAATGCCTGGTGACGGCTTCCTTGGGCAGAAGAGGTATTTGTATGATGCAGACTTTCTGCCACTCCAGCGAAAACAGTAGGAACACCAATTCCTGTAGCAACCATGCCCAGTAAAAGGTGAGACCAAAAATAACGCCTACCAAATTGTCGCCAAAGATTTAAAATACTCATTAATCCTTCATTAATAAATACTGGAACTGCCCTTATTATGCGAGATAGCCGCCCACAATCACTGGATAAGCTGTTTGAAGACGCGGCAACTGTCGGAAAAAGCCCACTTCAAATCATTCAACAACATGCCATCGCATTATTGAAACTCAACCGTGCCGTTCTCAGTTTGCTTCCTGCACAATTGCACCCATGGTGCAGGGTTGCCAATTATCGCAAACAAATTCTGGTACTGGAAGCAGGAAATGCCAGTTGGATGACCCGGCTGCGTTATGAAATTCCTGTCTTGCTGTCTACATTGAGGAGCGAAATTCTACCATCTTTATCCTCAATCGACATCAGGATTAACCCATCATTAATGGTTAAGTGTGATAATAATGAACAAGGATTCTCAAAATTATCAACAAAAGTACTCAGTAATGATAATCAGGAATTACCAAAGCGCCAGCTCACTCATGAAAGCGCAAAAACATTAATGATATTGGCTGAAAACAGCCCTGAAAAATTAAAAAGGAAATTGGAGCGGTTGGCTGCGCTGGCCGGAGAGGGTACCAGTACAGCCAAAAAGAAGCGTTAGCGCTGAATAAAAAACATCAGCGAAAGAAGCGTGACAGATAGCATAACCCATTGGGGCATCATAGGAATGTTCTCAACATTCTTTATCAATACACATGTCAGCCATTATGCCAACACCAGTGATGGAGCGCGGAAAGCCAATGGCATTTCAGCTTCATCTTCAAATGTGACAAATTCCCAAGCGCTTTCCTGTGCTAAAACAGTTTGCAGTAACTTGTTGTTTAGTGCATGGCCTGATTTAAACGCAGTAAAGGCACCAATGATATTATACCCACACATGAATAGATCGCCGATGGCGTCCAACATTTTATGGCGGACGAATTCATCTTTAAAACGCAAACCATCTTCATTGAGTACACGGTAGTCATCAACGACAATCGCACAATCAAAGCTGCCACCAAGGCACAAGCCTTTAGATTGCAAATACTCAATATCACGCATAAATCCGAAAGTACGCGCACGACTAATCTGGCGAACAAACGAATCCGCAGAGAACTCCAGTCCATAGCGCTGGGTACTCGCATCAATCGCCGGATGATTAAAGTCGATGGTAAAATCCAGACTGAAACCATGATAAGGTGCCAATTCAGCCCATTTATCACCGTCTTCCACACGGACGCTTTCTTTCATTCGCACGAATTTCTTCGCGACATTCAGCTCTTCAATACCCGCATCCAATAACAGGAAAACAAACGGGCTAGCGCTGCCATCCATAATCGGGATCTCTGGTGCATCGACTTCAATAACAATATTATCGATCCCTAAACCTGCCAGCGCTGCATTCAAATGTTCAACTGTTGAAATACGCACATTATGCTCATTCACCAGACAAGTACAGAGCATAGTATCACGCACAGATTTGGCATCTGCCGGAAAATCAACCGGAGGATTCAAGTCAGTACGACGATAGATGACCCCGGTATTAGCCGGCGCTGGACGCATTGTCAGCGTGACTTTTTTACCGGTGTGCAAACCGACGCCGGTCGCTTGAACAATACGTTTTAGTGTCCTTTGTTTGATCATCGTTTATATCTCGCAATGTTACTTATCCCGCCAATCACTATAATGTATGACTGGCAGGATAGTTTAACACAAAAAGCGGAGAAGCCAATTTTTTAGCAATTAATCAGCCTGCTTACGCAAAAATGCAGGAATGTCCAGATAATCAGGCTCTTTACTCGTATGTGCATTTTGGTCATTGACGACTTTTGCTACCGTTTTGTTCTCATCAGATAATGAAGAGATTCCGCCAGATATCTGCTGGTAACGGCGCTCCATCGGGTTTGTCTGAGGAGCCTTGTTATTGGTCACCAGGGTGATTTCTGGACGTTTGTCCATGCCAATGCCTGTTGCCACAACGGTTACACGCAGCTCATCATTCATATCTGGATCCAGTGACGTACCGATAACCACCGTTGCATTATCAGAAGCAAATGCACGGATTGTGTTACCCACTGTTTCAAATTCATCCAAACGCAGGTCGAAGCCCGCAGTAATGTTAACCAGAACGCCACGTGCGCCAGAAAGATCAATATCTTCCAACAATGGGCTGGAGATAGCCATCTCTGCGGCTTCTTCCGCACGATCTTCACCTTGTGCAATACCTGATCCCATCATGGCGTAACCCATTTCCGACATCACGGTACGAACGTCAGCGAAGTCAACATTCATCAGACCTGGACGAGTAATCAGTTCAGCAATACCCTGAACCGCGCCTTTCAGAACATCATTGGCTGCACCGAATGCATCCAACAGGGAAATGCCTCGTCCCAGGACTTTCAATAACTTGTCATTTGGAATAGTGATCAGTGAATCCACATGCTTGGATAATTCAGTGATCCCTTGTTCCGCGAAGGCCATACGTTTTTTGCCTTCAAAATTAAAGGGTTTAGTAACAACAGCAACGGTCAAAATACCAAGTTCTTTGGCAATTTCAGCCACAACAGGTGCGGCCCCCGTTCCCGTGCCACCGCCCATACCAGCGGCAATAAATACCATATCTGCACCTTCCAGTGCAGTACGCAATGATTCGCGGTCTTCTTCTGCAGCAGTACGACCAACCTCAGGGTTCGCACCAGCGCCTAATCCTTTCGTAATGCCGTTGCCAATCTGGATAGTTTGACCAACAGCCGTCTTACGCAGTGCTTGAGCGTCCGTGTTAACCGCAAAGAAGTCAACTCCTTCAATACGCTCACGCACCATGTGCTCCACAGCATTACCGCCGCCGCCGCCGACGCCGATGACTTTAATCACCGCGTCGTTGGTTAATTCCAGTGGTTCAAACATAATTTCTCTCCGTTTTGTGCCTTTATATCGAGGCCGGCGACATTGTCATGGCCTCTGTATAAAAAATCAAAATTCTTTTTTCAGCCAGTTGCTGACTTTCTTAAACCAGCCACTTACTGACGTTCTTTTATCGGCATCGGAATCTCCGCCAAGGTGGGATTCTTTGCCATAATGCAGAAGTCCAACCGCTGTTGAGTAGCAAGACTCCTGCACATAATCTGTCAATCCAGTGATGTTCAGAGGGCGGCCAATGCGAACCTGGGTATGAAATACCCGCTGAGCACACTCGACCAGACCATCAATCTGGGCGCCTCCTCCTGTCAGGACAATCCCTGCCGCCAGGTGGTGTTTTACTCCCTGCCGCCGCAATTGCTCCTGCAATCGCAAAATTTCATCGTTCACTAAGTTCAGCAGTTCGGTATAACGGGGTTCGATCACTTCAGCTAATGTTTGGCGCTGTAAGCTACGAGGAAGGCGTCCTCCCACACTTGGGACTTCTACACTCTCATCCTTGCTCACTATCGAACCCAATGCGCAGCCATGACGAACTTTGATGGTTTCAGCATCACTGGGAGGGGTACCAAACGCATAGGCGATATCACTGGTCACTACATTGCCTGCATAAGGAATTACCTTGGTATGACGCAATGCACCACCAGTATATACAGCGATATCCATCGTCCCGCCGCCGATATCAACGACACAGACCCCCAATTCACGTTCATCTTCTGTTAACACAGCATAACTTGCTGCCAGTCCTGCAAAAATAAGTTGATCAACTTTCAACCCACAACGTTCTACAGCTTTTACGATGTTTTTCGCCATGTCGTTATGGCAGGTAATCAAGTGGACTTTCGCCTGCATACGCACACCAGAGAGTCCAACTGGATTTTTGATCCCTTCCTGATAGTCAATCGCGTATTCCTGTGGGATCACATGCAAAATACGGTGTTCATCACGAACACGAACTGACTTAGCTGTATGGACAACACTGTCCACATCATCCTGTGTAACTTCTTCTTCTGAAACCGGCACCATGCCAATTTCGTTCTGGCAACTAATATGCTTGCCGGAAAGCGCCAGATAGACTGAAGATATCTGGCAATCCGCCATGAGTTCAGCCTGATCAATGGCACGCTGTACGCACTTGACGACCGATTCAAGATCGTTGACACCGCCTTTGTCCATGCCGCGGGATGGGCAACTTCCTACTCCGATAATATTAACCATACCATCGGGCAGAATTTCACCAACCAGAGCAGATACCTTTGCTGTACCGATTTCAAGGCCAACTACCAATTTTCTGTCCGTTGATTTGATCATCGTTATTCTGCCTGTCTCTGTATTATTACCAGTCACTGTTTGTTTTCTTGCCCGTTCATTGAAACAGGCGTATCAGTTAATAAAGGAGCCCAACCTACCGCAGCACCACTGTCATAACGTAAGTCAACATAAGCCACACGTTTTTCAGTGTTTCTCAACAACACAGGATAAAGTTCAACAAAACGTTTCATTCGTTCCATTTTATCTCGATTTCCTAGCTCTAAACGGATATCGTTATCCAAAATCAGTTGCCAGGCATTACGCGCAGTCATGATCACTACTTTTAATTTCATCTGGTGTTTTCCAAGAAAAGTCGCCATTGTGTGGTATTCATTCAATGCGTCTTTTTCTTTGCCTTCTGGCCCATACAACATCGGATACTGCGCATTTGCACTGCGCTCTATAGGTAAGCTAAATACCCGACCTTCAGCATCCAACAGTTGGGTATCATTCCAGCGCGCATAAGGTACGTATTCTACCAGATGTATTTTAAGTTCATCAGGCCATTGTTTCCGAACAGTGACCTGCCGGATCCACGGCAGTTGTTCAATCTTTTCCTGAATGACGTTGACATCCTGAGTCATAAATGTTCCTGGAGATCCCAGGGACAAAATAGCCTGCCTTACATCATCATTCGTGGTGTAATGGCGCTCACCAGTCAGTACCAGCTTTGAGAGCGGTAATCTGCTAGGATCTTTCATCCAGTCCAGTGTCATCCAGCCCCCCCATATGATGGTGCCAACCACCATCAAGAAGAAGGCAATCCCTGCCAGATAGTAACCATTACTGGGACGAGATCTCTGCGTTTCACCCTCCCGCTCCCGGCTATTCCGGGCTGCCTGCGACATATTAATCAGCCAACTCCAAAATTCTCGCTACGAGTTGAGAAAAACTTAATCCAGCCTGACGCGCAGCAGTTGGCACAAGGCTATGGCTGGTCATACCAGGGGAAGTATTCGCTTCCAACAAATAGAAATTACCATTCCCATCATCCATGATATCGACTCGCCCCCAACCATGACATCCCAGCACCTTGTACGCCTTTGAGGCAATATCTAATAGCTCTTGCTCTTTTTCCGCACTCAAACCGCTTGGACAAAAATATTGCGTTTGGTTGGAGATATATTTCGCATCATAATCATAAAATGTGTTTGAAGCCTGAATACGGATAGAAGGAAGAGCCTCGTCCCCCAAAAATCCGACGGTATATTCAGGACCAAATAGCCATTTTTCAACCAATACATCAGTATCGTATTTAAATGCCAGCTCCAGGGCGTTACGCAATTCGGCATATTCATTCACCTTAGTCATCCCTACGCTGGAGCCTTCCAGATTCGGTTTAACCATTAATGGCAGACCTAATTCTTGAACATACTCTTTGAGTTGAAAATCATTAAGTTGTTCAAATTTTGAAGAATTAATTACGACATAAGGTGAAATAGGCAGTTTTGCTCCCTGCCAGAGTTGTTTTGTGCGCATTTTGTCCATTGACAAGGCACATGCCATTACTCCGCTGCCGGTATAAGGAATTTGCAAAAACTCAAGCAAACCTTGCAACGTACCATCCTCACCACCGCGACCATGCAGTGCGATGAAGACTTTATTGAATCCTTCCTCTTTGAGTTTAGTCACATCAAAGTCTTTTGTATCAACTGAATAAGCATTAATGCCTGCTTCCTTCAGCCCTGCCACAACCGCATGTCCTGATTGCAATGAAACTTCGCGTTCAGCGGAAGTTCCGCCCAACAGAACAGCAACTTTATCAACCATGATGTCCTCCCTCATAAAAAGATGGCTGCAATTTTGTTTCAGCCAAATTGCGCGCTATTTTACCGATATTACCGGCACCCTGTACCAAAACTAAGTCATTGTTTTCTATCACCTGCGACAGAATGATTGAAACTTGTTCAGGCTCTGATACAAAAATCGGGTCCAACTTGCCACGACTGCGGATAGTACGGCATAAAGAACGGCTATCCGCGCCTGGGATCGGTGTTTCACCTGCGGCATACACATCCAACATTAATAAAACATCTACCTGACTCAGGACATTGGCAAAATCATCATATAAATCACGAGTTCTTGTATAACGGTGTGGCTGGAATACCATGACAATGCGTTTATCACTCCACCCCGCTCGTGCCGCTTTAATCGTGGCATCAACTTCTGTTGGGTGGTGACCATAATCATCGACCAACATCACGCTACCTTCTTTGCCACTGATATGTTTAAGAGGAAAATCCCCCAGAAAATCAAAGCGGCGTCCGGTTCCCTGAAACTCGGCCAGAGACGCCAGAATAGCGGTATCATCAATGCCTTCTTCTGTTGCCACTGCAACCGCAGCAGTTGCATTCAGCGCATTGTGGCGGCCAGGGGCATTTAACACCACATGCAAATCCGGCAAATCCAATCGGCTGATAGTGAAAAATCCCTGAGCGCCTTTCTGCTCATAATGGGTAATACGGACGTCTGCTTCCTCACTGAAACCATAGGTCGTGATATAACGCCCAATGCGGGGAATCAGTTCTTTCACGACAGGATCGTCAATACACATAACCGCACGCCCATAAAATGGCAGGTTATGCAGGAAGTTAACGAATGTTTGCTTTAAGTTTTCGAAATCCCCTTGATAGGTATCCATGTGGTCGGCTTCAATATTGGTAACAACCGCCATCATGGGCTGCAAGTGCAAGAATGAAGCATCACTTTCATCTGCTTCTGCAATCAGATAACGGCTACTACCTAAGCGAGCGTGCGTGCCCGCCGCTTTGACCAACCCACCATTCACAAATGTAGGATCAAGACCCGCCTGTGCATAAATGCCAGCAATCATTGCCGTCGTCGTGGTTTTTCCATGTGTTCCCGCAACAGCGATACCGTGGCGATAACGCATAAGCTCTGCCAGCATTTCCGCACGGCGGATCACTGGAATTCTCGCTTCACGTGCAGCCACAATTTCGGGGTTTTCCGCCGAAATAGCCGTGGATGCCACCACTACACTAGCGTCCCGCACATTTTCTGGACGGTGATTAAAATAAATAGTTGCACCCAGTGCAATCAATTGCTGTGTGACAGGATTGGGTGCCAGATCAGAACCACTTATCTGATAACCTTCATTAGCCAACACCTCGGCGATACCACCCATGCCAGCACCACCGATGCCAACAAAGTGGATATGCCTGACTTTTCTCATTTCAGGCACTGAAGCTCTTAATTTCGCCAACTGTTGTGTATTCACGTTTTAATCTTCACTCGTTATGTTTACATCACCGTTCTACCTGGAACGGCCTGAATGATTCTCTACAGCCTCAATCAATGCTGCTGCTACACGCTCGGTTGCATTAATGATAGATACTGAGCGTGCTTTTTCTGCCATTTCTAACAATTGTGGGCGTTGCCACTGGGTCAATAACCCGACGACCGCATCAACCGTAAATTCGGGCTGTTCGAGTATCTTTGCGGCTCCCGCTTTTTCCAGAGGCAAGGCATTCCAATATTGCTGTCGATCTTTATGCTGGAAAGGAACAAAAATCGCCGGTAAGCCTGCGGCGGAAATTTCACTGACCGTAAGTGCACCAGAACGGCATACGACAATATCAGCCCACGCATAAGCCTGCGCCATATCATCAATAAATTCAGTCACTTTGAATTCAGTTTTAACCGAATCTTCATATTGTTTCTGCGTCTCTTCCCTGGCGCCCTTGCCTGCCTGATGCCATAAAGTGATTTTATCGCCCAAGCGAGCGGCAACTTCTGGCATAGTTTGGTTCAGAACCCTGGCACCTTGACTACCGCCAACGACCAGCACTCGAACAGATCCTTCACGCCCAGCCAAACGCCGCATTGGTTCTGGCAATGCCAATACATCCTCCCTTACCGGGTTACCAACAACCGGCGCGCTGGGGAATGCTCCTGGAAATGCCTGTAAAACTGTTTTGGCAATTTTGGCTAACCAACGATTAGTGAGCCCCGCAATGCCATTTTGCTCATGCAATACCACCGGAATGCCACACAACCATGCCGCGATTCCACCTGGCCCAGAGACATATCCTCCCATCCCCAGCACCACATCGGGCTGATAACGGCGTATAATGGCTTTTGCCTGTCGAATAGCCTTAAAAATTCTAATTGGGGCAGCAAGTAACGCTTTAATCCCCTTGCCCCGCAAACCTGAAATCTGAATAAATTCGATATCAATGCCATGTTTCGGAACTAAATCAGCCTCCATGCGATCCGCGGTTCCCAACCAGCGAATATCCCACCCCTGCTCTTTTAAATGGTGGGCAACGGCCAGGCCTGGGAACACATGCCCCCCTGTACCACCAGCCATCACCATCAAACGCCGGTTTTTGCCACTCATTTAGGGCTCCTTACAAACGCCTGTGCTTTTGCCAGACGTACTTCATAATCAATTCGCAACAACAAGACGATGGCCGTTGACATCACTATCAAACTAGAACCACCGTAACTGACTAAAGGTAATGTTAATCCTTTGGTTGGCAACATACCTGCCGCCGCGCCAACGTTAATGAACGCCTGAAAGCTGAACCATATGCCGATGGCGCAAGCCAAAAAACCAGAAAACCGTTGATTAAGCTGCAATGCCCGACGACCGATCATCATGGCACGGAAAGCGACGAAGAATACCATTGCCAGCACTAAAACCACACCGAAATAACCCAATTCTTCGGCCAGAATGGAGAAAATAAAGTCAGTATGGGCCTCTGGCAGATATTCGAGTTTCTGAACTGAATTTCCCAGTCCTTGTCCAAAGAAGTCGCCACGACCAAATGCCATTAACGATTGGGTTAACTGATAACCACTGCCAAAAGGATCTTCCCACGGGTCCAGAAAAGAGGTCACCCTGCGTATACGATAAGGTTCAGCAACAATCAGTACGCACACGGCAAATATTCCGCAGCCAATAATGGCCAGGAACTGCCACAATTTCGCACCTGCCAGAAACAGCAGTGCCAAAGTTGTTACAAATAACACCACCACTGTCCCCAAATCGGGCTGTGCTAACAACAAAATTGCCAGTGCAACCATGACACTCATCGGTTTGCAAAATCCCCAGAAGTTGTTTCTTACTTCCTCAACTTTTCTAACCAAGTAGCTGGAGAGATAACAAAAAAGTGATAGTTTCGACAATTCTGCCGGCTGAATGCGTAATGGGCCAATCGCTACCCAACGTGATGCCCCATTGACTGAACTTCCCACAAACAGCACCACAACCAGCATCATGATTGTCACTAATAACATGACATTGCTATAACGCAGCCAGAAGTCCATCGGAATGCGCAGCGTAATAAGGGACAAGAAAAAGCACAGTGACAAATAAATGGCATCACGTCGTGCAAAGATAAAAGGATCTTGGGCAAGGCGCTGCCCAACGGGCATTGATGCCGACGTTACCATGACAAAGCCAATCACAGCCAACCCTAATATCATCCAGACCAGGGTACGATCATACATAACGGTATCTGTGGCATCGGTCTCCACATTTCCCGCTAACCAAGTTTTAAATTTACCAAGGCCTGGAAGGGTCATCAGCCTAACTCCTCTGCCAAACGGGCAAATTCATGACCACGATGTTCAAAACCATTGAACTGATCGAAGCTCGCACAAGCGGGTGACAGCAGTACCATGTCGCCAGAAATCAGCCTGGGTGCAATTTCTCTCATCGCCTGTTCCATTGTTTTTGTCAGTGTTGCAATTTCCGGGCGCAATTGTGCTAGCTGCCCTCCATCACGACCAAAACAGTAAAGACGAATATGATCTCCAGATATATAGGGTTTCAATGGGGTAAAATCTGCCGCTTTTCCATCTCCCCCCAATAAAAGATAGAGTGTCCCTTCCGGCTTCAATCCACTGAGTGCCGCCTGGGTACTGCCAACATTGGTCGCCTTAGAATCATTCACCCAACGGACACCATTTCTCATGTGAATCACCTGAAAACGGTGTTCTAGTCCAGCGCAAGTACGTAAAGCCTGAAGGCTGGCCGCACGAGGAATACCTACAGCATCTGCCAGTGCTAACGCTGCCAATCCATTGGCATAGTTATGTTGCCCAGCCAACTGCATTTCACGTGTTGCCAGCACAGGATGTTGATTAACCATCAGTTGTTGGTGTTTACTATCAAGCTGATAATCACCACTACCCACACCAAAGCTGATACAACGGCTGTCTTTGCCTGTTTCTGGTAGTGTCAGAGCATCCTGTTCATTGACCACACAAATTTTTGCCTGATTGTAAATACGCAACTTTGCTGCACGATACTGTGCCAACCCTTTGGGATAACGAACCATGTGGTCTTCGGTCACATTCAATACCGTCGCTGCCGCTGCTTTTAAGCTGTAAGTTGTTTCAAGTTGGAAACTGGACAGCTCCAGTACATAAAGCTGACAAGGCTGTTTCAGCAATTCCAGTGCAGGGATACCAATGTTGCCCCCCACACCAACCTGCCACCCCGCTGTTTTCGCCATTTCGCCAAGTAGGGTAGTCACGGTACTTTTACCATTTGAACCCGTAATGGCAACGATTGGCGCAGTCGCTTCGCGGCAAAACAGTTCAATATCGCCGATAATTTCAACACCAACATCAGCCGCCGCTTGCAATTCAGGCGTTGACAGCGCAATCCCTGGGCTGGCAACGATTAAATCGGCATCCATCAACCATTGTGTATTCAGGCTGCCGGTGTGACATTCGACACTATCAGGCAGCTTATCGCGGCCCGGTGGCACTATGCGGGTATCCATCACACGTGGGATCACGTCACGTGTAATAAAAAAGTCAACGCAGGACAAACCTGTCAGCCCTAAACCAACGATAACAACTTTTTTACCCTTGTATTCCGTCATGAGACGCTCAGCCATGATTAACGTACCTTCAGTGTTGCCAGACCAATCAACACTAACATTAAGGAAATAATCCAAAAGCGCACGATAACGCGTGGCTCTGGCCAACCTTTCAATTCATAGTGATGATGAATCGGCGCCATACGGAAAATACGCTGTCCACGCAGTTTGAATGAACCAACCTGCAAGATGACAGACAACGTTTCCACCACAAAAACGCCCCCCATGATGATCAGCAGGAACTCTTGGCGCAGCAACACAGCAATGGTTCCTAATGCCCCGCCCAGCGCCAATGAACCAACATCTCCCATAAACACTTGCGCCGGATAAGTGTTAAACCACAAGAAACCCAACCCTGCACCGACAATCGCAGTACAGACAATCACCAGTTCACCCGCGTGGCTCAAATAAGGGATATGCAGGTAGTTAGCAAAATTCACGTTACCCGTTGCCCATGCCACCAAGGCAAAACCTGCTGCAACGAGTACTGTTGGCATAATGGCAAGGCCATCCAATCCATCAGTCAGGTTCACCGCGTTACTGGTTCCTACAATCACAAAATAAGTCAGCAGAATGTAAAGCAAACCCAGTTGTGGCATAACCTCTTTGAAGAATGGCACGACTAATTGGGTTGCAGATGTATCTTTGCCGATGCTGTACATAACAAACGCGACACCCAGAGCAATAACGGACTGCCAGAAATATTTCCAACGAGCAATGAGTCCCTTGGTGTCTTTACGCACCACTTTGCGGTAATCATCCACAAATCCCACAACGCCATAACCGATTAAAACGAGCAAAACACACCAAACATATAAATTATCCAAACGCGCCCACAGCAACACAGAGATCGTGATGGAGAACAAAATCAACAATCCCCCCATTGTCGGTGTCCCACGCTTACTAAAATGGGATTCAGGACCGTTATCGCGTACAACTTGACCTATTTGCAATTTTTGTAGATAAGCGATCAACCTTGGCCCCATCCATAGCGCGATGAATAATGCAGTAAGCAAGCCGACGATGGCTCTGAACGTCAAATAAGAGAAGACGTTAAAGCCCGTGTGATACTTAACCAAATATTCGGCCAGCCAAACTAACATTGGAAGTTCTCCTTCAGTACGTTCACTACCTCTTCCATAGCGGCACTGCGTGAACCTTTAATTAATATGGAAATCATTTCGTGTTGTTCCAATAAAGGAAGCAGCGCTGCAACTAATTCAGCCTTGTTCGCAAAATGCTGCCCCCGACCACTCGCGTCACTAATATGGGCACTGAAAGCCCCAACGCTGAGTACCTTATCTATATTTGTGGATGCTACGGCTTCGCCCACCTCACGATGGCATTCAATCGCCTGCTCCCCCAACTCTCCCATATCACCAACAACCATGACTCGATAACCGGACATCTGCGCCAGCACATTCGCCGCAGCTATCATGGAGCCGGGATTCGCGTTATAGGTGTCGTCTAATATCATTTTTTCCTCAGTCAGAGGAATAGGAAATAAACGTCCTGCAACCGCTTGCAACCCCGATAATCCGGTACGAATATCATCCAGTGATGCGCCAACAGAAATCGCCAGCGCACTGGCTGCCAACGCATTGGCAACATTGTGTTTTCCCGGCAATGGCAATGTCAGTTCAACATTCCCAATTGGGCTATGGAGACAAAAATGCGTGGCCAACGGTTGTTCTAAAATGTCTGTTGGGTAAAAATCCGCCCCCGTTGCTGATGAAGCAGAAAAGCGCCATACTGTTTGCTGATCGCTAATGCTGTGCTGCCAATTGTCCCAATCATTGCTATCCAGATTGATTATGGCGGTTCCGGTTGAAACAAGGCCTACAAAAATTTCACCTTTTGCCTTTGCAACCCCAGCCAACGAACCAAATCCTTCCAAATGAGCAGAAAAGAGGTTATTGACCAATGCACTTTCAGGACGAGTCATTTCAGTGGTGTAAGCAATTTCACCGATATGGTTCGCTCCCAGTTCAATTACAGCAAACTGGTGTTCATCAGTAAGCCTGAACAAAGTTAATGGCACCCCAATGTCATTGTTGAAGTTGCCCGCGGTATAAAGGGTACTTCCACACTGATGCAAGATCGCCGCAGTCATCTCTTTTACCGACGTTTTACCCGATGAGCCGGTTAACGCCACAATGCGTGCTTTACTTTGCTGACGAACCCAGCCCGCCAGTTTTCCCATCGCCAGACGAGTGTCTTTAACCACAACCTGCGGGCAATCAATATCCAGACAATGGCTCACCAATAAAGCGCCAGCGCCCTGCTGTGCTACATCAGCAGCGAAATCGTGGGCGTCAAATTTTTCCCCTTTTAAGGCAATAAACAAACCGCCATGCACGATGTTACGGCTATCAGTTTCCACCGTATGAATTTGCAAAGTTTCAGCTTGTTGCTCGGTAACGCGATATAACAAGCCATCCGTCAACTGTGCCAATTGCTGTAGGGTCAGAGGGATCATGCAATTACCCCCAGCAAACGCGCAACGGTCAGGCGATCTGAGTAATCCAAACGACGATTGCCAACCAGTTGGTAATCTTCATGACCTTTGCCCGCCACAAGAACAACATCTTTCTCACTTGCCTGCATAATGGCACTGGTGACTGCCTCAACCCGCCCATGAATCGCTGTCGCCTGTCCTGGATCGATGAATCCTTGCAGGATATCATCCACAATTGACTGAGGCTCTTCACTACGAGGATTATCATCAGTGACAATCACACGATCAGCGCCCTGCTCTGCGATACTCCCCATTAATGGACGTTTGCCTTTGTCGCGATCACCACCACAACCAAATACACACCAAAGTTGCTCTTTACAGTGCAGGCGAGCCGCAGATAATGCTTTTTCCAAGGCATCAGGCGTGTGGGCATAATCAACCACAACCGTCGGACGACCAGCAGCAGAAAAAACTTCCATACGTCCACAAACAGGCTTCAGACAAGAAGCCGTCGATAGCAGTTTCTCCAGGGGATAGCCCAGGGACAACAAAGTTGCAAGCGCCAATAGTAAGTTACTCACATTGAACGCGCCCATAAGAGGGCTACTGAACGTTCCATTCCCCCAACTGGAATTAAATGTGATGGAAGCACCTTTATCGTGATAATGCACCTCACTGACCGATAACCAACGCCCCTGCCAATTTTCTGGCAAGTTATTTTCCATCGAGACAGCAACTGCATCCGGCAGACGAGACAACCACTTCTGCCCAACAGCATCATCAGCATTAATGATTTTCTGCTTTACATCATGGTCACTGAACAGTCGCCATTTGGCCTCTTCGTAATTTTCCATATCACCATGATAATCAAGGTGATCACGGCTTAAATTAGTAAAAATAGCAGCCTGAAATGGCAGTGCAGCTACTCTTCCCTGAACCAGACCATGCGAAGAAACTTCCATCGCAACAAAAGTGGCATTTTGATTAGCAAGTTGCTGTAATTCAAGCTGAATATCAACCGCAGAGCCAGTCGTATTTTCGCTGGGTACTATCATGCCCAACAAACCATTTCCCACTGTTCCCATCACGGCACTGGTTTCACCAAGCCCCTGGCTCCATTGCGCCAACAATTGGGTTGTTGTTGTTTTTCCGTTGGTGCCAGTCACCCCAACCAATTTCAGTTTATTGCCGGGATGTTGGTAAAACTCGCCGGCCAGCCTGGATAATTTATTATTTAAATCATCCAGATAGACAACAGGCACACCGTGCATTTTCTGCATCGTGCCGTGATCCGCTTTTCCCTTCGCTTCTGCAATCACCGCAACGACGCCTTGAGCGATGGCTTGAGGAATATACTTTCGGCCGTCTGTCTGATGCCCTTGAACCGCAACAAACAGATCTCCGGCAGCCGCCTTACGGCTATCCAATGTCATTTCACGCAGCGGAAGCTCAGGTGTATCAACACCCCAAGGAGCCAATAAATCGCGCAAATTACGATCTGCCACTTTTATCCTCTTTATTGATTAATCACAAATTCGTTTTTATCGCCTACAGGCAATGCATCTGGTTCAACATTCATGATACGCAAAACACCACTCATGATTGTGCCGAAGATAGGCGCTGCAACTGCACCGCCATAATATTTGCCTGCTTGTGGATCATTAATGATCACAACCAGTGAAAACCGTGGATTACTCGCCGGTGCAATCCCGGCGGTATAAGAAATATGCTTATCATTGAGATACCTGCCATCCGGCCCGACTTTTCTTGCCGTACCCGTTTTAACGGCAATGCGATAACCTTTTATCGCAGCCCGTACACCACCTCCTCCCGGTAATGCCACACTCTCCATCATGTGCACCACTGTCCGCATAACAGTTTCAGGAAATACTCGGATGCCCGGTACGGGAGGATCGACTTTGGTAATTGACAATGGGCGATAAACGCCCAGACTGCCTATCGTTGCATAGACTCGCGCTAACTGTAACGGCGTTACCATTAGCCCGTAGCCGAAAGAAAAGGTGGCCCTATCAAGATCTGACCACCGTTGTTTATTAGTTGGAAATAAGCCACTACTTTCTCCGACCAGCCCCAAATTGGTCGGTTTTCCCATCCCAAAGCGTGAATAGGCATCTACCACCTCTGAGGCAGGCATCGCTAACGCCAGCTTGGAAACACCAACGTTACTCGACTTCTGTAAGATCCCAGTGATAGTTAACTCAGGACGTGGTGCAACATCTTTGATTTCATGCCCCCGCGATCCATACGTTAATCGGTATGGTCTGGTATCTAACACTGTATTTTCTTTGACAATGCCACTATTCAGTGCACTCATCACCACCAACGGCTTCACCGTGGAGCCAGGCTCGAAGATATCGGTGATGGCGCGGTTACGCATCGCATCTTTCGGCGTTCCAGCCAAATTATTTGGGTTATAAGATGGGCTGTTTGCCATCGCTAGGACTTCGCCGGTATTGACATCAACCAATACGGCTGTACCTGATTCGGCTTTGTTCAGTGCAACCGCTTTCGTCAATTCGCGATACACCAAAGTCTGAAGACGCTCATCTATGCTGAGCGTCAAATCGTGGGCAGCCCTGCTATCTGTAGATGAAATATCCTCAATAACACGACCCGTACGATCTTTACGAACAGTTCGGCTTCCCGGCATGCCGGTCAACCAGTTATCAAAGCTCTTTTCAACGCCCTCAATGCCTTTGCCATCAATATTAGTCACTCCAATAATATGTGCTGTCACCTGCCCTGCCGGATAATAACGGCGGGATTCCTGACGCAAATAGATACCAGGTAACCTCAATTTCTCGACATAATCGCCGATAGAAGTATTCACTTGACGAGCAAGGTAAACAAAACGTCCCTTGGGATATTCGCTAATTTTGCTGGTTAACTGATCAAGAGGGATAGAAAGGGCATCAGCCAAAGCTTGCCAACGAGTGTCATTTGTGATGCCGCCTTTTTCAAACACTTCCTTGGGATCTGCCCAGACCGCATCAACAGGCACACTCACTGCCAGTGGGCGCCCATTGCGATCATTAATCATGCCACGGGCAGTCGGGATAGATTGGATACGCAGGGAACGCGAATCACCTTCTTTTACCAAACGATCAGGATTGATGATCTGCAAATAGGCAACACGAATCAAAAGCCCGATTAAAGCAACCCCAATGCCTCCACATAGCAAGGCAAAACGCCAGCTTACAAAACTTGCTTTATCTTCTTGCTTTTTCAACTTTAAAGAGCGTGCAGCTTTCATCGCCCACCTTTTGGTTGTCAACTGGACTTATTGAGTAATCACAATATTCTCTTTACTTGGATCAACGTGTTGCATCTGCAATTTTTCAGTCGCAATCCGTTCAACCCGAGTGTGATCACCCAGTGCGTTCTCTTCAAGGAGCAGGTTACGCCACTCAATATCCTGAGCATCAAGCTGGATCACTTGACGCTCTTTTTCCGCAGTCAATAAGCGGGTTTGATGTGCGACCGTCACAACGCTGATAGCTGAAACGACAACGGCTACCAGCAAAATCAGTGGGAGTTTGGCATTACGAATTAAATCATTACCAATCACGCCAACTAACCCATGACGTTCACCAGCCATCACTCACCCGCCTTTTCAGCAAACCGCAAAACCGAGCTTCGCGCTCTTGGGTTTGTGGCTACTTCACCTTCTGAGGGTTTCATTTTGCCAATAGATTTCAGACTTCTTCCTCCCAGCGTTTTTAACTGCGCTTCCGTGAGAGGCAAACCAACTGGAACCTGTGGCCCCTGACTGTGTTGTCGGATAAAGCGTTTCACTATGCGATCTTCCAACGAATGGAAACTGATGACAGATAATCGCCCTTGTGGTGCCAGAACGCGCAGTGCGCCATCTAATGCACGTTCTATCTCTTCCAGTTCACTGTTAATGTAAATCCTGATAGCCTGAAAGCTGCGTGTTGCCGGATGCTTATGCTTTTCTTTAACTGGGCTGGCCTGAGCAATTAACTCTGCCAGCTCTCGGGTACGCGTAATAGGTTGTTCCTGATTACGTGCCACAATGGCTTTCGCAATACGTTTAGCAAAACGTTCTTCGCCAAATGTTTTTAACACCCATGCGATGTCATCTGCTTCAGCCTTCATCAACCATTCTGCGGCAGACTGTCCGCGTGTCGTATCCATACGCATATCCAATGGCCCATCACGCATAAATGAAAAACCACGTTCAGGATCATCCAGCTGTGGGGAAGAAACCCCTAAATCCAGCAATACGCCATTAATTTTTCCAACCAGACCAGCCTCTTCTACATAAGTTGCCAATTCAGAAAATGGCCCATGAGTGATAGAAAAACGCTTGTCCGTAATGGCCTTTGACGCTTCAATGGCTTGTGGGTCACGATCGATCGCCATCAAACATCCATTGGGCCCCAATTTCGACAAAATCAGGCGAGAATGTCCCCCTCGCCCAAATGTTCCATCAATATAAATTCCATCTTCTTGAATATTTAGTCCATTGACAGCTTCATCCAGCAGTACACTGGTATGCTCAAAATGATTATTTGCCATGTTATAGTGATAAATCCTGTAGCCTTGCTGATAGAGGTTCTTGTGTGGATTGCTCAACCGCAATATCATCCTGTACCTGTTGATACCAAACTTGTTCATCCCACAATTCAAATTTATTAAATTGCCCAACCAGCATGACCTCTTTTGTTAGCCCTGCGTGCTGACGCAGTGTGCTGGCTAATAAAAGACGTCCTGCACTGTCCATTTGACATTCACTGGCGTGTCCCAATAACAAACGTTGAACACGACGTTCGGCTGGATTCATGCTGGATAAGCGAGATAATTTTTTTTCGATGATTTCCCATTCGGGTAATGTATAAAGCAACAAACACGGCTGATGAAGATCAATAGTACAAACCATTTGGCCTGTTGATGCTTCATTCAGCATTTCTCTATATCGGGCTGGTACAGTAAGCCGCCCTTTGCTATCGAGATTAACCAGCGTTGCTCCACGAAACATACTCAGGTTACCCCTTGATGGCCCAAATCTCCACATTATCCCACAAATCACCACAATTAAGAGTTTACGGATGGTATGAAAACCTTGTCAAGCCAGAGCCAGTGCGCTTTAGCTAGATTTACAGAAAGATTCGGAAGAGAAAAAGATGGATTTTTTAGTTTTGACTATATTAATAATAGATAACACTATGATAATTTTGAATAATTTAATAAATCTGTAGAGAGCCTTATTGAGGGTGGAATTAAGTGCAATTAAGTGCAATTAATTACCACTTAAATTAATTTATGTAACCCATCTCTCATTGTTGCTCAATTGTTGATCTCTATAAACTTATTAATAATAACTATATATTTAGGTTACAATAGTATAAAAAATAATAACATATTGAAATTTTGCATTTATCTAAAAACATAAAACAATTATATATCAATAAAGTAAAAAAATAACCCTTAAACAACAAATAACTTACATAAACAATAACTTCTTATCACAAAATTATTCATCTTATGAATTTAAATAACACATTATCGATTTTCACGGTTATAAAAAGCCGTTTAGAAGAATTTTAGTAAGAATAATCTCAAAATTACCTCAACACGCGTATTTTGATGATGTTAGGCAGGCAAACAGCACCCTCATCTTTAATGAGGGTACTCAATTAGGCTTTTCGGCTTAACTTACCGCGACGGCATAGATGACGACGCATTCGGGTTATTCCGGGGGTTGGACGCTGCTTTTCATCCAAACTGGCTAATACCAGTTCAAGAGCACGTTCAGCCACATCACGATGGCGTTGTGCCACCGACAATACCGGACACTCAAGGAAATCAAGCAACTCATGATCACCAAATGTGGCAATAACCAATTGACTTGGTAACCGGCCACTGCGCTTGAGGAGTGTATCCATAACGCCCTGAAGTAACGCAAATGAAGTGGTATATAAGGCCTGAGGAACAGGGTTTGCCTCCAACCATGACGCAAATACTTCAGCCGCAGCTTCACGTTCATAGCTATTGGCATAAAGATAGTTTACTTCCCGTGGATCATGCTCCCATGCTTCGCGGAAGCCTTGTTCACGCAAAAAACTGACCGATAATTCAGGCAATGCCCCCAAATAAAGGACAGATTCAGCCGGGAATTGACATAGCTCCTGTGCCAGCATCTTCGCATCTTCGAGATCATCTCCAACCACACTGACAAAGTGTTCGCTGTCCAGAGCACGGTCAAGTGCGATGATTGGTAATGTGCGATTTGCCCAGCGTTGGTAGAAAGGATGCTCAGGCGGTAAAGCGGTGGAAACAATGATAGCATCGACCTGACGTTGCAAAAGATGTTCAACACAGCGCATTTCATTATCAGGCTGATCTTCAGAACATGCGATCAACAACTGGTAGCCACGTTGCCGTGCCTGACGTTCAAGATAATTGGCAATACGTGTATAGCTGGTATTTTCCAGGTCGGGTATGACTAAACCAATTGAACGGGTTCTTCCCGCCCGAAGGCCAGCAGCGACAGCATTAGGATGATAATTATGCTCCCTGACCACTGCCATCACTTTTTCTACTGTTTTATCGCTGACCCGATACTGCTTGGCTTTACCATTGATGACATAACTGGCCGTAGTACGTGAAACACCTGCTAAGCGGGCGATCTCATCCAGTTTCACATTAACCCCTCAGTAAGATTATGAAAAAGCCCTACTTTACAGTAGGGCTCAATGAATATCTGTATTTTAACCCGCAGATTACGATTTTTCATCGCATAATTTTATCTCCGCGCGAGACACCAACTATACCCGATCGCGCCACTTCGACAATCTCTGCCACTTCTCTGACTGAATCAAGAAAAGCGTCCAGTTTTTCACTCGTTCCCACTAATTGAACGGTATAGAGCGTTGAAGTCACATCAACGATCTGCCCGCGAAAAATATCTGTGCTGCGCTTAATCTCTTCCCGTCCATATCCACTGGCTTGTAATTTAACCAGCATGATTTCACGTTCAACATGAGGCCCTGATGTTAATTCGTTGACTCGCAATACATCCACCAACTTATGCAATTGCTTTTCAATTTGCTCCAATACCTTGGCATCACCTTTGGTTTGAATGGTCATGCGTGACAACGTGGGATCTTCAGTCGGAGCAACGGTCAAACTTTCGATGTTATAACCCCGTTGGGAAAACAAACCAACCACGCGGGATAATGCTCCCGATTCATTTTCAAGTAATACAGACAAAATCCGGCGCATGATCAGGTCCTCTCTGTTTTGCTTAACCACATTTCATCCATTGCTCCGCCTCGGATCTGCATTGGATAAACATGTTCTGTTTCGTCAACGGTAACATCCACGAAAACGAGACGTTGATTTTCAGTGACTTCATGCAGTGCCTGGGTCAATTTAACCTCCAACTCATCATAAGTTTGGATGGAGACACCAATATGCCCATAAGACTCTGCCAATTTGACGAAATCAGGCAGGGATTCCATGTAGGATTGAGAATGACGACCCGCGTATATCATATCCTGCCATTGTTTCACCATACCCAAGAAACGGTTATTCAGATTCAATACCAGAACAGGCAGACCATATTGCAAGGCAGTAGACAATTCTTGAATATTCATCTGGATACTGCCATCCCCTGTAACACACACGACCGTGGCTTCAGGTTTCGCCAGCTTCACGCCAAGCGCAGCAGGCAAGCCAAACCCCATCGTTCCTAAACCACCGGAATTGATCCAACGTCTCGGTTTATCAAATGGGTAATGCAAAGCAGCAAACATCTGATGCTGGCCAACATCTGACGCAATATAGGCTTCCCCTTTGGTTAGACGATAAAGGGTTTCAATGACCGCTTGTGGCTTGATCTTCGCTGTCGTGTGATCGTAATCAAGACACTTGCGGCTGCGCCACTGTTCAATCGAAAGCCACCAATCTTTCAGGGCATCAGGATCTTGGGTATCTTCTTCTATGGAATCCAATAATTCCAGCATTTGACCAAGTACCTGTTTAGCATCCCCAACAATAGGGATATCCGCTGTTACCGTTTTTGAAATTGAGGTTGGATCGATATCAATATGTAATACGGTTGCTTCCGGGCAATATTTGTCCAGATTATTGGTTGTTCGATCGTCAAAACGCACACCCACTGCAAAAATAACATCAGAGTTGTGCATCGCTTTATTCGCTTCAAAAGTCCCGTGCATCCCCAGCATTCCTAAGCTTTGGCGATGTGTTGCAGGAAATGCACCTAATCCCATCAACGAACTGACGACCGGAATATGAAAATGTTCAGCCAACTTCAGCAGTTCAGTTGTACATGCTGAATTTATGGCACCACCCCCGACATAAATCACGGGTTTTTGTGCTGCCACCAACGTCTTCAATGCACGTTTAATTTGCCCCTTATGTCCCTGAACAGTAGGGTTATAAGAACGCATGTTAATTTTTTCAGGATACACATACGGGAATTTCAATGCAGGATTGACGGTATCTTTGGGAAAATCGATAACAACAGGCCCTGGCCGACCACTTGCGGCCAGGTAAAAAGCTTTTTTAATTGTATCTGGAATATCTTCTGCTTTTTTTACCAGAAAACTATGTTTCACGATGGGACGGGAAATTCCCACCATATCGCACTCCTGAAAAGCATCATTACCTATCAGGGAACTGGCAACCTGACCAGATAACACGACCATAGGAATTGAATCCATGTATGCCGTTGCAATGCCCGTCACAGCATTGGTTGCCCCTGGCCCGGAGGTGACTAAAACAACCCCAACTTTTCCCGTACAACGCGCATAGCCATCCGCCATATGAACAGCACCCTGTTCATGACGCACTAAAATATGTTCGATTCCCCCAATCGTATGCAGGGCATCATAAATATCCAGTACCGCCCCGCCCGGATAACCGAACACATGTTCAACGCCCTGATCGATTAGCGATCTGACAACCATTTCGGCTCCTGACAACATCTCCATCGAGTTTGCCTCCAGGCTCTGTTTGCAAGTTAATCGTCGGAATTTCATAATGTAACGAAAAAATTACCTTATTTATTCCATTTCTTATTTATGCCATAACGCTAAGTTAACTAACATAACGTTAGATACAAGTGTTAGCAAACATCAATTTACATATTGAAAACATTTGTTCAAGAAGAGCCGAACTTTTGTCTATTTTCAATCCCGATACATAGATTCAATTTCACGCTGATAACGCTGAGAAATAACCTTGCGGCGTAATTTCAATGTCGGTGTTAATTCACCTTTTTCCATTGAAAAGGCTTCCGGCAAAAGAATAAATCGTTTGACTTGATGGAATTTAACAATATTTTTTTGCATTTCCTTTAACCGGCGTTCAAACAGCTCTACAACCTGGTGATTGCGCAACAACTCAAGGCGATCACGATAATGGAGATTGATAGATTTCGCGTACTCTTCCAGCGCTTCATAACTGGGAACAATCAACGCAGAAACGAATTGGCGGGCATCAGCAATGACGGCAATATGTTCAATAAAACGATCCTGCCCTAGCGTCCCTTCAATCATTTGCGGCGCAATATACTTGCCTGTTGACGTTTTCATTAAATCTTTCAGGCGCTCGGTAATAAACAGGTTACCGCTATCATCCAGCTTTCCGGCATCGCCTGTCCGCAACCAGCCATCTTCCGTAAAGGCATGGACAGTTTCCTCTGGACGGTTGAAATAACCTTTCATTACAATAGGGCCACGCACCTGAATCTCTCCTTCCGCGCTAATGCGAACATCAACATCAGGTAATGGCGTACCAATTGAGCCTAACAGATAATTTTTTTCTTCCCAGCAAGACACCGTGGCACAAGTTTCTGTCATGCCGTACCCATATTTGATATCCAGGCCGATGGACAGAAAAAAACGAGTAATGGCATCGTCGAGGCGTGCTCCCGCCACAGGCAAGAAACGTACTCGCCCTCCTAAAAGACCACGGAGCTTATTCAACACCAATTTGTCAGCCAATTGATAACTACAGCGTGTGAATGGGCAACCTTTTTTATTCTTCTGCTGACGCAACCAGTGCTCTTCTCCCCGCTTCAATGCCCAATTAAAAATCATCCTACGCCAAAAAGGCGCACGGGAAACTTTTTCTAAGATCGCGCTATGAACTTTTTCATAAAAACGGGGGACAGAACACATCACCGTCGGATGCACACCTGACATGGCTTCACGCACAAGATTCGTATCTGTTAAATAGACGTTCAGGGCCCCAGTGTGCATGACATAATAACTCCACGCCCGCTCAAAAATATGGGATAGCGGCAGAAAGCAGAGTGATACATCCTGGTTGGTCAATGTTAATCTCTGATCATGCAGATAGAGCTGTGCCGCCATATTCCGGTAATCCAGTATCACTCCCTTTGGCTCTCCCGTTGTGCCAGAGGTATAGATTAGCGTGAAGAGATCGTTCAAATCCTGATCCGCAATACGGCTATTAAGTTCTGCCTGATATTGCGAATAATCATTGTCAATAAAAGCGGATAAATACAATGCTTGCTGGCATCCTTTCAAGTCGACAGATTCATCCATAACAATAAGATGAGCAAGTTTAGGACACAGTTCAATCAGTGATATTGCAATGTCATATTGCTCCTGCCCGCCAACAAATAACACCTGTACTCCTGCATCATTAAGAATAAATGCAGCCTGATCACCAGTATTGGTCGCGTATAATGGCACTGTCACAGCCCGAAGCTGAAGAATAGCTAAGTCAGCCAATGACCATGCCATACAATTCTGCGCAAAAATACCCACTTTCCCCTGCACTTCTATTTCCAATGACAATAATGCTTTTGCCACGGATCTCGTTGTACGTTCAACCTGCCGCCAATTCATTTCCAACTGTTCTGATGGTGACCATTGCCGAAAGGCAATTTTTTCCGGATATTCATTGAATTGCTGCTGCAAGCGATTAACCAAGTGATAGGAGTGCAGAGGATCTGTTATCACAATATATTCCTGTATAAATATTTCATTCAGCGTCTTTAGTAAGTGTATTACCTACTTTTCAGCTTACAGATGTTAGCTATTTGCGCGCAGTCTACCTATTCCTAGTAAAAGGGGGAAGTCCATTTTTGATAGAGCGCTATCCCAGTATGCAACTATCTTGTATACAACATAGGGATAGACTCTTATTTCATCTATTCTGCTTTAACGTGATCTATTCTTGCTCACCAAGATGGCTTAACAATGATTTCATCCACTGATGGCCTTTATCCCGCTCTGTTGCACCATGCCATATCAAATAACAAGGACGAAAAATTTGACCATTGGGTAAAGATACTGAACAGACATTTAACTGTTCGGAATAGTGTTCAACCATCCATTTTGGCACTATAGCAACTAAATAAGTCTGGGAGACGATATTAAGAACGCTATTTAAATCCGTTCCCTGATAAGAAACAGAACGCAATAATTCATTATTTTCATAGTAAGGCTTACTAAATGAATCTATGTTATCCAACGCAACGATGGCATGTCTTTCTTCCTGCAATTGTTGCTGAGTAATTCGCTTGCTAATTCTGGGGTGATGTTTAGAAACAGCCAAAACTAATTCATCATTGAACAGAGAATAATTATGGAAACCAAGACATTCCAATTGGTTGTAGCTGATAACAAATTCCATTTCCTGATATTTTAATTGTTTTTCAATATCATCATTAATTTGTGTTTTAATGACAACTTCGATATTAGAATCATGTTTTTTTAGCTGCCCAACAATTTGAGCAGCTAAACGAATATCAAGAGGGCTACAAATAGAGAGATGAAATACTCTTGTACTCTTGTTGGGATCAAATCCCACTCCAGGCAGTTCATTATGGACAATTTGCAATGCCTGTCTGAGTGGCCCAAAAAGCTGTTTTGCTCTCGTGGTTGGCTGAATACCCCGGCCATAACGAACAAATAATTCATCACCAAACATCGTCTTCAAACGAGCTACTGCATTACTGACAGCAGGTTGTGACATTCCCAAAGCCTGAGCTGCACGTGTAATATTCTGCATTTGCATTACAGTATCAAAAACAGTCAGCAAATTAAGATCCACACCACGCAATTGAATATCGCATGATTCTTTTTTTTCTGTCGTTATTGATTTGTATTCTGTCATTATTTCACTCCACTAAACTTATAGCAGTGTTCTCATTAAATATGGAAATTAATAAGATCAATCTCCCCAATTTATTAGAAAATATATTGAGATTCATTCTTGTACAAAAAATAAAATATGCATAACCAATACATTCTTATCTACGTAACCGTAATATTTTTATAGGTATGAATATTAATGTGTTATATATGAATGGCAATAACTCAACTTACACTAATGACTTGTATCAAAAACAATTAGCCAACAATGAAATTCCAATCTATCAAAATATAATTTATTAATATTCTATATGGTTATGACTTCTTAACCTAAAACACTGTGGTTAACATCCATCTATCCTTGTTCCTTATCCATCAGAGCAGGATTTTACTCCATATATAGATATGAAAAATAGATAAAAACATCGCTAAAAATGTAAAAAATAGTCACTAAGCTCAACAATGAATCAATAAACAACCAGAAATGCGCACAATCCATGCTAAATTCATACTTAATACTGCTTGACATTACTTTTTAGATAAAGTATCTATAAAATACATTGACAATTAAAACTAAGTTAACAAATTTACAAAGGTTAGCTCACATGATCCACCCTATTCTTCTACTAAGCCTACTAATGATCGCCTTTAATAATGCGCGTGGTATGTTGGTGGGTGAAAAACAGGGATAAGTTAACCTACATCAGACACAAAAAACCCGCGCCATGCGCGGGTTTTTTTTACCTGCCGGCGCTCAGAAATAAAACCCAGTTACAGCAATAAGTTATCTAACAAATAAGTTATCTAACTAAATTAACTAGTTAGTCTATTTAACAGGAGTACAACATGAGCCAGCAAGTTATTATTTTCGATACTACGTTACGTGATGGAGAACAGGCATTACAAGCCAGTCTGAGTGTGAAAGAGAAACTGCAAATCGCTTATGCACTGGAAAGGCTGGGAGTTGATGTTATTGAAGCCGGTTTTCCAGTTTCTTCTCCGGGAGATTTTGAATCCGTCCAAACCATCGCCCGTGAAATCAAAAATAGCCGTATCTGTGCCTTATCCCGCTGTGTTGACAAAGATATCGATGTCGCCGCTGAAGCCCTGAAAGTCGCTGAAGCCTTCCGCCTGCATATGGTACTGGCTACCTCAAATTTGCACGTCGAACATAAATTAAAAAGAACCTTTGATGATGTTGTGGAGATGGCGGTTCGCTCTATCAAACGGGCACGTAACTACACCGATGATGTTGAGTTTTCCTGTGAAGATGCAGGCCGTACAGATATCGATAATTTGTGCAAAATTGTCGAGCAAGCCATCAAAGCAGGCGCAACCACCGTCAACATTCCAGACACGGTAGGTTACACAACACCTTACCAATTTGGCGGTATTATACGCACATTATTTAACCGCGTACCCAATATTGATAAAGCGATTATTTCAGTCCACTGCCACGACGACTTAGGTATGTCCGTCGCTAACTCCATTACAGCAATCCAGGAAGGTGCTCGTCAAATAGAGGGCACTATCAATGGATTGGGAGAACGTGCAGGTAACTGCTCGCTGGAAGAAGTGATTATGACTATCAAAACGCGCCAGCAAATATTGGGAGTGCATACCAATATCAACCATCAAGAAATTTACCGTACCAGTCAGTTAGTTAGCCAAATTAGCAATACACCGATCCCCGCTCATAAAGCCGTTGTTGGCAGTAATGCGTTTTCCCATTCATCTGGCATTCATCAGGATGGTGTGCTGAAAAATCGTGAAACTTACGAAATCATGACGCCAGAATCCATCGGCCTGAAAGATACCCAGTTGAACCTGACCTCACGTTCTGGACGTGCCGCAGTGAAACATCGTATGACAGAAATGGGCTATCAAGAAAATGACTACAATTTGGATGCGCTGTATCAAGCATTCTTGAAATTGGCAGATAAAAAAGGACAGGTATTTGATTACGATTTAGAAGCCTTAGTGTTTATCAGTCAACAACAGCAAGAACATGAACATTTCCGTCTGGATTATTTCAGTATCCAGTCAGGCTCCAATGTAATACCTACTGCAACCGTTAGCCTGGCCTGTGGAGATGAAATCAAATCTGAAGCCTCGACGGGCAATGGTACTGTTGATGCCATTTATCAGGCCATCAACCGCATTACGGGTTACCCTCTGGAATTAATTTCCTATCAATTATCCGGTAAGGGGCATGGTAAAGATGCGCTCGGTCAGGTTGATATTATCGTGGAATGTTTTGGCCGCCGTTTCCACGGAATGGGTTTGGAAACTGACATTATTGAATCCTCTGCCAAAGCTATGATCCATGTTCTGAACAACATCTGGCAGGCAGAGCAAGTAGAAAAAGAGAAGCAACGCATCTCCCAAAGCAGTAACCAAGACAGCAATATCCAAAACAATCGCCAGAACAACAAAAAGGAAACTGCATAATCATGACCTCAAGCCAATCTATTTCAAATGACGCGACTCCAGGCAAGCAAGAAACTAAGCATTGTCACATTGCTGTTTTACCTGGTGATGGCATTGGCCCTGAAGTTATGAAGCAAGCCTACAAAGTGTTGGATGCCATCCGTCATCGTTTTAATATCCGTATCACAACCAGCGAATATGATGTGGGGGGGATTGCCATTGATCGTCATGGCACACCTTTGCCTCAAGAAACGATTACTGGCTGTGAAAAAGCTGACGCGATCCTATTTGGCTCCGTAGGTGGCCCAAAATGGGAGCATCTGCCGCCCGCCGAACAGCCAGAACGAGGGGCATTATTGCCATTGCGCAAGTATTTTAAACTATTCAGTAACTTACGCCCAGCACGCTTATATACAGGCTTAGAATCATTCTGTCCCCTTCGCCATGATATTGCCGCCAAAGGCTTTGATATTTTATGCGTCCGTGAGCTGACAGGCGGAATTTATTTTGGACAACCCAAGGGGCGCGAAGGTGAAGGAAAATATGAGCGTGCTTTTGACACTGAGATTTATCATCGTTTCGAGATAGAACGGATAGCGCGTATTGCATTTGAATCTGCGCGCAAGCGCCGCCATAAAGTCACTTCGATTGATAAAGCGAATGTTTTGCAAAGCTCCGTGTTATGGCGTGAAGTCGTTGGCAAAATCGCCAAAGATTATCCTGATATTGCAATCGAGCATATGTATATCGATAACGCCACTATGCAGCTGATCAAAAATCCCGCCCAATTTGACGTTCTATTATGCTCCAATATTTTTGGCGATATTTTATCCGATGAGTGCGCTATGATCACAGGTTCAATGGGAATGTTGCCTTCTGCCAGCCTGAATGAAAAAGGTTTTGGCTTATATGAACCTGCTGGCGGTTCAGCTCCTGACATTGCAGGTAAAAATATCGCCAACCCAATTGCCCAAATATTATCCACAGCACTGTTGCTGCGTTACAGCCTTGGACACCTTGATGCCGCTGATGCTATTGAACGGGCGATCAATCACGCTTTGGAACAAGGTTATCGTACCGCAGATCTCGCGGGCAATGACAAAGTGGTCAGCACCGATGCAATGGGCGATATCATTGCACGCTATATCACCGAAGAAGTTTAGGAAAACCTAACCAAAGAGAAACATAGGCATTGAAAAAGGCCAGTAAGATAACTTACTGGCTGGTAAAAATACCATTACTCAAAAATATCAGAGGGAAACACGGCATAAAAGGAGTAAAAATGAACAATTCAGGATGGTTTGATTTTAAATCTGCGTGGATTACGCCTCCAGAGGGTTAATTCACAGAAAAAGCTAAAGTTATAAACATTTATTGTCTGGCCAGAACCATTTTATTCACTTTTTCTGTGGATATGTATGTGAAAAAGAGCGGGGTAAAACGGGTATACTTTTATTACATATTTTTACACTCTCTATAAGAGAAAATAAATACTCTTTGTTTTTCATTATGTTAATATATTTTATACTCCTTTTGACGTTACATATCACTAGTGAAAATTTTTGACCCCCCTCGCACTGGGCAAATATTAACCGCCGGTGAATTTATCCACAGGATATGCCTTTTAGTTAAACAAAAATCGCCTATTTTTGTAGAAAACATCATTCATTAGAGCTGTAAATCAAACCAGTGATCTCACTTTTTATCACTTATCCCATAAAACTGTGGATAACATGGTGTAAGATCCTGTTTATTATCACTGGGAATAAGTGAACAATCATAACGAGTCTATTTTTAATGCAGCAAACAATAATGAAAAAATCTTGTATATCATGCTATTATCAAAATGATCTTGTTAACGATAAATTAATAATGATTTCCCAAAATCCACATGGACATTTTTTAACCAGTAAAAAATATACTCTATAACATGTACTTTACACCTCCAACACCGCCTGAAAACGAACAACAACTCTTCAATCGCGCTCATTCTCTGGCTGGCTTATCTATGGGTGAACTTGCTGCGTTGGCCAGGCTCTCCATTCCTCCCAATTTAAAACGTGATAAAGGTTGGGTTGGTATGCTGCTTGAATACTATTTAGGGGCAAATGCGGGCAGTAAACCTGAACAAGATTTTGAACATATCGGTGTCGAGTTGAAAACTATCCCTGTAGATAGCAAAGGTTATCCATTAGAAACAACCTTTGTCTGTGTTGCTCCTTTAACAGGTAATAGCGGCATTACCTGGGAAAACTGCCACGTCAGGCGTAAATTATCCCGCGTCCTGTGGATACCCGTTGAGGGAGAAAGAAGTATTCCACTATCTGAACGCCGTGTAGGCTCTCCATTGCTTTGGAGCCCGAATGCGATTGAAGAAGAGCGGCTACGACGTGATTGGGAAGAACTCATGGATCTTATTGTATTAGGAAAAGTCGAAAGCATTACTGCTCGTCATGGTGAAGTGCTGCAATTGCGCCCCAAGGCCGCCAATAGCCGAGCATTGACCGAAGCGATAGGTGAATATGGCCAGCCAATTATGACGTTGCCGAGAGGTTTTTATTTGAAAAAAAACTTTACAGCGCCGCTATTAGCTCGCCATTTCTTTTTGTAATTCTTAAATATGTACCTACCCTGGCATCAGTTGTATCTATCAGATTCAGATCAATGGAAAAATTAGTGTGTTGATAATAAGCAATATCACTTCTTCCAATCACAATAATTCCCCTGCTTATATTATTACCATCAGATATATCTTTTAATTTTCAAACCGTAAAAAGAAAACTTATACTCTCAAATAGCATGCTCGCTATCCTATGACGTAGCATAATTTTAAGCTTTTTTATGTGTACTTATCATTAATAAATAAAACAATAGCTATATATAAAACCACAATATTACCAAATATATTAAGAAATAATTTACAGTGTCTTTATTTCTCCAGCAGTTAATCTCCTTTATTTCTTAAATTATTTTTCACTTTTTTCAGTGCCATTTGCCTTTTCAATGGGGACAGATAATCGATAAAAACAATGCCATGTAAATGGTCAATTTCATGCTGCATAACAATTGACAGAAAATTTTTGCTTTCTATCGTAATCGGCTTACCAAACCGATCAAATGCTTCTACCTTTACTTTTTCAAAGCGTTCAACATCTGCATAATATCCCGGTATCGACAGGCAGCCCTCTTGATTCACCACACGACGCTCTTTTTCAACGATTTTCGGGTTAACCAAAACCATGGGCTGATCACGATTTGGAGAAATATCAATGACCGCAATCGCTTCTCTCCGACCAACCTGTGCAGCTGCCAAGCCAATGCCTGCGCTGTACATTGTCTCCAGCATGTCATCAATTAGCGTTTGAATTTTATCAAAATCAGTGACATCAACACATTTTTGTCTCAATCTTTCATCTGGAATTGTGAGGATATCTAGAATTGCCATAACGTATTTCCTTTGTTGTGACTTTTGCCATTGTTGCTATTTTTAACTATATACCTTCTTATTTCCCAAATTGCTACCTTATTAACTGTACTGCACCTTGAAATATATTAAGTATATTCCCATTGTGGAATGATAAAACAAACCAAAAAATAACTTTAATAAAAATGCCAAACGAAAAATATCGCCTGGCATCATTCTTTGGTTATCTTAATTTTTTGATTAAACTAGCTTTCTTATTTTATTTTCTTGTTACAAACTCGCATTTTCAAATGCCTGAGACAAATCCGTTATCAAATCATCTGCATTTTCAATACCGACAGAAATCCGGATCAATTGTGGGGTAATTCCGGCAGCCAGACGCTTCTCCAACGGAATGGAAGCATGGGTCATGGAAAATGGCTGACCAATCAAGCTCTCCACACCACCTAAACTTTCCGCCAATGTAAACAGTTGCAGCGCTTTAATGACTCGACGTGCATAATCTTCATCCCCTTTCAGTACGATGGAGATCATGCCACCAAAACCTCGCATCTGACGTTTTGCCAATTCGTGCTGAGGATGAGAAGCAAGGCCAGGATAATACACTTTCTCAACTTGTGGCTGCTGTTCAAGCCAATGTGCAATCTTCCCTGCGCTGTCAATATGGCGTTCCATACGCAATGCCAATGTCCGAATACCACGCAGGACAAGGAAACTACTGAACGGATCAAGAATGCCGCCAATAGAATTTTGCAAGAAAGCAACTTGCTCGGCCAACTCTGCGTTATTTCCCACCACCGCAAGGCCAGCGACGACATCAGAATGACCATTCAGGTACTTAGTTGCAGAATGCACAACAATATCAAAACCCAAATCAAGCGGACGCTGAATATAAGGAGAAGCAAACGTGTTATCTGCCACGCTGATAATATTATGCCGCCTGGCAATCTGTGCAATCGCCGCTAAATCAGCCAATTTCAATAGTGGGTTAGTCGGAGTTTCCACCCAAATCATTTTAGTGTCGGTCTGAATTGCCGCTTCCAATGCCGCAGTATCCCCAGCCTCAATATAAGTAACTCTCAGACCCGCCGTCCGGCGACGCACTTTTTCCAGCAACCGGTAAGTCCCGCCATAAAGATCGTCTACCGCAATGATGTGGCTGTCTTTATCAAGTAGCTCCAGAATGGTGGAACTGGCTGCCAGACCAGAGCCAAAAGCATAACCACGTGTCCCATTCTCCAATTCAGCAATCGCACGTTCTAAGGCATCACGAGTCGGATTCCCACTACGGGAATACTCATATCCAGTATGCTGGCCAGGTGCAACTTGAGCATAAGTTGATGTGGCATAAATTGCGGGCATCACTGCACCAGTGTGATCAGGTACATAGCCTGCATGAACGCTTTGTGTATCAAATTTAATCCTATTAAACTTAGTCTTATCAAACTTAGCCATTAATTTATTCCTGAAAGAGATCAATTGAGTTGTTGACGCCATGCGTTCAGTACATCGGTACGAGTAACAAGACCCAGAAAATGATTGTTATCATCAACAATCAGGGCCACATGACCAGCATCAAAGGTAGCAATTAACTGCGCCAATGACGCTTTTTTATTGAGCGTATGAACCTGATTGGTCATCGCTTCAATAACAGGCAACGAGAAATGATGTGAATTGGCCTGAATGGCATGCATGAGATCCCACTCATCAATAAGCCCGACAATTTGATCGTTTTCGATCACAGGTAACTGTGAAATGTCATAAAGACGCATGCGGTTATAAGCGATCTGCAAGGTATCTTGCGGAGAAACTGAAACCGTCGCACCATCCTGATAACGATAGGTAATATAATCGCTCAAATTATTTTCTTGTGGTTGCGAACGCAGCCCTTGTTCCAATAACCAGTAATCATTAAACATCTTTGACAGATATTTGTTACCACTGTCACAAGCTAACGTCACTACGCGTTTCGGCGTTGTCTGGGCACGACAATAACGTAGCGCCGCCGCTAACAATGTTCCTGAAGAAGAGCCAGCCAGGAGCCCTTCTGTCAGTAGTAAATCGCGGGCACAGGCAAACGCTTCTGCGTCAGTAATGCGATAAGCATGATGAACCTGAGAAAAATCCCCAAGAGGCGGGACAAAATCTTCTCCGATACCTTCCACAAACCAGCTGCCAGCTTCGTCATAGTGACCATGCTCAACATAATCGGCAAGAATAGAACCCTTAGGATCTGCGAGGATAAATTCCGTATGAGGGGAAACTTCCTTAAAATACTGGCTCAAGCCCCCCAGAGTCCCACCAGAACCGACCCCCACCACCACAGCATCGACATTCTGCTCCATCTGCTGCCAAATCTCCGGTCCCGTGGTAGCAAGATGTGCGGCTGAGTTCGCAGGATTATTGAATTGATCAATATAATAAGCTCCGCTGATTTCTTTCGACAGGCGCAGAGCATAGTCCTGATAATATTCTGGATGCCCTTTTCCGACATCAGAGCGTGTCAGGCGAACATCGGTTCCCAGCGCCCGTAGGTGATAAATTTTTTCGCGGCTCATCTTATCAGGTACAACTAAAATCAGTTTATAGCCCTTCATAGCGGCAACCAACGCCAACCCAATACCCGTATTACCTGCCGTGGCTTCAATGATGGTGCCCCCTGGCTTCAACAACCCCTGTTTTTCCGCCTGCTCAATCATTGAAAGTGCAACACGATCTTTAATCGAACCGCCAGGATTCTGATTCTCTAACTTAATGAATAGCTGGCATGGTCCTGTATCCAGATGAGTCAATTCCAATAGCGGTGTATTCCCTATAAGTTCAAGAACCGAACGTGGTGCTGCCATATTTGCCTCTTGATAATCGGTAAAATTTGCAAACAAAACTTTCAGATTGGGAAAGAATAACGCTGCATGGTAATCAATTTGAAAGAACAAATGAAAACTACATATAACAAAAGGGAATTAGTTAATTCGATATTGATAAATTAAAACATGTCTACAAATCATTATTTTTTATCATTTAATAATAAATAAATCCTCATAACAGGGACTTTATAAAAACAATCCCCTCACAATAATAATTTCATTGCAACCTAAACAGAACATCACTCAACTTATATGTTTCTTAATCCAGAAAATCTGGCAAAATGATATACAATTAAATGACATAAAAATAAATATTCAATAACCTGTTTCCTCAACAAAAAAACAAACAAAAGAGGCACCTATGTATACATACAAAGAGGCCGCCAATTTTGCGGCATTCGTGTTATACGCAGAGAAAATGAATAAACAGTACTACAATAATCCAACTCCCCCAGCCGATCCGCGCATTGAAGAAGACGGCTGGAAAGTTATAGCGTATATCTCAGCAAATGATCTGTCTTTCTCAGTAACGCCCCGAAAAAGCGAATTGCCCGATCATGTCTGTTATGGCTATGTGGCAGAAAAAGTGACAGAAAAAAACCATTCTCCAAGGGAACATATTATTGCTATACGTGGAACCGATCCTACAATTTTGCTAGAAGATGCTCATGATGGACTAATTAATTTTACATCACCGTGGACCCGTTTCCCCAAGATAGAAGTCAGCCAGGGGTTTTTTAGTATCTATGACTCAATGAAGCTCACTACCATTGAGCCTGAATCTCACCGTGATTACAGTAATCTCAAATTAATTGAAGCGATTGCCCAATTTATAGGGGTAAATAGTCAATTCACTATAGTCGGTCACAGCCTTGGAGCAGCAATTGCATCCTATCTGATGTATGAAATTGGCCCTATAGCTCCCAATCACTCAGCCTGTTTATTTGCCTGCCCAAGACCAGGAAACAAAGAATTCTCCAAACACGTTACCCAAAACTTTATCAATTTTGCGGTGTTCAACTATATCGATGATGTCATACCTCATTTGCCACCTAAAATTCTGGGATATGCCTCATTGGACTATATCAACGAATTTAAGCCTCAAACCCATTTAGATATTTCAGATGGGCCGTTATGTAGCCACTATTTAATCGACTACATTGCCAGATTAGATTTAGATGTGTTCAAAAGAGTCACAAAATACGGTGATATCGATTCTTGTATCAACCTATAGTAATTGTTCAATTTACAGCCATTTCTCAAGTTAAGTAAGGTAACTTGATTTTCCCCCCTACTCCCTGTAATACCTATTTCATGTTAGGAGCCCATAATCAACAAACAGGAGCATAAAGATGAAGTGGCGTGGTTACACATACAGCGCAATATTAATAGCAAGCAGCCTGTTTACTTCTGCATTATGGGCAAAAGGGGAAGCACACTTGTTATTCCACATGGGGTTGGGAGCCAATGGTAAATTCTTTGTAGGCGGTACACTGCAAAATAAAGGCGACCAACCTGTGGCGGGGGGCTATCTGGCTGTTTTATCCCTTAACGCTCAATGTGAGCCAGGTACACTGACAGTATACTCATTTGAAGCATTGGCATCGGGGGAAAAGAAAGAATTTCGCATCCCAATAAATGCCCCGCTAAGCAGTTATCGTTTAATTGGTTTTGGTGCCTATGACGATATGGGATTTCCTCTTCCCACCATAGATGAAACAGCAAAAATCATTCAAGAACGCGAACCCAATGAGCGTAAAACCTGTCAATTAGCCCGAACACCAATATCTGCCAATCAGCCTGCAACCCAAAGGTTGTAATATGAGGATGGTTTATCAAAAATAAACCATCCTTTTATAACCCATTATTTCTTATCATAAAAATTTATTATGTAATTTTTCTATCTGTATTGATCCGTAATAATGCAAACCCATCCCAACCTTTTTCCCCTACAGTCTGTAAAGCCGTTACAGTCAGTTCAGGGTAGTTGGACATTTTATCCAGTGCCTGACGCACCCCTTCGACAAGTTCACTCCGCTGCTCATGTACAATTTCGCCTTCGCGGATCACATTGTCCATGATGATAATGCTTCCCGGACGCCCCAACTTGACAGCCCAATCCAGATACAACGGACTATTTTGTTTATCGGCATCAATAAAAATCAAATCAAAGGGAGCTTCAGGACTTAGCGTCTGCAAGGTTTCGCTGGCTTCTCCCACAATAATTTTGATTTTGTGGGCAAGCTGCGCTCTTTCGATATTGTGCTGAGCCACTTCGGCTACACGGGGATCTTTTTCCAATGTGAACAGGATCCCATCATCAGGCAATCCTTTTGCCATATATTGGGCGCTATATCCTCCCAATGTACCAATTTCGAGAATACGTCTTGCGCCACTAATTTGTACCATCATCATCAAAAACTGCCCTTGCAGCGCAGAAACATTAATGGCTGGTAAGCCTTGAGCAGCCATATATTCAAGTGTTTTTTCAAGGTGTGGGGATTTAGGCAATAGGGCTTGTTTAAGGTAGTCGTCAACTTCTGTCCATTGTTGCTGGAGTGCTGCTAGCTGTGCATTGGAACTCATGATCATACTCCTTTCATTGTGAAGGTTAGATATTGAGAGAGCATATCATTTAGAAAAAATGTTTTCGACGCACCATCTTTTGCTTATTTCAATTGGCTAGCGCCTTTTGTGGCCTGACAAAGATAGATATCCGCTGTTAAACCTGTTTTAGTCTTGTATTGTTGCTCAATCGCCTTTTCCACACTTTTCACCAAATCAGGGGGAACCAACGCCACCACACAACCGCCAAAACCGCCTCCCGTCATACGGACACCGCCGTGATCGCCAATCACGTCTTTGACTATTTCCACCAGTACATCTATTTCACGGACAGTAATTTCAAAATCATCACGCATGGAAATATACGATGCAGCCATAAGCTGACCAAGGCGAAACAAATCACCAGCATTTAACGCATCAGCCGCCAATTTAGTCCGCAAATTTTCACTGATCACATGGCGAACCCGTTTGACAAGCAATGTATCGAGCAACGCTTGTTTAGCATTGAAATCCTCAAGAGTGATATCACGCAATGTTTTCACTCCCAACAAACGGGCAGCTTCTTCACATTGCTGCCTGCGCATATTGTATTCGCTATCCACCAAGCCACGCGGTTTATTGGAATTGATGATCATCACAACCACTTTATCAGGTATACGGACAGATTGCGTAGCCAACGTGAGGCAGTCGATCAACAAGGCGTGACTTTCTTCCCCACAAGCAGAGATTAACTGATCCATGATGCCAGAATTGCAACCAACAAATTGGTTTTCTGACTGTTGCCCACTCAATGCAATCATTTTGGGACTAATATCAAGCTGATAAAGCGACTTAATGGCTTGCCCAACCACGACTTCCAACGATGCAGATGAACTTAAACCTGCACCTTGTGGAATATTGCCACTAATAGCAAGATCCATACCACCAAATGCATAACCACTCGCCACCAGAGCACTCATCACACCACGGATGTAATTCGCCCACATTTTTTCTGGCTGAAAGAGAATTGGTTGGCAGAGATCAAATTCATCACACTGATTATGATAATCAACCGCTATCACCCTGACACGCATATCCCCACGCTTAGCGGCGGCAACTACTGTCTGGAAATTAATTGCGCAAGGCAAGACAAAACCACCGTTGTAATCCGTATGCTCACCGATAAGATTCACCCGTCCCGGAGCCTGAAAAAAGTGCGTTGGAGAATAATTAAAGCACGCATTAAAAGATTCAGTGACGTTTTGGATTAAAGTTTTCATCTCTTTTCCCCCATAAACGTTTCTTAGCGGAAATCAGCGTACCTTAAAATGAATGTCGCTGACATCCCGTAACCGCTGGGCGGCCTGTTCTGGCGTCAAATCACGCTGAGCTTCCGTCAACATTTCATAACCCACCATAAACTTACGGACACTGGATGACCGTAATAACGGCGGGTAAAACAGTGCATGTAATTGCCAGTGATCAATATTGTGTTTGTGTGATGTGGGGCTGGCATCGCATTGATGCTCGAAGAAAGGAGCAAAATGCCAGCCCATTGAATAGGGAAAAGCACATTGAAACAGATTATCATAACGACTGGTCAATTTTTTAATCGCCACCGCCAGATCATCACGTTGTGCTTCCGTCAGTTCATTCATGCGACGGATATGATTTTTCGGCAATAGCATCGTTTCAAACGGCCATACCGCCCAATAAGGTACAACCGCAAGCCAATATTCGGTTTCCACTACCGTACGTGCGCCATCTTTGCATTCAGCATCAAGATAATCCATCAATAAGTTAGTTCCTTGCTGGCAATAATATTGCCGCAACTGTTCATCTTTACGTGCGAGCTCATCAGGCAGGAAATCACTGGCCCAAATCTGCCCATGAGGATGGGGCTGAGAACACCCCATCATTTCTCCTTTATTCTCAAAAACCTGAATCCAAATATAACGTTGGCTCAACTCCTCAATCTGCGCATTCCATGTATCAATGACACGACGGATTTGACTCAACGACAGTTCCGGCAATGTTTTACTGTGATCAGGAGAAAAACAGAGTACTCGACAAACGCCACTCACCGGCTCAATTTTAAATAATGGGTTATCGGTAGGATGAATATCAAAGCGTTCCGGTAGCAAGGCAGAATAATCATTCTGGAATATATAAACGTCCTGATAATCTGGATTGATATTACCTGAAGCGCGGGTATTGTTCGGGCATAAAAAACAGTGTTCATCGTAACTTGGCAAGGCAACGTGGAGTGGTTTTTCATCAATTCCGCTCCACGGTCGTTCTGTTCGGTGTGGTGAAACAATAATCCATTTTCCCGTCAAAGGATTGTATCGCCTATGTGGACAATCAACAGGATTGAATCGCATCTTTGACATATTAGATACCCTCTTGCTTTCACCACACAAACCTTACAGAAAACTAAACTTTTTTTGCTGTTTCTTACTTCGCTTTATAGCCATTGGGATTTTGAGACTGCCAACGCCAGGCATCCGCGGTCATTTCCACGATAGTTCGATTTGCTTTCCAGCCCAGCTCTCGCTCAGCTTTCTCCGGGCTTGACCAACATTCTGCAATATCTCCCGGACGACGTGGACAAATTTCATAAGGCACTGGTTTGCCGCAAGCATGACTGAAAGCTTCTACCATTTCCAGTACGCTGGTGCCTTTTCCAGTACCCAAATTGTAAATATGCAGTCCTGCTTTCTTGCCAACGGCACTTAGGGCGGCAATATGCCCGTCAGCCAAATCCATAACATGGATATAATCGCGCACTCCAGTACCGTCGGCTGTTGGATAATCATTACCATACACAGACAGTTTTTCCCGACGGCCTACTGCAACCTGGGCAATATAAGGCATCAAATTGTTGGGTATTCCCTGAGGATCTTCCCCCATCGTGCCCGAAGGATGAGCACCAACTGGATTGAAGTAGCGTAATAACACCACAGACCAATCATTTTCCGCATGATGGAAATCAGACAGGCAGCGTTCAACCATATACTTACTGGTGCCATAAGGGTTAGTTGTATTACCCACCGCAGACTGCTCAGTAATAGGCACAACATCCGGATCACCATATACCGTCGCAGATGAGCTAAAGATAATGCTTTTTACCCCCGCTTTACGCATGCTACGCACCAGCACCAGCGTTCCATTGACATTATTGTCATAATATTCAATAGGTTTGGCGACTGACTCCCCAACCGCTTTCAAACCTGCAAAATGAATAACTGCCTGAATTTGATGACGGGAAAAAATAGCATCAAGGAATGATGCATCACGAATATCCCCTTCATAAAACAGTGGCTGTACGCCAGTCAATGCCTCAATGCGAGCCAGAACTTCACGATTGGCATTGCACAGGTTATCGATGATGATCGGCACCATTCCAGCTTCAATCATTTGAACACAAGTATGGCTACCGATATACCCCATCCCGCCTGTTACTAATATTTCCACAACAACCTCTTTTCAAAAATGGTAACAACGAGGAGTATAAAAAGAGTTAGTACGTTAGTGAACTAAAATTAGGATATGGCAAAATCAGGCCATAAACATTTTTAATTGATCCGTTATCTAATAATCGCAGCTGATAATAAAAAACCATGATGAAAAAAATGACTTTTACTTCTATCCTTACCTCTGCTCAAGCAACTGCCATAAATGATCCTTTTTTTACAGAAATACAAGCAGGTGCGCTGTCAGAACATCCCGATCTTCATGTCATAAAAATTTATTTTGATCAGTCTTGCTATCGGAATGCACTATTTGACGAATGTGGCATTACCTACCCAAACCAATTAAAAAATGCAGTTAATAAACGACGTGCGGAATATCTGGCTGCCCGTTATTGCACTCAACAAGTTTTAAATCGTTTGGGTTACCCTGATTTTCAGGTAACCAATGCGCAAGATCGCTCTCCAATCTGGCCTGACAATATTTGTGGCTCGATTTCTCATTCAGCCAACTGTGCCATTGCCTTTGCGGCTTCTGGCAATAACTACCGAATGATAGGCGTAGATATCGAGCAAGAGATTAAACCAGATACCATCAAAAGTGTTTCATCTAGCATTATCAATGACAATGAAGTGAAATTACTGACAGAATGTCCATTACCTTTTGCACAGGTGTTCACTCTTGCGTTTTCCATCAAGGAGAGTTTGTTTAAGGCACTTTATCCCCACGTAAAACGCTTCTTTGATTTCCATGCAGCTGAAATTACGTTAATTGATTGTAGAGAGCATGCTATAAGCATAAAACTACTGCAAACATTATCTGATGAGTATCGAGCTGGTTCGCAATTCCACGGAAATTTTGCCTTAATGCCGCAGCAGCAAGTATTGACGTATATTGTGCAGTGATATGCGAGTTATCACAGCAAAAGTCATCATCGAAACAATGCAAAAACATGCTCAATGGAAGGTTGGCCTAAAACTCTGGTTAAATGTTTTTGATAAAGCAGCTTGATCTGCGTGGCATTGCAAACCAAAGTGTTATATCAGAAATACTGCATGGAAAACGTTCTATGAGCATTGGGCAAGTAAAAGGCTTTACCAAATTCTTTAACGTTCCTTGAAACCTTTATGGGTTCAGACTAATAAAAAACCACACTGAAACCATCGTGAATAAAGCGGTGGTTTTTCTATAGACACACTCAAATTAACTTTAAGAGTCAAGGCTCACCTTGATGAGCCTTTAAAAACAACTGACAAGATTAATGTATTAAAGATCTTTCTTCGATGCCTGCAAATACAACAACTCCAGTCCAATTGTTGCAGCAGCCAATGCCGTAATTTCAGATTGGTCATAAGCCGGCGCCACTTCCACCACATCCATTCCAACGATATTCAATGGTTGTAAGGCGCGCACTATTTTCAAGGCGCGATCTGACGTCAATCCACCAATCACTGGCGTTCCTGTACCTGGTGCAAATGCCGGATCAAGACAATCAATATCGAACGTCAGATAAATCGGCAAGTCACCAACCACAGTTTTAATCTGCTCAACAATATCATCAACACCGCGATCATTAACCTGACCAGCATCTAATACAGTAAAACCATTATTTGTATCGTGTTCAGTGCGAATACCTATTTGTACTGAATGATGAGGATCTATCAGCCCTTCATTTGGCGCATGGTAAAACATCGTACCATGATCAAATTGACTGCCATTTGCATAAGTATCTGTGTGGGCATCAAAATGGATCAGCGCCATTTTGCCAAAGTGTTTTGCATGGGCACGTAGCAGTGGCAAAGTAACAAAGTGATCACCACCAAAAGACAGCATACGCTTACCCGATGCCAGCACCTTTTCGGCATGTGCCTGCAACTTATCACTCATATCCTGGGCATCACCGAAATTAAATACCAGATCCCCACAATCCACCACATTCAGGTGCTTGCGTAAGCTAAAGTTCCACGGCCAACGGCAGCTTTCCCACGCCAGATTAGTCGATACCTGACGAATAGCGGCTGGCCCGTGGCGACTGCCCGCACGTCCCGATGTAGCCATATCAAAAGGAACACCGGTAATTACCCATTCCGCATCACTGGAGTAGGGTTGAAAATTCAATGGAAAACGCAGGAAGCCGAAAGCATTTGAAACCAAAGAGTTATCAATCTGGTTTCCTAAGGAGCTAATACTCATGATATATCCTCAAAAGTCCCATGCTGGCTTATTACCCGTTTCCAATATTGGCAATAGCTAATAATTGGCAGTAACAAGTAACACAGAGGCTTATTTACACTAGAAGATTAATCTTCCAAATACACTATCGAAACGAATGCGTACACACTCGTATACAAACAAGAAAAGCACCTAACGACCAATCATAGAATAAGCATAATGAGTATATAGTATTAGACATGTTTTCTGCTTACCACAACTTTGAGAAGTTCATACCACAAAATATCAAAATACTGTCTCTATAAGGGCAAAAATACGTCTTACAATATGTAAAATAACATGTCCAAATCTGCACTATGCAGAAAATAAAACATATTGTTAATGCTCTGCTTTCATCCAAAATCATTAATTATTTTTATTGAACTTGGTAAATGCTCTGAAATAAAATCACCCTGTTTTCTGATAAGGTATCTGACATTACGGCAAAATAAATTATTTTTATGCCAATTTATAACATCACATTTTGGGGGTTCTGATTCTTAACCCAATATTTTTCTTGGCATATATTATAAAAATTTTTTTCGCGGGGAGTGATGGTAAATCTGTTATTATCTAATACATTATAGCCTATCCATTTCTCTTGGCATAATTGTCCAGCATATTCATTTTCCAATTTTTCGGACTCTTCCAGATAAAGAACACTTACTCCGTTATCAAACGTGTAAATAATCTCTTTCTCCTCAATGAGAGAATCTTTATCCGGCAAAAAATTAACTTTTTCACTTTTTGCTATGATCTTAACCGACGAAGGTAATAATTTGATAGCCAATATGTAAATTAATAAAGATTGCGTCATTTTACCTTCCCTCTCTATAAACGACATAAAAAATAGTCATCCAAAATCAAGTTATTATATAAAACACATGACCAAGAATGACTATTAATGCAGATCAATGGCTAATCAGGATTACTCATCTTCCAAATAGGTGTAGCCATACAGGCCACTTTCAAACTCTTGCAAGAATTGTTCCTGCAAATTGCTATCCAGATCAGTCGATTTCACTTGATCACGGAAACGAGTCAATAATACCTGCGGTTCCAGTTTGACATATTGAAGCATATTAGCGACCGAATCACCTTCCTCGCTTTGCTTATAAGTCACTGCCCCATTTTCTGAAACATAAACATCAATGGCAGCCGTATCACCAAATAAGTTATGCATGTTACCCAAAATTTCCTGATAGGCTCCGACCATAAAGAAACCAATCAATGGCGGAGTTTCTGGATCATACGCTGGCATTGGCATCGTTGTTGCCACACCATCACCATCAATATAATGATCAATCGTACCGTCAGAATCGCAGGTGATATCCAACAAAACGGCACGACGATCCAGCGGCTTATCCAGACCTTCAATCGGCAAAACAGGGAAAAGTTGATCAATCCCCCACGCATCTGGCATTGACTGGAACAGCGAGAAATTCACGTAGAATTTATCCGCCATGCGTTCCTGTAATTCATCAATAATCGGACGATGGGCACGGTTACTTGGGTCAAGATCTTGCTGAATGTGGCGACAGATATTTAAATACAATTCTTCCGCCCATGCACGTTCTGACAGATCCAACATGCCGTGAGCATACTGGGTATGGACATCGTGCAGATCAAACTGGCTGTCATGCAACCATTCACGCAGGGAACGGCGGCTACTGTCAGATTGCATCTCCTGCCAGGTTTCCCACAAACTAGTCAGAGGACGCGTTGCACCTTCTGTTGGTGGCGTTGTTTGAGTAAATTCATTGCGCTCTACGCCAATCACATTGGAAACCAAAACGGTATGATGGGCGGTCAATGCACGGCCAGATTCCGTGATCACTGTTGGGTGAGGCAATCCATGTTCTTCACACGCATCACCAATCCCCCAAATAACGTTATTCGCGTATTCATTTAAACCGTAGTTAACCGAGCATTCTGACTGAGAACGTGTCCCTTCATAATCGACACCTAAACCCCCACCAACATCAAAGCACTGGATCTTGACACCTAGTTTGGACAACTCGACATAAAAACGGGCAGATTCACGCACCCCCGTCGCCACATCACGGATATTCGCCAATTGGGAACCCAAGTGGAAATGCAGCAATTGCAAGCTATCCAAACGCCCTGCTGAACGCAACCTTTCAACCAATTGCAATACCTGCGCGGCAGCCAATCCAAACTTAGATTTTTCACCGCCACTGGCCTGCCATTTACCAGAACCCTGGGATGCCAAACGGGCCCGAACCCCCAAACGTGGGATAACATTCAGGCGCTTAGCTTCTTCCAGTACCATCTCAATTTCAGACATCTTCTCGATAACCAGATACACCTTGTGTCCCAGCTTTTCACCGATCAATGCCAGACGAACGTATTCGCGATCCTTATAACCATTACAAACAATCACAGTACCTGTCATGCCCGCATGAGCCAACACTGCCATTAATTCCGCTTTGGAACCTGCCTCCAATCCAATCGGTTCATCAGCATTTGCTAATGTCTCAATGACGCGGCGATGCTGATTGACCTTAATTGGATAAACAAGGAAGTAATCTCCTTTATACCCATAAGATTCACGTGCACGTTTAAACGCTGCATTTATCGAGCGCAAGCGATGTTGCAAAATCTGGGGAAAACAAAACAATGCCGGCAAACGCAATTGTTCTTTTTCTTCCTGAACTTTCTTCACCAGAGCGGCGAGTTCAATTTGAGCTCCCGGTAAGTCAGGGTTTGGGCAAACACTGACATTACCCAGATCATTGACATAGTAATAGCCGCCGCCCCAGTATGCGATGTTATAGGTCTGTCGCATTTTGCGAGCGATATTATCATTCATGGCAGTCTCCTTCATGGAGTCGAGGTTTGCCTTCACCTGTAAAGTCAATAACCCAAGACACTATTTTATCGTGCGTATCTTGCGCATTAAAAAATGTCAGGGAACAGCATGCTCTTAGATTATAGGGACGTTTAGAGAGTACTAAACAACTAGTTACTGCGTGACTATATAATGATGTCAACCCAATTTATCTGTGGCTTAGCTGCGGGTAACATCGAAATGACTGCATATTTAAAAGGAAGGAACAAGATATGGATACATCAATGGCATAATGTGGCTGTTGGCCGTTAACACTCAGCAGATAATGGTTCATAACCCCATTCACCCCCACGTGGCTTACCTACCGCAAGCCATTTCTCAATTGAGAAGCAGGATACGCATACATCTCCTGCAAACACCTGTAACTCCAAGTGCAAAAAATGACTTGTGTTACGCGCGCAAGTTTATACCTGTAATCCAGCAAAATTGCAAAACGAAATTTATCTAACAGGGGCTGAACAACCCTCATACTTTTTAGATATGGAAACTAAAATGTCACACACTGAAAGGTAATTAAAATTAAAAAAAACTGGTAACCTTAGCAAGAGTAACTTAGAATAGCCGTCTAGACGGTAATACATCCCATCCGCCTTTAAACCAATATTATATTTAAGGTAATAAAATATAATGACTACACATCTTTTTACTTCTGAATCTGTTTCAGAAGGACATCCAGACAAAATTGCCGATCAGATTTCCGATGCCGTCCTTGATGCAATTTTAAAACAGGATCCTAAAGCTCGCGTAGCCTGCGAAACTTATGTTAAAACAGGCATGGTCATGGTTGGTGGTGAAATCACTACCAGCGCTTGGGTTGATATAGAAGAAATTACTCGCAGTACAGTACGTGAAATCGGCTATACCAGCTCAGATATGGGGTTTGATGCCAACTCATGTGCAGTTATCAGTGCCATTGGTAAACAATCCCCTGATATCAACCAAGGTGTTGATCGTACAGATCCTCTGGAGCAAGGTGCAGGAGATCAGGGCCTGATGTTTGGTTATGCGACCAACGAAACTGATGTTCTCATGCCAGCCCCAATCACTTATGCACACCGTTTGGTTGAGCGTCAGGCCGAAGTTCGTAAAAACGGCACCCTGCCGTGGTTGCGCCCTGATGCAAAAAGTCAGGTCACTTTCCAGTATGAGAACGGTAAGATTGTTGGTATTGATGCCGTTGTCCTTTCAACCCAGCACAGCGAAGATATCGATCAAAAAGCACTGCATGAAGCCGTGATGGATGAGATCATCAAACCGGTATTGCCTACCGAATGGCTTACTCCGATGACCAAATATTTCATCAACCCAACAGGTCGCTTTGTGATCGGTGGGCCAATGGGTGACTGTGGTCTGACTGGCCGTAAGATCATTGTTGATACCTATGGTGGTATGGCTCGTCACGGTGGTGGCGCATTTTCAGGTAAAGATCCCTCCAAAGTTGACCGTTCGGCAGCCTATGCAGCGCGTTACGTTGCCAAAAACATCGTTGCGGCAGGCCTGGCTGATCGCTGTGAAATCCAGGTTTCTTATGCCATCGGTGTTGCAGAGCCAACCTCTATCATGGTGGAAACGTTCGGTACAGAGAAAGTCCCAACTTCCACACTGATTCAACTAGTCCGTGAATTTTTTGATCTGCGTCCTTACGGCCTGATTAAGATGCTGAATCTGTTACAACCCATTTATCGCGATACTGCGGCTTACGGTCATTTCGGTCGTGAGCAATTCCCGTGGGAAGCAACAGATAAAGCTGAAATTCTGCGCTCTGCGGCAGGATTGAAATAAATTCTTTGCTAGCCTATGAAGCCCGCAAATACTGCGGGTTTTTTTATGATCAAAAGTACAATATAAGTACAATATTAAGCCGTAATGAAATCCGTTAGAGTTCCCCTTTTCCTACAACAAGCGGTTATGCGTACCCTGCGACAGAAATTAACTCATGCGAGTCATTTTCTACAGCAAAGGTTTCCCGAACCCCACATAACCTATCAGCAACGGGGAACAATTGCAGGCAGTGCCAGACTGCAAGATTGGGAAATCCGCCTGAATCCTGTTTTGTTAATCGAAAATCAGCAGGTATTCATAGATGAAGTTATCCCGCATGAACTGGCTCATCTGTTGGTTTATCATCAATTTGGGCAAGTTGACCCACACGGAAAAGAATGGCGCTTTATCATGGAAACGATATTTGCAGTACCTGCCAACCGGACGCATCCGTTCCCCGTACATTCTGTACGCAGTAAGACATTCACTTATTATTGTCGTTGTCAGCAACATGAACTAACGATAAGGCAACACAATAAAGTCCTCAGAGGAAAAAATTGCTATGTTTGCCGCCAATGTGGCGAAAAACTAACTCTGTTGGAGTCAACTTAATAAGATATATACTCATTTTTTGTTCATGCTGGCCGCTTTAATTTTCTCTGCTTCTTCAATAACTTGATTAGCTGTTTTTCCATGAAGGGATTGAAAAAATTTCTGTTCCAACTTTTGTATATCTGCATGTTTGATATTTCCATTCTTGTTATCCTTAAACAGATCATCAAAGTCGATACTATTGCTCATGACAACATTTAATGAATCATCAAATTGTAATCTTTTATCTTCTGGTAAAGTATCTCTGATTTTCTCAATGGATGTTTTTACAGCGATTTCATTTGTTCCATCAATTTTGAGTTGATTATCACATCCAGTCAATGCAAATCCCAACAAACAAATAGTTAACAATTTTTTCATGATCAGCCCCGCTTATTACCGATAAAGTAATAATAGCAAGAATGAGAACATATAAATCGGTTTAAAGAAAATTTTATTATGAAATTAGGGATATTTATAACTTGATTATTGTTTACTCCAGGCTATTAATGGGTGTGGTTTCTAATAATCAACGTATTATCGAATTCATTTTCTGCGTTACTGAAATACTTCAATAAGGCTATTATTCATTCTTCTTTGTCATTTTTAAATGCATTTCTCCCATATTGTCAAAAGATAGTTTTGTTATAATGATTTGTTATTAAAGTAAAAATTCACAATTAAATGTTTTCATGTCAGTAAAAGTGTAAAAACTGTTGATTGATTTGAATAATAACCATTATCATCTGTTTTGAACTGAAATAATGACAGAAACATCAACGTTCCCACGTTGGGAAGAAGTATATTTGAAACACATAAGATTTAAAAAACATAAGAGAACAGGAATTGATGATAAGTAACTTAACCACACCTATATATTGATATTCCTTATATAATTTCCAATAAAAGGAGAAACAATGTTTAACATTCATTACCCCATAAAAAGTTTTCTGTCCGCGTTATTCATATTACTCCCCATATATGCTCAAGCAGAAAAAATTACCGTCAAAGATATTATGGGACGTGAAGTAACAGTCAACGCCCCTGTTAAACGCGCCATGCTGGCAGATAGCCGAATGGTTATTGCCCTAAATATTCTGCATCCCTCTGAACCATTGAAAGGCATTGCCGCGTGGGATAATGCATTGGAGAAAAAAGCGCCTGATCTTGCGACAGCCTATGAAAAGAAATTCTCTCAGCTAAGGAAAATTCCAGTCTTCCCCAATCCCTATACCAGTGATTTCAATGTTGAAAAGGCCATGATGTATAAACCCGATCTGGTTATTTTCGATATTGGGTTAAAATCCAAACTGGATAGCAGTAATACGATTAACTTATTGGAAAAAATAGGTGTTCCTGTCATTTTCATCGACTTTCGCCAACATCCTCTATCCAATACGGTTCCCAGCATGAGATTATTAGGGAAGGTTTTTAAACAGGAAGAAAATGCCAATAAATTCATTCAATTTTATGAAAATCGCCTGTCCATAATTAATAAACGTATTATGCCATTATCTCCTAAGCAAATTCCTGACGTCTTTATTGAGCGTCATGCAGGTATGTTAGGTACTGAAGATTGTTGCAATACCTTTGCCACTAATAGCTTCGGAGAGTTTGTTACTGCCGCGGGTGGCAATAATATGGGGAGTAAATGGTTTTCTGGTATGGGAGGCAAAATTAATGAAGAACAACTATTGGCTACCAATCCTGATTATTATCTGATGACCGTAGCAAATTGGGACACTGTTCATTCAAACAGCCAATCTGTCCCATTAGGTTATACCGGAGAGTTGGCAGCATCGGAGAAACGTTTTCAAAAATTGCTCTCTCGTCCCAAGCTAAAGATTTTAGAATCGTATCGTGAAAAACGTGTTATGGCGATTTATCATCAATACTATGATACTCCATTCAATATTATTGCTGTAGAAGCCATTGCAAAATGGTTACATCCCGATCTTTTCAAAGATCTTGATCCCCACGCAGACAATATTTATGTTCACCAAACCCTTACAGCATTAGATGGCAGCGGTCTTTTCTGGATAACCGCAAAATAACACCTCTTCTGAATCAAACCCACTCGTCTTCGAGTGGGAACTTCTTACTATTATAAGTTTATAAAAAAATACAGTTTTATACTTATTTCTTATATAATGCTTTTTTATTTATTTAATAAACAATTCTTGGTTTTACGATCTTGATACTTGTTCACAACAAAAATTCAGAGTAATTTTAACATCAGTCTTATTGTCCCAATAATACCTTCCATAATAATGAGATGAATTCTCATTATTATGGAAGACATTACGACTTTCCAATCAAAGAGAAACATTAAATTAATTAATAAAAAAATAAATCGCCAATATCAATATTAACACTATGGATAAAAACAGGAATCCTATGTCTACAATTCTAAAGAAGAAACCTTTATACCAGATACTCTATGTTCAAGTCATATTTGCCATTTTACTGGGTATCACCCTTGGTCATTTTTATCCTGATATTGGAACATCGTTAAAACCATTAGGTGATGCATTCATTAAAATTGTGAAAATGATCATTGCACCTGTTATCTTTTTGACAGTAGTCACAGGGATAGCAGGAATGAATAATATAAAAAAGGTTGGGAATGTTGCAGCAAAATCAATGTTATATTTTTTAACATTTTCAACGCTCGCATTAGTTATTGGATTAATTATCGCCAATATTGTCCGCCCCGGCGATGGCTTAAATATCTCTCCTGATTCGTTAGACAACAGCAAGGTTATTGGTTATGTGGAGAAAGCCCATGAATCATCCATTGTTGACTTTCTCATGAATATCATACCTGACACTGTTGTCAGCCCACTTGTGAATGGCAATATTCTCCAGGTTCTGTTTATTTCAGTTATTTTTGGTATCGCTTTAGCCGCTATAGGGAAAAAAGGGGAACCTGTTTTAGAGTTTTTACAACACCTCTCAGAACCTATCTTTAAAATGGCAGGAATTTTAATGAAATTAGCACCAATTGGTGCATTTGGAGCAATGGCCTTTACCATAGGTAAATATGGTATTGCATCAATTGGGAATTTGATGATGTTAATTGTGACTTTTTACATTACATCATTGCTTTTTGTTCTTATTATATTGGGAGCGGTTGCTAAATATAACGGGTTCTCTATCATTCAATTAATAAAATATATTAAAGATGAGCTATTGTTAGTTTTAGGAACCTCATCCTCAGAGGCTGCGTTACCCGGCCTAATGAAGAAAATGGAAAATCTGGGTTGTGAGAAATCGGTTGTTGGTTTAGTTATTCCAACAGGTTATTCATTCAACCTTGATGGTACTAATATTTATATGACGATGGCTGCATTATTTATTGCTCAGGCAACCAACATTGAATTAAGTCTATATGAGCAAATTTCTTTATTATTAGTTGCTATGATCAGTTCAAAAGGTGCAGCAGGTGTAACAGGAGCCGGTTTTATTACACTAGCTGCGACCTTATCTGTTGTACCCAGCGTGCCCGTAGCTGGCATGGCTCTTATTTTGGGCATTGACAGATTTATGTCTGAGTGCCGCGCATTGACAAATTTAGTTGGCAATGCTTGTGCCAGCATTGTTGTAGCTCGCTGGGAAAATGCTTTAGATAAAGAAAAGATGCATCAAATATTAAATGGTAACATGCAAAATTCAGTAGAAAAAACACCAAATAAATAAGGTATATTACCTGCGGTAAATAATAAAACTCACATCCCCCTGCTATAAATGGGGGATATATCCCTTCAAAAACGCAATAAATAAAAAACAACCCACAATAAATATTCCACTAAAATAAAAAATAATAGAAAAATTTCTCATAAAAATATATAACACATCGTTATTGATTTCAGGACAGATATCCCACTAGAAAAAGAAACCATATAAAAAAAGCAATTTCCCACATCATTATCCTAACTATTAATATTTTATATTAATTGATAGAGATCTCTTATAGTTAAATTCAATTTTGATAAAAATTAAGAATTAGTCTAATAATAACTTAGGAATATATGTCCTAACATACCAAAAAACCAAAGTACCCGGAGAATATAATGAAAAAACTACATGATATCGAAAAAGAATTGTTGCCTTGTGAATCTTACAAGATGCTGATTAATGGTGAGTGGGTTGATAGCGTTTCAAAAAATACGATACAAAGCTACAACCCTGCAACAGGTGAATTATTGACAGAATATGCAGCAGGAAATGCCGAAGATGTTGAACTTGCCGTCAAGGCTGCCCAAAAAGCCCTGCCTGCATGGAGCAAAACATCCGCAGCTGAAAGGCAATCTTTATTACTGAAAATTGCCGACTTACTGGAAGCCGAAGCTGAACGCTTTATTGCCCTTGAAACATTGGATGGTGGTAAAACTCAGGCTCTATGTCGTCATTTCGATATTCCTTTTTCTGTTGATCATTTCCGCTACTTTGCCGGTGTTATCCGCGCTCATTCTGATACTACTGATGTCATTGATAGTCACACACTGAGCTTAGTCATCAGAGAACCAATTGGTGTAGTCGGACAGATTATTCCGTGGAATTTCCCGCTATTGATGGCTGCCTGGAAACTCGCTCCCGCCCTTGCTGCCGGTAATACTATTGTTATCAATCCTGCAAGTCTGACCCCAATCACTCTGCTTGAGCTGGGGCACATCATGAATCAAGTTCTGCCAGCGGGCGTTGTCAATATTGTTACAGGGCGTGGCTCAGTTGTAGGCCAAGCCATCCTCGACCATGACGGCATTGACAAGGTCGCCTTTACCGGCTCAACAGAAGTCGGTTACAACGTTGCCGCAGCGGCAGCAAAAAGGCTCATTCCGGCAACGTTGGAATTAGGTGGTAAATCGGCTAACATCGTTTTCCCTGATGCCAATATGAAAAAGGCGATCACATATGCAGCCAATGCAATTTTGCTGAACCAAGGGCAAGCCTGTGAATCCGGTGCCCGCCTGTTCCTGCATAAAGATATTCATGATGAATTCCTGAAATCACTGAAAACCGTGTTTGAATCCATTAAAGTCGGCGACCCTATGCTGGCAGAAACAGAAATGGGCTGCCAAGTCAGTGAAGAACAGATGAACACTATATTAGGTTATATCAACCTGGCAAAACAGGAAGGTGCAACCATCTTGACTGGCGGAAAACGCATAACCGGAACAGAATATGATGATGGATTCTTTATCCAGCCGACAATTCTTACCAATGTCACCAACAAGATGCGGGTGGCACAGGAAGAAATTTTCGGGCCTGTACTATGCGTTATTCCATTCAGCAACGAAGAAGAAGTCGTCGAAATGGCCAATGATTCCGAATATGGCCTGGCAGGTGCCGTATGGACACAGGATATTAACCGTGCCCTGCGCATCGCTAAGGCAATAAAAACAGGCCGTATATGGATTAATACCTATCACGAATTGCCGGCTCATGCTCCTTTCGGTGGCTATAAGAAATCGGGACTTGGACGTGAAACCCACAAGATGATGTTGGATGCTTATACTGAGGTGAAAAACATCTATATCAGTACTAAAGAAGACTAACACAATCGCCACCTGCAAGGGTGGCGATTTTGAGCATGGCTTATTCAAGCATTAAAAGCCAGAAGGAATTACAGCCAGAAGAACCAGGCAATCACAGAAATAATGGCAATACATGCCAAATTCAGCACTATGCCTACCCTGACCATTTCAATTTGTTTGATATAACCAGTGCCATAAACAATCGCGTTAGGTGGCGTTGCTACAGGTAGCATAAATGCACAGGATGCCCCTATACCGATTATCAGAGTCAAAACCACAACCGGCATTCCCAGCGCTTCTGCAACCGTAGCAAAAATAGGTACAAGAAGCGCTGCGCTCGCAGTATTACTTGTAAATTCTGTCAGGAAAATAATAAACGTAGCAATCGCAACGATGATCACAAACCAAGAGCTGGTACCGAAAGTCGCTGCCATGCCATTTGCCATAACTTCACTGGCACCGGAATCTTTTAAGACGGCACTCAATGTCAGGCCACCACCGAACAGCATCAATACGCCCCATTCGGTGTTATTTTGAATCTGTGACCATGTTGATACGCCAGTGATACCAATCAGGATGGCTGCGCTCACTGCAATAATCGTATCCAGATCTTTGACACCACCCAGTGCATCACTAATAAATGAACTGAAAATCCAGCACACTACGGTTAACAGGAAGATGCCCATGGCAATAACACGTTTACCATTCCACTCCAGGTACTCCAATTCCAGATCAAATTTATGATTCAGATTTGGACGCAGCATGAGGTACATCAGTCCCACCATGACTGGCATAAGAATAATGACCATTGGCACGCCGTATTTCATCCATGTAAAGAAATCCATACCCAATTGTGCAGCAGCGATGGCATTGGGTGGACTACCGACCAACGTTCCCAGGCCACCAATACTAGCGCTATATGCAACACCAAGCAGCACAAAAATAAAGGTATTACGCTCAGTACGTACATCCAGATTAGCCAGAATTCCAAGGACTAGTGGTAACATCATGGCAGCAGTTGCCGTGTTACTTATCCACATAGAAAGCAAGGCAGTAATACCAAATATCAGCAATACCGCTACAGATAAACGTCCACGGGCAATCATCAGCAAACGGTTAGCTATCAATCTGTCCAAGCCTTGGATATGTAGCGCCGTTGCCAGTGCAAAGCCACCGAAGAACAAAAAGATTATGGGGTTTGCAAAAGATTTCAGTGCATCACCGGTATTCATCAATCCCATGCCGACCGCCAGAATAGGAATACACAGTGCAGTAATGGTGACATGAATGGCTTCTGTTAACCATAACACGCCAACAAATACCATTAATGCCAAGCCTGCATTTGCTTTTTCCCCGTAAGGTAAAAACTTAAGCAATGTCACAAACAAAATGATGTCCAGCGCGAGAATAATTAAGCCTCTTTTATTTGAGGGTGCAGGCCCAATCGCTGGGGTTAAAGATTCAGAAGCGTCCATGAAGACTCCATAAAACAATGAAACATAACTCTGTAATGTAAAAAGAATAATTGATGAATCATTGCCACAAATGTTAAAGAATTACATTACATGTGAAATAATAAGGAGTATTAACAAGGAATAAAATACGAGTTGTATAATTTTGGGATCTGCTACGCGGGATTTGTCTGGCTACTGAATTATTGTTCAAAAAAAGAACTGAATTTCTGTTGTCATATCACACTTCCATCCTGCAATAAGATAAGTAACCGGTATGAAAAATAAAATTTTCTTTCAATAAAAAGGCGAAAGAGGATACTCTCCTTCGCCAAAACATAAAAAATATTTACTTTTCAGCAGAAAAAACCGGCAATTATGCCTGGCCTTTCACTTCTTTCAGGCCGTTGAAAGGAGCACGATTACCCAGTGCTTCTTCAATACGGATCAACTGGTTGTATTTAGCAACACGGTCAGAACGGCTCATAGAACCCGTTTTGATTTGACCCGCAGCAGTACCAACAGCCAGATCAGCAATAGTTGCATCTTCAGTTTCACCAGAACGATGAGAGATGACCGCGGTGTAACCTGCATCTTTTGCCATCTTGATTGCAGCCAGCGTTTCAGTCAAAGAACCGATCTGGTTGAACTTGATCAGGATGGAGTTTGCGATACCTTTTTCGATACCTTCTTTCAGGATCTTGGTGTTAGTTACAAACAGATCGTCACCAACCAACTGAATTTTGTCACCCAGCACTTTAGTCTGGTAAGCAAAACCGTCCCAATCAGATTCGTTCAGGCCATCTTCAATAGAAACAATTGGGTACTCTTTGGTCAATCCTTCCAGGTAGTGGGTGAATTCCTGAGAGGTGAAAGTCTTGCCTTCGCCTTTCAGTTCATAGTTGCCAGTTTCTTCGTTATAGAATTCAGAAGCTGCACAGTCCATCGCCAGAGTAATGTCTTTACCCAGTACGTAACCCGCTTTCTCAACTGCTTCTTTGATTGCTGCCAGCGCTGCTGCGTTAGATTCCAGGTTTGGTGCATAGCCACCTTCATCACCCACCGCAGTGTTCATACCTTTGGCTTTCAGCACTTTCGCCAGATTGTGGAATACTTCGGAACCCATGCGTACAGCTTCTTTCAGTGTGCTTGCGCCAACTGGCTGGATCATGAATTCTTGAATATCTACGTTGTTATCTGCATGTTCACCACCGTTGATGATGTTCATCATTGGCAGAGGCATGGAGAATTTGCCCGGAGTACCGTTCAACTCAGCGATGTGCTCGTATAGAGGCATACCTTTCGCTGCAGCGGCTGCTTTGGCGTTCGCGAGAGAAACAGCCAAAATCGCGTTAGCACCGAAGTTAGATTTGTTTTCAGTACCATCCAGCTCGATCATGATCTTGTCGATGTTAGTCTGATCTTTCGCATCCTGACCAACCAGAGCCTGTGCAATTGGGCCGTTAACCGCAGAAACAGCTTTCAGTACACCTTTACCCATGAAACGAGACTTATCGCCATCACGCAGTTCCAGCGCTTCGCGAGAACCGGTTGATGCACCTGATGGCGCAGCAGCCAGACCAACAAAGCCGCCTTCCAGGTGTACTTCTGCTTCTACCGTTGGGTTACCACGGGAGTCGATGATTTCACGGCCAAGCACTTTAACGATTTTGGACATTAGGTTTTCCTCAGTACAAGTTAAATTACGGACAACCGATTGAAACTAAACTATTTTCTTAAAAAATGATTACCTTAAAAGCAAATTAGCTTAATATCAATCCATTGCCCCATATCTTATTTCAACTGGCCTTTCTGATATTTGCCAGCAGCTTCGACAAAGCCAGCAAATAGCGGATGACCATCGCGAGGCGTTGAAGTGAATTCTGGATGGAACTGACACGCCACGAACCATGGATGCGCTGGGTTCTCAATGATTTCCACCAGTTTTTTGTCGATTGAACGGCCAGCAATGCGCAAGCCTGCATCTTCAATGCGTTTCAACAGTAAATTATTCACTTCATAACGATGGCGATGACGCTCAATGATGTCACTCTGGCCATAAAGTTTATGTACCAGACTGTTTTCAGTCAGATGGCACAATTGACCACCAACGCGCATCGTTCCGCCGAGATCGCTCTCTTCGCTACGTACTTCTACGTTGCCATTCTCATCACGCCATTCGGTGATCAGAGCAACAACCGGTAACTTACATTCAGGATCGAATTCAGTGGAGTTAGCCCCAGCCATTCCCGCAACATTGCGAGCGAATTCAATCAGGGCCACCTGCATACCCAAACAAATGCCCAAATATGGGATCTTGTTTTCACGGGCATAACGTGCGGTCATGATCTTACCTTCGATACCACGGCCACCGAAGCCACCTGGTACCAGAATCGCATCCAGACCGTTTAATACGTCAACACCACGCGTTTCAACATCCTGCGAATCGATCAGCTTAATGTTGACTGTCAGGCGATTTTTCAGCCCGCCATGTTTCAGTGCTTCAATCACTGATTTGTACGCATCTGGCAGTTCAACGTATTTACCCACCATCCCAATGGTCACTTCACCCGATGGGTTGGCTTCTTCATAAATGACCTGTTCCCATTCAGACAGATCCGCTTCTGGGCATTCGATGCTGAATCGTTTACAAATATAATCATCTAAGCCCTGAGATTTCAAGAGGGCTGGAATTTTATAAATGGAATCAACATCTTTTAAAGAGATAACCGCTTTCTCTGGTACGTTACAGAAAAGCGCAATTTTTGCACGCTCATTGGCAGGAACGATGCGATCCGAACGGCAAATCAATACGTCTGGCTGAATACCAATAGACAGTAATTCTTTCACGGAATGCTGGGTCGGCTTAGTTTTCACTTCGCCCGCTGCGGCCATATAAGGCACCAGAGTCAGGTGCATGAACAGCGTGTTTTCACGGCCTACTTCCACCGCCATCTGACGAATGGCTTCAAGGAATGGCAGGGATTCGATATCACCGACAGTGCCACCGATTTCCACCAACACAACATCATGACCTTCTGCACCACGGATGATGCGGTCTTTGATTTCATTGGTGATGTGGGGGATAACCTGAATGGTTGCACCCAAATAATCGCCACGGCGTTCTTTGCGCAACACTTCTGAATAGACACGACCCGTCGTGAAATTATTGCGGCGTGTCATTTTGGTTCGGATGAAACGTTCGTAATGACCTAAATCAAGATCAGTTTCAGCGCCATCTTCGGTAACGAAAACTTCCCCGTGTTGGGTTGGGCTCATTGTGCCTGGATCAACGTTGATATACGGGTCCAGTTTCATAATGGTGACATTGAGTCCACGGGCTTCGAGTATAGCCGCCAAAGAGGCTGCGGCAATGCCTTTACCCAGAGAGGATACGACCCCGCCGGTCACAAAAATATAATTAGTTTTCATGCTGAACCTGAAAGTTTAGGTTTAAAAGGATGATGAATATAACAGGACGGGAAAGCAGTATACCCTAACCTTAATTTCGCTACAAACCATCTAAATGAGGTAAAGTGTCACATAAACAGTAACACTGCGAAACAAACACCCTTCTTTCTCTTTAAATTCATTAAGTTATTGGTGTGAAATTTTTTCATCCGGCTCAGATTATTCAGCCGTTTCAGCGACATCTTTTTCGCTATTTCCATGATTTTTTGGCAAGATGAAGCAACACAGGAGTTGCACGCGAATCTATAAAATTTTCTACCCCGAAAAATGTTGTCATCATGCCACCTGGTTTGTGATTGCTATATCTTCTGGCTTTTCACTCGCTGCCACATAGCTTCCATTTCATCTAACGTAGCCCTTTCCAATGACAAGCCTCTGTCGAGGATCAGTTTTTCGACATTACGGAAACGGTTCTCGAATTTCTGGCAAGCTTTTTGTAGTGCTATTTCTGGCTTATGCCCCAAATGACGGGATAAATTAACCACTGAAAACAGTAAATCCCCCAACTCTTCTTCTAATCGATCTTTATCAACCACCGCCTGTTTTGCTTCGTCCATGACTTCATCAATTTCTTCATAGACTTTGCCCAGCACAGGGCCAATGGTATCCCAATCAAAACCGACCGAAGCGCAACGTTTCTGGATTTTATAAGCCTTCATCAGGGCTGGTAAACTGGCGGGAATATCATCCAGTACCGAATGCTGATCTTTCTCCGCCCTTTCTGCGGCCTTACGTTGTTCCCAACTGCCCATTGCCTCTTCGCCGCTGATACCCGCTTGTTGATTGAAGATATGAGGATGACGGCGCTCCAATTTGTCACATACCGCCTCACAGATATCACCAAAATCAAACTGTTGCTGCTCCTGAGCCATCTGGGCATAAAATACGATATGAAATAACAAATCCCCTAGCTCTTCTTTTAACGCGTTGACATCATTGCGCTCAATCGCATCAAGCACTTCATAGGTCTCTTCCAATGTATAAGGGGCAATCGTAGCGGAGGTTTGTACCTTGTCCCAAGGACAGCCATCCTGGGGATGGCGCAACTGCGCCATAATCCCCTTCAATCGTTCAATAGAGTTCGGTTTCATCTTAATCCATGTCTTAATCAATTACCGTGCAAACGTCTGGCTTCAATCACATCAGACAATTGATTGAGCTTTGCCAATACCCGCCCAAGCACTTGCAAGTTATAAATCTCAATGTTCATATCAATGGTGGCAAGTTGTTGCTTAACATCACTACGGCTACTGACACCCAACACATTGATCTTCTCATTGGCGAGAATGGTTGTGATATCACGCAATAATCCACTACGGTCGTTGGCAAGAACGCGTACCACAAGTGAATAGCCGCTCGAATAACTCTCTCCCCACACTGCATCGACTATCCGTTCCGGTGAACTGGCTTCGAGTTCCGCCAACTGATCACAATCAGCACGGTGGATGGAGATCCCTCGCCCGCGTGTGATAAATCCAATAATCTCATCACCAGGGATAGGCTGGCAGCAACGGGCAATGTGGTGCATTAAGTTACCTACCCCTTCCACGACAATACGTCCATTATCTTTGCTGGTATTACGTGGTGTATAGGTTTTGTTCTCCAGGTTGCGAAGTGCCTCGCGATCTTCTTCTTCTGCCGTAATTTTATTGAATTTGTTTTGCAGGAAATTCACTAACTGGTGGATACGGATATCACCGACGCCAATGCCCGCCAACACTTCTTCCAATGTGTGGACGTTATAACGGGCAATCAGCTCTTTTTCTGCTTCCTTGACCGTGAGCCCCAAATGTGCCAACTCATTGTCCAGCATCTGGCGGCCGGCAATGATGTTTTTGTCACGATCTTGCTTACGGAACCAATTGTGGATTTTTGCGCGTCCACGGCTGGTTGTCACATAGCCAAGGTTCGGGTTCAACCAGTCACGGCTTGGATTAGGTTGTTTCTGGGTAATGATTTCAATCTGATCGCCCATCTGAAACTGATAGCTGAATGGTACGATGCGTCCGCCAATTTTTGCCCCAATACAGCGATGACCGACATCACTGTGAATATGATAGGCAAAATCCAACGGCGTAGAGCCAATTGGCAAATCAATGACATCCCCTTTTGGCGTAAAGACATAAACGCGATCATCAAATACCTGACTGCGCACTTCATCCAGCATTTCGCCGGTATCCGCCATTTCCTCCTGCCATGCGATCAATTTCCGCAGCCATGCTATACGGCTTTCATAACTGCCGGATTTACCACCACCAAGCGCAGCGCCTTCTTTGTACTTCCAATGCGCCGCTACGCCAAGTTCCGCATCATCATGCATCTGGCGAGTGCGGATTTGAATCTCAAGCGTTTTGCCATTTGGCCCCAAAACGACTGTATGAATAGACTGATAACCATTCGGTTTCGGATTGGCAACGTAATCGTCAAATTCATCCGGCAAATGACGATAGTGAGTATGCACTATCCCCAGCGCTGCGTAGCAATCCTGCAAACGCTCGACAACAATCCGCACGGCGCGCACGTCAAACAATTCATCAAAGGAGAGAGATTTTTTCTGCATTTTGCGCCAAATGCTGTAAATATGCTTCGGACGCCCGTATATTTCAGCACGAACCCCTTCTTTCAGCATATATTTACGCAAAGTTGTCACAAATTTCTCGATATACTGCTCACGATCAATTCGGCGCTCATGCAATAACTTGGCAATTTTCTTATATTCATCGGGATGTAAGTAACGGAAACAGAAATCTTCCAGCTCCCATTTTAGCTGCCCAATTCCCAACCGATTGGCAAGAGGAGCATAGATATTGGAACACTCTTTGGCAGCCAGCACCCGCTCATCTTCACTGGCATCTCTCACTTCCCGCAAATGGGCAATGCGTTCTGCCAGCTTAATAATTACACAACGAAAATCTTCCACCATCGCCAGTAGCATCCGGCGAACATTGTCGACCTGTACCGAACAAATCGCATCGGTATGCGTGGCTTTCAGTTGGCGAATGGCATCCATTTCCAATACACCATGCACCAGATTTGTGATGGCTTTACCAAATGTTTCGGTCACTGTTTCGCTATCGAGTAGCTTGGCATTAAGGATGGGAAAAAGTAGCGCAGCACGCATACTGTCATTATCCATGCTCAATGTGGACAGGATCTCCACCATTTCCACACCGCGCCATAGCAACAGTTCCGCATTGGGGTGACCCTGGACTTTTTCGTGACAATATCGCCAGGTTTCAATCAACTTTTCACTGGATTGTGGGTTAGTAATGTTTAAACTCGCGATCCACTTATCGACCGCAAATTCACCTGCCGGCGTGAGATGCGCACTTCTTACCGCAACCATAATTTCTCCCTACTCGATATCCATTGGCTCACTGCTAAACAGCGCCATAGATTCTAGATGGCCTGTGTGTGGAAACATATCCAGCATCCGCACACTGACAAGATGATAACCCGCCGCCAACAAGACCTTGCTGTCCCGCGCAAGTGTTGTGGGGTTACAGGAAACGTAAACTACTTTTTCGGGGGCCAATTTTACAATATGTGCCATAACACCCGCTGCACCAGCGCGGGCCGGGTCCAGCAGCACCTTATTGAACCCTTGTGCTGCCCAAGGCTGCTGGTGAATATCCGATTCCAGATTTTCATGAAAAAAATCGACGTTATTAAGTTTATTGAGCCGGGCGTTATATTGCCCGCTCGCCACCAGCTCAGCAACCCCTTCCACACCCACGGTTGCCTGTACTTTCGTGGCGATCGGCAAGGTAAAGTTTCCCATGCCACAAAACAGATCCAAAACTCTGTCTGTTGGTTGCAAATCCAACCACGCCAACGCCTGTGCGACCATTTGTTGGTTAACGACATCATTCACCTGAATAAAATCTTGGGGGCTGAACACCAATTTCAACCCATTCACCTGATACCACGGTGCTATTTGCCCTTCCATCAACGGTTCAAGGGATTTTTCTTCACCAAGCAGATAAATTGAGACATTGTACCGCACCGAAAAAATGCGCAGTATTTCCTTATCTTCCTGCTTAAGTGGATCAAGATGGCGCAACACGACTAATGGTCCACTATCAGCCAATACCAATTCCACGTGCCCTAATCGTTTTACTGCATACAGGCTATTCAGGCACTGGTACAACGGCTGCAATAATTGTTCCAATTCAGGGCGCATAACAGGACAATGTTTAATACTCACCAAATCGTTGGTCTGACTCTGGCGAAACCCCATCAATAATGTGCGTTGTTTGCCGTGATATTGCAGACCAAGCCTGGCCCTGCGCCGATAGCCATATTCTGGGCTGCGAATGACGGGATGTGCACTGATGTTAATTCCTGTTTCCCGCTGGATCAGGTGTTCCAGTACACTGGCCTTAGTTTTAACTTGCAGCTCAGTGGCAACGTGCTGCTGTTGGCACCCGCCACACACTTTAAAATGTGGACAGTGAGGTGCTACGCGATGCGGGCTATCTGATAGCCTTTTCACGACCTTAGCTTTAGCAAATTGGCGTTTTTCTTCTGTCAGTTGGATTTGTGCCTGTTCACCCGGCAATAATCCTGCAATAAAGATAGTTTTTCCCTGATGACGAGCAATGCCTTGCCCTTGTGCATCAAGGTTATCTGCGGTAACGGAAATAATGCCTCGGTTTACGGAGCGACGATTTGGGGAGTAAAATTGCACCATGATTCTGACTGACTTTGAAAAATTGAGTTCTGATTTTCCCACAATGGACGCCTATGACCAAATATAGCCTACGCACCCGTATGATGAGCCTGATATTGGTTCCTGTTTTACTGGTCGGAACGCTTGTGAGTATATCATTTATCTCATACCGCTATTACGAGTTGAAGAGCCTGATAGTCCGCAGTGGGATCAGCATTATTGAACCCTTATCCATCGCCAGCGAGGTTGGCATTAATCTGGACAATTGCCAGCAAGTTGACTCATTGATAAACAGCCTGCATCGCCGAAACTCTGAAATTATCAGGGCAATTGCGATCTTTGATAAGCATAACAAGTTATTCGATATTTCGAATGACAAGTATGATGTCAATCGCTTGAGGCTCACTTCCAACGAAGCCATGCCTACAACCTTGTCCAAAATGGAATACGGCAACAGTATCATCCTGAAGATGCCAATTATCTCAGAAAACGCTTCTTCTAATCCCTGGAACACGTCCACCAGGGATACGCCGCCGATTGGCTATATCGCCATTGATTTGGACTTACGCGCTGCCCAGCTCCAGCAATACAAGGAGATTGCCACCTCCATCATTCTGCTGATTTTGTGCCTTGGAGGAACAGCACTGTTTGCTCATGTGCTGGTGCGCAAAGTCACCCAACCCCTGAACTGCATGGTTAAAGCCGTTGATCGTATCCGTCAGGGACAACTAAACAGCCGCGTGACAGGTGCCATGCCAGGGGAATTATCCGCGCTCCAGAATGGTATCAACACCGTGGCAGAATCACTCTCGAAATACAAAGATGAGATGCAGCTTCATATTGATCAAGCCACTTCCGACCTGCAAATTACGATGGAGCAGCTAGAAATTCAGAATGTTGAACTGACTATCGCCAAAAAACGTGCCCAAGAGGCGGTCAGGATCAAAACGGAATTTCTGGCGAATATGTCCCACGAATTACGCACACCGCTTAATGGGGTCATTGGCTTTACCCGTCAAATGTTAAAAACCCCCATTACGCCACAACAGATGGAGTATCTGTATGTCATTGACAGATCAGCCAATAACCTACTGAAAATCATCAATGATATTCTGGACTTCTCACGACTGGAATCCAATAAACTGGTATTGGATCAAGTGCCTTTTCTGCTAAGGGATACCGTTAATGAAGTTATTGAACTGCTAACGCCTGCTGCCAATGCGAAAAATCTTCCCCTGCACCACCATATTGATGATAAGTTACCCAATCTGATGATTGGCGATCCCATTCGCTTGCAGCAAATACTGACTAACCTGATTGGCAATGCCATTAAATTCACAGATAAAGGCAGTGTGACGCTGGATATCAAATTACGCCAGCAGCAACACCATCTTGTACAGATCGATTTTACCGTGACTGATACGGGTATCGGTATCAAACCCGAATACCGTCCGATTCTGTTCCAGGCCTTCAATCAAGCAGATGCCAGCATTACCCGCCATTACGGGGGAACCGGGCTGGGATTGAGTATCACTAAGCGGTTGGTCAGTGAGATGAAAGGAGACATTGACTTTACCAGTGAAGTCGCTAAAGGAACGATATTTTACTTTGATATCTGGCTGGAAAAAGAAGAATATTCATTCGGATCATTGCCAGAACATCTGCCAGTCTGTTCGGCATCATCGCGTTTACCCATGACCGTTATGGCAGTGGACGATAATCCCGCTAACCTGAAATTGATCGGTACACTGCTGCATGAACTCGTTGAAAATACCTTTCTGTGCAGTAATGGTATAGAGGCGCTGGAAATAGCGAAACAACATGCGCTGGATCTGATTTTGATGGATATTCAGATGGCGGATATGGATGGTATCCAAACGTCTGAGCAAATCCAACAATTCCCCCAACATAAGGAGACACCGATTGTGGCTGTTACGGCCTTTGCCTGCCACGAAGCGAAGAATGCACCGTTCATTGACTGTCTTTCCAAGCCTTTGGATGAAAACTGCCTGAAAACATTGCTGAACCAATACTGCCGGCAGAAAAAACCACAAGCCATTGACTGGGAGATGGCGTTGCAGAAGACCGCCGGCAAAGAAGCATTGGCGCGGGAGATGCTAGAAATGCTGGTGAAATCATTGCCCGACATGAAGGGAATGATTAAACAGGTTTTAACCGCCGATGGTGAAGCGATCCGCAAACACTTTCAGCATCATGTCCACCAATTACACGGCAGTTGCTGCTATAACGGCGTTCCTAAACTGAAGGCAATTTGCGAATTGGTTGAAAAACAACTGCACCAAGGGGTTGCCTTGGCTGATCTGGAACCTGAATTGCTGGAATTCATGGACGAGATCAATCATGTAATGGCAGCCACTCCTGACATACTTGAGGCTACCATGCCACTCGAACCCGTTACTTCGTGACCATAAACTTACGATATTCTTCATAAGCATAATTATCCGTCATGCCACTGATATAGTCCTGAATAAGACGTGCCCGATAATAAAACTCGATCACATCTTTTTCAGTCTCATCAGTGGCAACAATTCCTTCCACGGCCTCACCATAAGCTAAACGATGTTTGGTCGAAAGCTTGTGCAGCAAGCGCGTTTCAATAAAGTATTGTTTGTGAAAATTATTCTGGTTCAGTTCCATAAAATCCTGACGAGGTAATGCCAGCAAAGGGCTATATACATCCAGCAATCCGGTAATAATTCGGTATCCCTGTAACTCCAATTCTTCCACTTCAGGATGATTGAAAACCCGTTTACGGGTGACATTTTTCAAGGTTTTCAATAAACGGTGTTCTTCCCCATGTCCTTCCAACAGGGCGTGATTAAATGTACCTGCATAGATTTCAGGCAGATGTTCAATAAATAATTTGGCAGTATAAGGTACCAATTTCCCGGTGATAAACACCCGTAAATACATGAAAAATTGTTCGTGGATATTACGACGTGCTTCGTTATTGGTGGTTTTCTTGTAAGCTTGTATCACCGTAGATTCGAACAAATCACCTTTCCCGTATCCTCCGTTTTCTTCCCACTCTTTTTTCAGATATTCCACCAGTTGTTCGACGTTAAAAATGTCTTTTTCAACCGCATCATCCAAATCTGCGATGCAATATGAAATATCATCTGCGGCTTCCATAATATATGTCAGTGGGAAGCGACAGAATTCCCCCATTTGCAGTTCTTTTCTCAATTCACAGATAAAGCTCTCTTCTGACCAGTAGTAACCTATTTTCTTCATCAGGTAACTGAATTCAACAGGCGTCTCTTCCAGACGATAGGCCGGACAGGTATATTTCAATATGCAGCCAATCTGGGCATAAGTGAGATTCAAGCGCAGCAGATTATGTGCCAGACGGATAGCCTGGGCATTACCTTCAAACTGACATAAATCTCGGCGCAATTGTCGACGGAATAGATCTTTCTTTTCTTCTCCTGTCAGGCGCAATGCCGCGACCTTACAGGCATCCTGCCTATTCTCCGTTTTCAGCATATGGAGCGAATAGTCAGGATCTAATCGGCGAGAGAACCAATCTTTAATCGCTGCCTCGCCAAAATGGCCAAATGGAGGATTACCAATATCGTGCATCAGGCAAGCCATCTCAATCAGGCTTTCAAAGGCAAGTAGGCGATCATTCAGCCCATATTTTTCCAATAAGTTCTGCTTTGCCAGCTCCGCAATAATTGTTTTTGATATATAGCGCCCTATTTGCTGCACTTCGAGCGAATGCGTCAGCCGACTGCGTACTGCCGCATTACGTTCCAGTGGAAATACCTGTGTTTTTTGTTGCAACCGCCGAATAGCGGCAGAGTTGATGATCCTCCCACGATCGCTTTCAAATTGGCGAATTATTTGCTCTTCATCATCGGGATGAATGGAAGATTTACTGAACTTACGTTGGTAATTCAACTTCTGCTTGAAATCAATCTTAGACATTAATTCCCCCATGCTAAATGAAACGATTATTTAGAATTGGAATCTGCGGTAAATAACTATTCAATGATACACTTGCCGGTTAAATCAGCCTGTTAATATAGGCATCAATCCATTAATAACAAACGAGTATGACACAATGAAAATAGGCGTAATAGGTGCAATGGAACAAGAGGTGACTTTATTGCGTGACCAGATTGAAGGTCTGCAAACATTGTCACGAGGTGGATGCGAAATTTATACCGGCAAACTGAATGGCGTTGATATCGCCTTGTTGAAATCTGGTATTGGTAAAGTTTCCTCCGCACTTGGAACCACCTTGTTGATTGAGCATTGCCAGCCAGATATCGTGATTAACACGGGTTCAGCCGGTGGCCTTGATCCTAACCTGAAAGTGGGGGATATCGTGGTTTCCGAAGAAGTTCGCTACCATGACGCCGATCTTACCGCTTTCGGCTATGAGCCGGGACAAATGGCGCAATGTCCAGCCGCATTTATTGCTGACGCTAAATTGATCGCCCTGGCAGAAAAATGTATCCAATCCCTCAACCTGAACGCCGTTCGTGGCCTGGTTTGCAGCGGCGATGCCTTTATCAATGGTTCTGAGCCATTGACACGCATTCGGGCTACCTTCCCGAAAGTTGCTGCGGTTGAAATGGAAGCTGCGGCCATTGGTCATGTTTGCCATCAATATAACCTCCCCTTTGTTGTCGTTCGTGCTATTTCTGATGTTGCCGATCAAGAGTCCCATATCAGTTTTGATGAATTTTTAGTTGTCGCAGCGCGTGAATCGACGCGGATGGTCAATGCCATGCTGACCGAACTCAGCAAACAGTAAGTCGTCATTTACAGTGGAGCATCGATAATGAAATCATTGTTGAAAATAATTCCCCATCGATCCATTTGGCTGGCATTCTTATTCCTTTTGTACAGCTTTTGGTCTGGTTTCAGTGCTCCACTTTATGCAGCAGCGTCCCGTGTTATTAGCCTTGCCCCATCAACGACAGAGCTGGCATATGCTGCGGGACTGGGCGACCGACTTATCGCTGTTAGCGCTTATTCCGATTATCCCGAAGCCGCTAAAAAGTTAGAGCAAGTTGCTGATTGGCAAGGCATCAATGTTGAACGGATCATCGCCCTGAAACCTAATCTGATTTTGGCATGGCGTGGCGGTAATCCCCAACGTCCTCTGGAACAACTCGCTGCTTTCGGCATCCCCATTTTTTATTCGGATGTGAAAAATGTAGAAGATGTTGCGTCAGAGCTGGAACGACTGGCTGCTTATAGCCCACATCCCGATATGGCTAAGAAATCAGCCACAGATATTCGCGACAAGTTCAATCAATTAAAACAAAAATACGCCAACCTGAACCCTAAGCCCGTGTTCTTGCAGTTTGGTATGCATCCCATTTTTACTTCCTCCAGCCATACTATCCAAAGCGAAATTGTCTCCGTATGTGGCGGTAAAAATATTTTCTCCGATAGCCCTGTTCCGTGGCCACAGGTTAACCGTGAGCAAGTACTTACCCGCAAACCGGAAGTCATTATCATAGGCGGAACGGAAGGGCAAAAACAGCAGGTGGCTGATTTTTGGCGACCACAAATGAATGTCACTATTATCGCTCTGAACGATGACTGGTTTAGCCGTGCGGGACCGAGGGTTATTTTAGCGGCAGAACAACTTTGTAAGCAGTTAAATCGTCCCAATTAAAATAGCCTCCTAAATAAGAGGCCATTTATTGCAATAGTGAATTTTCCAATTAGACACTGAAAGAAGAGCCACAACCACAAGTGGTTTTTGCATTCGGATTGGCAACAATAAAACGGGAGCCTTCCAACCCTTCTGTATAATCCACACAAGCGCCTATCAGGTATTGCAGGCTCATGGGGTCAACAACCAATTCAACCCCTTGTTTCTGAATCGTCATATCACCTTCGTTAATTTGGTCATCGAAAGTGAAACCATACTGGAAGCCGCTACAACCACCACCGGTAATGTAAACCCGCAGGCGCAAATTCGGGTTATCTTCATCAGCAACCAGTATTTTGACTTTATTGGCTGCGGCATCAGTAAACTGCAAAGGCAATGCAGCATCATCGCTCATACTTTTACTCCAGTCCGGTTCTCCGGTAAAAATTCTCGGAAAGTTATTTTATGCTTTCTGATCAGTTAGCCGAGATTATCCAATACCTGACTGATTCGTTCAAGTTTTGTCACGTGAATGCAATAATCCAAATGATGAGAGGATATGATGATTTGGCTTCCCTATCGGGGTAATTTAGAATGGAATTCCCATATCCCGCTATTTTTCAGGAGCTTTTATTAATGAGCCAGTCCGAAACGCTTTACTCTCAGGCAAAACATGTGATCCCTGGTGGAGTCAATTCACCCGTACGTGCTTTTAACGGTGTTGGTGGGACACCTGTTTTTATTCAACGTGCTAATGGTGCTTATCTTTATGATGTTGATGGCAATGCCTATATCGATTATGTCGGTTCATGGGGGCCAATGGTTCTTGGACATAACCACCCGGCTATCCGCAACGCCGTCATTGAGGCCGCGGAACGTGGTTTGAGTTTTGGCGCACCAACCGCCGCCGAAGTGGAAATGGCAAAACTGGTCACTGAACTGGTGCCTTCCATGGATATGGTTCGTATGGTGAATTCAGGTACAGAAGCCACCATGAGCGCCATTCGTCTGGCTCGTGGTTATACCCACCGTGACAAAATCATTAAATTCGAAGGTTGCTACCACGGCCATGCCGATTGCTTGCTGGTAAAAGCCGGATCGGGTGCCCTGACTATCGGTCAGCCAAACTCTCCAGGCGTACCCACTGATTTCGCTAAACACACCCTGACTTGTGTTTACAATGACCTGAATTCTGTCCGTGAAGCCTTCGAAAAATATCCAGAAGAAATCGCCTGTATTATCGTCGAACCCGTCGCAGGTAATATGAACTGCATTCCACCGTTACCAGAATTCCTGCCGGGTCTGCGTAAATTGTGTGATGAATTTGGTGCACTGCTCATTATTGACGAAGTGATGACAGGTTTTCGTGTCGCACTAGGTGGTGCACAAGAATATTACGATGTTAAACCAGATTTGACATCTCTTGGCAAAATCATCGGTGGCGGTATGCCTGTAGGTGCTTTTGGTGGCCGTCTGGAAATTATGGAAAAACTGGCACCAACTGGCCCTGTTTATCAGGCCGGAACTCTTTCGGGCAACCCAATTGCGATGGCGGCTGGCCTTGCTTGCCTGAAAGAAGTTGCCCAGGTTGGTGTTCATCAGCGCTTGAGCGAACTGACTGACAAACTGGCGGATGGTTTAAAAAATGCGGCATCAGCAACCGGTATCCCCTTGGTTGTGAACCACGTTGGCGGCATGTTCGGTATCTTCTTTACCAATGCGGAAAGCGTTACCTGTTATCAGGATGTCATGAGGTGCGATGTAGAACGTTTCAAGCAGTTCTTCCACTTGATGCTGGATGAAGGCATCTATCTGGCTCCTTCTGCATTTGAAGCGGGTTTTATGTCCATCGCCCATTCAGAGGAAGATATCCAACGTACTGTTGATGCGGCAGCACGTTGTTTTGCAAAACTGCAATAAAATATTTTGCTTTCCCAAATCCCAGACGTCACTATTCGCCTTATCAGTGACGTCTTCACACCAAAGCCCGTATCGCCTGAATAGCTGACATCACCGCCAACACGCCAAGTAATATTAGCATTAACCAGCGAAAATGATGTTGACTGATACGCGATCTTAGGCGTGTACCAATAAAGAGAGAAAGCAGAGATAAAACCGTTAATATGAGTATCGGCCATAAATAGGTTGAAGAAAACAATTCGAACGCTTCCTGGCGTAACACCACTAATTGACTGATCTTGCCAAGTAAAAAGCATAAATTGGCTGCCCGTGCAATTTCATGGCGATCACTGCTCATTGCCAATAAACACATAATCAGGATAGGTGACATCGCATTGGTTGCCCCACCAATAATCCCAGCGGCTAAACCAAACAGCGACAAAATAATTGGATTGTCCGGCAAATGGAAATGACGGCTACGAGTACTGCTGACAATATAAAATGCAATGACACCACTCAATAATAATTGCAAGTAGGCCGGATTAATTAAGAATAAAAGTTTCGCTCCGATAAAACTGCCAATTAATGAAAAAAGTGCCAATAAGCCATATTTATGGAATACCTTACCAATCTTTCCACCTGAAATAACGCTTAAGATATTCACCAATAAAGTCGGCCATAAGGCTAATACCACAGCCTCTTTTAATGGCATAAATAGACTTAACGCTGTTGTACTGGCTATCGGAAAACCGATCCCGCTGATACCATGCAATAATGCCGCAGTAATAAAGAGTAAGGATAAGATAAGGATATTCAAAGTGTTATGCCCACTGATTCAAGATGTTTCGTTTTCCAACGATAATACATTTAATTAAGCTCCCTACTCATTTTCGAGTCGGGAGCTATATTTTATTATTTGTCAAAAAATTATCACTGACCAAACATCTCACGTAGCCAGCCAGGCGCTTCTTCTTCATTCTTCTCTATAGGCTGCTGTACTGATTGCTGGCACAGCTTCTGCGAATCATCAGTCCAAACCGGTAATACTCTGATACCGCTTCCTTCACAGTTGAAACTACCATCTTCATTGACTGACATATCCACAATCCCTTCCGGTGGACGGTTATTCAGTTCCAGTGGCGTTTCATTTTCCAGATAACGACGGTAAATCGTCAGTGCCCCCGTTGCTCCGGTTAAATTCGTCGGGCCATTGTTATCACGTCCAGTCCAAACAATCGCGACTTCTTTACCATCAATGCCTGTAAACCAACTGTCACGAAGATCATTGGTTGTTCCAGTCTTGCCTGCCAGGTGATATTTGCCATATTTTCCTGTCAGTGAGCGCCCTGTACCTCTCTCTACCACCTGCTGCATACCGTATAGCGTCAGATAAGCGGCCTGTGGCGGCACAACACGCTCTGCCTGTGGATAGCTCTGGTAAATCACCGTACCATCTTCAGCAATGATAGAGCGTAACGCAGAAAGTTTCGCCCGATTACCACCACTGGCAATAGTCTGGAATTCTTGTGCCATTTCCATTGGCGTTAGGTTAATCGCTCCCAACAACATAGAAGGGTTCTGTTGGATCTCTTTCGCAGGAATACCCAGTGCAATCAGGGTACTGGAAATGCGATCTAACCCAACATCCAGCCCCAAATTCACTGTCGGCACATTCATCGAACGTGCTAACGCGTCGATCAACATGACACGCCCACTGAAAGTACGGCTAAAGTTCTTCGGTTTCCAAGGCTTTCCGCCCGCCTGAGGGATAGAGATAGGTTCATCTGCCAGCCAGGTATTCAGGCGATATTGATCCGGTTGACTCAATGCGGTCAGATAAGTGGCTGGTTTGGCAAGCGAACCAATCAAACGACGGGCATTCAATGCTCGGTTAAATCCGGCATATTGTGGCTGGGAGCCGCCAACCATGGCACGAACCTCACCGCTGAAACGATCAACAACGACCATCGCCCCTTCTAAATCATCAATCTTGCGGGCTTTTCGCAGGGCAGAAACGCCCTCTTCAATAGATTTTTCCGCCGCATCCTGCGAAACAGGATCGAGGGTCGTAAATATCTTCACTCCTGATAAATCATTGACTTTATCGCCCATCTTTTCCTGCAATTCCTGACGAACCAATTGCATAAAGGCTGGCTGTGGCGTAATTACCCCACTTTTCGGTTTTACACCTAACGGACGGGCACTGAGTAGATCATACAGCTCTTGATCGATGATTTTTCGGTTTTGGAGGATTTTCAAAACGATATTGCGCCGCTCCAACGCGGACTTAGGATTACGCCATGGGTTATACCACGAAGCTCCCTTGACCATTCCCACCAGCAACGCCTGCTGATCCAAACTCAGTTCATCAACCGGACGCCCAAAATAGTACAAACTCGCCAATGGGAAACCATGGATCTGCTCATCACCACTTTGTCCTAAAAAAACTTCGTTCAAATACAATTCCAGAATGCGATCCTTGCTATAACGTGCGTCCATCAGCAACGCCATATAAGCTTCATTCGCTTTACGACTCAAGGTACGTTCGTTGGAAAGGAACAAGTTTCTCACTAATTGCTGCGTCAGGGTACTGCCCCCCTGAACCGTACGTCCTGCCGTCAAGTTAGCTAAAAACGCACGGGCGATGGAAAGCGGCCTGACGCCATCATGTTCATAAAAGTGCCGATCTTCTGTTTCCAGTAAAGTCTGAACCAGTAAATCAGGAAAGCCAGAACGCGGGACAAACAGACGTTGTTCACCATTCGGCGATTGCATCATTGTGATCAATTTTGGATCAAGGCGGAAAAAACCAAACTGGCGATGGTTTTCCATGTTTTCAATGCTGGCAAGGTGGTTATTATCAAAAATTAATCGTGCCTGAATTTGCTCTTCTTTACCATCAGGGAAATCAAATGGGCGGCGTAGCATCTCTATGCTATTCCCCCTGACTACAAATTCACCTGCTCGGGTCATTTTTGTCACTCTTCGATATTGCATACCTTCCAGCAGATGGATCATTTCGTCTTTGCTGTAATTCATGCCGGGTTCAAGATTGACCATCCGTCCGTACACGGCGGCCGGTAAATCCCAGACTTTTCCGTCAATACGCTCGCGAATTTTGTTATCCAGATAGAAGCCATAAATGACAATGAGTACCGCTAGCACAATAAAGATCTTTAGCAGCAACCATAAAAACCAATGCCCTCCTCTTTTAGGTGGGCGGGACTTAGGACTACGGGCGTTCTTCCCTTTTTTAGTCATGACTTCATCCTCATCATCGTCATTAAAATCATCATTTTTATCATAGTCATCCCGCCGATCGCGTTTGTTAGATGTTTGTCCACGACGAAGTTCAGATTTTTTACCCTTGCGTCCGATTGGCTGACGATCATCATCAGACATACCGAATTCTCCAAATGTTTATTAATTAACTGAAACAATTACATCTGTTTTTTCACACGCCTGGTCGGTGCCGTGTTGGCAGGATCATCAGGCCATAAATGTTTGGGGTAACGCCCTTTCATCTCTTTTTGCACCTCACGATAAGTTCCCTGCCAAAACGCGGCGAGGTCTTGCGTGATCTGTAATGGACGATGGGCAGGAGATAACAACTCAATAACAACCGGAACCCGTCCTTTCGCCAATACTGGATTTTGCTGCTCTCCGTACATTTCCTGCATTCTCACTGCCAGTGCAGGAGGTTTATCATGGAAATACTGGATAGTGATCCTGCTCCCAGTTGGCACAGTGTAATTAGTAGGCAATTCATTATCCAGTATTTGCCGTTGTTGCCAATCAAGCAATCCCATCAAACAGGAGGACAGCTCAATCTGGCGCAAGCCTTTCAAGTCCTCAACACCATCCAAGGCAGGAAGCAACCACTGTTCAAGAGAGTCCAACAACGCTTCGTCATCAACCGCAGGCCACTCCACCTCCGGTAACCATTCTGTCGCCCTTTGCAGGCGAATACGCAACTGTAACGCTTCCTGTGACCAATTCAATGCCGACAATCCTTCCTGCCTGACCCAATTCAGCAAGGCTTCCTGTAATTCTGATGCCGAAGGTTTTGCCAATGGCTGGGCTTTGACAATTAATCGCCCACATTGCAAACGCTTCCACGCCCGTAACGAACCTTTACTATCATCCCACTCTACGGTTGTATACTCAGTAAACAGAAGAGGGTGTCGCTTTATGGTCTGTTCAATCTCCAACGGGCAGGCAAGCAAAATCCGTGCATCAGGATGGCTGCTTCCCTGCTGTAACGTAGGGATCACCAACCAGGCCTCTCCCGAAAGCGGCTCTTCACGTTCCAGTGCTACCCCTAAGCCATTAGCTAATTGAAAACGCCCAAGATTATCGCGGTTTTTGGCTATCCGGTCTGGGAAACCCTGCACCAATAGTTCAGGCACAAGATCCAATCTGAGATTTTCAGGGTGGCTTATCAGATGATTTGTAAAATTCCTGACGAGCTGATTGGCTCGTTGCTGCCAATGACGTTGATTCGTCGTCATCCAATAGAGAAGATCAGGCTGTCCACGACGCGGTGGTTCTTCCAAAATGGCAACCAATTTCGCTGCCGTTATCAATGCTGCACAGCCTTCGCCTTCTTTACCTTCGCTCTCCTGAGTTGAACACAGTATTGCAGCCAAACGCGGTTCACTGCCGAATTCTGCCATTTGCCAACCACGGGAAGTCAGTTGCTGGTTGTCGTCCAACGCTCCCAGACGAAGCAACAGGGATTCTGCAACCGCCAATGCGGGTTGTGGTGGATTGTCCAGCCAATGAAGGTGGGTGCTATCACGGCATCCCCACTGCAATAAAGAGAGCAGTAATCCACTTAGATCTGAATGTAACATCTCCGGCTCGCTATGCTCTCTGGCTCTTTCTGCCTGATCCTGACTAAATAAGTGCCAACAGACACCTGCCTCTAATCGCCCAGCCCGCCCTGCTCGCTGAACCATAGATGCTTGGCTGATGCGTTGAGTAATCAAACGCGTTAGACCAGTCTTCGGTTCAAATCGACCAGATCGCTCCAGTCCGCTGTCTACCACTAGGCGGATACCTTCAATCGTCAAACTGGTTTCTGCAATATTGGTGGCGAGCACAATTTTACGCATCCCGACAGGCGCTGGCGTTATTGCCTTGCGTTGTTCTGCCAACGACAATGCACCATATAATGGACACAATAACGTATCGTCATTGATCTTGCCTTCCAATTGCGACAACACCCGCTGAATTTCACCGATACCGGGCAGAAACAGCAACAACGATCCCGTCTCCTGCTGCAATAATCGCAATACCGCCGATGCAACTGATTGTTCAAAAGATTGATGAGAAGGAAGTGGATGATATGACCTCGTTACCGGATAACTGCGCCCTTCTGACACAATCACCGGCGCATCGGGTAATAAAGCAGAAAGGCGCTGGTTATCCAATGTTGCCGACATTACCAGGATACGCAAATCATCACGCAACCCTTCCTGTACATCCAGCAGCAGTGCCAATGCAAGATCGGCCTGTAAGCTACGCTCATGAAATTCATCAAGAATGACGAGAGAGACACCACTCAATTCAGGATCTTGTTGCAGCATACGCGTCAGAATCCCTTCGGTCACAACCTCAAGCCGTGTTGCAGCACTGACTTTGGTTTCCGAACGCATCCGGTAGCCTATAGTCATACCAACAGGCTCATTGAGTTGTTCGGCAAGACGCTCAGCCACACTACGTGCAGCAATACGCCGTGGTTCCAGCATAATAATGCGCCCCGACAACTGCGCCTGCTGTAAAATTGCCAATGGCAATCCGGTCGATTTTCCAGCTCCCGTTGGTGCATGTAATAACACTTGCTTCGATGTTTGCAATGCAGCAATAACGGAGTCCACGACATTATAAATGGGTAATAAGTCACAAATGGGCAATGACAAAGGATCACCATAATGAATTAACTTTCAATGGATGCCATTGTAGCATTAGCGCCTTTGATTTCATTCGCCCACCGGTTATGAAGGAAAGTTTATGGAATTTTCACCGCCCCTAAAACCTGCTACCTTAATCCGCCGCTATAAACGCTTTCTTGCGGATGTCCTAACGCCAGAAGGTGAAATACTCACTATACACTGTGCCAATACGGGTGCCATGACAGGATGTGCCACGCCAGGGGATACCGTGTGGTATTCCACATCCGATAATCCCAAACGCAAGTACCCCAATAGCTGGGAACTAACGCAAACCCAAGATGGTCACTGGATTTGTGTCAACACCCTCAGAGCCAATGACCTGGCCTATCAAGCTATTGAAAAAAATACCATTTCAGAATTATCTGGATATGAGCACATGAGTCGTGAAATTAGCTATGGAAAAGAGAAAAGTCGTATAGATTTATTGTTACAATCAAAACAAAAGGTTAACTGCTATATTGAAGTCAAATCAGTCACATTGTTACAGGAAAATTATGGATATTTTCCTGACGCTGTCACAATTCGAGGGCAAAAACATTTACGTGAGCTATCATTGATAGCACAACAAGGCCAGCGTGCTGTTTTATTATTTGCTGTTTTACATTCTGGCATCAGTCAGGTTGCAGCAGCAAAACATATTGACCATGATTATGCTGTTCTTTTGGAACAAGCATGCCAATCAGGGGTCGAAGTAATCTGTTATAAGGCCAGCATGACAGAAAACGGGATGGTTATAAGTGACAAATTACCTTTCGTATCAATGGGATAATTTGTAAACAAATCATACTGACGAGAGGGGTTTTGCAACATATTTAGGCAGTAAACATGCCTGCCTTCACACCATTGCAAAACTAATGGCAGGAACAATTGCCAACCTCGCAGTCATCTGCTATTTATAGCGGCCTATTTTTTTCCCCCTCTTGTCGGGGGGTCGTTTGATAGTGCGTGTGTAAGGAGAAGCATTATGCAAGAAGGGCAAAAACGTAAAACCTCGTCCTTGAGCATTCTCGCCATCGCTGGGGTAGAACCTTACCAGGAAAAGCCAGGCGAAGAATACATGAACGATGCCCAGTTAAAGCATTTCAAGCTGATTCTGGAAGCATGGCGCAATCAACTCAGGGATGAAGTAGACCGTACTGTATCTCATATGCAAGATGAGGCAGCAAACTTCCCTGATCCAGTTGACCGTGCGGCGCAAGAAGAAGAGTTCAGTCTTGAATTACGTAATCGGGATCGTGAGCGTAAGTTGATCAAAAAGATCGAAAAAACGCTGAAAAAGGTCGAAGAAGAAGACTTTGGCTATTGTGAAGCCTGTGGGATTGAAATCGGCATCCGCCGTTTAGAGGCTCGTCCAACAGCCGATTTATGTATTGACTGCAAGACGTTGGCCGAAATTCGTGAAAAACAAATGGCTGGCTAACCAATAGGGTTAAGTACGGCGCTAAATGCGCCGTATGCCCCTATGTTGAATCCACTATGACTCAATCTGGACATTCCTCGTTATATATTGGGCGGTTTGCTCCATCTCCTTCCGGCGATCTCCATTTTGGTTCTCTGGTAACTGCACTAGGTAGTTATCTGCAAGCCCGTGCCTGTCACGGAAAATGGCTGATGCGTATTGATGATATTGATCCCCCACGGGAAATTCCCGGAGCAGACAAACGGATATTGCAAGCTCTTGAGCATTATGGGCTTTACTGGGATGGTGAGATACTCTATCAATCTCAGCGTCATGACGCTTACCGTGCCATCCTCGATCAATTAAAACAGCAAGGAGATAGCTATTACTGTACCTGTACCCGCCAACGCATCCAACAACTAGGTGGTTTTTATAATAGCCACTGCCGACATTTACCTCTGCCAGCTCACAACGCTGCAATTCGTCTAAAACAGCACCATCCGATTTATGGTTTTTACGATAAATTGCAAGGCCATATCACTGTGCCCACGGAAATGGCTGAGGAAGATTTCATTATTTATCGCAAAGACGGTTTATTTGCCTATAATCTTGTCGTTGTTATTGATGATAACTATCAAGGTGTCACTGAAATTGTCAGAGGAGCGGATTTAATTGAACCCACGGTTCGTCAGCTGTCTCTATATCAGCATTTAAATTTTGCAACACCAGATTATGTGCATTTACCTCTCGTGCTAAATAAAGAGGGAAATAAACTTTCTAAGCAAAATCATGCCCAGCCGATCCCATTGAGCGATCCAAGGCCATTGCTTATTGATGCGTTATCATTTTTAAATCAGCCCACTATCGCAGGCTGGCAGGATCTCACGACAGATCAACTGCTACAGCAAGCTGTCGTCGGTTGGAATATAAACGCGGTTCTGCCAAAAAAACCTAGCTAATAGACTAAGTTAAATAAAGTCTTTCTATTGGTACTGTAAGCATTCTCAAAAAATGTCCAGTAAGTTATGATTGGCGGCTGTTTTTTGTTTTAATTGATCAGTCACTACCGAGGTGTACCATTTTTAACCGAGTAGCAACTTTCTGCCGTAATTTATTAATCCGCGATCACAGAACAAAGCGCGTAACACCGGCAGTCAGTGAAAGGCCAGTCACCGTATCTGACCATTCTGCTCAAACAGAGAGCAGTCCTCTGCGTCAACGTCGCAGAGGGAATCATTCATCTTCATCACATGCCGAAAACGACAAAATGAAGAAAAAATCCGTCAGGGCAATACCTTCGGACTCCCCGATCACGGTGATCCCACGCGACCAGCACCCAATTTCACGCAAGGACATCAGTGATAATGCCTTGAAGGTTCTGTACCGCCTAAATAAATCAGGTTTTGAAGCTTATCTGGTCGGTGGTGGAGTTCGTGATCTACTACTGCACAAAAAACCCAAAGATTTTGATATAGCGACCAACGCTACACCTGAACAAGTTCGCCAACTGTTCCGTAACTGTCGCCTTGTCGGACGTCGTTTTCGCCTTGCCCATATCATGTTTGGCCCTGATGTGATTGAAGTTGCCACCTTCCGCGGGCCACATGATCAAATTGAAAACAATGACCGCAACCAGTCACATAAAGCCCAAAGCGGCATGTTACTACGGGATAATATTTTTGGTTCAGTAGAAGAAGATGCTGTTCGTCGCGATTTCACGATCAATAGCCTCTATTATGGCATTGAAGATTTCTCACTACGGGATTACGTTGGTGGCATGGCCGATCTGAATGCAGGTATCATTCGCCTGATTGGTGATCCAGAAACGCGCTATCGGGAAGACCCCGTGCGTATGCTGCGGGCTGTCCGTTTTGCCAGCAAACTGGATATGACTATCGAGCCAGCTACCGCTGAACCTATCCCGCGCCTTGCATTTCTGTTGAAAGATATTCCAGCAGCACGTCTGTTCGAAGAATCTCTGAAACTGTTACAGACAGGACAGGGTTACAAGACTTATAAACTGCTGCGCGAATATCATCTGTTCCAGCCATTATTTCCGCTTATTCAACCTGGTTTCACCCAACGTGGTGATTCGTCAATGGAAAAGCTGTTGACACAAGTGCTGAAAAATACCGATTTTCGCTTACAAAGTGACAAAAGAGTGAATCCCGCGTTCTTATTTGCGGTCATGTTATGGTATCCATTGATTGAACATGCGGAAAAATTGACACAAGAAGGCGGATTACAGTATTACGACGCCTTTGCGTTAGCAATGAATGATATTCTTGATGAACAGTGCCGCTCTATTGCGATCCCGAAACGCCATACCACAACCATGCGCGATATTTGGTTGCTTCAGCTTCGCTTGCCGCGCCGTCAAGGAAAACGAGCAAATAAATTGATGGAACATCCGAAGTTTCGTGCTGCATATGACTTACTAGAATTACGCGCCAGCATTGAACCACGCCATGAACTGAAAGAACTGGTGCAGTGGTGGACTGCATTCCAACAATCAACTTCATCACAACAGCGCGAAATGATATCCGATCTGGGCAGCGAACCCATTCGCCGCAGGACACGCCCCCGCCGTGGTGGACGCGTTCGCCAGAACAGGAATAACGGTTATTAATATGACTCGAGTCTATATCGCCATTGGCAGCAATCAGGCCGATCCTTTGCAGCAAGTCAATAACGCACTTGCTGCCTTAAGCAAGATCCCTGATACCATTTTTGTGGTGCGATCATCTTTTTACCGAACCAAACCAATGGGGCCACAGGATCAGCCAGATTACCTCAACCTTGCCGTTGCATTGGAAACCCAATTACCTCCAGAAGCATTGCTTGATCACACCCAAGCAATCGAACTGGAACAAGGACGCGTTCGTAAGGACGAACGCTGGGGGCCAAGAACGCTCGATTTGGATATCATGCTGTTTGGTAATCACATCATCAACACCGAACGCTTGACGGTTCCCCACTATGGGTTAAAACAGCGTGAATTTATGCTTTATCCACTTGCAGAAATCGCACCAGACCTTGTGTTTCCCGATGGAGAATCCCTGACAGAGCAATTAAAAAAAGTTCCGGAAAATGGCCTGATGCTTTGGTTGTAGCTTGTAGTAGAAAGTAGAGAGGCAACTTAAAAAATAGAGGGTATAACTATTCAGGAGAGAATAATGATGAAACCAACAACTCTGGCTGATTTAAGTCAGTTAAAAAAAGAAAAGCGCAAATTTGCAACTATCACAGCTTATGATGCCAGTTTCGCCCACCTTTTCGCTGAACAAGGCATTAGTGTCATGCTCATTGGTGATTCACTCGGCATGACCATACAGGGGTTCGACTCTACCCTGCCGGTTACCATTGAAAATATCTCCTACCACACCCGAAGTGTTCGCACTGGCGCCTCTCATGCTTTTCTCATCGCAGATATGCCTTTCATGAGCTACGCAACCCCCGAACAAAGTTTTGACAATGCGGCTGCACTCATGCGTTCTGGTGCCAATATGGTCAAAATTGAAGGTGGAGACTGGCTATGTGATACCGTCAAAAGGCTGACCGAGCGTGCCGTCCCCGTTTGCGGCCATTTAGGTCTGACACCACAATCAGTCAATGTACTCGGTGGCTATAAAGTTCAGGGGCGTGATGACTCCTCAGCCCAAAAGTTATTTGACGATGCTATTGCTTTGGAAAAAGCAGGTATGCAACTCCTGGTGTTAGAATGTGTTCCGACTGCACTGGCGCAGCGTATCACTGAAGCCCTGGAAATTCCGGTTATTGGCATTGGGGCAGGCAATATGACTGACGGTCAAATTCTGGTTATGCATGATGCCTTGGGTATCACCGCAAGACCACCCAAATTTGCCAAAGACTTCCTCAAAGAAACTGGCAATATAAGGGATGCTATCCGCCTATATATTGAACAAGTAGAAAGCGGCGCCTATCCCGACCAGGCACACTCATTCAACTGATTATTCCCCAGCATGACGACGAATTAAAGGAGTACAGCAATGCTGATTATAGAAACGATCCCAATTTTACGCCGGGAAATCCGTCGCTGGCGCCAGGCGGGCAAGCGTATTGCCTTCGTTCCCACGATGGGAAACTTGCATGATGGTCATATGGCGTTAGTTGATACCGCCAAAGCACAGGCTGATGTTGTTATCGTCAGTATCTTCGTCAATCCGATGCAATTTGATCGAGAAGACGATCTGGTCAATTATCCTCGAACCTTGCAGGAAGATTGCGAAAAACTAAGCCGTCGCAATGTCGAGTTGGTATTCGCCCCTAATACTAACGAGATGTACCCACATGGTTTAAACGGCAACCAAACTTTTGTTGAGGTACCAGAACTCTCTTATATCCTTGAAGGTGCCAGCCGACCAGGACATTTCCGTGGCGTCACTACCGTTGTCAGCAAATTGTTCAACCTGATCCAGTCCGATCTGGTTTATTTCGGCGAAAAAGATTTCCAACAATTACAGATTATCCGCCAGATGATTGCCGATATGGCTTACGATATTACATTGGTTTCCGTGCCGATCGTCCGTGATAAAAATGGATTGGCGCTGAGTTCACGTAATAGTCTTCTGTCCGCTGAAGAGAAAAAAACTGCGCCTTTGCTGAACAAAATTATGCAATCTATGGCAGAAAGGCTGAAAAATGGCGAACGGGATACTGAACGACTCATTGAACTGGCATCTGCACACTTGCGGGAAGAAGGCTTTATGCCGGATGAGTTATTTATCCGTGATGCAGAAAACCTGATGCCATTAACGGCACAAAGTAAAAAAGCCGTGATCCTGATGGCTGCATGGTTAGGGCAAACAAGACTGATTGATAATCAGCAGGTTGATTTGGCTGACTGATTTTAATTGTGGGATATATGTGTGTCCCTCACTCCGCCGCAATCAACGGCGGAGTATTATATTTTGGCTATTAAGTTCTTAGCCCTCGCCCTGATTCAATGAGATACCAGGCCAATGCATAGAATCCAACAATAAAGATCCCCAACATACCTAATGTCATCGCCAGAGAAACATCCATAATACCGAGAAAACCATAACGGAAGCCGCTGATCATATAGACGATCGGGTTAAGCTTTGACACTACCTGCCAAAAAGTAGGCAACAGGGTAAGGGAATAGAATACGCCCCCCAAATAGGTCAACGGAGTCAGAACAAATGTTGGGATGATACTAATATCATCGAATGTTTTCGCAAAAATGGCATTCAATAGCCCCGCCAATGAAAATAGGATCGAAGTTGCCAGTAAAGTGATAACCACCATTCCCCATGAATGTATCTGCAACGGTACGAATAATAGGGAAACCAATGTCACCAGAATGCCAACGCATACCCCACGAGCTACCCCTCCCCCAATAAATCCAGCAATGATGACATGGGTTGGAACCGGAGCAACCAGCACTTCTTCAATGCTGCGTTGGAACTTAGCACCAAAGAAAGATGAAGAAACGTTAGCGTAAGAGTTGGTGATCACTGACATCATGATCAATCCAGGCACAATAAACTGCATATAACCAACTCCCCCCATTTCGCCAATGCGGGAACCAACCAGGTTGCCGAAGATAACGAAATAAAGGGACATCGTGATCACTGGCGGCAATAATGTCTGTACCCAAATACGACCAAAACGGGTAACCTCTTTAATCCAAATGGTTTTCAGAGCCACCCAATATAGTTGGATCATTAACTATCTCCTTGATTACTATTGGTTAATCCGACAAACAGCTCTTCCAGACGATTCGCTTTATTACGCATACTGCTGATTTGTATACCCTGCGTACTTAACTGGGAGAAAACATCATTTAATCCCTGCCCACGTTTTACATCCACTTCCAGTGTTACTGCATCAATCAGACGGTAGTCGTAGCCTTCAACAACAGGATTTGCTTCTTTTGGTAATAAATCCAGCAAGAATGTTTCACTTTCAAGTTGGCTAAGCAGGTTTTTCATGCTTGTGTTTTCCACCAGCTCGCCATGTTGGATAATGCCGATGTTTCGGCACAGCATCTCAGCCTCTTCAAGGTAGTGAGTTGTCAGAATGATGGTAGTTCCCTGCGCATTCAATTCTTTCAAAAATTCCCACATAGATCGGCGCAGCTCAATATCTACTCCCGCCGTAGGTTCATCAAGAATTAACAATTTTGGCTGGTGCATTAAGGCACGGGCAATCATTAAACGCCGTTTCATACCACCAGATAAACGAATTGCCCGCTCGTTGCGCTTTTCCCATAGATCCAATTGAGTAAGGTAGGTTTCCACCCTCTCCTGTGCCACATTGCGCGGGACACCATAATATCCCGCCTGGTTTAATACAATCTGAATCACCGTCTCGAATGGGTTGAAATTAAATTCCTGTGGAACAAGGCCAAGCTGCCGTTTGGCATTAACGAGATCCATATCGATATCGTAGCCAAAAACCTTGACCTTACCCCCACTTTTATTAACCAAAGAACTAATAATACCTATCGTGGTGGATTTCCCTGCACCATTTGGCCCCAAAAGCGCGTAGAAATCGCCTGCTTCTACACGCAAATCAATTCCCCGCAGCGCTTTTATTCCACTCTCATAGACTTTCGTGAGCTGCCTCAATTCCAATGCGTAAGCCATAAGTAAAAAATACCTTTATTATTTGCTATTTCTGACTGCTGAAAAATAGAAATTATGCCATTATTTTTCCCCTATTTCTTAGCAATGGTAGGGGGTAAAATAAAAAACATTCTTCAATTAAATGTTAAATTCTCAATTAATGTCGTATATGATTCTATCTCAAAAATGTTATCAGGCTATTAGTTATGATGAGAAAAATTGAAGAACTGTTTGCCAGGAACAAACAGTGGTCAAAGTCCGTAAACGAAGAAAACCCAGTTTTTTTCAAAGAATTATCAAAAGCGCAAAAACCTCATTTTCTGTGGATAGGCTGCTCTGATAGCCGAGTACCTGCCGAAAAACTGATTGATGCAGCCCCCGGCGATCTTTTTGTTCATCGAAACGTCGCTAACCTCGTTATCCATACCGATTTAAACTGTTTATCTGTTGTACAATATGCCGTTGATGTTTTGCAGGTTGAACACATCATCATCTGTGGTCACTACGGTTGTGGTGGTATTGAAGCTGCCGTAGATGGCACTGAATTGGGCTTAATCAATAACTGGCTGCTCCATATCCGTGATTTGTGGTACAAACACAGTTCCATGCTTGGTGAGTTACCTCCTAACGACAGGCTGAATCGCCTGTGTGAATTGAATGTCATTGAACAGGTTTACAACCTTGGCCACTCAACCATTATGCAATCCGCATGGAAACGCGGGCAGAAAGTGATGATTCATGGTTGGGTATATGGTTTAAAGGATGGTGAATTACATGATCTGGATATTACAGCTGACAGCCGTGAAAAATTGGAACTTAATTACCGTCAGGCTATTTCCAAGTTATCCCAGACAAAATAGCAGATCGAAGGACAACCTATTAATTATAAAAAACAAATGGCAGCAAAAAAGCTGCCATTTGCTTATGCCGAATTGATTATTTCTGTTTGTCGCAAAAATTAATCTTCTAACAGGGTGACATGCCCGATATAAGGCAGATGGCGATAATGTTGTGCATAGTCAATGCCGTAACCGACGACAAATTTATCTTCAATTGAATAACCAATCCACTCAACTGGAACATCGACTTCGCGACGAGATGGTTTGTTCAACAAAGTACAAATCGCCAGTGAATTAGGCTCACGCAACGCCAGAATCTCGCGGATTTTGTTCAGTGTATTGCCTGAATCGATAATATCTTCAACGATCAACACATCTTTACCACGAATGTCTTCATCCAGATCCTTGAGGATTTTCACATCGCGGGTAGAACTCATCTCATTGCCATAACTGGATGCAGTCATAAAATCCACTTCGTGGGGAACCTGAACTTCACGGCATAAATCTGCCATAAAGATAAACGACCCTCTCAACAGGCCAATCAATACTAATTCACGATCGCTATTACGATAGTGCTCTGTAATCTGTTGCCCCAGCTCAGCAATACGTTGCTTAACCTCCTGCTCGGAGATCATTACTTCTACAATATGTTTCTTCATTAATATAACCAGTTGATTTTATTCTAAATAATCACAAGTCAAACCAAAAAATGAATGTGACTATTTACATACCGCTCAATAGCATAAGCTTCATCGAGCGCATAAAATAACACTCTCTGCCATCAGAACAAACCTGTTCGTTAACATACAACCCAATTTTCTCACTGGCAGAAAAAACGGTAATTTTATTAAAATGAAGCAAATAAAGTTTGGCTAACAAAGATATTAATATGTTAATTTAAGTAAAATAGTAGAAAATCAGTATAATAGAAATTATGCAAAAAATTGCCTTATTCGCGTACATTCTGGCTCTGTTTAGTTTTGCTCAACCTGCAACAGCGCTGTCTGAGAATGAAGCTGAAGATCTCGCCGATCTGACAGCCGTCTATATCTATCTAAAACATGACTGCGGCTATAGCCAAATCCCAGATTTTCAAATTAAGCGTACAATTATCTATTTTGCCCAACGTAACAAGTGGGATCTCAGTAACTATGATAGTCAGTTAATGCAAGAACTAAATCAATTAGGTTACAAAGATTTAAAGGGAATCAACCTGCCTCATGAGGTTAAATGCCGTTCTCTTGCAAGGAACTCCCTCAGCCTACTCTCTTATATAAAATAATTCCTTTTGAATACTTCCAAGGTTAATTTCATGTTGAAACTAAGTGACAACAATGTAAATTATTGGCTACTATGTCCAACCAATGCCGATGAAGATCACAATGGAGGAATAGCGGAACATGTCACAAAAAGAAATTTGGTATGAAACGTTGCATCCCAATTTCGGTCAGTATTTCGCTGTTGAAAACGTGCTTTATCACGATAAAACAGAGCATCAAGATCTAGTTATTTTTGAAAATACAGAACTAGGCCGCATCATGGCACTTGATGGTGTGGTTCAAACCACAGAGCGCGATGAGTTTATCTATCATGAAATGATGGCCCATGTACCACTATTTGCTCATGGCCAAGCCCAAAAAGTGTTGATCATTGGCGGTGGTGATGGCGGGATGCTGCGTGAAGTTTGCCGTCATCACTATCTCGATAATATTACAATGGTAGAAATTGATGCTGGTGTAATCGAATTCTGCCGCCAATATTTGCCGAACCATAACGCGGGAGCCTATAATGATCCCCGTTTCAAGCTGGTGATTAACGACGGTGTTAATTTTGTCAAAACCACATCTGAAAAATTTGATGTCATCATTTCTGATTGTACTGATCCTGATGGACCAGGTGAAAGCCTGTTTACTTCTGACTTCTATGCAGGCTGCGCTGGTTGCTTAAACGAAGGTGGTATTTTTGTCGCCCAAAACGGTGTCTGTTTCTTTCAGCAGAATGAAGCCGTTAACAGCTATAAAAAGTTAAGCCACTATTTTACTGACAGCAGTTTTTATCAGGCAGCCATTCCAACCTATCACGGTGGGATCATGACATTTGCATGGGCAACCCAAAATTCTGCCTTGCGTCAGGTACCTCTGACAACGCTACAACAACGCTTTAAAGATGCGGCCATAACCTGCCGTTACTACACACCTGCCGTACATGCAGGAAGTTTCGCACTGCCGCAATACTTACTGAATGCCCTATCTGATCCCCCATAAACCGGGAGGTGAACTAAATTGCGCAAACTGAAATTGCACGGCTTTAATAATCTGACAAAAAGCTTGAGTTTCTGTATTTATGATATCTGTTATGCAAAAACGAAAGCCGATCGCGACAGTTATATCGCGTACATTGATGAACAGTATAATGCAACCCGCCTGACTGAAATACTCAGTGAAACCTGTTCAATTATTGGTGCAAACATTCTTAATATTGCTCGTCAAGACTATGACCCCAAAGGAGCGAGCGTTACCATTCTGATTAGTGAAGAACCCATTTCTGCCAAACGGGTGGATAATACGGAAAACCCAGGCCCACTCCCTGACTCTGTCGTCGCCCATTTGGACAAGAGCCACATCTGTGTGCATACCTATCCAGAAAGCCATCCAGATGATGGTATATGTACCTTCAGGGCAGATATTGAAGTATCAACCTGTGGTGTTATTTCTCCCCTTAATACTCTGAATTACCTGATTTATAAATTGGAATCTGACATTGTAACAATGGATTATCGCGTTCGTGGTTTTACCCGAGATATCAATGGCATAAAATACTACATTGACCATGAGATTAGCTCCATCCAGAATTATGTGACAGAAGAAATTCAATCTCAGTACCATATGATTGATGTGAATATTTTTCAGGAAAATCTCTTCCATACCAAAATGATGCTGAAAGAATTCGATCTGAATGAATATTTGTTCAATACCACAGCGGAAGAACTAAGCGAAATGGAAAAGAGAGAAATCACCCGTTTACTTAAAAAAGAGATACAGGAAATCTATTACGGCCGAAATTTACCCGATCTATAGATAATTGTATTCGACCTGATCTATTTGACTGGCAGAATATCAGTCTGCCAGTCATTCATTTTTTATCAAACATAGCATTCTTTATTTTGACGGCACACCTAACTCAGTGCTTGTGATAATTTTAGCGCCATAAATTGTTTTCAAATAATCAAGGGCGGCTCCATGATCAACGCCAGGAAAAACAATAAAGCATATCTGATGATGCAATAATATCGCTTCCTATATAGAAAAATATCCAATATTTTTTATAGGAGAATCTAGCATAATTCCCCCTACAAAGGGATTATGGTAAAATTTTTTTCATATCATTCACCATAAAATAACACATGAAATATAATAATGAAAATATATAAAATAACAGTGTAATTTCTTTATTAAACCCACCAGTTTCATTTAATAAAGAAAAAACACTATTTAATATCAATAAATATTTTTATTTTGTTATTGAGAATTAATAAAAACAGAATTCATCATTACGATATGGAGGTATAGAAATGGAAATAATAATAACCAATTGAAATCGATATGATTTAGCTGCCTTAAAATAAATTTTGTTATCTAACTAACAAATTTAGTTTATTTATTTGCATGAATTTTATTTTATGAACATTATGATATCTAAATGATTTATAATAAAACTCCCTACAACATACAATAAAAATGACTATAAAAATTGCTCTCATTGATGATCATGTTGTTGTCCGTTCAGGTTTTGCCCAATTATTGACACTTGAAGATGATATTATAATCGTTGGTCAATACAGCAGTGCCGATGAAGCATGGCCGGATTTACTAAGAAAAACGATTGATATCGTCATCATGGATATCTCCATGCCCAACGAAAGTGGCCTACAACTTCTGACCCGGCTTCGTCCCACCGGCCCAAATTTTCGTACGATCATGTTAAGTATTTATGACACTGCTGCGCTTGTACAAAGTGCGCTAGATTCAGGTGCGCGAGGTTATTTGACAAAATTTTGTGGGCCAGAGGAATTAGTACAAGCCGTCCGGTTAGTCCATCAAGGAAACATTTATCTTTGTGCTCATGCACTGAAAGCACTTCGCCAAAAACCTCAAGAAATTACAGCACTACACGCTCTGACACCAAGAGAAAGAGAAATTTTTACCTTATTAGTCAATGGGAGCAGTGTAAAAGTGATTGCTGAGCAACTTGAACTTAGTCACAATACAGTTCATGTTCATCGAGCCAGAATTTTAGATAAATTACAATGTAATACTACTATTGATCTAGTTCATTATGCCCTCAAGAATCAAATCATTATGACGAGTTAATCAATCAATGAATGAAAAATTTCTCTTCATTTTACAATCACTATTCCTCTGTCTATTTTATTCACTGATTTGGATTTCATTATGGGTAATTAGTTTTTATTTTCACAATAGTGGATTACAGGCGACACTATTTTTACCCCAAGGGATACGTTTAGTATTTATGATTTTACTGGGGCGGCGTTATCTTCCAATCCTTCTGATGAGTGAAACCAGTATATTGCTATGGCTAAAAAGCGAGCAACTTATTATATATCCAATCATTCTGCTTTCACCATTTATTAGTGTGATCACTGCACTAACTATTCAAAAGATATGGTGGAATTATTCTCTTTATTGGCAACAGCTTTCTATCTTGTTGGCAGGCGTTATCATTAATAGCCTTTTACAAATCTTGTTTTTAAGCTTTTCGTTGCCCGATCAAATCAGCTTTATTTTTCTCTCTTCCTTAACTGGCGGATTTTTACTCTCCCCATTCATCTATCTGATTTATGTTTATTTATATGAGAAATATTGGAAGAATCAGCATACTAAAGCTGATATACCCGATCCACAATTAAGAATATCCTTGCTGATATGGTGTTTCCTGTTTAGTTTTCTGGGAATAAGTGGCCAATATCTTCTATCCTCAGAAATAGAATGGTTACTATCAATTTTAGTCTTTATTCCTAATATATTTATGGCTTATCATTATGGTTGGCAAGGCGGTGTTCTCTCCGCATTGTTAGGAAGTTTACTCGTCACTTCTGCCCGTCAATTCAATGGTTCATTCAGCGAATTACAGGAATTGGAGATTTTTTTAACCACTCAGGCTTTATTAGGGATAGGGCTTGGTATTGCCATCAGTCGCCAGCAACAATTGGCAGGTAGCCTAACCTATCAAAAACAGTTGGCAAATAATTTAAACCGTTATCGTGAACGATTAGAAAAAGAGTTAGCAACACGCCATATTTTGATGCAAAAATTAGTACATACAGAAGAAGATATCCGTAAAAATATTGCCAGAGAACTTCATGATGCCATTGGACAAAATATAACTGCCATTCAAATTCAATCTATGCTAATAAAACGAACTTCAACGTTAGCATTAGCTCATAACTCTGCCGAACAGATTAATCACCTCTCCCAACAAATACATCAAACAACTCGTCAACTGCTGCGTGAACTTCGCCCACCTGCACTTGACGAAATGTCTCTTGAGCAATCAATTAATCACTTAATAAATGAGTTTGCTTTTGAAGAACAAAACATTTTCTGCCATTTTGATTACCAGTTACCACACACTCCCAGTGATAACACGATCACTCTGACACTTTATAGGCTGATTCAAGAATTACTGAACAATATCAGTAAACATGCTAACGCCAACCAAATAAACATTACATTAAAGCAAAAAAGAAATTTAATCGTACTTCAGGTTGGCGATAATGGTATTGGTATTATTGATGATAAAAAAAATACGGGATTTGGGCTTAAGGGTATTGAAGAACGTGTCCGGGCGCTTGGAGGCCATTGGAGGCTCAAAATCCAACAAGGAACCCATGTCATTATATATTTACCAATAGATTCAGGTAGTGATACTGCATAACAAAGTATCCTCTTTGGGACGACTAAAGCAACAACGACTACTCGTATCTTTTTTATGGAGGCACTTATGCAAGGCACCAGCCATGAGCAAATATCACAACATTATCGTTATTGGCGAAGCCATTTGCTCATGTCAATGATTATAGGCTATGCCACATTCTACCTAACTCGCAAAAGTTTAAATGTAGTTATGCCAACCATGCAGCTGGAATTGGCTCTTAATAAAACTGATATTGGATGGATAACCAGTTTATTTTACCTTGCTTATGGCAGTTCAAAATTTTTTTCCGGCATTTTTCATGATCATACTGGTTATCGCTGGTTCATGGGGGTAGGGCTATTAATGACAGGAGTACTGAATATTATTTTTACCTTCTGCTTATCACTGCCTTCCTTACTATTTGTCTGGACATTGAATGGCTTTTTTCAGGGATGGGGATGGCCAACATGTGCTCGACTTCTCACTCACTGGTATTCTCGTAATGAGCGAGGTTTCTGGTGGGGCTGCTGGAATATATCCATCAATATAAGTGGTATTTTTCTGCCATTGTTGTCTGCACTTTTAGCAAATTATTATGGTTGGCGCGCTGCATTATTCGTTCCTGGACTCATTAGCATTGTGCTTGGCATTTGGTTATGCCGGAGAATACGGGGAATTCCACAAGAACATGGTTTACCTAGCGTAGGGCATTGGCGACAAGATACTATGGAGCTACGACAAGAACGGTTGTCTTTACCCATGCCCATAATAAAAATCTTAAAGGAAACCATTTTATTCAACCGTACCATCTGGCTCCTTGGTTTTTCTTATATTCTCATCTATTTCATTAGGATCGCAATTAATGACTGGGGTAATTTATGGTTATTAGAAAAACATGGAGCTAATTTACTGAATGCCAATGCCACTCTATCACTATTTGAACTGGGAGGGTTATTAGGTGCTCTTTGTGCTGGATGGGGCTCTGACTTATTATTTCGCAGTCAACGTACACCAGTGATTCTACTATTTTCTCTCGGTCTTTTCTTTTCTATGGCCGCGCTCTGGTTAATTCCTATAAATAATTATTTACTATTATCTCTCTGTATTTTTAGTATTGGTTTTTTTGTATTTGGTCCCCAGATGTTAATTGGCCTTTCAGCAACTGAACACTGCCACAAAAAAGCGGCAGGTACGGTAACTGGATATTTAGGATTGTATGCCTATTATGGTGCTGCAATTGCTGGTTGGCCATTAAGCCAAATCATTGACCACTATGATTGGACAGGCATGTTTGCCTTGCTGACTCTTGCAGCCGCTGTGATGGGGTTATTACTGATGCCAATATTAATGACTGACGTCAGTAAAGAGTATAAAACATACTGATAACAGAATTACCTCCCTGTAGTGTTCAAGTAAATTGAACACTGCACTATTAAAACAACTCTATATTATGAATACAATAAAATTTGCAGATCCACAAAGCTCAGGTACATCCGATACATTACTGTATGCAGGCATTGCTACCCCCATTACCGCCATTTTCGGGTTATTGATTGCCTATATCGTGGTACACAGCAATTCCGCGGCAAAAAAATCATTGAGTTCACTACCATGCTCTGTTTTGCCGTTCCCGGTACAGTAACAGGGATATCTTATCTCCTGGCTTTCAATAACACGCCATTCTATATCACGGGTACAGCATTCATTATCATCATCTCCATGACGATGCGAAATGTACCCGTTGGCATTCGAGCTGGTATTGCAGGACTTGGGCAAATTGATAAATCACTGGATGAGGCCTCTCTCAGCCTGCGAGCAGGTTCAATGAAAACAATTTTGCATATTCTGCTACTACTCTTACGTCCCGCTATTTTATCTGCATTGGTTTACAGCTTTGATGATGGTGACTGGCATGGATAAACGCTGCTATTGCAAGTTAATGCTACTCAACTGCAACCAAAACATAAATCGCTTGTTCTGCCTATCAAATCATCAATAAACCCTGTAAAATCAGCTATGCTTTCTAGGTATGTCACACCGCAAAAGACCATTCATTTCACTTCTAATAAATAGGTTTTACTAATGCATCAGTCTGATGTTGTTAATCGCTCTCTTTTTTCGTTAAGTTGGCCGATTTTCATTGATATCTTTCTGCATATGGCGACGTTATTAATCAATACGTATATGGTCAGCCATATTTCTTCTGCTTATCTTGCTGCAATGGGAGTGGGTAATCATGTTTTTGATCTCTTTATTACAATTTTTAACTTCATCAGCGTAGGTTGCAGTGTTGTCATTGCACAATATTTGGGATCAGGGAGACGTGATAAGGCTAGTCAGGCTATTCACATTTCCATTGCTTTTAATTTTGTGCTGGGTTTCAGTTGTGCTCTGATCACGGTGTTCTTCGGTTATAAGATCCTGCATATCATGAACCTGCCCGAAAATCTGATGAAAGATGGGTTCGCTTATCTGCATGTTCTTGGTATCTGTCTGATACCCGAAGCGATTTCGATTATTCTGGCAGCCTGTATGCGGGTTTATGGAAAGTCAAAATCGGCCATGTATGTCACGCTAATTGCCAACCTGCTTACCATTGTCGGCAATATGATCGTGCTGTATGGATTCTTTGGATTGCCTCAATATGGACTCGAAGGCGTGGCTTGGTCTACGGTATTTGGTCGTACTGTCGCTGTTATTTTGCTCTGCGGATTACTGTTTTGTGGTTTGAAGATCAAGTTCGAGCCTAAATTGTTCGTGAACTGGTCTAAGAATATATTGGGCAAAATCCTGCATATCGGCTTACCCGCCGCAGGTGAAAATTTGGTGTGGATCCTGCAATATATGACTGCACAGGCGTTTATCGGCCTGATGGGTGAAATGTCTCTGGCCGCGCAAACACTGTACTTCCAGCTATCTCTGTTCATTATGTTGTTTGGCATCTCTATCAGCATTGGCAATGAGATTATGGTAGGTCACCTTGTTGGGGCAAAGCGTTTTGAAGATGCCTATCTTCGGGGGCTGAAAAGCCTGAGAATTGGTGTGATTGTTACTGTAGGCATCGTCTTAATGTTCTGGATTTTCAGGGAACCGCTTCTCTATGTCATGACGGAAGATCAAAAGATTGTTGAACTTCTGTTACCCTTGTTCCTGCTCTCAGTCTTTTTGGAACCAGGACGTACTTTCAACATTGTGATGGTCAATGCCCTACGTGCTTCTGGTGATGCCCGTTTTCCACTCTATACCGCGTTGATTTGTATGTGGGGAATATCTATTCCCGTCGGTTATTTTTTGGGTATTACCATGGGTATGGGGATCTTGGGGATCTGGATAGGGTTCTTCTGCGACGAGTGGATCCGCGGGTTAGTGAACTCTTGGCGTTGGAAGTCTAAAAGATGGCAAACCAAGCGATTGGATGTCTAATTAAAAAATAACAACAAAAAATGCCATAAGTCTATTTGTGGCATTTTAATTTCAATCAAAGGTGGATTCAACTAATAAGTGCAATGGTAACTTGAACAGTTTTCTCATTAAGAATTAAAAATAATTCACCAAGTATTTATCTGATAATTTAATTTCAGGACTGTTACGAAATAAAAATAAAAAAATTGGGCTGTTTCCATTTTATTTTTATCAATGACACGATTCTATTCTTTTTTATTAATCCCAAATCCATCGTAAAATAAGGCTTACCAATTAGGTATTGATTTGTCTTTATTTCTCATCGGAAAGCAGGATTAAACTATGCATCCCCCCCTTTCACTAGTAAAAAATTCTAGATTAATCCCCTGAACTACAGCATAATATTAACGATAAAAAGGATTTAATCCTGACAAAGTGTTTTCGACAATTTTCTTTTTTGCGCAGTTTCCCTTTGCAATTTCTTCTTCATGAAGAAGTTGTTCTCCTTGAAATCATTGACTATTAGCACACGATAATTCACTTACTAAAAGATATGAAAACAGCAACAAAAAACAATGATGTCACGCCACTGTTATCTCCATCGGCCAAACGCGCCAACATGACGGAGGAGGAGTGGAAAAAAGCAATAAAATTCGACCATACCGATACTGGCTGGGTCATTATGAGTATCGGCATGGCAATCGGGGCCGGAATTGTTTTCTTGCCTGTTCAGGTTGGATTGATGGGATTGTGGGTTTTCCTGCTCTCTTCCATTATTGGTTATCCTGCCATGTATCTCTTTCAGCGGCTCTTCATCAATACCCTTGCAGAGTCACCAGAATGCAAAGATTATCCTAGTGTTATCAGTGGTTATCTTGGTAAAAATTGGGGCATTCTGTTAGGAATACTCTACTTTATTATGCTGGTGATCTGGATGTTTGTTTATTCCACCGCGATAACCAATGATAGTGCTTCTTACCTGCAAACATTTGGGGTCACCGATGAATTAATGTCGAAAAATCCGCTTTATGGATTGGTATTAATCTGTGTATTAGTCGCCATCTCTTCCCGTGGTGAACAATTACTGTTCAAAATATCCAGTCTGATGGTCATAACAAAGTTATTTGTTATCGCGGCATTAGGATTTTCCATGATCGGTATGTGGCATCTTTACAATATCGGGGCATTGCCTCCTCTAGGGCTATTGATCAAACAAGCCATCATCACGTTACCTTTTACGCTCACGTCCATCCTGTTTATCCAAACACTTAGCCCAATGGTGATTTCTTATCGCAATCGGGAGAAAAACCGTGAAGTTGCCCGTCACAAGGCACTGCGAGCTATGAACATTGCCTTTGGTATCCTGTTTTGTACGGTATTTTTCTATGCCATCTCTTTTACGCTGGCAATGGGACATGACGAAGCACTCAAAGCCTATGAACAGAATATTTCAGCATTAGCAATTGCCGCCCAATTCTTTCCCGGCGGTTGGGTTATTGCCGTCAGTATCATGCTCAATGTCTTTGCTGTGATGACTGCATTTTTTGGTGTTTACCTTGGGTTTCGCGAAGCCAGCCAAGGCATTGCCATGAATATTCTTAGTCGCCTGGTACCTGCCGAAAAGATCAATGAAAAGTGGGTACAAAAAGGCATCATGGTTTTTGCCATCTTATTGGCATGGAGCGCGATCCTCCTGAATGCTCCAGTCTTAAGTTTTACTTCTATTTGTAGCCCAATATTTGGCATCGTTGGCTGCCTTATTCCGGCTTATTTGGTCTACAAGATCCCTGGCCTGCGCTATTACAAAGGGGTATCGCTCATCTTGATCATCTTTACTGGGATCTTGCTATGTATTTCCCCTTTCCTGGCCTTCTCCTGATATAAGGGCTTATTATTAAGGTTTACCCAGTGCGCCCTAAATTCTCATCTTTCTGTTAGGAGATATAAGGCGCATTCAACTAATCAACTCCCTACAAAATCTACTGCACTTATTCAGGACTAGCGGAAGCATTTGAACAGCAACTTACGTGTAGGGGTTGTAAGCCGGAATAGTCCAAAATTTTGTCGTACTAATTTTGGGGTCGTCTGATAAAACGGAAAAAATCGTACATACCCTGCATTCATAGGACGAAATGAACAGTGGCTTATACAACCTAACACCCGTGAACTTTCCGACTTTCATTTGCAGGGTAATCCTGCAGTATTGACAATGGCCGCATCCAGAATTATTGTCCATGCTGTGGAACTATCTGGTTCTGATATAAAACTCGCAGTTTTAAGCGAGCTGCCGAGGGGACTGTATGATTGATGATATTTCTCTTACCGATGATATTACCTTAAGAGGATAAACAAATTAAATTAGCCGGTTAATTTTTTTAGATCCCATTATAGTAAGATTATTTTGTATCATTAATTCTATTTACAATAGGAATACTATATTAGTCTAAAGGAGATTGTGTGGCTAATTTAATATATGCAACGATGAAAGGGAAGAAACAAGGTTTGATATCTGCGGGTTGCTCTACCTTTGATTCCATAGGTAATAAATATCAAACGGGTCATAAAAATGGGATCTTGATTTTTTCCTTTGAGCATGAAATAACAAGAATGAGTAATGTTAATCATCGTCAGGTATCTTTTATTAAACCAATAAACAAATCCTCTTTATTACTTGGCGTGGCGATATCTAATAATGAAGAGCTGGAAATCATCAACAGTACAATAAAGATTTTTAATTTTTACATCTTCCATATGATAATAATATTAAGATGATTTTGTGGCAATCTATGAATAAAATCCACATGTTTTTAATTAGGATTAGCAGGAGCATTCATTAAATAATCCTTTTAATGATGATTCCATACATAATTAATCATGAAAAATATCTATTTAATTAAACTTTACAAACAGAACAAAAAACGACCAATCAATTCAATCCAAATAAAGATATAATAAACAATGAAAACTATAACCAATGTTATTAAGTTAACGAAAACCCTTCCTTTAACCTAATGTTATTTCAAACATTATCTCTTGATCACCCTCAGTATTTCTCATTTTTCATCCAAAAAACGCAGTAACTTAGAATAAAAATCCAATAATAGATAAAAAATTAAAATATTATTTCAAAAACTCCAAATAAAAGTTAATTTTCAATCAATAATAAGGCATTATCTAAACAACTTAGATAAATCATTTACTTTTTCCACTAAATGCAGTAAAAATACAAACCCAATACACTTAAAAGAGTTTTTAAAAGAATAAAAAACTAAAAAACAAACCAGGCCAAATGATTAGTTGTAAAGTTCAATAGAGCTGTTTTTATATATGGAATTCTATTTATGATTGCCTCATTCTGTGTATCAGAATCACATAACACGTATTTATACGATTTCAATTAGCATTTTCATTAAAAACAAGACAAAAATAAGCAGCAATTTTTTTATTTGTGTTATTCCAATTAAATTAATCTGGTATTTAGTTAATTATGTTTAAAAAATACTAATGTTTTGTTGTATTCGATTAACTTAAATACCTTGCTATTTACAATTTATCTCTCTGATTTCATAGGAATGATAATTTCATGAAACAACGTAAGTTTTTAACCCGATACGAAATAGACGCAATTCTGGCAGCAACAAAACAAGGACGTCACGCAGAACGGGATTATTGCATGCTGTTAATGTGTTTCATTCACGGCTTTAGGGTAAGTGAGTTATGTAATCTATGCCTATCTGATCTTGATTTGAATTCAGCGATCATTCATATCAGACGGTTAAAAGGTGGACTTTCAACCACACATCCTTTAATTCCAGAAGAAATTGAAGCGTTAAATAAATGGCTAGATATTCGCCAAAAATGGCGCGAAGCCGATTCTCCGTGGGTATTTCTTTCTCAAAAATCGGGTCCTGTTTCACGGCAACAAGTTTATGGTTTATTAAAACGTTATGGAAAGCAGGCGTCTGTCAGTGTTTCTCCACATCCGCATATGTTAAGACATGCTTGTGGTTATGCATTAGCTGATCTCGGTCGCGATACCCGCTTGATTCAAGACTATCTCGGACACCGTAATATTTCACATACTGTAATTTACACCGCCAGTAATGTGAAACGTTTTTCCAGAATTTGGGAATCTCACTCTAAATAGTTGTGTTATTTTTTCTGCTGTTTTCACTCACATGATCTGTTATTGTAACAATCTCCACTAGTTAATTTGTGGAGATTGCTGGCAGATAAAATAGACAATGTCATGAAAATCTAAGATAAATGACTATTTTTTACGTATGATAAACTCAATTTGTAAATGGTTTTTATTTTTATTGTTTTACACTTGTTAACACACCAGGTTGGTTCTTTAAAAAACTTAAGTCTAACAGGTAAATATATAAATTTTTATTTAATTTTGAGCAGCGAATTTATATGAACAATTTCACTACTCAATAAGAAATAAAAATGAACAATTAAAATTCCATAAAAAATTATTACTCAATCAATTATTCTTTAAACAATTCCGCAAATTTTTCACGGATTTTCTGTTCTGGCAGATCTATACCAATAAAAACCAGCACACTTTCACGTACTTCATTATCGCGCCATTCTCTATCCCAATCCGCGCCATACAGACGCTGAACCCCTTGAAACAGTAACCGACATGGTTCTTCTTTGATAGCAAGAATACCTTTGTATCGCAGGAGATTATCCGCGAAACTCAGTAATAGCTCGTCCATCAGGTTAGAAACTTCCGGCAGTTCAACTGGGTGTGCTAAGTTAATGACAATCGACTGAACCGAGTTTTGTTGTTTGGGTGCAAATCGAAAAGTGGGTGTCGAAACCGTCAGTTTGTCATTCAACATAAAACCTTCGATATCGAACAGTAAGTCTAAATCGGCTTCACCTTGAATAACCTTATGAATCGGTGCCCTGGCATTGATTCGCTGCAAACGTTCAACTAAGGCATCATGAATGGGAGCAATATCTGTTTTGGTTAAAAGGATCCTGTCTGCATATCCTACCTGCGCCTGTGCAATGGAAAAACGATCTAACTGTTGTTCCGCATGAACTGCATCCACCAGCGTAATAATGCCATCGAGTAAAAAACGCTGGCACAAAATTTCATGGGAAAAGAAAGTTTGCGTAATCGGGCCGGGATCAGCCATGCCGGTACATTCGATAATCAAGCGGTCAAAGTTGATCTGCCCTTTATCCATGCTATCCAGCAAGTCCAATAATGCATCTTCCAGCTCATTCGAACGACTACAGCAGATACATCCGTTGATTAATGTCTTAATTTGAGTTGCACGATCACCAATCAATTCATCATCAATGGGGACTTCACCAAATTCATTTTCAATGACGGCTATTTTGTAACCATGATCAACATTGAGGATATGACGCAGCAGCGTCGTTTTGCCTGATCCCAAAAAACCGCTCAGGATCGTGACTGATATTGGTTGCATTTTCGTTTCCCGATGCTATTGATTGCTAAATAATTTTCAATGAATTAACCACTTTTTTCACTAACAGCAGCGCATTCCGCCTTTGCCATCGCCACCATAGCGAGCATTCTGACGTTCGCGAAAAAATTCTTCATAAGACATATAAGGCTTATCAGGGTGGTTTTCTTTCATATGCTGTACATATGTGTCATAGTCGGGAACGCCCACCAACATTCGGGCAGCCTGCCCCAAATACTTGCCTGCCCGACCAAGATTACCAAACATAAATTGTTCTCCAAGGCTTGTTCTATAAGGAATAGTTCCCCAATAAAAAATACCCCACATAGTACAAAGTCAATTATGTGGGGTATAGCGGTTACTGATACGGAATGATTTGGTCGGTATCAGTTTTAGTATTGCATCAGTGCGTAGAAGAGACTTTCACCCCACCTTCAGGAACCGGAACATAAGGCGTTTCATTATCGGTACGCGTCGGGTTTTTGCTTGCTTTAATCGCAGTTTTGATACCATAAATAATGATGCTGTACACCACTATCAGGAACAGAATGCTTAATCCCGCATTGGTGTAGTTGTTCACAACAATGTGATTCATGTTACTGATTTGCCCAGCCGTCAATTCTGCACCACCTTCGGCAATTCGCTGCTTGTATTCTTTCGCCAGGAAGAAAAAGCCCTCAAGCCGTGGGTTATCACTGAATAATTTCAGCCCCAGCGCCCATGTGGTACAAATCAACAACCAAACCGCAGGAATAACCGTTACCCAGATATATCGGGTGCGTTTCATCTTGATCAAGACAACCGTACCCAATACCAACGCAACGGCGGCCAACATCTGGTTAGAGATACCAAATAACGGCCATAAGCTCTTGACGCCACCCAATGGATCAACCACGCCTTGATACAGCAAATAACCCCATAAGCCAACACAACCGGCTGTACCAATGATACCCGCAATCAAAGAGTCCGTTTTTTTCAGGAATGGAACGAAGTTACCCAAAAGATCCTGCAACATGAAACGACCAGAACGTGTGCCCGCATCCAACGCCGTCAGGATAAACAACGCTTCAAACAGAATACCAAAGTGATACCAAAAGCCCATGTCTGCCGCAGGAATGATCTGATGGAATACATGGGCAATACCCACTGCCAAAGTTGGCGCTCCTCCTGCGCGGTTCAGAACGGATGGCTCACCAATGTCTTTTGCCGTTTGCAGAATTTGATCGGGGGAAATAACAAAGCCCCAAGAACTTACAGTCGCGGCCGCATGGCTCGTTACTTCTTTCAAAGAGGCCATAATCATTGGCGCCTCGGCAGTGCCCAAATTATGCAGGTCAGGCATAGTAATACCCAGCGCGGCCGGAGGGGTATTCATCGAAAAATACAGACCCGGCTCAATGATGGATGCAGCAACCAATGCCATGACCGCCACAAACGACTCCATTAACATCGCACCATAACCAATGAAACGTGCATCTTTTTCATTTGCCAACAGCTTAGGTGTCGTCCCCGAAGAGATCAAAGCATGGAAACCAGACACCGCACCACAAGCGATAGTAATGAACAAGAATGGGAACAGCGTTCCTTTCCAGACTGGCCCAGTACCGTCAATATATTGTGTGACGGCTGGCATTTTCAGTTCAGGATTCAGGATGATAATCCCAATTGCAAGACCAACAATAACCCCAATTTTCAGGAAAGTTGCCAGATAGTCACGCGGTGCCAAAATAAGCCAAACTGGCAATAATGCAGAGATAAATGCATATCCGATCAGCGCATAAGTGATGGTGGTATCTTTGAAAGTCAGCGCGGGTCCCCAGTAAGGATCGGCGGCGACAACACCACCAAACCAAATGGCGGCAATCAGCAGGAGAATACCGATCACAGAGACTTCACCCACACGCCCCGGGCGGATATATCGCATGTAGATCCCCATGAAAAGCGCAATCGGCACTGTTGAACAAACCGTAAATACGCCCCACGGGCTTTCTGCCAATGCTTTCACGACGATTAACGCCAGTACCGCCAGAATGATGATCATGATTAAGAAGCAACCAAACAGAGCTATTGTGCCTGGCACACGCCCCATCTCTTCCTTGACGATCTCACCCAATGATGCCCCATTACGGCGGGAGGAGATAAACAGCACCATAAAGTCCTGCACCGCTCCGGCAAGCACTACCCCTGCCAGCAACCACAATGTTCCTGGCAGATAACCGACCTGTGCCGCCAATACTGGCCCGACTAACGGACCTGCCCCCGCGATAGCGGCAAAATGATGACCAAACAAGACATTTTTGTTGGTAGGAACATAGTTCAAACCATCATTATTGACAACAGCGGGGGTTGCTCGCGTGGCATCCAGTCTCATTACCTTCGTGGCGATATACAGGCTATAATACCGATAAGCAACCAAGTAAACGGCTACGGAAGCGACAATGATCCACAAAGCGCTAACGTGTTCTCCCCGACGCAGCGCAACGACTCCAAGACAGAATGCGCCAATTATCCCCAATATCATCCAGGGGATATGTTTTAACAATTTATTATTCTTCATAAAACTTCCTTTTCCACAGTAAGACGAACAGCGAGTCATTATTTAATTTTTACTTCCTTCTCCATAAACCGACCATCTACAGCCGGCAGGAAGCAATACCCATAAAAGGGATATACTCCTCGTCACACTGCACTATGATATAAAACTCTCCCTGATAAGAGGGAGAGGATCTTACTCAGCGGTTGAATACCAACATTAAGCGGTCAAAATCCCCCAATCAGTGGTTCATACATATAAAGCATGAGCCAAGTTTTGTGAGGTAACTCACTTCCTTAATAAATTGCAAGACGAAGGTATATTCATCAATCGAAGTTAATGGCGTCATCCTTTAGGTGGTTAAAGTCTTTATATTCGTTACTGAATGAAATCACTGTATGTTGGTTCAGACACGCTTGGTTGGAAAACCAAGCACATTTGGATACCAAGCGAAGTTCTTCAATTCCCAACCATGTGGATAACATAGACAGTAGATTCAAACCGCTGCGGTGAGCATCTATGATATTTTTGCTTGCTGTGTTCTTGTCGGCATTGTTAATGACATAGTCATAACCGGTAATAATAAAGGGAACTTGATAATTCTGCTTATTACTATCGTTATGGGTCAGATTCTCGCTATCTGTATTCTTATTCACAAGTGACAAACCATGATCCGCAAAGTAAAGCATTGTCCAGTGCAATTGATTTTTATTGGCAATACTTTCAATGTCAGCTAGCAGTCTGTCCGTATTATGAATACTCTGAAGATAACATGAAATATTTTTGGAATGAAAATAGGTGCCATATTTATCATTCGTTCTGGTGCAAGGTTGTGGATGCGAACCCATTAAGTGAATAATAATCAGTTTCTTTTTCTGCTCATTCTTCATTAATGCCTTGCGAATATAAGGCAATAAATTTTCATCCGGCATATAACTGCGATCATCTGAATTGCCTTCTTTTAGAAAAGTATAATGATTGGCCTGCTGCCCAATCAGTGCTACAGGAGAATCAAACCCTCCCTTCATTCCCTGGTTGGACAGCCAGTAAGTTTCAAATCCCGCTTTTTTCGCCAGTGAAACAATACTGTTATTCAGTTGAATTTCATTTGCTTCACGAACCGCCAAAGAGTTAGTCAACGATAACTGTGTCGATGGTGCCGCAGAAATATAGTTGGTTAACACGGTGGCATTCGCGTTATCCAACCAAGGGGTATTTTTATCCGGGAACCCATAGACACTCATAAAATCTTTTCGGACGCTCTCACCAATCACCATGATATAAGTGTCGTATTTCTCTTCTTTCACCACTGGCTGCCAGTCATCCCGATATTTAATAATCTTGGCAAATCGGTGATTTTCTGACATGACTTGCTGGTAGCTCTGATAGGCATCACTGAAAAAGCGAACTTCCGGTAAACTGGTATTCAAAAGTTCCGAGCTATCTTCAAAACCCGATTTTATATACCCTTTGGCTGGGGACCAGAAAGCCGAAATAAAAAACAGGGTAAACAACCACTTTTTACTTTTGCTTGTTAAGGTAACATTTAGCTTAAGTGAAAATATCATCAGAACAAAAATAGCTATAGCAGTTAAATAAGTTGAAACAGAAAGTCCACTAATATATTCCGTTGTTTCATTCCTATTTGTATAAATTAATGATCCTACCGCATTGATGTCTGGATAACCGTAATTGAGGCCAATTGGAGTATAGAGCATTCCTATCAAGGAAAAAAAAGCAATCAAAAAGATATAAATTCGTCTACTGATAGCAGCCAAAAATAAAAAGAGTGCAAAGGCACTGAAGACATATATTAGTTTTAACTGATACCCCAAACATTTATGTATCAGAAAAATAAGAAAAAAGAGAACAATAAAACAAGAGAGATTCTTGTTTTTATAAAGCCAAGACATAATCACCCTGTAATTTCACATAGCCATAGTTAAATTTCTACAAACCCAACGTGGCGATATTTTAGCCAAATAAAACCCAACACTGCGCAATACAGTATTGGGAAAACTATCACATCATAAATTATAATTTATTGAGTGATCGACAGGTCACGTGCAAAAACTTCGTGTTCTTCATCCCGCAGCGTCAACACTTTAAAACCATCATGGGTTACCAAGATCGTATGCTCAAACTGAGCCGATAAATAGAATTCAAGTGCTTTATGCCATCTGCTTTCCTATTATTTGTTATTTGATAGTATGACTCAAACTAAACAACAATCGAGCCGCTTCGCAATCCTGCTGAATTGTGAAAAAATCTGATACATTCCTGCGAGTAATCCTGCTAACCTACCGTTTAAATCTTCTAATCGCATCCACAGATGAATCACACAGATTATCAGTGATAAGATAGCGTTTTCGCCCAGGATGAGGTCTATTAACGTTCCATCCTTAGCTGATTATATTTAGGTTTTGTCATTTAGATGGGTTGACTGAGCGTCGATGGCCCAACTGAGTCAACAGGAATAATAGAATTGAATCAAGTCAATATGAAAGAATCTCCAGCAAAGGATATAGATAGCCACACTCCCATGATGCAGCAGTATCTGCGTCTGAAAGCGCAGCACCCTGATATTATGCTGCTGTATAGAATGGGGGATTTTTACGAGTTGTTCTATGACGATGCCAAAAAGGCGGCGAAGTTACTGGATATCTCCCTAACCAAGCGCGGACAATCGGCTGGTCAACCTATTCCGATGGCGGGTGTTCCTTATCACGCAATCGAAAACTATCTGGCAAAACTGGTACAACTTGGTGAATCTGCGGCGATCTGCGAACAAGTTGGAGATCCTGCAACCAGTAAAGGCCCTGTTGAACGCAAAGTTGTGCGTATTGTCACTCCAGGCACCGTAACTGATGAAGCTTTACTACAAGAACGTCAGGATAATCTGCTCGCCGCTATCTGGCATGATAATCAGGGATTTGGTTACGCGACGCTGGATATCACTTCTGGCCGTTTCCGCGTTTCTGAAATGTCCGATCAAGATAGTATTGCCGCAGAATTGCAACGCACCCATCCCGTGGAATTGCTTTATCCTGAAACCTTTGAGCATATGGCGCTGATTGAACGTTGTCATGGTTTGCGCCGGCGCCCAATGTGGGAATTTGAGCTGGATACAGCAAGACAACAACTTAATTTGCAATTTGGCACCCGTGACCTGATTGGCTTCGGGGTGGAAAAAGCGACGCTCGCTCTGCGTGCCGCAGGCTGTTTGCTGCAATATGTCAAAGATACTCAACGTACCACTTTACCTCATATTCGCAGCATGACGATGGAACGCCAGCAGGAAACGGTTATTATGGATGCTGCCACCCGCCGTAATCTGGAGCTGACACAAAATTTGTCCGGTGGCACTGAGAATACGCTGGCGGCGGTACTCGATCAATGTGTGACACCGATGGGCAGCCGAATGCTGAAACGCTGGCTGCATGCACCAACCCGCAATAAAGATATACTGGAAAATCGCCATCAAGCCATTTCCGCATTACAGGAAATCGGTTATGAATTACGGCCGTTTTTGCGCCAGGTCGGTGACTTAGAGCGTGTGCTTGCCCGTCTTGCTCTGCGCTCTGCCCGCCCCCGTGATCTGGCCAGAATGCGTCATGCTTTCCAGCAATTGCCTGATATTCATCAGATCCTGACATCCTCAGATGCCCCTTATATCCAAGCGCTACAGCAGCGTATGGGACATTTTGATGAATTGCAGACTCTGCTAAAGAATGCGATTGTCGAAACGCCTCCTGTTCTGGTGCGTGATGGTGGTGTCATTGCCACGGGCTATAATGCTGAATTGGATGAATGGCGAGCACTAGCCGATGGCGCCAGTGATTACCTCGATAAACTGGAGATCCGTGAACGCGAGAAACTTGGCATTGATACCCTGAAAGTGGGCTTTAATGCAGTGCATGGTTATTATATTCAGGTCAGCCGTGGACAAAGCCATTTAGTCCCTATCCATTACGTTCGTCGTCAAACGCTCAAAAACGCAGAACGCTATATCATTCCTGAATTAAAGGAATATGAAGACAAGGTACTGACTTCCAAAGGCAAAGCGCTTGCCATCGAAAAAGCTCTGTACGAAGAGTTGTTCGATCTATTGCTGCCTCATCTGGCCGATTTGCAAACCTGTGCCGAAGCACTGTCAGAACTGGATGTACTGGCAAACCTTGCTGAACGCGCTGAAACTCTAAATTACACCCGCCCGATACTAACCGATAAAGTGGGTATTCAGATCACTGGCGGTCGGCATCCGGTTGTCGAACAAGTATTAAGTGAACCGTTTATTTCTAACCCATTGACGCTCTCGTCACAGCGCCGTTTGCTGATTATTACAGGGCCAAATATGGGAGGTAAAAGTACCTATATGCGTCAGACGGCTTTGATTACGTTGATGACTTATATTGGAAGCTTTGTTCCTGCCGAAAAAGCGGTTATTGGCCCTGTAGATCGTATCTTTACTCGTGTCGGTGCATCCGATGACCTGGCATCAGGACGCTCTACCTTTATGGTGGAAATGACCGAAACTGCCAATATCTTACATAACGCGACTGAACATAGTCTGGTTTTGATGGATGAGATCGGTCGTGGTACATCAACTTATGATGGTTTATCCCTGGCGTGGGCCTGTGCTGAAAATTTAGCTAATCGCATCAAAGCAATGACCCTGTTTGCGACTCACTATTTCGAACTGACAACATTGCCTGAGAAACTGGAAGGAGTTGTCAATATTCACCTTGATGCTGTCGAGCATGGCGACACCATTGCTTTCATGCACAGTGTGCAAGAAGGGGCAGCAAGCAAGAGTTATGGGCTAGCTGTTGCTTCGCTGGCAGGTGTTCCACGCGATGTCATTAAACGTGCGCGCCAAAAATTGAAAGAGCTGGAATCACTCTCCAATAATGCGGCAGTAGGCCATGTCGATACACCACAGTTAACCTTGCTGACAGAAGAGACCTCTCCGGCAATTGAAGCATTGGAAAACCTTAATCCAGATACCTTGACACCACGTCAGGCATTAGAGTGGATTTATCGTCTGAAAGATATGGTTTAACAATGAATGAAACAGCCATGAATGGAACAACAATGAAGTTTGATGCTAATCTGTTAGCTCCCATTTATCAATTTTTACAGTGCGAAACTCCCGACCAATGGGTAGAAAAAGCACGGCTGCCTGAGAATTTGCCAATCTTATTGCGCGATCATCTGCTATGTGAATTGAAAGCGGCACAAAGTGCTATGTTCTTAATTCGTAAATATGCCGTTGCTCCTGAGAGTGCTGATGCTCTGCTCGCTTGGTTTCAGCCCTATGAGGATTTTGCCTATAAAAAAATGGGTGATATTCATTCATTGAAAGGAAAAAATCAGGCCACCAAGCAAATTACCGCGCGAGCAAAATCACCTTATAGTCAAGATCTCATCGATAAGATGGTGTTATTGATTAAGGAAGAGTTGCATCATTTTTACCAAGTATTAGAAATCATGGATGCCAGAGGGGTAAGATATGACAGTATCGGTGCTAGTCGCTATGCTAAATCCCTATTTCAGCATGTTACCAATCATGAACCTTATACGTTGGTCGATAAACTGATTATTGGTGCTTATATTGAAGCACGCTCATGCGAACGTTTCGCAAAATTAGCTCCTCATCTGGATGAGGATTTGGGTAAGTTTTATATTTCTCTGCTGCGTTCAGAAGCTCGCCATTACCAAGATTATTTGATGCTCGCTCAGTCAATATCTAAAGAAGATATTACAGAAAGAGTGAATTATTTCGGCCAGGTTGAAGCAGAACTTATTCAAACTCCCGATCATGATTTTAAATTTCATAGTGGTGTTCCGATTATCTAAAATTGATAAATGTCACACCAAATGGTAATGAAAATATAAATGAGTAAATAAAAGGTGGGCTTATTTAGCCCACCTTAGGATTACCGCCTATCTTCTCTATACCTTTATCTTTATCTTTTCAATTGTCACTTTTGGACTTACTTCTACTCTTGCCATCACCAAGTTTTCTAATTATCTTTGTTTCTGGAAATTCATCTACTTTCCACTAACACTGCAATTTGAAATTTCTTAGGTATACGTTCTCAGGAATAAAGAATTAAGTACGGAATAATGATTCTATATTCAAACCTTGGGTATGCAATATGTCTCTAAGACGGCGCAATCCCTCAACTTGAATCTGACGAACTCTCTCTCTTGTTAAACCAATTTCTCGCCCAACATCTTCCAATGTTTCTGCTTCGTATCCAAGCAAACCGAAACGACGGGCCAAAACTTCACGCTGTTTTGCGTTCAGTTCAAACAACCATTTCACGATACTCTGTTTCATATCATCATCTTGAATAGTTGTTTCTGGCCCTGAATCATTTTCATCAGATAAAATATCCAATAATGCCTTATCTGAATCACCACTAATCGGTGTATCGACAGAAGTAATGCGTTCGTTCAGCCGCATCATACGACTTACGTCTTCAACCGGTTTATCCAGTTTTTCCGCAATTTCTTCGATACTCGGTTCATGATCCAATTTATGTGCCAGTTCTCTTGCAGTACGTAAATAGACATTCAATTCTTTGACTATATGAATAGGCAAGCGAATTGTGCGAGTTTGATTCATAATGGCACGTTCAATGGTTTGACGGATCCACCATGTCGCATAAGTGGAAAAACGAAAACCCCTTTCAGGATCAAATTTTTCCACTGCACGAATAAGCCCAAGGTTACCTTCTTCAATCAGATCTAGCAGTGCTAATCCACGATTGCTATATCGGCGGGATATTTTTACAACCAATCGCAAGTTACTTTCAATCATGCGTTGGCGTGCAGCAACATCCCCTCGTAGTGCTCGTCTGGCGAAAAGAACCTCTTCCTCTGCTGTCAGCAGAGGTGAGAAACCAATCTCTCCAAGATAAAGCTGTGTTGCATCAAGAACCCGTTGGTTTACTCCTTGCAACAAATCCAAATCTTCATCAAGACCAGTTATATCATCCTCATCTTTCAGCAACGCTTCATCAAAGTCATCAGCTTCCATGCTATTTTCGTCTAAATTCGCATCATCATACAACTCATTAACTTTAAGCGTACTTTGGCTCATCAGCTGCTCCTACCCATGATAATGCGGGCAGGAATTTCAGATCCCTGCCCCGGTTTATCGCTGCGTAAGATAACGCAGCGGGTTTACGGATTTTCCCTTATAGCGAATTTCAAAATGTAATCTTACTGAACTTGTTCCGGTGCTACCCATCGTGGCAATTTTTTGCCCCGCTTGAACATCCTGTTGCTCACGAACCAACATGGTGTCATTGTGCGCATAAGCACTTAGGTAGTCATCGTTATGTTTTATTATTATTAGATTTCCATAGCCACGTAATGCATTTCCGGCATAAACCACTTTTCCACGGGCTGTAGCAAATACGGGTTGGCCACGACTCCCCGCAATATCAATACCCTTATTTCCTCCTTGAGAATCAGAGAAGCCTTCAAGAATTTTTCCTTCTGCCGGCCATCTCCAACTATTAATAGTATCAGCACCATTAATAGCATTATTTACCCCTGTATCTGTTGCTATAGATACTTTTGGGACAGAATTATCGTCATCAGAAATGGTTGCCTTTGGCAACATTTTTCCTGACCTTGGTCTATCAATATTTGCAGGATACGCATTAATTTTTTGAAAATCAACCTGACTAATTTTTGATTCAGTACTATTTGATGCTATTAATACACCATTTTTGGAGGTTGAATTACCTATTCTCAGGACCTGACCAACATTTAAGCTATAAGGCTCTGAAATATTATTTCTGAGAGCCAGATCACGGAAATCACTGCCTGTAATCCAGGCTATATAAAACAAAGTATCGCCATGTTTAACCGTATAAGTGCTTCCGTTATAGCTTCCTTTGGGAATACTTTCGTAGTTACGGCGATAAATAATTCGCCCTTGAGATGAACTGCCATTGGCAGCATTATTCACTAGCTGGCGATTTTTAATAGCATGATTATCTGAAACACGATTTGTGTCGATATTCACAATTGGGGCTGGACGATTTGGTGTATTACTGCAACCTATCAATACAACGCCCATAACAGTACTGGCGATTATCCACTTTATTTTTTTCACTGGTTTTTCTAGATTCATACTTTATTCCCCCATAAAGGCAAATATAAGTGAAAATAATAATAATTTATAAAAATTTAGAATTACGGAAGATTTAAAGCGAAACATTTTGCTTAATTTCAGAAAAAATAACAGCTAATTTGAAACTCCCCCCCTCAAATAAATTAGCTGATTATGTTAGCTCGCCTTGAATTAGGGGTACAAAACGGACAGGTTCAATAACGTCGCCATGGAAATCATTCCCATAACGATGTACTACTTTCAGTAACTGAGTACGCTCGCCGACAGGTAAAACCATCACGCCTCCATCGGCAAGTTGATGGAGTAATGCCTGCGGAATTTCTGGTGGTGCGGCTGTGACAATAATAGCGTCAAAGGGTCCTTTTGATGACCATCCATCCCAGCCATCACCGTGGCGGGTTGAGATATTATGTAGGTCGAGTTGCTTCAATCTGCGCTTAGCCTGCCACTGCAATCCTTTAATCCGCTCCACGGAGAAAACGCGTTTGGCTAAGTGGGCAAGTATTGCTGTTTGATAACCTGAGCCTGTTCCAATTTCCAATACACTGGATGCCGGGGTTAAATTCAGCAACTCAGTCATGCGAGCAACAATATAAGGTTGGGATATCGTTTGCCCATGACCAATAGGCAGTGCGGTATTTTCATATGCCTTATGGGCGAGAGCTTCATCAACAAAACATTCTCGAGGTACTTTGCCAATAACCGCCAACAGGGGCTCATTGTGAATTCCTTGCTGACGCAGTTGCGCCAGCAAATTTTTCATTGATCGGTTTAACATTCCCCAATATCCCCGACTTTTGTCAACCAATCACTTATCAGCTCCTGGGCTTTATAAGCTGTTAAGTCCACTTGCAAAGGGGTAATGGAGACAAATCCTTCTTCTACCGCCGCAAAATCTGTTTCAGGCCCAAAATCACTTTTTTCTCCCGGAGGGCCTAGCCAATAGAGCATATTGCCTTTGGGATCTTCCATCGCATAAACCTGCTCAGCCGCACTACGGCGACCGCATCGCGTCACCCGAAACCCCTTGATTTGTTCAATGGGAATATCAGGTACATTAACATTCAAAATATTGCCCGCTCTCAATGGGGTTTTTTGCAGCAAAGCTAATAAACGCACGGTCACTTCTGCCGCTGTTTCGTAATGTTGGTCACCATTGAGTGATACCGCCAATGCGGGTAAGCCTAAGTGACGTCCTTCCATTGCAGCCGCGACCGTGCCAGAGTAAATCACGTCATCACCAAGGTTAGGACCACAGTTGATACCAGAAACGACAATGTCAGGACGAGGGCGCACCAAATTATTTACGCCCAAATAGACACAATCCGTCGGTGTACCTTCCTGAACAGAAATATCACCATTGTTCAGTGTGTTAATACGCAAAGGGCGATCCAGCGTTAAGGCATTCGACGCACCACTACGGTTACGGTCAGGTGCAACTACCTGAACATGATAGTGTTTCCGCAATGTAGCCGCTAAGGTTTGAATTCCCGGTGCGGTGACACCATCATCGTTACTCAGCAATATCCGCAGCATTGATATATCTCATTGATTTAACTAAAAATAAATAGGTTAATAATGTAAATTACCCTGTGTGTGTTTGATCTTAGCATGACGTTAACAGTTTTGTAGAGTGCTTTGCATTCAAGCCACATCAAGGGAAGAGTCGAGATCCTGATTGATCAGTTCTCTAACGACACTGGTTGCAAAGCTACCAGATGGCAAAGAGAAATGCAGAGTGACAATTTGGTCATCTTGCCATTCCCAACACAGGTTAAGTGGTTTCACCAATATTGCCCGACGGGCGCTCTCCACACGCTCACGTTTGACTAATGCCCAAAGCGCTTCGTAATCCAATAAACATTGTTGTTCGAAATCCAGGGCCTGATACTGCGTCCCTAATGCCTTGTCACCCGGTAAAGGAGCCGTTATCTGTAATTCTCCACCCATAACTCGCTGCTGCAATACCGACAATTCAGATTCATCAGCGACAAACCAGCTACTACGCCCTGTTAATTGTAATGCATCGCCATTTTTTACCTTTTGATGTTTACCTTGGACAATACGTCGGCTGGCAATGGCATTAAACATCGCGCTGCGACAAGCAGAAAGATAAAAACTGCGGCGGTTACGTTCTTTGACATGGATTTCATTAGCTGCCCAGCGTTGAGCCTGAACTAAATTTTGTCCATCCCGCCCGAAACGCTGTTCACCAAAGTAATTTGGAACGCCGGTTTGCGCTATCTGCTGCAAGCGTTTTTCCACCGATTGCCGGTCAGAAATGTCTCTTAATACCAGAATGAAATCATTGCCTTTCAATGCGCCAATCCGTAGTTTGCGTTTCTGGCGGGAAGTTGCCAGCACTTCACAACCTTCAAGTTGAAATGCCGCTAAATCCGGATCTTGTTTCCCCGGTAAGTGTAAGCAGAACCACTGTTCCGTCACTGCGTTGCGATCTTTCAACCCCGCATAGCTGACAGAGCGAGCCGGTATTTTGGCAAAACGGGCAAGATGATCCGCGACAAATTGGGTGTTACATCCTGTTTTACGGATATGTACCATTAAGTGCTCGCCTTCTCCATCAGGAGAAAATCCCAAATCTTCGCGAACAATAAAATCTTCTGGTGTGGCTTTAACAATACCGGTCGCTTCCGGTCGACCATAAAGCCAATGTAATTCACTCAATATCATACTTATTTCTTTTACCCGCTTATTCTTTTACCAACAAAGCAACCGCTTCGCAGGCAATACCTTCTTTACGACCAACAAACCCCAGTTTTTCTGTTGTTGTCGCTTTAACGTTAATATCATCTATATGGCATTCAAGATCTTCCGCCAGGTTAACCCGCATCTGAGGAATATGCGGCAACATTTTCGGCGCCTGTGCGATAATGGTGATATCCAAGTTTCCTAACCGATAGCCCTTTGCACGGATACGGCGGTAGGCTTCTTTCAGTAGTTCACGGCTATCTGCGCCCTTGAAGGCAGGATCGGTATCGGGAAATAATTTGCCAATATCTCCCAATGCTGCCGCTCCCAATAGGGCGTCTGTAGCAGCGTGCAAGGCGACATCACCATCTGAATGGGCAATTAATCCTTGTTCATAAGGAATGCGGACACCGCCAATGATCAATGGCCCTTCTCCGCCAAATTTATGCACATCAAAACCATGTCCAATTCTCATACGATAGATTCCTTAGCTTTTTGGGATAGGTAAAATTCAGCCAATGCCAAATCTTCAGGTTGGGTTACTTTTATATTGTCCGCCCGTCCATTGATCAGCATGGGACGATAACCACAGTGCTCAAGTGCCGAAGATTCATCGGTGATACAGGCTTGATCTGCAAGTGCCTTGATCAAACAGTCACGCAATAACTGCAAAGGGAATAATTGTGGAGTCAAAGCATGCCACAGTCCGTTACGGTCAACGGTATGAGCAATCAATGTGTGGTTAATTGTGGATGACTCTGCTACTGGCAGCGATACCATGCGTTTCATCGTATCCCTCACCGGTGATGCCAACAATCCACCGCATATGTCAGGAGATCCTACATTGTGATCAATAATCCGCAACAGGCTATCGAGATCATTTCTATGAAGACAAGGACGGGCTGCATCATGCACCAAAACCCAGATTGTCCTGTCTGTAGGCAAACCAGCCAGATAATCTAACCCAGCCAGAACCGAATCAGCTCGCTCTTCACCGCCAATAACTGTCGTAATTCTTGGATCAGAAGCGATAGGCAATTGCGCAAATTGTGTATCAGCTGGATTCAGCGCAATAATAACGCGTTGTATACGAGGATGCTCAAACAGTGCTGCCAAGGTATGTTCAAGAATCGTTTTTCCGGCAACTTTCAGATACTGTTTTGGGCACTCGGATTTCATCCTGCTACCGATACCCGCAGCAGGGATCAAGGCGATAATTTCAGTAAGAGAAACACCAGCAGGGGAATGAAGTTGTGACTTATTCATTTCGATTATTATTTACTGTTTTGATTTAAAGGTTATTGCGCATTATGCTTTGAGGTATCAGGCACCATACGATAAAAAGACTCTCCCGGTTTAATCATGCCCAATTCATTACGAGCGCGTTCTTCAATCGCTTCCTGCCCCCCTTTAAGATCCTTGATTTCAGCAAACAACTGGTCGTTACGTGCTTTTAGTTTTAGGTTATCAACCTCTTGTTTATCAACTTCGGCTTTGACCCGCATATAATCGTGAATGCCGTTTTTGCCAAACCACAGCGAATACTGTAACCAACCCAGAAGAACCAATAATAGTAGCGTTAGTTTGCCCATCTCCCCCCCTGAAAACCCGCTAATCATCCCACAACTGAAAGCATGACGCCACTGACTCTCACAAAACCATTTACAAAACCATTCGCAAAAAACCACTTGCAAAACAGGATTGCACGACATAATAGAAATGCATTGCATTAAATGAGTGTAGAAACACATTATTTCACTAACAATAATAATGTGTTTCATGACAGTTTGTTGGGTTTGGTCGTTAAATTGGCAGGATATCGTCGTTTTTCAGGGCAAAAAGCAGTTTTTCAATCAAAGATTCTACAGACTGTGAACCATCTAAATAGACTTCTGGCTGTTCGGGAGCTTCATAGGCAGCATCAATTCCGGTGAAATTGCGCAATTCTCCCGCTCGTGCTTTTTTATATAGTCCCTTGGGATCACGGGCCTCACATACCTCCAGTGGTGTATCGACATACACTTCAATAAATCGTCCCTCTTCCATTAGTTCACGTATTTTTTGCCGTTCTGCTTTATGGGGAGAAATAAATGCTGTCAGGACAATTAACCCCGCATCAACCATCAATTTTGCGACTTCACCGACTCGTCGGATATTTTCCTGCCGATCTATTTCAGAAAAGCCCAAATCACTGCACAGGCCATAACGCACATTATCGCCATCCAGTAAGTATGTTTTGATACCCTGTGCAAACAATGCCTGCTCCAATGCCCCTGCAAGAGTGGATTTTCCTGAGCCAGACAATCCTGTGAACCAAATCACCCGTGCAGGATGTCCATTTGCGCTTTCCCGCTGTGCCCTATCCAAAACATGTGAATGCCAGACGATATTATCCTGAGCCACTTATTTTCCTCCCAATAGATCACGTACTCCCCAGTGTGGGAAGTGGCGACGAACTAATTGGTTAAGTTCCAGTTCAAACTCACTGTATCCTTTAGGCTCTTCATAAACATCTGCCTGGATTTCACGCACCAATCCCGCGCCTACGGTAACATTGGTTAGACGATCAATTAGGATAATGCCACCGGTATCTGCATTTTGCGCGTAACTGTCGAGCAATAAAGGTTCATCAAATGAAAATTCCACCCGCCCAATGGCATTGAGGGGTAACTCAACCGCGACTTTCTGTGTCAGGTTGTTAATATCCACTTGATATTGAACATTATCGACTTTACCACGGCTTTTTTTGCCCGCGACTTTGATATCCAAACTTTGCCCTTGAATCAGTGGCTGTTCTGACATCCAGACGACATCAACCAAAGCGTGGCGGGTCGCGCTCATTTGATCTTCAACAGCAATCAATAAATCACCACGGCTAATATCTATTTCATCTTTTAATACGACGGTAATAGCCTCTCCGGGTACGGCAAATGTGAGATCGCCATTAAAAGTGACAATTCTTTCCACTGTAGAAATCACACCAGACGGCATAACTTTTATTTGCTGGCCTTGCCATAAAATCCCCGATGACAATGTGCCGCTATATCCACGAAAATCAAGATCAGGGCGGTTGACATACTGTACGGGGAAACGCAAGGGTTGCTCCGTCGCTTTTGTTTTTACGTCCACGGATTCCAGGATATCCAGTAGCGTTTCTCCCCTGTGCCATACCATTTTTGCACTGCGGGTAACAATGTTATCCCCTTCCAACGCCGAAATGGGGACGAAATAGATGTTTAGGTCAGTAGGTAATTGTGCTGCGAAATTCAAATAATCTTGCTTGATCTGTTCAAATAGCTCTTGCTGATATCCAACCAAATCCATTTTATTGACTGCCACCACCAAGTGACGAATACCCAGCAAGGTACTGATAAAACTGTGGCGGCGAGTCTGTTCCTGAACACCTTTGCGTGCATCGATCAATAAAATGGAAAGATTACTGGTTGAAGCGCCTGTCGCCATATTGCGGGTATATTGTTCATGCCCTGGTGTGTCCGCAATGATGAATTTACGCTTTTCCGTGGAGAAATAACGATATGCGACGTCAATGGTGATACCCTGTTCCCGTTCAGCCGCTAATCCATCAACTAATAAAGCCAGATCGAGCTTTTCTCCCTGAGTCCCTATTCGCTTACTATCGCTTTGTAAAGTTGCAAGTTGATCCTCATAAATTTGACGGGTGTCATGCAGCAAACGTCCAATTAGGGTACTTTTGCCATCATCCACGCTACCGCAGGTTAAAAAGCGCAGTAATCCTTTTTCCTGCTGCGTCCGAAGATAGGCTTCAACTCCGCCTTGTTGCTTGATCTGACTAGCAATAGTTTCATTATATGCAAGTGCTGGCATATCTGGACTCCTTAAAAATAACCCTGGCGCTTTTTCAGCTCCATAGAACCTGACTGATCACTGTCAATCAGCCGCCCTTGCCGTTCGCTAGTGGTCGATATCAGCATTTCTTCAATGATTTCCGGCAACGTTTCTGCTTCTGATTCCACAGCTCCTGTCAGCGGCCAGCAGCCAAGTGTCCTAAAGCGCACTTTACGCTGGCTAATGACTTCCCCGGCTTTCAGGTCGATTCGATCATCGTCAACCATAATTAATGTTCCCTCACGCTGAACAACCGGACGAGATTTAGCAAAATAAAGGGGGACGATATCGATCTGCTCCAAATAGATGTATTGCCAGATATCCAATTCTGTCCAATTGGATAACGGGAAGACGCGGATACTTTCCCTTTTGTTAATCTGGCCGTTATAGTTGCGCCAAAGTTCAGGACGCTGGTTTTTGGGGTCCCAACGATGGGAGCGGTCACGGAATGAGTAAATTCGTTCTTTGGCTCGCGATTTTTCTTCATCACGCCGCGCTCCGCCAAATGCTGCATCAAAGCCGTATTTATCCAGTGCTTGCTTCAATCCTTCTGTTTTCATGATATCGGTATGTTTGGCACTGCCATGAATAAAAGGATTAATTCCCAACACCTCTCCTTGTGGATTGCGGTAAACCAGTAACTCAAAACCATATTTTTCCGCTGTGCGATCACGGAAGTCGTACATGTCCTGAAATTTCCAGCCTGTATCTACGTGCAATAAAGGGAAAGGCAGTTTTCCCGGATAAAATGCTTTACGTGCAAGATGTAGCATCACAGAGGAATCTTTACCAATCGAATAGAGCATGACGGGGTTGGTAAATTCAGCAGCCACTTCCCGAATAATATGGATACTTTCAGCTTCAAGTTGCTGTAAGTGTGTCAGTCTTTTTTCGTCCATTGGGCACTCCTTATACTAAATCAATCACAGCAGGGCGATTTACTTGATCAGCAGCATTTTTGCTTTCAAACCATCCTATCTGATAGTGGAGTTGAGCCACTTCTCCTATTACCAGCAAGGCGGGTGATGGTGCTTCTTGTGCCAATCGCTCCAATTCAGATAATGTCCCGGTCAATACTTGCTGTTCTGGACGAGTGCCACAACCAATCACGGCAACGGGGGTATTGCTATCCCGACCGTGTGAAATCAGCTTTTGGCTGATCAAGGCTGCTTTCATGATCCCCATATAAATGGCTAATGTTTGATTGCCCCGCGCTAGTGCTGGCCAATCCAATTCATTGCCATTTTCACGGCAATGTCCGGTAATAAAGGTGACGCTTTGCGCGTGTTCTCTGTGGGTCAATGGGATACCTGCGTAAGCAGAAGCGCCCACTGCTGCTGTAATGCCGGGCACGACTTGAAAAGGAATCCCTGCTGCTGCTGCAATCTGTAACTCCTCTCCACCACGACCAAAAATAAAGGGATCCCCCCCTTTTAAGCGAACCACTTTTTTCCCCTGATTCGCTAATTTGATGATCAGTGCATGGATTTCTTCCTGCGCCACGGAGTGATTACCCGCCCTTTTTCCAACACAGATTTTGTCTGCATCACGGCGAACTAATTCCAGAATTTCTGCACTCACTAAATGGTCATAAAGAATGACGTCAGCCTGCTGAATCACCTGCAAACCTTTTAAAGTCAATAACCCTGGATCACCTGGCCCAGCGCCTACCAGCGCGAGTTCTCCTTGAGAATGAGAATCATCTTGTGCCAACTGCAGTTCAAGTTGCTCTTCTGCTTGTTGTAATTGCCCATTGGCGATCAGTGTGGCAAAACGCCCATTAAACGCCTTTTCCCAAAAATGACGCCGTTGACGTATGGAAGTAAGACGCTGTTTCACGCGTTCGCGCCAGCGCCCCGCAATATTTGCCATCGTACCAAGGCTAAATGGAAGCAAAGACTCCAGCTTTTCTCGCAATAATCTTGTTAATACCGGAGATTTTCCAGCCGATGAGATCGCCACGATAATCGGGGAGCGATCAATAATTGATGGGAAAATGGCCGAACAGAGCGGTTGGTTATCCACAACGTTGGTCAAGATAGCGCGCTTATTGGCTTCGGCAAAAATATGTTGATTTAGGTTGTGATCGTCTGTGGCGGCAATCACTAAAAATACACCATCAAGATATTCTGTTTTAAACGTTCCCTGTAACCACTCAAATTCTCCTGTTTGATGGCGTTGTTGCAGTTCTGCATGTAGCTTAGGAGCAACAACCGTTAACGCTGCACCAGTACGAAGTAATAAGTCTGCTTTGCGAGAGGCGATTTCTCCGCCTCCAACCAGCAGTACAGATCGGGCTTTAAGCTCAATAAATAAAGGTAAATAATCCACGATACCATCCTGCGTTAGAACCTGTTCATGTTCTACCCTATGGATTTCAAGTCACAAAGGATATAGCTCTTAATTATTATGATAACCAGAGGATGAATATATGAGGCTGTGATCAGGTTATGAAATGACAAAAAGTAATTATTTGTTCCTGAATCGCATAAGCTAATTTTTTCGTATGTTATAAGGTCGATTAAGCAAGAAATTCAGAATAAAAAAACAGCGCTTCTTTTTGCGAGATGCGCTGTCTAATAGAAATTATTGTGAGCTAAAATATTAAATTAACCTTCGTGCAAACCACATTCGCGTTTCAGGCCAAAAAAACGGGTTTGTTCTTCACTCATACCTGGTTCCCATTTTTGGGTGGTATGCGTATCTCCGACAGAAAGGTAACCCTGCTCCCATAATGGATGGTATTCAAGGCCATGCTTGGTCAGGTATTGGTGAACCTGCCGATTATTCCAATCAATTATAGGCAGGATTTTAAAAACTCCCCGTTGAATTGCCAGCACAGGTAAATTAGTCCGGCTTTCTGATTGCTGACGACGCAAGCCCGCAAACCAGCTTTGTGCCTGTAGCGTTTTTAATGCACAATTCATCGGCTCAACTTTGTTGATTTGGTTATAACGTTCAATCCCTTCTATTCCCTGTTCCCATAATTTGCCATAACGTACTTCTTGCCAAGCCGGAGAGTATTCTGCACGAAAAATCTTCAAGTTCAGGTTGAGTTTTTCAGTCAATTTATCGATAAATTGATAAGTTTCAGGAAATAAGTATCCCGTATCGGTAAGAACCACAGGAATATCAGGGTACTCCTGTGTCACAAGATGCAAGCAAACTGCCGCCTGAATACCAAAACTAGAGGAAAGCACAAATTCACCAGACAGATGTTCCAATGCCCATCTCACACGTTCACTGGCATCCAACATCTCCAGTTGTTGATTGATTTCTGCCAATGACGTGATTTGCTGCTCTGGAGCCAATACCACCAGCTCCGATAAATTCAGTCGGCTCATACTGCCTCCTGCCAATCATAAAAATCGACGGCTGAATTCAATACTGGCTTGATGATATCAGCACGGATCAGAAAATCACCGAAACATTCATCGACATGACGTTCCGATGCCCAACGACCAATTAATTCATCCAGTATCTCAAGGATCTCTGCTGATGTGATATTTTCCCTGTACATGCGGGGAATTCGATCACCTATGCGATTTCCCCCAAGATGCAGGTTATAACGATCAAGCGCTTTACCCACCAACCCAATTTCTGCCAGCATCGCCCTGCCACATCCATTCGGACAGCCTGTAACACGCAGTATGATCTCTTCATCACCAACACCATGCTTTTCCATTAATGCATCAACATAATCGACAAAAGTCGGCAGGAAACGTTCTGCTTCGGCCATCGCTAACGGGCAAGTAGGAAATGAAACACAAGCCATAGCATGGTGACGCAAAGTTGTCACGCTATCGTCAATTAAACCATGAGCACGGGCAGTTTCTTCGATCTGCGATTTTTCACCCTCAGGTATCCCTGCCACAATCAGGTTTTGGTTGGCAGTCAGACGAAAATCCCCTTTATGGATTTTCGCAATTTCTGCAATCCCAGTTTTTAATGGCTTGTTGGGATAATCCAGTACACGGCCATTTTCAATAAATAAGGTCAGATGCCATTGATCATCGATGCCTTTTAACCAACCAATTTGATCACCCCGACCAGTGAATTCATACGGGCGAATTGTCGCAAATTTCACGCCAGCACGTTTCTCAACCTCTTGTTTGAAGGTTTCAATGCCTACACGTTCAAGGGTATATTTAGTTTTCGCATTTTTACGGTCAGTTCGGTTACCCCAATCACGTTGGGTGGTAACTATCGCCTCTGCAATTGCCAGTGTGTGCTCCAGTGCAATAAAACCAAATTCACTCGCCAGCCGTGGAAAGGTTTTTTTGTCGCCGTGGGTCATGGCTAATCCCCCACCCACTAATACGTTAAAGCCAATTAATTGATCATTTTCCGCAATGGCGACAAAGTTCATATCGTTGGCATGCAGATCCACATCATTTTGTGGCGGGATCACCACCGATGTTTTGAATTTACGTGGCAGATAAGTAGTACCAAGAATCGGTTCTTCATCGGTTGTTGCGATTTTTTCTTTATCCAACCAGATTTCAGCATACGCATTGGTACGAGGCAGCAGATGTTCCGATATTTTTTTCGCCCACTCGTAAGCCTGTTGGTGTAACGCAGATTGCACCGGATTAGATGTACACAACACGTTACGATTGACGTCGTTGGCAGTAGCCAGTGAATCCAACCCCATCTGTGCTAATAATTGGTGTGCAGGCTTAAGATTATTTTTTAAGATCCCATGAAACTGGAATGTCTGGCGGTTGGTCAATCTAATACTGCCATACAACGTATTTTCTGTCGCAAACCGATCAATGCCCAGCCACTGTTTTGGGGTAATAATTCCCCCAGGCAAGCGACAACGCAGCATCATGGCATGGCGCGGTTCAAGTTTTTGTTCTGTACGCTCAGCCCGAATATCACGGTCATCTTGCTGATACATGCCATGAAAGCGGATAAGGAGGAAATTATCCCCCTCAAATCCGCCTGTCAGCCCATTTTTTAAATCTTCGCTAATCGTTCCTCGCAGATAATTGCTGTCCAACTTCATGCGTTCACTGTCTGCAAGTTTGCCTTCAACGATCAAAGGATCTGGTTTTTCTTTGCTCACATTGCTCATATTAGTAAACATCTCTCTGATAACGGCGCTCAAGGCGCAATTCACTCAAGAATTCATCAGCCTGTTCAGCATCCATGCCACCATGTTGTGAAATAATGTCCAATAGGGCTTGTTCTACGTCTTTTGCCATGCGATTCGCATCGCCACAAACATACAGATGAGCGCCATCCTGAATCCAGCGCCAGACTTCTCCTCCCTGTTCACGCAGTTTGTCTTGTACATAGACTTTATGCTGCTGATCCCTTGACCATGCCAGATCCATGCGGGTCAATAAGCCCTCTTTCACATAGCGCTGAAATTCAACCTGATAAAGAAAATCTTCAACAAAATGTGGGTTACCAAAAAACAGCCAGTTTTTACCTTCAGCTCCCTGACTATCACGGTGTTGCAAAAATGCCCTAAACGGAGCAACCCCTGTTCCCGGCCCAATCATGATGATTGGTGTATTAGGATCGGCCGGTAAACGGAAATTGTCGTTCTGTTCGATAAACACACGGATGTTGTCATCTTCCTGCAAACGATCCGCCAGATAACCCGACGCTCCGCCTGTACGGGCACGTCCTTCAATGTCATAACGAACGACTCCCACGGTAATGTGGACTTCGTTTTCCACTTCAGATTGTGAAGAGGAGATGGAATAGAGACGTGGTGTCAGTGGGCGCAATAAATCAATAAATTGTTGGGCTTCTGGATGTGAAGCAGCAGCTCTGACCATATCTACAATGGGTGTTGCCTGGGCATATTGCTGCAATGCTTGTTTGTTAGCGGCTAGCGATAACAGTTTTTCATCTTTCGCCAACGCTGCATATTTCCCAACAATCACACCGGTATTTTGGGTCAACTCTACATGGCTAATCAGCGCCTCACGCAATGGAAGGGATTTTCCATGCACATTGACCTGTTCTGAACCTTCCAACCAAAGCAGGGCTATTAATTCATCCACTAAAACCGGATCGTTTTCAAACCAGACTCCAAGGACATCCCCTGGTTGATAACACAGCCCTGAATCCCCTATATCAATTTCAATATGGCGAACATCTTTGTCAGAACCACGTCCCGTTATTTTCTGGTTAGTCAACAGAGAGGCCATTAGAGGGCTTTCTTTGGTATACGTTTGGGTTTCCTTGACATGCGCTGGAATAATCGATGCAGTAGCTGGCGAAGTGACAGCATTTGCTTGTACTGACAAACGCTGCTTCAAAATAGCCGTAATTTGCTGACGCCATTGAGCAGCCTGTGCTTGATATTCCACATCAGCATCAACACGATCCAGTAGGCGCTGGGCACCAAGCTCATGCAGACGACTGTCAAAATCTTTCCCTGCCTGACAGAAGTTTTCATATGACGTATCCCCAAGGCCAAATACGGCATATATCGTCTCTTTCATTGATGGCGCTTTTTTGGAATAGAGATACTTATGGAGTGCTACAGCTTCTTCTGCGGGTTCACCTTCACCTTGTGTTGAAGCAACAATAATCAATACACGTTCCTGGGAAATTTGCTTAAATTTATAGTCACCAGCATTAATTAAATTTACATTGATATTTTCAGCTAATAGTGAATCTCTTAGCTGTTCAGCCAGACGACGGGCATTGCCTGTTTGCGATGCGGAAAGCAACGTCACGGTTTCCTGTACGGAAACGGCCGGTGTCTCTGCACCAGTTTGTGGCTGATGATTTACCATTCCCCAAAAATAGCCAGACAACCAAGCTAATTGATGGGGAGAAAAATCGCTAATTGCAGATTGCAAGCGTGATAATTGTTCTGGAGAAACAGGTAGTAATGCAATTGAAGGTGGTTTTGCGGTCATTGTCCCAGTGCCTTTTGCTATAGCCAGTATCCATGTTGTAAAAGATGCAGGAATCAATCCAGTCATGAACATGAATTGATTAAGGTTATCCCAGAATGGGAGCGGTATTTAAAGAAAGGATCGCAATATCTCATAACCAAAACGCCTAACTTTATTTACAGATTTAATATATCAATAAAGTCGTTAAGCATTGTGCTTTTTACTTCCAGAAAAATCACGTTAAGCTCGCAAAGTTCAGGTAGAATAGCCGACCTTTTGAAATCAGGGGAAAGCACAATGAGTACAACCATCTTTAAAGATTTTCAATTCGAAGCAGCACATCGCCTTCCACACGTACCGGAAGGGCACAAATGTGGGCGTTTGCATGGGCATTCATTTATGGTACGTCTGGAGGTCACCGGAGAAGTCGATCCGCTTAGTGGCTGGCTCATGGATTTTGCCGATGTCAAAACTGCCTTTAAACCTGTCTGGGAACAGCTCGATCACCACTATCTCAATGAGATTCCCGGGCTTGAAAATCCAACCAGCGAAGTGTTGGCCAAGTGGATCTGGGAGAAGTTAAAACCGACATTGCCTCAACTCAGTGCTGTTATGGTTAAAGAGACTTGTAGCGCAGGTTGTATCTATCGGGGAGAATAAGGATTCAGCACCAGAGCCTGGTGCTGAATCAGATTTAAGCGATATTTAAGTATTTATGGGTTTGCATCGAAAAACGCCAATTACGGGCAATGCACGTTTCGATGCACAGGCGAGTAGCATCTTCTTTCTGACTGATCGGCTGTAAGGCAATAACCGGAGTAGGATTTCCATCAAGCATAGTCAATAATTCATCTAATGCTTCAATATCGCGCCGCCGCCCGACAGGGTGCTTAATTTCATCAGCGCGTTTAATAGCTTCAGGCAAGACCTGATAGCCTCCGCGCATTTTCACTTTCGGAGAAACCGTCACCCACGTTTTATCAGAACACTGAATCGTATGTGTACCACTCGTCTCTATCTGACATTGATAGCCTTCACTTTCCAGTGTTTCAGTCAAAGGACACAAATCATATAAGCACGGTTCTCCCCCGGTAATGACAATATGCTTCGCACTGTAACCTTGGCGAGTGAATATACTCAGCAATTGTCTTGCAGTGGCAATGCCCCACAGATCGCTGTCTTGCGATTTCAGCAAGATATTTTCCATCGGTTGCTGTTTATCAGCCTCTTTTTCCCACGTATGTTTGGTATCGCACCAACTGCACCCTACCGGACATCCTTGCAATCGAATGAAAACCGAAGGTACACCGGTAAACACGCCTTCTCCCTGTAAAGTTTGGAAGATTTCATTTATTGGGTAAATCATAAAAAAACTCTGGTTTTAATAAACTGCCCGTTATTATTACAGATATCTATCCCGCGAACATCCATCTTTATGGTATTGTACCAGGTTGCTTTTGCTGGCATCTCACGCCAGACAGAGCATCGTATGCCTAAATACTCTCAGGCTGAAAGGATTGATGGGAATAACGAATGCAAAATAATGAAAATCAGCTTAAACAGGGTCTAAGCGTGCGGCACATCCGTTTTATGGCTTTAGGCTCTGCAATAGGCACGGGGCTGTTTTATGGCTCAGCAGCAGCAATACAGCAAGCTGGTCCCGCTGTATTGCTGGCCTATTTACTCGGCGGAGCTGCCGTATTTATCGTGATGAGAGCACTTGGCGAAATGGCCGTTCACCATCCTGTTTCTGGTTCTTTTTCGCAATATGCCAGCCATTATCTGGGACCTTTGGCCGGTTTTTTAACTGGTTGGATTTATATTCTTGAAATGCTGTTTGTTTGCCTGGCTGATGTTACTGCATTCGGCACGTATATGAAGCTCTGGTTCCCACATGTTGATCAGTGGATTTGGGTTTTAGGGATTGTATGTTTTATTGGTGCCTTGAATCTGTGCCACGTAAAAATCTTTGGTGAAATGGAGTTTTGGCTTTCAATCATTAAAGTCACTGCCATTATGGCCATGATTATCGGTGGCCTTGCCATTATGTTTTACGGTTTCGGGCAAGCAACCGAACATGCAACCGGTCTGTCCAATTTATGGGAGCATGGTGGTTTTATGCCAAATGGTATCAGTGGGGTGATAGCTTCATTCGCCATTGTTATGTTCGCTTTTGGTGGCATAGAAGTCATTGGTATCACTGCCAGTGAAGCAAAAAATCCAGAAAAAACAATCCCTCAGGCAATTAATGCTGTCCCGTTTCGTATCTTGATCTTCTATGTTTTGACTCTGTGTATCCTGATGAGCATCTATCCATGGAATCAAATTGGTCAGGATGGAAGCCCATTTGTACAGATCTTTTCCAATTTGGGAATTAATTCAGCCGCAAATATTTTAAATGTGGTCGTGATTACTGCTGCTATTTCCGCTATCAATAGTGATATTTTTGGTGCGGGCAGGATGATGTATGGTATGGCACAAGAAGGACAGGCTCCCGAATCATTCAAAAAATTAACTCGTAATGGTGTGCCATGGATGACGGTTCTTGTCATGACTGCGGTTCTGTTACTTGGCGTAGTGCTAAATTATCTGATCCCTGAAGAGATCTTCATTCTTATCGCTTCCGTTGCCACATTTGCAACCGTCTGGGTATGGTTGATGATTTTAATCTCGCAAATTGCCATGCGTCGCCAAATGAGTGCGGAAGAAGTCAAGACATTGAAATTTCCAATTCCGATGTGGCCTATAGCCCCGATAATCACGCTTGTCTTCATGGTCAGTGTCATCGCATTACTGGGTTATTTTGAGCAAACAAGAGACGCGCTATATGTTGGTCTGGGTTGGGTATTTATTCTGACTCTAGCCTATTTCTTCGGTGTGAAGAAGAAACTATCAGCAAAACGCTCTTCTAACCAATAAACTATTCAAGTATGTTTCAAAAAGCGTCGATAATCTCCGACGCTTTTTTATCTTTTCTCTGCAAGATCAATACGCCACTTTATCCATCAGTTATCATCACATAGAGAAATCGTCATAAAGAGAAGTTCACCATCAATGGGTTATGATCAGAAGCACCGGTCATTACAACTGCTGCACGGGAAACTTTTAATTCACGATAAAAAACAAAATCCAGCGGTTTGCCAAAAACAATCGTTCTATGATCATCATTAAAATATACTTCTTCCAAATGCATACGGTGTGCAAAACGTTCTAATATTTTTAACCTCTGCCGACTCCACGTATTAAAATCTCCAGCAAAAATGACGGGGCCGTTATGTAAGCTTATATGAATACCAATGTTATTTAATTGTCGACTATAAACATCAACACCAAGGCTAAAGTTAATGGCATGCACGTTTATCACCATTAACTGGCGTTTGTCTGGCAATGGATAAATTGTAATTAATGACGATTTAGATAGCCTAAATATCGGTTCTTTTTCACGCAGCGGACAGCAATAAACTGGTGAAGACGAGGACAATGTCATCACACCTGATGGGTGTTGAGGGATAGCAAATGCAGGAACCTGGTCCGCGACCAAGCCGCTGTCTGTAATGAATTTCAATAAAGCTGGGGTCGTTTGTGCTTCTTGTAGCAAGACAAGGTCACTCTTCTCAATCAAAGAAGCCAAAACATACTGCCATGATGGACGCTGTTGTTTATAGATATTCCAGATGGCAACAGAAAGCTCACGATTATGGTCAAGAAGCGGTTCTCCACGTGGTAGCGACTCATCCTCAAGTAATTGCTTAGAAGTAGGGAAAACCCGTTCCACAGGCTGTCCAGCAACATATCTCATGGCAAAATTTTTTTGAGCGTAATCTTTTCTCGCCCAGCTTTTTCTTAAATAACTATTCCTGATCAAGTTTCCCCCAGCTTACCTCAACACCTTTATCTCCACTAATATGACATCTTGGTAATTGATTTCAATCTCTAGTGCTTAAAAAAGCAACAAGGTTGTGTAACTATATAATAACAGCACAACATATTAGTAAAACAATTACTCATTAGAATGAGTAGATTGATTTATTTAATATTAAAAAATAAATTTCTATCGGGTAAGGACATATAAGGATAAGATTAATTAAAATTATTTTGATAAAATTAATTAATTTATAAAAGCTGTAATTATTCCACTATACCAATCTAACTTGAAGATGCAGGTTTTAAAATCTGAAAATTATCAGTCAGTCGAGTCGTGAGCTCTTTCGCTTTTTCTGGCAAAGTGACATGAAAAAAGTGACGAAGAGTTTCACGGAAGGTCTTCGCATCCGGAAAATAGATATTGTTACGCACTTGCTCATTCATATACTTCCACAATCGCTCTATCGGATTGAGGTTTGGGCTGTAAGGCGGGAGGTAATGCAATTCAATATTCAGGACATACGCAATATCTTTCACCAACTCGGCTCGATGGTAACCCGCTCCATCCAAAATGATGTGGATTTTTTGCGAAAGCGGGTAAGTTTCTCGGAGCGCACCGAAGAAATAGGCGATATTTTCGGCATTGATGCGCGGATATTCACGGATCACGGTGTCTTCAATCCGTTGTAAATTCAGGGCGCCCAGAATATTGAGACGGGTACGACTGCCGGTGGTTTCGATCCCTTTTACCTGATTTTTCCTGCTTTCATCCAGCCATAGCTGAGCTTTGTGGACTGTGAAGGATGCACCGCATCAATAAATAGGATCGGTTCATTCTGCCCCGCTTCCTCTTTCAGCGCCTTGTAGTCATCAATAAATTGTTGCTGTTTGTGCGCATCGAATTTATGAGGAACACCCTTGGGTTTTTTATAGCTGAAACCTTGGCGGTGAAGCCATTTTGTCATTCCGCCCACGCTGAAAGAAACCTGCCAACGGGCTTGGACATAGGCCACAATTTGGGTTGTGGTATGCATCAAATTGGCGGTCAAATAATCAATCAGGTCGGCGGTTTGTTCGGCAGAGAGATGGCTTTCAGAGCCGCCATTTTCTGGGGTGAGCTTTTCCTGCGCGATAAAATCTTTCAGGTGACGGCTGACCGTACTTTCATGAATACGCAAGGCCTGTGCAATCATCTGAGCAGTCCAACCTTCTGAGGCCAAAAGCACCGCCTTAATGCGATCACAGACTCGACTGTCGCGAGTAGTATCATGCATCAATTCAAGGGCGTGTTTTTGTTCTGGTGTCAGATGAATTTTCATGGTTGCATGCATGATCTGATTTGGATAAGAAATCAAGCATCTTCAATGGCGATTGGTATATACATTAAAAGATCATCGCTCTAATGGAATAAAATAAAACGTAAATAAGCTCATTTAGCATCTAAATGAAAAATACGAATTTAAAATCATTGATAAGGATATAAGCAATAAGCTGTAGATTAGGCAACAGAAAAAACCCTGAGAGACATCTCTCAGGGTTTCATCTAAATACGGTGGCGGTGCGGACGGGACTCGAACCCGCGACCCCCGGCGTGACAGGCCGGTATTCTAACCAACTGAACTACCGCACCACCGAATTTCTTTATCCTGCTGCCTTTTATGCCGGCAACAAGCATTTAATTGAATGTCTGGCAGTGTCCTACTCTCACATGGGGAGACCCCACACTACCATCGGCGCTACGGCGTTTCACTGCTGAGTTCGGCATGGGATCAGGTGGGACCACCGCGCTGTTGCCGCCAGACAAATTCTGTTTTCAATCCCGAACAAGCCTGCTTTCTCTGAAACTTCTCTCTCTCAAACCCCAAAACACCTTCGGTGTTGTCAGGTTAAGCCGCACGGGTCATTAGTACCGGTTAGCTCAACGTCTCGCAACGCTTACACACCCGGCCTATCTACGTCCTCGTCTCGAACGTTCCTTCAGTGTCCTCTAGGGACAAGGGAAGACTCATCTTAAGGCAAGTTTCCCGCTTAGATGCTTTCAGCGGTTATCTCTTCCGCACTTAGCTACCGGGCAGTGCCATTGGCATGACAACCCGAACACCAGTGGTGCGTCCACTCCGGTCCTCTCGTACTAGGAGCAGCCCCTTGCAATCTTCCAACGCCCACGGCAGATAGGGACCGAACTGTCTCACGACGTTCTAAACCCAGCTCGCGTACCACTTTAAATGGCGAACAGCCATACCCTTGGGACCTACTTCAGCCCCAGGATGTGATGAGCCGACATCGAGGTGCCAAACACCGCCGTCGATATGAACTCTTGGGCGGTATCAGCCTGTTATCCCCGGAGTACCTTTTATCCGTTGAGCGATGGCCCTTCCATACAGAACCACCGGATCACTATGACCTGCTTTCGCACCTGCTCGAGCCGTCACTCTCGCAGTCAAGCTAGCTTATGCCATTGCACTAACCTCACGATGTCCGACCGTGATTAGCTAACCTTCGTGCTCCTCCGTTACGCTTTGGGAGGAGACCGCCCCAGTCAAACTACCCACCAGACACTGTCCGCAACCCGGATAACGGGCCGACGTTAGAACATCAAACATTCAAGGGTGGTATTTCAAGGATGGCTCCATGCAGACTGGCGTCCACATTTCACAGCCTCCCACCTATCCTACACATCAAGGCTCAAGGTTCAGTGTCAAGCTATAGTAAAGGTTCACGGGGTCTTTCCGTCTTGCCGCGGGTACACTGCATCTTCACAGCGAGTTCAATTTCACTGAGTCTCGGGTGGAGACAGCCTGGCCATCATTACGCCATTCGTGCAGGTCGGAACTTACCCGACAAGGAATTTCGCTACCTTAGGACCGTTATAGTTACGGCCGCCGTTTACTGGGGCTTCGATCAAGAGCGTCGCCTTGCGGCTAACCCCATCAATTAACCTTCCAGCACCGGGCAGGCGTCACACCGTATACGTCCACTTTCGTGTTGCACAGTGCTGTGTTTTTATTAAACAGTTGCAGCCAGCTGGTATCTGCGACTGGCCTCGGCTCCGAAAGCGTGTTTCTTCACCTAACGCCAGCGTGCCTTCTCCCGAAGTTACGGCACCATTTTGCCTAGTTCCTTCACCCGAGTTCTCTCAAGCGCCTGAGTATTCTCTACCTGACCACCTGTGTCGGTTTGGGGTACGATTGACCATAATCTGACGCTTAGGGGCTTTTCCTGGAAGCGGGGCATCAGCAACTTCAGCACCGTAATGCCTCGTCATCGTGCCTCAGTGTCCTGGATAACCGGATTTGCCAAGTTATCCCACCTACACACTTAAACCGGGACGACCGTCGCCCGGCTTGCCTAGCCTTCTCCGTCCCCCCATCGCAATTATGGCCAGTACAGGAATATTAACCTGTTTCCCATCGACTACGCTTTTCAGCCTCGCCTTAGGGGTCGACTCACCCTGCCCCGATTAACGTTGGACAGGAACCCTTGGTCTTCCGGCGAGCGGGTTTTTCACCCGCTTTATCGTTACTTATGTCAGCATTCGCACTTCTGATACCTCCAGCAAACCTCACAGTTCACCTTCACCGGCTTACAGAACGCTCCCCTACCCAACAACACATTCGTGTCGCTGCCGCAGCTTCGGTGCATGGTTTAGCCCCGTTACATCTTCCGCGCAGGCCGACTCGACCAGTGAGCTATTACGCTTTCTTTAAATGATGGCTGCTTCTAAGCCAACATCCTGGCTGTCTGAGCCTTCCCACTTCGTTTCCCACTTAACCATGACTTCGGGACCTTAGCTGGCGGTCTGGGTTGTTTCCCTCTTCACGACGGACGTTAGCACCCGCCGTGTGTCTCCCGTGATAACATTCTTCGGTATTCGCAGTTTGCATCGGGTTGGTAAGTCGGGATGACCCCCTAGCCGAAACAGTGCTCTACCCCCGAAGATGACTTCACGAGGCGCTACCTAAATAGCTTTCGGGGAGAACCAGCTATCTCCCGGTTTGATTGGCCTTTCACCCCCAGCCACAAGTCATCCGCTAATTTTTCAACATTAGTCGGTTCGGTCCTCCAGTTAGTGTTACCCAAACCTTCAACCTGCCCATGGCTAGATTCACCGGGTTTCGGGTCTATACCCTGCCAACTTAACGCCCAGTTAAGACTCGGTTTCCCTGCGGCTCCCCTATGCGGTTAACCTTGCTACAGAATATAAGTCGCTGACCCATTATACAAAAGGTACGCAGTCACCCTGATAAATCAAAGGCTCCCACTGCTTTGTACGTACACGGTTTCAGGTTCTCTTTCAACTCCCCTCGCCGGGGTTCTTTTTCGCCTTTCCCTCACGGTACTGGTTCACTATCGGTCAGTCAGGAGTAATTTAGCCTTGGAGGATGGTCCCCCCATGTTCAGACAGGATACCACGTGTCCCGCCCTACTCGTTGAGCTCACAAATACCAGTGTCTTCGGATACGGGGCTCTCACCCTTTACTGCCGGCCTTTCCAGACCGTTCTCCTGACACTCATATCGCTGATGGCTCTGGGCTCCTCCCC
>NZ_RAQI01000004.1 GCF_003610465.1 Xenorhabdus ehlersii | reverse complement strand
CCCAACAGACAAAAAGTGTCGAGGTAACATGTTCTTTGCCCAAGTCACTACTTTTTCAACTTCACTCCAATAAACCACATCCTCAAATTCAACGAGTCCTAAAGGGGGCGCCCCGTGACAATCAGCCAATCGAAATTTTGATCTTTTAATTGAATCAAAATCACAATAAAAGGTATCTAAATGTTCAGCAGGCGTATTTTTTACAATTGGCGGCTATCAATTACGTAGCAATTGAAATGTCGATTTGAAGCGGTGTGTTAGATAATAAGCCGAATTAAACTGGTTTTCTGTTTCTATCTTCTTTGGCATTAGGTTGAGGGAGCAATACCTTCAATGGACGAATATTCTGAATATTGGCCCGTGTTGACGTCATAACAAAAATGTTTTCATTGCGAAGAGCGTTCACCGCAGGTAATTCATCTGGTACACGAATTGGCATTGCTTAAAACCTCGACTATTTAACTTATGCATTTAGACTTCTAGATAGCCAAATTTACCCCAAACGGAAGGTAAATGTCGAGTTATTGTACTCAAATTGAAATTATTTCATTTTATTATATAGAAAATGGTAATCAGAATAAGGAAGAAAAAAATTAAGGTGGTATCGTCACAATACGATGTGATAAATATCGTGATCAATATCAATATCAAATATCAATATCAATATCAATATCAATATCAATATCAATATTTCATAAATAAAATTAAAGATAGGGCAAGATTCATAACTTGATAATTTAGACAATCTTTAAACACCTGATAATTCTGTTCCCTGAGTTGTTCAGGATAACTTAAGACAACCAACTCATGAAATTATCTATAACGGTGATAGTCGCTCATCAGGAACAGACTGGAATTGGCATGATATTGCTTATGATATAGCTGGAACGATAGCAGATAATTCAGGAAAAAATGAACAAGCCGCCAAGACAATGAAAGATTACCTGAAATTATCAGAAAGGGCGATATTGGCCGCTTATACACGTAAAAATAACCAAATACCCTAAAAAAATTAAACGCAAAAAAAGCCATCCGGTAACGGATGGCTTCTCTGACTGATTGAATGTCTGGCAGTGTCCTACTCTCACATGGGGAGACCCCACACTACCATCGGCGCTACGGCGTTTCACTGCTGAGTTCGGCATGGGATCAGGTGGGACCACCGCGCTGTTGCCGCCAGACAAATTCTGTTTTCAATCCCGAACAAGCCTGCTTTCTCTGAAACTTCTCTCTCAAACCCCAAAACACCTTCGGTGTTGTCAGGTTAAGCCGCACGGGTCATTAGTACCGGTTAGCTCAACGTCTCGCAACGCTTACACACCCGGCCTATCTACGTCCTCGTCTCGAACGTTCCTTCAGTGTCCTCTAGGGACAAGGGAAGACTCATCTTAAGGCAAGTTTCCCGCTTAGATGCTTTCAGCGGTTATCTCTTCCGCACTTAGCTTACCGGGCAGTGCCATTGGCATGACAACCCGAACACCAGTGGTGCGTCCACTCCGGTCCTCTCGTACTAGGAGCAGCCCCTTGCAATCTTCCAACGCCCACGGCAGATAGGGACCGAACTGTCTCACGACGTTCTAAACCCAGCTCGCGTACCACTTTAAATGGCGAACAGCCATACCCTTGGGACCTACTTCAGCCCCAGGATGTGATGAGCCGACATCGAGGTGCCAAACACCGCCGTCGATATGAACTCTTGGGCGGTATCAGCCTGTTATCCCCGGAGTACCTTTTATCCGTTGAGCGATGGCCCTTCCATACAGAACCACCGGATCACTATGACCTGCTTTCGCACCTGCTCGAGCCGTCACTCTCGCAGTCAAGCTAGCTTATGCCATTGCACTAACCTCACGATGTCCGACCGTGATTAGCTAACCTTCGTGCTCCTCCGTTACGCTTTGGGAGGAGACCGCCCCAGTCAAACTACCCACCAGACACTGTCCGCAACCCGGATAACGGGCCGACGTTAGAACATCAAACATTCAAGGGTGGTATTTCAAGGATGGCTCCATGCAGACTGGCGTCCACATTTCACAGCCTCCCACCTATCCTACACATCAAGGCTCAAGGTTCAGTGTCAAGCTATAGTAAAGGTTCACGGGGTCTTTCCGTCTTGCCGCGGGTACACTGCATCTTCACAGCGAGTTCAATTTCACTGAGTCTCGGGTGGAGACAGCCTGGCCATCATTACGCCATTCGTGCAGGTCGGAACTTACCCGACAAGGAATTTCGCTACCTTAGGACCGTTATAGTTACGGCCGCCGTTTACTGGGGCTTCGATCAAGAGCGTCGCCTTGCGGCTAACCCCATCAATTAACCTTCCAGCACCGGGCAGGCGTCACACCGTATACGTCCACTTTCGTGTTTGCACAGTGCTGTGTTTTTATTAAACAGTTGCAGCCAGCTGGTATCTGCGACTGGCCTCGGCTCCGAAAGCGTGTTTCTTCACCTAACGCCAGCGTGCCTTCTCCCGAAGTTACGGCACCATTTTGCCTAGTTCCTTCACCCGAGTTCTCTCAAGCGCCTGAGTATTCTCTACCTGACCACCTGTGTCGGTTTGGGGTACGATTGACCATAATCTGACGCTTAGGGGCTTTTCCTGGAAGCGGGGCATCAGCAACTTCAGCACCGTAATGCCTCGTCATCGTGCCTCAGTGTCCTTGGATAACCGGATTTGCCAAGTTATCCCACCTACACACTTAAACCGGGACGACCGTCGCCCGGCTTGCCTAGCCTTCTCCGTCCCCCCATCGCAATTATGGCCAGTACAGGAATATTAACCTGTTTCCCATCGACTACGCTTTTCAGCCTCGCCTTAGGGGTCGACTCACCCTGCCCCGATTAACGTTGGACAGGAACCCTTGGTCTTCCGGCGAGCGGGTTTTTCACCCGCTTTATCGTTACTTATGTCAGCATTCGCACTTCTGATACCTCCAGCAAACCTCACAGTTCACCTTCACCGGCTTACAGAACGCTCCCCTACCCAACAACACATTCGTGTCGCTGCCGCAGCTTCGGTGCATGGTTTAGCCCCGTTACATCTTCCGCGCAGGCCGACTCGACCAGTGAGCTATTACGCTTTCTTTAAATGATGGCTGCTTCTAAGCCAACATCCTGGCTGTCTGAGCCTTCCCACTTCGTTTCCCACTTAACCATGACTTCGGGACCTTAGCTGGCGGTCTGGGTTGTTTCCCTCTTCACGACGGACGTTAGCACCCGCCGTGTGTCTCCCGTGATAACATTCTTCGGTATTCGCAGTTTGCATCGGGTTGGTAAGTCGGGATGACCCCCTAGCCGAAACAGTGCTCTACCCCCGAAGATGACTTCACGAGGCGCTACCTAAATAGCTTTCGGGGAGAACCAGCTATCTCCCGGTTTGATTGGCCTTTCACCCCCAGCCACAAGTCATCCGCTAATTTTTCAACATTAGTCGGTTCGGTCCTCCAGTTAGTGTTACCCAACCTTCAACCTGCCCATGGCTAGATCACCGGGTTTCGGGTCTATACCCTGCAACTTAACGCCCAGTTAAGACTCGGTTTCCCTGCGGCTCCCCTATGCGGTTAACCTTGCTACAGAATATAAGTCGCTGACCCATTATACAAAAGGTACGCAGTCACCCTGATAAATCAAGGCTCCCACTGCTTGTACGTACACGGTTTCAGGTTCTCTTTCACTCCCCTCGCCGGGGTTCTTTTCGCCTTTCCCTCACGGTACTGGTTCACTATCGGTCAGTCAGGAGTATTTAGCCTTGGAGGATGGTCCCCCCATGTTCAGACAGGATACCACGTGTCCCGCCCTACTCGTTGAGCTCACAATACCAGTGTCTTCGGATACGGGGCTCTCACCCTTTACTGCCGGCCTTTCCAGACCGTTCTCCTGACACTCATATCGCTGATGGCTCTGGGCTCCTCCCCGTTCGCTCGCCGCTACTGGGGGAATCTCGGTTGATTTCTTTTCCTCGGGGTACTGAGATGTTTCAGTTCCCCCGGTTCGCCTCCTTACCCTATGGATTCAGGTAAGGATAGTGCAACGGATTGCACTGGGTTTCCCCATTCGGACATCGCCGGCTGATAGCGCTTCATATCAGCTCACCGGCGCTTTTCGCAGATTAGCACGTCCTTCATCGCCTCTGACTGCCTAGGCATCCACCGTGTACGCTTAGTCGCTTAACCTCACAACCCGAAGGTGTCTTCAGATTGGAGTTTTTGAGAGACTCATCAATGTTATCATTCAACAACATCGATTGTTTCAAATTTTCAGCTTGTTCCAGATTGTTAAAGAGCATAAATTTCACAACACACTGACTTCAATGTGTTCCGAAATAGTTTTTATTAAGAAGAGTCATGGTGGAGCTAAGCGGGATCGAACCGCTGACCTCCTGCGTGCAAGGCAGGCGCTCTCCCAGCTGAGCTATAGCCCCATTGAACCGGACAGAAAAGTTGGTAGGCCTGAGTGGACTTGAACCACCGACCTCACCCTTATCAGGGGTGCGCTCTAACCACCTGAGCTACAAGCCTATTCCGTTCCCGTCTCTTCTTCTATCAGACAATCTGTGTGAACACTCACATTTCACCATCTTCGGTTAAGGAGGTGATCCAACCGCAGGTTCCCCTACGGTTACCTTGTTACGACTTCACCCCAGTCATGAATCACAAAGTGGTCAGCGCCCTCCTACAGGTTAAGCTACCGACTTCTTTTGCAACCCACTCCCATGGTGTGACGGGCGGTGTGTACAAGGCCCGGGAACGTATTCACCGCAGCATTCTGATCTGCGATTACTAGCGATTCCGACTTCATGGAGTCGAGTTGCAGACTCCAATCCGGACTACGACAGACTTTATGAGGTCCGCTTGCTCTCGCGAGGTCGCTTCTCTTTGTATCCGCCATTGTAGCACGTGTGTAGCCCTACTCGTAAGGGCCATGATGACTTGACGTCATCCCCACCTTCCTCCGGTTTATCACCGGCAGTCTCCCTTGAGTTCCCACCATAACGTGCTGGCAACAAAGGATAAGGGTTGCGCTCGTTGCGGGACTTAACCCAACATTTCACAACACGAGCTGACGACAGCCATGCAGCACCTGTCTCAGCGTTCCCGAAGGCACGCCTCTATCTCTAAAGGCTTCGCTGGATGTCAAGAGTAGGTAAGGTTCTTCGCGTTGCATCGAATTAAACCACATGCTCCACCGCTTGTGCGGGCCCCCGTCAATTCATTTGAGTTTTAATCTTGCGACCGTACTCCCCAGGCGGTCGATTTAACGCGTTAGCTCCGGAAGCCACAGCTCAAGGCCACAACCTCCAAATCGACATCGTTTACAGCGTGGACTACCAGGGTATCTAATCCTGTTTGCTCCCCACGCTTTCGCACCTGAGCGTCAGTCTTCGTCCAGGGGGCCGCCTTCGCCACCGGTATTCCTCCACATCTCTACGCATTTCACCGCTACACGTGGAATTCTACCCCCCTCTACGAGACTCTAGTCAACCAGTCTTAGATGCCATTCCCAGGTTAAGCCCGGGGATTTCACATCTAACTTAATTGACCGCCTGCGTGCGCTTTACGCCCAGTAATTCCGATTAACGCTTGCACCCTCCGTATTACCGCGGCTGCTGGCACGGAGTTAGCCGGTGCTTCTTCTGCGGGTAACGTCAATCATAAAGCGTATTCGGCTCTATGCCTTCCTCCCCGCTGAAAGTACTTTACAACCCGAAGGCCTTCTTCATACACGCGGCATGGCTGCATCAGGCTTGCGCCCATTGTGCAATATTCCCCACTGCTGCCTCCCGTAGGAGTCTGGGCCGTGTCTCAGTCCCAGTGTGGCTGGTCATCCTCTCAGACCAGCTAGGGATCGTCGCCTAGGTGAGCCTTTACCCCACCTACTAGCTAATCCCATCTGGGTTCATCCGATGGCGTGAGGCCCGAAGGTCCCCCACTTTGCTCCTCAGAGGTTATGCGGTATTAGCCACCGTTTCCAGTGGTTATCCCCCTCCATCAGGCAGATCCCCAGACATTACTCACCCGTCCGCCGCTCGCCGGCAGGAAAGCACGCTTTCCCCCGCTGCCGCTCGACTTGCATGTGTTAGGCCTGCCGCCAGCGTTCAATCTGAGCCATGATCAAACTCTTCAATTAAAAGTTTGATGCTCAAAGAATCTTACTGTTAGTTCATCATGAATTAACTGTCAGGTCACTCTTTAAGACTTTAATCTTTTTTGCCTTTCGGCATATCGATAGTGTCTTGCGAGTGCCCACACAGATTGTCTGATTAATTTGTTAAAGAGCGTTGGCAACCGGAAGTGCCTTCCGGGTTGCGAGGCTGCGTATCTTACGCTTTCCTCTTATCGTGTCAAGCCTTATTTTTCAGGGCTTTTCACGTTGTCATCCCGACAGGTTTGTGTGTTTGTCGTGACAACGGAAGCGCATTATAGGGAGCCTTCTAATTTAGGCAAGTCTTTTTTGTGATTTTTTATTTAAACGCTCACAATTTAACCCAAAAGGTTATTTTTGCCTATTTTTTATTACATTTGGCAAGTCTGACAAGCTATTAACGACCAAATCCGCAACCTGTTCTGCTTCTTCTATTATTGGTTTTCCTGTACGAACAAGAACCTTGGTACCAACTTTCGCAGCCTTGGCTGCCAACATATCTTCTATTTTATCTCCTACCATATAAGAAGAGGACATATCGATATGTAATGCTTTCTGTGCATCTAACAACATACCTGGTTGTGGTTTACGACAGTCACAGCTCTTCTTATATTCTTCATCCTCTGCTTCTGGATGATGTGGACAATAATAGATGCCATCAAGATCAACCCCCCTATCTGCCAATGACCAATCCATCCATTCTGTTAATTGCATAAATTGATCTTCAGTAAAAATCTTACGTGCAATGCCTGATTGATTGGTAACCAAAATCAGAGCGTAGCCCATTTTTTTCAATTCAAGCATGGCTTCAATAGCACCATCAATAAATTGAAAATTATCTATTTCATGTACATAACCATGATCGATGTTAATCGTGCCGTCACGATCTAAAAATACGGCGGGAATACCTTGAGTCACCTGATTACTCCAAGAATGTACCAAGTGGACAGTATCGCATGATTCATTACTGATTGAGAATGCAGCATTTAATTTATTCCTAGTTGACTTAGACGTCTAGACGCCTTAACATCCACTTTAATTCATGACTTGTTGAAATGTTCTCAAGTCATTCATCTTTACATCTAATAAGAAAAAAATGATAAGACTGACTCAGATAAATAAGATATTTCAACAAGGAACGCGCACGATAAAAGCGCTTTCAGATATCAACCTACATGTCCCGCAGGGACAAATATATGGTGTTATTGGTTCTTCCGGTGCAGGCAAAAGCACCTTAATTCGCTGTGTGAATATGCTTGAACGGCCGACTTCTGGTCAGGTATTAGTGGCAGGGCAGGATCTCACTTCTCTTTCAGAACGTGAGTTAACGCATGCACGTCGTCATATTGGCATGATTTTCCAGCACTTTAATTTATTGTCATCCAGAACCGTGTTTGACAACGTCGCGTTACCTTTGGAGCTTAATAACACGCCAAAAGCCGAAATAAAGGCTAGGGTTAACGAATTACTAGAGTTAGTTGGACTTACTGAAAAACATGATGCTTATCCTGCCAATTTATCGGGTGGTCAAAAGCAGCGTGTTGCTATTGCGCGGGCTTTGGCAAATTCTCCCAAAGTGCTTTTGTGTGACGAAGCCACCAGCGCTCTGGATCCAGCAACAACGCGCTCTATTCTGGAATTATTAAAAGACATTAACCGTCGACTGGGTTTGACCATTCTTCTCATTACCCATGAAATGGATGTTGTTAAACGTATCTGTGATCAAGTTGCCGTCATCAGTGGTGGTCAATTGATCGAACAAGATGTTGTGAGCGAGATATTTTCGCATCCCAAGACACCGGTTGCTCAGGAATTTATCAAATCTACGTTGCACTTGGATATTCCTGAAGATTATTTACAGAAGTTACAACCGGAATCCGCGCCTGATCGCAGTCCATTATTGAAGCTGGAGTTCACAGGTAAATCAGTTGATGCACCTGTAATCTCTATAGCCGTTCGCCGCTTTAATATCGACATCAGCATATTAAGTTCTCAAATTGACTACGCTGGCGGTGTGAAATTTGGGGTTATGCTGGCTGAATTAGATGGGGAAAACGATAGTATCAAATCAACAATTGCATTTTTAGAAGAGCATCATGTGAAAGTAGAGGTTCTCGGTTATGTCTGAAGGAATGATTTTATTAATGGCTAAAGGAGTCTGGGAAACCCTCGTTATGACTTTCGTCTCTGGTTTCTTTGGCTTTGTTATTGGATTGCCGGCGGGTGTGCTTCTATATGTTACTCGCCCTGGGCAGATAATTGAAAATGGCACGCTTTATCGCATACTTTCTGCATTGGTAAATATTACGCGTTCAATACCTTTTATTATTCTATTGGTATGGATGATCCCATTTACCCGTCTGATTGTAGGAACATCTATCGGCTTGCAGGCAGCCATTGTTCCGCTGACTGTGGGTGCGGCGCCGTTTATTGCTCGCATGGTGGAAAATGCATTGTTGGAAATCCCGACTGGCTTAATTGAAGCAGCGCGTGCAATGGGAGCAACCCCATTTCAGATCGTCAAAAAGATCTTATTGCCGGAAGCATTACCAAGTTTGATTAATGCCGCCACCATCACTTTAATTACATTAGTTGGTTATTCCGCAATGGGTGGCGCTGTTGGTGCCGGTGGCCTGGGCCAGATTGGCTATCAATATGGCTATATCGGCTACGATGCGACAGTGATGAATACCGTATTAGCATTATTAGTTGTTTTAGTGTTCTTAATTCAGGTCGGCGGTGATCATTTAGTGAAAGCCGTTAATCGCAAATAAATTATTTTCAACAAAGTGGCAAGGCTTATACCTATACCCGACAAATTTCAAGTTGCTGCTTTATTGGCTGCAATTTGAAAGATGAAGGGAATAAGAGCCTCATTATAGTAGTACGCAGTAACTTGATAAGACAGGTTATAAATCAGTATTCAATAGGGGTGAAAATATGTCAGTAAAATTGAAATCCATTGCTACAATCAGTGCATTGTTAGGTACATTAATTCTTGCTGGTTGCGGACAAGAACAACGTGATCCAAACCATATCAAGGTTGGCGTTATTGCAGGACCTGAACTTAAAGTTGCTGAAGTTGCTAAACAAGTGGCTAAGGATAAATATGGCCTTGATGTTGAGCTGACTACATTCAATGATTACGTTCTGCCAAATGAGTCATTGAGTAAGGGGGATATTGATGTGAATGTCTTCCAACATAAGCCTTTTTTAGATCAGCAAGTGAAAGAACGTAACTACAAATTGGCAATTGTTGGTAACTCTTTCATTTTCCCAATGGCAGCATACTCTAAAAAAATTAAGTCACTGGATGAATTGCAAGATGGTTCTCAAATTGCCATCCCCAACGATCCGACTAACCAAGGCCGCTCTCTGCTGTTATTACAAAAACAAGGTCTTATCACTCTGAAAGAGGGTGTTGGTCTGCTGCCAACTATTTTGGACATTACCAGCAATCCTAAGCACCTAGATATCGTACAGTTGGAAGCACCACAACTACCACGTTCACTGGACGACCAAAAGATTGCTTTCGCTATTATCAATAATACCTATGCGGGGCAAATTGGTTTAACACCAGAGCAAGATGGGATTTTTGTTGAAGATAAAGATTCACCTTACGTAAATATTATTGTCAGCCGTGAAGACAATAAAGATGCAGAAAATGTGCAAAAATTCGTGAAAGCATACCAGTCTCCAGAAGTAGAAAAAGAAGCCAATGAAGTCTTCAAGGGTGGAGCAATAAAAGGCTGGTAATCTTTCCTATTCAGACAATCAAGATTAAAATCATTGGGTGGGTATTTTTATATCCACCCATTTTTATTAAATAAAATATGAGGATTCAACTCGATGCGTGTGTTACCTATCTGTTTCATAGCGCTCTTTATAGCCGGTTGTACTTCATCACCAACCCAGTCCAATAAATCTGGTATATCAGATCCGAAGTTGAAACATCAGTCAGTCAAGAAAAGTAAGATGCCCTCTTATGTCCACCTCTATACCAAGCCGGATGAGCTTTTAGGTTTGCCATTTAAAGAGTTAGGTATTGTAGCCGGAGAATCCTGCCGTAATACGCTGCAAGACTCTCCCGCCAGTATTGCAACCGCACGACAAAATATGCTGACGAAAGCATCTTATCTAAACGCAAACGCAGTTTTACTTCATCAATGTGCAATTTTACCGGGTCAGGGTTGTTACCAAATTGCCATCTGTGAAGGCACTGCATTACTGACAACCAATAAATAATTATTATTAATAAAAAGCGCTTATGGCAGATTTTCATTTTACGCAAATAGGGACCATTCATTCTCCTTACAAAGAGAAATTTGCTATTCCCCGTCAACCGGGTTTGGTCGAAGATGGTACAGGGCAGCTAGAGTTACTTGCGCCTTACAACCAGGTTGATGCAGTACGCGGGCTGGAGCAGTTCAGTCATTTATGGATTATTTTTGTCTTCCATCAAACCATGGAGGGTGGCTGGAATCCATTAGTGCGCCCACCCCGTTTAGGAGGAAATGCCAAAATGGGCGTTTTTGCCACCCGTTCAACCTTTCGCCCCAATCCAATTGGCATGTCACTGGTGGAATTGAGAGATATTCAATGCGAGAACAACCGCGTTATTCTGGAACTTGGTAGTTTGGATTTGGTGGATGGTACACCAGTTATCGACATCAAACCTTACCTGCCTTTCGCCGAATCACGACCAGAAGCCAAGGCTGGTTTTGCCCAAGCCGCACCAGAGGCAGATATGGCAGTGAATTTCTCACCAGAAGCGGAATACCAACTTTTATCCCACAAAACCCATTATCCTCATTTGAGGCGCTTTATTAGCCAAGTATTAGCTCAAGATCCTCGTCCTGCCTACCGTAAAAAAGCGCAGGAAAACCGCCTATATGCCGCTCATATCTTGGATTTTAACGTCCGCTGGCGAGTTTTTAATACCACAACAGAAGTGGTTTCTATCGAACACCGCTAAAACTCCTTTTGACATCGCAAGCTCGCTGGTAGACTAGCGATTTGTCTTTATTTTTCGCTATCCAATGGAAACTTACTATGCGTACTAGCCAATATCTGCTCTCTACTTTAAAAGAGACGCCTGCTGATGCAGAAGTCGTCAGTCATAAACTGATGCTTCGTGCTGGAATGATCCGTAAACTCGCTTCAGGTCTGTACAACTGGATGCCGACAGGTGTCCGCGCGTTGAGAAAAGTTGAAAACATTGTTCGTGAAGAGATGAATAATGCGGGAGCGGTTGAGGTTTCCATGCCAGTAGTTCAGCCAGCAGATTTGTGGCAGGAAAGTGGCCGTTGGGAACAATATGGCCCAGAATTACTGCGTTTTGTTGATCGCGGTGAACGCCCTTTCGTTTTGGGACCAACCCATGAAGAAGTTATCACTGATCTGGTTCGTAACGAGGTCACTTCCTATAAGCAGCTTCCACTGAACCTGTTCCAGATCCAGACCAAATTCCGTGATGAAGTTCGCCCACGTTTTGGTGTCATGCGTTCACGTGAATTTATCATGAAAGATGCATACTCTTTCCACACCAGCCAGGAGTCCCTGCAAGAAATTTACGATAAGATGTACGATGCCTACAGTAAGATCTTTACCCGCATCGGCTTAGATTTCCGCGCAGTTCTGGCTGATACGGGTTCAATCGGTGGCAGTGCTTCCCATGAATTCCAAGTCCTGGCAGACAGTGGTGAAGATGATATCGTTTTCTCTACCGAGTCTAACTATGCAGCTAATATTGAATTAGCGGAAGCAGTTATGCCATCTCAAGAGCGTACAGCTCCATCTGAAGAGATGCGCCTGGTCGATACACCAAACGCCAAAACGATTGCTGAGCTGGTCGAACAATTCAATCTGCCAATTGAAAAAACCGTTAAGACTCTGATCGTTCACGCCGCAGAAGAAAGCGGACATAAACTAGTTGCCTTGCTGGTACGCGGTGATCATGAACTGAATGAGATCAAGGCAGAAAAATTGCTTTTAGTCGCCAGCCCGCTCACTTTCGCTACCGAAGAAGAAATCCGTACCATCGTGAAAGCAGGCCCAGGCTCTTTAGGTCCGGTCAACCTGCCGATACCTGTCATTATTGACCGCAGCGTATCTGTCATGAGTGATTTTGGTGCAGGCGCCAATATTGATGACAAACACTATTTCGGCATTAACTGGGAGCGTGATTTACCATTACCAGAAGTGGCTGATATCCGTAACGTCGTTGAAGGTGACGCTAGCCCAGATGGTAAAGGAACGCTGTTAATCAAGCGTGGTATTGAAGTGGGTCATATCTTCCAATTAGGCACCAAGTACTCTGATGCTTTGAAAGCAACTGTGCAAAACGAAGATGGGCACAATCAAGTTATCACTATGGGGTGCTATGGGATTGGTATCACCCGTATCGTTGCAGCAGCCATTGAACAGAACCACGATGATCGTGGCATTATCTGGCCAGATGCCATAGCCCCATTCCAAGTAGCTATTCTGCCAATGAACATGCATAAATCTTACCGTGTTAAAGAAGTCGCCGAAAAATTATATGCAGACTTACGTGCCAGCGGCATTGATGTCATTATCGATGATCGTAAAGAACGCCCTGGTGTTATGTTTGCTGATATGGAACTGATCGGTGTACCACATACTCTGGTTATCGGTGATCGTAACTTAGATAACGGTGAGATCGAATATAAACACCGCCGCACTGGTGATAAGCAGATGCTGAAACTGGAAAATATTGTTGATTACCTGAAAAGCCATATTCAACAAGCTTAATTTCGTTTGTCAGCTTTTAAGAAAACCTGTGTATTCATTACGCAGGTTTTTCAATAGATTATACGTCGCTGTTATGTGTTATTTCTTAGTATGACAGGAAGCAGCTTTGTCAAAACGAATTTTACCTGTTTGGACCACTGCATTATCAAACAAGCCATCTTCCATTGAAGGACGAACCGTATAATAGCCCTCTATTTCCACATAAACAGGGGTTCCACCTTCTACTCCCATGGCGCTATAGCCACGTTCTAAATCGATATTTTCCGCAGCATCATAACGCCTTCCAGTACCACATTCCGTAAAGAGAGCAGAATCAGCAAAATAGCTGTATTCTCCTGCCAGCTTTTTCGGTTTGACTTTATCTAATTCATAATTGAAGCTTGATTCAATTGGCTCGCCATCGATATCCAGCATAACCAAATTTTCGCCTTTCATCTGATAATAAGATTTTTGGCCGTCTTGCTGACTTAACACAACCTTTTTACCGTTTATCACCCAATGACCTGTTTCAAAGAACGTATTTTTCTCATCTTTGGCTTCCAAATAGGTTTGCCCCAATATATATGTCCCATCTTTAGCAAGTTGTAAGGTGGTCTCAATACCTGCACAATCCGCACAAGGTACAACACCACTAAACACGTTTTCGGTTGACTGAGACTTTTCCTGAGATACAGGGCTATTCTGGGTTACGGAAGTATTCTGACATCCCGCAGCTGTGAATACACCAGCAACCAACAATGCAAGCAATATTTTTTTATTCATCATTTGATCCAATAAATTCAAAAAGATAATCATTGACTTTCACGCAAAGCATAAACTTTACATAACAAAATTGACATTACTCTACTGGGTTCCAAAATGCACGGAAAGAGCAATCAAATAGTATGACTTTATTTTATTGTGTAATGGTAAGATACAGGTTCAATCCGCTTCCTGTTTTAACGAAATTCTCACCGACTTATTCAGTAATCACGGAAAGCTTACTGTGCTATAGTCGTAAGTAGCATTTTGCATTTGATTTTGGTCAATCACGGGCGGCACGATAACCGCCACTAACATAGTGGTGAGCAAATATGTCTATAGATAACGAAGAATATCAACCAATTAACTGTGATGATTACGATAACCTTGAGCTAGCATGCCAACGCCAGCTACATTTACATCTCCAATTGCGAGGTGGTGACACATTTGAAGGAAAAGCTAATAAACTGATTTTAAGAAAAAAAATTGAATATCTTCTCATCGATTCAAATGAAGGAACCCGTGAATTAAGGTTAGATTACATTATCAGTTTCAGCAATCCAGAAATTGGAACGATTGTTATCGAGCATTCTTAAATCTGATCGCTAATAACGATGAGAACCTTCTCCCCAAAGTCCTTATATAAGATAAGGACTTTTTATGTAAAAAGAAATCTTCATAGACCAATCAATAAGTCGTTATAGTCAACTCTACGTTTATCACTACGTGACTAACCATGCTATTAAATATGATGTGTGATTTTCTTCCACTGAACTGAAATTCCTTCGCCATCAGGCAAATTCTGCCCTTCTTTAGTGATGAAAACTCCCAGCGCAGCTATCAGTTTTTCGTTGTAATAGAGCAAAGGCGTTCTCTCCCTGAGCCAAGGTGCAACCCCAAATTCTTGCCACAGTTTTTTACTGTGGCGGGAATGTTGCCGTCCCACAATGCTAATATTGCCCTGGACACTATTACCCTGAAAACCAAAACGAATTGTCACTTGCTCATTACTGTTTGGCTTTCTCACTGTAATACCGTTTTCTTTAGAACAAAACAGCGTTCCCAATCCATCTGGTAACATCAATTCCTGCTGTAAATCCCATTCAAGAATAGTTCCCGCCAGATTCTGGTATTGGGGAAGTAGCCAAAGTTGCTGCCGATAACGACGAATATCATATTGCCCTAACCTAAAACGCGGCTCCGCATCTTGTCTGGCAAGTGCTACTTCTGACCAAATTCGTTGAAGTTGCTCGCGTGCCGGCATTTTTACCCCACACTGATGGAGCCACCGCCGCAACAACGCATTTCGTTTTGCTTCAGAACTGTTTTCCAAAGGAGGAATAGAGATCGAACCTTCCGCTGTAATCAATAAATCCAAAGATTCTTTCAGTAATTCATCCAGCAATTGTTCTTGCTCTCCACACAAGCTGGCACTGCGGGAAACCGCTTGTGAGAAATGAGGCCAACGCTGATTGAGTAACGGCATGATATTTAGACGCAGGAAATTGCGGTCATAACGATCATCTTGATTACTGTCATCCTCTACCCACTGTAATTTTTGTATCTGTGCATACTCTTCCAATTCTGCACGACTTACATTTAGCAATGGACGAATCAATGTTGTTCCCGCAAATGGCATTCTGGCAGGCATGGAAGATAATCCCGCCGGACCGCTGCCCCGTTTCAATGCTAGTAAAAACGTTTCTGCCTGGTCATCAAGATGCTGTGCCGTGATTAAAATTTCATCCTGCTGTAGCTCACGTTGGAATGCGTGATAACGCGCATGTCTAGCCGCAGCTTCAATCCCATTCTGGCGAGTATTAAGCTGGACTTTTTCGGTTCGGAAATCTACCTGCCAGTCAGCACAAATCTGACGACAATGTTCGACCCATAAATCCGCCTTTGGGTTTAAGCCATGGTGAATATGGATTGCCCTTAGCGCCATTCGTTCACTATTCAATTGATGAGATTGGGTTCGCAAACGAACAAGTAAATGCAGCAATACGGAGGAATCTAATCCACCGCTAAATCCGACCAAAATTTTTTTATGCTGGCCAATCTGTTCTGCCAATGTCATAAGCAAAAGATCATGAATATTTACCATTATGGAGCCAAACCTTTCTTCATTTTGCCTGATCAATCCTCAATCAGATCATCCATCAATTCATTTTGTTCGGAAGTCTTTCTTTTAGCACTGATACAGAGTAATCCAGAAACAATAACCAACACTAACCCAATCACATAGGCAGGGACAAACGCATCACCAAAAAACAGGATAATCCACATCATCGACAAGACGGGTGATAAAAATAAGATTGAGGCAACCTTATGGGAATCAGGGCCATTCATGGCCTTAAACCAAATAATATAAGAGATCCCATTCAGTATGATGCCGTTAAGTAATGTTGGCATCAGTGAATCACCGGCAGGTAATTTAATGCTGCTGAAAGCAAACATAAATACCGCGGAGACTAAGGTGGAACAGAGGAATACCCAAAATGTACTAATATAGGGATCAATAGCAAACTGTCTCGATAATACTGACATTAATGCAAAACAAAATGATCCGCTAAATACCAGCAACAATGCCTGCGGATGTTCCACTGCAATCTCGGTAATATTTCCTTTCGTGAAAGTGATCACAACAGCTATAAAACCCATTGCAATGCCAATCATTTGCCTGATCGTTAATTTCTCTTTAAACAGGAAAAATGACAATCCAATAATCATTAACGGCCAGCTATATTGGATTACCAAAACAGCAACACCATTTTCAATGGCATAACCATAGTAAAGCAGCAAATAGAAGAAACAATCCAAAGCACCTAAGATCAAAACCTTAAGCATAACGGGCAAAGGAATAAATAAAATGCCCTTCCAACTTTTCCCCATCATGAGGGCAACGACAAATACCGCTAAAACAGACAAAATATTTGACCAGAATAAATATTGGAAGTGATCCATCTCTTTCTGACCAAAACGCGATATAGAAGGAATAAAGCTCCAGATAAACACGCAAGAAAACGCATAAATAATATATTTATATTTGGCCATAGAAAAACTCAATTTATTATTTTAAAGCCCAGCCTACAAGGCACCCACTCCATCCCAACATCATCAGGCATGATAATATTAGATTATATATGCCATGATGATTTCGCCCTTATAAACAGCAAAACAGGTGGAAATACCAGGAAGTTATCACTCCTCAGTATTTCCACCTGAAATACTTTCCACCCGCGATTAGCGATTAAAAACTTTCAGATCTTAGCAGTAACCGTACTGCATTAAACGCTCATAACGACGGTTAACTAATTCTTCACTGTCCAGTTCACTCAATTCAGAAAGATCAGCCAACAATTGAGTTTTCAATGTTTCAGCGATTTCTTCATAGTGACGGTGCGCACCACCCAATGGCTCAGGAATAACAGTATCAATCAGATTCAATTCTTTCAGACGTGGGGCGGTATTCCCCATTGCTTCAGCTGCCAATGGTGCTTTTTCAGCGCTTTTCCACAAAATGGAAGCACAACCTTCAGGAGAGATAGTAGAGAAGGTACTGTATTGCAACATGTTGACTTTATCACCAACACTAAGCGCCAACGCTCCACCAGAACCCCCTTCGCCAATCACTGTACAGATGATAGGTACAGAAAGATGAGACATTTCACGCAAGTTACGTGCAATAGCTTCTGACTGGCCACGCTCTTCTGCGCCTACCCCAGGATATGCACCAGGAGTATCAATGAAAGTAATGATTGGCAATTTGAAACGTTCGGCTGTTTCCATCAATCTCAACGCCTTACGATAACCTTCCGGTGATGGCATACCAAAATTGCGGCGGATTTTTTCTTTGGTTTCACGCCCTTTCTGGTGGCCTATCACCATGACAGGACGACCATCAATACGTGCTAACCCACCCACAATAGCCTTGTCATCAGCATAGGCCCGATCACCCGCTAACTCTTCAAAGTCAGTAAATATGCGCTGAATATAATCCAATGTATAAGGGCGCAATGGATGACGTGATAGCTGGGAAATTTGCCATGCCCCTAAATCAGCGAAAATTTTGCGAGTCAGCTCCAGGCTTTTTTCCCGCAAACGCTGGACTTCTTCATCCAGATTGATATCTAGCTTTTCATCTTGACGGCTAACTGCGGTAAGCGAATCAATTTTCGCTTCCAGCTCGGCAATCGGCTGTTCAAAATCCAGAAAATTCAGACTCATAATGTTCCTATTCTAGTCAAATTCTAATTCTACCTGCTCATTACCCAGCAGAGTTCGCAGATCTGTCAAAAGGGTGTCTGTTGGCGTTACCCGCCATGTCGCCCCGAATCGTAAGCGGGCGCGGGCATCTACCCGCTGGTAATAAAGATGAACCGGTATTGTACCTGAGCGGTGTGGCTCCAATGCACCACGAAGACGGCTCAATAATTGTTCATCAATTTGCCTGTCTGATAATGAGATAGCAAGCCCACGTGCAAATTTTTCACGTGCCTCACTGATATCCATTAATTCACGAACTGTCATTTTAAGTCCACCGCTGAAGTCATCAAAGCTGACTTGTCCGGTAGCAATCAAAATTTTGTCCTGTTCCAATAAATGCTGATACCTTTCCAACGCATCAGAAAACAGCATAATCTCTAGACGTCCTGAACGATCATCTAATGTACTGATACCAATCCGATTGCCCCGTTTGGTCGTCACTATTTTGGAAGCTAATACCAAACCTACCACAGTTGTTACCTGACCACGAGGTGTTGGGTTCACATCTTTTAGACGTAATCCATTGGTATATCGTTCAATCTCTTTCAAATAACCTGTGATTGGGTGTCCAGTTAAGTACAAACCCAGCGTTTCCCGCTCACCATCCAATACCACCTGATCTGGCCATTTGGGAGTGCTGGCATACGAACGCTCAACTTGTTCTGGTTCTTCAGCCAATACACCAAACATATCGGTTTGACCCGTGGCTTCTGCTTTGGCATGTTGATCCGCTGCTTTCAGTGCCCCTTCCAGGGACGACATCAGTGCCGCACGATGTGGCCCCAGTCGATCAAAAGCACCGGACATGATCAGTTTTTCCATCACCCGCCGGTTTATTTTTTTGATATCAACACGTGCACACAGGTCGAATAGCTCTTTGAAATGCCCCCCTTTCTGCCGGGCTTCAATAATCGCTTCAATCGGGCCTTCACCCACACCTTTAATCGCACCAATGCCGTAAACAATTTCTCCATCATCATTGACATGGAAATGGTACAAGCCGCTATTGATATCAGGAGGAAGAACTTTCAGCCCCATGCGCCAACACTCATCCACCAACCCAACAACTTTTTCGGTGTTATCCATATCTGCTGTCATCACGGCAGCCATAAATTCTGCCGGATAGTGGGCTTTCAGCCATAATGTTTGGTAAGAAACCAGCGCATAAGCTGCGGAGTGAGATTTGTTAAAGCCATAACCCGCGAATTTCTCCACTAAATCGAAGATTTTCATGGCGAGCGTACCATCAACGCCCTGTTTTACCGCTCCCTCTTCAAATACTGATCGCTGTTTAGCCATCTCCTCTGGTTTTTTCTTACCCATTGCACGGCGCAACATATCTGCCCCGCCAAGGGTATAACCGGCTAAAACCTGCGCAATCTGCATCACCTGTTCCTGATACAGGATGATACCGTAAGTTGGCTCCAATACGGGTTTTAAGGATTCATGCTGCCATTCAACATCAGGATAGGAAAGTTCTTCCCGTCCATGTTTACGGTCGATAAAGTTATCTACCATGCCTGATTGCAATGGCCCAGGACGGAACAGTGCCACCAAGGCGATCATGTCTTCAAAACAGTCAGGGCGCAGGCGTTTGATTAAATCCTTCATTCCGCGCGATTCAAGCTGGAACACGGCCGTGGTTTCAGAACGTTGCAGCATATCGAAACTTTTCTGATCATCCAGAGGAATAGCTGCGATATCAATCAGTTCCAACCCTTTCTTGGCACGACGTGCATTCACCATCTCAAGTGCCCAGTTGATGATGGTCAGGGTTCTCAGACCAAGGAAGTCAAACTTAACCAGGCCTGCGTATTCCACATCGTTTTTGTCAAACTGGGTAACCGGGTTTTGCCCTTCTGGATCACAGTAAATCGGTGCAAAATCAGTAATTTTGGTTGGTGCAATAACAACACCACCGGCATGTTTACCTGCGTTACGAGTGACACCTTCCAGTTTGCGCGCCATGTCTATCAGCTCTTTAACCTCTTCATCCGCTTCGTAAATTTCAGGTAGCTGTGGCTCGGCGACAAACGCTTTTTCCAGTGTCATACCCGGATCAGAAGGCACCAGTTTCGATATTCGATCTACAAATCCATAGGGATGCCCAAGTACACGCCCAACATCGCGGATAACCGCTTTCGCCGCCATCGTACCAAACGTGATGATCTGCGATACCGCATCTCGTCCATACATATCTGCTACGTGATCGATAACCTGATCACGTTTTTCCATGCAAAAATCGATGTCAAAATCTGGCATGGAAATACGTTCAGGGTTAAGGAAACGTTCAAACAGCAGATCGAATTCCAGTGGATCGAGGTCAGTAATTTTTAACGCATAAGCCACAAGGGAGCCGGCACCAGAGCCTCGTCCTGGACCAACGGGAACACCATTGTCTTTCGACCACTGGATAAATTCCATTACGATCAGGAAGTAGCCAGGAAATCCCATCTGGTTGATAACGTTCAGCTCAATATCAAGACGCTCATCATATTCTGGACGTTTTTGCGCCCTGACTTCCGGATCGGGATAAAGAAACTCCAGACGTTCTTCCAATCCTTGCTTGGATTTTTCAACGAGAAAATCTTCAGTGCTCATTTCGCCCGTTGGAAACTGCGGCAGGAAATACTCACCAAGGCGGATTGTGACATTACAGCGTTTAGCAATTTCGACGCTATTTTGTAGCGCTTCAGGAATGTCTAAGAAAAGCTCGCACATTTCCTGTTCACTGCGTAGATATTGCTGAGGGCTGTAATTTTTAGGGCGTTTCGGATCAGACAGTGTATAACCATCGTGGATAGAAACCCGAATCTCGTGAGCTTCGAAGTCCTCGCTTTCAAGAAAACAAACGTCATTGGTTGCCACGACGGGAAGATTTTTTTCTGACGCCAGCACCACAGCCGCATGAAGATAGTTTTCTTCATCCTGACGTCCGGTACGGATCAACTCAAGGTAATAGCTGTCAGGGAAATATTCCTGATAAAAATCGAGGCATTGATCCACCATCGCACGATTGCCACGCAGCAGGAATTTACCCACATCCCCCATGCGCCCGCCCGACAGCAGGATTAACCCTGTTTTGTATTTCACCAGCCATTCCCGCTGGATAGTCGGGCCAATCGCGCCATAACCTTTTTGGTAAGCCTCAGAGATCAGTAAGGTCAGGTTTTGATAGCCTTCATTATTACGGGCAAGGATCGTCAGATGGGCATATTCATCCCCCAACAAATCACTTTCCACATAAAAATCCGCACCAATAATTGGCTTGATACCAGCACCATGGGCACTGCCATAGAATTTCACCAATCCACACAAGTTGGTAAAATCTGTGATCGCAAAAGCTGGCATCCCCAATTTGGCGACTTTTTTCACCAGTGAGCCGGTCTTAGCCAAGCCATCAATCATTGAATAATCACTGTGAACACGTAAGTGTACAAAACGTGGTTCTGTCATAATCTGCCCAGATACTTATCCCAGATTTTATCTAAGACCTAGCGCCCGTTTAACTGGCGCAAAACTTTTACGATGATGCTCCGTAGCGCCCAAAGAAGCCAATTTTTCCAGATGCAGGGCGGTTGGATAACCTTTGTGTTTCGCAAAGCCGTAGCCAGGGAACTGTTTATCCAGCTCTGCCATTTCCCTGTCACGTGTTACTTTGGCAAGAATGGAGGAGGCGCTTATTTCTGCAACCAGGCTATCGCCCTTCACGACAGCTTGAGCTGGCATGACTAATGCCGGACAGCGATTGCCATCAATCAGAACATAATCCGGTATGAGTGCCAACCCCTCAACAGCTCTTTGCATAGCCAGCATCGTGGCATGGAGGATGTTAAGTTGATCGATCTCTTCCGGCTCTGCACGACCCAGGTTCCAACATAAGGCTTTTTCTTTTATTTCCCAATACAGTGCTTCACGGCGCTTTTCTGTGAGTTTTTTCGAATCCATCAAGCCTGCAATGGGTTTAGCCGGATCAAGAATAACCGCAGCAGTCACTACAGCCCCTACCAATGGGCCACGTCCAACTTCATCAACACCGGCAATCAAATTCGCCTGTGGATAAACAAAATCCATCATCTTCTCGCTAATTCCAAAACGGCTTGCGCAGCCTTTTCATCGGCATCACAGCGAATGCTTTCATGCAAATGCAAGAACGTTTGTTTCAACGTTTCCACATCAGCACCACCTTGCACAAGAGGTAACAATGCCTCTGACAATGCTTGTGGTTTGCATTCATCCTGTAGTAATTCTTTGACTAATTCTTTTCCTGCCAGCAAGTTAGGCAAAGAAACATACGGTGTTTTCACCAGGCGTTTTGCCAGCCAAAATGTAAAAGGTTTCATTCTATAGCCGACCACCATTGGGCATTTGGCCAGCATACATTCCAGTGCAGCCGTACCGGATGCCAGTAAAGTAGCATCACTGGCAATCATGGCTTCACGCGCTTTGCCATCTAATAAATGGAGCAGCAAATCCGGTGCTATCTCGTTTTTAATGCGCTGAAACTGTTCACGCCGTTTGGCATTAACCAGAGGAACCAGTACATGCAAGTCGGGAAATTTCTCCCGCAATAATTGTGCAGTTTTTAAGAAGTCAGCACTGAGCATCTCTACTTCAGCATGACGACTACCAGGCAAGATCGCCAAACAGTGAGCAGTTAATGGAATACCCAGAATTTTTCTGGCAGCTGCTTTATCAGGTTGCAAAGGCATCGCATCTGCCATTGTGTGCCCAATAAATCGACATGGAACGTTAAACTGATCGTAAAAGGCTTTTTCAAAAGGTAAAAACGCCAATACCAAATCCGTTGCCCGCCCCATTTTAAACACACGTTTCTGACGCCATGCCCATACCGATGGGCTAACGTAATGGATTGTTTTAATTCCCTGCTGTTTAAGCCTGCCTTCCAAAGTAATATTAAAGTCAGGCGCATCAATGCCAATAAACACATCAGGCTTCAACGCGGTAAAACGTGCGGTTAAGTCTTTGCGTATTTTCAGCAAACGGGGCAAACGTCCCAGAACTTCAACGATCCCCATTACGGCCAGCTCTTCCATCTCATACCAGGCTTCACAACCTTCTGCCTGCATAAGAGGGCCAGCAACACCCACAAAGCGGGCGTGCGGAATTTTTGCTTTCAATGCTCGAATCAGCCCCGCCCCAAGGATATCACCGGAAGTTTCTCCGGCGACTAAACCAATTGTCAGCGGGCGCTGATTATCAACAGAAGAAAAGGTAGTCAAAGGAGTATCCTTCATCTACTTACTTAACGAATGATGCCACGACTGGATTTTGCGGAATGTTCCAGAAAATCACTGAATACTTTCACATGCGGGTTGTTTTCCGCTTGAAGATCAATCTCTTGCTTGGCTTCTTCCAATGTTTTTCCGCTGCGATAAAGCGTCTTATAGGCATTACGAATTGCATGCAGAGATTCTTTGTCAAACCCACGACGCTTCAGACCTTCGATATTCAATCCGAAAGGTGTTGCATGATTCCCCTGTGCAATGATGTAAGGAGGAACATCCTGAGCAACGCCGGAACAACCACCAACCATCACGTGAGAACCAATTTGACAGAATTGATGCACGGCCGTCATTCCACCAATAATGACATAATCACCCAGAATAACATGTCCGCCCAATGTACCATTGTTCGCAATAATACAACGATCACCAACGATGCAATCATGGGCGATATGGGCGTTGATCATCAACAGATTGTCACTACCAACTTTAGTCACGCCCCCACCCTGAACAGTGCCTCTGTGGATAGAAACACTTTCACGAATGCGATTACGGTCACCAATTTCAACGCGAGTGGGTTCACCCTGATATTTGAGATCCTGATTGACCTCTCCGATGGAAGCAAATTGATAAATCTGATTATCGCGGCCAATCTTGGTTATCCCATTAACCACAACATGAGATTTCAATTCAGTCCCTTCACCAATCTCAACTTGGGCACCGATATAACAAAATGGGCCAATGCGAACATTGACACCAATAACAGCACCCTCTTCAATAATGGAAGAGGGATGGATAACAGCGGTCTGATCAATCATGGATTAAGCCTCACGACGGCGAGCACACATCATTTCAGCTTCACAAGCCACTTCTCCATCGACTTTCGCTACGCCCCTGAAACGCGCAACTCCGCGACGTTCTTTAATAAATTCTACTTCCATGATCATTTGATCACCTGGCAGAACCGGACGCTTGAAGCGAGCGCCATCAATCGCTGCAAAGTAATACAATTCACCTGGTTTCAGTGATCCAACACTTTTGAACGCCAGAATGCCGGTAGCTTGAGCCATTGCTTCAAGGATCAAGACACCAGGAAAAATAGGCTTACCAGGGAAATGCCCCTGAAAGAATGGTTCATTAAATGATACATTCTTGACTGCGCGCAAAAATTTACCTTCCTCAAAATCTAAAACACGGTCTACCAACAAAAATGGGTAGCGGTGAGGCAGTAAATCTAAAATCTCTTCAATTTGCAGAGTATGATTATCACTCATCTAAATACTCTTCCTGTCATATAAGAATCATAATATTAACGACACGGCCTGCGTTAACTCCAAATTCAGAGTTATCAGGCAGGCCGCAAAAATCAAAAGCACAACCAAAAATGCTAACTAAAAACGTTTAATCAAAAATGTCGATCCAAGATGCGGGTATGATTACTCGTTTTCACCTTTCAGTTGGCGTTCAACTGACTTTAAGCGCTTATTCATCTCATTGATGTTCATGATTAAAGCGGCAGTCTTGCGCCAAACTTTGTTCGGTTGTAACGGGAACCCCGACGAGTATACGCCAGGCTCTGTAATTGGACGTATCACCATGCTCATACCAGTCACGGTCACTTTGTCACAGATTTCCATGTGCCCATTGATGACACTGGCTCCACCAATCATACAGTAGCGGCCAACTTTCAAACTGCCCGCCATAATGACACCACCAGCCACCGCGGTGTTGTCTCCAATTGTCACGTTGTGGGCAATCTGACATTGGTTGTCTATGATAACACCATTACCGATGACAGTGTTATCCAATGCGCCGCGATCAATGGCCGTGCAAGCGCCGATTTCAACGCGATCTCCGATGATCACTGTGCCTAGCTGTGGAATTTTAACCCAATTCCCACGCTCATTGGCATAACCAAAACCATCAGAACCTATAACAGCTCCCGATTGAATCAAACACAACTCACCAATTTCAACATTGTGATATATCGATACATTGGCCCAAAGACGGGTTCCTGCCCCAATCCGCGCATTTTTTCCAATAAAACAACCCGCACCAACGATAACATTATCACCAAGCATAACGCCGGATTCGATAACCGCATTTGCCCCCACCGCCACATTTTTGCCCAATACCGCCTCAGAGGAGATAACTGCTGATGGGTGGATATCCTGTGCAGGTTTCGGTGTCGTATCCATAATTTGCGCCATGCGTGCATAGGCCAGGTAAGGATCATTAACAACCAACGCGGCAACTTTGCAGTGAGGGAGATCTGCTTCGCGCAGCACAACCGCCGCAGCCTGACAGGTAGCAAGTTTGTCAGTATAACGACTGTCGGATAAAAATGTAATTTGCTCGTTATTTGCTGAATACATCGGCGCAATACCGGTGATGACGATATCGCCATCACCGTACAATTGCGCATTCAACTGCTGAGCGAGATCAGCCAATCGAATTGAAACCATCTACTTACTTAACCTGTTTCAGTACTTCTGCAGTGATATCTTTACCAGACGTAGAATACACCACGGTATTCGCATCCAGAACCAGATCGTAACCTTCTTTGCCTGCAACCACTTTAACTGCATCCTGAATACGGTTCAGAATTTTATTGCGTTCTTCCATCTGACGATGGCGGTTGTCGTTTTCAAAACTTTGTGCTTTCTGAGCAAAGTCATCACGTTTCGCCATCACTTCTTTTTCCAATTTTTCGCGTTCACTGGCTTTCATGGTTGAACTATCACGCTGTAATTTTTGGATTTTAGTTTGCAGATCAGATTCCATACGCTGTAATTCGGTTGCGCGGCCTTTAAACTCATTTTCCAACTGTTTTGCCACAGCTTCACGGGCAGGTAACTGTTGGAAAACTTCAGCAACGTTCACTAAAGCAATTTTATCTGCCGCCTGCGCACCCGCAGAAAACGCTAATGCTATACTCAAACCTGCTGCACACAATATTTTCTTCACTATAAACTCCTTTGACCTACGCTATTTTTACATATTAATAATAGGGCGATTTTTACCAAAAATGATTAATAATTACCAAACTCCGCCAATACTGAACTGGAACTGCTCCGCTCTATCACCTGCATATTCCTTAATTGGCTGCGCATAAGAGAAGCTCAAGGGCCCTAATGGTGATATCCATTGCAAAGCAATACCGGCCGAAATCCTGATGTTATTTGGCTTACTATAGTCTGGTATCCCAGCGTAAGTCTTATCCCAGTTGGTATCCCACACTGTTCCCGCATCCACAAATAACGAAGTCCGCAGGGAGTTAGCATATTTAGCATCCAGGAACGGTGTCGGGGTAATCAGTTCGAAACTAACAACTGCTGTCGCGTTACCTCCCACGGCATCGCGGGATGGGCTATTTTTCTCTGGTTTACCACTTTCATCTAAATAAACTGCTTTCGGACCGATATTATTCGACCGGAAGCCGCGAACACTGCTGGAACCACCGGCATAGAAGTTCTCATAGAATGGCATTTCCTTACCACCAAAACCGCCGCCATATCCCAGACGAGTGCGTCCCATCAACACCCATGAGCGATTATCATCCAGTGGATAATAAGCTGCTGAGTTCCAGGTGACTTTATAGAACTGGTTATCTGAACCAGGAATTGTCACTTTCGCATCCAGAGATGATTTCAGACCAGATGTTGGGAAGAAACCACGGTCAAGATTGTTGTAAACCCATCCCATGGTGACGGTGAAATCATTGGAGTCAAATTGCGCCTTGTCTTTAAAATTTGGATGTTTACCCATTTTATTCCAATAATGCCACATCGCGAGCTGTGGTCGCATATTAGACAACGCGTTATGGATATAACCCAGTCTAAACGACAGGCCATTATTTTCATTCAATGGGAAGCCGAGCGTTCCCTCAGTACCGTAGGCTTTATTGGTATAATTCGAAAGATCGGCATCATCGGCGCGAAAATCGTTATAGAACACGCGCCCACCCAAACTTACACCATCGACAGTGAAATAAGGGTCAGTCATAGATAAATCGGCTGATGTTGAATAGTCATTCTTACTGGCGTTGATGCTCACGGAATTCCCCGTTCCGAGCCAGTTGGCTTGTTGGAGACCAATCTGGAAACCCATGCCGCTTTCTGTGCCGAAACTAATACCAAAGTTCATCGAGCCAGTATTGCGTTCTTTGACTTTGTAAACCACATCAACCTGATCTGGACTGTCCGGTACACGTTCCGTTGCCACATCAACAGAGTCAAAATACCCTAGTCTATTTAGGCGTTCTTTGCCCTGTTCAACCAAATCACTCCCCAGCCAGGAGCCTTCCATCTGACGCATTTCACGGCGTAGTACTGAATCTTTACTTATATCGTTGCCTGAAAAACGAATTTTACGCACGTAGAAGCGATTGCCAGCATCAACATTCACATGCAGTTTAACCGTCTTATCGGTGTCGTTGATTTCAGGTTGTGTCATTACACGAGGATAGGCATAACCGTGGCGACCAAGCAGGTTTTTGATGGCGGTTTCCATCTTGGTCACTTCTGCACCGTTATACAAAGACCCCGGTTCGATTTTAGTCAATTCTTCGATTTGGGACTGGTAACCCGCTAAATTACCATTCAAATCAACACCGGCGATTTTATACTGATCGCCTTCGGTGATATTGACAGCGACATAAATACCTTTCTTATCTGGTGTCAGATTAACTTGAGTCGAGTCAATATTGAAACGAGCATAGCCTCGATCAAGATAGAAACTACGCAAGGTTTCAAGGTCACCTGCCAATTTTTGTTTCTGGTATTTCTGATCAGCCGTCATGTTCCACCAGGGAACATCATCCCTAAGTTGGAACTGATTAAGCAGCTCATTGGTTGAGAAGGCTTTATTACCAACAATATTAATTTGTTGGATCTTGGCAGAAACCCCTTCAGAGAAAACGAGCTTCAAATCAACACGGTTGCGGGGCAGTGGCGTGACAACAGCTTTTACTGTCGCGTTGTATTTACCAACACTGTAATAGAAATCTTCCAGCCCCTTCTCAATATTAGACAGCATAGTGCGGTCAAGAGCTTCACCAACACGAACACGAGAGGCCTCAAGGTTTTGCTTAAGCATGTCATCTTTCACCGATTTATTGCCGGTGAAAGTAATGCTGGCGATGGTTGGTCGTTCTTTTACCTGAACAACAAGTGAATTGCCATCACGTAAGACACGAACATCTTCAAAGTTTCCAGTTGCGAACAATGAATGAATCGTGCGGCTAATATCTTCATCACTAACCGTCTCACCCACTCGAACTGGCATGTTCAGTAATGCTGCACCAACGGTGACGCGTTGAAGACCCTCAAAGTGAATGTCCTGAACCACGAATCCGTCTGAACCGTATGCAGTGGCGCTGCCGAACAGCAGCGACGCTATGAGCAACTTTTTCATCGCCATCGTTGTTATGCGTTTTCCTAACCGGTCTCCCACCTTAAAGGCGGGAGAAATCATTGAAAAGTGCAAGCCCCATTAATAACACCAGTAACATAGCACCAATGCGATAACTGAAGTCTTGTACACGCTCGGAGACTGGCCCCCCCTTGATCTTTTCGATAGCAAGGAAAAGCAAGTGTCCACCATCTAGTACAGGTAATGGGAACAAATTAATGATCCCAAGATTGACGCTAATCAGCGCCAAAAACATTAAATAATACACCAAGCCAGAATCAGCCGATACTCCGGCGCCTTTGGCAATGGAAATCGGGCCGCTCAGGTTATTCAGTTTTAAGTCACCCACAATCAATTTGCCGATCATATTGACAGTCAGCTTCATTAATTGCCAAGTCTTGTCTCCCGCCTCATAAATGGCAGAAAAAGGTCCATATTGCTGAATAACCTTGTATTCATCCGCCAATGGAATGATTTTCAGTTCGGTGCCAGCAAACCCCTCCTCACTGCCATTGGATAATTTTCTGACTTCAGGGGTCAGAGACAAGGAGATCATTCCCCCCGCTCTCGCAACGTCCAATTTTAGAAGGACATTAGGATTCTTCCTGACAAAAGATGAAAAAGTGTGCCATACATCTACATCTTGATCGTTGACTTTAACGATCCTGTCCCCACTTTGTAAACCCGCTTTTTCAGCGGCTGAAGCAGGATAAACTTTTTCCACTTGCGAACTCAGCCGTGGTACAACAGGCATAATTCCCAAAGACAGCAAAACATCCTGCTTGGACGGATCAAAGGTCCATTGGCTCAAATCCAGTGTTTTTTTAACATTATCAAGCGCATTCAGAGGCAAGACGTCCATAGTGACCGATGTCGCCCCCACTTTACCTATCATGGCAAGACGTACTGAATTCCAATCAGGAGTTTCGATACCATTAACGGATTTTAGTTCCATTCCAGGCAAAATATTTGCCTGTGCAGCAATCGAGTTTGGCTTAACATCCAACACTACCGGACGTACAGATGGCACGCCAATCACAAAAACCAGCCAATAAGCGATCACCGCCAGAATGAAGTTTGCGATTGGCCCAGCGCTGATAACTGCCGCGCGCTGGCCAATAGTTTTGTTATTAAATGCCATATGACGACGTTCAGGAACAACTTCCCCTACCCGCTCGTCGAGCATTTTGACATATCCACCAAGGGGAATAAGAGCGATAACGTATTCGGTTCCCTGTTTATCTGTACGACGCCAAAGCACCTTGCCAAATCCGATGGAAAAGCGTTCAACATAGATACCGCATCGTCTGGCAACCCAAAAATGACCAAACTCATGCACTGTAATGAGAACACCCAAAGCAACAATAAATGCAGCCAGATTCCAGAGAATATCCATTACGTACCTTCAGAGAGTAAATCCAGAAGAAATCAACATAACCAGCCCAGCAAACACTGGAACTGCCGCAGTTAGACTATCAACCCTATCCATGACACCGCCATGCCCCGGAATCAATTGACTGCTGTCTTTGATCCCAGATTCCCGCTTGAACATACTTTCAGTCAAATCACCAAAGACCGAGGCAATCACCACCACCGCAGAAATCAGCAACAAATGTTCTGGCATCGTGGGGACAGGGGCAAATTTACCGAACAACCACGAAATCAGTGCAGCCGTTAATAACCCACCAACCAGCCCCTCAAGCGTTTTGCCTGGGGATACTTTTGGGGCCATTTTATGTTTACCCATTGTACGGCCAAAAATATAAGCACCTGAATCGGCAGCCCATACCAACAGCATGACGTACAGCAACCACCATGCGCCATCATAGGGATTATTTTCATAGCCCTGGGTACGCAGTACCATCATCCCACAATAAAATGGCACGATAGTCATAACCCCGAATAGCAGACGCAAGGCAACCGACGATTTCCAAATAGAAGCAGAAGCCGGATAAGTCACCACCAATAAAATGGCGGCCACCCACCAAAGCATGCCAGCCCACAATAGGTATACAACTTGTGGTTTCTCAATGAGGTGAGAAAAATCTGACAAAGAGTACTGCAAGGCCAATAGCCCTACAGCAAACAACGCAGCCAGCGTAATGCGTTTAACTTGAGTGAAGAGACCTGCAAATTGCCCCCATTCCCATGCAGCCAGTGCTGAAACAGCAATGACAACCAACCCAAACCCTGCTGGTGGGAGGAAAAACAGCGCTACAATAACAAGTGGAATCAATATCAACGTAGTTAAAAGACGGTACTTCAGCAAGTTCTCCTCCTATGATCCCACTTCGGCATCGTCTGGTGTTCCGCCAAATCGGCGTTCTCGTTTGGCAAAGGCATTAATCGCACCTTCAAAAACAGTTTCATCAAAATCAGGCCAAAGTATATCGGTAAAATACAATTCTGCATAAGCGATCTGCCATAGCAGGAAATTACTGATACGATGTTCGCCTCCAGTCCTAATCACCAGATCCACTTCGGGCTGCTGACTTAAATTGATGAAGTTATCAACTGTAGTTTCGGTAATCTCTTCGGGAGATAATTCATTGGCTTCAATCTTTTCAGCAATTTGTTTAAAACTCTGAACCAGATCCCAACGACCACCATAGTTAGCAGCAATATTAAGCTGCAATCCGGTATTGCCTGCTGTTAATTCAACAGAACGGCGGATACGCTCCTGCAACCGTGAGCTAAAACGACTGATATCACCAATCACAGACAATTTCACATTGTGTTTATTCAGACTCTTTACTTCATTATCGAGAGCAAAAACAAACAACTCCATCAATGAACTGACTTCCTGCTGTGGGCGATTCCAGTTTTCGCTGCTAAACGCATATAGCGTCAGCGAATTAATATTATGTTTCACTGAAAAACTCACGGCACTTCGTACGGCTTTAATTCCTGCACGGTGGCCAAAGACTCTTAATTTGCCCCGTTTTTTTGCCCAGCGACCGTTACCATCCATAATGATGGCGACATGTCTGGGTAACGTTGGCAATGAGTCATTATCACTGGGAGATATCACTCAAAATAATCCTTAAATAACTAAGCTGACTTTTTGGTAAACTCAATCACTGCCAAACCTGAAAAAGCCGTGTTACATGTCAACAATTAGCACGGCTATTTCAGGCGCGACTGAATGAAAGCCTTTAACCTGCGCTTATCTATGACTAGAATGCAAGCACCAGATAATTGAAATGGCTATTATAGCAACTGTAATTTACCCGCGAACTATATCATTTGCCAAAATGCAAACCTATACTTATTAATAAAACTTGCTATTTGGCAAAAGTGCTTATGGCTTCTCTCGCTAAGGCCCTGGCTATGTTATCGATTTCTAAGACCTCTTCGATACTTTGAGGTTCAGATAAATTTACTTTTTCAACGACCAACCGATTGATTGTCGCAATATCTGTGAAACGGATTCCACCTTGCAAAAAAACATCAACGGTTTCTTCATTTGCCGCATTCAACGCCGTTGTTGCCGCTTGCCCCTGGTGACAAGCCTCAATCGCCAATTTCAAACAAGGATAACGCTGATAATCCAGGGATTCAAAAGTGAGCAAACTCAATTCGGTAAAATCCAATGGTTTTGCCCCAGATGGAATACGATTAGGATAAGCCATCGCATAAGCAATTGGAGTACACATATCTTGCGTTCCCAGCTGTGCGATGATGCTGCCATCCTGATAACGAACCATCGAATGAATCACCGATTGGGGATGCAATAATACCTCCATTTCATCTGCGGATGCATTGAACAGGTAACGCGCTTCGATATATTCCAATCCCTTGTTCATCATGGTAGCAGAATCAACAGAAATTTTACGTCCCATTGACCAAATAGGATGAGCACACGCTTCATCCGGAGTCACGTTGGGCAGATTCGCCAAAGGTGTCTTGCGGAACGGCCCGCCCGATCCCGTCAGGATAATGCTGGAAATACCGTGTTTTTTTAGATTTGCCTTGCCAAGATTGTGCTGAACCCCCTCCGGCAGACTTTGGAAAATAGCATTATGTTCGCTATCAATTGGCAGCAATTGCGCTTTATATCGGACAACCGCATCCATAAACAGACGACCACTGGTAATCAAAGATTCTTTGTTAGCCAGCAGAACTTGTTTACCCTTACGGATAGCGGCCAAAGTCGGCAATAAACCTGCGACGCCAACAATGGCTGACATGACTTGATCGACGTCTTCCAATGCAGCTAAATCACAAATAGCGTCTTTACCAAACAGCACTTCGGTTTGACTTCCCTGCGCCTGTAATAACTGACGCAGAGCTTTTGCTGACGGCTCATCTGCCATTGCTGCATATTGTGGATGGAATTCCAAACATTGCTGTGCCATGACTTCAATATTTTTCCCGGCAACCAGTGCGATTACACTGAATTTTTCCGGATTATTGCGGACAACAGAAAGCGTACTTTTCCCAATCGAACCCGTTGAGCCAAGAATAGTTAACCGTTTCATTTTAATACTCTAAGTATGCTACTGATATAAAATTGCAATGGAAAATCGCAACAGAAAATCGTCATAGTTTGAGCGGTGCAGATCGCTATGTCCATCGCTTGAGAAAGAAATATGATACGAAGTGTAATATCCAGGATAAGAACAACGCCGCAAGAGCTGCGGCGTTGTATGCGTGAAACGGCAATTAAAAATCCATCAACTCAGTTTCTTTATTTGCCAACGCTTCATCAATTTTCTTAATGAAGCTGTCAGTCAGTTTCTGAATTTCATCTTGTGAACGACGTTCTTCATCTTCACTGATTTCTTTGTCTTTCAGCAGTGCCTTCACCTTATCGTTCGCATCACGGCGAATATTACGGATAGAGACACGGCCCTGTTCCGCTTCTCCACGCACAACTTTAATGAGATCCTTACGGCGCTCTTCTGTCAGTGGTGGCAATGGAACACGAATAATGGTTCCGGCAGAAGATGGGTTCAGGCCCAGATCAGAAGCCATAATGGCTTTTTCAACCGCCGCAGTCATAGAACGATCAAATACGGTGATCGCCAAAGTGCGGGCATCTTCTGCAACGACGTTTGCAATCTGACGCAATGGAGTCGCAGCGCCATAATATTCAACGCTGATGCCATCCAACAGGCTAGGAGAAGCACGGCCAGTACGAACCTTGCTAATTTGATTTTTCAGTGCTTCGACGCTTTTTTCCATGCGGTCTTGTGCGTCTTTCTTGATTTCATTAATCACGTTACAAACCCTTGGGAGATGGTTATTTTTTAGGCCACATTGCGTAAATCATAGATAAGTGAACCGAGTACGCTACGACATATGTGACCCTGTGTCATTAAATTTGGCGCATCAGGATGCTGATCATACCGTCAAATTTCACCAATGTCTCTGAGCACTAACGGTGAAAAATCAGCCATGAGAAATCAACGTACCTTCACTTTCCCCCATCACAACACGACGAAGTGCGCCTGGTTTGTTCATATTAAAGACACGAATTGGCAGGTTATGGTCACGAGCCAGCGTAAAGGCCGCCAGATCCATCACTTTCAATTCACGCTCCAATACTTCCTGATAAGTGAGCTTATTGTAGAGAACGGCTTCAGGATCTTTTGCAGGATCAGCAGAATAAACGCCATCAACTTTGGTTGCTTTTAACACAACATCCGCTTCGATTTCAATGCCACGCAGACATGCAGCGGAATCGGTCGTAAAGAACGGGTTACCAGTACCCGCAGAGAAAATAACAACACGACCGTGACGCAGTAAGCTGATCGCCTCAGCCCAGCTATAATTGTCACATACGCCATTCAGTGGGATGGCCGACATCAAACGGGCATTCACATAGGCGCGGTGCAAAGCATCACGCATTGCCAAACCATTCATCACAGTCGCCAACATGCCCATGTGATCGCCTACTACACGGTTCATTCCTGCCTCTGCCAAACCGGCACCACGAAACAGGTTACCGCCTCCAATAACGACACCGACCTGAATACCCAGCTCAACCAGTTCTTTGATTTCCTGAGCCATGCGGTCTAAGACGCTGGCGTCGATACCAAAACCTTCTGCGCCTTGCAGGGCTTCTCCACTGAGCTTAAGCAGGATTTTCTGATATACGGGTTTTGCATTGGTTGCCATGGTGTTCAGTCCTAAGCAGATAAGGATATTGGGGATCGATTAAGATTTACTCAATTACTACACATCCACGCTATGCAGCCCAGATGTAAAAATTCATCATGAGATAAAACAGAACCGCCAACTGGCGGCTCTGTTCAAGAAAATTAAGACTGTTTGCTCATTGCAGCAACTTCTGCTGCGAAATCAGCTTCAACTTTCTCAATACCTTCACCAACTTCGAAGCGGATAAAGTTGATAACCTTAGCATTGTTTTCTTTCAGCAGATCGCCAACAGATTTGCTTGGGTCCATCACGAAGTTCTGGCCAGTCAGAGAGATTTCGCCGGTGAATTTGTTCATACGGCCAGAAACCATTTTCTCTGCAATTTCGCGAGGCTTACCAGACTGCATTGCGATGTCCAGCTGGATCTGGTGCTCACGCTCAACAACGTCAGCAGGAACGTCAGTTGGGTTCACGTATTCTGGCTTGCTTGCCGCAACGTGCATTGCAATGTGTTTGATCAGTTCTTCGTTTGCGCCTTCAGCAGCAACCAGAACACCGATACGAGAACCGTGCAGGTAAGAACCAACCGCTTCACCTTCCAGAATAGCAACGCGACGAATGTTGATGTTCTCACCAATTTTCGCTACCAGGCCAGTGCGCTGTTCTTCGAACTTCGCTTTCAGTGCATCGATGTCAGCGTTTTTGTCTGCCATAACAGAAGTGATAACGTCTTTACCGAACGCCAGGAAGCCAGAATCTTTAGCAACGAAGTCAGTTTCACAGTTCAGCTCAACGATAGCTGCGAATTTAGCATCAGCCGCAACTTCAACCAGAATAACACCTTCAGCAGCAACACGGCCTGCTTTCTTAGCCGCTTTTGCCTGACCTGATTTACGCATGTTATCGATAGCCAGTTCGATATCACCATTTGCTTCAACCAGCGCTTTTTTACATTCCATCATGCCTGCGCCAGTACGCTCACGCAGTTCTTTTACCAGAGCAGCGGTAATGTCAGCCATTTGTTTTATTCCTCGATGTGTCTCGCGGGAAGATAATATTCCGCGTGGAAAGTTCTATATCAGATAATAGTTCTATATCAGATAGGTAAAGGGGGCCATAACAGGCCCCCTAACCAATATATTTCAATACCTGGTCAATAAGGGCTCAAACAAAATGAGCAGGCCTTATTATTCAGCGTCTACAAGACCTTCTTCAGCCTGAACAGCCAGATCTTGAGAACGACCTTCACGAACAGCGGTAGCTGCCGCAGTCAGGTACAGTTTAACTGCACGGATTGCGTCGTCGTTACCAGGGATGATGAAGTCAACGCCATCTGGATCAGAGTTGGTATCAACGATAGCGAATACAGGGATACCCAGGTTGTTTGCTTCTTTGATAGCAATGTGTTCGTGTTCAGCGTCGATAACAAACAGCGCATCAGGCAGACCGCCCATGTCTTTGATACCACCCAGGCTGTTTTCCAGTTTGCCAAGCTCACGAGAACGCATCAGCGCTTCTTTTTTAGTCAGCTTGTCAAAAGTACCGTCCTGAGACTGAACTTCCAGATCTTTCAAACGCTTGATTGACTGACGAACAGTTTTCCAGTTAGTCAGCATACCACCCAACCAACGGTGGTTAACGAAGTATTGGTCACAGCTCAATGCTGATTCTTTTATTGCTTCGCTAGCAGCACGCTTAGTGCCAACAAACAGAATTTTACCTTTACGGGAAGCGATTTTGTTCAGCTCTGCCAAAGCACCGTTGAACATTGGAACAGTTTTTTCCAGGTTGATGATATGAACTTTGTTACGAGCGCCAAAGATGAAAGGTTTCATTTTTGGGTTCCAGTAACGAGTCTGGTGACCGAAGTGAACGCCCGCTTGCAGCATATCGCGCATGGAAACAGTTGCCATTTTAGACCTCTATAAAGTTAATTGGGGTTATGCCTCCACAGATCCCATGACACCGACTCCTTGGCTGCGGGATGATTCACATTAAATGAGTTAACCGCATAAGAGCACCCCGGTGTATGTGCCGATCCGTGTGTGTTATTTACACATAATGAGTTTATTTAGTATCCCTGACAAATTGCATCATATCAGAAACAATTACGCAGAATACCGGCGCGCTTTATACCATAAACCACCACCAGACTCCAACATTTGTTACAGCTATGTTTGTGACAACTACGTTTATTACGGCTACTGATACAGGTTATATTGGCATCCATTCGGTGGGCTGATACCATTACCGACAACACTTTCCTTAATTAATATCAAGTAGTCGATAATATTCCGACTTAAATGGACCCATTTCATGGCTATTTCTATCAAAACAGAAGAAGACATTCAGAAAATGCGGGTTGCCGGACGTCTGGCCGCCGAAGTTCTGGAAATGATTGAGCCTTACGTTAAGGCTGGTGTCACTACGGGTGAACTTGATCGTATCTGCCACAAGCACATTACCGAAAAACAACAGGCCATCTCGGCTTGTCTGGGCTACCACGGATTTCCTAAATCCGTATGTATCTCCGTCAATGACGTGGTTTGCCACGGTATTCCAAGCGATGATAAAGCCCTGAAAGAAGGTGATATCGTCAATATTGACGTTACAGTCATCAAAGATGAGTTCCACGGTGATACGTCTAAGATGTTCATTGTCGGCAAACCAACCATTCAAGGTGAGCGCCTGTGTCGCGTCACTCAGGAGAGTTTATACCTTGCCCTGAAAATGGTTAAGCCTGGCATCCGTCTGCGTACCATTGGCAAGGCAATTCAGCAATTTGTAGAAAGTCACGATTACTCTGTTGTCCGCGAATACTGCGGTCACGGTATCGGTAGAGGTTTCCACGAAGAACCTCATGTTCTGCATTATGATGCTGATGATGGTGGTGTGGTATTGCAAAAAGGCATGGCATTCACCATTGAGCCGATGGTCAACGCGGGTGATTTTCGTATCCGCTCCATGAAAGATGGCTGGACAGTGAAAACCAAAGATCGCGGTTGGTCTGCACAGTACGAGCACACTATTGTCGTTACCGATAATGGTTGTGAAATCATGACATGGCGCCAAGAAGAAGAAGCGCATATCCCAGCAGTATTAGTGAACGCATAATTGCCAGCTAACGCAATTTATTAAATTTAATCAATAAGCTCCCTGCTACCTTCAACCTACGGGGAGCTTTTATCTCTGTCAATAATGCCTGTTCATCCTATAATTTTCTCAGTAATCTGGTCATCATAGTCTTTTTCCTCACGGGTTTTCTCACAATAGGTTTCTGCATATGCCGGTTGATATCTCCTTAGCACAAGCACCCGTTCCCCCTCTTTCTCCTGTGGAGTTTTCCCACGATGATCTGCATTTTCCCACCCTAAAACAGCATATTGATGAATTCCAGCTATGGCTTGAGCACGCATTCAAGGCAGGAATCTCACCGGACGCACTGATTTACACCCGCAGTGACTATATTGATCAACTTTTAAAGCGATTATGGCAGGAACAGGGATTTGATCAGATCGATTCCTTTTCCCTGATTGCGGTAGGTGGCTATGGTCGCCGCGAACTACATCCTCTCTCTGACATTGACCTATTGATTCTGAGCGAATCGCCATTGGCTGAAGAGCAATCAACTCGTCTTGGGCAATTTATTGCCCTACTTTGGGATATTCATCTTGAAGTCGGCCACAGTGTCAGAACATTCGAAGAATGCCAGCAAAAAGGGCTTTCTGATCCTACTATCGCAACTAACCTCATTGAATCCCGCTTAATTTGTGGGGACTTACCGCTATTTCTACGCTTGCAGAAATATATTTTCAGTGATGATTTCTGGCCATCCGCTCAATTTTTCGCAGCCAAAATTACTGAACAACAAGAACGCCATCAACGCTATCACAGCACCAGTTACAATCTGGAGCCTGATATCAAAAGCAGCCCAGGTGGGCTACGCGATATCCACACGTTACTTTGGGTCGCTCATCGCCATTTTGGTGCCACTTCCTTAGATGAAATGGTCAATTTTGGTTTCCTGACTCAGGAAGAACGCAATGAATTGAACGAATGCCAGAATTTTCTCTGGCGTATCCGTTTTGCACTTCATTTGGTTGTTACCCGTTACGATAACCGATTGCTGTTTGAACGTCAGTTTAGCGTCGCCCAGCTACTCGGTTATGAAGGGGAAAGAAATCAACCTGTCGAGCGAATGATGAAAGATTTCTATCGCATGACCCGCCGCGTCAGTGAGCTAAATAATATGCTGTTGCAACTGTTTAATGAAGCCATTTTAGCGCTGCAACCCAATGAGAAACCACGCATTCTTAACGCCGAGTTTCAATTGCGGGGAAACCGTATCGATCTCATTGATGAAACACTGTTTAGCCATGATCCCACTTCAATATTGAGAATGTTCTATCACATGGCTGAACATCGTGAAATTGAAGGGATCTATTCCACAACATTGCGCCAGCTTCGCTATGCCCGTAGAAATCTGACCACTCCGTTGTGCGAACGCCCCGAAGCACGAAAAATTTTCATGGATATTCTGCGCCATCCCCATGCTGTTACAGGGGCGTTGCTCCCAATGCACCTTCATAGTGTCTTAGGGGCTTATATGCCATTTTGGAGCAATATTGTCGGCCAGATGCAATTTGACCTTTTTCATGCTTATACCGTTGACGAACACACCATCCGCGTATTGCAAAAACTCGAAAGTTTTGCTGATGAAAATAACCGTGTGATCCACCCTCTATGTGTTGAACTTTACCCGCGTCTTCCTCAACCAGAGCTATTGCGGCTGGCAGCTTTTTTCCATGATATAGCCAAAGGTCGCAATGGCGATCATTCTGAGCTTGGTGCCAAAGATGCCTTCGTCTTCTCACAACAGCATGGCCTGACAAATCACGAAGCTGAATTAGTGGAATGGCTGGTTCGCGACCATCTGCTGATGTCAGTGACTGCACAGCGTCGGGATATTCAAGATCCAGAAGTCATCCAACAATTTGCCAGCCAGGTTAAAAACCAAAACCGCCTTAATTACTTAGTCTGCCTGACCGTTGCTGATATTTGTGCTACCAACGCTAAACTGTGGAATAGCTGGAAACAGAGCCTGATACGTGAACTCTATTTCGCCACTGAAACCCAGTTGCGCCAAGGTATTCAAAATACCCCTGATTTACGGGAACGCATCCGTAACAATCGCTTGCAGGCATTGGCTCTTTTACGCCAAGAAAATATCGACGAACAGCGTTTACACAATATCTGGAACCGTTGTCATGCCGATTATTTCCTCCGCCATACCCCTGATCAATTAGCATGGCACGCTAGCCACTTAATCCGTCACCCCGCCCAAGAACCCATGGTTTTGATCAGTACCGCATTCTCTCACGGTGGCACAGAAATTTTTATTTGGTGCCAAGATCGCCCTTCACTTTTTGCCGCCGTTGTTGGGGAATTGGACAAGCGTAATTTAAGTGTCCACGATGCCCAAATTTTCACCAATCGGGATGAAATGGCGATGGATACCTTTGTGGTTTTAGATCCTAACGGCCATCCACTGGCATTTGATCGTCACGAACCTATCCGCCGTGCTTTATTGCAAGTTGTGAACGATCCACATCCTAAAGTACCAAAAGCACGTAACCTGCCTGCCAAGTTGCGCCATTTTAATGTCCCAACCAACGTTAACTTTTTACCGACAAAAAATGCTCGCCGTACTTATATGGAGTTGGTTGCATTGGATCAGCCTGGATTATTGGCACGGGTAGGCAATATTTTCGCCGACTTGGGTGTTTTCTTACATGGAGCCCGCATTACGACTATTGGTGAACGTGTGGAAGACTTTTTTGTATTAGCGGATAAAGATCAAAACGCATTACATAAAAAAATAAGGGATGAACTATCAGAAAGGTTGACAGAGGCCCTCGATACACAGGATAAACTACAACAAGATTCTCTTAACAGAAATTAGGAACCGCATACTTATGCAGCAATTACAAACGACGATCGAAAATGCATTTGAAAACCGCATTAACATCACCCCAACTACCGTTGATAGCGCAACCCGCGATGCCATTAACCAGGTGATTCAAATGCTGGACAGCGGCAAATTGCGTGTCGCTGAAAAAATCGACGGAGAGTGGGTAACTCATCAATGGCTGAAAAAAGCGGTATTGCTTTCCTTCCGCATTAATGACAACCAGGTGATGGAAGGTGCTGAAAGCCGCTATTTCGACAAAGTTCCGATGAAATTTGCTGACTATGATCAGGCTCGTTTCGAAAAAGAAGGATTCCGTGTCGTGCCTCCTGCGGCCGTCCGTCAGGGAGCTTATATCGCCCGCAATACCGTATTGATGCCATCTTACGTCAACCTCGGTGCTTACGTGGATGAAGGCACAATGGTAGACACTTGGGCGACAGTCGGTTCCTGTGCACAGATTGGTAAAAATGTTCACTTATCCGGTGGTGTTGGCATTGGCGGTGTCCTGGAACCATTACAGGCCAATCCAACCATCATTGAAGACAACTGCTTTATCGGTGCACGCTCTGAGATTGTAGAAGGTGTTATCGTAGAAGAAGGCTCCGTGATCTCAATGGGTGTTTACATCGGCCAAAGCACCAAAATTTATGATCGCGAAACCGGCGAAATCCATTATGGTCGCGTACCTGCGGGTTCCGTCGTCGTATCCGGTAATCTTCCGTCGAAAGATGGCAGCTATAGCCTATATTGCGCTGTTATTGTGAAAAAGGTTGATGCTAAGACCCGTGGTAAAGTAGGTATTAATGAACTGCTAAGAAATATTGATTAAATTAAAAAGTAACAAGGCCACCCATTGGGTGGCTATCGACATTCATGCTGATTAAGTGTTTTTAACGTAGTTGACAAATTGCTAGGTTTTCTTCCTGAAAGCCCAGAAAGCGCGGCTATAGTTTCTGGCTTCTGTTCATCCATCATGCGAAGTAAAGCTTCGTATTTATTCTAATTTTTGTACGGATACCCTCCATCCCCATTCTCCAATTGACTTTTAACGATGACGAAATGGATAATAAATCCACTATTTTTGGCCTTTCCATTTCATTTAGATGACTAGGTGGCGCGCTATGTACGATAACTTGAAAAGTTTGGGGATCACACATCCTGAAGATATTGATCGCTATAGTCTCCGTCAGGAAGCGAATAACGACATTCTCAAGATTTATTTCCGCAAGGATAAAGGCGAATTCTTCGCCAAGAGCGTTAAATTTAAGTATCCACGCCAGTTAAAGACCATCTCTGACGCACACTCTAGCCAGGGTTATAAAGAAGTCAAAGAAATCAACACTAACCTACGTTATGTTATTGAAGAGTTAGATCAGATTTGCAAACATGATCAGATCGAAGTGGATTTGCAACGCAAAATCCTCGACGACTTACGCCATCTCGAACATGTCGTTGCAAATAAGATTGCAGAAATTGAAGCTGATTTGGAAAAGCTGACCCGTAAGTAATTATGTCAGTTTGTCATACACCGCTTATCCTCCCCAATTCTCCAATCCAATAAAGGCATAAGCGGTGTCGTAGAGCATTTCCTTATAACAAAGTTCCCCACTTCCCAACCCAGTCTTGAGCAAAGACTTCTGGTTCAACTATCTCTATGGCATCAATCAGTAGAACCTCACCGATTCGTTTGGCTCCCTGTTCCTGTAACAGGTCATCAAAAGTACGGCCACCACCACAGAAAGTGTCATAACTACTGTCACCTAGCGCAATCACGCCATAGCTCAGATCGGGCTGATAGCCCAACTTATCATTTAACTCTGTATAGAGCGGCTGGATATTATCCGGTAGATCACCCTGCCCTGTCGTCGAAGTGACCACTAAGACAACTTCCTGCAAATACTTTTGCCATTGTTCTAAGGTTGCATCTTCAAAAACCTCAACCTTATGCCCCTGCTGCTCAAGTATCTGCTGTGCTTCTTCCGCAACCGCTAACGCATTGCCATAAACTGTACCAACGAAAACACCAATCTTTGCCATAGATATTGATCTCTTTAATCGGTTTGATACTGCGTTCATTCATGAATAGTCAAACATTCCAGATCAGGTACAATACCCTGCCAGCCAAATTGCTCAAGCAAATGCTGCCATGGTTGATCCCAGCGCGCAGTGAGGAGAAGGCGCTTTTCTGTCACGGGATGCTTGAGTTGAAGGCGGCTGGCATGCAGCATTAACCTGCCAGTCTGATAATATTTAGCAACTCCTCGATTTTGTCGCAAATCGCCGTGCGTAGTATCCCCAATGATCGGGTGTCGAATATGTGCCATATGTCGCCGTAATTGATGCTTACGACCCGTTTTTGGCATCAGCTCCAACAGACTGAAACGAGATGTTGGATAACGCCCTATCTCAACCGGACGCTCTACTTTTGCCAACGAACGGTAATAAGTAACGGCTGGTTGCGCTGCTCTATCTGTATCAGCAAATTTATCCGCAATTTTATCCAACTGTTCCATTAGGGCGTAGTCGATAATATCATCACCTTCAACATAACCCCGCACAACTGCGTGATACGTTTTTTGTATATCGTGGAATTCAAATTGTTGTGCAAGTGTTCTGGCGACTTCACTTGAAAGCGCCATCAATAAAACGCCCGATGTTGGTCTGTCCAGACGATGGACGGGAAAAACATGCTGTCCAATTTGATCGCGCAATGTCTGCATCACAAAAACAGTTTCATGACGCGCCAGCCAGCTCCGGTGAACCAACCATCCGGCAGGCTTATTAACTGCAACAATATGCTTATCCTGATAAATAATCTCCAGCATATCAGGTATCCTGCGTAAACAGGTTGTCCAATGCCCGTAAGTGTTCAAGTAAAGGAAAAAAACGCTCTACTTCTTCTTTATACACTTCTTCAAAATACGGAGCGATGGTAAATGCCGTCGGCAAACAGGCTTCTTGTTCTATCAAGGCGCGCATCCGTGGAATTAATACCCACTGGAGCCACTCTTCTGCTGACATCGTATCAATGGAAAAAGGTTCAGTGCTTTCAAAGGATTCTGGTTTAGGTGGATAATTTTGCCATATCCCCACCGTTTTCATGGTAGCTTCAATTAATTGCAATTTACGTAAAATTTGTTTCTCGATACTCATGATGTTTCGTCTGATGCTTGTCTGTTGCTCAGATGACAAAAATTGCCACCGTATCATTGGGACGTAAGAGTATCATTGATACGATTGCAGCGGAAAAATTACAGTAGGAAAAATTGCGGTAATAGTTAACAGCAAATAACTAAAAGCAAATAGTTCAAAGCAAATAGAAGTGAAGTAAGAGGAGAGATTTTCCCTCTCCTCTTGAGTGGCTGTCATAGCAATCCTGCTACTTGGGGTGCTTCCTGCTGATTTCCCTGACAAAATACATCCTTGTCTACTATCCTTTATTCAATCATTATACTGATAGTTTTTAGCGTTCCTGCCTGTACCTAGTCATCCTTTGTACCATCTTCCCGATGGATTTATTCCCTGGTTATTGTTTTGCAATGGTTCCTTGCGGAACAGTGAAAGGATCTACGATCCAGCCTCTTGAAACAAGCAACTAAATCAGCATCGTAAGAGATATGAAAAACTCACACTAAGGGAACATTGCGCATCTTATTGATATAGAATGAAAATAATTTCACTGAATAATATTCACGCTATGATTAAAAGAGATATCTCACATTTCATGTGAGATATCTCTTACAAAAAAGCCAATCAATATCTGCAATCAACCATACACAACAGGATTGATAACCGAAAGGAAACTGGCTAAATCTGCGGATAAAATTTTCCTTTCATGGCTACCAAACTGTTCAAAAATCACTTGCCCTGTCAAATTACACACAGAGATCAACCCCATATCGGAATCAGTCGTCCCAATAAAGACGGTAGGCGAGAGTTTTAACCGTTTTTGTGTAATCAGATGGCCAATCAGGTTTTCCTGCAAGCGAATAAAATCATCTTCACTCCATACCTGAATCAGACTGAAATTTTGCTCTGCAAAACTGGCTGTCATATCACCCGCTAACTGCATCACATAGTAATCATGGATGGAGTCCTGCAAACGGATCTCCAGTGCAGTTTCTACCTTGCTAAGCTTTTCTTGGGCAGAAAACGGCCGTGGAAGCCAATGCACCACATCATCTCCCGTGCGCTCGATACAGGGTGAAGATATGCCATACAACTCACTGCTGGCTGGTGGAAACCCTGTTTTCTTTTGCCATAATTCAACATAACGTCGGGTAAAGTCAGAGAGTGCCTCTGTCACATTAAAGGTCATATGATTATATCATCCACATTTTCAGGCTTTATAAGGCTAATGTTACCATCTATCTTATTAAATTATAAAATTTATCATGGTTTTCTATTCTATATCCCCTCGATTTTAACTTAAAATATACAGGATATAGCATTATCAAATAAATAGCAGATATATTTTTATATCGGTTATTTATCAATTTATAATATTAACAACCTACTCAAATGATGAGCTGAATTTTATTCTCATAAAACAATTCTTAACAAATAGATTTATTATTGAATTTATATTAAAAAGTCATCCCCTACAGATTAAGAACTAAGGAAATAGAACATGCCATCATCAGATTCAATTAAACAAGAAGATATTTATTTACAAAATGAGATAATTACCAAAATAGAATATCACTTACCCAATTTTCCCAAAGAAGTCACCTGGAAAATGATTAACTTTAAAAATTGGTCAGGAGAAATTCACGCCGATAATATACCGTGCTGTATACCCAGAACTATTGAAGAGGTTATTTCCGTTATCAATTGGGCATGGAAAAAGAATTATAAATTAAGACCCATCGGGCAATCACATAACTGGTCACCACTGATATTGAAATCAGGGCAAAGTTTCAAAAATCGCATTATGTTGATGGATCTTTCCTCTCATTTTACTCATGTCAATATCGAACATCGCTCTCAATTTTCCATAGTAACCGCACAAACTGGCGTATTGATGGAAACGTTACTAACCCAAATGGAAGAACAGGGTTTAGGTTTTACTGCTACCCCCGCTCCTGGTGATTTAACACTCGGTGCTGCTCTCGCAATAGACGGGCATGGAACTGCCATTAAAGCCGTTGACGAGATCCCGCTTCCTGGACACACATTTGGCTCCCTCAGTAATACGATATTATCCCTATCTGCTGTTGTATGGAATAAAGAAAATCAGCTATATACCATTAAACGCTTTGAGCGAGATGAACCTGATTGTGCCCCCCTATTAACTCATGTCGGGTGCGCTCTGATTTTAGAAGTGCAATTTCAGGCAGGTAAAAATCAACGCCTTCGCTGCCGAAGTTTCACCGATATACCAGCAGATGAATTATTTTCTCTTCCAGAAAACTCAAAAGAAAAGCGGACTTTTAGTTATTTTCTGGATAAAAGCGGTCGAGCCGAAATAATTTTATTCCCTTTTACAAAAGCACCGTGGCTAAAAGTCTGGAATATAGCACCAACCAAACCAGCTTCCAGTATTGAAGTTAAAACACCCTATAACTATCCATTTTCCGATAATATTTCATCAACCCTATCGGATATTGCAGATAATATTCTTGCTAACTTCCCGCTAATTACACCTCTTGTCGGTGAAATGCAATATCAACTGACACATGCAGCCTTGCAAAACTATGGAAAAGATATCTGGGGTTGGAGTAAAAACTTATTGTTATATGTAAAACCAACAACATTGCGTGTTACGGCAAATGGTTATGCAGTATTAACCCAACGGACAAATATCCAGCTTGTACTGAATAAATTTTATACCCAATGGAAGAAATTAATACAACACTATGCTAACCAAGGAAAATATCCCATTAATGGCCCCCTTGAAGTCAGGGTTACGGGGTTAGATGATCCTGCTGAAGTGATGTATGCAGGAGCAACGGTTTCCAGCTTATCCGCTATTCGTCCCCGTTTGGATCATCCAGAATGGGATGTCGCCGTTTGGCTTGATGTCTTAACCTTTCCAGAAACACCCTATGCGATTGAATTTTGCCACCAATTTGAACAATGGCTATTCAACGAATTTGATGGTTCTTATGCCTCTGCTCGTGTTGAATGGAGTAAAGGTTGGGCTTATGGTTCTAACACCGCATGGGAGGATAAGGAAGTATTAACCAAAACAATCCCAGCGTCATTTACTGATGGTTTGCCTGCTGATAACAACTGGGCTTCAACCGTTTCAGCATTGCAGAAGCACGATCCACATCACATATTTAGATCGCCATTATTGGATACCTTGTTTTCTAGTTAACCGCTTTCTGATTAGAAAACCCTAATAAATAGCAGATATAGAAATATATCTGCTATTTAAGTTCAATAATACTGATACTTACTCAGCCCATCACGTCAATAATATCGACAATGACGTTGGCTCAGTGAACCTGAGGGATAATGCGCAATAAAAATACGAATCATCATGATTCCTTGATATAGTACAGATAATTTTAGTCACCAAGACGCTCTTTGTCGTAAAGACTATCTGAATGTAAGATTTTTTAGCCTTAAGGAATCCTAATGTCTTTATATCAAGATAATCACGCGCTTTCCCAACTCACATTGGGTAAACCAACCCCCTACCGCGATAACTATGATCCTACTTTATTACAAGCGGTTCCCCGCAGTATGAACCGCGAACCACTTGGGCTATTTCCTGATAATCTCCCTTTTCATGGTGCAGATATCTGGACCATGTACGAACTCTCCTGGCTCAACGCACGTGGCGTTCCTCAAGTTGCCATCGGTCATGTCAGCTTAGATGCGGCCAGTGAAAACCTTATCGAATCAAAAAGCTTTAAACTTTATCTAAATAGCTTTAACCAAACTCGTTTTGCTGATTGGGAAACAGTACAGAAAACCTTGCAACAAGATTTATCTGCTTGCGCCAATGGCAACATTGAGGTTGTTCTGCATCCCCTGCACGATTTCAGCCAACAACCAATTGGCGAATTTGCAGGAAAATGCATCGATAATCAGGATATTGACATTGATGATTATCAATTCAATCGCGATTACCTTAACAACGCAGCAACTGGCCCTGTTGTTGAGGAAACCCTGATTAGCCATTTGCTAAAATCAAACTGCCTGATTACCAACCAGCCCGATTGGGGATCGGTTATGATCCGCTATCAAGGCTCAAAAATCGATCAGGAAAAACTATTGCGCTACTTAGTTTCTTTCCGACATCACAATGAATTTCACGAACAATGTGTCGAGCGCATATTCAATGACCTAATGACGTTATGTGCGCCTGAAAAACTCACTGTTTATGCACGCTATACCCGTCGGGGAGGATTAGATATCAATCCGTGGCGCAGTAACGAAGCGTTTATTCCAACAACAGGAAGGTTAGCCCGCCAATAATCGAAATAACCTGATTAATGACCGCTAGCTAAACTGTTGGATGAAGTCAGCTATACCCAATAGGGTATAAATCATTACTGAGGAATCCCCACAAGGGGTAAAAGGAGTCATTCTTGATTACACATGTCAATCCATTAGGATCAATGGATTTACTCTCTCAGCTTGAAGTAGATATGCTTAAGCGTACCGCAAGCAGTGATTTATACCGCCTTTTCCGTAACTGTTCACTGGCGGTTCTCAATTCAGGTAGTCAAATAGATAGCAGTAAGGAATTACTATCAAAATATCAGAATTTTGATATCAACGTACTGCGTAGAGAGCGTGGCGTAAAGCTGAAACTCATTAATCCCCCCGAAAAAGCCTTCGTTGATGGTAAAATCATCCGTTCTCTGCAAGCCAATCTTTTTGCAGTACTGCGCGATATTTTGTTTGTCCACGGGCAAATTACCGATGCACAGAAGGCACATAATTTGGATATGGGAAATGGTATGCATATTACCAATACTATTTTCTCTATCCTACGCAACGCCAAGGCACTGCATATCTCAGAAGAGCCTAATATGATTGTTTGTTGGGGCGGCCATTCCATCAATGAGAAAGAGTATTTATATGGGCGCAAGGTAGGCAATGAGCTTGGATTACGTGAACTGAATATCTGTACGGGTTGTGGTCCTGGTGCAATGGAAGCCCCGATGAAAGGTGCCGCAGTGGGACATGCCCAGCAGAATTACAAAAAAAGTCGTTTTATCGGTATCACAGAACCTTCAATTATTGCGGCAGAGCCACCTAATCCGCTGGTGAATGAGCTAATCATCATGCCTGATATTGAAAAACGTCTGGAAGCCTTTGTCCGTATCGCCCATGGCATCATTATCTTCCCTGGCGGAGTGGGAACGGCAGAAGAATTGCTGTATTTGTTGTCTATCCTGATGCATCCTGAAAACAAAGATCAGGTTCTGCCGCTGGTCTTGACTGGCCCAAAAGAGAGCGCCAATTACTTCCAGGTGCTGGATGAATTTATCGTTAATACCCTGGGGGAACAGGCTCGCAATCACTATCACATTATTGTGGATGCCCCCTCAGAAGTCGCACGTATAATGAAAAAAGCCATGCCGAAGGTCAAAGAAAAGCGCCGCGCGACCGGAGATGCCTATAGCTTCAACTGGTCACTGAAAATCAGCTCTGATCTACAATCTCCATTCACTCCAACCCATGAAAACATGGCTGACTTGAATTTATACCCAAACCAGCCATCGGAAAAACTTGCCTCCGCACTGCGACGCGCATTTTCTGGTATTGTGGCAGGCAATGTCAAAGAAGTGGGTATTCACGCCATAGAAAAACATGGGGCATTCAAGATCCACGGCGATGCAGATATCATGCATCGCATGGATAACCTCCTGCAAGATTTTGTCGAGCAAGATCGCATGAAACTCCCTGGAGGCGCTGCTTATGAACCATGTTATGAGATAATCAAATAAATCGCGGATACCTTTGCTCAATTCAATGAGGCGGGTGCCAGGGAATAGCGCCACGGATGGAATATAACGACCATGATACACCTTTTGATTGTAGATGCCTTAAACCTGATTCGACGCATTCATGCAGTACAGGGAAGCCCTTGTATTCCTGCCTGTGAACATGCGTTAAAACAGTTAATCATCCATGCATCACCAACCCACGCTGTTGCGGTATTCGATGAAGATGGCCGCAACCATAGCTGGCGCCACCATCTTTTCCCTGATTACAAAGCGGGTCGTGCTGCCATGCCAGACAACCTACAGCAAGAATTGCCCCTAATTAAACAGGCATTTAATGCGTTGGGAGTCGCTTGCTGGCACGCGGAAGGGCATGAAGCGGATGATTTAGCCGCAACACTGGCAACCAAAGTCGCTCACAGCGGGCATAATGTCACAATCGTTTCGACCGATAAGGGCTATTGCCAGCTCCTTTCTCCCAATATTCAAATTCGGGATTACTTCCAAAAGCGCTGGCTGGATCTGCCTTTTGTCCAGCAGGAGTTTGGCGTTGAACCAGACCAACTTCCCGACTATTGGGGACTTGCAGGTATTAGTAGCAGTAAAATTCCCGGCATTCAGGGAATTGGCCCAAAAACCGCCGCCACCCTGCTGCAACAAGCAGGTTCACTGGATAATTTATTTCAAAATTTGGACGCCCAGCCAGATAAATGGCGAAAAAAATTGGAGTCTCACAAAGAAATAGCTTATATCAGCCGTGAAATCGCTTCGTTAAGAACTGATTTGTCTCTACAGGGTAATTTGCAGCAATTGCGGCTTATTAGTAGATAAAACCCGGCTCTTTCTATCGGTACGTGCGCCTATAGGTGTATATACCAATCGCCATTGAAGATGCTTGATTTCTTATCCAAATCAGATCATGCATGCAACCATGAAAATTCATCTGACACCAGAACAAAAACACGCCCTTGAATTGATGCATGATACTACTCGCGACAGTCGAGTCTGTGATCGCATTAAGGCGGTGCTTTTGGCCTCAGAAGGTTGGACTGCTCAGATGATTGCACAGGCCTTGCGTATTCATGAAAGTACGGTCAGCCGTCACCTGAAAGATTTTATCGCGCAGGAAAAGCTCACCCCAGAAAATGGCGGCTCTGAAAGCCATCTCTCTGCCGAACAAACCGCCGACCTGATTGATTATTTGACCGCCAATTTGATGCATACCACAACCCAAATTGTGGCCTATGTCCAAGCCCGTTGGCAGGTTTCTTTCAGCGTGGGCGGAATGACAAAATGGCTTCACCGCCAAGGTTTCAGCTATAAAAAACCCAAGGGTGTTCCTCATAAATTCGATGCGCACAAACAGCAACAATTTATTGATGACTACAAGGCGCTGAAAGAGGAAGCGGGGCAGAATGAACCGATCCTATTTATTGATGCGGTGCATCCTTCACAGTCCACAAAGCTCAGCTATGGCTGGATGAAAGCAGGAAAAAATCAGGTAAAAGGGATCGAAACCACCGGCAGTCGTACCCGTCTCAATATTCTGGGCGCCCTGAATTTACAACGGATTGAAGACACCGTGATCCGTGAATATCCGCGCATCAATGCCGAAAATATCGCCTATTTCTTCGGTGCGCTCCGAGAAACTTACCCGCTTTCGCAAAAAATCCACATCATTTTGGATGGAGCGGGTTACCATCGAGCCGAGTTGGTGAAAGATATTGCGTATGTCCTGAATATTGAATTGCATTACCTCCCGCCTTACAGCCCAAACCTCAATCCGATAGAGCGATTGTGGAAGTATATGAATGAGCAAGTGCGTAACAATATCTATTTTCCGGATGCGAAGACCTTCCGTGAAACTCTTCGTCACTTTTTTCATGTCACTTTGCCAGAAAAAGCGAAAGAGCTCACGACTCGACTGACTGATAATTTTCAGATTTTAAAACCTGCATCTTCAAGTTAGATTGGTATATACCTAGATGTATGTGCGTGATACCCGTTTCTATTATGCGGATCTCAAGGATAAAGAAAACGTGGTATCACACTTTAATCATTTCAATAATGCAATCATCTCAACCAAAATAATCAGCAACTAACTTAATATGTTCACTCTGTAGTTGACCGGATTCATCTAATAACCCAACCCATGCTTTCATATAGTCATATTTTGCCTGAGAGAGTTCACGACGGGCGGTATAAAGCTGTTGCTCAGCATTCAATATATCGACATTCACTCTCTGCCCCAATGCCACACTTTTTTGAGTCGCTTTCACTTGTAATGCAGCCGCTTCCACCGCCGTTTCATAGGCTCGTATCCGCTTTTCACCATTCACGCAAGCGTTATAATTACGCCGCAGTGCATTCAGAATTTCTCCTGTCTGGGCATCCATTTCGAATTTAGTCTTACCATAATTTGCAGCTGATTGGCGCACCGCTGCCGCAGTACCTCCGCCATTATAGAGATTCATGGATATCCGCAATCCAATGGAATCTGTCCGGTATTTTTGGTCGATGCTGTTGTCGCTACTAGATTTATTTTCGCTATGGGAAGCATATAGCTCCAATTTTGGCAGATATCCCGCCCGGTTACGCTCAATATCATGATACGCCACATCCACTTTCTGGCGGGCAGCAGCCAGTTGTGGATTCTGACGTAATGCCAGTTGTTCCCAATCGGCATAGTGTGCTAAATCCAGTTTGATGGTTTTGAATCGCGGAGAGTCGGATAAACGATTAACAGGCACATCTGCTGGCAACGGTATGCCAACTAATAACTGTAAGCCACGAATAGCAGCATCCAGCTCATCTTGCACTGTTAACTCATCAGCCAATACCTGACTGTAACGCGCCTGGGTTTCCGCTACATCGGTACGGGTGCCTTCACCGGAAAAAAATAATTTCTGGTTACGTTCCAGTTGCCCCTCATAGGCTGCCCGCTGTTGGGCAACCTGTGCTAACCGATCTTGTGCATAAGCTACGGCCACATAACTGTTCACCACTCTGACTGCCAATTGCTGGCTATCAACCCGAAAGCGGCTATCACTCATCAAAGCATAAGCCTGACGGGTTCGATAACGCGCCCATGCCTCGAAATCGATCACGGGTTGGGTCAAAATAATCGCACCACTATAGCTATCATACTGTCGATCACGGCTCTCCTTGACGATCCTTCCCCGCTGATCCAAAGATTGCGAATCCATCTTCTGCCAATTTCTAGGTGCATTCTGGTAACTGAAAGATAGCTTGGGCAACAGTTCCACCAGCCCAAGGTTTTTCTCCTCTCGCCCCGCTTCCTGCTCTTTGATAGCAGCCTGAAACGTCGGATCGTGCTGTAATGCCAGCGCATAAGCCTCCGTTAAGGAAAGCGCACTGGCAAAACGGGGAAATATCAATATCGACACCAGTAATACTGATGCTGGCAACAATGTCCTGGAAAATAGGGGAGATAAATAAGTCCGTCTATTGGCAAAACTGTGATATATCAACATCCCCATTACTCCTCAATCAGCGAGGTAGACGTCCTGTCCATTAATGGCTTGAACAGATAACTCAACAACGAACGCGAACCTGTTTTGACAAATACCTCAACAGGCATCCCCGGTTTGATATTCAACCCTGCCAGTTTCTCCATGCTTTCAGGACTGACTTTCAATCGCATCTGGTAATAAGGTTCTCTTGTCAGACCATCCACCAAACGGTCAGCAGAAACCACCATTACCTTACCCGTGACTTTCGGCGTCCGGTTTTGGTTAAATGCGGTAAACATCAAATCAACATCTTGCCCCACAGTAACTTTATCAATCAGGTTCACCATTAAACGCGCCTCGACTTCCAGCGCACTCTGGGTCGGCAGGATCTCCATTAATTTCTCACCAGAAGCCACCACACCACCTTGGGTAAACACGGTTAAGCCAACCACCGAGCCATCTACCGGAGCAATAATAGAAGTATGTGACCGATCAAATTGTGCCGTTTCCAGCTTATTTCTCAGCTCATTCGCCAAGACCTGTACATCAGCTAACTGGCTGCGCACTTCACGTTGATAATCCGCCTGACGCTGGATAACTCGCTGCTGCGTTTCCTGCCGCTGTTTTTCAAGTTGGCCAATTTTTCCGGTCATTTCCGCGATACTGCCACTTAATTCACTTTGGTTACGCAGTAATTCCAGATAGCGGTTGCGGGGGAAATAGCCCTCTTCCGTCAGGGGCTGCAAATTCGTCACCTGTTCCTTGAGAGAGACTTGCTGCTGCTGTTTACTCACCAGAGCTTCACGCAGCCCCCTGATTTGAAAATTCAGTCCCTCTTCGGCCTGCTGCATTCCCGCCAGATCACTACGCAACATTTCACGACGTGATAAAAAGAGCTGTTTTTGCAAGGCCAGAGTCTCATTAATACGCGGCTCCGATTGTTGATTCAGTAACATAGGTGGAAAAACAATGGCATCTTGCCCTTGCTGTTCGGCCAAAAGTCGGGCTTCTGTTGCCAATGTGGTGTAAAGCTGCTGTTTCAGGGAATCAATTTGTGCATTAACCTGCACCTGGCTGAGCTGAACCAAAACCTGTCCAGCTTTCACTTGCTCCCCTTCTTTCACCTGAATTTGGCTGATAATGCCATTAACCGGAGACTGTATCGTTTTACGGTTACCATCAACCACGACAGTACCAGAAGAAGCCACCCCTTTATCGAGTGGCGCAAATGCCGCCCAGATGAAAAACCCCACAATGCCGATCCCAATAATCAGCCAACCTATTCGCAGGTAACGATTTGCATCCAGCGGCAATAATTCCGACACCTCATTTTGGGCGTCCTTTGCGTGAGTCTGATAGGACATCTTTACTCCCAGATAGAAATATCCCAAGGATTGAAATATGGCTGAATCATGTTACGAGGCACGTTCGACCGCTTTTAACTGTGATTGTGACGAAGACTGAGATTGGGATAGCGCCGCCATTACTTGCTGGGAAGGGCCAAACATTTTCATTTTCCCCTGTACCAACAGCAAAATTTTGGTTGTTTGTGAGAGCAATGAAGGTCGGTGCGTGATAACTATCACTGTCTTACCTTGTTCTCGCAATTGCGCGATCGCATGGCTTAAGGCTTTTTCGCCAATATCATCCAGATTCGAGTTAGGTTCATCCAACACCACAAGCGATGGGTTGCCATACAAGGCACGCGCCAAACCTATTCGTTGTTTCTGTCCACCGGATAACCCCATGCCACCCGCACCGATTACCGTGTCATAACCCCGCTCAAGATTAAGCACCAACTCATGAACACCGGCTTTTTTCGCCGCCTCAATAACTTTTTCAGGTTCAACGTCATTAAAGCGTGCGATATTTTCCGCAATCGTACCGCCAAACAGTTCAATATCCTGTGGCAGATAACCAATGGATGCCCCTAACTCATCTTTGTTCCATTGGTAGATATCAGCATCATCAAGCCGTACAACACCTTCTTGCGCCGGCCATATCCCTACCAGCAGGCGAGCCAATGTCGATTTCCCCGACGCACTGGGACCAATCACACCCAGAACATCACCGGCATTCAAGGCTAAATTGATATCCTGCAAGACATATTGATTATTTGGTGATAATCCGTTTTGCGAGGCCTGGAGTGCCCGTGTTTTACTCGGTGGCATTGCCGATACTTTTTCCATCAGCAACACGCCCTTAGGCGCTGGCAATGACATGCCACTTTTGCGTTCTGGCTGCGCTTTTAGTAACTTATCCAGCCGCTGCCAGGACAAGCGGGCAGCATTCCAACTCTTCCATGCCTGTATCAATTGTTCAATCGGCGACAACGCTCTTCCCATCAAAATGGAACCCGCAATCATCATGCCGGGGGTAATATTCCCTTCAATCGCCAACCAGCCACCCAAGCCAAGAATCAACGACTGCAAGGCCATACGGATCGTTTTGGTCAGTGCCGTGATAGCGGCCGAACGTTCACTGGCAATACGCTGAAAATTGAGAAAACGCTGATGCAAGCCAAACCAACGACGGCGCAGTGCTGGCAACATACCAAGTGCTTCAATCACTTCGGCATTACGCAAATTGGTACTGGCTAAATTGGCTGAGCGCAAAGAAAGCTTACTGGCTTCTGCCAAAGGTGCTTGAGATAACCACTGGTTCAGCACCGCCAGCGCGATCAATATGATCGCCCCAAGTAGCGCCAACAACCCCAAATATGGGCTGAACAGGAAGATGACGCAAAGATAGACAGGGAACCAAGGGGCATCAAAAAAGGCAAACAGGGCATTGCCGGTTAAGAACTGACGGATGGTCGCCAAATCATTAAGCATTTGCCCTGCATCAGTGGAACCATTTTTCAGGTTGGATTCATAGGAAGCGGTATAAACCCGTTGATTCAGGCACATATCAAACTGACTGCCGATGCGGATCACCACCTGACTTCGGATATACTCCAGCCCGCCCATCATGGCGAACATACCCAACGTGATCAACGTCAGCATCAGCAAGGTCATTTCATTACTGGATGGCAGTACTCGATCATATACTTGCAGCATATAAATGGAGGGAACCAGCATCAGCAAGTTGATAAATGCTGTAAATAATCCAATAGTCCAGAAGACCTTACTGTGTGCACGGATAACCTCCGTGATTTCATTCCCTTGCTGCTTGAGATTACTTACCATTCTTCTTTTCCTGCTTAAAACGCAATCAATTATAATTAACAACAAAAACAGCAATAATTAATTTTTAACTCGGCTGTTTATTCATCATACGGCGGCTATCATTCCCTTCTTTGGCCGCCGTATTTTTAGATAATTTTCATGAAATCAAATTACGCTATTTATTTCATGTCTAAATTTATTTTCCTGATTTTTTTAATTTAACGACATCATTCCAATTGTTAATAAAGTACGTGCATTCATTACACCCAATTTGACTTGCTTTCTTATAATACTCCTTCGCTTTATTAAAATCTTGTTTTACGCCTATTCCATTCAAATAATTAGTCCCAATAGTGCGGTAACCTTCAAAATAGCCATTTTCTCCAGCCTGTTCAAAAAGAGCGCGTGCTTCAGCGAATTTATTTTCTTCTTCAAGAATAAATCCTAAATTAACCATAGATTTTAGCTTAAATTTATCATTTCTAGAAATAGATAAATGATATCTTTCACTGGCCTCCTGATGATTACCTACAGTGTTTTGTATTACGGCAAGCATCCAATTTGCTTCGGGATCTCCAGCATTTGCTTTATTTACCAACTCAAAATATTCACTTTCATTTTTAGGCATTGGAATAGGTAATGCTGATAAAAAATCATCCGGATAATTAAATATAGCCGATGGAATATTATGATTGGTCATGTTTGAACTCTGCGCCATAAAAGATAAAAATAATATGGAATAAATGAAATTCTTTTTATTTTTAAAAAATAAACCAATCATAATATAACCTCGCTAAAAATATCATTTACTCCTACTATGTCAATGTGAGAGGTAACTGATTCAATTGTCTTATTTTTATCCACTGCAAAATACACATCAACTATCTTAGTCACATTTCCATTATCCCAGTTCACGGTGCTTTCCAGCCCATGAATGTTACCGTTAATATCTTTGAATCCGTTTTCCTTATGCGCAAGATTGATAGAAGAAATCCCTGATTCACTTAATTTATGTAACTCTCCGCTGTCAGTTATCGCATCATGATTAGCATCAATCCATAACTCTAATGAGTTCCACAGACTATCATTTTGATCAAAAATACCATCATTATTATCATCGAGATCGGCTAATGCCGCGAATCCATGATCTGCTTTGGTGCCATTTTTTAAGATCGAGTTATTCCCAAACAGTTCATTTCCATTGTTTATTTTCCCATCTCTGTTTTTATCCCATACTAAAAATGCACTGTTTGACTCTATCCATCCTGAGCTTTCAATAATTCCGTTATTATCGTGATCAAAAAAGAGGTTACCGTTTTCTGCTATAGTCGTAATACCATCACCAGTGAGATCAATAACAAGTGGGGTTTCTTTGTTTTCAAATTCATTAATGTGTTGTTCAATAATCTCTTTCACTTGATTTAAATCTAAACCTAGAAGATGTATTATCCCATCTGGAGTTAATCCGTGTAATGGTTGAATATAATCTAAATAATGTGCATCATTATCTGCCTCTGTGACTGCTAAAATAGAGTTTACAAAATCTATACAATTATTGGTAAGGAGATTATAATTTTCTTTGAAATCTGAAAAATTCGCCCAATCATTATCAAAATTACCATTTTTCAATTCAGAGATGTATCTTTCTATATTACCAACAACATTCTCTGAATATAATGGATATGTGACACTGACAACCTTTGATGCATCGTATGCCATAGAATCTCTAAATGTTAGGTTATCAACTCCTCCGACTCTTTTGTCATCACCTAGACCCCATCCGATAGATTCTCCCTGAAATTCAACCCATGCATGTCCAAAAGGAGATGCGCTAACGATTCCTGCTTCATTCGTATATTTCGTCCCTGATGGGGCTATTTTTATTGTTATACCACCATGGTATGGCAATAAGTCGGCATCAGTTCTGTTATGATATGTACCTGGAGACTTTCCACGCATGACGTCGTAGGCCCCAATAAATCCATATGAGTGTCCAGAGGGTATTGGCGACATAGGTCCAGATGGTATCGATGTCGGTGACCAAGGCTTAGTTGTTACAGGTGACATAGGCCCAGATGGCGTAAATGGAAATGGAAAAACTGGCATAACGGTTTCCTTATTGAAAGTTAAAGAAATTTCACCTCACCCTGAGGGAAGATTAATGATAATAGAAATCATTTTCAATAAAAATATTAATAATTGCCAACCAGCCACCTAAGCCAAGGATCAACGACTGCAAAGCCATACGTATAGTTTTGGGCAACACCGTGATAGCGGCTGATCGTTCACTGGCAATACGCTGAAAATTGGGAGAATGTCATGACCAGTTCCCTGCCATCAACAAAGTAAGCAATCCACTGTTCTGACTCATGACTAAAAAAAGCCACACTATTGCCATCATCATCAGTCAATGTGATGCCATCTGGAGATGGATACCATCCTTCAACAGGCTGCCCAATCAACTCAGTCACACACGCATTACCTTTTAAAGCCCAAATTGAGCCTTCGGGTAAACGGACATCGGTCAATTCAATACTGCACAGCTTATTTCCATCGGAGAGTTGCCATAATCCTTTCAACTCACCTGCGGTTGGAAGCCTCAAACTACTCGCCATACATCCTCCTGCCAAAAAAAGAGAGAAAATTATCGATAAGAGCAATTTCGATCTATAAAACCGACAGCCACAACGCAAGAAGTTCACCATTTTCACCTTTCCATCATGTCCATAATATTGCCGTATCCTGAGGGGAACACGGCAATATTCTATTAATGTGATGACATCAATTAGACGATGAAATCTGCTTCAGTTAACGGTTGACCGACCACTTTCACCAGAAAATCGTTGCCCGCCAGATCACCACCAAGGCTGATTTCCAGATCAGTTACCTCCTTCACTTCGTCATAAGTAAACAGGACTTCGCCTGCCTTACCTGAGAACGAATCCACAAATTTGATATCGCCATTACCACCGAAATTGAATTCAGACAAATCGATCTTATCCTCACCAGAGACGAAATCGTGGATCCAGTCTGGATTATCTTTCAGCGATTCTTTTCCATCCAGATAAACAAAGGTATCGTTACCTTCTCCACCCCACAGATGATCACCGCCCAGACCGCCATAAATGATGTCATCGCCTGCGCCACCTTTCAGGGTGTTGTCTGCACTGTTACCGACCAGAATATCGTCGCCGCTGCCGCCAATCGCGTTCTCAATAACGACACCACGGGCAATAGAAACGTTGCCTTTCAAACCACCAACGTCAGAGAAAGCGCCTTCATTCAGGTTGATACGCTGATTTTGGGTAAAGCCGGAGAAATCAAAAGTATCTTCACCCCCCGCATCCCAGACACTGAACACCAGTTTGCTGTTCGCATCAGTGGCCGTCATAAAGTCGCGGTCGGTATTGGAATTAAAACCATATATGGTATCACCCGTACGGGTTTCCATATTTGCACCATACAATTTCTGAATGGCAGAGATATCATTCAACAGAGGCGCCGATGAATATTCATATTTAAAATCTTGGCCTGTATATTTTTCAGTGAAATAACTCATGACCGTATAGGCACGAGTATCTTCAAAATATTCTGCTTTAGTGATATAGCCTGGCCGCACTTTATCAGAAGCATCATAATCGGCAGGGTGCTCCAATCCTAGTGCATGGCCAATTTCATGGGTGAAAGTCTGACGAGCATAACCATTCACATCAATATCATTGTCTACAAAAGTATGGCTTGTAGAGTCATACCATGTAAAAGCGTTTTTTTGTCCTTGTGGCAGAGTTGCAAATGCATAATCATCGTTGTCACTATGATCAAAGAAACCAAAAGTGATATTCGCTTTTTTAGCACTACTTACTTCGGTAAATTTAATATTGGCAACATCAGACCAGGATTGTAAAGAAAGTTTCGCTGCTTCTTTTTGTTCTTCATTAAAAGCACTGAAGCCAGAAATTTCAAACAACGGCATTATAGCCGGTGTCGACTCCATGAAATAGTACGATAATTTCAAAGTGCCAGAAGAATCAACATACTTATTGGACCACTTATAGTGGCCTCGCAGAAGCTTATCAGGTGCATTGTCTCCTAATGGCTCATGAGCAACCCGAATAGAGGTGTCGTAATTTGGAACATAGGCTTTAAGAAATGAATTAACTTCCTGAACGGAATTGGAATCAGATAACCCTGTATAGGTATACTTTTTCTTTGAGGCCATATAAATCTCCTGTAAAAACAAGACAAATATCCTAAAAACCCGAAATTTTGATAATAACGGAGGTAAAAGTTTTAAATTCTTTCTAAGCCCCACTTAGAAATAAAACTCCAGAATAAAATAGCGTTAGTTACTGTCTGTGTAAAAATAATTAATATACTTTTTTAGAATACATATTGAACAAATTTAATTTATGTAATTAATTATTAATTTCTCAATGAAATTTTTTTGATAATAAAAAAACAACATGATTTAGTAATAAATAATGTTGTTTTTATCTGCTAAAAATTGATCTTAAGAAAGAATTATCTCTTTACCTTTTTTTCTCTACTTTTTTAAAGGCGGGTTGTTTTTTATTCAACTTGAAATTAATTCCATATCCCTGGATTTCACATTGTGTATTTGCGATAAGGGTAACTGAAATAGTTGAATTAAGTGGTATGACAACAGATAAATAGGATAATAAGACGATAGATAGAATAAATAAGTGCTGCCAATAAGGCAGCATATTTAACACAGTAAAGGATTATATCAATAATCCCGATCAGCAGCATACAGAGACCAGATACGACGAATGTGTACAGTGATCTCTTCACGATCGTGATACAGGTGTTTCGCCTGAATCTGCGCATTCACACCATTCTCTTTCAATTGCTGTTCTATTTTTTGCAATAGATGAGCGACTTCCTCATAACGCTTTTTCATCGGCAATTTAAGATTGAATATAGCCTCACGGCACCAGCTTTTTACCAGCCAATCTGTCATAAGTTGGGCAACTTTGGCAGGTTTCTCAACCATATCACAAACCAGCCAGTAAATATTTTTCACTGATGGTTCAAATTTAAAACCATCCACACGATGATGCTTTACTTGGCCTGTTTCCATCAAACTATCAGCCATCGGGCCATTATCTACCGCATGAACCATCATACTGCGTTTTACGAGTTGGTAAGTCCATCCTCCCGGACAAGCACCGAGATCCACTGCGTGAAGGCCGCTACCCAGACGCTCTTCCCATTCGTCATAAGGAATGAATATATGAAAGGCTTCCTCCAGTTTCAGCGTGGAACGGCTTGGTGCATCTGAAGGGAATTTCAGGCGAGGAATGCCCATATAAAAACGGGAGTTATTATTGCTATAGGAATACCCCACATAACAACAGCCCGAAGCGATGAAAAAGACATGGATAACAGGACGACTATAATTTTCCTTTGCCAGCAAAAGCTTTTCCTGACGCATCGCATTACGTAACGGAACCGTAAACTTACGGCAAAACTTCATCAGCTCCTTGCTTTCATTGGTATCCGGCACCTCGACACGCAGTTCACCTGCCCTCTCAATGACACCAATCAGCATACCGACAATCGGGGTAATGCGATCTTCCTGCGGTAAATCTTTCAGCAATTCGCCTACAACCAACATTTGACGAGCAAAAACCAATTCACCGAACGGTATTTCACGGATCAGGCGATCCGCATCATCGGGCTGATAACACTCAAACAGCACATATCCACTGTTCTCTTTCACGCGGGCAAAACCGTAAATTTCTTTTTTACCCGCCTTATCGGTAATTTCTGCTGCACACTCTTTTTCAAAACCTGGGCGGCAATATAAAGCAACTTTATTCATGGCTAGGCGCCGATTTCCTTAGACGCAGAGCGCCAATTAATACACATAACCAACCAATGAGAAAACTGAACCCACCGATTGGTGTCAAATAAACCAGAAATTTTAGCGGTAAAAAGACCAGACAATAAAGACTGCCACTAAACAGCACAATTCCCGCCGTGAAAAAAATCCCACTCCAACCAAACGGTGCTACAGGCTCGCGCATCGACAAAGCTACCAGAGCCATCATGGCGAGTGTATGCAGACCTTGATATTGCAGGCCGGTATGAATCCATTCCATCTGACGTGGTGTCAGGATAGGTGCTAACATATGTGCTCCCATCGCGCCCAATGCCACGTAGAAAAAACCACTGATCCCAACAAAAATAAGCATAGTTCGACTGCACATCACAGGCTCCTGTCTCTGTTTGCCAGTTATTAGGGGTGCTGGGTAATAAATCCTAACCTTTCTTGCTCAGTTGCAGCCTGGGTTAGTATCCACTTGCGGAAAGCCGCGATCTTGCCCAATTCTGCCTGATTATCGTGACAAACCAAATAAAATGCATTCTTGCTGACCAAAACATCATTAAATGGGCAGACAAGACGACCCGCATCAATTTCATTTTGGGCCATAACATTATTGGCTAGCGCAACACCTTGACCATGTACAGCCGCCTGAATCACCATCGCACTATGGCTGAATATTGGTCCCTGCTGGACATTAATTTGTTGCTGCATATCAAGCTGGCGAACATAGGCTTGCCAATCCCGGCGGGATGAATCATGCAACAAAGTATGCCTGGCAAGATCTGCGGGAGTTTTCAATGGGCGATCACCCGTCAGTAACGCAGGAGAACAGACAGGCAGCAGATATTCGGGATAAAGGCGATCGGTACGCAACCCCGGCCAGTTGCCTCGGCCATAAAAAATCGCGACATCGACATCATCAGCCAGTTTATCTTCTTCCCGATCCACTGCCTGAATGCGAACATCAATTCCCGGAAAACTCTGATTAAAACCTGAAAGCCGCGGCACTAACCACTGAATCGCAAAACTGGGGGATAAACTGACCGTTAACGCCCCCTTAGCACTACGAGCCTGAAGTTTGCGAGTCGCGTCATTGATAGCAGTAAAAATCTCCTTGATATCGAGATAGTAACTCTGCCCATCTTCCGTCAACAATAGCGAACGGTTACGGCGACGAAAAAGCTTTAATCCCAGAAAATCTTCCAGACTTTTCATTTGATGGCTAACAGCGGCCTGAGTCACAAATAATTCTTCTGCCGCTTTAGTAAAACTTAAATGACGGGCCGCGGCATCAAAAACGCGTAACGCATTGAGTGGAGGTAAACGTTTAGACATGTTCGTTTCTTATGTAGTAGTGACGATACCGGTAACTCTTTTCATTCAGTTATTAGTTTTTGTAATCCGAAGCATTATAATTTGTCCATTGATGATATACCAGCAAATCCCTATAGTGTGCGCACTTCCTAAGCCGGAACGAAAAGTCTCTTTGTAGCGATACATTGACGCTTTTGGCTTTGTGGTTGTGATGTTGTGTTTGCAAGTTGTCTGGGAAACCAGGCTTTGTAGCATAAGCTACTGTTTTTTTTCACTTCCTGTACATTTACCCTGTCTGTCCATAGTGATTTTTTATTGCACCGCAATGGCGGTGCTTTTTTTCCCGACTTTCTCCTGTAGAATTCCTCATCTCTTGGTTAAAGAAAAACTTATTCTTTATCACACAACGATTAAATTAGCGCCGTTTATGAAAGCCTTTGACTCAGAAAAATTCCGCCTGCAATTTCCTGCCCTGCAACAATCCACCACATTTTTGGACAGTGCAGCCACAGCATTAAAACCGGCATGTATGATTGAGGCGACCAAGCACTATTACCAAAACCACAGTGCAACAGTACACCGCAGCCAGCATGCCACTGCGCAGGCCATGACGGCTCGTTATGAGCAAGCTCGTTCACTGGTAGCAGAATTGATCAATGCGCCATTACCTGAAGATATTATCTGGACAAAAGGAACCACGGAGTCTATCAATCTGGTTGCCCAAAGTTACTTTCGCCCTCGTTTGAGCGCAGGTGATGAAATCATTGTCAGCGAACAGGAACACCACGCTAACCTGTTACCGTGGCTGATTCTGGCGCAACAAACCGGCGCCAAAATCGTTAAATGGGCGATTGGTAATCGGCACCAACCAGAAATCGATACTCTGGCAGAACTATTGAATGAAAAAAGCCGCTTAGTTGCCATCAGCCAAATGTCTAACGTTACCGGCGCCGCAGTAGATTTGGCGCAAGTCACTACACTCGCTCATCAATATGATTGCCGTGTTCTGGTCGATGGTGCTCAAGGTATCGTTCACGCGCCTGTCAATGTACAACAACTGGATATCGACTTTTATGCCTTCTCTGCTCATAAACTGTATGGCCCAAATGGATTGGGTGTGTTGTATGGCAAAAGTGAATTGCTGAATACGATGTCACCGTGGCATGGCGGCGGAAAAATGCTGACTCAAGTCTCGTTCGATGGTTTCACACCGGAAGCCGTACCTTATCGTTTTGAAGCGGGAACACCCAATGTTGCCGGCGTGGTTGGCTTTGCCGCGACCCTGGAATGGTTGAAAACGATTGATATCCAGCTCGCTGAATCCCATGCGATTGCCCTGACGGATTACACCGAACAGCAACTCAGTACGCTGACGGGATTTAACAGTTACCGTGTGGTGGATTCCAGCTTGCTGGCTTTCAATATCACCGGAATACACCACAGTGATTTAGCGACACTGATTGCCGAACAAAATATCTCTCTGCGTTCAGGACAACACTGTGCCCAGCCATTGCTGGATGCCCTTGGGATCAGCGGCTGTCTGCGTGCTTCGTTCATGCCTTATAATAACCAGCAAGATGCAGATAGATTGATCAGTGCCGTAAAGTTTGCGCTAGCGCTGCTGATGGATGATTGATATTGTCCTATTATTAATTACCCCATTATAAAAGCCTATCAAATATATTTTGGTGGGTTTTCAGCTTAGTAGCAGATAACTATTGAACTTTAAAGTCCCCTTTTGCTGATCAATATTTAATGAAATTAAATTATTTTAAGTTGATGAATTCGGTTAATATAATAAATACGACATCATTAATCTGGAAATAAAGTAAATAAGCCCATATTCCTTTAAATAATCCATAGTAATGATCCTTGCTGTATAAAGTATTACACAGCAAGGACATAGCATTCTACTAATCATTGGGCTTAACTAAAATTATATATGATAGATAATTAACTCCATGAACCTGTTCCACCACCCAAACCTGATATCGTGGAAATAGCAACGCCTTGGAAGTGACCAAGCAGATGACTGTGTGAATCAAAGAAAAGTAAACTAAAGTATGCGATTGATGCATTAAACTCAAAACTTACAGTATCAGAATAGAGTTTACCTAAATCATCTGTATATACCAATCGCCATTGAAGATGCTTGATTTCTTATCCAAATCAGATCATGCATGCAACCATGAAAATTCATCTGACACCAGAACAAAAACACGCCCTTGAATTGATGCATGATACTACTCGCGACAGTCGAGTCTGTGATCGCATTAAGGCGGTGCTTTTGGCCTCAGAAGGTTGGACTGCTCAGATGATTGCACAGGCCTTGCGTATTCATGAAAGTACGGTCAGCCGTCACCTGAAAGATTTTATCGCGCAGGAAAAGCTCACCCCAGAAAATGGCGGCTCTGAAAGCCATCTCTCTGCCGAACAAACCGCCGACCTGATTGATTATTTGACCGCCAATTTGATGCATACCACAACCCAAATTGTGGCCTATGTCCAAGCCCGTTGGCAGGTTTCTTTCAGCGTGGGCGGAATGACAAAATGGCTTCACCGCCAAGGTTTCAGCTATAAAAAACCCAAGGGTGTTCCTCATAAATTCGATGCGCACAAACAGCAACAATTTATTGATGACTACAAGGCGCTGAAAGAGGAAGCGGGGCAGAATGAACCGATCCTATTTATTGATGCGGTGCATCCTTCACAGTCCACAAAGCTCAGCTATGGCTGGATGAAAGCAGGAAAAAATCAGGTAAAAGGGATCGAAACCACCGGCAGTCGTACCCGTCTCAATATTCTGGGCGCCCTGAATTTACAACGGATTGAAGACACCGTGATCCGTGAATATCCGCGCATCAATGCCGAAAATATCGCCTATTTCTTCGGTGCGCTCCGAGAAACTTACCCGCTTTCGCAAAAAATCCACATCATTTTGGATGGAGCGGGTTACCATCGAGCCGAGTTGGTGAAAGATATTGCGTATGTCCTGAATATTGAATTGCATTACCTCCCGCCTTACAGCCCAAACCTCAATCCGATAGAGCGATTGTGGAAGTATATGAATGAGCAAGTGCGTAACAATATCTATTTTCCGGATGCGAAGACCTTCCGTGAAACTCTTCGTCACTTTTTTCATGTCACTTTGCCAGAAAAAGCGAAAGAGCTCACGACTCGACTGACTGATAATTTTCAGATTTTAAAACCTGCATCTTCAAGTTAGATTGGTATAAATATAACCTTCTATCCCGGCAAAACCGGGAAAAGTCAGCCCACCAGCCTTCCCCCTAAAAGATTTTTTATCAATATCCACTTCCAGGCTAAACAGTAGGAAAAACATGACGCTTTGTACATCACCTGTAGCGTAATATTTATCATTACTTGAAGAAGCTATTTTTTTTACGGCCTCACCAATAACATTGGGTTCCAATTTACCCTTTGCATATTGTTTAAAATCCTCAATGATTTTAAATTTTATTTCATTGTGTTCTACTTCGTTCATAATATTATCCTCTTTTATATTCCATAAAATGGAGAAAAAACAACAGGTAAAATATATTATTTTATTATTTGATTTAATACCTCATAACAATATATCTTCCTATATATTAGAATTATTTATGGTGAAATGATGCACTGATATATCTATACAGTATGGTGAATTATTTATAATAGACTAAATAATATTTTATTATATTTATAATATTCTTATACACAATGATAATAGATTGATTTTTCCATTGGGAAATACCCATAAAAATCAAAAAATAATATCTATTAAAAATAGGAAAACATCTAAATAAACTCTCAAAGCATTGGTCATGTATTCAAATGTCAGGGTGAGTTGCGTTTCCTGATCCTGATGGGTTATTTCGTGCCCAAGCAACACAAATAACTTTAGCTTAAAAATATAACTGCTATGATCCTGAAACCTCACCCAGAGGAAATCAGCAACAAGCCCACTATAAGATAAATAACCCATGACACAACTCTCAGACACTATCCTGGCTCCGCATCCATTCGGAACAGAAATCACGGAACAGCAACTTATTGAAAACTTTCAGCAATGCAAATTGTGGGAAGATCGTTATCGGCAGCTCATCGGCCTGGCCAAAAAGCTGCCTCCTTTAGCGGATGAACTAAAACAAAAAAATATCGAAAGATCAGGCTGTGAAAATCGCGTCTGGTTGGGGTATCAACATCTCGTAGACGGCCGATTGCATTTTTATGGCGATAGTGAAGGCCGTATCGTCAAAGGATTATTAGCCATCCTGCTGACCGCCGTAGAAGGCAAAACCCCAGAGCAGGTTATGCAAATATCTTTGGCCGAGCTATTCCAACACCTCGGCCTGGAACAACAACTCAGTGGCTCAAGGCTCAATGGTGTGAAATCCCTGATAAATACCATTCAGGAAATAGCGAACACTTACACTCATTAGGTTCGCTTAAAACGCATTTTCCCGCTCAGCTTTCGCCACCATTTTTTTCAATGCGTGGGATACAGCAACAAAACCAAAAGTCGCCGTAACCATCGTTGCGGCACCAAAACCAGAAGCACAATCCATTCGCTTAGAACCCTCCGCTGTGCTCTTGGCAGCACAAACTGTACCGTCAGATTGTGGATAAACTAACTGTTCCGTTGAAAAAACGCAGTCAATGCCTAACTTACCTTTGCCGTTTTTCACTATGCGGTAATCCGACTTCAAGCGCTCCTTCAATTTCGCCGCTAATGGATCTTGCACCGTTTTTGCTAAATCCACCACCTGGATCTGGGTAGGATCAAGTTGCCCACCCGCTCCACCAGTCGTCACAAGCGGGATCTTATAGCGGCGGCAATAGGCTAGTAACGCCGCTTTTGGCCGTACGCTATCAATAGCATCAATAACATAACTAAACCCTGTCGACATCAATTCAGCCACATTATCAGGGGTGACAAAATCATCAATGCAAGTGATCTGGCACTCAGGATTAATCGCTCGTATCCGTTCCGCGATGACTTCCGTTTTTGGTAAACCCACATTCTGTACCAAAGTGTGCAACTGGCGGTTGGTATTGGTGATGCAAACATCATCCATATCAATCAACGTAATAGCACCAATACCGGTACGCGCCAGCGCTTCTGCCGCCCATGAACCCACACCACCAATTCCTACAACACAGACATGTGAACGGGCAAATAATGAAAGTGCTTTCTGGCCATATAACCGCGCTGTACCAGAGAAACGCTGAAGATAAGCATCAGAGAGAGAAATTTGCATTGCTAAATAAATCCTGCATAAAACCTACCTCTATTGAGATAGGTTATCGATTGATGGTTTGAACTGGAAGGGATCTTACTGGTTTGCCGCCAAAAAACCAGATGATGCTTTCTTCAATACCCAAACACGGCCATAGTGATTATAAAAACCCGCCATTTCACCCGCTTTCTCCCCAACACCGTGATAAATATCAAAATGGTTCCCTTTGATGGCACCACCAACATCCAGCGCCACCATCAGACGCATTCGATACTGGCCGGTAAATTTGCCCTTTTCATCCAGCACAGGCACTTCCGCCAGCAATGCTGTTCCGGGAGGGATTAATGATTTATCAGATGCTACCGAGGCTTTTGCAATAAGGGGCACAGCACTGGCTCCCCGCACAAGGGTATAGGATTCAGGTTTAAAGAAAACGAATGAAGGATTCTGCTCCAGCACTTCTCTCACTTCGGCCTCGCTGTGTTGTTCTCCCCACTGACGGATAGCCTTCATCGACATTTTTTCGCTCGGTACTTCTCCACGGTCAATCAGCACCTTGCCAATACTGCGATAGGCCTGTCCATTTTTCCCCCCATAGCCAAAAAAGGTCAATGGACGTCCATCCCCAAAATCGACATAGCCACTCCCTTGTACTTCCATCATAAAATTATCCATCAGGGAGTTACTGTACCCGATAATAAATTTCTTGCTCAGAGCACCTCTATATATCTCTGCGCGACTTGGCAAACGGGAACGTAAATGAGTTGGCATACGATACAGTGGATATTTAAACTCCCCTTGCCTGGTATGTCGTGCTTGCAAAACAGGTGTGTAATAACCGGTAAACTTCACGTTGCCGTATTTATCTTCACCCTCCATCTGATAAGCCAGTAAACCGAACTCATTTAAATCACGGGTATCACCACCAGACAGCATCCAGTGCTCAATGGCATTAAATAATTTACGGTTATTGTCATAAAGACGAGGAGAAGCTTTGCTGATATATTCAACTTGAGTAGCAAAATCCCTGGCATTAACCGGAGAACCTTCGGCATTAGGGATATTAACCAACTGGAGGTTTCGGGTAATTCGCCCATCCTTATACTGCTGCGCCTGATCAGTGGGTCGAAAATGGCATCCCGATAATAACGAAATGACAAATCCAAATAAAAGATATTTCCCCCAAACTCTCATATTAATGCCTTATCTCTGACCATCACTCACTGGGAGCACGAACAATACCAAACACTCATAAATAATGAAATGTAGTTAGATAAAATAGCTTACCGTTTCAGCCAAACCCATCGGGCAAAAACAAAACAACCAGGCCATTTTTAAATCAAAAAACAAATAAATTTAGTAAATATCAATAAAAAAACTTGCAACTGCTTCGTTCCAGAGTATAGTGTGCCGACATCAGACGCGGGGTGGAGCAGCTTGGTAGCTCGTCGGGCTCATAACCCGAAGGTCGTCGGTTCAAATCCGGCCCCCGCAACCAACTCGATTGTATATCATCCCTAGTATGATGTAGCGTCGATTTGCTCTGGCAACAGAGACAATCTGGTAGTAAAAATGTCATCATTTAAGTGTTTGCATTCATGATTGCTAATCAAGGTTTGCAGATAGACGGACGCGGGGTGGAGCAGCCTGGTAGCTCGTCGGGCTCATAACCCGAAGGTCGTCGGTTCAAATCCGGCCCCCGCAACCAACACTATATGATGTCATTATTCAGTGTTTGCATTCATGATTGCTAATCAAGATTTGCAAATAGACGGACGCGGGGTGGAGCAGCCTGGTAGCTCGTCGGGCTCATAACCCGAAGGTCGTCGGTTCAAATCCGGCCCCCGCAACCAATTTTTTCATTTTTTCCCTTCAATTTTCATCTCTGCTTTCATTTCCTAGCTTGTTACCTTGATTACCTAATTGCCACTGATTTTTAAATTCATATTTAAATATTATTTCATTCCGGTTTAAGCATGAATATAAAGTAAATAACCATCATTTCATCATAGGCAATCAGCCTTAGCGGATATTTCACCGCCGTGCCAATTCAGCCCCATTCTTGAAATACGCCTTAATACCAGCAAAAATGGATTCTGCCACTTGTTGCTGGAATTTCGCTGTCTTAAGTTTGCGTTCTTCTTCCAGGTTACTGATAAATGCGGTTTCTACCAAAATAGAAGGAATATCAGGGGCTTTCAATACCGCAAATCCCGCCTGATCGACGCTATTTTTATGCAATTTATTGATTTTTCCCACCCGCTTGAGCACTTCTTTACCAAATTTCAGGCTATCGTTAATCGTTGCGGTTTGAACCAAATCCAACATGGTATGATCCAAATATTTATCGCCACTTTTGCTGACTCCACCAATTAAGTCTGCCTCGTTCTGAGTTTGGGCGAGAAAACGGGCCGTATTGCTGGTGGCACCCTTAGTCGAAAGCGCAAACACGGATGAACCCCGTGCAGAGCGATTTGTAAAGGCATCCGCATGAATAGAAACAAAGAGATCAGCCCGCATCTTACGCGCTTTTGCCACCCTCACCGTCAAGGGGATAAACACATCTTCATTACGTGTCATGTAAACTTTCATGCCCGGCTCACGTTTGATGAGTGCCTGTAAACGACGGGCAATCTGCAACACGACATCTTTTTCACGGGTTTTATATTTCCCAATTGCTCCAGAGTCTTCACCACCATGACCGGGATCGAGCATAATCACAATCGGCCTGTCTTTGCCTGCCTTGCCGGGTTTACGTGTTTGTGCAGGCAAATGTTGTTCTAAACTCCCACTGTTATACTCTTCAAGCAGGGCTAATAAAGGATCATTAGCCACATCAACAGCCTTTTGGGGATACAGATCGAGTACCAGACGGTGTTTAAACTTCGCAATGGGCGGCAATGTAAAAATATGCGGGGAGACAGGCTGTTTGATTTCAAAGACTAAACGCACCGTTTTAGGATTAAATTGCCCTGCCCGCACTAATTTTAGGTAAGGGTCACGTCGCTGAACCTGTGCCCCCATACTGCTCAAAATGCGATTAAGCTGGATACCCTGCAAATCAATGACAATACGATTAGGGTTTGAAAGCGAAAACTGGCGATATTTAAGTGGAATATTAGACTCCAGCGTCACTCTGGTATAACTTGATGCAGGCCAAATACGAACAGCAATAACTTTTGAAGTCGCTGCATAACCTATTGGGCTGATGCTTAATAACCATACAGCGGCTGCGCCTTTCAGCAGGCGACGACGTGAAGTATTATGGTCTGAATGACTCATTGTTTATTCCGCTTAAAAACAACCAAACGCAGTAATCTTTACCAAACATAATAGTGAGGCAGGAACTCTAATTAATTAGCAAACTTCTGTCATCAAAAAACGTATTTTCTGATAATCTAATTTATTTATACCAATATAAATAATAACGTTATTTTTATCCATGTTTCCTCTTGCCATTTCCCTCCAAAAAGAATAAAAATACAAAAAATACGAATAAAAATTCAATCAGAGAGGGTTTCATGAGCGAACGCAGTACCGAATTGGTTGAAGTCTTACGTCACTCGGTTCCGTATATCAATGCACATCGAGGTAAAACCTTTGTCATTATGCTGGGAGGTGAAGCCATCGCCCATAAGAATTTTTCTAATGTCGTCAACGATATTGGATTACTGCATAATCTGGGCATTCGTTTAATCGTTGTTTATGGTGCCCGTCCACAAATTGAACAGAATATTGCAGAACACAATTGCCAATCGGTTTACCACAAACACACCAGAGTAACCGATGCCAAGACACTGAATTTGGTCAAACAGGCAGCAGGCCTATTACAGCTAGAAATTACAGCTCGTCTTTCCATGAGCTTAAACAATACCCCATTACAAGGCGCTAATATTAGTGTCGTCAGCGGAAACTTCGTTATCGCCCAACCTTTGGGAATCGATGACGGCGTCGATTATTGCCATAGTGGCAGAGTCCGTCGTATTGATGAGAAAGCAATCAACCAACAACTGGATAATGGTGCTATTGTGCTGATTGGGCCAGTTGCGGTTTCCGTTACAGGAGAAAGTTTCAACCTCACTTCCGAAGAAATTGCAACACAACTGGCAATCAAATTAAAAGCAGAAAAATTAATTGGATTTTGCTCATCTCAGGGCGTACTTGACGCTGAAGGCAACACTTTATCAGAAATGTTTCTTAATGAAGGAGAAGCTCACCTGCACAAATTGGAAAACGCTAGTGATTGTCATTCAGGAACCGTGCGTTTCTTAAGAGGAGCGATTAAGGCCTGCCGCCGTGGCGTTCGCCGCTGCCACTTAATCAGTTATCAAGAAAATGGCTCGTTAGTGCAGGAACTCTTTTCCCGCGAAGGTATCGGCACTCAAATAGTTATGGAACGTTCCGAACAGATACGCCGCGCCAATATTAATGATATTGGTGGCATTCTTGAACTTATTCGCCCATTGGAGCAACAAGGTATTTTAGTACGCCGTTCACGTGAACAACTGGAAATGGAAATTGATAACTTCACTCTGATTGAACTCGATAATATCACTATCGCCTGTGCTGCCCTATATCCCTACCCTAATGAAAAAATTGGAGAAATGGCCTGCGTTGCTGTACACCCAGATTACCGAAGCTCTTCCAGAGGTGAAATTCTGCTAGATTCTATTTCCAGCCAGGCAAAACAAAAAGGATTGGAAAAACTTTTCGTGCTCACGACCCGCAGTATTCACTGGTTTCAGGAGAAAGGCTTTAAGCCCGCAGGGATAGATATGTTGCCCGTGGAAAAACAAGCGCTGTATAACTATCAGCGCTGTTCCAAAATTTTGATGCTGGATTTACAGAATTACTAGCCATACAATCCTTAGCCGCATCGCCTTCTTATTGCGGGTTGAACCAATCTGCCAACCCGCTTCGTCGCTGTGTTGCTGTGGCCACAGCTTTATCCAAAACTGGCTTATTGGCATAAATCGTTAGTTTTTCCCTCGCCCGCGTCAGTGCGGTATACACTAACTCCCGACTGAGTATTGGTGAGTATTGAGTTGGTAACACCAAGGCCGTATGCTCAAATTCAGACCCTTGAGATTTATGCACTGTCATCACATAAGCCGTTTCATGTTGAGGTAATCGACTCGGCTGAAACCCTTTAATCTGCCCATCAGACAACTGGAAATAAGCTTTCAGCTCATTATCCTGATTTTTGAGCATAATCCCGATATCTCCGTTAAACAGTCCAAGGGTACTGTCATTACGCAATATCATGATAGGTCGCCCGACATAACCACGGCTCTCCACATGTTTGGGCAGGGTAATCACGCCTTTCCTGTGCAGTAATTGTTCCATTCGTTGGTTCAGCCCCGTAACACCAAAAGGGCCTTCCCTTAACGCACACAGCAATCGAAAGCGATTGAATTCCGCTAAAATGGCTTTTTCTGCCGCCCGTTCATTTGCCATTGCCAAATATTGAGAATAACCAGCAGCGGTTTCCGCCAACAGACGCTGATAATCTTCATCCACTGCAAGTGGATAAAAATTAACATCGGGAAAAGACTGATTCAGCACTGCCGTGACTCCTCCGCGATCTCCTTGATTCACAGCTGATGCCAATCGCCCAATGCCGGAAGCCGAGTTGAAGCGATAGCTTTTGCGCAGCAGACACAGGCTATCCCGCACAGCAGGCGTATCTTTATCAGAATGAGAGGTGGATAAAGTGGAATAAGATGTTAACTGACATCCAGTCAATCGTTCCAATTGCTCAGCCCGCTTGGCGCTATAACCTTGTTCAGCAAAACGGCAAATATCTCCCAATACCGCTCCGGCTTCAACCGATGCAAGCTGGTCTTTATCCCCTAAGAAAATCACTTTCGCCCGTGGCGGCAAAGCATCAACCAAGTGAGCCATCATCGGTAAATCTACCATTGAAGCTTCATCAATGATCAAAATATCAAGGGACAGCGGATTATCACGCCCATAACGCAGTTTCTGGCTATCGGGTTGCGCTCCCAGTAAACGGTGGATAGTTTGCGCCTGTTCTGGAATGCTATGCCACTGTTCTGGCGTCAAATCGAGTTTCTTGACCGCTTCTCTCAGTGATTCAGTTAATCTGGCCGCTGCCTTACCGGTTGGCGCAGCCAATTGAATACTTAATTTTTTCCCTTCATGCAACTTGATCAAGGCAGCCAACAACTTAGCTACTGTCGTAGTTTTACCGGTTCCTGGCCCACCAGAGATCACAGAAATACGGCTCGTTACAGCCACTGCTGCCGCAACCTTCTGCCAATCAATTTCCCCTTCAACAGTGACACCAAAAAGCTCATCCAAAATGCGATGTAGCTGGATTTCATCAAGAGCCGTTTGATCATAGGAAGTTTGAGCAAAAGTATCGGTTAGCTCCACAGCAGCAAAAAAATCCGCCACCCGCCGTTCACTTTGCCACATACGTTGTAAATATAGGCGGTAATCACTCTCTCTTTGATGGGAAAGGATCATCGGTGCCGGAGATTCCCCCGTACTTACCGCCGGACATGTCTGTAAAACAGCCAGAATTTGCTGTTGATCGGGTTCTCCGACCAAAGACCAAAGCGATACAGCTAACTCCGGCTGCCTGCCTTCAAAAAAATATTTTGGCGAAATCCGCTCCAGTGGCAAACAGACATGCCCCGCGCCTGATTCAGCACTTAACAAGGCCGTAATCAACAGCAGTAGCGGGTTTTCATCCTCAATCATCGCATAAGCAAACTGCACATCCAAAGGACGCAGCAGCTTCTGGCTCACCGCCTGTTGCAAGAATGACATCATGGAATTCATACGCTTTGTTCCTCACCAACAGCACTGAAAAGCGTATCCAGTTCGTCAATAAATTCAAAGGGAGGCAAGTAGGAGTAAATACCATGCCCTGGATTATCTTTATCAATACCACGCAAAAACAGATAGATCACGCCACCAAAATGGCGGTGATAATCATAATGAGCTAACCGATGACGCAAATAACGGTGCAGAGCTAAAGTATAAAGCTGATACTGGAAATCGTAACGATGCTCTATCATGGCTCTTGCCATCGCTTCTTGCGTATATGACTGGCTGTTCTCACCTAACCAGTTTGATTTGTAATCCACTACGTAAAACTTATCTTGCCAGCAAAAAACCAAGTCAATAAAACCTCTTAACATGCCTTTGACTTGCTGAAAGGATAACGGAGCACATTGCGCAGACAGCGGATCATAACGACGGGCTAGTGCATCCATTTCCTTTGCATGTAATAGCTTATCTACTGGTAGGTAAAACTGCATTTCACTTTGCTGACAATGACGAGGCACACCGACAAGTTTCATTCCCTGCTCATTCAGCTCTGCGCCCAGAATATCCTCTATCCACAGTTCCAATACCGGTGCCCAGTTTTCATCAAATCCTGACGCTGTCAGTTTTTCCACCAACCACAACTGATCTGGGGGATTGCCGAAATCCAGATCTTCTAAAATACTGTGCAGGAATGTGCCCGCAGACGCCCCACGTGGAAAAGTATGCGGAGTCATCTGTAATGATTGTTCTCCCTGCTTTTCACCACAGGCATCAATATCCAGCTTCGGAGAAATGGATTGCACTATCACATCCACTGATTCCCCAAATGTACCAGCATAAGTAGGAGAAATAGCGTGAGAAGCGGTGTATCGTAACCCCGAATAACTCGTCACCCGCCAGTCATCCCGAACAGGACGTTGCAATTTTTTGGCTGCCAACGACAGAGTATTTTCATTTTGTGGGCACCATTGCAAGTCAGAGGTATCCCCCACTTGCCTTATCTCTATGCCGTTATCACAAAGCTCATTCAAGCTGTTAACCAGTAATTCTGCATCACCTTTCTGTCCCTTTTGCAGTAAGTACCCAAGGGCAGATAAATGCAAATCAGTATCGCCTGCTTTCCCTCTATTTCCTTTAATAAGCGGGGCTACCCCGACGCTACAGTGATAAACCGAACGTGTTAATGCAACGTAGAGCAAGCGTAAATCCTCAGCCAAGCGTTCTTCATCAGCCAGCTCCAAAGCTTCTTTCAACGCTTCATCATCATGGGAAATATTAAGATGAGCCTCAAAATTATGGCGCTCATGATAAATAGCCTGCTTCTGCTTCCTGTAACCACAAACAAAAGGCAAACAAACCAGCGGATACTCCAACCCCTTAGATTTATGAATGGTACAGATCTGCACCAGATGCCGATCACTCTCCAGTCTCAGTTGCTGGTTTTCTGATTGCGGATTAGGTCGTGAAATCTGTTGTGCCAGCCAGCGGGCAACGGCATGTTCGCTATCTAATTGTTGAGATTCCTCCTGCAACAACTCACCAATGTGCATAACATCGGTAAGCCGACGTTCACCATCATCACCTGCCAACAGATTTTCTGCTATCCGGTATTTCACCATTACTGCCCGCAACATGGGTAATACGCCACGAGTACGCCATAAGCGGGCATAGCCATCAAATTCATCAACCAGACGATCCCACGCCATTTCGTCGTTATTCAACTGGTCAATTTGTTGTGCACTTAAGCCAAATAAACTACTGGCTAATGCACTTCGCAATTCACGGGCTTTTTCCGGTGCTAATACTGCCTGTAACAACCACAGCAAATCTTTCGCTTCTGGGGTATCAAACACACTTTCTCGGTTGGAGAGATAAACCGATGGTATCTTCAGCGCGTTCAATTCGTTACGGATTAACGCTGCTTCTCGGCGATCACGCACCAACACCGTAATATCTGCTGCCATAACCGGACGGCTTGCTTCTTTTTGTTTATTTTTTACCTGATATAAAAGCGCCTTCCCTTCTTGCCCTGCCTGCAACCAATCCCGTATCTGGGCAGCACACTGTCGAGCCATGGTTTGCTCATATTCTCCTTTGGACACACCTTCACCAGGCTGTAACCAAAATTGCAAGGCAGCTTGATCCTTACCATGCAAGGAGAATCTCAGGCTCTGATTTATCTCTGCCGCATTGACGTTAATAAATGGGATTTGAGCAAACAAAAATGGATGTTCAGGGCGAGAAAACAGTTTATTGACAACTTGAACCATTGACGCAGAAGAACGCCAGTTCGTTTCCAGCGTGTAATGGGCTTTAACGTTAGAACGGGCACGAATGTAGGTAAAAATATCTGCCCCACGAAACGCATAAATCGCTTGTTTGGGATCGCCAATAAACAATAAGCCGGTTTCGTTTTCAGCCCGTTCATTTTCTGATTGATGGCAATATATGGCCTGAAAAATGCGATATTGTTGTGGATCGGTATCCTGAAACTCATCAATCATTGCGACGGGATAGCGCTGCCGAATGGTTGCTGCAAGCTGCTCTCCTCCAACACGTTGCAAGGCACTGTCCAGACGTGTCAGCAAATCATCAAAACCCATGTAACCACGGATCAGCTTCTCCTGACTAACCGATTGGCGAACTTCAACAATCGCTTTGGAGAGGATGATATCTTTCAACGTCAATGGGTACTGATATAAACCATCAATTGCTGCAAACAGCACATGCTGCGGAGCTTCCCCTTTTTTAGTCTTTTCTAATAAGCGAGATTGACAAAATTTATCCAATTCTTTGGGCAACAGGTAATCTTCGGTTGGTGATTTAGCCCATTCAGAAACACTATTCAGCCAATTAGGTAAATTTTTTTTGCTGTAGCTACGCTTATCAACACCTGAATTAGTAATCAGTTCTTCTAACCCAGAAACAGTGTCATTCCACTGGTGTTTTATCGCCTCAATCTGCTCAATGATTTTCTGATGACGACTAAACAGCGTTTCATCATCAGGGGCATTAAGGATATACGGCATATCTCCGTGTAAATAGCTCGAAATATCTTTTAATAGTGCTTCCGGCCCACTCCATATCCGGCTGACTTCCGCAGCGATTGGCAAGGGTAGGGGATAACAGTGACGCCGCCAAAAATCGGCACAGCCTTGTTTACGTAACTGGTTTTCATCCTGAATTAGGGTTTGATCAAACAGTACACCAGACTCAAACGCATTGTGTACTAGCATACGCTGGCAAAAGCCGTGGATGGTATAAATCGCCGCCTCATCCATCTGGCGTTCAGCGGCTAATAACCAACTGGCTGCACTTTCCTTATCAGGAATTTCATCCAGTAATTGCTGATAGATCGGATCGCTAGCCGCTGTTTCTTCCCGTATACAAGCCAAACGGAGCTGGTGGATGTTTTCGCGGATACGTCCACGCAATTCATTTGTCGCCGCTTGGGTAAAAGTAACAACCAGAATCTCTTCGACATTCAGCGGGCGGGAAAAGGCGGCAGAACCACCTAATCCCAGTAATAGCCGGAGATAAAACAAGCCTATCGTATAAGTTTTTCCCGTTCCCGCAGAAGCTTCGATCAACCGCTGACCATACAGCGGCAATGTTAACGGGTTAAGCTTATGAGAGGATATTTCTTTGCTCACTGAGCATTCACCTTAACCGGTAATTGTTTCTGGAAATCTGACACATAGTCGTAAGTTCGCCAGCCTTTCAGCTCTGCATATTGATGAGCTGTACCTTTTTTCCCGGTAATTTGGGAAACCAGTGCCAATCCCTGACGTTTAAGCACCGCTTTTTCATAAAAAGCAATAACCTGTGCTTTAGTGACTTTCTCCATCGCTGCAATGACTTTCTCACGTGTATCAAATTTGAAGTTGTTGCGCCCAAAATCTGCATCAAAGCTAGCCACTTCTGAATAGAAAGTTTGTGGCGGCTCCCGCATTTCTGTCAGCAGTGATTTTTTATACTGTTCAAACTCAGCATCAGGCATCGCTTTCAACTTTTTATCAGCCTGTTGATAGAAACTCTGGTAGCGTCGATGCAGGTAGTCCGGTTGCTTGCTGTTACTTTGCAGTAAGAAACCCAATCCCCACTGTTTACCGATATTTTGGTTGAAAGCAAAAACCGCATAACCAAGCTGTTCTGTCGTTCTCAATTGATCATAGAACCACGGTGACAAAATGCTACTCAGCAAATTGGAATAGACATATCCCTTGATACGGTCATACCCCGTTGGAATAAAAATTTCGGCCAGAGCGTTATCTGTGCTATTCGCAGTGCCATTGAAATTAGCCGCATAATTACGATCAATGACAAGACGCTCGCCAGTCCACCATACTGTTCCTTGGTTAGCGAGCTGCTTCTGTGCTGACTGAACGATGTCAATACTCTGCTGTTCAGTGAAATTACCGAAGACCAAAGCCTGTAATGCCGCGTGTTGGATCATGCTCTGACGGTATTTCACGATGTCATCAACAGTGATGGTATCCAACACTTTCAATTTTTCTGCCTGTTCAAAGTAAGGGACACCAGAGAGGCGGGAAATGGGTTGCATAGCCATTTGAAAAGCCTTGCCATTATTGGCGACTTCCATTTTTTCCCTATACCATGATTTCGCTTGAGCCAGTTCTTCTTGAGTCGGTATAAACGAAATATATTGATCAATCGCTGAAGATAACAACTCTGGTAAGTGTTGCGTATAACCATTAACGCCGATCTTCAAACCATCAACATAGCTTGTATAAACCCCCATTCCCCCAACCGATGCCTGATAGCCTAGTTGATCAAGTGTAAGTGCAGACAAATAGCTCAATAAGGTATCTGAAACCTGATCTTTGATGTTTTTCAATCCATTGGGGTTACGCATCTCCAGTGTAATACTGCCTTTAGGTTCATCCGCAAAATATTGGCTCGGCATATACAGCAAGCGAACATTGGGCTGTTCCAAAATCATTTTAGGGTGTTCTTGGCTGCCAGATGTTTTAACCAGGGATAAATTATCAGGAATATAGGGATTCAACTCAGGCAAAGAGAATAAGTCTCCCTGTTCGAGTTTTTTCCATTCCGCTAACTGTTTTGACGTAATTTTATTGACTTGATACTGAGCCTGCACAAAGTAAGCTTCTTTATTATGTGGCTCTGTTGGGCTGATAAACCAGATACGCGCATTTTCAGGCGTTAATTCTTCCAGACGGCTAGCTATCGCTTTTGGATTAAACTCATCTGCAACATAACCCGCATCCAACACATGGGATATAGGCAATACCAACATGGCATCAGACAGCCCTTCAATGTAATTCATATTCCGTACGATTGATGCATACTGGAAAGACAAATTCAGAACCTTAGCCATTTCATCGAAATAACTCTTATTAATCCCCTGTTGTTTTAGCAGGTTAATGTAAGAAAAGATGGCTGCGATAACTTGATCACGATGTTCAAGACCCTTATCCGTTAGCGAAACATAAATATCAAACGTCCCTGAATTACCATCAGTTTTGGGGTTTGCACTAGCACCAATACTTTCGATTAATCCCTGCTTTTGCAACCAGTCAGACAAGGTATTTTGGCTGCGATTACCAATCAAATACCCGACATATCCATCTGTTTTGCTGAGAAAATCTGCACTGTTATCAGCAATGCTAAATTCTAGTCGTAACGCTTTGTAAGGTTGTGCGGGCACATAATGGATAATGGTGCCTTTTTCTTTATCTGTGATAGCCGGAACTGTAATAGCAGGCACCGAAGCATGTCGGTTCGGAATACGGCCAAAGGTTTCTGTCGCAATCTGAGCCAATTTGTCGATGGATTGATTGCCATACATAACCCCTTTCATCAGATTAGCGGAGTAATAGCGTTGGTAAAAATCAACCAGGGCCGTCTGTAATTTGCTGTCAGGTTTATCTTTAAGTGTTTCTAAATTTCCGCCAGCAAAGCGGGCATTAGGGTGAGCCGGATTGATAGTCTCAGAACGGATTTGCCATAAGCGATGCCCTTCACCCGCACGAGCGATAGTCATTTCATTATCAACAGCATGGCGTTCACGATCAGCATTGACTGGTTCCAGTAGAGGCTCAGCAAGTGCATCCGCAAGACGATCAACCGCTTCTGTTAAGGAGTCATTTTCAACTTCCAGATAGAATGCAGTACGATTGGCAGTGGTACTGGCGTTACGGCTTCCCCCATGTTTTTGCAAGAATTCAGCAAACCCTCCTGGTTGCGGGTAACGCTTGGAACCCATCAATACCATGTGCTCAAGATAGTGGGCCAGACCAAGCTGATTATCTGGATTTTCCATATGACCAACCGGAAGAGATGCGGCAGCCAATGATTTAATCGCTTTTTCATCAGAAACCAGCAGAACTGTCATGCCATTTTGCAATTTAATGGCTTTATATTGACGAGGATCGCGATCACTTTTGTGGATCGTATCTGGCAATGGCTGCCAGGGCGATTGTGCATATGCAGTAACCCCAAAAAATAGCAAAAAGAGCACCGTCATGATGCGGATAAGACATTTAGGCATAACCTAATATTCTCCCTAATTATTTAAATAATGATCCATTGGAATAGCGTGCCATCGGCAATAAATAGCGCTGAGTTTCACGCTTCATTCGCTCCAAAAGTGATTGATCAGCTTGCCGGAAAGCCCGTTGTACGTAGTGATCAGCGCTTTCCCCTTTTCTGTCATGTGTTCCCAGCCAGTGTTCCATTAATTTATTTTCAGCACCTTGTTGAACCTCTTCACGAAAATCGATTTCACGACTTTCCTTATCAAAACAGTCAACTAGCCATGCCCAGCCGCTTCGGCAAAACAAAGGGAGAGGTTCAGACATTCCTTGAAAATAGCCCTCTATCATCTGGTTCAAATATTGTTTCGCATCATCCTGTTTTAGCGGTAAGAAGCGATATTCTGACACCTTTTTATCTTCCTTCTCTTTTTTTCCCTTTTTACCTGTTCCATACATGCGGCTTTCACTGGTTCCACCTGAAAGACAATAGGCAAGGTGTTCAATCCATAATTGGATACCATCATTGGCCGTTAAGTTCGCTGGTCGCCAACGTAAAATTCCATCAGGCTGTACCTGATTAATTCTGCCAGCCAATATCACCGTGTCTAATGGCTCATATAGGTCAATAGAAGAAGAGGCCGTTCTCTCTTCACGCACCCTGGAGGCCAAAGGCTGCATGGATTCCAGTTGCTCCATCCAATAAACTTCGCCAAAGGAACCATATGGCAACCCTCCCGACGCACGGAGATGGTGAAACAGAGATTCAGGTGCTCCCTGTTCAATCAGGATGCTTAACAGTAGTTGGTTAAATTGGTAACGTTGCAGGTTATCCAGCACAAAAGGTTCTTCTTCAGGTAACTCCATCTCTTCAATGATAAAATGCACCTTCAGCCTTTGCTGAAAAAACGCCCGGACAGGGTGTCGATAAAAGCGGATCAATTCATCTAATGCAACTTCTTTTATTTCACTGCGATCGAAAGCAATCGGCTGGCAAAAGTCAGTTGTTGAAACACCCTGTTGTGTCGCGGCTGGCAACCATTCTGTAGCATAACTTTGTAAGTGATGGTCAGGTAAGAAATTTTCCGGCGCAAAAGGCACACGGGTATGCTGTGACAGCAAATGTTTTCTGACATTTTTGGCGCTGTCATCAACATTCAACATTTCATCGCCGGATAAGCAAAAACTCTGGCAAATATAATCCAGTAACTCGTTGACCAATACGGATGGATTGCACTCAGTATCATCGCGAATCGATTTGCCAATATAGCTAATATAAAGAAATTGCTCAGCCGAAACCAACGCTTCCAGAAAGAGATAACGGTCATCGTCGCGCCGTTTCCTATCCCCTCGCTGGTTTTTTTCTGCCATCAGATCAAACCCAAGTGGCGGGATAGTACGTGGATAAACCCCATCATTCATTCCCAACAGGCAAACAACCTTAAAAGGAATGGAACGCATAGGCATCAGGGTGCAAAAATTGAGTGTCCCTGCAAGGAAACGCTGGCTGATCTTCTCATCATCAAAACGAAACGCCAGCTCATCGCGCAGCAGCACTAAAGGGATGCTTTCGTCATAATGTGCATTCAGTCCATTATCAACTACTTTTTGCCATTGCTGCGTAATAAGCGCCAGAACCAGTTCAACATCGTCATCCGCTGCAAAAAAAGTTTCCAGCAATTGCGGACATACAGCCAACCAATCCGTCAATCGCTGTTCTTCACCCAAAATGTTACGCCAGCGATTCAGTGCCATTAAAAACTCAGCCAATTGCCCTGCCAGTTCAGCAGCAAGACCACTGGATTCATCATAAGGCAAAACATCATTCCACGGTCCGGCATGACTATCCATCGCATAACCCAATAGCATACGCGTCAGACCAAAGCGCCAGGTATTCTGCCCTGTGGCAGGCAACGATAATGCTTCAATATTGTCATCATCCAACCCCCAGCAAATTCCCGATTCTTTTACCCAACGCCGCAATAAACGCAACCCTTCTTCCTGAATCGCGAATTTGTTAGCTAAAGCAGGGACTTCCAATAATGCCAACACCTGTTCTGCCGTAAACCGACTCTGCGGCAAATCCAGCAAGGTAATAAATGCCTGCAAGACAGGATGTGCCTGACTAACTTTACGGTCAGAGATAGCAAAGGGGATATAACGATCATCGGGTGCATTACCAAAAACAGCCTGAATATAGGGGGCATAGCTATCAATATCTGCCATCATCACAATGATGTCCCTCGGTGTCAGTGAAGGATCCTCATCCAATAAATGCAGAATTTGATCCTGCAATACTTCGACTTCCCTCTGCGGGCTATGGCATGAATGAAAAGTCAGTGAGCGCTCAGCACCATTAAATGAGCGCTTTTTCAGACTGTTTTTAAAGGAATTTTCGGTAGAACCAATCTGGGCATGATCTTCAAGATTAAGAATATCTCGCTGGATTTGGTGCAAGATAGAATCAGGTTCTAATTCAACAAAAGCATGAATATCGGAATCTGGCTCCAATTGTGACAGTAGGTAGAGGTGATCTCTTCCCAATTTTCCCCAAGATGCCAGCAATGGGTTATTCAGAACCTGCTCTCCTTCGGCATTAAAGAGCGATGGCGCCTCTTCGGGGTTTTTGAATCTTTCCAGCAATTGTTTGCTTTTATAATGTTTTGGCTTACGGCTAGTTAACTTGGCAAGAAAAGCGTAACTCTGGATATCGCCCCAATAATATTGGCATGGGTTAGTGAACATAAGATGAATATCAATATGTTTACCCAATGCCTTTAACACTTGCAGGTAAGCGGGAGGCAATACAGATATGCCGCAGATGAAAATACGTGGCGGAAGATCCTCCAATGGAAAATTCCCTTCTTCCAACGTCGAGATAAATCGTTGGTATAAATTGGCGCGGTGCCACAAAGGTTGTTGTAACTGACGGGTATAGGCTGTCAGTTCAAACCATAGCCTTTTTTGCCATAACTGGTTGCTGTTGCTGCCCAAACTATCAACTAATTGACCATTTTCCCAACTTTCTAACCATTGGGGACGATAAACCAGATATTGGTCAAACAAATCGGCAATTCGGCCAGCTAGCTGGTGAATTTTGCGTTTATCAATATCTTGATCAAGATAATGCTTGAGCGCTGAAAATTCCGGCTCCATCAACAAATCTGGCAGTAAGGTCATTAACTTCCACTTCATGGCATCCTTACTGAAAGCACTGTCTTTGGGAACATCAAGCAACACTTTGGTAAACATCTGCCAGATAAAGGTTGCCGGCAGTGGGAACTCCATATTCGCAGCAATACCCAGTTTTTCTGCCAACTGAATTTGCAACCACTGTGACATCCCTGGACTTTGAACCAAAATCACTTCTTTGCCAAATGGGTCAGAAAGGGGATCTTCTCCGATCAATATCGCCATCAACTCCTTGAGAATATCGAGCTGATTTGAATGATAAACTCTAAACATCAATGCTCCCACTTGCACAAAACCAGCGTTCCAATTTACTTGGTTTATTGTAATGTACTGTCAGCTTAATCGTTACCTGATAGCACCCCCAAGAACGAAATTCTCGCTGAACCTCCATTTTCCAACCCCGCTGTATAGCTGCCTCTTCTTCTGTTTTCTGCAAATCAATCTGGCCTGACGAACGTTCATACTGTTCCAACTGATTATGGACATATCGTACTGCCTTAAGCTGCCCCCAATATTGTTGAAAATTAGCTGACAGTGCTTGATGGTAACGCATTAAACCCAATAAAGAGATCGCAAATACGGCAGATGCAATCATGACTTCCGGTACACTCATCCCCTCTTGTCGTCCGGTTTTCATAAACAAAACTCAGCTTGAGCAACAGGGCAAAAATCCAACCAACCGCTTTCAATAGGAATCAGTTCAACAGGAATAAGTGTATCTTGATTTAAAGGTTTCATCTGTTTCATCCATTGATAAAGTTCAAGCTTTTCTCCTGATGCAAATTGAGCAACACCTTTTAATAAAAAAAGGTTGTCTGAATAGTGCTTGAGGCAACTTTTTAAATTAAATTCAGTATATTGCAAACAAGACCAAGCTCCTGTTTCTTGCTGATTGATCTGCCATGACTGCGCCTTTCCCCATATCAATGATGATTCAGCCCGCCAAAAAGCCTGCAAATAATTTTGTTCATCCATCATCATAAGCATCGCACTTTCCTGTTGGTAATGAAGCGCTTTCAACATCATCAAACTCAGCGCCAATAGCATCATTATCGATATCAGCAGAATATTTCCCTGTTGTTTATCTGCCATATATTTTCTTTTCCCGATATCTTTATTTTCGGATATTACGCAGCCGAATTGTGGCTTGATGGCGGTACACAATTACTGGGGATTTCAACCAATGGGCATCAATGGACAAAGTGACAAAAATCACCCCATCTTTTGCTTGTGATTTCTCAAGATGAAAGACATCAATGACAATCTCTTTTGGATCAAATAGCCTTTCCCAACCACTTTCCTGACAATCTCCTACCCCTCTCCCCCACTCAAGAGCCCGGTTATTCAAACGATAACCAAAAAATTCAGATTCAATGTGTCCCGGTTTTTCCCATTGATTATTTAAATTGAGATCAAAAGCAACAATAAAACAGGAGTTGGTAATTTCTCTATTTTTATTGTTAATTATCAATGGATCACCTTCGCACTGTTCTCTATCCCGACAATAACCTGCCCGCCGAATATCTTTCTCCATCAAATAGGCCGTTCTGTTAACCAAATAATGCAATCTATATTTACGATAAAGATCGAGAATTTGGCCTGATAAAACCGGATACGTTTTTGTCATGGCAACAAAAATTACGCTACTGATTAGCAGAGCTACCATTATTTCCAATAAAGAGAATCCTGCCTGTTTTTGCTTGCAACAAAAAATAGTCAGAGTCATGGGATTTTTATTCCCTCACAATTGGGAAACGGGCTAATTGTATTACTGCATGTCCTGATTCGCCCACGTCCAGAAACGATGACACTAATTTCACCTGCCGAGTTTGCCAGCGTGAAACTGGCTGGTATTGCTGTATTTCTGATCCCGTAAAAATCAATGCGATCAGTCGTGGAAAATGACAAAAATACATCTTCATGAGGAGAATCAACGCGTTCCCCATCACCTTCATCACAAGCAACGATTTTGGTGACAGACGAGATTAAACACCAAGGCTGTCCTATCACTAACCATAAGGTACGATCCTGATTTAAATAATTTGCTAAAGACTGCTGCCTTTCCATAAAAGACAACACATTATGCACCGCTGATTGTAAACGCAGGCGGCTTTGATATTTCCCCCAATGATACAACCCCCAGGACAAGCTAATCGAAATGATGAGCATTGCTATCATTAATTCTAATAAAGTAAACCCGTTGTGATTGTTAATATATTTATATTCCATTATTTTCTGACGTCTATATTCAGCTCAATTTTTCTCAAGGGGAATATCTACTATTAGAAACTCAATGAACAGTGCCACTATTTAATTATGCGAAGAGCTTTGAAAAGAAAATAGATATTTTATTTTGTTGCATTTTAATTGCGTGGTAGCTCATAAAATGAATAAGATGAACAATTGATAGGGGAAAATATGAGTTTTCCATCCTCAAATTTGAGGATGGAAAAAGAGGATTAAATTGCAACGGGTGCTTTAATACCAGGATGCGGATCGTAATCCACAATTTCAAAGTCTTCGAATCGATAATCAAACAATGAGTCTGGCTTACGCTTAATGACTAACTTAGGTAACGCGCGTGGCTCACGGCTTAATTGCAGTTTGGTCTGTTCAAAATGGTTATTGTAAAGGTGAGTATCGCCACCAGTCCAAACAAAATCACCGACTTCAAGATCGCACTGTTGGGCCATCATGTGCACCAACAGGGCATAGCTGGCGATATTGAATGGCAACCCTAAGAACACGTCACAAGAGCGCTGATAAAGCTGGCAGGAAAGTTTACCGTCTGCCACATAGAATTGGAAAAAAGCATGGCATGGCGCCAAGGCCATTTTATCCAATTCCCCAACGTTCCAGGCAGAAACGATGATCCGACGTGAATCAGGATCACTTTTCAACTGCTCAATAACCTGGGTTAATTGATCGATTTGACGACCATCCGCAGAGTCCCAGGCACGCCATTGTTTACCATAAACAGGCCCTAAATCGCCATTTTCGTCAGCCCATTCATCCCAAATAGACACGCCATTATCATGCAGGTATTTGATATTGGTGTCGCCATTCAAGAACCACAACAATTCATGGATAATGGAACGAATATGGCAACGCTTGGTTGTTACCAACGGGAAACCTTCCTGCAAATTGAAACGCATCTGATGACCAAAGATAGAAAGTGTTCCCGTTCCCGTGCGGTCATCTTTTGCCGTGCCTTCTTCCAGCACTTTTTTCATTAAATTCAGATACTGTTTCATTTTGCCTCTTGTACCTTGTTATTGCGTGTTTTATTGCCAGGGCATTTGTGCGCCCATATCATCAAAAATATTCCCGCAAAAATCATTGGGACAGAAAGGATTTGCCCCATACTTATCCCTTCAAACAACCCAAGCTGTGCGTCAGGCTGGCGGAAAAATTCGACTATTATGCGAAATGCACCGTAACCAATCAGGAATAAACCTGAAACACTCCCCATCGGGCGCGATTTACGGATAAATAAATTGAGGATGATAAATAATACGATGCCTTCAAGCACCATCTCATATAGCTGTGATGGATGGCGGGGTAGGACACCATATTTTTCCAAAATAGGCCATAACGAAGGATTAGCGGTGGCTATTGCAATATCTTCACTACGGGAGCCTGGGAATAACATCGCCCACGGCGTATCAAGCGTAACACGCCCCCACAATTCTCCATTGATAAAGTTACCAATACGCCCCATTCCCAAACCAAAGGGAACCAATGGAGCAACAAAATCCGAGACTTGCAAGAAGTGGCGCTTGGTGCGGCGCGCAAACCACCACATGGCGCAGATAACCCCTACCAGTCCACCATGGAAAGACATTCCTCCATCCCAAACTTTAAACAGATAAAGCGGGTTATCAAGGAACATTGGAAGATTATAGAACAGGACATAACCGAGGCGCCCACCGACGAAAACCCCGACAAATCCTGCATACAGTAGGTTCTCAACTTCGGTTTTGTTCCAGCCACTGTTTGGCTTTGCCGCATGGCGATTTGCCAGCCACATGGCAAAAACAAAGCCAACCAGATACATAAAACCGTACCAATGGAGGGATACAGGCCCGATTGAAAATATGACTGGGTCAATATTAGGAAATGCCAGATAGCTAGTGCTCATCGTTCCCCACTAAAAATATGTTGTGTGAATGAATGATCTTGTGCAAATAAATTATATGACTTGAATGGCTTAAGACAAATAATCGCAGATGATAACACAGGCAAGTGACTTGCTCCCACCACTAAACCGCAAGTGGCAAGCGCTAAGATCTTTCGTACAGTATCTGTGCTGATAGCGGTCACTGCAAAGAGGGTTTTATGACAGCAAGATACATTCGCACAAAAAACGCCAGCATGGCTGTATCATCAGATACCGTACTAACAGGCAAAACAGATAGGGAGGAAAAATAACATCAATTAAGTTGTATTTTGGGTTACATTAGATCGGGTTTCTTCAACAATGACCAATGAAATATTTTCCCGCCATGAATTATATTTTCAGTAATAATGATTGTTAAAACAATCATTATTACTGTTAAATAAAAAATAAAACTAATACATTTCAGGAGTTATATTAAAGTAAGCCACTTCTGTTAATGAACACTCTTCTGCTGATATGATTGATGATGCGATGAAAATAACAGGTTTTTTGTGATTATCGATATGCGGAATAGAAACTTCTATTGTTTGAGTGTACAACTGCCCCCAGTCTTCGAATGTGATTGGTTTCTTTCCTTTTACCAATTTATGTCTTTCAATTAGAGAAGAAGTCGCTTTCATTCGATCAAGCTGTTTATTTCTCTCGACTGCTGCATCTATCACTTTTTGAGCAGCCCAAGATTCAGTTGTAGCACAATAATCTAAAGCTTCTTTTGTTGCATCTTTCGTTGAAGATAATGCAATACCAGGAACAAATAGCATTGCAAGTAAAATCAGTTTTTTCATACTTATTCCACCACTAAATCTCTATCTACAGAGCTGATTATTTCTCTTCTTGCATCTGGTCCTACAACGATACAGCCTTCTGACGCTTCTCCTGGGTGCTCTCTACTATCACCATGAATTATAAAAAGATCTCTTCCATACATATTATTGCAATCACATGGTTCTAAAATTATAGTCATCGGTCCCTTACTATTCGTATATCCTCCTCTAGGGATAGGGCCCTTTCCGCGTACTGATTCTGATGCTGGGTTGTTTTTATGTTTTCCTTTACCACTATAACCACGATCAACTAATTTATCATTATGATATAATTCACCTGAATATTGATGATAAACCCAAACCGTTTAAAACTCCTTTTTAGACTCCTATGGGAATAAGTGATAATTATAATTGGCGCATTGAGTACAAAGTATTACATACAGTTACTCTATCATTTGATTATTTTAATATTCAATAAATCTCATTATTAATTTTAAGAAAAAAATATCACTCATAAATTTTTATTTATTATACTAGAATATTCTTCTTTATATTTTTAATTTCAGTTAAATGAACTAAAGTTGGAATTAGGTCAGCCTAATCAAACTCTATTTGAACTTAATTGTCTTCTTAATTATTTCAATATTTATTATATTCGTGAATATTACTTATTAAAAAGTTATTCAATCCACATTGAAGGAAGGTAAACACGATCATGATGCATACTGATAGGCTCTTCGTGCCAGATCGGTAATATCACGATAGCCTCTTTGGTAAGGCAATGCTGCTGCCATTAACTTGTCGTTAGGTATCGGTGAGTTCCAATCGTTCATTTTCGTCAATGATCTTTCGTGTTCTACTGGCAATACATTGCGGACTACAAATTCGTTTAAGAATCATCTAAATACCCCCTCGAATCAGGCCTCCCAAACCCTGTGATTCCATAAATTCGGCTGACAATACTTTTACTTCATGGCTGGTTTCAGCTTTTAATACCAATTCAATAAGATGCTCAAGTTCTTTGGCATCCAAGTGGCGCAATAAATACTTAATACGCGGAATACTGTGACCACTCATGCTCAGGCTACGGTAACCTAAGCCAAGCAATATGAGTGTCCCCATTGGTAAACCAGCCATTTCTCCGCATATGCTAATCGGGAGATCAAGGCGCTGACATTCATCAAAGGCGAATTTCAAAGCCTTAATTACCGCAGGATGTAAATTATCATATAGCGAAGCTACGTGTGTATTATTACGATCCACCGCAAGCAAGTATTGGGTTAAATCATTCGTACCAATAGAAACAAAATCAATCCGTTGCTTTAATTGGGGCAGCAAAAAAAGGGTAGAAGGTACTTCAAGCATCATACCAATCTGGGGCATTGTGATTGTCTCGGCTAACGTCTGCTCTACTTCAACTTTCGCTCTCTCCAGCAGTTTTCGGGCTTCATCAATCTCTTCAATACTGGTTACCATCGGCAAGAGTATTTTTAAATTGCCCGTTTGTGCATTGGCTTTTAGCATCGCCCGCAGCTGAATCAGGAATATTTCCGGTTGATCCAGCGTGATGCGAATTCCCCGCCATCCCAGACAAGGGTTTTCTTCATTGATGGGCATATAGGGAAGTTGTTTATCAGCGCCAATATCCAGAGTCCTCAATACCACTGGCTTATCAGGGAAAAGCGCCAGTATCTCTTGGTAACGATTTTTCTGCTCATCTTCTGATGGGAAACCGCTATGCAGCATAAAAGGGATTTCTGTGCGGTACAGTCCAATACCGTCAATATTATCTTCTATCTGCCGTTCATGTTTCAAACTCAAGCCTGCGTTGAGCTGTACCAGAACCCGTTCTCCACTTTTTAGCCGTGCTTGTTTCTGCTGTTCATATTCAGCCAGCTTGCTGAGAACCTGTTCTTCTTCAATGATTTGTTGGTATTCCTGGGCAACCAGAGTCTCTGGTTCAATAAAAATCTCTCCACGATAACCATCAAGAATTAGTGTCCGATTGTGTAATAACTCAGGCTGGATATCCGCCCCCATGATAGCGGGAATACCCATCGCACGAACCAATATTGCAGAATGGGAGTGAGTCGCACCATCTCGTACAATCACACCAACCAATTGATCTTGTGGCAACTCAGCCAACAAGTTGGCGCTGAGTTCATCAGCAACCAGAATAAAGCGTTCCGGCCACTGCCTGATCCCCGTGGAGGAACCATTCAGATGAAACAACACCCGCTGACCGAGCGCCCGCAGATCCGATGCCCTCTCGCGCATATAAAGATCTTGCAAACTGGCAAACTGTTCAGCATATTTTTCAATCACAGTTTTAATCGCCCATTCCGCCACAAAACCGTTATCAACGGCACAAAACAGATCCCGCTTGAGTTGAGGATCATTTAATAGATGGGAATAGAGATCAAAAATAGCGGCGCTTTCTTTCTGTGAACTGGCAGTAAAGCGCTTGCTGATACGACGGCATTCAGCGGTTGCTTCTTCAAGAGCCAAAGTCAGCCTGGAACGCTCAGCCTGATAATCCAGCGTCAATGCTTCAGTAACTTGTTCCAACAAAGGTTGGGAGCGATCTTGCCATCCCTGTGCCATAACAATGCCATTAGAAATAGCAAGCGCCTTAATACGGGTCTGACGATACTGGTCAAACAACCCTTTTGTTTGCGCCTGAGCGAGAACAGCAGCAAGCTGCATCGCCAATGTCACCATGAAAGATTCTTCACTTTCATTAAATAACCGTCGCTCATATTGCTGAACAACTAGTATTCCCTGCAATTGGCGACGATAAATAATCGGTACACCTAAAAAAGCCCGCAGACTTTCTTCTCTTACTTGGGGAATATATTTAAAACTGGGATGGTCACGGACATCAGCAAGATTAATTAATTCGGACAAACGCCCAACTTGCCCCACAACGCCTTCATCAAAGGAGAGGCGAATTGCTTGCCCCTTGGGTTTTCTTAACCCCTTGGTTGCCATCAGGTAATAACATTGCCGCTGATGATCCGCCAAATAAATAGAACAGACATCCGTGTTCATTGCCAGACACGTTTCATTGACTAATAACTCAAGCGCTTCAGACAAATTAGCTGCCATCGCAACCTTTTCGACAATTTCCCGCAAGCGCATGAGCATAGCAATTACCTAATTTTTTCTACGACGATGTAAATAAGGTGAATGGAATAATGAAACCGGCTCCTGTGTTGACATCACAATAGAAGAGAATTCTTTCATCACACGGCGATATACATCTCGTTTAAAAGAAACGACCTGCCGGACAGGATACCAATAACTCACCCAGCGCCAACCATCAAACTCTGGTGTCTTACTGCGCTGCACATTAATATCCGCTTCATTACACAATAACTGCAATAAAAACCAACGTTGCTTTTGCCCGATACAAACAGGCTTTGTATCCCAACGCACCAAACGCTTGGGTAATTTGTAACGCAACCAACTCCGGGTTGAGGCAAGCACCCGTACATCTTTGCGATTTAAACCAACTTCTTCGAACAACTCGCGATACATCGCTTGCTCTGGTGATTCCCCTGGATTGATCCCCCCCTGAGGAAACTGCCAGGAATGCTGCCCATAACGGCGGGCCCACAGAACCTGCCCTTGGCGATTACAAATTACAATTCCTACATTCGGGCGGTAGCCATCATCATCGATCACCAGACTACCTCTCGGTATAACAAATTTAAAAAGATAGCTAATTGTTTCACACTCATCTCAAGCGGTAAACCTAAACCTCTATGATTAGACTTTGCAGACGTAGCCGAAATCTCTACAATACCGCCATCTCAACGGGGTGCGGCTGTCGCAAAACAGTACTGCTGAGAACAAACCCGTCGAACCTGAACCGGTTAGTACCGTCGTAGGGATTTGAGACGCTAATCATTGATATAACAGATGTCATTTTCATTTAGCATCTTCTCAGATCCTTTGCTATCTGCTAATAACAAACATTAGTCATTAATGTATATAACCATCAATATTTTTTAACTATTGATATATGCAACTATAGGAGAGCAGAGTGTTTAAGAAATTATTTTCCAGCTTTATGGCTATCAGCCTGCTGTCTCTTTCTACCAGTGTCTTTGCTCAGACAGCTCAGACGAAACCTACCCTGACAGTTTATACTTATGATTCATTTGCCTCTGAATGGGGACCAGGGCCTGCCATCAAAAAAGCCTTTGAAGCAGAATGTGGCTGTGAACTGAAACTTGTTGCGTTGGAAGATGGTGTATCTTTGCTGAACCGTTTGAGGATGGAAGGCAAAAAAACACCCGCAGATATTATACTGGGGTTAGATAACAACCTGATTCAAGCCGCTCAGCAAACAGGGTTATTCACACCGAGTCACGTCGATACCTCAAAACTGAAATTACCCATCACATGGCACAACACGACGTTTATTCCTTACGATTACGGTTATTTTGCCTTTATTTACAACAAAAATACCCTGCCTCATCCACCCAAAAGTATGGATGAATTAATCAATAGCCACCAGAATTGGAAGATTATTTACCAAGACCCACGCACCAGCACGCCAGGCTTAGGACTACTGCTCTGGATACAGGAACTCTATGGCGACAAAGCCGCTCAGGAGTGGCAAAAAGTTGCCAAAAAGACACTCACCGTCACTAAAGGCTGGAGTGAAGCCTATGGCCTGTTTCTGAAAGGTGAAGGTGATATGGTGCTGAGCTATACCACATCACCTGGCTATCACATTATGTCAGAGAAAAAAGATAACTACGCCGCCGCTATCTTCAAGGAAGGACATTATTTGCAGATTGAAGTGGCCGCTCAAGTGGCCTCAAGTAAACAGCCAGAACTGGCGCAAAAGTTTATGAATTTCATGCTCTCTCCGGCATTTCAGCAAGTCATTCCAACAACTCAATGGATGTATCCCGTTATTGATATCCCGTTGCCTGATGTTTTCAAACAACTTCCTGTTCCTGAGAAATCGCTGCAATTCAACGCAGATGATGTGGCAAAACACCGTACAAAATGGATCCGTACATGGCAAAGCGCTGTCAGCCGTTAATCGCGGGTTGGTTATTGCCGGGGGTTATTGCCTCCGGCCTGTTAATTATGGTTGCCCTGTCAGCATTTGGGACGCTGTGGTGCAATGCGCCTGAAAGCCATTGGCAGGAATTCTTGCATGACAGTTATCTCTGGCATGTCATTCGATTCACCTTCTGGCAGGCATTTCTATCTGCCGTCTTATCGGTAATACCCGCTATTTTTCTGGCGCGAGCACTTTACCGTCGCCATTTTCCCGGCAAGACACTATTTCTGCGCTTATGTGCCATGACATTAATTCTTCCTGTTTTGGTTGCTCTATTTGGCATTCTCACCGTTTATGGTCAGACTGGCTGGTTGGCTAATATTTCCCAATGGATAGGCGTTGAATATCGTTTTACACCTTATGGTCTACAAGGGATTTTACTGGCGCATATTTTCTTTAATATGCCAATGGCTACACGGTTATTGCTGCAATCTCTGGAGAGTATTGCCATTGAGCAGCGCCAACTTGCCGCTCAGCTCGGTATGAGCGAATGGCAACATTTCCGTTTTATTGAGTGGTCTTATCTGCGCCGCCAAATTTTACCGACGGGCGCACTGATTTTTATGCTGTGCTTTGCCAGTTTCGCGACGGTTCTTGCCCTCGGTGGTGGCCCAGCCGCAACGACCATTGAACTTGCTATTTATCAGGCTCTCAGCTACGACTACGATCTTGGTCATGCCGCCCTGCTTGCCTTGATACAACTTTTTTGTTGTCTCGGTTTGGTGCTCCTTAGCCAAAAACTTAAAGGCGCACTTTCCGTTGGTTATGGGCACCAACAACAATGGCGTAATCCACAGGATTCATGGCTGCAAAAATTATCTGATGGTTTACTGATTGGCATCGCGTTACTGCTATTAATTCCCCCTTTATTGGCGGTCATCGTTGATGGCCTGAACCGTGATATTTTTAATGTTTTAAGCCAAACAGCTTTATGGCAAGCCCTTACAACCTCCATCATCATTGCTCTGGGCGCAGGATTACTGTGTGTTATTCTCACCATGATGCTGCTATGGAGCAGCCGAGAATTACGCTTACGCCATTCCCCGCGATGGGGGCAAGCAATGGAAACCAGCGGATTGTTGATCCTTGCTATGCCGGGGATCGTTCTTGCCACAGGCTTTTTTCTCTTGCTGAACACAACCATTGGTATACCTCAATCACCTTACGGGCTGGTTATCCTGACCAACGCATTGATGGCGATCCCCTACGCGCTAAAAGTATTGGAAAACCCAATGCGCGATCTGGCAGAGCGTTATAATCCTCTATGCCACTCCCTCAATATTCAGGGAATGCACCGCCTGTATTGGATCGAGCTTAAGGCATTAAAAATTCCATTGGCACAGGCGTTGGCTTTCGCCTGTGTATTATCCATTGGCGATTTTGGTGTGATCGCCTTATTTGGCAATGAAGATTTCCGTACTTTGCCTTATTACCTTTCCCAACAAATTGGGGCATATCGCAGTCAGGATGGTGCCGTGACCGCATTTCTGTTGCTCCTGTTGTGTTTTGTTTTATTCACTGTGATTGAACGCTTACCGAGCCGACGCCATGATTAAACTTGAAAATGTCATTTATGCTTATGAACACCTTGCCATGCATTTTAATGTGAGCGTCAAAGCCGGAGAACGCATTGCAATCCTCGGCCCTAGTGGGGCAGGTAAAAGCACACTGTTAAGTTTAATCGCGGGTTTCCAGTTTCCAGCACAAGGTGATATCTGGTTGGATGACGAAAATCATACGCATACTTCACCTTCCAAGCGGCCGGTTTCGATGTTGTTTCAGGAAAATAACCTGTTTTCCCATTTAACTATCGCGCAAAATATTGGTTTAGGATTACACCCTGGCTTACGGTTAAATGCTGAACAAAAGCAAATGCTGCAACAAATTGCCTCTCAAGTGTCACTGGAAGAGTGTTTATCACGCCTGCCCGCGCAACTTTCTGGTGGACAACGCCAGCGGGCAGCGTTAGCACGTTGTTTAGTCCGCCATCAACCGATTTTATTGCTGGATGAACCCTTTTCGGCACTTGATCCGGCTTTACGCAATGAGATGCTGGAATTATTGGATCAAATATGCACCGAACAGCAAATGACTTTACTCATGGTGTCCCATAATCTTGAGGATGCCGCCAAAATCGCGCCACGCTCTTTGCTGATTGTGGATGGAAAAATTTATTATGATGGTGCAACAGAGAAGTTGGTGAGTGGCGAGGCTGCTGAGGCGGTGGTTTTGGGGATTGGTTGATGTTGATGTATAAACTATCCTCCTCCGAAAAATAATGAATATGGCTTATGGTTAAAGAAAAAATCCCAGCGCTGTGGCTGGGATCTTCTTTTAGTCAGCCTTCGTATTATCCCATTGATTAATAGTATAATATTTTTGATTTAATGAAGGCAGAAAGATCATGATAATCTGTCTGCCTTTTATTATGGGTATGACTAATCAGTTAGCTCAAAATACCATTCAATGAAGGAGTTAAAATCTTTCCATTGAGGTTTGAATTTTCCTTCGTAAAAATAGAGCATCTCTTGCCCTAACCCTATTTTTAGCACCTCTCCCGTTTTTCTATTATAGAAAAATCCATATTATTCTGGACGGTGCGGGTGACCACCGAACAGAATTGGTGAAAGATATTGCGTATGTCCTTAATATTGAATTGCATTACCTACCGCCTTACAGCCCAAACCTCAATCCGATAGAGCGATTGTGGAAGTATATGAACAAGTTTGCCAATAACTTGAAATGGCCGCTTAAACGGCCACTAATCAAACATAAATTACTCATTGTTCTTTATATCACCCAACCCCACTTTCTTATAAACAACTAAGTTCTCGCTATCTCGATTTGGCCTATGTCCATGCCAAAATAACGCCATCCCTTTGGGGGCGGGTTCTATTTCTTCGGATAATACAATCAACCAATCACATTTTTCAGGAGTTTCAAATTTACGCTGTTGTTGATGCAAAACACGGGCAAAGTAATAAAGCATTGGCGCTTCCGATTCCCCAATATAATACGACGCCATACAGTCATTATCTTTATACACTCCGGTCAACTTCTGTTTTAAATCAAGAAACGCCTCTTTATACCCCTTGGTATAATCAATCCAGCCAACAAATAATGTAAATACTAATCCCCAAACTGTAGCAATACCTAAAACCCAATTTTGGGCAGCGCGCAAGTCTGGTGATTTAGCAAGAAGCCAACTTTTAGCTACCCATACCGCAGTGATCAAGGCAGCGGCAGCAACGATAAATCCCGAAAAATGCATTTGATAACTCATTGGCAACCATCGGCTAAATGGCATTAACCAATGTTTGTAATCAGTGGAAAGAGATAAAAAATAACAGGCCCATAAAAATATAATCAGGACAGACCAAAACAGGGAAGATAATAGGGTTAAATATTTATAGATTATTTGCGGTATTTTAATGAAAATTCCTGTAGCCAGGATCGCCATGGGTGCAAGAAAAGGCAGCAAATATAATGCTCGACCAGAGGCTGATATTTGCAATAGAACAACCCCCAATACAACAAAGGCAGCACACAAAAAATAATGTTTATCTGACAGAATCTTAATTGGATTTTTCAATATAAAGATAAAAGCCAATATGCCTGATGGCAAGGCAAACAACAGCACCGCCTCAGGGATCATGGTCAAATTCCCCCTTGCCCCAAGATCTTCAACAGAAAAACCTAAAAAACGACCGATATTGTTATCCCAAATCCAGATTTTAAATAGATCAGGATGTTCAATAAGTAACATGATCGGCCACGGCAGGATTAAAACCAGCGCAATGATGCCTGACAATAAAGCTCTTAGCCAATATTGTTTGGTTCGGCAATGTTTAAGGAACACGGGCGCTAAGACAAGACAAATCCATAATAATCCCGGAATAAATACCCCTTTTGATAAGAGTGTTACAGCCGTACCGATGATCAACCATAAACAGGAGTAGCCTGTTTTTTCGTTTTTGATTAATCCCAATAAGCCATATAATCCGAGAGTTGTCCCTGTTATCAATGCGGTATCAGTAAACATGTCGTGGCTGTGGCGAACTAATCCAGGTGCACTTGCATACAAAGCAAAAGCTATCCATATTCGACTATCGGAAAAGTTTTTGACATCAAATACGCGACGCGCCAACAGTATAAAAAAGGAAAAATTGATCACTGAAAAGAATAAAGAGGCGGTTCTGGCTGCATCGTGCATCGGAAGCCAATGGGATAACAAATGAATAAATGAAGTCGCTGTCCAATAATACAAAGGAGGCTTTTCCATAAAAGGTTGCCCGGCATTCATGGTTACCAACCAATTCCCTGTTTCATACATGGTATGAATAATGCCAAAACTGTAATTTTCATCTTGTTTCCAGGGTGTATGTCCATAAACACCCGGCAACAAATACAGCAGAGTAAAAGCAATAAATAATAGTAAGGCTTTGATATCTGTTTGCGTCAATTTATTGGGATTATTCATCAATATTTACCAGATTCAATTAATGTTTCATTTTCTCAGTAAAAAATCGATAGAATATTACCCAATTAATAATAACAACAAAAGTGACTGACAGGCGAAAAAACAATTGACCCTTCTGATAATTTTAAAAGGTTAATATCTCTCTGGTAAAAATTTATTTATTATGAATAATATTTTTATATCCTTATTAATTAATCAAATAATAAATCCTCCTAGCTATAGAAAATATCCCAACACAAAACACTGTATAAATAAACATAACCAATGCTATGATTGAAATGCTCCCTATAACACTAAATATGGTTGGTTTCTCATAAGAGAAAGATTATGCAGATACATCACGTTGAACAAGGTTTTATCCTGACTCGTCACTGGAAAGATACCCCATCGGGTATCGAGTTGGTGTATTGGCTGGCGACGGAAGCGGGCGCACGCCGCATAACTATTCCTCACCAAAAAGCAATTGCCTTTGTCCCTCAACATGATCTGCCTAAAATAAAACCTTTACTCATACAGGAGCGGCACTGCGAATTAAAGGCATTACCATTAAAAGATTTCAATCGCCAGCCTGTTTCTGCGCTGTATTGCCCGCATTATCACCAATTGCAACACCTGGAGAAAATTTTCAAGGAACAGAATGTCCCCCTCTACGAAACCGATATCCGCCCACCCGACAGGTTTATAATGGAACGCTTTATCACTGCTCCCGTTTGGTTCAGCCAGAAACCCGACGGAAGTTATCAGATGAAACCCAATCCCGCCTATCGGCCTAATTTGCAATGGGTATCACTGGATATCGAAACCAGCCAACATGGAGAGCTGTATTCCATTGGCTTAGCTGGATGCGGCGAGAAAACCGTATTTATGTTAGGGCCAGCAAAGGGTAATCAACAGGCTCTCGATTTCAAATTAGAGTATGTTGCCAGTCGTCCGATGATGCTGGAGAAACTCAATGAATGGCTGGCACATTATGATCCTGATGCCATTATTGGCTGGAATCTGATTCAGTTTGATTTGAGGGTATTACAGCAACATGCTGAGCGCTATAACGTGCCGTTAAAATTCGGACGCAATCAGACTTTGCTCGAATGGCGAGAACACGGTTTCAAGCCAGGGCACTTTTTCGCCTCAGCAGAAGGCCGTTTGATTATTGACGGCATTGATGCACTGAAAACCGCAACCTGGAACTTTCCTTCTTTCAGCCTTGAATATGTGGCACAACAACTTCTGGGAGAAGGAAAAGCCGTCGATAATCCTTATGATCGCATGGATGAGATCAACCGCCGCTTTCAGCAAGATAAGCCTGCCCTCGCCCACTATAATTTGCAGGATTGTATTCTGGTTAATCGTATCTTTGAGAAAGCAGATTTGATGGACTTCTTATTGGAACGCGCTACGGTAACAGGGTTGGCGGTGGATCGCAGCGGCGGATCTGTGGCAGCATTCACGCACCTTTATTTGCCCAAAATGCACCGTATTGGCTATGTTGCGCCTGCCCAGCCAACGTATTTCGATGATAACAGTCCAGGCGGTTTTGTGATGGATTCATTTCCAGGGTTATACGATTCGGTGTTGGTACTGGATTACAAGAGCCTCTATCCATCGATCATTCGCACGTTTTTGATTGATCCGGTCGGCATGGTTGAAGGCCTTGCCAATCCTGACAGTGAACACGCCGTCCCTGGCTTTCGTCAGGCATTTTTTTCCCGTACACAGCACTGCCTGCCGGATATCGTCACACAAATCTGGCATGAGCGCGACAAGGCCAAACAGCAACAGAATGCGCCCCTTTCTCAAGCCCTGAAAATTATTATGAATGCCTTTTATGGTGTACTCGGTGCCTCTGGCTGTCATTTTTTTGATCCTCGCCTGACTTCATCAATTACGATGCGCGGCCACGAAATCATGCACCAAACCCGTGAGCTAATCGAATCACAAGGCTATCAGGTGATTTATGGCGATACGGATTCCACGTTTGTCTGGCTAAAACGCGCTCATTCAGAGGAAGAAGCCTGCCAAATCGGACATTCTTTGGCGCAATTTGTCAACCAATGGTGGCGAAACCATCTCAAAACCGAATTCAATCTTGCAAGTACGCTGGAGTTGGAATTCGAGACACATTATCGGCGTTTTCTGATGCCAACGGTACGCGGGGCAGAGCAAGGCAGCAAAAAACGTTATGCCGGATTAAGCGGTGATAAGGTGATTTTCAAAGGGCTGGAAACGGTAAGGACTGACTGGACGCCGCTGGCACAAATATTCCAGAAGGAACTGTATACTCTGATTTTTCATCAACAGCCGCATCAAAATTATATTCGTGAGTATCTTGCCAAGACGCTGGCGGGTGAATTTGATGACCGTCTGGTTTATCGTAAGCGACTACGCCGTAAGTTGTCTGATTATCAGCGCAATGTCCCGCCCCACGTTCGGGCAGCACGTTTGGCGGATGAGTATAATCAATTGCATCATCGTCCACTACAGTACCAAAATGGTGGCTGGATCAACTATGTCATCACCCAAACAGGCCCTGAGCCATTAGAGAACCAAACCTCTGTCCCCGATTATGAACACTATATCAATAAGCAATTAAAGCCGATTGCTGACGCTATCTTGCCATTTATTCAAGATGACTTTATGCCTCTGCTGACAGGGCAAATGAGCATCTCTTTCGAATAATGGATATTTTTGCAGGTGACGGCTTGCTCGGCTTCAATTAACATATCGCCCCTCTAATGGGCCATTGTACTTTTGCGATCCCTTTATCAAAAAACAGGCGTTGTAAAGTGCAATTGAAAACTATCCCTATCGATAACCAATAACGATCGATATCCAACAAAAGCAGCCATCCTGCAACCATAAATAATATTGTCTAACAGAAAACTGAGCCAAAATTTATGCCATTTACTCTTGGTCAACGCTGGATAAGCGATACAGAAAGCGAACTTGGATTAGGAACAGTCGTGGCGCTTGATGCGCGCATGGTAACGTTGCTCTTCCCTGCCAGCGGAGAAAACCGCCTTTACGCACGCAATGACTCCCCTATCACTCGTGTTATGTTTAATGTGGACGATACCGTGACCAGTCACGAAGGCTGGAAACTCAAGATTAATGATGTCCAACAAGATAATGGTTTGCTGATCTATGTCGGTACGCGTCTGGATACGGAAGAAGAAAATACCTGCTTACGGGAAGTTTTTCTGGATAGCAAGCTGACGTTTAACAAGCCACAAGATCGCCTGTTTGCAGGTCAGATTGACCGCATGGATCGCTTTGCTTTGCGTTTTCGCGCCCGTAAGCACCAAAGCGAGCAGTTCCGTCTGGCAGAAAGTGGGCTACGTGGTATCCGTGCCAGTTTGATCCCTCACCAATTACATATTGCCAATGAAGTAGGCAAGCGCCACGCACCACGTGTATTACTGGCGGATGAGGTCGGCCTGGGGAAAACGATTGAAGCCGGGATGATTATCCATCAGCAATTAATGGCTGGGCGGGCTGAACGTGTGTTAGTTATTGTGCCAGATAGCCTGCAACACCAATGGCTGGTAGAAATGCTGCGCCGTTTCAACCTGCGTTTTTCGCTGTTTGATGATGACCGATATAGCGAAGCACTGCATGACAGCGATAATCCGTTCGAAACCGAACAGTTGATTATCTGTTCCTTAGATTTTGTTCGCCGCAATAAGCAACGTTTTGAACTTCTGCTGGAAGCAAGCTGGGATTTGATGGTGGTGGATGAAGCTCACCATCTGGCATGGAGCGAAAAATCCCCAAGCCGCGAATATCAAGTTATCGAACAATTGGCAGAACAAATCCCATCTGTCTTATTGTTAACGGCGACACCAGAGCAGTTGGGGCAAGAAAGCCACTTTGCCCGCCTGCGCCTGCTGGACCCAAATCGTTTCCACGATTATCAGGCTTTCATTGATGAACAACAGAAATACCGCCCTGTCGCGGATGCAGTGACGTTGCTGTTGTCCAGTGAAACCCTGAACAATGACCAGCAAAATGCCATCGGCGAACTGATTAGCGAACAGGATATTGAGCCTCTGCTGAAAGCAGCAAACAGTAATCAGGATGGAGAGAGCGAAGATGCGCGTCGCGAACTGATCACCATGCTGATGGATCGTCACGGCACCAGCCGCCTGCTTTTCCGTAACACCCGTGGTGGTGTGAAAGGCTTCCCGCATCGTGAACTACACGAGATCAAGTTACCACTGCCAGCCCAATATCAGACGGCAATCAAGGTTTCTGAAATCATGGGGGCCAAAAAGACGGTGGAGTCTCGCGCCAAAGATATGCTCTATCCTGAGCGGATCTATCAGGAATTCGAAGGTGAAAATGCCACATGGTGGAATTTCGATCCCCGCGTAGAATGGCTGATGGGATTCTTGATGGCAAACCGCGATGAGAAAGTGCTGGTGATCTGTGCCAAGGCAGAAACTGCGCTGCAACTGGAGCAAATTCTGCGTGAACGCGAAGGCATCCGCAGTGCTGTGTTCCACGAAGGTTTGTCCTTGCTGGAGCGTGACCGTGCCGCCGCTTATTTCGCTTCTGAGGAAGAAGGCGCGCAAGTGCTGCTCTGCTCTGAAATTGGCTCAGAAGGGCGTAACTTCCAGTTTGCCAACCAGCTTGTCATGTTTGATCTACCATTCAATCCTGATTTACTGGAACAACGTATCGGTCGTCTGGATCGTATTGGTCAAAATCGTAATATCAAAATCAGTGTGCCTTATCTGGAAAATACTGCGCAATCCATTCTCCTGCGCTGGTATCACGAAGGGCTGGATGCCTTTGAGCATACTTGTCCAACAGGCCGTGCCATCTATGACAAGTATTATGAAAACCTGCTCAATTTCCTGGCCAAACCCAATGAACAAACTGGCTTCAGTGAGTTTATTACCGAATGTCGCGGGCATCATGAGAAGCTTAAACAGCAATTGGAACAAGGACGTGACCGTTTGCTGGAGATGAACTCCAACGGTGGCGAGCAAGGCCAAAAACTGGCAGAAAAGATTGCTGCGCAAGATAACGACACAGATCTGGTGAATTTTGCCCTGAATCTGTTTGATATCATTGGTATCAATCAGGAAGATCGCTGCGACAATATTATTGCCCTGCATCCATCCGATCATATGCTGGTGCCTGATTTCCCTGGATTACCCAAAGATGGCTGCTCAATTACGTTTGACCGTGAAAAAGCACTCTCCCGCGAAGATACTCAGTTCCTGAGCTGGGAACACCCTATCATCCGCAATGGTCTCGATTTAGTCCTGTCGGGGGATACGGGAAGCTGTGCCGTTTCTATCCTGAAAAACAAAGCGCTGCCAGTAGGTACGTTGCTGGTTGAGTTAATTTACGTTGTTGAAGCTCAGGCACCGAAGCACCTGCAATTGACTCGTTTCTTGCCACCAACACCAGTGCGTCTTTTGTTGGATCTGAAAGGCACCAATCTGGCTCCTCAGGTCGAGTTTGAAAGCTTCAACCGTCAACTCAATGCGATTAACCGCCATAACGCCAGCAAGCTGGTTAATGCGGTACAGAAAGAGGTTCATGCTATTTTGCGTCAATCCGAACCTCTGATTGAAGAGCAAGCGCGCGTGTTGATTGAGAAAGCGAAAAAAGAAGCTGATGAAGCGCTGTCGACTGAATTGTCACGTCTGGAAGCCCTGAAAGCGGTTAACCCGAATATCCGTGATGATGAGCTGGAAGCGATCGGTTCCGAGCATAAACATCTGCTGCTCAATCTTGATCAGGCCAACTGGCGTCTGGATGCGATTCGTTTGGTGGTTATTTCTCACCAATAAACAGACATCAATAAATAGACAGCAATAACCTGTCATTCGGTAAACTCAGGGGCGCTTTCCGCAAGATGCCCCTGGGGATCCAATTTTTTCCGACCCATTGGAGCCACTATGCTGGAGTCTTATAATCCCCCGACAGATCCTTGGTTATATGTGCTGTATCAGGACGAGTACATTATGGTTGTCAACAAACCCAGTGGATTACTTTCTGTGCCGGGTAAAGCGGAAGAGCACAAAGACAGTATCATGACACGGATCCAAGCTGAATTTCCTACAGCCGAATCAGTCCATCGATTGGATATGGCTACCAGCGGTATCATGGTCGTGGCGCTGACTAAAGCCGCCGAGCGTGAGTTGAAACGCCAGTTCCGTGAGCGTGAGCCGAAAAAAATCTATATCGCACGGGTATGGGGAAAGATGGAGCAGGAAAAAGGTTTGGTGGATCTGCCCCTAATCTGCGACTGGCCGAATCGCCCAAAACAAAAAGTCTGTTTTGAAACGGGCAAATCCGCACAAACTGAGTATCAGGTACTGGAATATGAAGCTCAGGCAACACGTGTCAGGCTCGCACCAATCACAGGGCGCTCTCATCAGCTCCGGGTACATATGCTGGCACTGGGTAATCCCATCCTGGGAGATAAGTTCTATGCCCATACGCAGGCAAGGGAAATGGCGCCTCGCCTACAATTACATGCTCAAGAACTCTTTATTACTCATCCGGCTTATGGCACACCAATGCATTTTGAGTGTAAAGCCGAATTTTAACGTGCGCTATTTAAAACCCCGCTCCTTTTTAATCAAATCGTAAGCCGACTGGATGGACTGCGTCTTTTGTTTCGCCAGTTCCATCATTTCTGGTGGTAAACCTTTTGCCACCAGTTTATCGGGATGGTGCTCACTCATCAGTTTTCGATAAGCTCGCTTAATGGTGGTCGCATCATCCTGTTTATTGACGCCCAATACCTTACAAGCATCTTCCAATGTCGCACGCTGCTGCTCATGGCCTTGATAGCGCCCATACTGCTGGTACTGTCCACTGAAATGGCGTCCGCCTTCCATCATGGCAAGGAATTGTTCAAATTGAATACGGGAAATACCTAACTCTTCGGCAATGACAAACAGAACTTTTCTTTCATTAGGATGCAGTTCGCCATCAGCAAATGCTGCTTGTAGCTGAATTTCCAGAAACATGCGGATCAAATCAGAACGACCGAAACAGGCACGGCGTAATTGTCGCATTGTTTCACGCAAAGGAAATTGAGACTGTTTGCCTTCACGAAACGCCTGCTGCGCAGAAAACCGTGCCTCACCATGCAGTTGCATTCTGTTCATCAATTGGATAGCGAGCTGGATATCCGTTTCTGTTACCCGACCTTTTGCTTTGGTTAAATGCCCCAATACTTGAAAAGTACTGCGGAAAAACAGCGCCTGCCGGGTTGGGCCTTTAGTCGTTCTCCCCAATTTCTGCATCCTGATTTTGTCAAGGATATGACCAAGCACTAAGCCAATCACAATCCCCCAAAAACCCGCACCAGATGCAATCCCAAATATCAATCCGAATAATTTTCCCCAATACTGCATATAGTCTTCAATTCCCCAATGCTCTGAGCGCAATTTTGCATTATCATACTCTCCATTAAGCTCTGTGCCTAACAACAAGATTAGCAAAGTTAAACTTTACTCTGGCGCATATCTCTCAACTACGTTAGTCTCTGAGCGTTTGCCGGCACGATGCCACTGATGACGGAACCGCATAAACATCTATGAATAAATGTTATCCTACCCTGCTGGCCACAATGGTATGGGCAGCACTTTATAGTCAGCAAGCTCATGCTGACCTTGCAGCACAATGTATGCTGGGTGTACCTGTCTACGATAAGCCGATTATCACAGGCGATCCAAATAAACTGCCAGTTTATATTCAGTCCGATGATTCTCACGGTGAATATCCCAATGCGGCTGAGTTCATTGGCAATGTGAATATCCAACAGGGAAATAAAACACTGATAGCCGATAAAGTTCGGCTCGAACAGACCCAAGAGCAGGATAAAGAACCTGTGCGCACTGTTACCGCAGTGGGTAATGTCAGCTATGATGACCCTCAGATCATTTTGAAAGGACCACGCGCCTGGGCGAATCTGAACAATAAAGATACCGACGTGGAACAAGGCAAGTACCAGATGGTTGGTCGTCAAGGACGTGGTAGCGCAGATAAGATGATGCTGCGTGATGAGAACCGCTACACCATCATGAATAATGGGATATTCACTTCCTGTCTGCCCGGTAATGATAGCTGGAGTGTCGTGGGTTCTGAGGTCATCCTTGACCGTGAAGAAGAAGTCGCCGAAATCTGGAATGCCCGTTTTCGCGTTGCTAATGTGCCGGTGTTTTACACGCCGTATTTGCAATTACCCATTGGGGATAAACGTCGTTCTGGTTTTTTAATCCCTAATGCCAGTTTTTCCAATAAGGAAGGCTTCCAATTCCTGCTGCCATATTATTGGAATATTGCACCCAACTATGATGCCACAATTACACCGCATCTCATCACGATGCGTGGTTTGAAGCTGGATAATGAATTCCGTTATTTAACCAAAGCGGGGGCAGGTACAGTTGCGCTGGATTGGATTGGTCACGACCGTCTGTATGAAGAGGATAAAAGACTCAATATCAGACCTGAGCGGGATAGCAACAGCCGCTGGTTGTTCTACTGGAATCACAGTGGTGTCATGAATCAGGTTTGGCGTTTCAGTGCTGATTATACTAAAGTCAGTGATCCGAACTATTTCAGTGACTTCAACTCACAATACGGTTCCAGCACCGATGGCTATGCCACTCAGAAATTCAGTATTGGCTATGCCCAGAAAAACTGGAATACCACACTAACAACCAAACAGTTCCAAATCTTTACCCCAAGTGAGAGCAAAAAAGCTTATCGGGCTGCCCCTCAGTTAGACTTTAATTACTATAAGAATAATCTGGGACCATTTGATTTTCATACTTATGCTCAAGTAGCGAAATTTACCAGTGTCGGCAATCAATGGCCGGATGCAACACGCTGGCATTTGGAACCAGCCATTAACTTACCACTCTCTAATGGCTGGGCGAGCATCAATAATGAATTTAAATTGATGGCGACGCACTATGAGCAAGATATTTCAGAAGCGACCAAAAATAAGCCTAATACGGCGTCATTGGAAAGATCAGTAAACCGTGTCCTGCCGGTATTTAAATCAGATGCGAAGATGGTGTTTGAACGCGCCATGTATTTTAACCAGGGTTATACCCAGACGCTGGAGCCACGCGTTCAATATCTCTATGTGCCTTATAAGAATCAAAACAACATCAATAATTTTGATTCTTCTTTACTGCAATCGGACTATACCGGGCTGTTCCGCGATCGCTTCTACAGTGGCTTAGACCGCATCTCGTCTGCCAATCAATTTACCACTGGCGTGACTACCCGTATTTATGATGAAGATTTAGTTGAACGTTTTAGCCTGTCCGTAGGTCAAATCTACTACTTTGAACGTCCACGTACCGAAAACACTGAATCTGTTTCAGGTAGCAAGGATATCATCGGGAATAAAAAAGGAACGGGGGCGACAACCTGGGCTGGGGATGTACACTGGAGAATCAATGATTCCTGGGGCATCAAAGGCGGGTTACAATATGATAATCGTCTGAACAGCTTCACTATGGGTAATGCCGTAGTGGAATACCGTCGTGATGCTGACCGCATGTTGCAGTTAAGCTACCGTTTTGTTGACCGCGATTATATTCAAGCCACACTCAAGGGAGGCGCGCCCGCTTACCAGCAAGGAATTTCTCAGATTGGTATGGTGGCAAGCTGGCCGTTGTCAGATCGTTGGGCGTTTGTCGGGGCTTATTACTACGATACCAAAGAGAAACAGCCAGCAAACCAGATGGTCGGTTTGCAATACAACACCTGCTGCTGGGCAGTCAGTGTAGGTTATGAACGCAAGATCACCGACTGGCGCTTCGACAGCAGTCAATATGACAACAAATGGTCATTCAATGTTGAACTTCGTGGCTTAAGTAACAATCATAGTTTGGGTAGTCAGAAAATGTTGCAGCAAGGTATTCTTCCATACCAACGTGCATTCTGATACCGATAAACGCAATGTAAACAAAATAACCCCGCCAAGGCGGGATTGATATGATGGGAAATGTATGAAGAACTGGAGATCGCTGATTTTCGGATTGATGTTTTCAGTAAACTCTGTCGCAATGGCGGCTCCACAAGAGCTGAATAAGGTAGCTGCCGTTGTTAACAATGATGTCGTACTGGAAAGTGACGTCAACAGCCTTTTACAATCCGTTAGACTCAATGCAAAACATGCAGGCCAGCAATTACCGGATGAGAAAACATTGCGTCACCAAATCCTTGAGCGCCTGATTATGGACGACATTGTTCTGCAAATGGCAAACCAGATGCAGATAACTATTCCTGATCAAGCCTTAGATTCTGCGATCACAAATATTGCAGCTCAAAACCACTTGAGCCTTGCCCAGTTGAAGCAAAATCTGAGCACAGAGGGTATGAGCTTTGATGCTTACCGTACTCAGATCCGCAAGGAAATGATGATTGCAGAAGTACGTAACAATGAAGTGCGCCGCCGCATCACTATCCTGCCACAGGAAGTTGATTCACTGGCTAACCAAATCAGCAACCAAAACAGCCAGGACTCTGAGGTAAATATCAGCCAGATCCTGATCCCTCTGCCGGAAAACCCGAGCCAGGAGCAGGTAGAAAAAGCGGAAACCACGATCAAAAAAATCTTATCTGAACTCCAGAATGGTGTTGATTTCGGCAAATTAGCGCTCTCCTATTCCGGTGATACCCAAGCCCTGAAAGGGGGAAATATGGGTTGGAGCAAACTGCAAGAATTGCCATCCCTGTTCGCTGCACAGCTCCAGTCTGCCCATAAAGGACAAATTATTGGCCCAATTCGTTCCGGTGTTGGTTTTCACATTCTGAAAGTGAATGATATCCGTGGTGGTCAGATGTCTATTGCCGTCACCGAAGTGAATGCCCGCCATATTCTGCTGAAAACATCACCTATTATGAATGACGAGCAGGCACGCAACGAGTTGATGAAACTCAGAGAAGAGATCTTAAGTGGCAAAACCTCATTCGAAGAAGCAGCAAAAGCGCATTCTGAAGATCCAGGTTCAGCCATGCGCGGTGGAGAACTGGGTTGGAATTTGCCGAGTGCTTACGATCCTGCTTTCCATGATACGTTGATGAAACTGCAAAAAGGTGAGATCAGCCAGCCTGTTCACTCCTCGTTCGGCTGGCACTTAATCCAACTGCTGGATAGCCGCAAAGTTGACAGAACAGACGCCGCACAGAAAGATCGCGCCTACCGCCTGCTGTTCAACCGTAAATTCAATGAAGAGGCACAAAGCTGGATGCAGGAATTACGCGCCTCTGCTTATGTGAAAATTCTAGATGGTAACAATGCACAATAATAAACCCATCGTCATTACCCCCGGCGAACCAGCCGGGGTTGGCCCTGACTTAGTCATTGCCCTGGCTCAAAAAGAGTGGCCTAGCCAACTGGTTGTCTGTGCTGATCCAGAGCTGATGCTGTCCCGAGCTAAGCAACTGAATTTACCTCTGCAACTGCAAACTTATTCTCCGGAACACATTTCTTCATCACAAGCCGCCGGAACCCTGACCATCCTGCCCGTTAACCTCCACTCCCCGACGATTGCAGGGGAATTAAACCGGAAAAACGGTACTTACGTCACGGAAACCTTAGCAAGAGCTTGCGATGGCTGCCTGAATGGGGAGTTCTCAGCATTGGTGACAGGGCCTGTACATAAAGGTGTCATTAATGATGCAGGCGTACCTTTTACCGGACATACTGAGTTTTTTGCTGACCATAGCCAATGCTCAAGGGTAGTCATGATGTTGGCAACGGAAGAGCTACGGGTAGCGCTGGCAACCACGCACCTGCCGATTCTGGATGTCCCCAACGCAATTACGTTTGATTCTCTGCGGGAAGTGATCACCATTCTTAATCATGATCTAAAAACCAAATTCGGTATCCCCCGTCCCCATATCTATGTTTGTGGTCTGAATCCTCATGCCGGTGAAGGTGGGCATATGGGACATGAAGAAATAGATATCATCATTCCTGCCTTAGACAGTCTGAGAGCAGAAGGGATATGGCTGGAAGGTCCATTACCTGCGGATACCCTGTTCCAACCCAAATATTTAGATCATGCTGATGCCGTGCTTTCGATGTATCATGATCAAGGGTTACCCGTGTTAAAATACCAAGGTTTTGGCAGGGCCGTAAATATTACGTTGGGACTGCCATTTATCCGAACTTCTGTCGATCATGGCACAGCACTGGAGCTGGCGGGGACAGGTCAAGCTGATGTGGGTAGTTTTATCACCGCATTGAATCTAGCAATTAAAATGATACAAAATAGTAATGAATAACAAAGTCCATCAAGGGCACCATGCCCGTAAACGTTTCGGGCAAAACTTTTTAACCGATCAGTTTATCATTGATAGTATTGTCAATGCGATGAACCCACAGGCTGGCCAAGCCATCGTGGAAATCGGCCCAGGTCTGGGGGCACTGACTGAGCCAGTTGGTGAACGCATGGATAAGATGACTGTCGTCGAGCTTGACCGTGATTTAGCGGCTCGCCTGCATGTCCACCCCAAACTGAAAGATAAGCTGACAATCATTCAACAAGATGCGATGACCGTTGATTTTGGTCAGATTGCTAAAGAACATGGGCAATCCCTGCGTGTATTTGGTAACTTGCCTTATAACATCTCTACGCCGTTAATGTTCCATCTTTTCAGCTATACTGATGCTATCGCTGATATGAGCTTTATGTTGCAGAAAGAAGTTGTGAATCGTCTTGTCGCAGGGCCTGACAGTAAAGCCTATGGACGCTTAAGTGTGATGGCACAATACTACTGTCAGGTAATACCTGTTCTTGAAGTACCGCCAACAGCATTTACACCAGCGCCAAAAGTGGATTCTGCTATTGTGCGTTTGATCCCACACAAGAGTATGCCTTATCCTGTTCAGGACATTCGCATGTTAGCCCGGATCACAACTCAGGCATTTAACCAACGGAGAAAAACGATCCGTAATAGCCTTGGGAACATTTTTTCTGTTGAACAGTTAACAGAATTGGGTATTGATCCAAACTCGCGGGCTGAAAACATCTCTGTCGAGCAATACTGTAAGATGGCGAATTGGTTATCATCTCAACCTGAAATTGCCTAAACAAATAAACAGGCGTTGCAGCAACAGGAGGTATCTATGCTCAATGAACCAAGAATTCATATTCAAGTACAAAGTACTTACGTAGAAAGTCAATCACAGCCGGAACAACAACGTTTTGTGTTTGCTTATACCGTATCAATTCGTAATCTTGGGCATTCCCCTGTGCAACTTATTAGCCGTTACTGGCGCATTACCAATAGTGATGGTCACCTAACCGAAGTTCAGGGTGAAGGGGTTGTGGGAAAACAACCTTTGATCCCACCGGGAACAGAATATCGCTACAGCAGTGGCGCTATTCTGGAAACACCTCTGGGGACAATGGAAGGTCACTATAACATGATCGATCACGATGGTCGTCCATTCCGTGTCGCCATTCCCGTGTTCCGGCTGGCTATTCCAACACTGATAAATTAATTATGGCTACATACCTTATTGGCGATATTCACGGCTGTTATCGTGAATTTCGCGCCTTGTTACAACAAGTCGATTTTAATTCCAGTGAAGACACTTTATGGTTAACAGGCGATCTGGTCGCTCGTGGCCCTGATTCATTGGCAGTACTTCGCTACACTAAGCAACTCGGCTCCGCAGTTAAACTGGTATTAGGCAATCACGATCTGCATCTGTTGGCGGTTTACGCTAAGATCAGCCGCAATAAACCGAAAGATTTGCTGGATGAATTACTCGCGGCACCGGATGTCGATGAATTAATAAATTGGTTGAGAAAGCAGCCAATGCTGCAAATCGATGAAGAACTGAAACTCGTCATGGCACATGCCGGGCTCACTCCACAATGGGATCTGGGAACAGCCAAAATATGTGCCCGTGAAGTGGAAGCCATTCTTCGCAGTGACAGTTATCCCTTGTTTCTCAATGAAATGTATGGAGATATGCCGAACAATTGGACGCCAGAGTTAAGCGGACTTGCTCGATTACGTTACAGTACCAATGCCTTGACCCGAATGCGTTATTGTTTTCCACATGGTCAATTGGATATGAGCTGCAAATCCAAACCGGAAAATGCGCCTGCCCCACTAAAACCCTGGTTCGAATTACCACGCAGCATTCCTGAAGACTATTCAATTGCCTTTGGTCACTGGGCTGCTCTGGAAGGTCAGGGCACCCCCGCTGGCATCTACGCTCTGGATACCGGGTGTTGTTGGGGAGGTAAATTAACCCTGCTTCGTTGGGAAGATAAACAGTATTTCAGCCAAAAATCATTATCCAAATCATAAGCTTGGTAAATAAAATAATAAACCTGGCTGTGACACTGGAGTGCCCCAAGGCACTCCACACGTAAGATTAACTCACTCTCGGCGTTCCAGAATTTCAAAACAATAGCTATGAGAATTGTTTTCATCTGCATCGTGATATTCGGTAAACGTTGAATTCCATTCATCTGGTTCATAATCGGGGAAATGCGTGTCACCAATCACTTCTGCATCAATGTGAGTCAGGTACATACGATTAACCAGAGGAATAAACTGCTCATAAATTTTTCCTCCTCCCATCACCATAACTTCTTTAACATCGCCAGCGGCTGATAAAGCAGCTTCGATAGAGTTAACCCAAGTCACCCGATCATCATTTGCAGGTTGACTGCTAATCACGATATTCAGGCGCCCTGGCAGAGGGTGGCCAATAGACTCATAAGTCACTCGCCCCATTACAACCGGCTTTCCGAGTGTATTGCGTTTAAACCAGGCTAAATCACCCGGCAAAGTCCACGGCATGGCATTTTCCATACCGATAACTCGATCCATAGCCATCGCAGTAATCAAGCTGATAATCATTAAATCACCTTACAGCCAAGTAGTATGAAAATTTGGGACACTATACGGAAAGGGTTACTCACAGTCGATAAGATTAGCCATTTATCCGAACAAATAGTGAGTTTGCCCGCGAATTGTTAAACAATCCGTTGTTTAACAGATTATTACTTAACAAGCAGGCAGCAAAATAACAACTTTATTCCATTTGACAGAACATCTATCTAAAACAGAGCCAGAAACGAGTAAAGTCAGAACAAAGATTTCATTTAAAAACCAGCAGGATTGACAATTAACTGTCCGGCAACTCCACGATCTGCCATCTCCAATATCTGGCTGTAATACATGAAAGGAAAATGTTCATAAGACGGCTGCATCATATTAACCAGCAATTCTGCCCGGCTATCGATCCAAACGGTATCTTTCCAGCCATAATCCTGTGGTTCTGGACGGTTGCCATTCAGGCTGATGACCTTAAATCTTACCCCTTCAATATGGAAAGGCTGGGGCACTGACGTTGTGACTATCCAACGTTCCCATGCGCCTTGTTGGCTTGTGATATCGATTCGATGCTCATTCAGCAGTGAGCCATTAATCCCTTGAGAATAATTGCCCAAATCAATCTGACGATTTTGAATGGTAGAGTTGATCTGTGGATTATCAACGATAAGCTGAGTCGGTAGTTGATCTGTCACCAAAGGAAGCAACCCGCTGGCTTTCAGGGTTAATACCGTCGTTGACAGCAGTTTGGTCGAAGGTTCAAACATGCCTTTCAAACGATCGATTACGCCAGCAGATTCTCCCGCAGTAACGGTAACACTTTCCACTTTCGACATATCAATCAAGACTTCTCGCCGTTCTCCCGGCGCAAGTGACAATAATTGTACCGCCACGGGAGCAGGCAGCAAGCCTTGATCAGTGGCAATCATGTAGAAAGGACGCCCATCACTGAGTTGCAATTGATATCGTCGGGCATTGGATGCATTCAGAAAGCGTAACCTGACCCAACCTCTGGCAACCTCCACAAAAGGATTTTCGACACCATTAACAATTAAGGTATCGCCAAGAAAACCTTGATTGGCTGGCGGGTTATATTGCGGTACACCAAAATTATTCAATCGCTTATCTTGCAAGATAACAGGAAAATCATCGACACCATAATGTCTGGGTAAAGGCAGGCGGCGGCTACTTTCGTCTTCCACCAGCCACATACCAGCAAGGCCGGCATAAACATGCTGTGCCATGCGATTTGGGGTATTGGCATGATACCAACAGGTCGATGCAACTTGATCTATCGGGATAACCGGCGACCAATTTTCCCCCGGCGCCATCAAACGAGCCGAACCGCCCATCAAGGTTCCAGGCACCAGTAATCCCCCGACGGTCATTGAAACCGGTTCAGATAACCGATTGCTATAGATCAGTTTGACATCATCCCCTCGATGAACCCGAATGGTTGGCCCCAAATAATGTCCGTTGATGCCCCAGACTGGCGCTTTATTATGACCATTAAACGACCAGGTGGCTTTTTGTATGGCTAAAAACAGGGGTTGCCCTCTGCGGGATTCCAGTAAGGGAGGGAGCGGCAATTTTGTTTGTTGATTTTTGTTGGCCCGAACAACAAAAGGAAGCGCCCCTAAACACATTGCCAAACCAGAAGCCTGAATAAATTGGCGCCGACTCAGTGACATACTTTCTCCACAGAAGGTCTCCACAGAAGGAATAGTCTCTCTACGATAAAAATAATTTTCACAACCCAAATAGCAATTTCCAATGATTGCCTAATTCAAATAATTGCAGGGATGAATACCCTGATATTGTGGCTATCAGAATTTATTATTCTATCGATTGCGTTTAATAAAAACGTTAATTCATTAAACGCAATCATATCGCGAACAGGAGAGAATTTCTAAAATTATCGAAAAATTATAGCGATAATCAGTCCAACATGTGGGAGAACATAATGGATCATTCAGGCCAATTAACCATCATTTAATTATCCACGCTGATTAAGTGCCTCGACTTCTTTATCCAATTCTGCAATTTTAGTTTTCATCATTTGTCGGCAGTGTTCTGCCAATTCACGAACCTGTTCTTTGGTATATTTCGTGGTGTCAATTGGAGGCAACATTTCAACAATAACGGTGCCATTATCCCAACGATTTAGTTTTATTTTATCGTGTGTTGTAGAAACACAGACCGGCACGATAGGTACACCTGCTGTAATGGCGGCATGAAAAGCACCTGTTTTAAAAGGCATCAACCCACGGCCACGACTGCGCGTTCCTTCTGGAAACATCCAAATCGAAACCCGATTTTTTTTGATCTGTTTGACAACCTGTGAAATCGTGCCATGTGCTCTTGTCCGATTATCCCTGTCGATCAAAATATTACCTGTCAGCCAATAAAGCGGGCCAAAGAAGGGAATAAAGACCAGGCTTTTTTTGCCCACAGTGACTGTACGTGGCTGTACCGCATTCGACATCGTAACCATGTCGTAATTATTTTGGTGATTGCCGATATAAATGCTAGGCCCATATTCCTGTGCTTCCTCTGGAATACGTTCCAGCAGCTTGATGCCAAGCACTTTGTGCAATTTGCCAAACGCATGCCCGAAAGTCATAACATGACGTGGGTTGCGTGGGCTGAATAAACAGTAGATACAGCCAAAAATAAAGATCAGTATCACAAACAGGATAACAATAATTCCCCGAATGATTGCTAGCATAGCGGCCCCTTGTTGAAAGGCCAGTGCATTCATTACACTGGCCTAAAATTACGATTTATACCTTTCACCCTGCAATTTGCAGCTTAATTGCTTGTATTACAAACTATTTCAACGCGTTCAATACGCTGTAACCCACGAGGCAGAGACACGCCCTTGCGCCCTCTCTCTGCCCTGAATTTCTGTAAATCCTCAGGGCGAAGCAGTAACTTGCGTTTGCCAAAATAAAGCGTGATTGAAGATTGTGGCGGCAATACCAATAACCAAGCCAGCATATCTTCGCCTGATGCAGCCTGTGCCGCCGGGATGGAAACAATCTTATTGCCCTTACCCTTTGAAAGCTGCGGCAGATCAGCCACCGGAAACATCAACATACGACCCGCGTTGGTAATCGCCAGTAACATGTCTTCCTGTTCGTTGTTAATCTCCAACGGCTGCATCACTTTGGCATTTTCAGGCAAAGTAATCATCGCCTTGCCCGCTCGGTTCTTGGCAATCAGGTCATTGAAAGTACAGATAAAACCATACCCCGCATCAGATGCCATCAAGAATTTCTGTTCTTCTTTCGCCATCAAAAGATGCTCAACCGATGCCCCTACCGGCAACGCCAGTTTGCCTGTTAGTGGTTCTCCCTGCCCTCTGGCTGATGGCAAATCCAACGGATCAACGGAATAACTGCGCCCTGTGGTATCAATAAAGACCACTGGCTGGTTACTCTTGCCGCGCACCGCACTGCGGAAGCTGTCACCAGATTTGTAATTCAAGCCAGCCGGATCAATATCGTGCCCTTTCGCACTACGTACCCAGCCCATCTCTGACATGATGACGGTAATCGGCTCAGAGGGCAGGATGTCATGATCACTCATGGCCTTCGCTTCCGTACGCTCTTTCAGCGGGGAGCGACGGTTATCACCGTAGCTTTCTGCATTGGCAATAATTTCTTTTTTCAGTAATGTATTTAACTTACGCTCAGAACCCAAGATCGCCTGAAGTTTGTCACGTTCTTTCGCCAATTCATCCTGTTCGCCACGGATTTTGACTTCTTCCAGTTTTGCCAAGTGGCGCAATTTCAGTTCAAGAATGGCTTCTGCCTGCGTTTCGGTTAATTCAAAACGCTGCATCAATACTGACTTCGGCTCATCTTCATTACGAATAATATGGATGACTTCATCAATATTAAGATATGCTGCCAGCAAACCTTCCAGGATATGCAAACGCTTAAGCACTTTTTCCAGGCGATGGTTCAGGCGATTACGCACTGTTTCACGGCGGAAAACCAGCCATTCACTGAGGATCTCAACCAAACCTTTAACCGCAGGACGGTTATCCAGGCCGATCATGTTGAGATTGACGCGATAGCTTTTTTCCAAATCGGTGGTTGCAAACAGGTGGTTCATCACCTGCTCGACATCCACGCGGTTAGTACGGGGAACAATCACCAGGCGGGTTGGATTTTCATGATCAGACTCGTCACGCAGATCATCCACCATCGGCAACTTTTTCGCCCGCATTTGGCTGGCGATTTGTTCTAAAACCTTCGCGCCAGATACCTGGTGAGGTAAAGCCGTGATCACTACGTTACCTTCTTCTTTCGACCAAACCGCCCGCATCCGTACCGAACCACGACCATTTTTGTAGATCTTGCGGATATCTTCTTTTGGCGTGATGATCTCAGCTTCTGTTGGATAGTCTGGCCCTTTGACATATTCCATCGCCTCATCAAGCGACAGATCAGGCTTATCCAACATGGCTATCAGTGCATTCACTACCTCACGAGCATTGTGTGGCGGGATGTCGGTCGCCATACCAACGGCAATGCCCGTGGTGCCATTAAGCAAGATATTAGGCAGACGTGCAGGCAAACACTTAGGCTCCTGCAATGTACCATCAAAGTTTGGCACCCAATCTACGGTTCCTTGCCCCAACTCAGACAGTAACAATTCGGCATATTTAGACAAACGAGATTCGGTATAACGCATCGCCGCAAAGGATTTTGGATCATCCGGCGCCCCCCAGTTTCCTTGCCCGTCGACTAACGGATAACGGTATGAGAAAGGCTGAGCCATCAAAACCATAGCTTCATAACAGGCCCCATCACCATGCGGATGATATTTACCGAGAACATCACCGACAGTACGGGCAGATTTTTTAAATTTGGCGCTGCTGCTCAGCCCAAGTTCTGACATCGCATAGACAATACGACGCTGAACAGGCTTTAAGCCATCACCAATAAAAGGTAACGCCCTGTCCATGATGACGTACATGGAGTAATTCAAATAGGCGTTTTCAGTGAACTTGTGGAGCGGCTGACGCTCCACACCGTCGTGAGTTATCTCACTCATGTAATAATTTCCTCAGGATCTGTATTGACTACCTTTGCGCTGTATTTATGCACTAAATTCATGCGCTAAATTTCGATATCAATGGAATCACCCTTCTCTTGCAGCCAATTACGGCGATCTTCTGAACGTTTTTTCGCCAAAAGCATATCCATGACTGAGAGCGTTTCTTGATAATTTTCATCGTCGATAGTCAATTGCACCAGACGGCGAGTGTTAGGATCTAACGTGGTTTCACGCAACTGCATTGGGTTCATTTCACCCAACCCTTTAAAGCGCTGAACGTTCGGCTTGCCCCGCTTGCGGCTCAAACGATCCAGGATGGCACTTTTTTCCCCTTCATCCAGCGCATAATGTACTTCTTTGCCAAGGTCGATGCGGTATAGCGGCGGCATTGCCATGTAGACATGCCCACGTTTCACCAATGTCGGGAAGTGACGGACAAACAGGGCGCACAGCAATGTTGCAATGTGTAATCCATCAGAGTCTGCGTCCGCCAGTATGCAGATTTTACCGTAGCGCAGTTGGCTTAGATCATCACTATCCGGATCGATACCAATCGCCACAGAGATATCATGAACTTCCTGCGAAGCCAGTACTTCATCCGAAGAGACTTCCCATGTATTCAGGATTTTTCCACGCAGTGGCATGATCGCCTGAAACTCACGATCACGAGCTTGCTTCGCAGAGCCACCCGCAGAATCCCCTTCTACTAAAAACAGTTCAGTAACATTGAGATCTTGTGCAGTACAATCTGCCAATTTACCCGGCAAAGCAGGGCCATTGGTCAGCTTTTTGCGTACCACTTTCTTCGCCGCACGCATTCTACGCTGCGCACTGGCAATTGCCATTTCAGCGAGTTGCTCCGCATCTTGAATATGCTGGTTCAACCACAAGCTGAATGCATCTTTCACCACACCAGAAACGAAAGCCGCAGACTGGCGAGAAGAGAGGCGCTCTTTGGTTTGGCCGGCAAATTGTGGATCTTGCATTTTAAGCGATAGCACATAAGCACAGCGATCCCAAATATCATCAGCAGAGAGTTTAACCCCACGTGGCAATATATTGCGGAACTCGCAGAATTCACGCATGGCATCCAACAAACCTTGACGCAAGCCGTTAACATGGGTGCCACCTTGTACCGTTGGGATCAGGTTGACGTAACTTTCCGTCAATAATTCTCCGCCTTCCGGTAGCCAGAGCACTGCCCAGTCAATCGCTTCAGTATCTCCACTTAATGTGCCGACAAAAGGCGCTTGTGGCAATGTTACCAACCCGTTGACGGCTTCTAACAGATAATCTGTCAACCCGTCGGCATAACACCATTTCTGCTCGGTATCATTCAGTTTGTCCTTAAAAACAATCTCAACCCCCGGACACAGCACCGCCTTGGCTTTTAGTAAATGAGTCAAGCGGGTGGCAGAAAAACGGGGTGTATCGAAATAGCTTTCATCTGGCCAGAAATGGACACTCGTTCCGGTATTGCGTTTGCCACAACTGCCGATGACTTCCAATTCTTGTACTTTCTCACCATTTTCAAAGGCGATTTGGTGTACCTGACTGTTACGACGAACAGTCACTTCCACGCGCTTGGACAGAGCATTGACCACCGAGATCCCAACCCCATGCAAGCCACCAGAGAATTGGTAATTTTTATTGGAAAATTTTCCGCCCGCATGTAGGCGGGTTAAAATCAATTCAACAGCAGAAACTTTTTCTTCAGGATGGATATCAACCGGCATACCACGGCCATCATCTATCACTTCCAGAGACTGATCGCTGTGAAGGATTACTTCAATATGCTTCGCGTGACCAGCCAGAGCTTCGTCCACACTGTTATCGATCACTTCCTGTGCCAAATGGTTCGGGCGGGCTGTATCAGTATACATTCCGGGACGACGACGAACTGGCTCCAGGCCACTGAGGACTTCAATGGCCTCTGCGTTGTAACTAGATTGAGTCATGTTGTAATTCTGTCGGTTGCTTCGTTATTAGAGGGCCAATCAGTATTGATATACTGTTGATAATACCAGTCGCTTACCTATTTTTGGCAATTTTTTTACTATTGCCACTGGTCAGCCCCAAGAAGTCAATGATTTGAGGGAAATAATATTCGAAGCCAATAAAAGCATGATTCCCACCGGATTCAACTGTCTGTCGGCACTGCATCAGGTAAGCAACGGCTTGACGGTAATCGAGCACCTCATCCCCTGTTTGCTGCAATAACCAAATAAGATCAGGTGATTCCAGCGGGTCAATATGCATCACTTTGAGATCATGTATATGGCTTGGTTCGAGAGTATAGCGCTCTTCGGTATAGGGATTCACGTTTTCCCCAAGATAATTCTGAAGCAAGTCGAAAGGACGTACCGCAGGATTGACAACCACGGCGGGCAAACCAAAGCACTGGGAAAGCCAGATAGCCAGATAACCGCCCAGGGAAGAACCTACCAGCCCGATATTTTCACCGGCGTGTTCCATTACCAGTTCTTCCAGTAAGATGGCCGCATCTTCAGGATAAGGGGGTAATTGCGGCACCAGCATGTCAATTTCAGGGTGCTGCTGGTGTAACCACGTTTTCAGCACATTCGCTTTTGCGGATTGAGGGGAACTATTGAAACCATGTAAGTAGAGTAACGTCGACATTAATACCCATCCGAATCTAAATCCGGGCAAAACTCGTTATTCTTAAGCCTGTGAACCTGTGTCTGCAATTTCGCTTCTTTATTATTGCCAGCCACAGACAGTTCGAGATAACGCCATCCCGGAGCCACTGTATCAAGCATAAAATTAGTACAATGTGGCTTAAATTGCACACAGGTTGATGGGGTTGCCATAACACGAATACCGTTCCACATTTCATCCACTTCTTGATGGATGTGCCCACACAGTATGGCTTTCACCTGGGTTTTGCCTTTCAAACATTCTGATAATTCGGGGGCATTACGCAAACTGTGCTGATCCAGCCATGTGCATCCAGATGGAATCGGGTGATGGTGAAGCATAATAATCGCATGGCGATCACTGTGTCCATCCAGGCATTTTTTCATCCACTCAAGCTGATAATCCGTCAATTCACCATGAGGAACACCTTGCACCTGACTGTCCAGCATAATCAACTGCCAATGCTGTCCAATAACGATCTGCTTGGAAGGTGAAATGCCTGCTGCTGCCAACGTGTCAACCATCGCGGGTTGATAATCATGATTACCGGGTAACCAAACACAAGGTACAGGTAAACGAGCAATACCCTCAGCAAAATGCTGGTAAGCATTGATGGTCTGATCCTGTACCAAATCACCTGTCGCAACGATCAAATCAATATCGAGATTTTGCTGCAAAATCATATTCAATACCGCATGATAACTGCGATAGGTATTAACTCCCAGCAATGAATCTCCCTTATTAGCAAAAAGGTGCGTGTCGGTAATTTGCAGTATTCTGGCTGTGGCGCCTTCTGCCACAGGTACTTCAAGCAGGCTTTCCAAAAGGTTTCCTTTTCCTGTCGATCATAAGGATTATTTTAACGTGTCTTTATGCAAAAGATCTGCTGGCTGGGGCACACTTCCCATTTCCCAACGTAAATTAGGAATGATTACCCAACCACTTTTTCCTAAGTTTTTCATGGTGCAATGCCAGCCACTGTATTGCAATAACTGAAGCCGCATTATCGATAATGCCTTCTTCTACCCATTGATAAGCCTGTTCACGACTCACAACCAGAACACGGATATCTTCATGCTCACCTTCCAGACCATGAACCCCTGATGCAGTGGCGGCATCAACTTCACCGACAAAGATATACATACGTTCTGTCGTACCGCCAGGGCTGGAAAGATAACTTAACGCAGGCTGACAGCGCTTAACCTCAATCCCTGCCTCTTCCACGGCTTCGCGACGGACGACCTGTTCTGCGTCTTCTCCCTCTTCGATCATGCCGGCAACCACTTCCAACAGCCACGGCGTATGACTGGTTTCAATCGCCGGAATACGGATTTGTTCAATCAAAACAACTTGATCGCACACCGGATCATAAGGCAACAAAATGCCGGCATGACCTCGCTCAAAAACTTCACGTTTAATGGTTTCACTCCAACCACCGCGAAATAAGCGATGCTTGAATTGATATTCAGTCATTTTAAAAAAACCACGATAAAGCGTTTTTTGAGAAATAACTTCGACGTCTTGTTTAGTAAAAGTATATGGCGATGCAAGGTTTTTACTCATAAAATCTCCTGATTAGTTTTTAAAATTTCCTATTATTAAAAGGTATTTTTTCATATTGATCTAAATAAATTCATTTTGATGATACAAACAAGCAGAAAAATGAGGCAATATGGCACAAACAGCCACCCTACCCTGCTGGCATTCTCTGCTAGAATCTGTGGTATTCGTTTTTATGCAGAGGCAACTTAAGCAAAATAGCTGCACAACAAGGAACGCAAATGAAAAAATTGCTCTCTCTTTTTATTGCTATGAATCTGGTAGGTTTTAGTACTTCAAGCCATGCTGCGGATTTACTCCAGATTTATCAGCAGGCAAAAGAAACAAACCCGGAATTGCTTAAGGCACAAGCTGACCGCAATTCAGTGGTTGAAAAGATTAATCAAGCTCGTAGTACTTTATTGCCTCAATTGGGGCTGAGTGCAGAAGTTAATTATGGTAAGGGCTTTCGCGACTCCAGAAATTCAGAATCTCATGGCACAGATGCGGGTCTGCAACTGACGCAAACCATCTTTGATATGGCGAAATGGAATCGTCTGAGTCAAGCAGAGAAAGATGCAGGTATTGAAGACATCAAATTTCAAGCCGCTCAACAGCAATTAATTCTCAATACTGCGCAAGCCTATTTTGATGTTCTGAATAAAATTGATACATTAACCTTTACCGAAGCTCAAAAAGCCTCACTGTACCGTCAACTGGATCAAACCACTCAGCGTTTTAATGTCGGTTTAGTTGCCATTACCGACGTGCAGAATGCGCGCGCCCAATATGACTCAATTCTGGCAACCGAAGTTTCTGATCGCAACAATCTGGAAAACGCGCTGGAAAAACTACGTATGATTACAGGCGCTTACTACCCACAGTTGGCTGCACTGAATATTGATCAGTTCAAAACCAAACAACCAGAATTGGCTGATAAAGTGCTGAAAGAAGCAGAAACCCGTAACCTGAACCTGCTGTCAGCCCGCTTAATGCAAGATTTAAGACGCGAGCAAATCAAAGAAATGCAGACAGGTTATATGCCAACGGTTAATTTAAGCGCAGGTACAAGTATTTCTAACAACCATATACGCGGAAATAAACGAGCAGATGAGTATAGAGGCGGTAATAGCGTTAAGCTGTCTTTGAACTTACCGCTATTCAGTGGCGGAGCTACCTATTCTCAAGTAGAACAAGCAAAATATAATTTTGTCAGCGCCAGCCAAGATTTGGAAAACACTTATCGTAAAGTGACACAAGAAGTGCATTCCTCCACCAATAACATTGCTGCCGCAATCAGTAGTGTTGAAGCCAATAAACAGGCAGTACTCTCTGCGCAAAGTTCATTGGATTCAATGGAGGCCGGTTATCAGGTAGGAACCCGTACTATTGTTGATGTTCTGGATTCGACAACTAAACTTTACCGAGCCAAACAGGATCTGTCTAAAGCACGTTACGACTACTTGCTTTCCCTGTTACAGAATAAACAGGCGCGCGGCGTTTTGAATGAAAATGATTTGCTAGAGTTGAATAAGATGTTAGGCGCGCAAATCTCAACCTCTGCCAGCAGTATCATTAAAGAGATGAAAACGCCGTCAGTTCGCTGAATTAATGCACTATCGTTCTCAATTGAAAAACGTTATATTAAAAACGCTATACTAATAAAGAAAGCGGCCCGCGATTGCGTGAGCTGCTTTTTAACACATCCCTGAGAGCCACACCCATTGAACACAATAAAATGGGTTATAGCTCTTAATCTTATCAGATACCCTCAAGATGGATGCCCCTATGACAATGAAACGGACAAAAGAGATAAACCGCGATTCTTTCCGTAAAACGTGGCGAAGCTATCGCCTGACACCTGTAGCGCTTGCTGTCAGTGCTGTTTTTATGCTTGCTGCCTGTGAACAAAACGATGAAACGGTATCACTCTATACCAATGCCGATGAGTGCTCCCAGGCGAATCCTTCTCAAAGCGAACAATGCAAAACCGCCTATAACAACGCCCTGAAAGAAGCGGAAAAAACCGCACCGAAATATGCGACTCGCGAAGAGTGTGTGGCTGAATTTGGAGAACAACAATGCACGCAAGCCCCTGCTCAGGCGGGAGTCGGTCAGGCTCAGGCACAAAGCAGTAGCAGCAGTTTCTGGATGCCTTTGATGGCAGGTTATATGATGGGACGCTTAATGGGCGGTAGCTCTGCACCATCACAACCGCTGTTCACATCACAATCGGCTTCCAGCCCAGCCAATGGCAAATTTGTTGATGCAACAGGTAAAAGCTATGGCCCTGCTACCGCAGGTGGTCGCAGCATGACCGTGCCAAAGACGGCGATGGCACCAAAACCAGCAACCACAACTACGATTACCCGTGGTGGGTTCGGTGAATCTGTGGCGAAACAATCTGCCATGCAGCGTTCGTCTGCCAGCTCAAGTTCCAGTTCTTCCCGTTCTATGGGTGGTTAATCAAAGATGAAACGCATTGGTATTACCGAGCGCCCCGATTGGCGCGAAAAAGCAGCAGAGTTTGGTTTTAATTTTCACACGATGTATGGTCAGCCTTACTGGAGTGAAGACGCTTATTACCAGTTCACGTTGAACCAAATTGAAGAAATTGAAGATGCAACGGCAGAACTGCACCAAATGTGTTTGCAGGTCGTGGAAAAAGTGGTCGATAGTGAAGAACTGCTGACCAAATTCCAGATCCCAAAACACTGTTGGGAATTTATCCGTTCTTCATGGGTAACCAGTCAACCTTCGCTCTATTCCCGTCTGGATTTAGCCTATGATGGCAAAAATCCCCCTAAGTTGCTGGAAAACAATGCCGATACCCCAACGTCACTGTATGAATCGGCTTTCTTTCAGTGGATCTGGCTGGAAGACCAGATTAATGCCGGCAACCTGCCGTCAAATGCTGATCAGTTTAACAGCCTACAAGAAAAGCTGATTGAGCGTTTTGCACAGTTACGTGAAAAACATGGGTTTAGCCTGCTGCACATGGCCTGCTGTCAGGATACTGAAGAAGATCGTGGCACCATCCAATATTTGCAGGATTGTGCTGCGGAAGCCGATATTCCCACAGAGTTCCTGTTTATTGAGGATATCGGGCTGGGTGAGAAAGGGCAGTTTACTGACTTGCAGGATCAAGTGATCAGCAACCTGTTTAAGCTGTATCCGTGGGAATTTATGTTGCGTGAGATGTTTTCCACCAAGCTGGCTGATGCTGGTGTCCGTTGGCTGGAGCCAGCATGGAAAAGCATTATCTCCAACAAAGCACTGCTGCCAATGCTGTGGAAAATGTTCCCAAATCATCCTAACCTACTGCCTGCCTATTTTGCGGATGAACGCCCTTCAGACATGAACAGCTATGTCATTAAGCCACTGTTCTCCCGCGAAGGGGCTAATATTCGCATCATTGAAAACGGCCGGGAAATCGCCAGTGCGGATGGCCCTTATGGAGAAGAGGGCATGATCATCCAACAGTTCCACGCATTACCGAAATTTGATGGTAACTATGCCCTGGTCGGTAGCTGGTTAGTGGATGATCAATCTGCGGGTATCTGTATCCGTGAAGACCGAGAGTTAATCACCCAAGATCTGTCACGCTTCTACCCGCATATTATTTTGGATTGACTCAATCAGCCAATCTGAATCGATAACATACTTAAAGAGCCGTCTTCAATCCCTTCAACTGGCGTTGAAATTGGCTCTTTTTTATTCCATGTCCCCATCACATACAACAATGGCAGGAAGTGTTCTGGTGTTGGGTTAGACAATTGACCATCTTCCCTGTCCAAAGCATTAAACAGAGGATGAGGCTCTTCCATGCTGGTTAAACTTTCACGCACAAACTGCTCAAAAGAGAGTGCCCAGGGAAAAGGTTCTGCTCCCAATTTTTCGGCCGGCAGGTTATGCACAATATTTCCACTGCCCATGATTAAGACGCCTTCATCTCGCAGTAACGCTAATTTTTTACCTATTTCATAATGAAAAGACGCAGGTTGATTACGATCCATGCTCAGTTGGACAACCGGAATATCGGCATCAGGATACATTTTTGCCAATATTCCCCAAGATCCATGATCCAATCCCCATTTTTCAAAATCAGTCTCGACTTCAATCGGTTCAAGGATATCCTGTACCAATACAGCTAGTTCAGGAAAACCTTTAGCTGGATACTGTTTTTCATGCAATTCTCTGGGAAAGTTACCAAAATCGTGGATAGTTCTGGGCCGTGTCATCGTTGTCACGGCTGTACCATTCGTGTACCAGTGCGCAGAAATCACCAGAATCGCCCTTGGCCTGGGTAATTTCTTCCCCAGTTCAAACCAAGCACGTGAGTAACAGTTATCTTCAATGGCATTCATTGGGCTGCCATGACCAATGAACAAAGCAGGCATTCTCAGGAGACTCATTTTCGCCCCTTATACAACAAATTAAACATTCGAATAATGAATTCGGATTATGATAAAAAAATTATGACAGGATTAAGACATTCCTTCCTTGAATATCGTCAATCAAAAATGATGGCGTGTCTTAGAAATACTGAAAGGCTACAGGGTGTGGACTGTAGCCTTTCAACGTACATGCGTATGGCTCCCCGTCTTTCAAGCTACCATACAACTGCATGGCAACCCAAAATCTGTTGAGTATAACCGATATTTCCTGCCCTAATCTGTTCTCTATTCAAATTAAAAAAACAGTATTATTTAGGGACCTTTTAAAACCCGTTAGCTGGCTGCCTTTGCCATTTTTAAACGGTAATCTACCAAATCCTCAATAGTGACTATCGGCATATTATGCTGCTTTGCGAATTCAATGACTTCAGGGGCTCGAGCCATTGATCCATCGTCATTCGTCAATTCACATAACACTCCTGCTGGTTTGAACCCCGCCATTCTGACCAAATCAATAGTCGCTTCGGTATGACCACGACGGGTTAAAACCCCTCCCGGTTGCGCGCGCAGAGGAAAAACGTGTCCAGGTCGGCTCAGATCACTGGGTTGTGCGTCATCTGCAATAGCGGCCTGGATTGTGGTGATGCGATCTGCCGCAGATACACCTGTTGTCACGCCTTGTGCAGCTTCAATTGAGACGGTGAAAGCGGTTTGATATTGGCTTGAGTTATTTTCCACCATCATGGGCAGTTTTAACTGCTGACGGCGCTCTTCGGTCAAGCACAGGCAAACAATTCCACTACCGTGGCGGATAGTTAATGCCATTTGCTCTACCGTCATTGTTTCAGCGGCGAAAATCATGTCACCTTCATTTTCACGATTTTCATCATCCAATACCATCACGCCCTGACCCGCACGCAAAGCAGCAAGCGCACGTTCAACACGTTCAAATGGCGTCCCATATGAGGAAAGTAGCGTCTGATTCATGGTAAAGAAACCTCTTTAAATGTATGGATTACCAGAATCAGGGCAATTTTGAGGAGTTCGTGCTGCACGAAAATATGGCAACAGAAACAACAGACGAGCGCAAACACTCGATTGATGCTGTTATTCTCTCCCATCCGGACTATCACCGTCGGCTCCAGAATCACACTGGATCTGCTGACCTCTGTTTTATCCCCAAAACAACAAAGGGATAATGACAAACAGAGCGCTCGCGGGCTGCATAAAATGATTATTCGACATTTTACGTTACCGCCGGTAGGGACTTTCACCCTGCCCTGAGATAAACGATTTCACTATAGCGCTAATAATCGGCAGGAGCAATCAACAAAATCAAATATGAAACCTGGCTCTCAATCATTTATGCTTTCGTCATGGGGTATTAAAATACTGCCAAGACCATTACGCTATAAAACATGCACTATAAAATACACTTACATTATATAAAGGATAATTATTATGCTTGATCCAAAGAAAATTGAACAAATAGCCCGCCAACTCCATAACGCCATGCCAAAAGGTGTTAAAGAATTTGGCGATGATGTGGAAAAAAAATTGCGTACTGTTCTGCAATCCCAGTTGAGCAAGTTGGATCTTGTTAACCGCGAAGAATTTGATGTACAGACACAAGTCTTGTTGCGCACCCGTGAAAAACTGGCGGCAATGGAACAACGCTTGAATGAATTGGAAGCTCGCCTTGAAGAAGCAGACAAGAAAACTCAGTAGGCGAAATAATGTGGTAAGAGAGAATGCCATGAAGACAATTGCGTGAGGTGATATGCCGCTATGCGCCAAAAAGCATAACGGCACATGATGCCAAACTTACTGGCTCTTAATGGTTTTAATGATATTGGTTGTGGAAATACCATCTTCGAAGTTTAATACCTTAACCTCGCCACCCGCAGCCCAAACCTCTTCACTACCGGCAATCTCTTCAGGCTTGTAATCCCCACCTTTGACCAAAATATCCGGCAGGATATCCGCGATTAAGCGCTGCGGTGTATCTTCCTCAAATGCCACAACCCAGTCCACAGATTCCAACGCTGATAACACTGTCATACGTTGTTCCAGCGGATTCACCGGACGGGTTTCCCCTTTCAAACGCTTGGTGGATGCATCACTATTGACGGCAACGATCAAACGATCCCCCAATTTACGGGCGTTGGATAGGTAAGAAACGTGCCCCGCATGGAGGATATCAAAACAACCATTCGTCATGACAATCCGTTCACCACGCTGACGCGCCAGTGCAACAGCTTCTGTCAGTTTGGCTTCACTCATTACGCCAAATCCGGTTTCTGCACGTCCACGCACTGCATTTTCCAGCTCAACCGGTGACACAGTGGACGTACCTAGTTTGCCAACCACCACACCCGCTGCCACATTGGCAAGGTAACAGGCTTCGTTTAACGGCTTGCCAGCGGCTAATGCCGTTGCCAAGACACCTATCACCGTATCTCCTGCACCCGTGACATCAAAAACTTCCTGTGCCTGAGTCGGCAAATGCAGGGGGGGCTGCCCAACCCGCAATAAACTCATGCCTCGTTCAGAACGAGTGATCAACAGCGCTTGCAGCGCCAAATCCTGTACCAGCTTCGTGCCTTTCTGCACTAAATCATCATCATCCTGGCAGTGTCCTACAACCGCTTCAAACTCTGACATATTTGGCGTTAGCAATGTTGCGCCACGATAGCGGCTAAAATCGCTGCCTTTTGGATCGATCAGTACAGGAACATTGGCTTCATTAGCGAGCTTAATCATCGCCTGAATCTGGCTTAGCGCTCCTTTAGCGTAATCCGACAGTACTAACGCGCCAATATGGGGCAAGGATTGCTGAATTTTTTCCAACAGCGGTTGGGCATCGATATTCTGGAAGCCCTCTTCAAAATCCAGACGCAACAATTGCTGATTACGCGATAAAACACGCAGTTTCGTGATAGTTGGATGAGTTGGGACAGAAACAAAATCACAACGGACTTTCACACTACTGAGTTTCTCACTCAATGCCCGCGCTGCATCATCAATGCCCGTTAAACCTACCAAACGTGAATTCGCCCCCAAAGAAGCAATATTCATGGCTACGTTAGCCGCACCTCCAGGGCGCTCTTCTATGGTTTCTACCTTAACCACCGGAACGGGTGCTTCCGGTGAAATGCGGCTAGTTGGGCCGTACCAGTAGCGATCTAACATAACATCGCCAACAACCAAAACACCTGCGCGGTGAAAATCAGGGAGTGTTACTTTCATCCCATGCTCCAAATATCAAAATAAACTGTTGCGGATATTACCATAACCAGACTTAGTGCCAGTCAACTCGATCAGGAAAAGCAACGGCATCAGCAGCGATACTCTAACCATTTTTGCCAGCTATCACGTACCAATGCTTGCTGCTGGCTGAAATATCCAGCAGAAACTCGGCTGGATAACGCCTGCAACGCTAAATGATGCAATTCATCACGCATAGTAATGTAAGCCTGCGTCAGCGCCATCGCCTCCTGCTCGTCCATAATATTATGCTGCGCCATTAATTCGAAAATTCGCACATTATCAGACCAGCGAGTCAGCCTGATATTTTCTGGTGCATAACGCAGCACCTGATACTGAGCAATAAATTCAATATCCGTGATCCCCCCCGGATCAGCTTTGATATCAAATTGATCTTGCTGCTGACTGCCCAAGTGCCGATACATTTTTTCTCGCATCTCACGCACCTGTTGACGCAAAAGATCAGGATCACGGGGAAGGCATAATGTTTCACGGCGAATGCGTTCAAAATCACGCCGCATTTTCTCATCACCGAAAACCATGCGTGCACGAACCAACGCCTGATGTTCCCAGGTCCACGCTTCATTTTTTTGGTAATCATCAAAGGCTTCAAGGGTACTGACCAACATGCCCGATTCACCGGATGGACGCAAACGGGCATCAACGTCATACAATACCCCCGACACAGTTCGGGTACTGAACAAATGTAGGATGCGTTGAGTAAGGCGCAAATAAAATTGGCGAGCCTCAATGGAACGGGCACCGTCTGTCATCACTCCCATTGGGCAATCCAACAAGAACACCAGATCCAAATCAGAGCCATAACCGAGTTCCCAGCCACCTAATTTGCCATAACCAATAATGGCAAAGCCCAACCCCTGCCGCTGGGATAAATGAGCGGGGGCGCCATAGCGTTTTACCATTTGGTTCCACGCCAGCCGTACAACAGCCTCAATAATGGCTTCCGCCAGATAAGTCAGATGATCACTTACCTTCATCACAGGCAAGACGCCCGCAATATCTTCTGCTGCGATCCGCAATAGTTGTGCCTGCTTAAATTGACGTAAAGCCTCCAGCAATTGCTCTTCATCATCCTCAGGGAGCCGCAATAAATATTGATAAAGCTCATCACGATAAGCTTCCATCGGCAACGGTTGATACAGTGATTTGGGATCGAGTAGCTCATCCAGCAACAACGGATGACGGGCAAGCTGGCTGGCGATCATCGGAGAAGCAGCACAGAGCCGGATAACATGAACCATGACCAGTTCTGATTCCAGCATCAGTTCCAGATAAGTCGTGCGACTGACAATACTGAGCAACAGGGAAATAATCCGCTCTAAAACGATATTGGCATCTTGCCTGACTGCAATTTCTGCTAACAGACGTGGCATCAACTGGTCAAGCACATCCCTTCCCCGTGGGCCAATGGTGCGCTTACTGACGTCCCGACGGAAAAGCGCCATTACATCAAGCATCTTCTGGGCTTTTTCTCTATCAAGATGAGGAATCAACGCGCTAAGTTCATCTACATGCAAGGCTTCCTGCCATAAGCTCTTAAACGAGATATGGCTAGCCTCCTCATTCTGCTCTTCTACTTCATCGCCGATCAACTGTTGGAAAATACTTCGCACCGCACTCATTTTACGTTCGGTTTCTGCCATTAATTCATCCCAATTGGCAAAATTCATGCCCCAAGCAAGACGGGCACGATCTAATTCATTATCCGGTAAAGTTTGCGTTTGTTGGTCATGAATAGATTGCAACAGGTTTTCAAGCCGCCGTAAAAACAGGTAACTTTCTTCAAGCTGCTTTAATTTTTCCGTTGGCAATAAAGCTAAGTCATTGATAGCCTTTAATGTTGGCAATAATGAGCGGGATTGCAGGCTCGGCTCCCTTCCCCCACGAATAAGCTGAAAGACCTGGGTGATAAACTCAATTTCACGGATCCCACCTGCGCCTAATTTAATATTCTCTTTTAATCCCCGACGACGGACTTCCCGCTCAATCATACCCTTCATATTGCGCAAGGATTGAATTGCACTGAAATCAATATAACGGCGAAAAACAAACGGGCGCAACATCTGGCGCAGTTCCTGACAATAAACCTGATCATCATTGCCCAAAATGCGTGCTTTCACCAAAGCATAACGTTCCCAGTCACGCCCTTGTTCCTGATAATAATCTTCCAATGCCGGAAAGCTGAATACCAAAGGCCCACTGTCACCAAATGGACGTAATCTCATATCAACACGATAAACAAATCCGTCTACGGTTTTTTGATCCAACACCTTAATTAATTTCTGGCCTAATCGAGTAAAGAACTGAGAATTATCTATTTCTCGACGCCCACCTTGCGTTACACCATTTTCTGGATAAGCGAAAATGAGGTCAATGTCAGAAGAGAAATTAAGCTCTCCGCCCCCCAATTTTCCCATTCCCAAAATCAGCAGCGGCTGTGCCACTCCATCGCTATTAGTAGGTGTTCCCCAATCCTGACAACAACGCAGATAAAGCCAATCACGGGCAGCGATAATCAAAGTTTCAGCCAACATGCTTAATTGCTGTAATGTCTGTTCTGTCGTACTGCTTTGCAATGCCTGCGACCATGCAATCCTGACCAAAATCCGATGGCGGAAAAAACGTAAACACCGCATCAAACCATTTTCATCATTTACCACCAGCAGCGCTTGTCCCAGCCAATGGGAATAACGTTGCCACTCTTCCGGTTGGGGGGGATTTTGGCGAATATCCTCTAGCCATGCAGGATGTGATAACACGTTTTCTGCCACAAACTCACTCAATGACAGCACCGCCTGTTCAGCCGATGAAAAGGGCGTTATTGTTCCCTCTAATGGTGAAAAATTCGCAATGATATGCTGTAATTGTCGGGCTAAAGGTGATGAAAGTGGCCGCATAACTGGTTTTTCCTTATGACTGTTTTTTTAATAACAAAAGGGGATTATCGGGGCTGAGCCAGCAACCACTGCATTAATGCCAGCTTACATTGCAACCAAGAAGTGCTATAACACAGTGTTTCAGAATACAATGTTCCAGCCTCCGCATTGTTCATGGATAAAGCAGCCTTTAACTCCAGCAATAAATCCAGAATCGGTAAACGTTCAGTTTGTCTTTTTGTCAGTTCTATCATCCATTGCAAAACCTGCGCCAATCCCGTTTTCCCTTCTGGCAACCCCGCCAGCCATCCTTCTTCTTGCTCCTGCCATTGCGCCAAAATTTCAGGCAGAAGCACAGACAATGGCTGCTGCCATTCCAACTCTTTCGGTAATTTTGGTGATGTTTTATGAGACAAACCATGAACAAGCGCATATCCTCGTGCAGCCTTGCTTTTATTTGCTAAACGCAGGCCGTTCTGTGATGCCAGTTTGTTTGCTAATGACAGAATATCGATGATATTTCCATTTTTTAGTTCCAGCTCAAATTCACAAATAGGTGACGTTTGATCTCCTGAATCTTTATTGCCAGAAAAAATAGTTCCCTGATCCAATACCACTTCAATTTCACTTTCTCCATAAGTCACAAGCCATTTTTCACGGTTAAAGTCGGTACTGAATAATTCAGCCAATTGTGCCTGTAGATAAGCGAGATCGGTATTTTCAGGCCAGATATAGTCGGGAAACAACGTCAGGTCTAATTTAGGTTGGTACAAAGGGATATTGAATTCAGGACGTTGGTGTAACCCACCTATCACTTTACCTGCGGTTTTGATGGTCATCTCATAGTGCCCGTCAAACCCACGGATACGTAGCCCCATATCCCAACGCCGCAATTGATTATCAGGCGTCTCAAAATAAATATTAGTCAGGTGTTGTGGTGAAGTGTAATCATGAGGAAACTGAAATAATTGCTGGCGAACTGCCGGTATCGCATCAGGCTTTACGGACAGTTTCAATTCTATTTCTACAGAACTCATATTTTTTATTCCTCAATGGATATTACAGAATTTTTTTCTTAATCCTGTTCACACTTTCTTTCACAGATGAAAAACTTTTCACAGAAGAGAAAAATAAACCACAATAGGGTGTTATCTCAACAAACATCACTTTCACTTCGCCAAAAAAAACCTCAAAAGGCTTGTATTCGGCCAGTTGATATCGCATTCATTCTGGTTTACTGATTGCACACACAAACTTAACTCTTTACTATCCTTTGAGTAGTTTAAATTACGATTAGTCCATACTTGATTGATCCATACACAGAGAACAGTTGAGCACAGAATGCAAAAACTACATCAATTATTTATCTTGTTATTGAGTTTCACTCTTCCATTATCCGTACACGCTGAAGAAAAACGCTATGTCTCCGATGAGTTATCAGCTTACATTCATAGCGGCCCAAGCACTAAAAACCGTATCATTGGCTCATTGAATGCCGGCGAAGAAGTCATATTAGTCAGCCCTAAATCAGATAATGGTTTCCTGCAAATTCAGGACCGCAAAGGGCGTACAAGCTGGATACTCGCAAGTGAACTCAGCGCCATTCCAAGCCTGCGTGAACGCCTTCCTGCAATGGAACAAGAGATCAAAACACTGACTGGGAATCTGGCCACTATTGACGATAAGTGGAATAAGCGTACCGCTGAATTGCAGAACAAAGTGGCAAACAGCGATAAGATCATCAGTGATCTGAAAAAAGAGAATGCCCAGCTCCAGAGTAAATTAACTGTGGCTGAGAAAAAGGTAGAAGTTGCCAATTTGCAGTTGGATGATAAACAAAGAGAGATCATCTTGCAGTGGTTTACCTATGGCGGTGGGGTTGCGGGAATTGGCCTGATTCTGGGGCTTATATTGCCACACATTATCCCTCGCCGAAAAAAGAAAGATCGTTGGATGAGCTGATTTAAGGAAACAAGAGTGAAAGTCTATTTGGTTGGTGGCGCCGTTCGCGATCAATTATTGGGTTTGCCCGTCACCGAACGGGACTGGGTTGTCGTTGGCAGCAACCCAGAGGAACTACTGTCTCAGGGATATCAACAAGTTGGGAAAGATTTTCCTGTTTTCCTGCACCCTAAGACCCATGAAGAGTATGCGTTGGCTCGCACTGAAAGAAAATCCGGGCAGGGATATACCGGTTTTACCTGTTATGCTGCCCCCGATGTGACGCTGGAAGAAGATCTGCTGCGCCGTGATTTAACGATTAACGCTATTGCACAAACTCGTGAAGGCGCATTAATCGATCCCTATCATGGCGCCAATGATCTCAAAAATCGTATCTTGCGCCATGTTTCCTCTGCGTTCGCAGAAGATCCATTACGTGTGCTGCGTTTAGCGCGTTTTGCGGCTCGTTTTGCCCATTTAGGCTTTTCAATTGCACCAGAGACGCAAGCGCTCATTACAGAAATGGTCGCAAATGGTGAATTATCCTCATTGACCCCTGAACGCGTTTGGCGGGAAACTGAAAAGGCGCTCACTTCACAATCACCACAAGTCTACTTTCAGATTCTGCGTGCTTGCGGAGCATTGGCTGTACTCTTGCCTGAAATAGATAACCTGTTTGGCGTTCCTCTGCTTGAACATGATACCGGGCTTCATTCATTGCGCGTGTTGCAAATATCCACCCAATTGAGCGAAGAGACAGACATTCGTTTCGCCTCACTATGTAGCCATATCGCAATAATGCCACTGAAACAAATGTGCGAACGACTGCGCATTCCCAACTCGGCACGCGACCTAGCCACGATTGTGACGCAATATCACAATTGGGTACATACTGTAGAACAATTACCGCCAGAAACCTTGCTGAGCTTGTTTAATGCCGTGGATGCCTGGCGCAAACCACAACGCATTGAACAACTGATTACCTGTAGCGAAGCAGACAACCGTGGATACCCAGGAGCAGAAACTTCACCCTACCCACAAGCTGATTATTTACGTGAAATGTTTGCGATTGCCAGCCAAGTCAGCGTCCAGGAAGTGATTGCCCGTGGATTTCAAGGAGCCGAGATTCGCACAGAATTGGAACGTCAACGACACATTGCCATCGCCGACTGGAAACAACAATCGATTGATTAAATTCACCCATCAATTTAGCGCCCCAAACCATTAATTAAATTGGGACGCTTTTTCAATTAGCCCGCACTTCGCTCAATCACTACACCTACACTTTTTGCATGTGCAACCGCACCTGGTTTACCGACCTTAACCTTGACCCAAGGAGAGTAAAATTGGTTTAGCAAAATACCTGCCACTTCTTCTGCGACCCGTTCGACCAAAGCAAAACGTTGGCCTGCCATATGATTAATAATCGCCTCACTCACCTTGGCATAATCCAGACAGTGCTCAACATTATCACTGGAAGAGGCTAGTTTGTTGTCCCATCCCATTTCGATATCGAACACTAATTTCTGTTTAATTGTTTGTTCCCAGTCATAAACACCAATAGTGGTAATTACGGTTAATTCTTCAATAAATACGATATCCATCACGACCTTTTCCCCATTTTTCGGTTCGCCAGATACCACTTCCGACGAAATGTGCGTATTATCCATTGTTAGACTTAAGAAAACGACCCTTATTCATTGGAGATATCTTATGAGTGCAATCGCGCTTGGCATGATCATCTTCGCGTACTTATGTGGCTCTATATCCAGCGCGATATTGATCTGCCGCCTGGCAGGGCTTCCCGATCCCCGTCAGCATGGTTCCGGCAATCCTGGAGCAACAAATGTACTGCGCATCGGTGGTAAATGGGCTGCATTGGCAGTGCTGGTTTGTGATGTCCTAAAAGGGCTAATACCCGTTTGGCTGGCATACAAACTCAACGTTTCCCCATTTTATTTAGGCATTACCGCCATTGCTGCCTGTCTGGGGCATATTTATCCCATCTTTTTCCATTTCAAGGGAGGGAAAGGCGTTGCAACCGCTTTCGGTGCCATTGCTGCCATAGGTTGGGATCTGATGGGATTGATCGCGGGGACATGGATGCTAACAGTGTTGCTAAGCGGCTATTCCTCATTGGGTGCCATCGTCAGTGCATTAATTGCACCTTTCTACGTCTGGTGGTTCAAACCTGAATTCACTTTTCCTGTTGCCATGCTGTCATGTCTGGTACTTGTGCGTCATCACGATAATATTCAACGCCTGTGGCGAGGGCAGGAAAGCCGCATCTGGCAGAAATTGAAAAAGAAACAGGAAATGACCGATAAAGAGAAAACTCAAGCAATTAAAGAGCAAGAGCAGCAAGAGGACTGACGTGGAGAAAGCCTATGAAAGCACTTGTTTATCATGGCGTCGGCAAAATACGCGGGGAAGGAAAAGTACAATCCCAATTCATTTGCAATAGTCCACTTTACCAGAGCCTATACGTAGCTTTGTGTAATTATGGGCGAAAAACAGTTACAGGCTTTTTTCTGGCAGGTGTTTTTTCAGCTCTCCGTGTCACCGGGTTAATGCTTAGCCCTGTGACACGAAGAAGACAAGCACAGCGCGTCAGTATTTTCCTAAACAAATCAAAATAATTGCTACCTCATTGAGCAAGAAACTCTTTCTAGCTGGCAATTAGTTTGCACCATAGACTTTACCCGAACCTCAGCCAATCAAAGAAAAACCCCGAACAGTGAAACCTATTGCTGAACGCATCGCAACAATGCTCGCTACAGCTATTACGGGCGAATCTCAATATCTGGTGAAAAAGGGGTTGCAATGCCCCAATCAGCGGTTATTGAAAGATGGCTCTTTATTGCGGGTGGTTCAGACGCTGGACGGCACAATTACAGGCGCACAGGCCATCAAACCAAACGGTGAAAAACGCCTTGTTGCTGGTACTCAAAAAAGGGAAGTTTTATCCCCATAATCATTTCATTCCATACTATTGTATAAATAGATGGCCTTGCCTGAGCAGAAGACGTGAAGCGCCCCACATTAAGAGCGCAGTCAATCATATGAATTCATCCTAGTATTTCATAAAGCTTCTTAATTTCCTTTCTCCAGCTCTCCTGATTTTTGGGCTTCTGGTGCTTCGGTTTTCTTGCCAAATCCTGCGCCAGATTTTGCTCCAATACCACAATACGTTGCAGGATCTCTTCCTCATCTGCTAATGCTTCCGCCCCTTCAAGCGCGCTTTCCTGATCTTTAACCACTTCTTTTTGATAAGGGATCACTTTTTCATTAAGAAACTGATAATACCCATCACTGGATGTGACCTCTTCCAGTTTGCCATTGTTAATCAGCCAAAAACGGTTAGCGACGTTATCAATAAATGCCCTATCATGCGAAGTGATTAATATCGTCATCTCGTTATTAATTAATTCATTCTCCAATTCCATTTTGCCAAAAATATCCAGGTGGTTTGTTGGCTCATCGAGGATCAGGAAATTGTGCTTATTTAATTTCAAAATCAAAAACATTAATCGGGAACGTTCGCCACCACTTAATCGCCCCACCAATTGGTTAAAATCTGCATACTTAAAACCTGTCGCAATCAGTTGCTGTTTACAGGTGATATCATCGATATTCGGTGTGTTATTTCTGACTGCATCGAAGATCGATTCATTCAGCGGAATTTTTTCCAATTCCTGATCGAGATAACCCAGATTACACTGCGGAGAGAAGGTATTTGTGGCCTTGTTATAGTCCTCAACCAACGTATGAATCAGAGTGGATTTCCCCACGCCATTATCACCTAATAAGGCGATTCTATCTCCGGGGCGGATATACAAGCCATTAATTGAAAATAAAGGATTAAATTGCCCATCCTGGTGATAGCCAATCCATCTTTCCCCAATTTGCAGCATATTTTTCGATTTTATCGAGTCGGCATCCAACGATAATCGATAAGTTTCCCCTTCGGTTATTTTGGTTTTACTCTTTTCGAGTTTTTCTGCCCGTTTTTCCATCGACTTGGCTTTTCTGGCAAATTTTTCGTTATCGTGGATTTTTCCCCATAATGCCAAACGGTTGGCACTCTCCTGTATGCGCTGAATGTTCTTTTCTTCCGCTTTCAAACGTAATGCATCCGCTTTATCTTTTTCTTGTAAGGCAATAAATGCCTGGCTAAATGGCAAAGAAAATGCCGTCAATTGTCGGTCACGCAAGAAAATCGTCTGGTTGGTGACGTTATCCAGAAAATTTCGGTCGTGGGAAACGATAATAAACGCGCTCTTTAGGCTGTTATTAAAAAAGTCCTCGAAAAATTTCAGGGTATTGGCATCCAAATGGTTACTGGGTTCGTCAAATAAAATAATATCGGGCTCTACAATCGCACTCATGGCAAACATCAATTTTGTTTTTTGCCCACCACTGAGATCAGCAACTTTTGTCGTAAAATCAGCATCCTGAAAACCAAAATCATAAAGCATGGATACCGCTTTGTAGTCACCATATTCATCTATTTGTTTTACTTTCTGGGAAATAGATTCAAACAAAGTCATCTCAAGCAATGCGTCGTCAATAAACTGAGATACCATCTCCAATTTCAAACCATTAACATATTCGATGACCCCATCATCCGGTTTTTCAATGCCTGCCAGTAGCTTAAGTAAATGGGTTTTTCCCGTACCGTTATAACCAACCAAAGCAATTTTATCGTTTTCTTTAATAGTTATAGAGAGATGACTAAATAATGGTTTTGAATTAATACTAAAGTTAACTTTATTACAATGAATCAGCGTTGACATTTTTATGCCCCCATCGTAAGACCTTTATTAATCTCAGAATGTTGATTATTTCCAGTCAAAACTTATATATTCAAAGAAAAGTCAGGTCAAGTTTTCATCATAATAAATGAAGGGATAACTGCGACGTTTTTTATATTTTAATGTGATTATTTATTAAGGTAACTAATTTATAAAAATAAACGCTACTCATATTATTGAGCCGCGTTTATTTTTATTTGTAACCACGTTACTTGCTCTCTCTATCAATAGATACATCCTTAAAATGGAATAGCCGTTTTTAAGAAAATTTGGGCACCCGATGGGCGATTACTGACGACAAAGTCTTTCTGCCACTTCAAAGTAACCAACCAGCCTTTATCATTGGCATAGCGAATAGAAGGACCAAAACCCACCGCCCTTGCTTTACCCTGTGCGGAATTTGGCCCACTATCATGAGTGGCCTGCTGAAAAGCGTAGCCGCCAACGCCCACAACCAACCCGTTGCCAAATCCCCAACCCAGTGCATAATCTGCATGAAGTGCCTGGCCGGAAGTTGTTTTGGTGTCCTTGTTGCGGAAGTTGACATCATACATCACTTTTAAATCTGCATTGATGCCGCTAACAGGGAAATAGCTGATCGCCCAAACAGGCTGGGCTGTCCAATAGTTTTTCCCCAGGCTGGAAAGATCGTTGCGGTCATAGTGGCCTGTCGGCGCGTTAATATTCAAGCCAATAACATAAGCCAAATCTGGGGCGGGATGGTAACCCAAGGCGGGGCCAAAGGTGATATCCCCTATCCCTTTGCTGTTGTCATATTTGCCAGCGGCATCAGCGGTGACATCCAATAATGGCACGATAGCATGATAAGCCAGTTGGCCGCCAAAGACCTGCTTCTCGGTCACCCAAACCAATCGAGGGGCAAGGACATTCACGTTGACTTTAAAACCAGGAACAAGGATCAAATCGCCGTGATTGCCCCTAAGCTTGGTATAGTGAATATTGCCACCATAAAACAGGGCATGAATGCCTGTGAGCGGTAAAGCACCGGACAAGTAATTATCCAGACCATCAGGATAGGCGCCAACACCACCTTCTGTTGCCATAGCGGAATGACTTACCATAGCTAAAAAACCTGGCAGTGATAAAACTGCTGCATAAAAGAGCCGTCTGAATTTTGACGTCATATAATCCTCCTCTCTGTAAGAGATGAATTGATAAAAAATGAAATGATTGGCTACTTTAATCAGCGTCGCGCAAGTCGGCGGGCGACAAGATAGCCGGAAGTCCCACTTAATCCGGGGCCTGGATGGGTTGAAGCCCCAATGTGAAACACGTTACTGACAGGTGTTTGATGCGCCTTGGCACCTTGCGCAGGGGCAAACGGACGTAGCCAGAAAAATTGATCAGGTGAACAAATGCCTGAATAGGGATCGCCTCCTGACAAATTACAGTTCAATGCCTGTAAGTCCGCCGGAGAATAGGCTTTGCGGCCAACAATAGAGGATGAAAAACCCGGCATCACCGTTTCCAGACGAGCCTGTACACGATCCGCAACCGCTGTGCGAATAGCCTCATTCCATTTGCCATCTGCCGGAATAGGAATTTCTCCCGCTGCATCGCCTTTTAGCTGCGTCGGCAACTCCTGCATTTGAATCCACAAAACCCAACCGTCCTTTGGAGCACGGGAAGGATCAAGAACTGTTGGCTGCCCTATCGCAAGTGTCGGATGACTTGGCAGATAACCATTGTTGGCCTGCGTCACGGACAAACAGACTTGTTCCATACTCTCCGTTAAATGGACAAGTGGTACATGGCTCAATTCAGGCTCACACCACGGTGGTGGAGCGTTCAAGGCAAAATGAACCTGCATTCCCCCGCGCCCATAACGATAGTTCCGCGCCCGTTGCAGGAGGGTATCGGAAACCTTATCCAGCAAGTGACCATAAAGCTGTTGGGGGGTTACATTACAGACCACTGCCTCACTGGCATGATAAACCTGTCCCGCAACCATAACACCAGAAGCACGGCGCTTTTTCCCCTGCCCTTGGGTGATGATCCGGTCAACGTTAGCATGAGTGATAAGCTGACCGCCATATTGCTTAATGATCCCTGTTAGCGCTTCTACAATGCGCAGACTGCCACCTTTTACCACCGGCATCCCGCCGGCAACCACGGCAGCAAAGGTGAGCTTACCTATCAGAGCGGAGCTGGCATCATCCGGCCCCAAACCCGTATGCAATACCCACGGCGCCAGCAGAGCGCGGCTGAAATCAGACTGTAATTCACGTTCCGCCCAGCGCCGGAAAGTTTCCAGCGAACTGCCAACAAACTCACTCAATCCATCAATACCGCGTTTGTGCCATTCAGAAAACAGCAATTTGAGTATCCCGAGACCATAGGGATTTTGCCCTAATAAGCCAAAGATCAGCGCGGCATCATCATGAAAAATTTGCTGTGCCATGCGCTGCAATGTCTCTCCATCACCTGCCGCGATTTCATCAAGCCGCAAAGCTGAGGCCAGAATATCCCGCTTTAAGGCAATTCCCTTGCCATTGGGTTGGATCAATCCCGTTGAATAATCGCTTTGCAAAAATTCCAAACCTGCCTTTTCCAATGCAGGCTTGAGTTCTTGATAAGCTGGACTACCCAAAAACAGCGGATACCAGCAAGAGAGCACATCATGGGTATAACCGGAAAAAAGTTCTTCCGTGCGAATACAGCCGCCAGGTACTGCATTGCGTTCCAGTACCAAGACTGATTTACCCCATTTTGCCAACAAAGCGGCACATACCAATGAATTGATGCCACTGCCGACAATGATCACTTGTGGTCTGGGAGCTGTCATGGTATCGCTCCAGAAAAAGATTCAATCAATGCCAGAACACGCAGCGGGCTTCCCGAACCGCCGCCAATCTTGAGGGGAGCCGCAATAATGACAGCACCAGTGGGGGGCAACAAATCGAGGTTTTTCAGGCACTGCAAACCATATTTATTCGCCCCGTGCATCAACGTATGGCAGGGATACGTCACTGGCCAGCCATAAGATTGCCCCGCATCCGTATTAATGGTTTCTACCCCGAACCCGCGAATATCCCGCTCATGAATCAACCACTCTACCGCTTCCTGGCTTGGTCCTGGCGTGTGAGCACCATCATCATGCATATTGAGAAAACGTGCCGGATCGTCCGCCCGTTTCGACCAATCTGTCCTGAACAACAACCATGCTCCGGCAGGAATATGCCCATGCTGTTCCTCCCAGGATTGTAAAAACTCAACCGTCAATATCCAGTCTGGATCTTGTGCCACCTGCTGGCTGGCATCCACCACCACCGCAGGCGCGACAAAATTATCCAAAGGAATGGTATCGACACTGTTATCGGGGTGATCTTTACCGCTTACCCAATGTATCGGCGCATCAAAATGCGTTCCGGTATGCTCACCACAACTAAAATTGTTCCAGTACCAGCCCGGACCATGCTCGTCATAGTGAGAAATGCGTTCCATGTTGAATGCCCAAACTTGTCCAAATTGTTCAGGCAACTGCAAGGTCGGAAAATCCGGCGTCAATGTCTGCGTAAGGTCGATGATTTTCACACTGCCTTGATTTAACGCCGTGACAAACGCATTTAACAGACTATTCATTAATCATGTTCTCCTGAATGTTTTCCAACAGAATCATTTTTTATATTCCGTGAACATCATGCAGACCGGTAAACATGCCGCCATGAAAAACCAATGGCTTACCTTCGATACTGGCAATTCGTTTGACCTGACCAATCACCAGTAAGTGATCGCCAAGATGCGTTTGCTGGTGATTGGCACACACCAGAGTCGCTATCGCTCCGCCAATCGAAGGGATACCTTCGGGCGTTTCCTGCACCAGAATACCCTGAAATTTATTTTCTACCCGTGAACTCGCAAAACGCAGGGCCAGTTCCTGATGGTCATAACTCAGGATGCTGATGGTGAAATATTCGCAATCACGGAACACAGACAGATTAGGTGAATGATTAACCAAACTCCAGAGCACCAAAGGCGGCTCCAGTGAAAGTGAAGCAAATGAGTTGATGGTCAACCCCACATTACGCCCCTCAGCAGTGCGCGTCGCAACAATGGCAACCCCTGTCGGATATTTGCCTAAAAGCGTGCGCAAATCTCTCGTTTCAAATTCGGTCGCACCCCATCCACTATCAAACAGCGGCATTTGGTTATTCAGGGTATTTATGCTCATGTTATTCCCCCGTTTATGCCCGAATTTCTTCAATGAGCTGTGAATGGATGTATTCTTCACAGGCATGGGCATCTTCCCACCACGGGAACAGTACCGGAGGATGGTTGAACGCATTGGCAATTGTGCTGCCGAGTGTCGGCAGACGCTGGGCTGCTGCTAATAATTCCAGAACGTGTGGCTTTGGTGGGACAAGAAGACTGTTTGTCCATTCCACAACGTAACGACCATATTTCCAGAATTGTTCAAACGTATCGTTCATCCATTCAGCCGTAAACGGTTGGTCACCACGGGCAAGAATGGCTTCGTAATAGACTTTGCAGGCTTTTGTTGCATTATTTGAACCTTGTCCAGTCAGCGGATCATTCGTAACTACCGCATCCCCCAGGCCAAAAACCTGGCGACCAGAAGGCAACGTCAGCACGGGCTTACGCACCACTGGTGCAAAACGTCCCGCCAGAATGCCATTTTCATCGGTCAGCTCTACATGCTCACAACGTTCAGACTCCCACGGCAGGAAAGTTTTGAGGATCTGCTTGCTATAGGCCAGATGTTCCTTCGGTGTTCTGACCTCTTGCCAGCCATCCATTGCGCCACCCGGAATACCTTCAAAAACCATAATGTCGCAGGGACCATTTAGTGTCAGGGCAGGAAAAACGAAATATTCCCCTGCACCCGGGATCAGGTTAAAAGAAACACGGGAATATTCAGGCGTTGGCAGCATACCATTCACATAAGTCAATGCCAGTGCGCGCCGCGGTGTATCATATGGTGAGCGTGAAGCATCGCGTTCCAGCAATTTTACAATTTCCCCTTTTCCTCCCGCCAGAATGACCAATTCATGGCTGGCAGCCAGGCGTTCCAGTTCAGCAACCCCCACATCGCTAATTTCCAGATTACCGCCACGAGAAGCAAATAGTTCCAGCCAAAATGGCATCTTAATACGTTGATCGACAGCTTGCGCATATTTATCGAGCCGTGCACTCCATTCAATGGCTTTGTCATTGGGAATTTCGGGATGTGGCACGGTGAAACCGATTCCTTCAACGGGCGGGCATTGCGTTTCCCACTGATTCAATCCCAAATCACGTTCAAATTGTAAAGAAGCATCGAACATGCACTGGCTTGACAGAACCCGACCATTGCGAACATCATCAGGCGTGCGGTTGGTGACTACAGTGACTTGATAGCCCTTGTCTAGCAGACCAAGGGCCAGAGGCAGTCCAGCCTGGCCACCTCCGACGATAGCGATACGACGCATAGTATTTTCCTCTTTTGTTTTGGCTGCCGGAACTGAACCTATTCCGCCAACCGTGGAATAGCGGGTTTCGCCTGTTCTGGTCCCATTGCTGAATAACCACCATCAACGGCATAATCTGCACCAGTTACAAAACTCGCCAAATCTGATAAGAGAAATGCCACGACCTGCGCAATTTCTTCGGGATCACCAACACGGCCAAGCAGATGGTAATCTGCGGCAACGTTATCGGCTTTCTGTCGCTTCCCCTGAGTCAGCTCATCCATAACCCGTGACCAAGTCCACCCTGGTGAAACAGAATTAACGCGGATGTGGTCAGCCGCATAATCCATTGCCATACTGCGGGTAATTTGCAGCAACGCGGCTTTTGAGGCGGGATATAACCAGCGGCCTGTCTGGGCAATTGAGGAAGAAATGCTGGTGAAGTTAACAATGGCACCGCCTCCCGCTGCAATGAGATAAGGCCGGACAAATTGGGCTGCTCGAACAGCACTGATCACATTAATATTCAAGGCGGTCAGCCATGTTTCACGGCCAGCATCGGCACCATTATCCAGATAAGTGGCTGCAAGGTTGATGAGATAATCCAGACGGTGATAATGAGCAACAACATCATGTATTGCCTGAGAAAGTTGTTTGTCGTCAGTAATATCGACATGCCAGAAACGGATGAATTCCGGTTGCAGGCTGGCCGCTTTCTTCCCGCCTGCCTGATCAATATCAAAAATCGCGACCTTAACCCCATATTCACTCAATATCCTGGCAACGGTTGCCCCAATTTTGGTAGCTCCACCGGTGACAATAGCGACTTTATTATTTAAGCCCTGCATAAAGATTCCCCTTTTGTCATATGCCCACCAGAGTGATTAATCATGAAGGGGTATCATTACGTGAAATAGGGAGACGCAAGTAGCCGCTATATGCAGAAAAGATCCATTCAGTGCAGATTTGGCCTCTTACCCGCCCAAAAATGCAGGTAAGAAAACACAAAACAGGGATAAAGATGAGAGGTTACTCTGCTGGGGCATTCAACGCAGCAAGTGGATATTCGCTATATAGATAAACCATAGGTGGTGCCATTATGGCATACAAAACCTCATATCCCATCACAGCAACTCCACCGCCTCCCTCACCAATTGACCCACCTTCTTCCATTCCTTATCTCGGATCAACTGTGGGCTGACCATCCATGATCCACCACATGCCACAATTTGTGGGATAGTAAGATAATTGCGAATATTCTCAACACTGATCCCACCGGTTGGCATGACCTTTAACTGTGGGTATGGAGCGAGTAGCGCGTTAATCATCGCAATTCCACCCGAGGGTTCAGCCGGGAAGAATTTAACAAAATCGATGCCTAATTCCAGCGCCTGTTCAATTGTGCTGGCATTATTCACGCCGGGAATGATAGGGATACCAATTTGCTGGCACGCCTGTACGGTGTTTGGGTTAAGCCCTGGTGAGACGACAAACTCTGCCCCCGCTATTTTTGCCTGACGAACATGTTCACGATGAAGCACAGTTCCTGCACCGATCAGCATATCTGGCCGCTCAACCTTCAGCAGACTAATCGCTTCGGCGGCACTCTCGGTACGAAACGTGATTTCAGCCACCGGCAAGCCGTTGTCTGCTAATGCATGACCAAGAGGAATGATATCTCTGGTCTCTTCAATGGCTATTACAGGCACGATTTTAATCTGACGCAGACGTATCATTATCTCTTGCATTTTCATTCTCTCCAATTTCGTTCGAATTAAAAAAACGGGCGATAACCCCTTGTGTCGCGGCTTGCGGAACAATCGCACCTTTATGCTGGATCACAACCCCTGCGAGCTGATGCCCCATTAATGCTGAATCATGAACAGATTTCCCATTTAACAGCCCCGCGATAAAACCCGCATTAAAAGCATCGCCCGCCGAAGTGGTATCAACGACAGGTGTAACAGGTTGAGTTTTAATATGCAGTGTGTCGTTGCAACCGCTTAAGTCACGATAAAAACAGCCCCGTTCACCCGCTTTGATAATGGCTTGTTTAACCCCCATTCTTTTCAGACGATGAAAACTTTCCTCAGTTGAAGTATCGCCCCAGAGATTTGCTTCATCATCGTCAGTGACTAACGCAATATCAGTGATGGCATACATTTGCTGATAACACGCACGGGTTTGGGCTTCGTTTTCCCATAAGGCCGGACGATAATTACTGTCAAAGAAAATCACTTTCCCTTCATAAGATAACTGTTTTAAATCAATGAGCAGCCGTTGGCGATCATCTTCGGGCGAAACCGCCAGGCTGATCCCGCTGAGATAGAGCACATCCATGCTCTGCAATTGCTGGCGCACTATGGGGTAATCAGGATGGCGCAAGAGATAACGTGCCGCCGAGTCATTGCGCCAGTAAAGAAACGTGCGTTCACCTTTTTCATCAAGTTGGATCAGGTATAAACCGGACTGATGCGCATTATCACGCAATACTAACGCAGTATTAATGCCCTCTTGCTGCCAGCGTGAGATTATACCTTCGCTCAAGGCGTCCGTTCCCATCGCCGTGACAAAATGGACATCAAATATATCGCCCCCAGCGCGAGCCAGATAAACCGCGCTATTCAGCACATCACCGCCATAGCTTTGTGTCATGGCACCAAATGGGATGCCATTTAGCTCAATCATACATTCGCCAATCAGGGCTATTTTCCGCATCTGCATCCTTTAATCCTTCATGGCCTGAAAATAACGTTCAGCATTATTGAAGCAGATATCCTGAACTATTTGCCCCAGCATTTTTTCATCATGGGGAATTTCACCATTTTCGACCCCGTTCCCCAGCATATTACAGAGAATGCGCCGAAAATATTCATGGCGGGTATAGGATAAGAAACTGCGTGAATCTGTCAGCATACCGACAAACTGGCTTAATAAGCCTAATTGGGAGAGTTGCTCTAATTGACGCTGCATACCGTCTTTTTGATCGTTAAACCACCAGCCCGATCCAAATTGAATTTTGCCCCCGATGTTTTTACTACCTTGCACAAGGCTTCCGCCCTGAAAGTTGCCAGTCATAGTTGCGATCACTTCGTTATCACGGGGATTTAAGCAATAGAGAATGGTCTTCGGTAATTCATCAATTTTATCCATCTCATCCAGCAAACGAGATAATGGGTAAGCGATAGGATTATCTCCAATGGAATCAAAGCCGCTGTCTGGCCCTAACCGTTTAAACATACGCGTGTTGTTATTGCGTAAGGCACCAATATGCATCTGCATGACCCAGCCGCGTTTTGCATACTGCTTACCTAACCAAACCAGCACCGCTGTTGTGAATTGTGCGATTTCTAATTCACTGAGTGATTGCCCTTGTCTGCGCTTTTGCAAAATGATATCTAACACTTTTTCGTCAGGTATTGGCGCATAACGCAAATGTTCAATTCCATGATCCGATGCCACACAACCGTGATCCTGAAAGTGTTCAAGGCGACGCGCTAATGCCAGCAATAAATCAGCAAAACACCCGATGGTGACATCTGCGACTTCTCCTAATCGTTCGAGATAGTCACAAAAACCCAGTAATTCAATTTTGAAGACTTTGTCTGGACGCCAGCTCGGTAAGACTTTGATGGTGAAATCTTTATCTTTGGCAATCTGTTGATGATATTCGAGAGAATCAATGGGATCATCCGTTGTTCCTGCCATTCGTACCTGCATTTGCTGCATAATGCCACGGGCAGAAAATTCACTTTGAGAGAGTTTTTCATTCGCCTCATACCAGATGGCTTCTGCGGTGTCAGGCCCCAATAATTTTCCGCTAATGCCAAAGGGGCGTCGCAATTCCAGATGTGTCCAATGATAAAGTGGATTGCCGATCGTCAGGGGAACCGTTTTCGCCCATGCGAGGTATTTTTCGTAATCACTGCTTTCAGTACCAGTAATCAGTGCCTCTTCAATCCCTGCCGCACGCATCGCCCGCCACTTATAATGATCCCCCTCCAACCAGATTTGACCAAGATTGTGGAAACGGCGATTTTGCGCGATCTCTTTTGGATTGAGATGACAGTGATAATCATAGATAGGCATCAACGCCGCGTAATCATGATAAAGGCGGCGGGCAACATCATTATTTAACAGGAAATCTTCACACATAAAGGTTTTCATTACATTTCCTCTATGGTCAAAGGGCGGCAACCGCTTGGCGGCTGCCAACGTTCAGTAGGTTCTGGTAGGTTTTGGTGACGTTATCGACAAAGTCACGGTTTTTGACTAACTTTTTACCGAAAATCGATTCAATTGCCAGTAACGCTTCCACCACATCAACAGAATGACCATATTTGGCAAAAATCGCCGCAAAGGTCTCTTTTAATGGATCACGCACATCAATAGATTGGCCTTGTTCATCCACGCCACTGATATAGCGCATCCAACCCGCCACACCGAGCGCTAAATGGCGATAATCATTTCCCTGCATAAGGTGCCATTCAATGGAATCAAGCATGCGCTGTGGCAATTTCTGGCTGCCATCCATCGCAATTTGCCACGTCTGATGTTTTAACGCTGGGTTAGTGAACCGTTCGATCAATTTATCCGCATAGGCCATTAAATCGATATCTTCTGGCATCGACAGGGTTGGAGCTTGTTCATTCACCATCAGTGCGTACACTGCCCGACGATAATCGGCATTAGTCATCGTATCGGAGATATGGGCATAGCCACCCAAATAACCCAGGTAAGCCAGAAAGGAATGAGCGCCATTTAACATGCGCAATTTCATCATTTCAAATGGCACCACATCGTCCACAAATTGTGCACCGGCCAGATCCCAATCTGGATGCCCATTGACAAAGTTATCTTCAATCACCCATTGACGGAAAGGTTCGCAGGCAATGGCACAGGGATCTTCAACACCCAGCCGTTGGGCAATTTCAGTTAACGTTTCTGGTGTAGCTGCCGGCACAATACGATCCACCATCGTGCAGGGAAACGTCACCTGATTTTCTATCCATTGTGCCAATTTTTCGTCCTGCAAACGCGCCAGACCCAATACGGCCTCACGGGCAACATGTCCATTTTCCCGCACGTTATCGCACGACAAAATTGTCACCGCAGGGAGGCTTCGTTCAAAACGCAATTTTAATGCCGCAGTGATATAGCCGATGGCTGATCTTGGCACTGCGGGATTAGCAATATCTTTAATAATCAATTCATTATTTGGATCTAAACGCCCGGTCGCGGCATCAGTACAATAGCCTTTTTCAGTGATTGTCAAAGAGATGATAGCGATATCAGGATCGGCCATCTTTTCGATAATCGCCTGAACACCGTCAATTAATGGATGCATCCCCTCTTTCATCGAGCCAATAATTTTTAATCTGATTTCTTCCTGCCCTTTTTCTGCGACGGTATAGCGCATGGATTGTTTTTTCAGATTTTCAATCAGTGAAGCATCATTTAGCATCAGGTTAACTTCACAGAATCCCCAATCACTGTCTGTCTGTTCTAATACATAATGTGTATAAAGCGCCTGATGCGCCCGATGAAACGCACCACAGCCTAAATGCACAATACGGGAAGTCAAACGTTCGGTTGTCCAGCGTGGACATGGAACAGAGGTTATCGCATTGACAAGATTTTTTTCCATAATCGACTCACAAATAAGCGGTAATGAGTGACATTCATTCACTACCCTGTAGGGTTCAAGGTCAGAAATTATTTTTGGAAAAATGCACGATGAATACCCAACTCAAGGCCACGAATTTCAGCCAGTCCTTTCAGGCGACCAATTGCCGAATAGCCGGGATTCGTTTTCTTTTTCAAATCATCAAGTATTTGATGACCATGATCAGGCCGCATTGGAATCAGGTGATTTTCACCCGCTGCCAATCGGCGATGTTCTTCTTCGGCAACCGCTTTGATCACTTCATACATATCCACATCACCGGCAAGATGCGCCGCTTCGTGGAACGTGGATGGGTTCTCCTCACGCACGGTTGAACGCAAGTGGAGAAAATAGATACGGGGACCAAATGCTTTGATCATCTGCACCAAATCATTATCCGCCCGCACACCGTAAGATCCGGTGCACATCGTATAACCATTGGCATTACTGTCTACCGTTTCGGCTATCCAATGCATATCCTCTATCGTAGAAACAATGCGTGGCAAGCCTAAGATCTCACGAGGTGGATCATCAGGATGAACAGCCATTTTGATACCAAGTTCTTCCGCAACCGGAATGATCTTTTGCAGGAAATAAGCAAAGTGCTCACGCAATTTGGCCTTATCAATGCCTGTATAACGTTTTAGGTGTTGGCGAAATTGTTCTAAGGTATAGCCTTCCTCTGCACCAGGAAGACCAGCAATGATCGTGTTTGTTAGTTTTTGTTTTTCTTCTTCTGTCATTGAAACAAAACGTGATTGTGCTTGCACAATTTCATCATCGGAATACGCTTTTTCTGCCCCACAGCGTTGCAAAATGTGGATATCAAAAACAGCAAATTCGATTTGATCAAAACGCAGCGCTTTTGAGCCATCAGGTAATTCATATTCGAGATCAGTACGAGTCCAATCCAGAACAGGCATGAAGTTGTAGCATATTGTTTTAATCCCGCAGGCAGCGAGGTTACGCAAGGTTTGTTGATAGTTTTCGATCCATTGATCATACTCCCCAGTATGCGTTTTGATATCTTCATGAATGGGAACACTCTCTACGACTGTCCACTCAAGTTGATTAGCTTCAATCAGTGCCTTACGTTGCTCTATCTCTTCGATAGTCCAGATTCCACCGTTAGGAATATGGTGCAGCGCCGTCACCACCCCTGTTGCTCCAGCCTGACGGATATCCGCTAATGAAACCGGATCTCCAGGCCCATACCAACGCCAAGTTTGTCTCATAATTCCCCCCTATAACTAATTCAAAACTAATTCAGGTAACCATAAACTCAATTGCGGCAGGTATGTCACCAGCGCTAGCGCCGAGATCAGCGCAACATACATCGGCAACAGTGGCTTCAATACCTTATCAATACTCACATCCCCCACAGAGCAACCCACAAATAAAGCGCTGCCGACGGGAGGGGTACAAATCCCAATGGCCAAATTAAATGTCATGATGATGCCAAAATGCACAGGGTCGATACCCATGCTCATCGCAACGGGTAAGAAAATCGGCGTGAAGATCAAAATAGCCGGTGTCATATCCATAAAGATCCCCACAATCAGCAGAATGATATTAATGACTAGCAGAATGGTCAGCGGATTATCAGAAACCGTCATCAACGCATCCGCAATCAGATACGGCAGATCAGCATTGGCCATCGCCCAGGACATACCCATTGATACGCCAATCAGCAGCAAAACAATCGATGTGGTCACCGCAGAATCAAGAATAATTTGGGGCAGTTGTTTGAAACTCACTTCACGATAAACAATCACTGCGAGAATAAAACTGTAGAGAACGGCAATGGCTGATGCTTCTGTCGCTGTGAAGATCCCCGCAATAATCCCGCCCATGATCACTACAATCAGCATTAATGACGGTATTGCTTTCCACGCTGTAGCAAAAAATTCGCTCCATGTTGGCCGAGGTGCAACAGGATAACGTTTCCTCTTGGCAATAATGGCAGACACAATCATGAGTGAAATTCCCATCATAATGCCAGGGATATAACCCGCTAAGAACAAGGCAGCAATAGAAGTCCCTCCTGAGACTAACGAGTACACAATCAAGGTATTGCTGGGTGGGATCAGCAAACCTGAAGGGCAAGAAGCGATGTTCACGGCAGCAGATAACTCAGGGTCGTACCCTTCTTTTCGCTGCATCGGCGCCATTGTCCCCCCGACGGCAGCCGCGGACGCCACTGCCGAGCCTGAAATTGCCCCAAACAGCATGTTCGCCATAATATTGACGTGCATTAATGATCCCGGCAAACGACCGCCAATCATTTTAGCCAGATTGATCAAACGCGCTGCTATCCCGCCCTGGTTCATAATATTTCCGGCCAGGATAAAAAACGGGATCGCCAATAAAGAGAAATTATCAACACCCGCAGCCATACGTTGTGCAACAACCGTGATTGCAGATTCCAGCGGCAATGTCATCGTAATAGCGACTAACGAAGATAAGCCGATTGCAAAAGAAACGGGAACACTCAATGCCAATAATATTGCAAATGTGCCAAAGAGTGCGGCAATGGTAGACCAATCCATACTCTAACCTCCACAATTTAATAATTTTCAGGCACAACGGGTGGTTGACCAGAAAAATGCTGAACAATCGAGATCACATCAACGAGCGCATAGAAAATCATCAATAATCCGCTAATCGGCAAACATAAATAGATGTATCCCATCTTCCAGCCTAATACCGGTGTGATTTGACCATTTTCCAATGTCGATGAAACAAGCAGGCTGCCACCATAAAGCAGCACAATGGAAGAAAATAAAATAATTGTTGCCTGAATAATCAGGCCGATAATACTTTTCTTGACTCCGGTTAATTTCATCATCAGCAGATCGATAGCAAGATGACGATGCTGTCCGGTGGTATAGGCAGCGCCAATCATTGCGACCCACATAAACAGATAACGTGCTAACTCATCGGTCTCCGTGCTCGGTGCATCTAAGACATAACGTGAAATGACCTGCCACGACACACATAAAACCAGAAAGGCCAGCAGGCAGATGGTAAAAAATGCCAAACTTTTATTGGTCATCGCTACAAGGTTTTTCATTTATCCGATTCCTGTCATTTTGGTTTACCAATTAAAATCCACACAGGAATTAGAATCTATACTGATCGTACTAAAAACGTTGAAATAACTCCCTGAAAAAGGGTGAGATAGATCACAAACACAAAAGGTCAACCAATTATGCTGTTTTTTGCGATTCAGATCGACCAATCGGATTTTACCCTTTGCCCAATCAGTGAGATCTGATTATGGTTTGTCCACAGAAAATCATAAAAACCTACATTCACCTCTGGAGAACCAAACATGCAGAACAACAAACGACAGGTTTTAGGTATAGCAGGCATAGCGGCGGGCGTAATGTTTATGCTGGGAACATCCCAGGCTTTCGCCGTAACAACCCTGAAACTCAGCCATAACCAGAACCGAGACCATGCTGTCCATAAAGCCATGACCGAGTTCGCTAACGAAGTGAAAGAAAAAACCAACGGGGAAGTCCGTATCCGTATCTATTCTGATTCTCAATTGGGCAACCAACGTGAATCTATCGAATTGATGCAAAACGGTGCTCTGGATATTGCTAAATCCAATGCGGCAGAATTAGAAGCCTTCTCTCCGGCGTATTCCATTTTTAACCTGCCCTATTTATTCCGCGATAAAGCGCACTATCAACAAGTCATTAATAGCGATATTGGTAAAGAAATCCTCGATTCAAGCCAAAACATGGGGTTTATTGGTCTCACTTACTATGATGCGGGTGCACGCAGTTTTTATGCGAAAAAACCGATTAGAACGCCTGAAGACCTAAAAGGTTTGAAAATTCGCGTACAACCCAGCCCAACGGCAATTGCGATGGTGAAAGGGCTGGAAGGAAGCCCAACGCCGTTAGCTTACGGTGAACTCTATACCGCATTGCAACAGGGGGTTGTAGATGCAGCGGAGAACAACATTACTTCTTTTACGCTAAGCCGCCATAGCGAGGTGACAAAGTTCTTTTCCCTGGATGAACATACGATGATCCCTGATGTGCTGTTAATATCGAACAAATCGTTGAATAAATTAACCACTGAACAACAAGATATTGTGAAAAAAGCGGCACTAAACTCCTCAAAATATATGATTCAACTGTGGGAAAAATCAGAAAAGGAAGAGCGTGCTAAAGCAGAAAAACAAGGGGTTAAATTTATTGTCGTGGATAAAACCCTCTTTCAAAACGCGGTTAAACCCATGTATGCCGATATTGCAAAAACCCAACCGGAGTTATTCGAAATGGTAAATCGAGTGCGTAAAGTAGAATAATTTTCTCTCAAAACCACCTATTGTAACAAGAATAGGTGGTTATATTTCTGGCATTGATGTCTTAGAATAACATCATTTTTAGTCGTTTCATTTAAGTATATTACCTTACGGCGGCATTAAATGATGAACTTTGCAGACTCCAGGCGTCCCTATCACGAAGTAGCCCAATCATTACGTCAGATGATTATAGAGATGGATTATTCTCCTGGTGATCGTCTCCCGACAGAACGAGAAATTGCAGAAAAATTCAGCGTTTCGCGTACTCTTATTCGTGAAGCGTTAATTGTACTGGAGTTGGAAAACCTCATTGAAGTACGCAAAAGCTCAGGTATTTATCTCATCCGCCTGCCGCACTCTTGTTCAAGCGATACAACCCTTAATGCCGCAGGGCCTTTTGAGTTATTACAAGCGCGCCAATTATTGGAAAGTAATATCGCTGAGTTTGCAGCACTCCAGGTGACTCCGGTCGATATTGCCAATATGCGCAACGCATTGGAAAAAGAGAAAAAAGATCTAATTTCGGGAGAAAGTGAATCCGGTGACAGGGAGTTTCATTTAGCCATCGCGCAGGCAACGCATAACAGTATGTTAGTTGAATTGCTTAAACAATCCTGGGCATGGCGTGAGAATAACCCTATGTGGATCAAGTTACATAGCCGAATTACCAATACCGACTATCGTAAAGCGTGGTTGAATGATCATCAGGCAATTTTGGCAGCGATGATCAAAAAAGATCCCGCAGCAGCGAAACAAACGATGTGGCAACATTTAGAAAATGTGAAACAGAGTTTACTTGAATTATCAGATGTGGATGATCCTAATTTCGATGGGTATTTGTTTGAGTCGTATCCGGTTGGTATTGGGAAGTGAGTTTTTGACGCTGAGCTGGCTGAAAATCTCAAGACCTCGGGAGATTTAAGCCAGTTCTTCCTCTTTATCAAAAAACTGACTGTTGAAACAGCTCTTAAGGCTGAACTGGCAACCTCTCAGTCGAATAAGTTGTCAGTGATTATCTATTTGCTGCATCTTTTCTTCCCATGTTCACCTTGAAAAGGTTTTCACACCGCTTATTCCATATACCCATATTTTTTAGAATTTGTCTTGCGTCTTCTCTTTCTTGGATTGTTGGTAAAGATATTTTATTTCCATGTATAGGTCATGACATCAATTTATTGACTCATGTATAGTCTGTCTATTTGGAGAACATTCAGATGGCAAAGACTGATGTGACCTGCCCATCTTGTGGTGCAGTTAAAGGGATCCACCGTAATGGGCGTTCTCGCTCTGGTCATCAACGTTATCTTTGCCAGTCCTGCCGTCATTCTTGGCAACGGGAATTCACTTATGCCGCTTGTCGTCCCGGGAAACCCAAATCGATAACAGAAGCCATTGCTCCCGGCACTGAAGTAGACGGAAAGTGATCGCCCACGTTTTTGGCCCAAGAACAAAGAAGACATTTGTGCGTCTGATGGCGCTACTGGCTCCCTTCAACATTGTGATCTACATGACCGATGGCTGGAGAAGCTATGAAAAAACACTGGCGGGGAACTGCATGTGGTCAGTAAGCGTGATACACAACGCATAGAGAGACATAATCTGAATCTTCGTCAACATTTAGCAAGACTGGCTCGCAAAACGTTGTCTTTTTCAAAATCCATCGAAATACATGACAGGGTCATAGGGTATTATTTAAACATTCATCACTATCAATAAATTGGTATCATGACCTAGAGGCGATTAACGTACAATGTTTCACTACACCGAATATTTCTTCAAATGGAGGTGATGAGGCAGGCGGTAAGGCGTACCGCTTTTCTCTCCGTCGAGATAGCCCCATCGAATAACATTGTGCTATAGCTGGTGGTTTTTGTCCAAATTCTGATAGTGCTGGGATGGAACAATTAAGCCTAATCAAATGGTTATGGGTAGGCTGGCTATATGACTTTTTGATTATTATTGACTTACACCAATGGTGGAAGTTGAACGACCTGAGGTATTGCCGAGGAATGTCTAACTAACTGAATTGGCTTAATTCCGTTTAGTAGACGGAATCACGTTGCTGGTGGGGTTACGAGCAAGGTATAACTATATAGCTTGGCGTCTATGCACGATCATGGCTTCTAGATTGATACAATTGGAACACTAAAATGGAATTACATGGCCTCACCATCGTCCCTATTCCCCAACGATTAGGCCAATAGCTTTCTTGAAACCATGTTATAAAATTTTGACGCGTCGGGAAATGGACGCAACCAAAATTGGGGTCGAAACAATCAACTCCCTGGGCAGTTACAGCTAGGCCAATAGCATGATTTTCATACGCTAAAGCTTCATAACCTTCATGGATAGTAGCTAAATTTTTTACAAAATTGTCTCCCTCATAACGGCTGGCATGCATAGTAAATAATCCGTTTTCACGCAGAAATTTCAGGTGATCTATGCTTTGAGCTTTAAGGTTTTCAACTATTTTTATATAGCTAGGTAGTCTTATATTTCCTGGGAATAAGTGGGACTTTCCTAATTTGTGCATCTTTACCCAAGCCATTACCAAACTACTACAGGCCCCATTTTGCATAGTCGAAGAGAACTTAAGGGGAAAATTCAGAGTTTGATTGAAGCGAAATATCCAATTTCCTCCAAATCTATCAGCATCTAATAACGACATCTTTAAATATTCCCCATGCACTATGAGCTTAGTTTGCGTCAAAAAGGTTAAGGGTAAAAATATGTTAAAAACAGAGTATACGGGTTTTACCTAATGTAAAGGGTTTTAAAAGGAGTTTTAGTAAAGATTCTGAACAGGCTCTATATTACAGTGAATTAGGTCGATTCCGGTAAAACGCCGGAATTAAATCTAACCCATTGATATTCTCAGAAACCTGCAATGCAGGAAGCTGGGCGATGTGCTTTTCTGCATATCGGTTCAAACTCGGCGTTTCGCAGTATTTGGACTTTATCAATTGGTTATAGAGACTGTGTCTAGCCCTATAAAGAGCTTTACATTGCCCGTAATGCCTGAGTTTTACCCCTATGAGCTGGTGGAAGTGATCGGATTAATCAAAGGCGGAATTCCGCCTTAGCTAACTGGCCTAATTTGTCCAGTTAACGTTATTTGCGAGTCAGTAATACTGACGTACAACCGCCACATTTGGCAGTAGCCGTTCGCGCGGGTATACGGGCAATGGGTAGGCTTTCTACTATTGGACGCTCAATGCTGAACTGGACAAATTCGCCCTGTTACCGTGGAAGCCATAGATTAGGTCAAGTTCTAATGGTTCGTCCAAAACCTCCAGACACCTAAGAATAAAACTTTCAGCCACCAGCATTTGCTTTCTGACTTCGCTTTCACTGAGCTTGAACTTGCGGCCAATCGCACGTTTAGACATGCCGCTAACGTAGTGGTGCTCGATAAAATCACACTCCTGAGCCATACCAACATTGCGCAGCTTAACAACACAGCCATCTATGATCATGCCGTCCTCGTCACTGCACGATAGCGTGTTATTACCGGTATAAGTCACAGCATTTTGGATGAAAGTGGTTTTGCTCAATCGATGCCACGTAAACATGGATATTCGGAAAAAGGGTTACGCTGTTTTGGTATGCATGATTGGCACGCAAAAGGCCGTATCAACGTCATTGGTGCCATTCTCGAAAATACCTTCGTCACCTTAAGCTTATTTACCGAGAATATTAATGCCGATGTTTTTTATGCGTGGATGACGCAAGATTTGCTGCCAAAGCTTCCACACGGCGCCGTGATAGTGATGGATAATGCGCCTTTCCATAAACGGAATGACACGATACAAGCGATAGCAGACAGCAGATGTCAACTGGAATGGCTTCCCGCTTATAGTCCGGATTTGAATCCTATAGAACACAAATGGGGCGGAGCAAAAGCGATAAGGAGGCAAAAAAGATGTTCAGTTGATGCGTTGTTTACGGAGTATATTGAGTATGTCATGTTATGTTGATTTTGCTATATTATCCCGACAGTCTGGATACAGAATTGAATTTCGAAAAACTGATGGAAAAAGAGTACAAAGTCATTGTACGGAAAGGACATCCCAAAGCGAATGCCACTTCTTTGAAGGAATTAACCACCAATCTTTAGTGTTACATGTGAAACATTGATGTCTTGCATGAGCTTAGTTGCCGAAAGTGATTTTTTAACGATTGTGGCGACAGATGTGGTTAATGAGGCTCTATTTGATCAGCAATTTGTCGCTTTAAACCTTAGAGAACAATTGCCGTTTGCGACTTTTGGACTTATTCAACGCAGGGATACAAAATTAACTCCCGCAGGAGAACATTTAGCGAGGCTTTTTCGGATGTATTGTCGTGATTAATTTTTTATTGCATCTGCTACATCAGCAAATAATTCTGTTAGTTTATCCATTTAATATACTTTTCCCACATGATGAAAATAATTTATATAAGTAACTACCGAATAAGTTCCCACTTATCAAATTGTTCCTTAATTTCTTTAATGGATGTCAATTTGATCTTGGGTGTGGTTAATTGTTCAAACAAGGCTGCATAACGTTTTCTGCTCTTTGGTGTGACAGCAGCAATATGATGGATCATTTTCCATTTGATACTATCCCTATTACCTTCCAGACCACCATAGCGATTGCGTTGGAATAGTGTCCTATTTACATAACGGAACAGGCTTGAGGGTGTTGAGACATCCAATAAAATCACCCCGGTTGCTCTGGATAACCGTTGTGGTAAACATTTTCTATAATTCCCATCTATCACCCAACTCTCTTCTTCTATTGCCATATCATGCAATGAGATGAATTCATCTACAGAACGTTCCTGCCAGTCAGTATTGGGTAAATGAAAAAGCTGATCCAGATGAATGACCTTCAAGTTACATTTCTTTGAGATAGCATTAGCAAGTGTAGATTTACCGCTATTTGAAGGCCCTATAATGCAAATTCTACTGCCTAAATCTGAAAGTTTCATTACATCCCCCCAGTAGTAATAGCACCAATTTTTGTTATCGAGATGAGAGCACACGCCCACTTACATTAATGAAGCTATGGTATGAGTAAACTCATAATGATATTGATGACCAGAATTCTTAGAGAAGCTTTGCAATACGTGAATTTCAGACATAAAAAAGACGCTTATTTTTATTTAGCGTCTTAATTTATATGGTGAAGGCCGGACTCGAATCGGGGCAAGAGTTACCTGGGAAGATGCTCACCATCGAGCATATCTCTGGCGCTATGCATCAATCACATCCAATGCAGTTTTGCGAAAACAGGCATAGGCATCTTCCCATGAAACGTGGCTTTCACCGAATACCATTGGTGTGACGAACTGCAGATACCGTTCCTTATAAACAGGGTTGCTCAGGAGTTCTTCCAGTCCCATTTTTAGTTCTTCGACAGGCGACTCGCAGAATTCTGGATACTGAGCACCGTAACGTTCAATATCCTGTTCAATGCATTCCTGCACGAATTGCTTTAAAACAGGAACATCAGTACCTTTTTCTCTAACAATACAAAAATTATCGTAGATATGACGTACCAGTGATTCATCCACTACACGTTCCACATCACGCATACTTGCAGCCGTTCTGCGCATCATCGAGATCAGTTTTTCAGCCTGCGTGCTGCCGATAGTTGCGCAAGGGAAAGCCCTCACGGCTTCGCCCTTCTTTGTTAGATCCATTACTAATGAGCTAATAGCACGGTTTTCCGCAGCCTCAAGCAAATCCGTTTCCATTAGTTCCAGTTTGATAAATGGCCTTAAGCAGGGAATTTGTGCATATTCCTGCGGATAGCGCACTGGAATTTCATTATAGCGATATTCATCACGAGTAACCTTTGGGTACTCTTCATCCATGCGAAACGTACCTGAGGCTGCAATCGTTTCGATAATGGTCTGAATAATACCCTTACGAATGTTTTTACGCTGCCCTCTGGAATATTGCTGGGAAAAACCGGCGACAGGGACAAGCTTAATGTCCATATCTTCCGACATCCTGTTCAAAGATATACCCGCTTTTGACAATGCTGTTCCACCGGCAAAAACCAGCTGATGCGTATCAAAGTCCAGAGGCTGGAGCAATCGCAATAACTCAACGATGTAATAATCTTTTTCTACAATTGCAACAGATTCAATGCCAAGTGCATCGGCAATGTCCGGGAATAGCTTTGTTAAATCATCCATTTAATTTGCTATTCCCTACTGACAATGTTCTCTTAAAACGTGGTGAGGTTTTGATTTCCAGTGACGCAGGGATCTGGGTGGATTTACCGCTATTATAGGCGCTTGTTGCTCCTACCAGGCGGTAATCAACTTTCAGACGTTCCAACGCCTCAATCACTACCGCAGCAGAACCTCCGGGAGCAGCAGGCATTAGCTTACCGGTAATCGCATTTTGCCGCGCTTTGGTATAGACGCCATAGCCTACTTTCAGCAGTTGCCCTTCCTTCACCAGTTCACGCAGTGCTCTGCCAATTTGATCGTAACCAGCAAGATCTTTGAAATCGTCACGAGTGAAAACATAACGCTTTGAGCGTTTCAGCCGTGACTGAATACGGGCTTTTGTGGTCATGTTATCCTCCTTTGGTCGTTTCTTCATCATAGCAAACATACGACACTTTTAACAGCAAACATACGACACCTAACTTACCCCGCAGCCAGCATTCCCGGATAGTGTCTAGCGATGATGTCATTCATCCGCTCAATCAACTCCAGACGCTTAAAGGTTATGTGCGCAGTGCCCTTCTGAAAGTAACGGATACTGAAGAAATCATCTTCGTAAGCATCCTTCGAAGGGTTGTCCCGAATGTGATCCATCAGCCGAGTGTTGTGCTTTAATAAATTCGGACACTTTGGTAAAGGAATAGAATGACTTTAATTAAGGTGTCTTTATGAAACGAAAATCACCCCAAAAATTTACCGATAACTTTAAAAGAGAAGCGGTCAATCTGGTTGTTGAACAGAGCTATACAGTCCCACAGGCAGCTGAAACCTTAGGTATTCCAACAAAACTCCTGTATACGTGGCGGAAACATTATGTTGAGCAATCTAAACCCAGTGCTTTAACCCCCGATGAGCGACAGGAGTTGTTGCAGCTTCGTAAAGAAAATAAACAGCTGAAAATGGAGAAGGAGATCTTAAAGAAGGCGAGCGCCTTCTTTGCGAGAGAACTGCTGTAAGATGTTAGTTCATAAAAGAACATGCAGAGCAATTTCCCATTTGCCAATTATGTCGCGTGATGAAAGTCAGTCGTTCCACGTTTTATGCCTGGCAGGCAAAACCCGTTCGGTTACTTTCTGATGAGCAACAAGCATTACACCGAAAAGCGACGGCGCTTTTTAAAGAAAGCCGGGAAAATTTAGGCTATCGGATGTTGGCGAAAAAATTACGCAAAGAAGGCTTTACCATCAGTGACTATCGAACCCGAAAGCTCATGAATCAGCTCGGATTATCCGTCAGACAGCGGCAGCGCTACCGGGCTCCGCGCAAAGGTAAAGCGATATCAACAGCCTGTAATCTACTTAACCGGAACTTTAATCCGTTGGCACCGAATGAAGTTTGGGCAGGAGATATCACCTATTTGAAGACGCCCGAAGGTTGGTTATATCTGGCTATTGTGATGGATTTGTACTCACGTCGGATAGTGGGATGGCAGATCTCAACGGAAATAGATACGACCTTGATCAGCCAGGCCTTAATGAAAGCGTATCACTTACGTCAGCCGTCACAAGGCTGTGTTTTTCATAGTGATAGAGGGAGCCAATATACAAGCCAGCAAGACCGGGATTTGCTCAGCAGTGATGACATGAGAGCAAGCCAGGGGGATGTCGGGGCGTGTTGGGATAACGCTGTTGTCGAACGTTTCTTTGGCAGTTTGAAACATGATTGGCTCTTCAAAACCCATCATGAAAACCAGGCAGAGATGAAAAAAGATGTATTGGATTATCTGCATTATTACAATTTAACACGATTGCACACGGCCAATAATGATTTAACACCCGTGGAATATGAAATGGCCTTCGTAAAAGTGTCCGATTTTTCTTGAGCAGAACACACTGCTGATCCCCCCTGTGGTGGCACTCCAGCAGATAGCCTCCCGATCACAGCAGTCCAGACTGAACACCACGAGTACCACTTCCCGGTTCCAGCAGCGGATTTCAAAGCCGTCAGAGCACCACCGGGTAGGGTGAACCAGCAAAACCATACCTTCGCCGTCAGTCAGCTTATAGGCTTTTGCTTCAGGCTTAGCCGAACGAACTTTCACATCACTCAAAGCCATGATGAGTATCCTTTCAAGGGTTCTGTGTGGGTACAAACATTATCGAACCGCGATATACCCGCAGTTGTACCCGCATCAGTAAGTTGATGTAGATTGAATCAGGTTGACTTAGGTTGAGTGAAAAAGCGAGGAAAGCCTTGCGGATACTGGATTTCAGGCACAAAAAAAGACGTCCGTTGACGTCTATTGATGTTCCGATGGTGCGAAGGCCGGACTCGCAAACTAATATAATTAATTGAAATTAAATAAATTATTAAAAATAAATTTTCGAAATGCCCCATTTTATGCCCCATATTTATTTTACTCCTTTTACTTGTTCATGTATTTGATTTTAATATATTTTTATGAATACATTGGTATAAGAGTGAAGTTAAAAAAGCCATGAGGTTTAAATTGATCTGTCATCTCACTCTCAGGGCTTTGTATAAAAATTTATCATTTTCACAAAGTTGATCACAAGTTGAAACGGGTTATTCCTGTGGTTTGTCTCGAACCTTACGTTCAATCAATCGACCCTGCTTATCAAAATAACGGCTAGGCCAGATTTCTGAGGGGTGAATACCGAGATAGTTAGCGATTATCCACTCACCTTTAGGCCATTGCCTACTGAGTGCGTTTGCTAATGTTGATGAGCTGAGTCCTGCTTCACGAGAAATAGCCGCTAAGGTTGTACCACGTTTACGTAATGCTGCGATGATATCGGCCTGATGCCAGTCATTTTGAACATTGTTGTTATTCATTCCTGTTACCCCTTCCATTAATTAATATTGATGGTGGTGATTCAAGGCAGGGTTAGCAGACTGGGTTCACACCAGCGAGGCCGAAGCCTCCCCTACCTGAATCACCATTGAAAGGGTGAACGCAGGCGCACTGGCAGAAACATCCTACCAGTGTCAGTGAACACAAGGCTGCTAAACCTTGACCATTGGATTGAGCCAATGGCTGGAATACTTTAACTGATTGTATTATTGGACTCAATAACCGAACGACTAAGTTTAACGGTTATAAACACGTTCGACATAACGCCCAGCGTTTCGAATATGGTCAATTCTTTAATCAACCAGCTCTACTATATCTAACAACATGCAATCTCTGGCGCGCGATCATTCCGGCAAAACAGAAAATACCTGTCTTGCCCTTGATCGATATCTGTGCGCCAGAGTGAACGCAAGTTGAGGTATTGCGGGGTATCGGTTGAGTACACAGTACTGCCGCCTGTATTAACAGGTCATCCCCACCGGCTAAAAGCCAGCCTCGATATCGTCAAGTTCTCCTTTTGGTACTTTTTCAATCTATAAAATGTAGTGTCAGATTCACTGTGTGGTTAAGCAGGCATTAGCCTGTCAGGGTTGTGATGTTCTTTGGCTACAGCGTCACTTTCAGCGGTAAACCTGCAAAAAGTGACGCCTTGAGTTCCGTAAACAGTCAGTAAAAGCTGTGCGAGCATTGGAATGCTCGCGGGGCACAGCAAAACGCCGCAAGGTTAAATGTCAAATGGTAGTAATGAGTTAAATGTTTAGGTGTAAAAAATTTATCTGATGAATAATTCAAACAGAGATAGTAGGAAGTATGAATCGGATGTACGAAATCCATCCTGTTATTTATTGAAGATAAAGGAAAATATGCTTTGTGTTGATATGAAAGATAAGTGCATGATCTAATGTTCACTACACTTGATTAGCAATATAAAAACACCTTTTGGGTGTATTTTTCGTTTAAGAAACCTTCATCGCCAGACGGTGGTTTAAGTGTCTGACAATATCTGCTTCCAAAGGTGTGCAGATGTACCACAATTCTTGCTCTCCCTTTCAGGCTACAGGAGTTAATGAGATGGTCTTCCCCACCTTGTGAACCATACTCTTTATAGAGTATTTTTTCTGGAGAGTCCATCATGCAAAACGTCACCCTTATTGGTATCGATCTCGGCAAGCATTCTTTCCATATCCATTGTCAGGACAAATTCGGCAAGACTATGCTGCGTAAAAAATTTACCCGCCCAAAATTAATGGAATTTTTAGCTGGGTGTACATCGACTACCGTCGTGATGGAAGCTTGTGCGGGTGCACATTTTCTGGCTCGTCGGATCGCTGATTTAGGCCATGATGCGAAGCTGATATCTCCGCAGTTTGTTCGTCCTTTTGTCAAAAGTAACAAAAATGATTTCGTTGATGCAGAGGCGATATGTGAAGCGGCATCACGCCCCTCAATGCGTTTTGTCCAGCCGAGAACGGAGACGCAACAGGCGATGAGAGCACTGCATCGTGTCAGAGAATCACTCATCAAAGATAAGGTAAAGACCACTAACCAAATGCACGCCTTTTTGCTGGAGTTTGGTATCAGTCTGCCAAAAGGCGAGGCGGTCATTAAACGGTTATCTCTGGTTCTGGCAGAACACGACGTGCCCGATTATCTGAGCCGTTTACTGATGAAATTACATGCCCACTACCTTTATCTTGTCGAGCAAATAACCACGTTGGAATTAGAATTAAAACAGTCCATCAAAGCGGACGATGCGACTCAACGCATGATGACAATACCGGGGGTAGGACCCATTACCGCCAGCCTACTTTCATCCCAGCTTGGTGACGGAAAACAATTTTCATGCAGCCGGGATTTTGCGGCTTCGATGGGGCTTGTTCCCCGACAATACAGTACAGGGGGAAAACCGACTCTGCTGGGTATCAGCAAACGCGGCAACAAAAATTTGCGCCGATTGCTGGTTCAATGCGCCCGGGCGTTTATGATGCGGCTTGAGCATCAGCATGGGAGACTTGCCGAGTGGGTTCAGGCACAACTGAGCAAGAAACATTCGAATGTGGTTGCCTGTGCATTGGCTAATAAGCTGGCAAGAATAGCCTGGGCAATCACTACTCGACAAAATGAGTATCAGGCCTAATAGAGGCTGGCTGATTCAATAACTTGATGATTAAACAGTGAAATACACGTTACCTATCTGGTTTTGCGAAGACTGATTATTGATGACATGAACGGCCAATCGGCCTGATGAATAACCTAAGAAACAAAATGGCTCATTGAAGCCGGGGAGTTTTTAAGGTTCATCAGGCGCAGAACTCATCGTGGCGCGGGTATCCATACTCATAGAGACGCCGGATAGATTTAAGCAAGCCAACCATACATCAAAATGAGTGTTGCAAAAACGGGGAAGACCATAGATTTTGTTGCCATTACAGCTATATGGCCATCTATGATGGCGAGTAAACCAATTCAGACTAGACGTTTTTTTCAGTTATGGCAACAAGAAACGGGTAGTTTGAACAATAAAAACTATATCTATTCTTCACACCAAACCATGCGATAAATAAAGAGTCATCCCCCTAATATTGGGAACTATTAGTACTTTCTTAACTGATTCGCAAAAAACACCGCATTTAGTAGGCAAAGATCGGTAAGGGTGATGAAGCATACAACATTTTGATGCTAGCTGTTCAAACTAAAATCAAAAATACTAGCAAACTCAAAGGTGGTACAAAAATATTTAAATCTGGGCTAATAATGCATGGATTTATGTTTTTTTTAACTAATTACATCGTTATTGGTGTATCATTACCAAAAAATTGGTTTAATTTTATCATGAGGTGGTAGAGTGATTAACTTAACTAATGATATATTCATTGACGTCGTCAGTGATGCTCTGTCTGGCAAGCGAGACAGTCTTGTCATGCGACTACGCATGGTGACAAAAAAGCTCAAAAAAGAGTCACCAGAATTAGCAACAAAATTAGAAAGCCTACTTATGCAAACTAGTGGAGCATATGCTGTAGAAAGAGCTCAACCGATTACCCCTAGAGCAACCCCCGTAGATGCAGATACAAGGCAAAAATTGTTAGTTGAAACATATCCTGTAATTCTAGATGTTGAACCTGTTTGGCCAACAAGCACATCGTTAGCTCTAAATCGTTTTGTAATCGAATGGGAAATGAAAGAGCTCTTGCACAAAGAGGGCCTACATCCGTCCCGCTCCCTTTTAATGGGCGGGCCTCCTGGAGTAGGTAAAACTTTGGCTGCAAAATGGTTAGCCAGCAAACTAAATATGCCCTTATTGACTCTTGATCTTGCTAGTGTGATGAGCAGCTATCTTGGTAAGACAGGAAATAACATAAGATCCGTACTTAACTACGCCTCATCTTTTCCATGTATATTACTACTTGACGAGTTCGATGCCATTGCCAAAAAAAGAGATGACGCTACAGATGTCGGTGAACTTAAAAGACTTGTTACCGTTCTTTTACAATCTATCGATGAATGGCCCAACACATCTATTCTCATAGCAGCAACTAATCATTCTGAACTTTTGGATACTGCTGCATGGAGAAGATTTGATAGAGTTATAAACTTTGAATATCCTACTAATGATTTAATTCAACGTTATCTTATATCGAAAGAAATTGCAGAAAGTTTAGCGCACTATATTTCATCAAGATTAGGTGAAATATCTTATGCTGTGATTGAAAAATCCATCAATCAAGCGAAGCGGAATTCTATTATAGAGCAGATACCTTTAAGCTCAGCTCTAATTGATGAATTACTGAACAATACAGCATTGGAAAATGTCATAAAAACGATGCTTGATGAGGGTGTTTCCCAAAGAAAAATATCGTCAGACTTAGGAATACCAAGATCGCAAATTAGAAAAATCATTAAAATAGAGGATGAAGGTAATGAATGATAAGAATATGCTTTTGGGTTACGGAGAAACACTGACGGGTAATGTAAAAATAAAAAAAGGTGGTGGAGGGAAAAATAAACCCTATAGCTATAATGAAAATAAGCTAGTAATAATGAATGACTTAGCATCACTAATCAGTGAAATTGAAAACGTACCAGCCTCCGCACTACCAGATGGTAAAGCAGTAGCAAAATTCGTGCTTCATCCAGCTTTTCTAGCTAAAAGTTATTTTCCGGTAGGATTATTTAACAAATTCTCTCTTACAAGTGTAGGTAGTAAATCTGTCAGAATTAAGCCTCGTAAAGACATAAAGAAAAAAGGTAGAAAAGATGAGTATACAACGGCTTGTATCTACGTTTCAGGGAAAACTGAAAATTTTCAATCGTTTTTGCGTGCATTAAACGATGATACTTTAAATAAAAGCCAAAAAGATGATTTCATCACACTTGAAAGTGTTTCAATGTTTAACCCCTCCGATAAAATTAAGTCTTTAAAAGGTGATGATGAAAGAAGTATTGAAGTAGCCTTACATACCCCAGATGAAAATTCAGCTATAGTTGACTCTTTTATTATATTTGCTTTACAACAAGGTGCCTCCGTTGATAAAGAAAGATGCATAAAAGTCAAAGGATTGACCTTTATGCCTATTAAAGCCAATAAAAAAACGGCTTATGAAATAGCAAAATTTTCTTTTTTAAGGACGCTTAGAGATCTTCCAGAGTTAAGAGTTAGTGAGCCAGTAATTAGACGTTCTGTGAATTCCCCTTCTAGTTTTAAATTACCATCAGAAGGAGCAATCAATCCAAATTTAAAGGTAGCAATATTTGACGGAGGAATAAGTATTGATGATTTTAGTCAGTGGGTAACTGAGTACACCTTTAACAAAGATGGAAAAACAAGTGCCCAACTTCTCTCACATGGACAAGATGTGACCTCTACGCTTCTCTTTGGCGTTATGGATTCAGGTGCTGTAAAACTAAATGTTCCTTACTGTAATATTGATCATTACAGAGTCTTAGATTCGAACATAAATAATGCCGACATTGACCTTTTTGATGTGCTAATCAGAATAAAGAGTGTGCTTGGCACACAACACTACGATTATATTAATTTAAGCTTGGGGCCGAGGCTACCTGTTGATGATGATGATGTTCATGTCTGGACTTCAACACTTGAGGAAGCCCTCTCAGCAGGGAATACTTTATGCACAGTTGCTGTTGGAAATGATGGCCATTTGCCAGCAGGTCTTAATAGGATTCAACCACCTGCCGATTTGGTCAATGGTTTATCTGTAGGTGCAGCAACATCTCTTTCAGAAAACTGGGAAAGGTGCCATTATAGCTGTATTGGCCCCGGTAGAAGTCCTGGATTCGTGAAACCAGATGGTCTTGCTTTTGGCGGAAATTCAGAAGAACCTTTCAAGGTATTCAGCCCCATGAATAATGGATTGGCAAGTACCGCAGGCACTAGCTTTGCTGCTCCACTAGCATTAAGACAAGCAATCGCTTTAAGTTCATCTTTACAATATAATATTACACCTCTAACTGCTAAAGCTCTTTTAATTCATCATGCTGAAAACAGCACTCATGAACGTTCAGAAGTTGGCTGGGGTAGATTTCCGCATAATATTTCAGATGTTATTTATTGTGACGATAATGAAGTAAAAGTCATTTATCAAGGTGTGCTCAAACCTTCTCAACATATGCGAGCATTCATTCCTTATCCAGATGAACCAACTACAGGTTGTGTCAATCTTCGAGCAACATTTTGCTTTTCTAGCCCAGTGGACGCAGAACACCCATTAAATTACACTCGAAGTGGTTTAGAAATTACTATGAGGAAGGGGATATCTGATACGACAAAAGGCTTAACATTCCCGCTTTTTAACTTAAAAAATATATATGCAGACGAAAATGAACAAAGAAATGACGGTCATAAGTGGGAAACAACATTAAGAAGTGAGCACACATTCAAACAAGATGAACTTACTACACCATGCTTTGATATTATTTATCATGGTCGCGACTGTGGGATGCCAATCGATGTTTCTGAACTTGACGACTTACCTTATGTTTTAATTGTTACTTTATCTGCTGGGGAAATGCCAGATTTATATAATAATATACGACAAAAATATCAGACATTACAGCCTATACAGGTACAGCAGCAAGTCATTCTACATGCTTAATAAAAGATATATGGATAACTCTTTGGTTATCCATATATTCAGTAGAAATAAAAGCAATAACTATGATCAGTATTCCATCAATGAGTGAAATTAGGTTTATTATAATAATTTCATCGATATATTTTTATTAAAAATCACCATGCTCGCCATAAAAGAAAATACAAAAAATTAAAACCACACTGACGCGCTACGCTTGTCTTCTCCGAGTTACCGGGCTAATACATTAACCCGCTAACTCAGAGATCCGAAAAAAATATCTGCCAGAGAAAAAATTTTTGTCTACCCCCTTATTAAAGAATTAGTAATAAAACTGTTCACACTATTCACCTTTAAATATTTTTATTTAAATTCATACTATTAAGTGGTGATGACTTGAAATCAAACTCATCACCACTCTTCACCCAACCGTTCACCTTGAACCGGAAAATAAGGTGAACAGTGATGAATAGTTGTGAACAGTTTTAGAATAACTATTCACCCTGTAATATTTTGATATATATGGTTTAAATTATAGTGTGAATAGTGGTGAACACTTTTTTATATTCCTTTGAAAAATGATTGTACTCAGAAGAAATTATTCTTCTGGCAGGCTATCCCTTGTCAGTTTCGGCATCCATTCGATAGCAGTATCAATATCTAGGCTCAGGTTGCTACGAATACCTTGTTTGCTTTTCTTGCGCAGGTAATGCTGACCGTACTCCGCCAGTGCGCCCGGCATATCCATGCCAAAACGAGTTACAGAAACAGGTTTATTCAGGTTATTGCCTTTCATATAAGCAAGGTAGGAGTGATAAAGGTATTTACGGGGATTGAACGGCACAATCTCCGCATTGCCGATTAACAATCCATCAGATTCATGAGAAGCAATGAGATAACCGCAGAAATCAACCATTGAATCTGTACCACGTTTAATATCCAGAGCTTCTGCTGATTTCTGTTGCTCTGCTAGTAAACGCCTTGCAGCTTGTGGGTCAACAAATCGATGCAACAGATGCCGGATAATCACGGGCAATTCTGTTGCAATCTTCTCCCGTAGAAGTGGATCACGTTCGTTTTCTGGCACGACTTCGGAAAAGTTGAAAATCACTCGACGCCGTGACACACCACCACTGCGATCACTGAAACTCATGGCGTTATTGTTCACTGCCAGTACCACCGCTGGAATACGAATTGAATAGGGTTGTTTGTGCTTCGGATCGATAGCGACTTCATCGCCTCCAGTAATTGCCTTGATGCCGGAACCATCGCCCACATAGCGAGTTTGATCTGGCAGGATAATCAACGAATAGCCGACAATCAGCGCCCGTTCCCGTGGGTTTTCCAGTGCCGCCATACTTGCAGAAACAGTATTGCTTGGGCCTGCCAACATTGAACAGATTTCAGCAAAGATGCTTTTACCACTGCCTCCGGCACCGGTGACTTCCAGAAAAAGCTGCCAGTCATAACGGTTCGCCAACACCATAAACAGCGCTGCCAGCACTCTGTCTGCTTTATTTTCACAGTTGGCAGTTGCTTGATTGAGCCAGCGCCAGAACTGTGGCGCGTGATTTTGCAGGGTTTCCCCCGAAACAGGGGAATTGAATTCAACGTCATTGGCAAGCAGCAACCAGTCATTTTTACTATGTGGTCGGAACTGGCAGGTTTTCAGATTAAACACGCCGTTACTGAATCCGATTAAGTGGTGTTCTGGCGGCTGCATCATGGGAAGCTGCAATTTCAGAGCATCCACCGCAGAACTAATACCATGCGGTGAGTACGGTAGCTTCTCTTCCATAAAAGCGGCGACCATTTCCCGCCTTAAATCGCGATCACTGACCGGACGCCAGACAACGCCATCATAGTGATGAACGCTTTCCGAAGCACCATCCAGTGCCAAATCACTGTTATACCGCGCCAGTAACACTTCTCCGCGCTGGCTGGCTCCCATCTGGCATAATGTCAGTTTTGAAGATTCGGTATTATTATTAAGCTTAACGGCTGCTTTTTTCTTTATTGATGTTGGTTGATAAAGCCCCTGAGCAAAGGCTTGCCGTGCTATTTCCACTCCGTGTTGCTGGCGATAATCGTCCCAGTCGGCTTTGTACTCAGTTGGTGGTAACGTTACCCATCCATTGATTATTTTAGCGGTTTTTTCTGCCGCAATTTTGCCAACATTCTTTTTCGGCTTACCGTTCTTATCTAACTCATCGGAAAGATGCCAGTCGTTATCTGCGGCAATAATGATTCTCGTATCAGGCCAGTGTTCCCAGACTGATTGAGCGACAGAAAGCAAATTACCTGCATCTATTGCAGCCAAAACTGTACCTTGATGTAACTGACTAACGGTCAATGCCGTAGCGTAACCTTCGGCAATGATTATTGTGCCTGGATGTTCTCCCAACTCTGATAATGCAATAAAAGCACTTTTCTTTTGGCTACCAGACAGTAATTTCTTCGTTCCATCCGGTTTGATGATCTGCGCCCCTGTTACTTTTTTATCTAATGTTCTCAGCGGCAATAACAACGAAGCATCTTCCAGCAATCGCTGATTAGAGCAATTCAGTCCTTTTGAAGTCAGATAGGGAGATTGTCCTGTGACAGTTAGCGCCATTAGTGCCGCTACTTTTTCGGCAATCAGCTGTGTTGTTTGAATGATTTCTTTGGCTGGCTTGAGTTCAGGCAAAGGTAGCGATAGTGCATCAGCAATAATCTTTGCAGCTTCAAGAATTGAGATCCGGTTGGTTTTCGCTACTAAATCCAGCCCATCGCCATAGTTTGGGGCGTCACACTGGCGGCAATGCCAATTGCCATTATGGTGATCATCAATAAAGTGAAAACGGTCAGTACCGCCGCAAATAGGACAGGTCCCATGTTTGCCTTTTGCGGGAATATCAATACCACAGGCGGGTAGCAGATTTTCCCAATGATACATAGCGGATTTTTTCACGGATTGGATTAGGTCGAGCGGTTTTTGTCCGTCTGTTTTATCTGAATATGTAAATTTAGGATGAGTTTGGGTATGCTGTATATCAGCCATCATCGTTACCTCGTATAACGGTTATTGGTTAGACGCCTCGATAGTGTTTGCTGCACTTCGGGGCGTTATTTTTTATGTCATGCTTTTATGTATTACGTAACTGGTTATCCTATATATAAAATTTTGTTGGTTGCGCTACTATTTTTTCCTGCCACGAAGCGGTTTGGCAAAATCATAAGGAGTTACAAATTTCTCCTTGTTAGCATCCAGATAATCCGCCCACCATTGCATCATCAGCCGCCGTTCATCCAAATGTTTGGATGTGTGAATATACGCCGCCCGGACATTATTTCTTTCAATATGGCTTAGCTGGCGCTCGATAGCGTCATCACTCCACAGGCCAGATTCTCCCATTGCACCGCGTGCCATTGTGCGGAATCCATGCCCGCAAACTTCTGTTTTGGTGTCATAGCCCATTGTACGTAACGCATTATTGGCGGTGTTTTCACTCATCACTTTCTTTGGATCGTGATCGCCGGGAAACATTACCTCACTCTCTCCGCTCAGGCTGTGCAAGGTTTCGATAAGCGAAATCGCCTGACGGCTCAACGGTACAATGTGCTCAGTTTTCATTTTCATACCACGTTGAGAATGCTTAACGCCATCAATGGGTTTTCGTGTTGCTGGTATATGCCAGACAGCCCTTTCAAGATCGATTTCTTCCCAACGGGCGAATCTCATTTCACTGGAACGAACAAATGTTAATAAAGTCAGTTCTACTGCAATTTTGGTCAGCAAGCGCCCGCGATAACAGGAAAGACGAGCCAAAAATTCAGGCAGGCGTTCATGAGGCAATGCAGGGTGATGTTTGGGTTTTACTATGGTGAGAGTGCCCGCCATATCATTGGCAGGGCTATATTCAATAATATCATTTTGGACTGCATAACGCATGATAGCGGTTATACGCTGTTGTAATCTCTGCGCTATGTCGTGCTTACCATCAGCATCAACGGCTTGGATCGGTGCTAACAGTTGGCTGGTTCGCAAAGTGCGAATATCGAGAGTACCAATATAGGGGAAAATATATTGTTCGAAACCTCGCATAATTCGGTCTCGATGGTCTTCGCTCCACCGTTTATTGCTGGCGTGCCATTCACTGGCGATCCGTTCAAAGGTATATGCACCCTTTGATTCGGCTTGTGCGTCTTTCTTCTCTGCTTTGGGATCAATCCCTTGGGCAAGCAATTTTTTCGCTTCGTCCCGTTTAACGCGGGCATCGGCTAATGAAACGGTAGGATAGACACCAAAAGCCAGCCGATCTTCTTTTTTATCGGCTGGGCGATGATACTTCATGCGCCAGTATTTAGAACCGCGCGGTGTGATTTCGAGATATAAGCCAGCGCCATCCGCTAATTTATAGGATTTCTCTTTAGGTTTCGCAGTCTCGATTTGTCGGGCGTTTAGTTTCATTTTTGGGGCACATTTAAAATCGAAGTGTAGGTGCCCCAGATTATGCCCCTTGCTGCATGTTGATTGCAACAGACTGGAGTAGACGTCAAAATAACGAAATATCTTGATTTAGCGGGGTTTTTAGGGAGTTTGTAGACTTGGGTAGACGTTAGAAAACTAACGAATGGTGCCGAAGGCCGGACTCGAACCGGCACACCCGAAGGCGGTTGATTTTGAATCAACTGCGTCTACCGATTTCGCCACTTCGGCACTGAAATGATTCGGAGAACGGGGGTCATTATACCTGTCAGAAGCGCATTCGCAACACTTATCCTTTCGATTTTGTTCAAGTGCTGAAAAAAGAGTCGCCTATTCTATTTTTTCACCAAATCTTTACCCGTAACGCTTAAAACCCAACCGACTTTGCCATCACACCCCGCAAATTCCTCTTCACACAATTCCCTCCAATCAATAGACAACCCATAAACTCCTTATATAATTCAAAACAATAAACTGCTATGAGGGAAATTATCATGACTATTATCAGTTGGATTTTTACAGGTATCCTGTTGGGTATCGTTATTGGTGCCATTATGGCGATATTTAAGAAAAACAAATAACAGCTTTATTCCCCCACTTGAATGCTCCCTGATTGGTTAATCCAAAAATGAAAAAACGGCTATATAAACTGTGTGCAGTTTCCGTCATGACATGGGCGATTTCAGCTTGTGCAGATTCTGGTCATTCACACCAGAAAAAATTTCAGCAATCCAATGCGCAACCTGCAAAATGGGAAGTGTTCGAGAGTAATGACAATATCAAGAAAATGGCTACGGCATTGGTCGATCAGTATTCCCAATCCATCTTCGAAGAGAGCAATCCTTTGGGAATGGCGATGGTGGTCATCGATAATAATCAAGTCATACATCGCAGTTTTGGAGAAACTTATCCGGGGAGCGGCGTTCGGCCACGCCAGGATTCTTTAATTCGTATTGCTTCTATTACCAAATTGATGACCAGCGAAATCATGGTTAAGCTGGCACAGAAGAAACACCTCAAAATTACCGATCCGTTGCAGAAATACACTTATTACGGTGTCCATGTGCCGAATTATGGTGCAAATCAACCAATCCGACTATACCATCTGGCGAGTCATACCAGCGGGTTGCCTCGGGAACAGCCTGGTGGAAAATGGGGACGCCCTGTGTTTATTTGGCCGACTCAATCGAACCGCTGGACTTGGCTGAAAACTGCAGGAATAGATGCCCCGCCTGGTACGACAGCTTCGTATTCCAATCTGGCCTATGATTTATTGGCTGATGCCCTTTCTAAAGCAACAAGAAAACCCTATTCCCGTCTGCTGCAAGAGGAGATTACCCGTCCTTATCGCATGAAAGATACGACACTGACGCCCACCCCATCCCAATGCGCCCGCTTGATGGTAGGGGTTAAATCCAGCCCTTGCGTAAACACCATTGCCGCCGCGGGTAGTGGCGGGATTTATTCCACTCCCACAGATATGCAGCGCTGGATGCAGCAATTTTTATCTTCCCATAATCAGTTAAGGAAGCAGACTGCCAGCCGTGAACAAGGTATCTACTTTAAGCGTGCCGATCTGAAATCAATCAAAGGGATGGATGTTGCGGGCCTGGTGGATGGTATTGGGCTTGGCTGGGTATATATGGATGCCAAAGGTATTTACCAGAAAACGGGCGGCGGCGGTGGGTTTAATACCTATATGGCAATGATCCCTGAAAGCAATATCGGTGTATTTGTGGTAATGACCCGCAAGGAGCAAAGTAAATTTAGTCGTGTGACGAGTGGAGTTAATAAATTAATTGCCGCATTGGCGAGCAATCATAATCAAATTTAGTTTTTTACAAACAAATCGCCTCCACTATTGAAGGTGGAGGCGACGGATAAGTTTGCTGAGATATCAGGTTATTATTTTCTATATAAAAGTAAGTAAACACTCACAACGAAAAATAACAGACTCGGCAACAGTGCTCCTAATATCGGTGGCATACTATAAACCAGACTGAGCGGGCCGAATATCTCATTCAAGACATAGAACACAAAGCCCATGCTGATACCCACCACAACCCTGAATCCCATCGGCACGCTACGCAGTGGCCCGAAGATAAAGGAGAGTGCCATCAGCATCATCACCGCAACCGATAAAGGTGCGAAGATTTTCTTCCACATATTAAGCTGGTAACGTCCTGCATCCTGTTGGCCCTGTTGCAGGTAGGTAATATATTGATGCAGGCCGCGTATGGAAAGCGCTTCAGGATCGAGGGAAACGACGCCTAACTTTTCTGGTGTCAGCCGGCTTTTCCAGTCCGCAGAAATACGTTGTGACCCAGTGATCCGCCCATCTTGGGTTAAATCGGATTCTTCAACCTGAGATAACTTCCATTGATGGTTATCTTTGTCATACACCGCTGAAGCCGCATACCTTATGGATAACAGTTTTTGGTTGTCATCAACATGATAGATGTTAACGCCGTTCAAGGTGTTATCCTTCCCGACACTCTGGATATAGACAAAATCATAGCCATCTTTCGCCCAAAGCCCTTTAGTGGTGGACATCAATGAGCCACCATACATTTTTTGCGAGCGATAATTACGGGCTAATTGCTCTCCTTGCGGGGCAACCCATTCGCCAATGACCATCGTCAGCAAGACCAGCGGGATCGCGGTTTTCATGACTGATCCCGCCACTTGCAGGCGGGTAAAGCCAGAGGCCTGCATAACCACCAGCTCACTACGTGTTGCCAGTGCTCCCAAGCCCAATAAAGCCCCAAGCAGAGCAGCCATTGGGAAGAAAATCTGAATATCTTTGGGAATGCTCAGCAAGGTATAAATGCCGGCGGAAAGTGCGGTATATTCCCCCTGTCCGACTTTGCGAAGCTGATCGACAAACTTAATAATGCCGGAAAGCGATACCAGCATAAATAAAGTCATCAAGATGGTTTGCAGGATGGTCCGGCCGATATATCTATCCAATACCCCAAACATTATGACGCTCCTTGAGTCTTAAAGCGTGAACGCAGTTTGCGCATGGATACGGTATCCCACAGATTAAGCGCCACAGCCAAAGCAAAATACGCACTATTGATCAACCACATCCATAACAGGGGATCAAGTTTGCCTTTACTGCCATTGGAGTGCAGGGAGCTTTGCAACAGGAAGAAAATCAGGTAGAGCAACATGGCTGGCAGCATACTGAGTATCCGCCCCTGACGCGGGTTCACGACACTTAACGGCACGACCATCAACGCCATGATCAACACCGAAGCAACCAACGTCAGGCGCCAGTGAAATTCTGCACGGGAGTCGTTATCGGTGTCACGCCAAAGCTGTTCAATCGATTTTTGCTCAACTTTGTTATCGATATCTGCTTTTTGGTGCCCAATCACGGCCTGATAATTAGTGAACTCAGTAATGCGGAAGTCACGCAACAGTGCCGTACCTTCATAGCGCATTCCTTGATGGAGTACCGCCACCTGATTACCATTCGGGCGTTCTTCCATATGCCCACCATCTGCAATGACCACAGAAGGGCGCTGGTCATTCGCCGGACGGAGCTGAGCCAGGAAGACATTTTCAAAAGAATTGCCCTTCACGTTACCGATATACAGCACCATGTTGCCATCACGGGAAGGCTTAAACCGCCCTTCCATGATCGCCGCAAGGCTTGGATTGGCTTTTGCATCCGCCAGGACTTGCGCTTTATATTTGGCAGACCACGGCGTGATCCAGATAACGTTAGCTGCCGCCAACGCTGATGTGAATAGAGCCAGAATAAGGGCTGATTTCACCAATACATTTTTGCCCAACCCGCAGGCATGCATGACGGTGATTTCACTTTCGGTATAGAGTTTACTAAAGGTCATTAATACCCCAAGAAATAAACTCAGGGGCAAAATAAGCTGCGCCATCTCTGGCACACCTAAACCTAACAAGGATAAAACCAAATTTGCAGGAATATTTCCTTCCACCGCCGCACCCAATACGTCAACTAATTTCTGGCTGAAAAAGATCAGCGATAAGATGAACAGTATTGCGATTTGGCTTTTCAGGGTTTCCCGTACTAGATATCTAATGATGATCACGCTTATTACGCCTGTGAAAACTTGTCTTTTTGCAGGAAAGTCGCTAACTTCGTCGTATATCTACCATTTATATGAATCAGTTTGGCTTCCCCATCGCTAAAATGATACCAAAGCATTCCATATATTGGTTCCCAATTAGAACATAGTTATCGTTATCTAAGTACCAAAAAATAATATGCTTAGCTTAACATAACCGTTAATTTTCTTTGGGATGAATGAATGCGGAACGCGGTATTTTAGCGATTGTATCCGTCTTTGTCTTTAAGATTCAGGAGAACTCATGGAGTTTAGTGTAAAGAGCGGTAGCCCGGAAAAACAGCGCAGTGCCTGTATTATTGTCGGCGTATTTGAACCCCGCCGTCTTTCCCCTATCGCAGAGCAACTTGACAAAATAAGTAATGGCTATATCAGTGCCTTATTACGCCGTGGTGAACTTGAAGGCAAGGTAGGTCAAACCTTGTTGCTACATCATGTTCCGAATGTACTGTCTGAGCGTATTTTGCTGGTTGGATGTGGAAAAGAGCGCGAACTGGATGAACGCCAGTATAAGCAAATTATCCAGAAAACGATCAATACTCTCAACGAAACCGGCTCAATGGAAGCAGTTTGTTTCTTGACAGAACTGCATGTGAAGGCACGTAATAATTACTGGAAAGTACGTCAAGCGGTCGAAACAGCCAAAGAGTCACTGTATGTTTTTGATCAACTCAAGAGCAGCAAAAATGAACTGCGTCGCCCACTGCGCAAAATAGTGTTCAATGTACCGACCCGCCGCGAATTGACCAGCGGTGAACGCGCTATTCAGCACGGTCTTGCCATTGCATCGGGTATCAAGGCGGCGAAAGATCTCGCCAATATGCCACCCAATATCTGTAATGCTGCGTATTTGGCATCACAGGCGCGCCAGCTTGCTGATAACGTGGCTAATCTGACCACCAAAGTCATTGGTGAAGAGCAGATGAAAGAGCTGGGTATGAATTCTTATCTGGCGGTTGGTCAGGGTTCGCAGAATGAATCCCTGATGGCAGTCATGGAGTATAAAGGCAGCACAGACACCAATGCGAAACCGATCGTATTGGTGGGCAAAGGGCTGACGTTTGATTCCGGCGGTATCTCGATCAAACCCTCCGAAGGCATGGATGAGATGAAATATGATATGTGCGGCGCCGCTTCTGTCTATGGCGCCATGCGCGTTGTTGCTGAACTGCAATTGCCAATCAATGTCATCGGTGTCCTGGCAGGTTGTGAAAATATGCCTGGCGGACGCGCCTATCGTCCTGGAGACATTCTGACTACCATGTCCGGCCAGACCGTTGAAGTGACAAACACCGATGCGGAAGGTCGTCTGGTACTGTGTGATGCGCTGACTTATGTTGAGCGTTTTGAGCCGGAATCGGTCATTGATGTCGCAACCTTGACCGGCGCCTGTGTCGTCGCTCTGGGTGGCCATTATACTGGCCTGATGTCTAACCATAATCCACTGGCACATGAACTACTGAATGCTTCAGAGCAAGCAGGCGATCGTGCATGGCGTCTACCGTTGGCTGATGAATATACCGAGCAGTTAGAATCCAATTTTGCGGATATGGTAAACGCGTGCGGACGCTCTGGTGGTGCAATTACCGCAGGTGCTTTCTTGTCCCGCTTTGTCAGCAAATACCACTGGGCACATCTGGATATCGCGGGTACAGCATGGCGTTCAGGTAAAGCGAAAGGAGCAACAGGTCGTCCGGTTGCACTCTTATCACAATTCCTGTTAAATCGTTCAGGTTTGAATTCTGATGATTAATGCTCCTGCCGCTTAATGGAATTAAGGGTATTGCAACTGCAATACCCTTACTGTTTCCAGTAATCTTGCAACCAAGAAACTATGAAAAACGCCACCTTCTATTTATTAGAAAAGCTGTCACCGGAAAAGCGGTTATCGGAACAATCATCGTCAGATGATCTACAGCCACATGAATGGCTGGCATGTCAGCTTGCTGCTGATCAATGGCGTGCAGGAAAGCGGATCCTGATTGCTTGTGAAAGCCAACAACAGGCCGAAAAATTGGATGAAGCATTATGGCAACGAGAGCCGAGCCAATTTGTACCGCACAATCTTGCCGGCGAAGGTCCCCGCTATGGCACCCCCGTGGAGTTGTGCTGGCCGCAAAAAAGAGGCAATGCTCCCCGCGATGTGTTGGTGACACTGCTTCCTCATTTTGCAGACTTTGCCACAGCTTTCCATGAAGTGATAGACTTCGTTCCTATTGATGAAAATCTGAAACAGTTAGCGCGCGAACGATATAAATCTTATCGTAGCGTCGGCTTTAATTTGACCATGGCAACCCCGCCAACCTATTGAATATCAAGACACAATGGAAAAGACACCCGCTAATCAAACGCAATCTGAGCCATCTCTCGATAAAACATACAACCCGACAGAGATAGAGCAACCCCTTTACAACCACTGGGAACAGAGTGGTTACTTCAAGCCGAATGGCGATACCAGCCGTGAAAGTTTCTGCATCGTCATTCCGCCACCAAACGTCACTGGTAGCCTGCATATGGGACATGCATTCCAGCAGACTATTATGGATACCATGGTGCGTTACCAACGTATGCAGGGTAAAAATACCCTGTGGCAAGCAGGGACTGACCACGCGGGTATCGCGACTCAAATGGTTGTTGAACGCAAAATCGCGGCAGAAGAAGGCAAAACCCGCCATGATTATGGTCGTGAAGCTTTTATCGACAAAATTTGGCAATGGAAAGCAGAATCGGGTGGCAATATCACCAACCAGATACGCCGTCTGGGTAACTCCGTAGATTGGGAGCGTGAGCGCTTCACGATGGATGAAGGTTTGTCCAAAGCGGTTAAAGAAGCCTTTGTTCGTCTGTATCAAGAAGATTTGATTTACCGTGGCAAGCGCCTGGTTAACTGGGATCCGAAATTGCGCACTGCGATTTCTGATCTGGAAGTCGAAAACCGTGAAGTGAAAGGTTCCATGTGGCACCTACGCTACCCGCTGGCTGACGGCGCTAAGACTGCGGAAGGCAAAGACTACCTGATTGTTGCCACAACTCGCCCAGAAACCATGCTGGGGGATACCGGTGTTGCCGTGAACCCGGAAGATCCACGTTATAAGGATCTGATTGGCAAAGAAATCCTCTTACCACTGGTGAACCGCCGCATTCCTATTGTTGGCGATGAACACGCAGATATGGAAAAAGGCACTGGCTGCGTGAAAATCACCCCAGCCCACGATTTCAATGACTATGAAGTCGGTAAGCGCCACAACCTGCCAATGATCAACATCCTGACTTTCGACGGCAATATTTGCGAAGCCGCAGAAGTCTTCGATAGCAACGGCGAAGCTTCCGCTATCTACTCGACTGACATTCCTGTTGAATACCGTGGCATGGAGCGTTTCGCTGCCCGTAAAGCGATTGTGGCCGAATTCGAAAAACAGGGCCTGCTGGTTGAAATCAAACCTCATGACCTGACAGTTCCTTACGGCGACCGTGGTGGCGTAATTATCGAGCCAATGCTGACCGACCAATGGTATGTTCGTACCGCACCACTGGCGAAAGTGGCGATTGAAGCAGTTGAGAACGGTGATATCCAGTTCGTACCAAAACAATACGAAAACATGTACTACTCCTGGATGCGTGATATTCAGGATTGGTGTATTTCCCGTCAGTTGTGGTGGGGCCACCGTATTCCGGCGTGGTATGACGCACAAGGCAATGTTTATGTTGGCCGCGATGAAGAAGAAGTTCGCCGCGAGAACAATTTAGGTGCAGATATCATCCTGACTCAAGATGAAGACGTCCTGGATACCTGGTTCTCCTCTGGACTATGGACATTCTCCACCCTTGGCTGGCCTGAGCAAACTGAAGCGCTGAAAACCTTCCATCCAACTGATGTGCTGGTCAGCGGCTTCGATATTATTTTCTTCTGGATTGCCCGCATGATCATGCTGACCATGCACTTCATCAAAGATGAAAACGGCAAGCCACAAGTGCCATTCAAGACAGTCTATATGACTGGCTTGATTCGCGATGAAGAAGGCCAGAAGATGTCAAAATCCAAAGGGAACGTTATCGACCCTCTGGATATGATCGACGGTATCTCTCTGGAAAACCTGCTGGAAAAACGTACCGGCAATATGATGCAGCCACAAATGGCAGAGAAAATCCGCAAGCGTACCGAAAAACAGTTCCCGGAAGGCATAGAAGCCCACGGTACTGACGCCCTGCGTTTCACTCTGGCAGCACTGGCTTCTACCGGTCGTGATATCAACTGGGACATGAAGCGCCTGCAAGGCTATCGTAACTTCTGTAATAAACTGTGGAATGCCAGCCGTTTCGTGCTGATGAACACTGAGGGACAGGATTGCGGCCAGAACGGTGGTGAAATGTCGCTATCACTGGCAGATCGCTGGATTCTGGCAGAGTTCAACCAGACCGTTAAAGACTATCGTGAAGCACTGGATACTTATCGTTTCGATATCGCCGCTAACATTCTATACGAATTCACATGGAACCAATTCTGTGACTGGTATCTGGAACTATCCAAACCGGCAATCAACAAAGGTACAGAAGCTGAAGTCCGTGCAGCTCGCCATACCCTGATTGAAGTTTTGGAAGGTTTGCTGCGTCTGGCACACCCAATCATTCCATTTATCACTGAAACCATCTGGCAACGAGTAAAAGTCGTCAAAGGCATCGAGGCAGATACCATCATGCTGCAATCTTTCCCTGAATTCGATCAGGAGAAAGTCGATGAATTGGCGCTGAACGATCTGGAGTGGATCAAGGAAACGATCATTGCAGTACGTAACATTCGTGCAGAAATGAACATCGCGCCAAGCAAACCGCTGGAAGTTCTGCTGCGTGATGCAAATGATGATGCACAACGCCGTGTCGCTGAAAACCTCAATTTCCTTCAGGCAATGGGCCGTCTTTCTTCTGTTACCGTATTAGCGGCAGGAGAAGAAGCACCTGTTTCTGTCACCAAACTAATCAATGGGGCTGAAGTGCTGATCCCAATGGCCGGTTTGATTAATAAAGATGCAGAACTGGCGCGTCTGGATAAAGAAATCGAGAAGCTGGATAAAGAGATTAGTGGTATTGAAGTCAAACTGACTAACGAAGGTTTTGTCAGCCGTGCACCGGAAGCCGTAGTTACCAAGGAGCGCGAACGCCTGGCAACCAACAAGGCCGCAAAAGAGAAATTACTGGCGCAGAAAGAGACTATCGCTGCACTGTAATTTTTCTTAGTTGAAATTTATTCATATAAGCCACTGTAATTTAGTTTGCAGTGGCTTTTTTTGTGCAATCTATTCTGCATTAACAGTATGCCGCCATGAATGCCCCTCCCCTATTTCGTCAGTGAAGTTGGGGAATATGTGTCATATTTATGACTCTCTTTATGGGTATAACACCCATAAATATATTGATCACTGGAAGCTTTATAGGCATTATACCCACCAATTAGCAAAATGGAGGGTTGATGAGTAGTACAAAAGTTAATCAAACGCCTGATGGTTAACGGGTGGACAAAGGCACGGCAAGACGGAAGCCATATCACGTTAACCAAACCGGGGATCGCAAAGATAATCACCGTACCGCATCCCCGAAAGGATGTGTCAAAAGGCGTTATCCCGGCAGGCACAGAACATTTCAGGATTGAAATTGTTGTAACAAAAAGGAACGGTATAACCGCTCCTTCTCTGTACTACTTATCATAAATGACGAGGTAATATTATGATTTATCCGCTTTTTATCTTTAAAACAGAAGATGGTTTCGACGGTTACTTTCCCGATGTTGACGGCTGTTTTTTCGCTGGCAATACCTTGGAAGAAACTATCCGTGATGCTGAAAGGGCTTTCGGACAGCATATGGAGGTTTTGACTGAACAAGGCGGGTATGTCCCTGCACCCAAAAATCCATCGGATTACATCGGTGATGACCGCTTATCTGAAGATGGCGGGGTTATTGCGCTCATTGAGTTAGATCCAGCGAAATACGAATCAAAGGCGGTGAAATTCAACTTGACCATGCCCGGCAATTTATTAACTGCGATAGATCGCTACATTGAGAAAAATGGTCACTATAAAAACCGTTCTTCTTTTCTCGCTGAATTAGCAAGAAAGGAAATTGCTCATCCTTAACCTACAGGGCAGGAAACTGCCCTGACTTCCAACTTAGCCAATCACAGACTAATACTTTTGTTTCAGCCCATCTGAATTTATAGGCCAACTCCTTTACCACAACCATTGCATCAACATAAAAAATAGCAGGGAAAGCACCAAACTCTTTAATATTGAGTTCGTATATTTACTAATAAAATAAGCCAACATCACCGTAATCAATGCGAACACATATTTAATATTAAACTGTTCAATTAATTCACTTAAGGATAAATTATTTAATGAAATATTAACGATAATCGTCCCCAGAATAAAACAGATGGCATAATCCAGGGAAGTAATTAGCAATCCCTTTCCCTTAAACCAGCGATTATTATTCATTAAAAAAGGGGCTATCCTTAATATGAAACTTATTAATCCCATCAATACGATCAACAGCATCATGAGCTTCTATCCTTTCTGATTTTCCGTTCAATGAACGCAATCACTATTCCGCATAAAATAGGGACTGCGAGATCCATTAATTTCATATCCACTTCATTCAATAACGGGGCGCAAACCCCTCCCATCACTGTCGCCAAGACAGACATATCCTTGCCCGAACGCTTGGCAGTCAGGGAAGCAAAATGGATGGGAACCAACATCACGAGGAACAGTGAAAGGGAACCATAATCCAGATATTCTGCCGAAATATACCCCAGTAAAGTGGCACAAAATGTAATCACAAAACAAGGTACTGCAACGCCTAGATAAAAATGAAATTGGGACTTTCCATCCGTGATATTTTCCGCAGAGAGATGTGAATGCGTCACTGTATAAGTGCTGGCGCTAAATCCCAGCATCGACAGCAAAATATTTCGCTTAGGGATGCTATGAAAATATTGTGACATCACTATTGCCATCAAGAAAAAGCGGAAGTTGATCAACAATGCCAGAATGATAACAGAAAGTATCGCCCCATCAGTCAGATAACCCACCGCAGCGACTTGTAACGGTGCAGCATATATCAACAATGATCCGACTAATGTTTCCATTAATGGAATGCCGTGACTTTGATAAAGAGCACCAATCGAAGTAAAAATAAGGAAAAAGGAGATACAAACCGGCAAAGAATCAACCATGCCTTTCCTAAAGAATGAATTCAACACTGGGCACCTATATTTAACGTTATATTTAGGGTAGCTGAGAAATCGATACATTTTATGATAAATATAATTAAACGATAATCAATATAAATCTTATTGATTAGCAATGACATCAGGATATGATATAACTTTATTTTATATATAAATCTTATGATATTACCTCTATAGTAAAAATAATTTAAAAACAATAATTCCCCTCGGAGAAATAGATAACATGAAATCCATACTAAATATATTATTAGCGGGCATTATTCAATTGGGTTTCACCCACTTCGTTTATGCACAATCTACTCTTGATAACATTCATTCCACGGGAATATTCAGGATTGGAACTGAAGGTGCCTATGCCCCATTCAGTTATCATGACGCCTCTGGAAACCTGACCGGATTTGATGTGGAAATCGGTCGTGAAATTGCTCAGCGCATGAAAGTGAAGCCTGAATTTATTGAAGGCAAATGGGATGGTTTGATTGGTGGGCTTGATGCCGGACGTTTCGATGCCGTGATGAACCAAATCGCCATTACACCGGAACGTGAGAAAAAATACAGCTTCTCTTTACCTTACGTTATTTCAGAAGCCGTACTGATTACCCGAAAAGATAACAACGATATTAAGACATTTAGCGATTTAAAAGGAAAAAAATCGGCACATACCCTGACCAATAACTTTGCCCAGATCGCCAGGCATTATGGCGCCGACATTATCGGCACTAATGGTTTTAATCAGGAAGTAGATCTGGTAAGTACAGGTCGTGCTGATGCCACCATCAACGATAAACTTTCTTACCTCGATTACAAAAAACATCGCCCGGATGCTCCGGTAAAAATTGTTGCCGCAGATACCCGGGCAGCACAAACTGCCGTGTTATTGCGTAAAAACGACACTGAATTAAAAACCGCAGTAGATAAAGCGATTACTGAGATAAAAACGGATGGTACTTATCAACGTATCTGGGATAAATATTTCGCTGAAAGGACAGACCAATAATTAAAACAAGAGCCTGATGGAATGGGCTCTTAACGTACATTTCAGGTTCTAAGCTATAACTTTATTGTATATAACGTTCACCTTTTCTTGCCATATCATCATTAAAACAACCCCATAAAAAATAAACATATTTTTAATATCTATCAGGAAGGTTCTATGACCCCATCATGGCTCAATTTAGCGTTGGATTCTCTATGGCCGATGATTTATGCCGGCCTGACATTCACTATTCCCCTCACGCTGATTACATTCGTACTTGGGATCTCATTGGGATTTATCGTTGCTTTAATCAGGCTATATGGTCCTAAACCCCTGATTGCTGTCGTTCGGTTTTATGTCTGGTTGATTCGCGGTACACCTCTGTTGGTACAGCTATTCTTGATCTTCTACGCCCTGCCCAGCGCAGGCATTACTTTGGAAGCATTCACTTCCGCCATTATCGGCTTTACCCTGAATGTCGGGGCTTATACCTCAGAAGTGATCCGTGCTGCGCTGATTTCTGTTCCCAAGGGGCAATGGGAAGCCTCTCATTCTATCGGCATGAGTTGGTGGCAATCACTGCGCCGGATCATTCTGCCTCAGGCGGCACGGGTTTCCATTCCTCCTTTGTCTAATACCTTTATTTCGCTGGTAAAAGATACCTCTCTGGCTTCCGTTATTACTGTGCCAGAAATGTTTCTGGCGGCACAGCGCATCGCCGCCGTCACTTATCAACCGTTAATCCTGTATACCGAGGCCGCCATTCTCTACCTGCTCTTAAGTTCAGTATTGTCAGCACTGCAAGTCCGGTTGGAAAAGAAATTCACCCAGCAAAATAGCAATAATAATAAGGAAGCCAAAGATGATTCAGCTTACCAACATTGAAAAAAGTTTCGACGGACAGAAGGTGCTGAAAAATATTAACCTGACCATTAAAGAAGGCAGCCTGACGGCACTTATTGGCCCTTCCGGTAGTGGAAAGAGCACCCTGCTGCGTTGTATTAATCTGTTGGAGATCCCACAGGCTGGCAAGCTGGAAATTGGTAAAGAGCAGATCACCTTTACCGGTAAGGAACGATTGCCACATCGGGAAATCCAACGTTTTAGCCTGCAAACTGGCATGGTATTCCAGAACTTCCAGCTTTTCCCTCATCTGACGGTGATTGAAAACATTATGGAAGGGCTGATTTGGGTACAAAAATGGTCCCGCGAACGCGCCAGAGAACGGGCGCTGGCGTTGCTGGAAAAAGTTGGATTATCCCACAAAGCGGATGTTTGGCCAGCCACATTGTCAGGCGGTCAGCAACAACGTGTGGCAATCGCCAGAGCGATGGCTCCGTCCCCCAAAGTGCTGCTGTGCGATGAACCAACATCGGCACTTGATCCTGAATTATCTAAAGAAGTCGTCTCGGTTTTGAAACAGTTGGCAGGAGAAGGCACTACCATGTTAATGGCAACGCATGATCTGCGTCTGGCTGCCAATCTTGCTCATAATGTCGTATTTCTGGAATCTGGCGAGATTATTGAATCGGGGGCGGCAAAAACCCTCTTTACCCGCCCTGCTAAGGTGCGTACTGTCGAGTTTATCTCAACCCTGACAGAAACCTTACCGGACTGGGAAATATAGCAAGCAGTCACGGTACATTATTTATCCAGAGAAACACCGTTACTTGGAGAAAAGCAATGAAAAAAATTTTGAGTCTGTTACTGGCGAGTGCGACTGCCCTTGCTATTTCTGCCCCTGGCTATGCCGGCGAAGATTTTGATGCTATCAAAGCCTCTGGCGTCTTTAAGGTTGGCACGGAAGGCACTTATCCTCCTTTTACCTACCACGATGCCAGCAATAAATTAGTCGGCTTTGACGTGGATATCGCCCGGGAAATAGCCCAGCGTTTGAATGTCAAACCTGAATTTATGGAAGTTAAATGGGATGGCTTGATTGCCGGGTTGGATGCTAAACGTTTTGACGCTATTATCAACCAAGTCGGCGTCACCCCCGAACGGGCAGCGAAATACAGTTTTTCCATTCCTTACACGACTTCTCAGGTTGTGTTGATCACCCGTAATGATAACAGTGATATTAAAACCTTCGCAGATATTAAAGGTAAACGCTCAGCTCAATCACTGACCAGCAATTACGGGCAATTGGCAACGTCTTACGGCGCGAGTTTGGTTAGTACAGACGGTTTCAACCAGGCCATTGATCTGGTCGCTACCGGACGCGCTGATGCCACACTCAATGATCGCCTATCATTCCTTGACTTCAAAAAACAGCGCCCTAATGCACCAGTAAAAATTGTCGCCCAACAAACCGATGCGAGTAAATCAGCCGTTTTGCTACGTAAAGGGGATGCTGAGTTACTGGAAGCAGTGAATAAGGCTCTGCAAGAGATAAAGGATGACGGTACATATGCCCGTATCTCTGAGAAATATTTTGGCGTGGATATTTCTAAATAAATCTTTCTTTGCCTGAGAATATGGCGTTGTTTTTATCCAGAAAACCCCGTTCTTTAGACGCTGTCACAAAAGGACGGGGAGAATGACACTACATTCTGACGTAATTTCCTTCCACTCCCAAACATTCGTCGTAATTTACTGTATTAGTCGTGTTACACCTAACCTACTTCTCAATTTCATAAATGACTTGATGATTATATAAAGAGGGTCAGTGTGTGGGAAATAACAACAACAAAATTATTTGACCAGTGGTTTAATGAATAATCTGATAAACTACAGGAAGATATTTTGGCTGCTATGCATGTACTGGAAATTAAAGGGTCAATGCCAAGACGACCACTAGCTGATACTTTGAATGGCTCACAGTATCCAAATATGAAAGAACTGCGGATACAACATCTTGAAATCATTATTAAAAAATAACACCCCCCTTCGCAAATCAACATCATTTATTAATGTTAATTAATATACTTAAATAAACTAAAGTATTTAACCAAACGCTATAAAATTTTATGATGCAATTTATTTCACTGAAAACAAAATAACCTACAAATGAGTTAAGGAAAATAAATAATGCTATCAGACATGACCACTGCTTATCGTAAATCTAACGCACTGTTTGCTTTTGTAGAAAGCAAGGCACCACTATATTTAAGCACCCAAGATGGAAAGACTCTGGAGCAACTTGCTCAACTATGCCATGTTTCCCAGGATAGATTCCATCGGCTATTGAATTATATGCAATCCCTTAATGTATTAACAAAAAAAGATAATAAATTTTACCTTACTGAGCAATGTTCATCACTAAGTGATCCAAACAGCCTTGAAACATTACATGTAAAATTCGAATTAAGTCCAATCAGCTGGAACGCCTGGTCACAATACAGTGCGTCCTTAAGTGAAATAAATAGCAAGTCGGCTTTTGAACTTAATCATCAAGAGAAATTTTTTGATTATTTAAGTCATGAACATAATAAAATCCTTAAAACTACTTTTGATAATTTAATGACAAAAATTACCGATGCAATGAATAAACATATTATTGAGCATATTCCTCTAAATGGTATTTCTTCAATCATGGATATAGGAGGAGGCCAAGGCTCTTTAGCCCAAAATATAAAAATGCACTACCCACATATCCAATTTCACGTTATGGATCAGTATAATTTTACTAAGCGAGAATCAGAAGGAATCACTTTTATCAATGGCGATTTCTTTTCCTCTATTCCATCAGGATATGATGCTTATTGCATAAAAAATGTTTTGCATAATTGGCCAGATAATCAAGCCATTGATATTCTCAAGAATTGCCATAAAGCAATGGGTGAAGATTCCGTTTTATATGTTATCGACATGCTTAAAGATCAAAATGATGCAGAGGCAGAATCATTTGATTTACATATGGATATCCTTTTATCAGGTAAAGAACGGTATCAATCAGAATTTGAATCTATAGCAAAACAGGCTGGACTCTCTATCACAAATACATACAACCTGAATTTCTCCCTGACGGGAGGCAGCCAATATATTATTGAAATGAAAAAAATAAAGTCTCAATAACCTGAATTCTGGGTAAATTAGGTAAGCTTATTGCTTACTATCTTAAATGGAAGAAACCGTCACTGAATATTTCCCATTCGGAAGAAGATTTCTTAGTGACGGGCTTAAATAGAACTCAGATACCGTCTCAGTAATTAGACTGTAACCTGATTCCCATAATTATCCATTTAATCTGGATTGTTTGGCTGTAATGTTTCGTGCAAATGAAGCCAGACAGGTGTATCTGCATGAAGATGAAAGACAGCGGTTGACCAGCGAATTGTAGTCTCTTTGTCGGGTTCAGTCTGCTGTTCACGATATAAAATTATAGCCCCATTCTCCCACTCTTCCAAAACACACAGCGAATCCACGACAATATGTAATCCCGGGCGGCTTGCACGTTTAGCAACAAAAAAAACGGCTCAGAGACTCATGATCAAGCATCGTGCCTGTTATCGTGATCATTGAATAATCCTGACTGAAACGGTCAAGGAGTGTCTGCACGTCTCCTTCACCTTTACCAAGCCAGTTCTCAATGGCAACATGAGCCTCCAACACTTCATTAATATAATGGTTCATTATCTATTCTCTTCTGATGATAAAAGATTAAGTTTTATGTTCCGGTTATTAATACTCAAGCTGAGCAGGAGTGGAATAAGGGCACCGGCTGCTGCTGTATAAAATGTCCACATATAAGCCTGTCGCAGTGCGAGATGGCTAATAAACAGATTGAGTAGCAGGCTCAACAGCGCTACACCAAAGCAGAAACTGAGCTGACGGTTTATGTTCCACAATGCACTTGCTTCAGGCATGGCTGTGGCTGATACCTCAAGGAAAGCACTACTCTGGGCGGTACTGCTACACAAACTCCCCCCCATCCCCATCAGTGCAAAAGCCGTCACTAGCAGGTAGTTTTGCCCGTCGTGAGTCACCACCGAAAATAACAAAATGCCTATCGCCTGTAACAGACAACCGGTCATGATGAGTGGTCGTGGTCCCAAGCAGTTAAATGTTTTGCCTGTAACAGTGATCGCTAGAAACGAAGCCAGTGACCAGGGAATCATTAATGCTCCTGTCTCAGCAGCGGACATACCGAGAAATGTCTGCAGATAAACGACGCCAACCAGACTTACCCCCATAAACAGGCCTGGCACGAACTGATAAACCAGCATTGAGAAGCGCATTAATGGGTCAGAAAGGAGATGAAAGCTGAAAAGTGGTGCAGAATGCCGACTACTGCGAATAATGAAAAAGGCCAGCAGAATGATACCTGATAAGAAAAGAATCGTGCCTTTTGCAATGCTTCCCGCCTCACTCATTTTTGTCATTCCGAGTAAAATGAGAAATAGGCCAACACATCCGATTACAAGACCAGAGAAATCGAGAGCTTTATTTTTTTCAGACGTGATCCCGTCATGTAACCATATAAAAGCCAGTATCAGTGTCAGCAGGGTTAGCGGCAGACTGGCAAAGAACACCCAGCGCCAGTTGAGCGTTTGGACCAGCACGCCACCCAAGGCAGGAGATAGTGCAGGGGCTAGTAGCGCTACCAACATAATTGCAGATGAAAGTTTAGCTCGCTCATGTTTTGCATAAAGCGGCCATGTCAACGCCTGACCGACTGGTATCAACAGTCCACCGCCAATGCCCTGCACAACTCGACAAAAAACCAGTTCCTCAAGTGAATGTGCAAATCCAGATGCCGCTGTTCCCAGTGCAAATAAGGCTAACGACAGTAAGAACACCCGCCGGGCACCTGCACGCTGTGTCAACCACGCACTGAGAGGGATAATAAGCGTAAGCCCACATATGTAGCCATGACTGATCCATGCTAACTCTGCCACGGAAACATGCATTTCCTTACCTATAGTAGGATAAGCAACATTGGAGATAAACATATTTACTAAGTCGAGGAAAAAGCCAAGAAGGTAAACGATCGCAACTTTACTACGATAATTCATACTCTCTTCCCTGTTAAAAATGAATAATATAATTCCGGTAATGGGAGGGATAAAGAGCTGGCGCAGTGATACACTGTCAAAAAATATTTGACAGTAAATGGGAGATTTATGCTCAATTTACAGCGTGTAGCAATGTTTGTAGCCGTAGTAGAGACGGGAAGTTTCACATCAGCAGCTACCACGCTCAGACAAACGAAGGCAGTAGTTAGTTTTAATATCCGGCAACTGGAGGAGGAGCTTGGGGTATCGTTGTTGCTACGCACAACCCGACGTCTAGCACTGACGCAAGCGGGGGAAGTTTTTTACCGGCGTAGTGTTCATCTTCTAAAAGAAACAGAAGATATTGTGAACGATGTGCAATTCAGTCATAGCGGATTTAGTGGTGAGTTACGAATAACCAGTACACCGGAATATGGCTCTATAATGATCATCCCCGCTTTAGTGGCATTCGGGCAGGCACACCCGAAGCTGAGTATTCGCCACGTTTCGTCTTCCTATCATGCCGATCTTATTTCAGAGCACTTCGACGTTGCCATTCGTCTTGGCAAATTGGCTGATTCCAGTTATCACGCAGCGTTAATAGACAACTTTTCAATAATCCCAGTGGCCGCGCCGAAATGGATTAAAAATCACCCGATAGATTCGCTTAATACATTAGGTAAGGCAGAATGGGTTATTCATACTCGCCTCCAGTCCCCTCTGCGCTGGCAAGTAACAGGTCCTGAACAGCAGAAGCTCGATTTTTCTATCACTGGACCTGTCAGGTTCTCAACTGACAGTGCTTCTGCGCTGATGAGTTTCATACTGGAAGGCTGCGGTGTTGCGCTGCTACCGGAGTGGCTCGTCCGGTCCGCTCTAGCAAGCGGGGAACTGCAACATTTGCTGCCCGATTACCATTTCCCTTTGCAGGGCGTGTATGCGGTTTATCCTAATACCCGCCACATCTCCGCTAAGGTACGTGCTCTGATTGATTTTCTTCAGAGACGCTCAAGGGACTGGGCTACTAAAAACTGACATCTAATTGCCAGTACAGTTTATTTTCAATATGCCAATGGCTGCGTATGGCACACGCGATAAATTCGGCCAGGGCATCACGGTGGCTGGTAATATAATAGCGCCTTTCATAACGCGCTCTTTCACCTGACCAAAACAGAGTTGATTCACCACCGCCCACGCGCTGACCAAATGGGTAGCCGGGGATCCGATGAGATGTCCAAAGGTATTGCTTGCGACAAGATTAATTCATCACTGGGATTATAAATAAAAAATTCACCTTTCATCAGAATTTGAGCATTTCGCGGCGCGCTTGCATACTTTATATGCTCACCATCATGAGTGATGCTAAACTCAGATATTCCAGACAAATGTTCAATCCGTACAATAGCGTTGCCATTCACCCTATCAGAATAATAGATATGACTGGCAACAGTTCCAGAAAAACAGCAAGCAGCGGCTAAACAACAACCACCGGATACTGCAATAGATAAATGAACATTTTTGGGTGTGAGATACCTGATATTAATATCCCCTTCGGATAAAGGAGGGGCAACGATGGCGACTTTGGGTTGGGTGATAGATTCGCTTATACCAATCGCCATTGAAGATGCTTGATTTCTTATCCAAATCAGATCATGCATGCAACCATGAAAATTCATCTGACACCAGAACAAAAACACGCCCTTGAATTGATGCATGATACTACTCGCGACAGTCGAGTCTGTGATCGCATTAAGGCGGTGCTTTTGGCCTCAGAAGGTTGGACTGCTCAGATGATTGCACAGGCCTTGCGTATTCATGAAAGTACGGTCAGCCGTCACCTGAAAGATTTTATCGCGCAGGAAAAGCTCACCCCAGAAAATGGCGGCTCTGAAAGCCATCTCTCTGCCGAACAAACCGCCGACCTGATTGATTATTTGACCGCCAATTTGATGCATACCACAACCCAAATTGTGGCCTATGTCCAAGCCCGTTGGCAGGTTTCTTTCAGCGTGGGCGGAATGACAAAATGGCTTCACCGCCAAGGTTTCAGCTATAAAAAACCCAAGGGTGTTCCTCATAAATTCGATGCGCACAAACAGCAACAATTTATTGATGACTACAAGGCGCTGAAAGAGGAAGCGGGGCAGAATGAACCGATCCTATTTATTGATGCGGTGCATCCTTCACAGTCCACAAAGCTCAGCTATGGCTGGATGAAAGCAGGAAAAAATCAGGTAAAAGGGATCGAAACCACCGGCAGTCGTACCCGTCTCAATATTCTGGGCGCCCTGAATTTACAACGGATTGAAGACACCGTGATCCGTGAATATCCGCGCATCAATGCCGAAAATATCGCCTATTTCTTCGGTGCGCTCCGAGAAACTTACCCGCTTTCGCAAAAAATCCACATCATTTTGGATGGAGCGGGTTACCATCGAGCCGAGTTGGTGAAAGATATTGCGTATGTCCTGAATATTGAATTGCATTACCTCCCGCCTTACAGCCCAAACCTCAATCCGATAGAGCGATTGTGGAAGTATATGAATGAGCAAGTGCGTAACAATATCTATTTTCCGGATGCGAAGACCTTCCGTGAAACTCTTCGTCACTTTTTTCATGTCACTTTGCCAGAAAAAGCGAAAGAGCTCACGACTCGACTGACTGATAATTTTCAGATTTTAAAACCTGCATCTTCAAGTTAGATTGGTATAAATCCTTTTCATTCATCACTGCTCCATTTTTCTTACGAATTTCCATTTTAATCCCCATCTCTATCCTGATTTCCATGATTTTCTCTTGTAAAACTTTATTATTCTTAATTTCATTGGGATTTTCGTAACCTGTAATCCCTAAACTTTCTGCGTTGATAATAATCATTGGTACAGCAACATCGATACCAGTGACTGGAATACCATTAACTTTGTCAATCAAGTTCCCTGTCGGAAAAAGAGCTTTTGTTTTTGAACATGCGGGATCTTCAAATGACACATTAACTTCTGGGAAATCACCAATAACGCCAGGCATATGTGCCAGTTGGTATTTAGGTGCTACATTCGTCATCGTACACACAATATTTTTATTGGTGTTTGTATTAAAAATACTTAATTTTCCATCAGGCATTAACCATTTTTCTTCCGAAAGATCTCTTATCACCAAAGGTATTGATGAGGTCATATTTCCGCAATTAACCTCCCACGATACGGTGCTACTTTCTTTTTCAAGTTGTGCAAAAGTACTTATCACCTGTTTAGATTGATAATCGATATCAATGATAAAGGCTTTATTGCTAGTGGTTATTCCTCTACCTAACCCCTGTAGTTGTTTATTATTTTCATTTCTTCCTTCCAGGGGCACTCCCATTATATGCCTGAGAATCTCTTCCTTGAGTTCTTTTTTTTTCTGGCAAATATTTTTGTAGTAAAACGATACCTGTTGAAGTTCCGCCTCGCACATAATAGAGAGGAATGCGAATTGGAAAAGATAATTTTTTCATATTATTACCACGATTAAATTGCAAAAGTTATTTTTCCAATGACGGTTATAAATATCAGATATGTAATTTTTCCTTATGTAAGTTTTAATATCAAAAATAAAAACCATAACATAAGAAAATAATTAATCATCATACTTCCTAGATATAAATCCACATAATCACAAGACAGGAAAAATGTATTGCACATATATTCAATAAAACATAAACAAAGACTATATTTTTTAGTAATGAATAGTTAAACACCAATATAACTATCTAATCATACTGTCTTTTATTTATTTTTCAGAAAAAACTGAAGCAGTTATTAGGAGATTACTGACTGTACCCACTAATACCCTCACCGCAACCACATTTCATTGAGGATAAAAGCCTATCATAGACAGAATGAGGTTACTGTGCGATAGCGATTTTAGGTGTTCTGCTATAATTGGACATAAAGACCCCCAACGCTGGTTGCCCAACTCTATTGGAGGCCACTTCATGGAGCACGACTCTTGGATTCAAGGTGTAAATTTGGGTGGTTTATTTCCAGTTGAGGCAAAAACGAAGAGTTTTACCTACATGTTGTTTCATCATGACACCTAAGTTTAATCAACATGCCAGTCAGATAGCTACCTCTACAATTACGTTAGCAGAATTGATTTTTAGAGCAGAAAAAAAGTGCAAATACTATAAAAAATCTCGCTACTATTTCAGATTTCGTTTCCAGACTGACTGCCTTTCATTATGGAGATATTCTAACAACACTTGAAAAACAAGGAAAAAAATAGGTGATAATGATCTTCATATTGCAGGACACGCCAGAAACAAGGGGTTGATTATTGTGACTAATAATACCAGAGAATTTAATAGAGTGGATGGATTAAGAATCGAGGGGTGGATAAAAGAATAAGTGCAATAATTTACTCCGTCAAGTCGTAGTCATAAAAGGTATTCAGGCCATGCATCCAGTCCTGATAAAAATAGTGTCCACCGAATCCCAAGTTTTTTATGAGTATCCGAATTCAGAAGTCTTTTACTTGATTTATTAACTCGCACACCAATTTTATCTTTATTCTTTGCTTTTCTCTTATATCTTTCAGTTATGAGCCCCCCTCTGCAAAGGCATTCGTTATCGTATAAGGTACCAATAATGTGTAAAGAAAAAAGAATAAAAATATGATTCTGCCTGGATATGATAACATATTCACACACCTCATATTAAATAATTAGGATCTACTCCTATTTATGATCCTAGTTGTGTATTTTCCTTTTACGTTATTAAAAATAGTTATCACTTAATGACTATTTTTAATAATACAATTAATTAATGAGTTGATTATTTTGATTGAACTTTTATTAAGATCAGGTTAAACGTAAACGAGGTTTATTTATATAGTATAAGATATAGGGGTATATTATATGTTCCATCAAAGTAAAGCGTTTATAATCAATCGAACTCAAAAGTTAACGGGCGAATATAATGAATAAAAAGACCACATCCACACCCCATGATGCGGCTTTCAAAGAATTCATGACTCAGATTGAAAACGCTAAAGATTTTTTTGACATTCATCTGCCGGAAAAAATCAAGCAATTGTGTGATCTTAGCACATTAGCGTTAACCAACTCGTCATTCATCGACCGACAGTTGCGTTCGAAAATGTCGGATGTCCTCTATTCGGTGAAAACACAACGGGGGGATGGCTATATCTATGTCCTGGTTGAACATCAGTCTACCCCAGATAAAATGATGGCGTGGCGAATGATGCACTATTCGTTTATGGCGATGAATCAGCATCTGCAACAGGGAAACAAGGCACTGCCGCTGGTTGTACCCGTTTTGTTTTACCACGGAAATCGCAGCCCTTATCCTTTCCAGCAGACTTGGACGCAATGCTTTTCATTGCCCGAATTGGCGGAAGAGATATACTTTAATCCGTTTCCGTTAGTCGATGTGACTGTGATTGATGATAACGAACTGGTGAATCATCGCAAAATCGCTGTGATGGAACTGGCGATGAAGCATAAAAATTTGCGGGAGGAGTTTAAGGCAGTGACCACGTTGTTGGCGCAGGTCCTTAAGCACAATTATAATAGTGATAACGATGTGGTTACTATCCTTAATTACCTGTTTAACACGATGGATTCACCGTATTTTGTACAGGTGCTCCAACTACTGATTGAACAGGCAGATAGTCATCAGGAGGCGATTATGAGTATTGCTGAACGATTACAGGAAAAAGGTCGGAAAGAAGGTCTTCAACAGGGTATTCAGCAAGGCATGCAACAGGGTATTCAGCGAGGTGAAGAAAAAGGTCAACGTGAGGCACGACTAAAAATAGCACGTAGTTTGTTAAAAAATGGTGCTAGTATCGAACTGATTATGGAAAGTACCGGTCTGAGCCGTGAAGAACTGCTTTCCCTGCAATAACTCCTCACTCACCTTTACCCTCTTTTTAAAAATATGCAGAGAAAATAATGACAACAAAAACAACACACAATTACGTTATTCGTCCCATCACCCAACAAGACAATGCAGGCATTGCCGCTGTGATCCGTGAGGTCTCTGCTGAGCATGGCTTAACCGCAGACAAAGGCTTTGCCGTCGCTGATCCAATTCTGGATACCCTGTACGAAGTTTACAACCAGCCACACAGCGCTTATTGGGTTGTTGAAATGGATGGCGAAGTCGTTGGCGGTGGCGGTGTTGCTCCTCTGGCTGGTGGTGATGGCGGTACTTGCGAATTACAGAAAATGTACCTTTCATCGGTACTGCGGGGAAAAGGTATTGCCCGGCAAATCGTGAAGCACTCTCTCGAATTTGGCACAGAACAAGGCTTTAAACGCTGCTATCTGGAAACGACAGAGAATCTGAAAGCCGCCATTGCCTTGTATGAAAAGCTGGGCTTCAGCTATCTTGATGAGCCTCTTGGCAATACAGGCCACAGCGACTGTGAAGTCAGGATGCTCAAAGCATTATGATGCTATGATAGCTTTCAATTAAAGATAGTCAGCCCCACGGTTTAAGTGGGGCAATTTGGTTTGACGCAATCTTCAAAAGATCTTAATGGAGTCTGGGTTCATCGTCCTCAGGGGGAAAGAGATCACCGTCATCTTCATCATCAGGCGCATTAGGGTCTTCAAAGTACGTTCCCCAACCGTCGTAATTTACACCGATCTTTCCAGCCAGATCCATGAGCTGTTCAACCTGTACGTCGATCAATTCAGCTTCCAGACGACTTTCGCTGATCACATCACAACACATCAAAACAACACCATCTTCTGTTTCCAGTTCTTCTGCATCCGTTACTTCATAGCCTAATTTAAAAGCTTCAAGGGCTGCCTTTTCCAGTTGGTCGAAGTCTTCTGCCGAAAAATGGTGCTCAATAATATAGAGTGCATCAGGATCACTGCCATCTTCCAATAATTCTTCGATGATCAAGCGAGTTTCTTCACACTGTTCTTCTAAAGCATGTGGGTCTGCCATGCCAATCCCCTCTGTCAGTTGGCTGTCTTGTTTTGCATTCTCCCATCTTTTATGTACAAAGGATATATCTATCCAATTTTGTTCAAAAAGAAATGCATAACATAAGCGGCTGATCTATAACCTGTCTTGATACCTTCACTCCTATAAACTCTGCACACAGGGCTTGTAATTGAATTTTTTATCGATATATAGTGAATATAAATTCAATATTGCCTAATGGAGACAATGCATAATGAACCCATTTTTCAAGCGTTCTTTCCTAAGATTACTTGACATTACTCCCACAGAAATTGATACCCTTTTAACTTTGTCTCATGCATTAAAAGCGAATAAAAAATCAGGTTCTGAATCTCTCTTACTCACAGGGAAAAATATTGCCCTGATTTTCGAAAAAGACTCCACTCGTACACGCTGCGCATTTGAAGTCGCAGCTCATGATCAAGGTGCCAATGTTACTTATTTAGGCTCAAGCGGCAGTCAGATCGGGCACAAAGAATCCATCAAAGATACTGCGCAGGTACTTGGGCGTTTGTATGATGGTATTCAATACCGTGGATATAGTCAGAAAATTGTCGAAACGCTTGCGCAATACTCAGGAGTTCCGGTTTGGAATGGCCTGACTGATGAATTCCATCCAACCCAACTTTTGGCTGATTTAATGACGATGCAGGAACACAGCCAAAAACCACTATCTGAGATCAAATTCGCCTATTTGGGCGATGCCCGCAATAACATGGGCAATACCCTACTGGAAGCGGCTGCACTGACGGGTATAGATCTCCGTTTGGTTGCTCCAACAACATGCTGGCCAGACAAAAATTTGGTTGCGGAATGCCAAAAACAGGCAGAGAAAACTGGCGGTCAGATCACTCTGACAGAAGATATTACGCAAGGTGTAAAAGGGGTCGATTTTCTGTATACCGATGTTTGGGTATCAATGGGAGAACCGAAATCGGTCTGGCAAGAACGTATTGCATTACTGAAATCCTACCAGGTCAATATGGAGGTTGTGAAACTCACAGGGAATCCAGAAGTTAAATTCCTGCATTGCCTGCCGGCTTTCCATGATGAAGAAACAACACTTGGTAAGCAACTGGCAGAGGAATTCAATTTATATGGTGGCCTGGAAGTCACAAATGAAGTATTTGAATCAAAACACAGCATTGTGTTTGATCAGGCTGAAAACCGAATGCATACCATTAAGGCTGTCATGGTAGCAACATTGGTGGAAAACCTCGTGTTGTAATAGTTGATTTATATTTTGCGTCCGCTCATATTGGCAAAAATCAAAATGCTAATATACCCAGCTTATTTAAAGGACGCACCATATAGATCTATATTTTCAATTTAAAGAAGATAACTAAATAAAAATAGTGAATTAACTCACTATTTTTATTTGCATCAACTAATGACACTAACAAAAATAATTTCAAGCATGTTTTTTGATTTTGATACTATTTAAATTGGATTGATAATCAATAATCAGAAAGATTTTGGAAAGAAACAATATTTTAGCAGTAAACTTCAAATTTACCCCCCAACTCATCTCCGCCACAGCAGATAGGCAGATTTTATAAAAAAACACTTATTTTACTCCCATATTAATTACTTTTATATCTCACATTATTGAAATAAAAAATTTACCTAAGTAATATGTGCTGGCGGATTAGCAGTAGAATGAAATTACCTTGAATTTTAATGAATAATTAAGTGAGGGATTTATGTCTGAACTCAGTAAACCAGAAAATATGAATGCCAGCCTTAAATATCCATTCAATCTTGCCCAAAATAAGTTTGAAGGTTTTGGTGGTGAAGTCACTGTACCAATCGGTTCTTTCGCATGGGCGCTAAGCCATGTATATGTAAAAAAACAACTGTTATGTCGTACTGGTTGGCATGTTCCTAAAGAACATATACGCCTTGCTCATCAGTCGGTAGCGAATAGTGAAGGTGATGGGTCTGCTTATATTGAAAAGAGTGATAAAGATAGTTATTGGCTTCCCTGGGACCCACCCAAGAAGATTTAATAGCTTGTGATTGGAAAATACTGCTATTACCAGCACCATATTGGATGTCTTTTGATCTTAAAATAGGACTACCGCATGATCGTTATGATAATATCGGTACTCTATCTAACTTCCAGAATAAGACAACTATTAAGGAAATCGTAGGATTTGTTTGCGGCCTCATGACGCCTGGTCTAGGCTCATTTAATTTGATGCTTATCGTATCCTGTGATGAAGATCACTGCCAAAAAACAGTAGAATTACTTAGCAAAGAGTTTTATGTAACAGTCGATAATAGAACCTATAAACTTAATGTTTCCGATATATTATTACCTCTTAAAGTAAACGGAACTACAATCACTGTAGTTTATGATAATAATAGTCATGGTAAAGAATACTCTGCTAGTGAAGCTATAAACGTATGCTCCATACTGAAGGATAACATAGGTAAAACCAAGCATTTCCGCTTTGGCTGGTACGATAAATAATCTCCACCCTAACTTTAAGGCTACTCTCCGGTAGCCTTTTATATCCACCACCGCAATTATCCCCTATTGTGGCAGCAAATATATTAAAAACGCTAACCGACACCAATATTAAACCCATCAATGGCATGATCTTTTCCGCTATATTTTGCGGATACTCCTTCATAACCCGCATAAAGGCTGAGGTTTTGAATAAGCAAAACCCAACAAAGCATATACATTCACACTCTCATCAATGCGGTATGCTGAGCCAATCATCAATAATTACCTTTTATATTTATTAAATGTTTTAACCATTTAAAGTATAAATAGTTCTTGTAAGGCAATCGGATAAAATGCAACAAATGGGAGTAATATTGAATTATTGATTCAGAATCATTTTTTGATATCAACAAAGTCAAAACAAACGCGTTACTATTTTTAATTGTCAGTCTCAAACGTCAGTACCACTTCACTTAACTAAAGGAAATGGCAATGAAATTAGAAACTTTATCCATCCATGCAGGTTATTCACCCGATCCAACAACCAAAGCCGTTGCTGTCCCAATTTACCAGACAACTTCCTACGCTTTTGATGATTCCCAACATGGTGCTGATCTGTTTGATTTAAAAGTGGAAGGTAATATTTACTCCCGCATCATGAATCCAACCAATGATGTATTGGAAAAACGTGTCGCCGCTTTGGAAGGTGGTATCGGTGCACTTGCGGTCGCTTCGGGCATGGCGGCAATCACCTACGCCATACAAACCATCGCCACGGTCGGGGATAATATTGTCTCTGTCGCAAAATTATATGGCGGAACTTATAACCTGATGGCACACAGTTTCCCAAATATGGGGATTGAAACCCGTTTTGTTGATCATGATAATCTCGCTGTCGTTGACACCCTGATCGATAAAAGAACCAAAGCCGTCTATTGCGAATCCATCACTAACCCAAGTGGGAATATCATTGATATCCAGGCGCTGGCAGATATTGCCCATCGGCACGGCATTCCTCTTATTGTCGATAATACCGTCGCAACGCCCTATTTATGCCGCCCATTTGAACATGGCGCCGATATTATCATCCATTCTCTGACCAAATATATTGGCGGACATGGCACCTCAATTGGAGGGATGATTGTCGATTCAGGCAAATTCCCCTGGATGGCGCATCAGGATCGTTTTGCCATTTTAGGCACACCAGATCCTTCGTATCACGGCATAACCTATACCGAACATTTTGGTGCCGCTGCCTTTATCGCTCGCTGTCGTGTTGGGCCACTGCGTAGCACAGGCGCGGCCTTGTCTCCATTCAATGCCTTTTTGATGTTACAGGGACTGGAAACATTGGCGTTACGGATGGAGCGCCATACTGAAAACGCCCTGAAGATCGCACAATATCTGGAAAAACATCCTCAGGTATCCTGGGTGAACTATGCGGGATTGCCTACACATCCTGAACATGATTTGGCTATCCGTTATATGGGGGGCAAACCAGCGTCTATTCTGTCTTTCGGCATCAAAGGCGGAGAAGAAGCAGGTATACGCTTTATCGATGCTCTGCAATTGATTGTTCGTTTGGTTAATATTGGTGATGCTAAATCTCTGGCTTGTCATCCCGCCTCAACAACCCATCGTCAGCTAAATGATGAAGAAATGGTAAAAGCAGGCGTTTCACGTGATTTAATTCGCTTATCCATCGGTATCGAACATAGCGATGATATTATTGCCGACCTGGCACAAGCGCTGGAAGCAGCAAAGACGCTGTAAAATCGTTGTTAAAAGCGATAATCCCAGAATATTGCAAATGTAATAAAAACAAACACAGGCTCTAATTTTGAGCCTGTGTTTTAGATTAAATTACAAAGCCGTAGTGTGTGCCGTCGGGTAACTCTACGTCGATACGTAACTTGCCACCGGATGCTTCCACGTAGCGTTTGAGAGAAGATAACTTCAAGTCGCGGCCAGGGTTTCTCCATATCGGAGACAGTCGGCTGCTTGATGCCGAGAGCCACAGCGATGTCACCTTGAGTCAGATTCATGCGTTCGCGAAGTTCTGCCAGATGAATGTTAAGCAACATCTCCGGTCTTGTTACCAGCACAAAGAAGAATCCTTTTACGCTTAGGATCGAATCAATTAATCAAAATAAAGGATGATTGGCAACAGAGACAAAGGAAATATCTTTCTGTGGGTATGATAGGGAGCTAGCCTTGCCACGATACCGAAACAAAAGTGTGACTTTGTGAAACTTATGATACAATCAATGTGTGAGATAAAGTTACATATTTATTGGAGGGTCATCATGGCAATAACGCGTTTACGTCAACAGGGAGGAGCTGTCGTTGTCACCATCCCTAGTGAAGTTGCAACAGTAATGGGATGGTCTGTCGGCATGACATTGGATATAAAACCATCAGGTGACACAATAAGCATCAAACCAGCGGGTAGAATTGCCAGAGGCCGAAAGTCTCTTTCTGAGCTGCTGCAAGGCATTGATGAAACAGAGGTGCAAACTTTCAACGAAACCACCGCCGACGAACTGAATTCTCACCCTGTTGGTCATGAGGTGATTTAATGGTGCGTAAAAGGAATGTCCCAGGCAAGGGTGAAATCTGGCACACTAACGGTGATCCCGTTAGCGGAAGAGAGTTTAGAGGAACACATTACTATTTGGTTATCTCTGAATTTGCACTGAATCAAAAGCTAGGTACTGCACTTTGCGTTCCAATTACCAGCGGAGGAGGGTTAGCACGCTCTGAAGCGGTCACGGTATATCTTGATGGCTCAAGTACCGATACCGGAAAAATTACCGGTGTTGTGCTTTGTTACCAAATTCGTTCACTTGATTTGAATGAAAGAAAAGCGACCTATTCAGCACAAGCTGAACCCAGCGTTGTTGATGAAATATTATCCAAAGTCATAGATATTTTAGATCCTCAATTACATTGATTTTGACATCCTCTGAAAGCCGAAGTTTTACGGCGCACTGGATAAAAAAACAAACCTCACTATTTTAAATGGGTTTGTCAGCGAGCTGAAACAAACACAGGCTCTAATTTTGAGCCTGTGTTTTTACTATTTATTCCTATTGGTTTGTTAGTGTGTAATCAAGCAAGTTATCAATTTATTAACGCTTGATTTGTCAACTATTTCATGTTTCACAACATCAAACCCAACAAAGTAGTTATGCTTGCTAACTTCTGGATTTATGTTGTTAGACACCAGTATAGCGGGATTATTTGGATCAGTTCCATTTCCGTATACCCCTGTCTGACCTATAAGGCCCCAATCCATTATATTGGGAAACTCTTCAAGTAGAGTTGTGCCATATTTCTCATTATGGACACGAGAACTTGATAATGGCCACAAATCCGTCACTGTCACTGATGCATAGTTATATGCTTGATTATTCTTACCAGCAAATATCTCACATGCATGATCTGTTTGTGAATTCATTTTATGATTCTGTGGATCAAATGTGCGAAAATAACGCAGAGGCTTCACTGTATAAGTGTAGGTAGCTATTGCCCCTGTCTGCTTGTTAGTAGCAGTCGCCTTGAGCTTTGTAGGCGCCAGTGAAAAGTGCAGACCATCAAGCACAAAATCGAACACATTATCAGAACCCATACTCTGTTCGGCTACTTGCCCTGAAACTACGGTATATTTGCCTTCTTCAATGTTAGGATCAATAAGAGGAGTATTTGGATCACGTCGTAACTCTGCGTTTAATGCATCGAAGACATTATAAGGTCCATTCTCATCACTCTTGTAGAAGTGATTGACAGATGGATTATTCCCATTGTAAATATACAACCCAACAGGCTGCTCTACCGGTATAAATTTCACGGTAGTGTTAGCAATCGATTCCTGTTTTCCCTCTTTTTTCACAAGTTCCAGCTTGACATTGACATTGTCAACACCGACAGAGCTGGTCAACGTTGTCGTCAAGTATCCCTGATCATCCGTGGTTAGCTGTTTATTGCCGAACACCAGCTTACCTTCCTCTACCAGTTTATTGTGGTCAAACTTGTCATTAACCATGCTCCAAATCACCTTATCGTGATCAAAGGTCAGATTTGGTATAGCTAAATCAGTAGCAGCATCCTTAATTTTTGCTTTATAGAGATAAGCCTCTTTTCCGTCACCATTGAGATCCTTATTCGGTGTCACTTCAATGTCGCCAATCTTAATATCACCGACGAAAGCCACGGGTTTTTCAGTGTATGTCGTCGTTTTACCACCATCAATTGAGGCACCGACTTTAATATCTTTTACAGGTTTGGTACTGGTTAAGGTAGCAAACAATTTCCCTTCGGTATTTGTGGTGTTTTGCACTGATGACCACTTCATACCATCCGGTAATGTCTCAGGATACCATTTGACATCCACCTTCTGATTTTTCAGGGCAATACCATTCTTATCTTTTACAACGGCCGTAAAGGTATAGCCATTATCTCCAGCGAGAAGTGGCCCAGATACGAACGGAGTAACGGATTGAATCTTAAAGTCAGAAATCAGGCCACTAAAGCCAATATCACCAACATGAGTTTTTGGCATTCCAGGTATTTCCAGGAAAACTTTCACATCTTTCAGCGGCTGGGAGGTTATTACCGTTGCCTGCAACTGCCCCTGAGAATTGGTTCTGCTGGGGTTTTCCCAATTCAGACTAACATCTTTACTTTGTGGCTCAATCGACCAGGTGACATTATCAATCACGCCATTGCGGATAATATCTTTATCAGCAGCACCATGAGCGATAGTCGCCAGTAAATTATAACCCCCCTGAGCACCCGTATTAGAGGTTGTTAATTGTTCAGCCTTAAATTGTCTGACAACAAAAGGCTGTACTGTCACATTCAAAATAGCGGGCTTACTTACCTTACCGTTATTTCCTTCCGCAAAGATATTTACCGTATGCGTATTCTGTCCATCAGGAATATATTTAGGCAATACAAGCGTAACTAGCTCATTACCGCCACCAATAGTGGCAATACTGCCGCCATTTTGGGTAAATGCATTATCTGCCTGAAATATGATTTTTTTGACGCTTGATTTTATGTTAGCCGTTATAGGTAATGGTGTTGGCCATGTTTGCTGGCTATAACCAAAGATAGTGTTTTGCGACATCGTCAATTCCAGTTCATCTGGCTTCTTCCGATGATCAAGCACAATATGGTTATTTCTTTCCACTAAGTCATAACGGCTACCTGCCAGTGTACGCATGGAAGCAACACTACCAGGCGAGAACTGCGCGTCCCAAGGTACACCAAAGCGGTAGTTCAGGTTGGCCTGGAACAGAGTTTCACTGTGTCCGCTGCCCCCATATTTGTAATCTACCCCCATTGTCACCAACGGGATCGGTGTATAATTCAGGCCAACTCTGCCCAGGCTGGGGTTTTTCTGTTTGCTGTCACGATTGAACAAAGCAACGTTATCACCAAAGTATTGTTCAAAGCCTAACTTACCCCCCAGGTTCGGGTAAGCGGGTAAATAAAATTCACCTTGAAGATCAAAACCGTTGGCAGGACGTTCTTCCCAATCATGATCTTTCAATGACTGGCGCCATTCAGTCAGACGCAAGTATGAATTGGCAGAAAGTTTGACATAATCTGTCCAGGCTTCTGCCCCTACACCGAGGCGCTGGTTTTTACCGGTGACATCATGGTCAAAGAAAGTATTCAGCCCATACATCCAATGAGGCGTAAAATAGCGTCCCCCCAAACCGACATTCACAGTATGACGGCTGTCTTTATGGCGATAACCAAATTGGGAGAAAACCAACCAATCGGCTTTATTGTCATAAAGCGGAAGCAACATATCCAGGGAGCCATTATCCAATTTACCTTTTCTATCAAGGGCAAAATTAATTCTGGCTGTACCAAACTGTGATAACCATTTCTGTGTCTCGCTGGATATCGTCCCATTGAGCTTTCCTAACGCATAGGATTTAGCTTGTTCGGTAAGTTGAGAAGGTGAAGATGACAATACCCGACTCACCGTCTGAATATTTTGCGCAATTAAACCTGCTGTTCCATCGCCCCTATTATCTAACTGATTTTCATTTGCCACTGTCTGTGTTTGCTGTTCAGTGTTTTTTTCACCTATAGCCAATGTATTCGTGGCTATAAATGGTAAAAGCAAAGAACCTATATATAGAGAAAACCTAATGAACTTATTACTAATATATGAACTCATATATAGTACCTCATGGAATATTTGATGTCCCAACACTGAATAAGAATAAAAAATTAATCTTTTTGTGCACTTAAGATACATTAGGTGACTTATTACTAATCTGCTTAATGAAAATTTTTTATTAGCTGATAAAAGATAGTTATCACTTTCTGTTTCGAATATCAGGTTATTACATGAGGGAGAAATTAGAATAATAAGTTAGTCTTGGTATTCAATGAAATATGAAATTTTAATGTTGTGTTTTTTATATTTTATTTTTCAAAAAAATTCTTTAGTAAGAAATATCAAGTTACTGTTTTATAGACTGCAACTTGAAAAATAATGGTTGTAGACTTAATTCGATATTAGGCTTTAAATGTTATCCACGACCTAAATAGGAATAATCTCCCATTGAACCGGGGATCAATGCCAATTCCCCTGCCCGCGCTGGTGTTACACCTTTACGCAGACCTACCTCATACGCGGCATACCTATCCAAAATGGTATCGACAATTTGCAGTTCAACAAAGTGATTGCCTGAACCCACAGTGCCTAAACTCGCTGGACGGATAGCCTGACAAACCTTGGCATCACTACCAGGAGTACGGATTTGCCCTGTATGCACAGCCGCATCAAAGCCATAAGTCATAACTTCTAAACGTGCAGCGAATCCCTCAATAATATCCAGATTCTTTTTAGGATTCGCTGATCTTTCAGAACGATAAATTAATTCCATCAATGTTACAGAACTGATGCAAAGCTGACCATAATGCTGATAAAAAGCTTCTCTGACTTTCTGCGGCTTATTCTTGATAGTATAAATACAACTATTGGTATCAAGCATATACTTAATCATCAAAACTCCTCCCTGAGCTGCTCACTTGGCTGCTGTCTGTCAGCCATAAAATCAGAAGTGACATTTTCGCCATCAAACCAACTATCCCATCCCTCTCCCGCCGGAGTTATGATACGAACTCGACCAATAGCAATAATATCAACATGTTTTACATCTTCCGGGAAAGCAACGGCTTTGGGCAAATAAACTCAAATGTCACATGCAAATTTCCTGATACAGTAAAATAAAAACGCGCAATCAACCATCTCCAGTGCGATTGCGCAGTTTCACTTCCTAATTATCCGGCGGCGCTTATTAAACAGATCCGGTAATATCGCCTGCGATACGCATTGCCATTCAATTTTATCAATATCAACTCCCTGTTTGGCAAAGTAATCTGATAGCGCCGACTGGCACTGTTGGAGAACTTCAACAACACAATCCCCTTCCAATTTCAGCAACCACTCAGTTTGGGTTAGCCGGTAATCACTTGTTAGCGGCAAGGTATTGGCAATGATCCGCGAACAAGGATCAGCGAAAATATTTACTGTTCCCCCTGCCAGAGCAGGTAAAATTAGCTGATCATCATTGCGCCCTTCTATGCGCTCTATCGCCAATGCAGGATTGCCACAATCACACGGGGCTTTCTTTACCACCAAAATATCATCAAGCTTGTAACGCACAATGGGCTGGGTTTCCCGCGTAAAATCGGTAATGATCGGGTTAAAACGCGATTCATCGATCCATTTTGGCTCAATATGCAGAAACTCTTCATTAAGATGCAGCGTCCCATGCGAGCAGGTACATGCCAGGAACCCTTCCGTGGCCTGATAAATTTCTCCCACTTCCCTGAATACGGTTTTCAATAGTTGTCGATCTTGCGGCTCCAGCACTTCTGCCACCGAGATCACTTTAACCGGCGGCAATGATGCTTCGCCTTGTTGGATCTTCAATGCCAACGCACGCAATACTTGAGCTGGCGCTACGACAATCGTTGGTTGATACTCTACTAACGCTTGTACTTGCTGATTAAAGTCAGCGAACAAGTCAAAAAAACGGAAGGATATCCAACGGTTCTGGACACTATCGTAAAGATTGTTCCCCGCCCGTAAGAACAGTGCAACTCGCTCACCATGAAATAAGCCATTTGGCAGCATCTTGGCAAGCAGGGTTCCTGCCCAAATGCTCCGCTCTTTCGGGCTGGCAACAAAAATACCTCGCTGCCCTGATGTCCCCGATGACATGCCAACGCTGAATTTGCCGACTGTCGGTTTGAAGTCCCGTGACTGTTCGCTCAGCCGCGCACAGGCCAACAACTCATCGCGTTTGAGACCCGCCGTATTCATCTGGTCGAAATTTTCCATCATGATGGCTTTATTCATAAGCGGATATTCCACCAACGATAAATCACCGAATGAGGAGAAATAAGGGCTTTTCGTCAGAACCCTATGCCTGAATCGCGCCAATTCTCGCCATTGATGTTGTTCAAGCTGCTGTCGGTTGGCAAATTTCCACCGTTTTCTGGCCCGCCAATAGTACCAAAGCGTCTTAAATATCATTCTAAATCTCCCTCATGGCATAGCTGGATAGGGATCTGCTTTTGATCAATTTGATGCAGCTTATTCAGTGTCTCGTAATAGGCACGGCTGTTATCCATAATAAGATTCGCCAATTTTGCAGGCCCACGCAGTTCACGGTAATTGGTCGGAGACCAGGCGGCATCTCCTGCCAACAACACCCAACCCTGTTCAGTCAATACACAAAGGCCAAGGTGCCCTGCCGCATGGCCAGGCAGCGGAACAATAAGTATCTGTTTCTGGCTTTCTGGCACGGCATAACCTTCCCCCAATACCGCTAATTCCTCTGGCAACGGGCTGGTTTCAAACCCTTCATAAAAACTGACTCTGGATTCGAAATCTTCCGGGACTAACCCCCGCACAAATGCTTTTTGTAGCGCAGCAATACCGCGTAAGTTACGGGTTTGCCGCCAACCTTCCCCCGAACAGATAAATTGGGTCTGCGGAAAATCTCGTAATCCGGCAATATGATCACCATGAAAGTGAGAAATGATGAGGCCATCAATATCACGTGCCTGAATCCCTTCCTCTTTTAGTTGCATCACCAATGCGTCTTTGGTGTCAAAGTAGACCGGTGTAACCATGCGATATAATCGAATAATTCCATTGCGGGTATGATCGTAAAAATGGCTGGCGTATCCGGTATCAAGCAGCCAACGCTTATCATTACACTCCAACAACCACGCACGAGCCGGAAATTTGCATACGCGAAGACTGGCACCTTTCAGTGCCATGCAACCGGAATGAGTGCAATATCCCACTTCAAAAACACGTATCTTAACCATGTGCACCCGTTTGCTGATCTATCTGTTTTAGCCAGTTGGCCGTTAAATGAATACCTTCTTCGATGGTATAAATCGGCGAATAACCCAGCTCTTCTTGCGCTTTTGAGTTATCCAGTGTCATAGAGAAATAAGCCGCACCAATACCATAACGCGTCAGCAACGGCTCTTTTCGGGTGAGCATGGCAACGCCTTCCAATATTGCCGCAACACCATACAGAAGTGGGTAAGGCAATGATTTGATCCGGTAATCAAACTGCATCTCGTTAAATAACTGCCCTAAGATCTTCGCCAATGGCTGTGGCTGTTGATTGGTAATGTTATATATCGCCCCACTTTGCAACCCTTCGTGATGAGTCGCCAACGACATGGCATGGACAACATTCATTACGTAAGTGAGATCCAGAGCATTCCTTCCCCCCGCAGGCAAAGCCATAACGCCTTTGCTGGCTTTAACCTGGGCCAGCAAACGCGGCAACAATACCCTGTCATGCGGGCCAAATAATCCACGAGGGCGCAGGATAATGTAAGTTGTGTCAGGATAGCGGGGGATCAGTTGGCGTATGCTCTCTTCCGCCAGAAACTTGGTTCGGGCGTAATCATTGGCAAAACGCTGGCTGCGCTGATTTTCGGTAACATGCTGTTGGTGTGAAAAATTAAAATATACAGCTGGAGTAGAAATATGGACAAATCGCCGAATACCACATACTCCTGCTGCCTGTGCCAATGTATGTGTCGCAGCCACATTGATACGTTCAAACTCATCAGGATCGCCCCAGGGAGAGGATTTGGCAGCACAATGCCAGACTGCATCACACTCTGACATCAGTTCGATGGCTTCACCCTCCGTTAGCGTCGCCAGTTCAGCGAGACGAAACTCCACACCCAATTGAGTCAATAACTCACCCGCCTGCGGGTCACGTCCGGTTGCCACCACCGTCTCTTCATGGGATAACAGGTAATCAACGGCATTACGACCTAACCCACCCGTGGCTCCGGTTACAAGAATTTTCATGGTCTTAGAATCATCTCACTTAATGAAAGCCCAGCCGCTGTACCAAGTAACATCACATAATCACGACCATAATAGCGATCTGTCATAATGGCTTCATGCAGCGCGCTTGGAATGGATGCCGCGACCTGATTACCACGATAACGATAGATATTCACAAATCTCTCATCCTTGATATTCAAGCGTTTGAGAATATGTTTCAATCCCAAATGACTTGCCTGATGAGGTATCACGGTATCGATATCGGACATTGCAAGATTGGCATCATCCAATACACGCGCTGTAAATTCTTCAATCAATGAGGCAGTCAGTTTAAACAGTGGCTTACCCTGCATCTGGAACAGAAAATCGCTATCTTCCATGCCTGCACGCAGATTCTTGCGGGTTCCGCCGGCCCGAATCTCACATAATTCGAGACCTTCTGGATAGGTTTCATGTTTGTAGGTAACAATCCCGCTTTTCCCATTCCCTCTTTCAACGATCACACAAGCCGCCCCATCACCAAAAATCAGTGATGATTCTTGATGTGACCAGTCAATGCCACGGGAAGCCATCTCTGAGGAGACAATGGCAATTCGCCGATACTGTCGGGTTGCTAACAATCCACTCGCAACATCCAGGGCAGAAATAAAACTGACACAACTTGAATTAATATCAAAACAGGCAGTTCCGGCTTTTAAACGGCTCGCTTTTAAAATATGTGCTGCGGAATAAGGTAAGGCTTGAATCGGGATAGCAGAAGCTGAAATCAGCAGATCAATTGAATCTGGCGAGATTTGATGTGTTTCTAACGTATTATGCAATGCATTTGTGGCTAATTTAGCTGGGGGGACGTCATAATCCGAATGATAACGATACTCTATTCCAGAATGTTTTTCGACAAACCCCTTCGGTTTATTGAACTTTAAATCTAAATCGGATGAATACACTTTGTTTTCTGGTAAGGCAATACCAGACGCAATGATCTTTAATGGGATCAATTCATTTATATTTTTCATTTTTTTATAACTTCCAAGTGTTAATTTTTTGTTTAAATTTGCTGCCAGAATATGAAGTGAATTCTGAGTAGGGTGAGAATAAATGAATATTTATCAGATAGCCGATTAAACAGGAAGTATATATTTATGATACATCATATTATTAATTTGAAATATTCAATGCAGTTATATGAAAAATAAAAAATTTTCTCAGTTCATCATTTCAATATCATAAAATTTTTTTAATGCAGAAAACATATTATGAAATTTAATCATGGCGTTTGTTGTCTATATGTAAAATAAAGGTCAATATTAATTTACAAATAAACTAACTTGATTTAATTAATGGGAAATAATCATTTCCAGATTTTGTTTCATTGATTAATTAAATAAATATAGTCACCCTAAAATTCTGAACAAGCATTAGTCCAATGTTTTTATTATTTTTTAAATAAAAGTAAAACATTAAATTTACAACATATATATCTTTTAAAAGTAAAAATACTGAGTTTATTCTTCTGAGTAAGAAGTATTTATTCAGAAGAATAATTCTGCTAATTGAAGTAAATAAATTATATAAATCTCAGATCACTTGTTGGTCAAAACAAGCCGTTGAAGAAGGTTATATTAAAAAGCTTAATCTCCCAGTCTGATATCAATCAATGGAACGATAAATAATCCCCATATCAACTCTAACTAAAAGATATATAGCAATATGTTTTTACTGTCTACACACCATTTTCAGCGGATCTTCATATAACCCACCCCAAATTTCTTCCAAACCAACATCTTGCCTCTCACCACTTTTGCGAGCATGATCGCAATACCGTTACCATTAATCAAACAACTTACATGCCTGCAATCAAAGAACTCCAAGTCGCAATTTCAAACCTTTCTGTATGGCGCAAAGGTGATCAACGTGCGCCACATAAGCCGTTATTGCTACTGTATGTACTCTCGCAATATCAGAAAGGTCATGAACGACTGTTTGATTATGGGGAGGAGATCCACCAGCCACTACTGGAGCTACTCAATAACTTTGGCCCAAGACGCAAAACCCACTATCCCTCTTTACCCTTCTGGCGCTTACGTGGCGACGGGTTTTGGGAATTGCAAAATACCGAACTCTGTACGCCACAAAAAGGTAGCAAGGAGCCGCCAAAACGTGAACTCATTGAATTTGGCGTCAAAGGAGGTTTCGACCCACAAAGCTACCAGTTATTACGCAAAAAACCCGCTACCATCAATAAATTGGCACAACAAATCCTGAGTGAACATTTCCCTGACAGCATACAAGAGCTGCTCGCCAACCAATTGGATTTCTCTTTAAACGATATCCGCAAAATGCGTGATCCCCATTTTCGCCAGCAGATACTGCGCGCCTATAACTACCAATGCGCAATATGTGGTTACAATCTGCGACATGACAGTACCCCCGTTGGCCTGGAAGCCGCACATATCAAATGGAAACAATACGGCGGCCCCTGTACGGTAAACAACGGGCTTGCCCTTTGCTCTCTGCACCATTCTGCATTCGATATGGGATCAATCAGTATTGACGATAATATGAAGTTACTGGTTTCAGAAAGTGTCAATGGTGGCACGATAGTGAAGCAACTTTTCTGGAATTTTGCAAAACAGCCAATATTGCGTCCCCAGAATAAAGACTATTATCCATTGGAAAGTTTCATCGCCTGGCATCGCAACCAAGTCTTTAAAGAATAGCTTTCAAGCATATTAAAAAGGGGAGCCAAAGCTCCCTCGTAATTCAAACTGATTTTAGGTCATTGACCTGCTTTCAATTTTTGGAAGTACTCTTCGTACAGAATATTGGCATTGCCAACATCACTCTGCCATTCGCCTTTTTTGATCACGGCAGCATCTGGATACAAAGACTTATCTTCTGTCATGGATTTCGGTAGTAATTTTTTCGCTTCCAGGTTCGGAGTCGGGTAGCCAATTTTCTTAGCAACCTGCGCCGCAATTTCTGGACGTAACAAGAAATTGATCAATTTCATCGCGCCATCGACATTTTTAGCATTCGCAGGAATAGCCAAACTGTCCATCCAGAAAATCCCACCCTCTTTCGGCCAAATAATCTCAACCGGTGTACCAGCCTGACGCGCAACATAAGCAGAGCCGTTCCACATCATACCGATATCCGCTTCGCCTTCCATAAATGGATTGGCAGGATTGTCAGAGTTAAATGCCAGTACATTTGGCATCAGTTTTCTCAGTTCCTGATAAGCAGCCTCAATCTCTTTCGGATCAGAGGTATTGCCGGAATATCCCAATTTCAGCAACGCCATCTGGAAGACTTCACGCGCATCGTCAGTCAGTACTAAACTGTTTTTGTATTCTGGTTTCCAAAGATCAGCCCACGAAGAGAGAGATTTGGGATCAATATTATCGCCGTTGACGCCAATCGCCGTTGCGCCCCAAATATAAGGGATAGAGTAATCGTTATTCGGGTCAAAAGACTTATGGAGCAGGTTAGGATCAAGGTTATGGAAGTTGCTCAATTTACTGGTATCGATTTTTTGCAACATCCCTTCTTTACTCATCTTTGAGACAAAGTAAGTGGATGGAACCACTAAATCATAAGCGCCGTCTTTATAGGTTTTCAGCTTGGTGTACATGCTCTCATTGGATTCATAGGTGGAATAAATCACCCTAATTCCAGTCTCTTTGGTGAACTGGTTGAGCAAACCAGGCGGAACGTATTCAGTCCAGTTGTAGAAATACAGCGTTTTGCCATCATCAGCGGCAGCGGCATTCACCGAACCAATGCTTAATGCCATCATCCCAGCGGCTAACAGACAGAACCACTTTTTCATGTTGTTTTTCATGTCGTGTTTCCCCTCGCAGTTGGTGCGTTAGTATTATATATAGGTTCGGCGTGAACCTATCCCCGAAAAGGGGGCTATTATAAAAGTGACATTTAATGGGGTAAAGCGACTTATTTCTTGCTGAATCGGTGTATATGAAAGAAATTCTGAAATAAAAGCGTGGCCAACCCACAACCACGCTGAAAAGAAGATTAAGACTTCCCTATGCGATCACGCATCACAAATTGGCTAATCAGCACCAAAACCAACGACATAAGTAACAAAATCGTTGCTAATGCGTTCACTTCCGGCGAAATTCCCACTTTTACCATGGAATAGATCTTAAGTGGCAAAATCTCGTAGCTTGGCCCTGTCACGAATGAGGAAACAACCACATCATCCATCGATAAGGTAAAGCTCAGTAACCAACCTGCCATAACCGCCGGCATCGCCAGCGGCAGAATGATTTTTCGCAGGATAGTCAATTCGCCCGCGCCCAAATCACGTGCCGCTTCCAGCATTTTGACATCGAAATCTTTCAGACGGGAGTAAACCGTTATCACCACAAACGGCAAGCAGAAGGTGATATGCGAAAACAGCAATGACCAGAATCCCAGTGAAACGCCGAGCAGCATAAACAGTACCAGCAGTGAAATCGCCATCACGATATCCGGCGACATCATCACGACAAACAGCATACCACCAACAAACTTTTTGCCACGGAATGAGTAACGATACAAGGCGACCGCAGTCAGGGAACCAATCAAAGTGGCAAACGTGGCGGAAGTTACCGCCATCGTCAGGGAATGGCCTGCCGCTTGAAGCAGGCTGTCATTGGCGAACAGCAAACTATACCATTCAGTGGTAAAACCCTGCCAGCGAATGCCGAAACGTGATTGGTTAAACGAGCTTACCAACAGGATAATAATCGGGATATACAGGTAAGCATAAACGATGGTCATGAAGCCACCGCGCAACAGGCGTCCGATCATTCCAGTTCCACCTTCTTGTTCAGCAGCTTGGCCGCACGATAATAAACCAATAACATCAATCCCATTACCAACGTCAAACAGATGCTGGTCGCCGCGCCAAACGGCCAGTCACGGATATTGAGGAATTGGCTCTTAATCACGTTCCCGATCAGCAGATTCTTCGCCCCGCCCATCAAGTCAGCCACGTAGAATAGCCCCATCGCTGGCAGCAATACCAGCAAACAACCGGCGATAATGCCCGGCATGGTCAATGGCACAATGATGCGGATAAAGGTCTGCAATTTCCCCGCCCCTAAATCGCGTGCCGCTTCCAGACAGGATTTATCCAGCTTCTCAATGCTGGAATAGAGTGGCATCACCATAAACGGCAGCAAGATGTAAACCAGACCCAACACAACCGCTTCGGGGGTATACATGATGCGAAAGGGTTTATCGATAAGCCCCATCCACATCAGAAAATCATTCAAATACCCGCGGGTGCTGAGGAACATCTTTAAACCATAAATACGGATTAACGAGTTCGTCCAGAACGGCACGATCAACAGGAATAGCATCAGGGGACGCAGTTTCTCCGGCATACGGGCCAGAAAAAAAGCGAACGGATAGCCAATCACCAGACAGCACAACGTCGCTATAATTGCCATATTCAGTGAATGCAGCAGCACCTCGGCATACAGCGGATCGAACAAGCGGCTATAGTTATCCAGCGAGAATACCATCTGCACTAAATTGGCATCATCACGGGTCAGGAAGCTGGTTCCGATGATCATCAGGTTCGGCAAAAAGACGAACAGCATCAGCCAGGATACGATACCCGTAATGACGATATTCTGGAATAGTTTACGCGTCTTCTTCATCGACCAGCACAACCTCCCAGCTTTCTACCCAAGTAACGGCAATCTTCTGGTTCAGGGAATGGTCAACATCAGGATCATCTTCGTTGAAGAATTCGCTCACCATGACCATCTTGCCATTTTCCATTTCGACCACGGAATCCAGCGTCATCCCTTTGTAGTTACGCTCACGAACATAACCAATCAGTCCCGATACCTGCTCACCGTTGTTGATCTCTTCCACGCGCAGGTCTTCCGGGCGCAGCAATACTTTCAACGTTTGCCCAACTGTCACTGGCAGCGAAGTGAAAATATCACACTCGTGGCCTTCAACATTGGCGCGTATCCGTTGATCATCAATACGATGCAGTACTTCAGCATCAAAGATATTGATTTCGCCGATAAAGCGGGCAACAAACAGGTTTTTCGGCTCTTCGTAAATCTCACGCGGAGAGCCATCCTGTTCAATACGTCCGTTACGCATAACCACGATACGGTCTGACATGACCAGTGCCTCTTCCTGATCGTGGGTCACGAAGATAAAGGTAATGCCGAGCTTACGCTGGAGCGCCTTTAGCTCATTTTGCATCTGCTTGCGCAACTTGTAATCTAGCGCGGATAGTGATTCATCCAGCAGCAAGACTTTCGGTTTATTGACAACCGCACGGGCAATCGCCACACGTTGCTGTTGACCGCCGGAAAGCTGGACAGGTTTACGCTGGGCAAACTCTTCAAGCTGAACCATGCGCAGTGCTTCCTCAACACGCGGAGCAATCTCTATTTCCGGTGTTTTCTGCATCCGAAGTCCAAAAGCGACATTTTCAAATACGGTCATGTGGGGGAACAGGGCATAACTTTGGAAAACCGTATTAACGTGACGGTGCTCGGCGGGAATATCAGTAATATCCTGCCCTTCCAGTAAAATTTTGCCGCTGTTTGCATCTTCCAGCCCGGCAATCAGGCGGAGTACTGTGGTTTTGCCACAACCGGATGGCCCAAGAATGGTCAGGAACTCGCCATCATTGATTGTCAGATCGAGCTGTGAAATAACTTGTTTACCGTCGAAGCCCTTACTCAAGGCTTTCAATTCAACGAGTGGTGTCAGAGAGGTGTTCTCAGTCATTTATGCTATCATCTATCCCTTGGAATAATGCAGATAGAACCGCCACGGGAAAAGACTGTGTTAGCTAGCAGGAGGCATCATTTCTCCGCTAAAGCTCAAAGCCAGTGGCGCCGGTTGAAAATACGAAGCGCGCATCATAAACGCAGTAAGCCCAAATTGAAAGCTGAAACAATGACAATATGTCATTTTTTATTACTATTTTATGAATGATAACAACGTGCCCTATTTTGCTCCGGATTTTACCGGATGGAAATAGTTTACTATAGGACGATTTCAACCATTTTTTATCTGTCTTATTTTCAATAGGATATAACATGTCCCTCCCATCATGCTGGAAACTCGCTATTCCCTTATACCTCAACGACTCAACGATATTTTTATAGCGATACAGATTATCAATAAGTTGCAAAGATTAAATAGAAAAGATGTTTGATATATCACCATAAGCTCCTATCACACTGAAAAGCCCTCCATGACTTGAGTTCTCCACAGGCTATAAACACCTCTATCTGCAACAAAGTGATATGATAAACACTATATTTATTTCCGTATGTATGGGGAGCAGTAAAATGAGAGAAGGGAACCTCTCTCGCTATTGCGGTTTATCCCCGTACTCACGGGGAACAGTAGATTGTCTATCCTGCATTGATGTTACTACACGGTTTATCCCCGTACTCACGGGGAACAGGGCGTTCAATGAACTCTGAGATTATTGCAGCGCGGTTTATCCCCGTACTCACGGGGAACAGTAAATAAACTCCATGCCCGTTTGATTAAATTGCGGTTTATCCCCGTACTCACGGGGAACAGGACGAAGACCGACATCCACGTCAATAGAGACCTCGGTTTATCCCCGTACTCACGGGGAACAGGATAGCATTTTCTGCTTACCCTCAAAACGATAAGGTTTATCCCCGTACTCACGGGGAACAGCAGCAAAGCTAAACGAAAAGGTTGTTTACGGGCGGTTTATCCCCGTACTCACGGGGAACAGGGTGATATTCCGCTTCCTCGACAGGACAGACTCGGTTTATCCCCGTACTCACGGGGAACAGTTTATTTGCAATGTTATTTATTCCTACTATTGCGGTTTATCCCCGTACTCACGGGGAACAGATAGCGATGCGCAAAAAAATCCAGGATGCCATCGGTTTATCCCCGTACTCACGGGGAACAGAGCACCTGTTGACGTTTGAACACTGGATAACCCGGTTTATCCCCGTACTCACGGGGAACAGATATAGCCAAGCTTTGCGAAGCAGTAGAAAAACGGTTTATCCCCATACTCACGGGGAACAGTGATGCTCAATCAGCCAATTAGTGTCAATGTCCGGTTTATCCCCGTACTCACGGGGAACAGGCAGAGCAGGCCAGACAGCTTGCCGCGCCCCGGCGGTTTATCCCCGTACTCACGGGGAACAGATATATTGCACATTATAACGTTCGGTCAGTTCCGGTTTATCCCCGTACTCACGGGGAACAGTTCTATGATTATCGGACTGTAGATATTTGTCTCGGTTTATCCCCGTACTCACGGGGAACAGTTCTATGATTATCGGACTGTAGATATTTGTCTCGGTTTATCCCCGTACTCACGGGGAACAGATTAGTTAAGGCTGACATGATAAATGTGCGAGCGGTTTATCCCCGTACTCACGGGGAACAGATCTTTATTTTCGGTTGGTGATTTTTTATCAACGGTTTATCCCCGTACTCACGGGGAACAGGCATTGGATTTCATTAAAGAAGTTCAAAAAGATCGGTTTATCCCCGTACTCACGGGGAACAGAATATCATATGTTTCATAGTCACCATCGCTATCGGTTTATCCCCGTACTCACGGGGAACAGACTGTTCATGACATCCGCCGGACAGGGTCAACCGGTTTATCCCCGTACTCACGGGGAACAGACGTCAAGCAGAAAAGCGGAGGCGGGGATTCGCGGTTTATCCCCGTACTCACGGGGAACAGGTACTACATCCATTTTAGAAAAATACTGATCGCGGTTTATCCCCGTACTCACGGGGAACAGTTTCACAATCTGTATTGATGGGTATTTTATTTCGGTTTATCCCCGTACTCACGGGGAACAGTCTATTTCCAGCCCCGGCTCGCCATCGATCTGCGGTTTATCCCCGTACTCACGGGGAACAGTCCTACGTATGATGAATTGCAATTACAGCTAGCGGTTTATCCCCGTACTCACGGGGAACAGGGATAGATTGCCAACGGTAGCCATCGGGAAGAGCGGTTTATCCCCGTACTCACGGGGAACAGATAATTTTACATTTTTAGAAAATAGTTATTGACGGTTTATCCCCGTACTCACGGGGAACAGGTTCCGTTGGCATCGTGCGCAACTACGAGCAGGCGGTTTATCCCCGTACTCACGGGGAACAGGATATTGGCATCAGTAAATCACAATTGCAAAACGGTTTATCCCCGTACTCACGGGGAACAGTCAGGGCGAAAATCTGTATATGAAAAATTATGCGGTTTATCCCCGTACTCACGGGGAACAGGAAATTCTGCCTGAAATGGCGAGGGTTACTGTCGGTTTATCCCCGTACTCACGGGGAACAGCAGCAGCCACTTCCTGCGGCTAACTCTATGCTCGGTTTATCCCCGTACTCACGGGGAACAGGGTATTAGTATTGTCGATGAAACTCCATATTTCCGGTTTATCCCCGTACTCACGGGGAACAGTTTTTGTGGATCATTGATTGCACCGGGTAGCGCGGTTTATCCCCGTACTCACGGGGAACAGGAATATTAAAAAGTCCCGGATTTACGGGTTATTGGTTTATCCCCGTACTCACGGGGAACAGGAATATTAAAAAGTCCCGGATTTACGGGTTATTGGTTTATCCCCGTACTCACGGGGAACAGTTCTTTGCACCATCAGCAGCGATTTTTGCAGCCGGTTTATCCCCGTACTCACGGGGAACAGCGAATAAAACCAGAACCATTAGTTTCTATAACCGGTTTATCCCCGTACTCACGGGGAACAGTTTCTCACTCATCGTAGTCTCTCCGTCGCTGTCGGTTTATCCCCGTACTCACGGGGAACAGACGCGGCTATAAAGCTGTTTATACTCACCGCGCGGTTTATCCCCGTACTCACGGGGAACAGTTTATGGCGAGCTGGCGAAACTGGCGCGCGGGCGGTTTATCCCCGTACTCACGGGGAACAGTATTTCTCACCCAAGAGCGCCATGTTTAGTGACGGTTTATCCCCGTACTCACGGGGAACAGCCTAAAGCCCTATAATTTTTTATTGCAGTTGTCGGTTTATCCCCGTACTCACGGGGAACAGAATGGATTCGAAGAATGGCAATAATTCGCTTTCGGTTTATCCCCGTACTCACGGGGAACAGGCCAATCCCGATAACCGCCGCAGCGGTTTCACCGGTTTATCCCCGTACTCACGGGGAACAGTCATCAAAATCATAGCCCACAAGCATTATGACCGGTTTATCCCCGTACTCACGGGGAACAGTGTTGATATTTGCCACTCCGTTCTCAAGTGCGCGGTTTATCCCCGTACTCACGGGGAACAGTTCCAAAAGACCGTCGCCCCACGAGGCAAAGTCGGTTTATCCCCGTACTCACGGGGAACAGAACCCCTTGAGCCAGTGACTGCTCAACGTTGGCGGTTTATCCCCGTACTCACGGGGAACAGGGCGAGGGAAAAGAGTCCAGTTTCCGTACCACCGGTTTATCCCCGTACTCACGGGGAACAGGCTTTGATTTGGGCAACGCCCGTTTTTCCCTGCTGGTTTATCCCCGTACTCACGGGGAACAGGTGAGCGTAGTAACTCAGCAAAATACCGTAGGCGGTTTATCCCCGTACTCACGGGGAACAGCAAGGAGTTAAGTTAAAGGAGAGAATTGCCCCCGGTTTATCCCCGTACTCACGGGGAACAGGCGGTGTCGTTTTGGGTGTCCACCACGGAACCCCGGTTTATCCCCGTACTCACGGGGAACAGGCGCCGCACATGATTTCGGCTATCTCATCTTCCGGTTTATCCCCGTACTCACGGGGAACAGGGATGCTTTCTTGCTGGGTGGCGTTGATAGCAACGGTTTATCCCCGTACTCACGGGGAACAGATCATAATCACTAAGCCGCCTTTCGTAGCTATCGGTTTATCCCCGTACTCACGGGGAACAGCCAATATTTATATTCGTGATACAGCCAATTTACGGTTTATCCCCGTACTCACGGGGAACAGATATTCCAAGAAATGAGCAGGTTTATTGTAGACGGTTTATCCCCGTACTCACGGGGAACAGTACTGTTAGGTACATTTAACGGCATTCATTACCGGTTTATCCCCGTACTCACGGGGAACAGTGCCTCTTTCTAATTTTCAGTTACCGAAATGCCGGTTTATCCCCGTACTCACGGGGAACAGGATATGCCCATCAGCGAGGGCCTGCTGGAACCCGGTTTATCCCCGTACTCACGGGGAACAGGCATCGCCGACCGTGACTAAATCCCAGAGTGACGGTTTATCCCCGTACTCACGGGGAACAGCGGTATCCTGACCTGACATTCTCGGCCTCGCGCGGTTTATCCCCGTACTCACGGGGAACAGATTGGTGTACCATTAACTGATTTTTTTGTTTGCGGTTTATCCCCGTACTCACGGGGAACAGGCCGGACTTGACGGCATCAATGGCCTCCTGTCGCGGTTTATCCCCGTACTCACGGGGAACAGTATTTCGCTTTGGATTAAATAAGCAGTTCCATCGGTTTATCCCCGTACTCACGGGGAACAGAGCTGATTTTGTAGAGCAGGCTATCTTAAAAGCGGTTTATCCCCGTACTCACGGGGAACAGTGTTTTTCTCTATGAGATTTTTAACAGCAAACCGGTTTATCCCCGTACTCACGGGGAACAGCAAATCGCAACTATCTGAAAAATTTACAGACACGGTTTATCCCCGTACTCACGGGGAACAGGCCACTATGCGATGCGCACCACCGACGCCCCGCGGTTTATCCCCGTACTCACGGGGAACAGGGTTCTATTGGGATCTGTCCCATTGTTGTTGGCGGTTTATCCCCGTACTCACGGGGAACAGTCATCCCACAACTGATGTAATAAGACTGCATTCGGTTTATCCCCGTACTCACGGGGAACAGGTTTTCCAACTGCGCTGCTCGCATTTCTTGCGCGGTTTATCCCCGTACTCACGGGGAACAGGCAATTCTGTTCAAGCGTTGTTCTTCTTTTTGCGGTTTATCCCCGTACTCACGGGGAACAGTAAGCATTGGCGATAACCGTCGTCTCCCCCATCGGTTTATCCCCGTACTCACGGGGAACAGCATTAATTTTTAAGTTTATAGCACTTTCAACCTCGGTTTATCCCCGTACTCACGGGGAACAGACGTCGGCATTATCTTTTGATATGACGTAATACGGTTTATCCCCGTACTCACGGGGAACAGCCAGTATATTTCGGGACGTAGTGGCGATGGATCGGTTTATCCCCGTACTCACGGGGAACAGTAAAACAAAATACTGATGCGTTTATTGCCACCCGGTTTATCCCCGTACTCACGGGGAACAGCTCATAGCCCAAGAATGTGTGTTTCATCATTTCGGTTTATCCCCGTACTCACGGGGAACAGTTCGCCTGAGAGAGTGAGGGTGATTTTTATTACGGTTTATCCCCGTACTCACGGGGAACAGCGACTCTCTAACCTAGACTGGAAGTTCTTTTTCGGTTTATCCCCGTACTCACGGGGAACAGATCGCGATACAGCATGATGATACTGTCCGCATCGGTTTATCCCCGTACTCACGGGGAACAGTTCATTAAGTTTGATGACAAGACGTGGAAAGGCGGTTTATCCCCGTACTCACGGGGAACAGGAAACCATGAGTCAGAACCTGGCGGTAAGGGGCGGTTTATCCCCGTACTCACGGGGAACAGGATGCGTTCTTGTTGGGTGGTGTTAATAGCAACGGTTTATCCCCGTACTCACGGGGAACAGTGCGTCAGGATGTCAGAATTACGCTAACTGTACGGTTTATCCCCGTACTCACGGGGAACAGTGACGCACCAAACAAAATTTTAATTCGCATAACGGTTTATCCCCGTACTCACGGGGAACAGGCGTTGCACGCATCGCTAATATTCATAACGTTCCGGTTTATCCCCGTACTCACGGGGAACAGCGATAGCAATATTGATTGCGTCCTGATTACACCGGTTTATCCCCGTACTCACGGGGAACAGATCAACAGAGACAATTTTCACTGTACAACGGCCGGTTTATCCCCGTACTCACGGGGAACAGTGTCACACCCGTAACGCCATGGACTCGACCGTCGGTTTATCCCCGTACTCACGGGGAACAGCTGTATCCAATTTGGATGTCTGACGCAGTGTTCGGTTTATCCCCGTACTCACGGGGAACAGGATGATGTTATTGATAAATACAAAGGGGCTGACGGTTTATCCCCGTACTCACGGGGAACAGTATATCGTTAGCACAAATAATGATTAAAATCTCGGTTTATCCCCGTACTCACGGGGAACAGCTATCAGTGTCCAATTGCCCTGTATTTAAATGCGGTTTATCCCCGTACTCACGGGGAACAGCCGCCACGGCAGGCCCGTGGTACAGACACCGGCGGTTTATCCCCGTACTCACGGGGAACAGACTGGAACCCAATACCAATACATTTTCGCCTACGGTTTATCCCCGTACTCACGGGGAACAGTTCTATGTATGCGATACAGGCAGCCCGTGAATCGGTTTATCCCCGTACTCACGGGGAACAGAGCGAAACCACACAGAGCAAAAGAGATAATAGCGGTTTATCCCCGTACTCACGGGGAACAGTTCCGCCAAATTTCAATACTCGCATTAACGTTCGGTTTATCCCCGTACTCACGGGGAACAGCGGTTCAAGGTATGAACGATAAACATCGACTCTGGTTTATCCCCGTACTCACGGGGAACAGAAATTGTTTGTTGAAGGTAATGGTATACATCTCGGTTTATCCCCGTACTCACGGGGAACAGGTTGGTTTTCCATTGTTTCCTCTGCATTCAGCCGGTTTATCCCCGTACTCACGGGGAACAGCAGCCCAGTCCAACGCCCTACCTGTCAGTTCCCGGTTTATCCCCGTACTCACGGGGAACAGGCAGGTCGATAATACAACGAACTTACTCAGGATGGTTTATCCCCGTACTCACGGGGAACAGGCGGCTATTGATATCCAGCTCCCATCCATTGAACGGTTTATCCCCGTACTCACGGGGAACAGACACAATATTTTATGGATTTAACTGTTAATTTCGGTTTATCCCCGTACTCACGGGGAACAGCGTTTTTTCTATCAGGTTTATTTTCTGGCAGGCGGTTTATCCCCGTACTCACGGGGAACAGACTAATTATATCTATTTGTTTTTAAAGAGCTTATTTGATATAAATAATTCCACCACGTTTTTTACTTAAAAAACGCATTTTATTAAATATAAAAATATTTGTTTTTCAAAATGTTAAAAAAGACAAAACTTAAACCATCCCGATCTACCGAAATTCCCTATACGAAAAATTTGTGCTACGAGGATCATCTCTAACTCAAACCCAAAGAGAGTAAACCACAACCCATAGCTTTAGCCGGACCAATTCCTTGACTTAAAAGAGTAATAAAGGATTCATTTTCCTGTACGATGATTTGCCCTTCAAAACATATTGGCTGAATTTTTCCCCTAATATCATCTTTGTAAAAATAGATTGGGGACTCCGGTGTTACCCAAGCCGTCGATAACAGCGCCGCTCCTGCTAATTTGCGCGATAACCACTGCAACTGTTCCTCCTCATGAATGAGCGGTACTCGGCAACCTTTGATCTTACCGTTGCGATCACGGCGCTGTTCTCCGTCTTTAATAGTCTTAATCGGATTAGCCCGTAACTTAAAACGTAGCTTGGCACCATTCGGAATAGACCACTGAATAGGTTTACTCACGATAACCTGAGCCGCTTGCGCTGACGAAGGTGCCTGCACTGATTGCAATAAAGCTTCCGCACCACGACCAAAGTGTTGAGCCTCAATCCGAAAGAGAAAATCACGTGCATCATTAGGACGATGAGGAAAAAGTTGCCACAAAGCCCGATGCAATTGATAGGGATCTTTTGCCCATCGCCAGTCAATCCAGACTTTGCTTAAGAACATGGCAAATCTCCCTGAATAACAAACCAATCATGTGTCGAAAACTGACGTGGTAAGGCAATAATAGGCTCATCACGAACATGTAAAGGAGGGGCTTTGGGATTGATAGCCTCTTCGCTATAAATAGTTCCTCCGCCACCGAATTGATTTAATGCCAATCGGGGATTATCTGCCTCACACTGTCCCAAATAGAGTGGATGACTCAATGGGCAACTGCGTCTTCCCAAATAGGGAGTAAACCACGGCTTCTGAACTGAAGTGACTAAATTCACTAGTTTGTAATGACTGTTGGGTAAACACCAAACAGCTACGGTAAAATGGGCATCACAGAGGTATTCACGCCAAGTTTGGATGGTGTCATGGCTTTTCAAACCAACGTAATCGACTCTAGCATCCTTAATGGTGTGATAATCCGTAATTTTGCTCAACTCCACAAACTTATCACCCAATTTATGATCATCACAACGCACCGCGAAACGCACACTGTCGGACAAGGCCTGAAGTAACTCTTTGTCATTTCGGCGTATCCCAAGACACGCCCCAAGCAATCCCAGTAAGCCACTGCGAGTGGGAAAATTAGCGGTAGGACGCATACCTTCAAACGTGGGCTGCCCCCAAAACTGCATGGGGCCGGAAAGGCGTAATATGAGATAAGAAGCCATATTTAACCCTCACCGTTACTACGGATCCAGTTCTTCAGTTCTTCCAATCCTGATTTGGACAAAACACCTTCCGGAAGCGTTGTATTCAACAAAGAGAATTGCGCAGCCGATCCAGTTAGTCCATACACTTGGGCAACACGGTTCCAGTAATTTGTGAACGCTTCAATAGAAGGTTTGAGATAGCCATCCTGTTTTGCTTTGACAGGTGTTTCAAAAGCGTTGGCCATAGACACTGGTACATCAGAAAAGTTGACGATTACCAAATCCGCTGGATTAAACGCCGCGAATGTACGTTGTTTCGCATTCGGTGTTTCCGTCGCCAACATATGCGCCAGATGTGCGGCAATATCTAGCACCTTACTGCGTTCAATCCCCCCCAGATTCTCCTGTAATTGCGCAAGATTCAGGCTGGCATAGCGGTAGAAAACACCAGCAGAGAATTCCTGAGTTCCCAAATGAGCAGAGCCCAGATCTTTTAAATCATCAACGGCAGAAAACCAGTCAATATCCGATTCCACAGCATGTGTAGTGATAGCATGTGCGATGGACATAGCACCATCTACTTTACCCAGCTGACTCATCAGGCCGCTAGTCGCCATACGGCCACTTAACGCCACGTCAACGCCATTTTGTAAATTAGCACGCATAGCCGCAATATGCGGTTTCAGTTGCTTTGCCAATTTTTTGGCATCAAGTTTTTCAGCATCTGCTTGAGCAACCTGTTCACAGAACCAGGCGACTTCTTCTGTTACCCAGGGAAATACCGCATCCCCAATTATTTCCTTCGCATCATCAATGTCTTTTCCTATCAATAGAGCTAGTGAACGATCAATCAGCGCTGTTTCAAAGCGTGCTCCCAAACGTTCATGTAAAACATTTCTAAGTTCAGCCAGTTGAATAGTACGAATACTCGACTCCCCCAGATGTCGCATGTAGTAGTTGCTTTTACGCATTGCTCGTTTAAGACTTTGGCTGGAAATACGCACCCGACGCTTGCCACCAAAGATAGCGTCTTTTTGCATATCCATATCATCACGGTTCAGGCAAGCCGGGCTATGGGAGATTAGTACGTGGAAGTTAATAAAATTGTTCATTATGTTACATCCTTATGCGGTTTTCTTTTTAGGAGGAAGAGCAAGTATGAAATCTTCTAAGATCTGACGGCGAACATGTTGATTCCACCGTATTAATTGCTTGGCCAACGCTGGCCAGTAAAGCTTAGGTTCAGCATGGATGAGCAAACGACGCAACTGCACCATATCGTTAGGCCAATCCGCACGCAACACTTGGTACAGCCGGCGTTCACTGATACGCTCACTATCTGCCAGCGCCTTACCCAGACTAATACCTTTGGGATTTTCTTCATCCGGTTCAGTATGTTCAATAACTTCTTTCCCTGCACTCAGACAAAACACCATACGGAGCAATGGCCATTGTTTCTCTGCCTCCTTCCAGCCGAAAGGTTGTACTAGCCGGTAAAAAGCAGGAATATCCCTTAGTTTTTCAGGTTCAGTCACACGCCTAAGTTGGGCACAAGCACCGTTATCCAGTTCCTTCCAAGCTTTGTAGAGAGCAAGTAGATCAAAATCGGAATCAAACGACATTTTTATTCTCCTTGAGGCTGACTCAAAGCAGTGAGTTGTTTGTGTAGGCTACGGCGGGCAATAGCTAATGCCTTGACCAGCTTGGGGTGATGGCGATAAGGTGCGGTCATTTGTTTAAAAAGATTAATACACAAATTATTTAGACTTTTCTTCAATTGCTCTAAGTACTCATCTGCCTGTGTAAAATCGATAGATGCCAACAAATTAGGGATAAGCAAGTCACTCTGTCGGTAATATTCTCGCTCTCCCTTTTCATGCACCGGTATTCCAGCCCCTTTGATATCATTCTCTTTGATACCTTCCGCAAAGATGTAAAGTGCCTTACGCAAAGCTGTCTTATATCCTAGGCCAATTCCGACAACTTCGTTAATCACTTCAGGATGGGTTTGCCATCCCTGATTAACAACCATCACATCATGTCGTCGCTCCAAAATTGACGCCTGATTATTACGATAACCACCCACAATCAATTGCATCTGAGCCTTGGAAAACACGCTTCTGCTTTGATCCACCACAGCAGCAGGGCGATGTCCTTCTTTTTTATCCGCTTCACGGCTGACCAGTAAACGGCTGATTTGTGTCCATGAAGGTGCAGAGGTTGTGAAGGCCAGGAATTTCTCTTCCACCACTCCTTGTTTTACCTGTAATACACGCGGAGAGTGGGGATGTGGCCATATGCCCTCCACCGAGAAATTAAACTTTTCTTTCAGGAAGCCCGTATAGCGTTGTGTGGCTTGTTGTCCGCAACCGCTGCACTGACCAACTCCCACTGGGGGGCATAATTCAATATGGTTGGGTTGCCAGAACAACCCTCTTAGTAAACCGATATGTGTCGCAGGAATGGTTGCACCTGCCTGAATCGGTTCTTGCCATACTGGCAATTGTTTAGCCTGCAAGTCTTTGCTAAACAATTGTTGCAAATAAGGTTGTGTTAGCACATTCAACCAGATCGTCGTGCGTAGATCAGCATAACGGCTATTTATTGCCTGTAATAGAGTGGTAACGGGAGCGCCTCCACGTAAACCACTTTTAAATCCTCCACCAAAACTAGGCGCATTATTAGCCTTGTTAAACAAGGCAATAACGGTACAGCCACCACACAATGCATCCCCTTGCCCCGGCTCATTAATGAAGGTGCAGTTGGTGGCGCCAGTCAATCCAGCTAACAACTTATCCATACTCGTCACGTCATTAGCTGACACACCTTTGAACTGCATAAATGGCATATCGGGGTGATCAAGCTGAAAAGTATCACTCCAGGCAGAAATTCCCTGAACGAAGTCGTCAAATGTCAGCGGCTGTTTTATACGCAGGCGCAAAGTCTGATCATCTTGCGGTGTCCAAATCACCTGAGTGAGACAAACCAGCAACTGGAGAGCAGATAGCTCCATATCATCTCTGGGCAAACATAAAATCCATTGTTCGTCCGAACACAATAATGTTTGCAGAGAAATTGTGGTGGGTATTCCCCCTGCCATCGGGCGGACAGGAATCCAATTATGAACCAGTAAATCCATCAACTTTTCCTCCCTTAACCAAAAATTTTTGCTATTTCAACAGCAACGCCAATGCCACCACCGAAAGGGATGCAATTACAATTCCCATCGGAGTGACGGAATTGATGGCGTTGATTAATAACCTGATATTTTTTACAAATTCTCTCATTCCTACACCCCTCACAAAAGTTAGAGGATTAAAGATACAGGTAAATAATATGAATAGCAAAAAAATTCAAGTTATTATGTATGTGATATATTTACTTTTTGGACAATCAAATTTATTGCCTGTTACAATCCGCAAGGTATACTGTCTTAGCGTTCCCTGCACTTGCCAGGGATAAACCGTTATTTTGTATATGGATAACATTTCAAGTTCCCAAACCCTTTTGGGATTTATCAGAGGGGATGGTTATAATACCAATACCATTCCCTGTTCATGGCTGTAACGCAATCTGCCATCCTTACTACTCCAATCCCAATCGGTAATATCGTTGTTCCCTTCCAGCCAAACTCTGTTCCATTTATCCTGAACTAAACCCAATTTTTGTTTCCATCCCAAAGGGACATTAACCTGGTTACGGGTTAATACCTCCTGCCGCTGAAATTCCCCTCGTTGTTCATAAATACTGCCATCTAACAACTGCCTTCCTACTTCTGTCACAACAAAAGGCACCAAAGGAATACTCATGGCACCATCACGAGTGACAGCTCTCTCATTACCTTCAACGTCCCGAAATCCAACTATTTCAGCCCAATCCACCATTCGCTGTGCTTTCATACGCTGAGTGAAATTATTCTCTTCAAAGACTTTCATACCTTCAGTCACCCATTGAGGCTCAGGTTCTGAAATATCTTCCCGATAAATAGGCTCAAGCCACTTGCGGTAGGCATCAGGAAAAGAAAGTGGTTTGCCCTGCAAAGCTTCAATCCATTTTTGGGTACGCCACATAACTCGAGTATGACTATAGATTTTGCCAAACCGTCCATATCCTGTGGTAATGGGGAAAAGAACGACAGCCTTAGGGTGTGCAAAATCTTCAGGACGTATCGTACACCAGTGACGATGTAATCTACCCAGACGCTGGAACAAAAGATCTACCGGACAGTGTTGGGTGATAATCCAGTCAAAATCGACATCAAGGGATTGCTCAACGACTTGGGTAGCGACCAAAATACGCCCATCACAACGGTTTCCTCCTTTACCAAAGCAACTCAGTACAGCACTCTCTTTTACCTGACGATCCACCAGGCTAAAACGGGCATGAAACAACATAACATCAACCCTGCCCGCCGCTAGCTCTTTTAGTTGCCGCCAAGCCTGTTGAGCCACATCGACTAAATTACAGATCAGACATACTTGAGCCCCCTTACGCGCAGCATCAACCATACGTTCCAATAAGGAATTATCAGGCACCGCATCTTCTGTGTAATAAGGCTCAAGATGGAGAGAGAATGTGGTAGGATATTGCTCAGGTTGATCTTGCAAGTCAAAAAACTGCGTCTCACCATTTCCAACCCAGCTAACCAGAGGATAAGGCGTATCTTCCACTGCCACAGCTTGCTCACTGTTAGCGTTATCAGGTAAGGGAACATAACTGTTTAATAACTGTTGTTTCTGTTTTTGCGGTAAGGTGGCCGACAGTAAGATTGCAGAGCTTCCGGCACGCAATTGATTATGTAAAACCGCATCCAGCAAACCGTACATATATTGATCATAAGCATGTATCTCATCGATTATCAGCACACTGCGGCCAACACCAAAGCCACGGATAAAACGATGACGGATCGGCAATACAGAGACCAGCACCTGATCGATAGTACAAACCCCGATTTGTCCTAAAAAAACCCGTTTCCGCCCCTGCGATAGCCATTCGCAACACTGGCTCCAAGCCTCTTCCTCTTGAAGATTAATCCCGCGCTGTTTGATCGCCTGAAAAGTTGTATTAAAACGCGCATTACCATGAGCAAGAATCAGGTTCGGAGCCGTGAAGAGTTTTTTCCGCTAACTTGTCCATACGATCCAGCATCGCGTTAGCCGTAGCCTGAGTCGGCAATGCAAAGATAATGCTATCAGCCAGATTGTGCTCCAATAATTTCCAGGCATAAGCCAGTGCAGCTTCCGTTTTACCAGAACCTGTCGGCGCTTCGATCAGTGTCAATCCTGAAACTACAGAAAGTTTATCAACTAGAGTCTGTACTTGCCGAGGTTGATAACCGGTATCAAGTAATGCCTGCACTGAAGCGTCCTGTTTCACCTGACCTATTAAGCCACTACGCGTCACCACACGCATAGCATCTTCTTGGTAACGCTGTTCGAAATAAGCTCGCAACTCCGCCACATCAGAGACAGCAGCAGCGCGGTAGTTAAAAGTATCTCCGGTTGACCAAGAGCCTAGCCAGTCCGCTATCGAACAAAACCCAGCCATCAAAACGGAACAATCAGGTGGAGTATCTTGTAACGAAAGACCCACTGGCGATAAAAACAACTCCGCAGCAATATCCAACCAGGCTAGCCGGGCTTGTTTATCACGAGCTGCATGGTGACGTAATAAAAATGGCAGCGGATAATCAACACAATGGATGACATCCTTTTTCTGCCTGATAACGCCATGATGGCCACATACTGCTTCTATCCAGGAGAACCAATTCTGATAAAGGTGTACTGTATCAGTAAATTCAAAGTCATCATCGTCTTCAGATGATTCTGGCTGATAGTCATTAATAAACCAATAAAGCCCTGTGGCGCCATGATCGTAACTTTGACATTCTTTGATTGAAGGTAATCGGGGTTGTTTATCTTCTGGGTTTAAAGATAACCATGTTTGTGGGGATTTATATTGAAAGCGGATATCAAATTTACCCAGATCATGTAAGGCGACAAAAAAGAGTACCCATGCCCTCACCTCACGTTCATTCCTATTTTGATGGATGCAAAACAGATGTCTTAATCCCGGACTATGATCCCACCAGTACGCAGCAACACTGACCACATCCAGAGAGTGGAAAGATAACAGATGATATTCATCTCCCTCTAAAGCTTTTAGTTTTCGCGCTTTTCCCCAATATCGTTGTATTACAGTAATATTCATTCTATTCAAATGTGATTGGATTATTGTTAAAAGAATAAATTATTATCTTTAATACTACGCTAATTAAATTAAAAATGCTGAACTGTAATTATCTCAAAATTTGCTCTATCTCATAAAAATCGATTCCAAAACATTCAATATACGTTGATACACTCAACGTATCAGAGATACATAATCCTCAGTAAAAGGTCATGATACCAATTTATTGGTATCATGACCTTTTCTTCATCTATAATGCCCCTTTTTGCGAGATAACATACATGGCTACAGTGGAAGTAAAATGTCGATTTTGTCACCAAACCAAGGACGTTAAAAAACACGGTATTGGCAAAGGTGGTCACCAACGTTATCGTTGTTTATCCTGTCATCGTACTTTCCAGCTCGATTATGCTTATCGAGCCTGTCAAGCCGGAATAAAAAAACAAGTCGTTGATCTTGCTATGAACAATGCCGGTATCCGTGATACTGCCAGAGCCCTGCATATTAGCATTAATGCTGTCGTGCGCGTTTTAAAAAACGCCAGCCACGATGTGTAACGACCTTACCAATGGGTGAAGTTGAAATTGAGTTTATCTGTGAAGTTGACGAAATGTGGTCATTCGTCGGGAATAAAAAGTGCCAACGTTGGTTATGGTATGCTTGGGAGCCTCGCCTAAAACGTATCATTGCACAGGCTTTTGGTAGACGAAACAAGAAAACGCTGAAAAAGTTATTGAAAAAACTGTCTAAATTCAAGATAGCCTTTTGGTGTACTGATAATTACCGTGCCGATAATTTACTGCCTTCAGCCAACCATCTGGTTGGAAAATATTTTACTCAACGTATTGAACGCGAAAACTTAACCTGACGTAACCGAATAAAGCGCCTGAACCGTAAAACACTCGGTTATTCAAAATCACCTGAAATGCATGACAAAATCATCGGCACTTTCATTGAACGTGAATATTATGTTTGAGGGCGATCAATGCTTTGAATACATGACCCACAAATTTCCAGTATATTGATAATCATCACATTAAATCATATTGATTTAACCTATTAATTTATATGTAAAACTATAATTTTAGGAAAAAATTTTCTCTAAATTAACCAAATTTAGTTACTTTTTGGGAAATTTTTTTTATCTCTCTATGCCATATTCTTTTTCAATAGTGTGATATTTTCCCTAAAAATATATTGATAACTAATGTATAGGATTACAAAAATGATAAAAAATATAGCGACTACGTTAATCCACGGTGGAAAACAGCAGGACAAAGAAAACCATGCTATTTTCCCCCCCATTACAACAGCCAGTACTTTTGTACAGAAAGATTTATCTGAGCATGGTGAATACTGCTATTCCCGTTGCAGTAACCCAACACGCTATGCCTACGAAACATTATTAGCCGAAATAGAAGGTGGTATTTATGCAACTGCAACCGCCTCTGGTGTAGCAGCCGCTGCTTTAGTCTTAAACTTGTTACCTAAAGAATCCCACATTATTGCTATGAAAGGAGTTTATGGCGGCACATTTCGTTTATTTGAACGGGTAGCAATTGAAAATAATGGTCATCAATTTGACTATGTCGACTTAAATAATCTCACTGAAGTTGAAGCTAAAATAAAAGATAATACTCGATTAATTTGGATAGAAAGCCCAACGAATCCATTATTAGAATTAGTTGATATTAAACGTATTTGTGCATTCGCGAAAAATTACAATATCTTAACTTGTGTTGATAATACATTTGCAACCGCATGGAATCAAAAACCCCTCGAATTGGGGGCAGATGTTGTGATGCTATCTACCAGTAAATATATCGGTGGTCATTCGGATCTTATTGGCGGAGCGGTTATTACCCATCGGAATGATTTAGCCAATAAGCTAGATTTCCTAAAAACGACCATGGGTGCTATTGCATCTCCCTTTGATGCCTATTTAGCACTACGTGGATTAAAGACATTAGCGTTAAGAATGTCAGCACAATGCGCTAATGCACTTGAAATTGCCAATTTTCTTCAATCTCATCCAAGCATTGAACAAGTCTATTATCCCGGTTTGCCCACTCACCCACACTATTCCATTTGCCAGCAGCAAATGCGCGCAGGTGGTGCCGTCGTTACAATTAAATTAAAAGGCACTCTGGAGCACACAAAGAGATTTTTAAGCAAATTACGCTATTTTGTTTTAGCAGAATCTCTCGGTGGTGTAGAAAGTATGGTTAACCATTCTGCAACTATGTCACATGGCTCAATGACAAAAGAAGAGCGTGAGGAGATCGGAATTTATGATACTGTATTACGCTTATCAGTAGGGATTGAAGATATTCGCGATTTATTAGCTGACCTTGAACAAGCATTAGAATAAATTTACTTGATATAAAAAATAACAAAAAAATAAGGTGAATAAAAAATGAATGATTACGGTATTTGGACCATCATTACCCCTGTTGTTACAATTATTTTAGCTATATTTACACGCCAGGTTATTTTATCACTACTACTCGGTATATTAGTTGGTTTTACTGTCATTAATAACCATAATGTTATTTTAGGTATACAAGGAACTATTGAAGGTATTATTGATACCTTTTCCTCTTCAGGCAATACAAAAACCATCATTTTTATGTTGATGATTGGTGGCATAATGCGGCTTGTGGTTGTTACAGGGGGCGTGCGATCTTTAGTTCGTTTACTCACGGACAAGACACAACTGATTGAAAATAAAAAAGCTGTTCAGTTTTTGGCAATGATCATTACATCATTAATTTTTATTGAAAGCTCAATTAACCAATTAATTGCTGGAGCATCAACCAAGAAATTAGCCAAAAATTACGGTATCCCACCAGAAAAAATGTCTTACATTATCCAGACATCCTGTGTTTCTGTCTGTTCTTCTGCCATGATTAATGGTTGGGGTGCCGCAATGATGGGGGTCATCGGTGTACAGATTTCCAGGGGATTAATCAGCGGTGAGCCATTTGATATCCTGGCGGGTTCTATGGTTTATAATATTATGGCTTGGTTATCGCTGGCTTCTGTCTTATTTTATATTTTCTCTAATGTTTCTTGGGGGCCAATGAAAACCGCAGAAATGCGAGCCTTACATGAACATTTAAATAGTGATATTGAAGACAAACACAGTGAAGATAGTGATGATGTTATTGAACACCCCAACTGCCATACTTCATTAAACTTTTTTATTCCTATTTTATCGACGGTATTAATGCTCCCTATTGCCCTCTATATCACAGGTGATGGTGATTTTAGTAAGGGCAGCGGTTCAACCTCTATCTATTGGAGTGTTATGTTTGGAACCACTGTCTCTTTTTTCTGGTTCTTATTACGCCGCGTTTTAACCATCGAAACCTTTTTTAAAGAGCTTTATATTGGTTATGCCAGCATGATAAAAATAAGCTCTGTCATGGTATTGGCATTCTTAATGGGTAACGTTTCCGCTGATTTAAATACCGGTGCCTATATTGCACAAATGACTTCTGGTATCATTCCGGCAGGTTTTTCCATCGGTTTTATTTTCCTGATGAGTTCCATCATGTCATTAGCAACGGGCACCTCATGGGGGACATTTGCAATTATGATCCCTATTGGGGTACAGCTAGGTATTTCAGTGGGTATGCCTCCTGAATATATGATTGGTGCCGCAATTGCCGGTTCTATTTTTGGTGATATGACATCGCCAATTTCCAGCGATGCTATCGTTGCATCAATGGCAACAGATTGTGACCATATTGAACATATTCGGACTCAAATGCCATATGCATTGGTTACTGCAAGTTTCGCTCTCGTCATTTATTTCTATTTAGGCCTTACTTATTAACTGGCAACCCGCTGAGGATAATATGTCTTTAAAAGAAAATTTAGCAAAATTTGCCCATGTTGATTTACTAAAAACGGCAACTATGATGGATAAATTGGAAAATTTATCCCACTATTTAGGGCGCGATGTTTATATTAAGAGAGATGATTTAACTCCCTTAGCGATGGGTGGAAATAAATTACGTAAATTGGAATACCTTATTGCTGACGCCTTACAAAAAAAGGCTAAAGTTATTGTTACCGCTGGAGCAATTCAATCAAATCATGTACGGCAAACAGCGGCTATTGCGGCGCAATATGGTCTAAAATGCGTCGCTTTATTAGAAAATCCCATTCAAAACTATGATAGCAATTTTCTCAATAATGGTAATAAACTGCTGACGGAATTATTCAACGCTCAATGTGTCATGTGTGATGAATTGACCGATCCAAATAGGCAAATGGAAGAATTGATTGATCAACTCAATCTCGAAGATGCTTATATTGTACCTGTCGGCGGTTCCAATGCCCTTGGTTCATTGGGTTATGTGCGTTGCGCATTAGAAATTGCCGAGCAGCGACCGAAAAATGTGGAGTTTGCTGCTGTGATTGTTGCCTCTGGAAGCGCAGGCACACATGCAGGGTTGGCTATCGGGTTACATTCTGTACTACCTCAAACACCGGTTATTGGCGTTACCGTCTCACGTGTTACAACTGAGCAAGCACCGAAAGTGAGTCAATTGCAGCATGAAATCAGCTCGCTCTTAGGCCAAACAACCTGTCCAGATGTTCTTTTGTGGGATAATTATTTCGCTCCCATGTATGGTATGCCAAATAAACAAGGGTTAGATGCCATTACACTATTAGCGCAGAAAGAGAGTATTTTATTAGATCCCGTCTATACCGGAAAAGCGATGGCTGGGTTAATTGATAATGTGCTGAACAATACCATTGAAAGTCAAAAGCCATTGCTTTTTGTGCATACAGGCGGTGCTCCTGCATTATTTTCTTATTCTGGAATAGAGTTATCAACCAATTGATTTATAATCATAAATATTTAAAACCATTCTGATTATGAAATATAAAAAGGAGTCCTGAGTATATATTCACCTTACTCCAATATACAGGTTTTAAGATTTGAAAATTGCCATTAATCGAATAAGTTAGCTTTTACAGAAAAAACAGCTATCTTTTTAGCTGTTTTTTCTGAATTTAGTTAGATATTTTGCCCTCACTTGGCAAAATCATCGCCGACTACTCATCACTAACTTAAACGCAAACAGCAAAAATAATCCGCCTGTCGCGCGGTTCATCCATTTAATGACATTTTCACGGCGTAATAGATGGGACAGCGGGCGTGTGGCATAAATCAATAACAGTGACCACAATGTGCCAAGCAAGACATGAATTGCCACTAAACTAAATGTCCATAAAGTGGGTGAATGCCCTTGAGGAATAAATTGCGGCAAGAAAGAAATATAAAACACGCCCATTTTCGGGTTCAGTACATTTCCTAACATTCCTTTGATAAACCAATTCTGGCCCTTAACAGAAGAAGATACCTCTCTTCCAAGATCCTTTTGGGGATGCCAGATCATTTGAATGCCCAACCAGCATAAATACAATGCGCCACACCATTTTAAGATGTTGAACGCCAGCTCTGATACAGCAATCAATGTACCAAGGCCAAATGCCACCATTGCACCCCAAATAAAACATCCCGTATTAATACCAAGGGCGGCCTGAAAAGCTTTTTTACTCCCTTCCACCGTTGCAGTTCGTAGAACCAGCGCAGTATCCAGGCCAGGGGTCAATGTAAGTAATGTCGCCGCCACAGTAAATGCAAGCAGGGAATCCATAATGGTCATATCTATCTCCGAATACAAAAACAAGGGTAAAATGAGATTACTGAAAATACTAAATTACTTATCTTTACGCTGATCACATTCTGCCTCATTCTCTGCCCGTTTAATTCGTAGCAGATCATTAAATTTCATTGTTAATCGAGTAGTTAAAATTAAATTTTGCCGGCACTTTAACATGTGCTTAAGGTTGACATATGCTAGCTGGTTTTAGAGGTGAATTATGGAAAGAGTTGTAAAAATTTTCAAAAATGGACGTAATCAAGCCATTCGGTTAACTGTCATGTTTGAATTTGATACTGATAGAGTTTATATCCGCCAGGATAAAAATGGGGATATTATTTTGTCGAAAAAAAAATCTAAACATGATGACTGGGATTTATTTTTCAATATGTTAAATAATCTTTCTATTCCAAATGATTTTTTAGATGTCAATGATCGGAATCAGGACATAACTAAACGCGATCCATTTGAAGGAATTCTTTAATATATATGCTGGACACAAACACAGTCAGTGATATTTTTCGAAAAAATACAGCAGTAATCACCAAATTACGCACAATACCACCCTCAAGAATATGCATATCTAGTATTACTGAGGCTGAATTGCACTATGGAATAGTGAAACGGCAAAACAAGGAACTCCAAAATATTGTCAACAGTTGGAAACGGTGATTAAAGTCTGCCGTGAATCCAGCAGCTTATCGGAAGCAGGTCGCAAACTATTTGCTGTTTCCCGTCAACAGAAAAAACAGACAGGAGAACAACAACATGGAACTGAAATTTCTAGGCACCAGCGCCGGCATTCCCACAAAAGAGCGCAATGTCACCAGCCTGATCCTCGATTTACAGGGCACCCGCAACGCGCTGTGGATGTTTGATTGCGGTGAGGGAACCCAGCACCAGATCCTTCATTCTCCCATCAAGGTAGCTAAACTGGAGAAAATCTTTATCACTCATTTGCATGGTGATCATATCTTCGGCTTGCCCGGATTATTGTGCAGCCGCTCGATGGGAGGGTCTAGCGATCCCCTCACCTTATATGGGCCAACGGGGATACGTCAGTTTGTGGAAACCACATTGCAATTGAGCAGTTCTTTCCTGACCTATCCATTGGAAATTATCGAAGTCCAGCCCGGACAACTGTTTGATGATGGCGAACTCAAGGTCACGGCTTATGCCTTGAACCATCGCGTAGAATGCTATGGCTACCGTATTGAAGAACACGACAAACCCGGCGCACTTGATGCGGAAAAATTAAATCAGGATAGCATTCCCCGTGGCCCTTGGATGCAGGCTTTAAAGCAGGGCGGCACAATAACACTGGAAGATGGCCGCACAATTTGCGGCAAAGATTATTTAGGTACACCGATTCGTGGCAAGTCATTGGCTATTTTCGGGGATACTGAACCGACACCCGAAGCACTGAAACTGGCTGCCAATGTTGATGTGATGGTGCATGAAATCACGCTGGAAGATGCATTTGCCACAAAAGCCAACGAGTGTGGGCATTCCACCACTAAACAAGCCGCAACATTGGCACGCGATGCCAAGGTCAAACACTTTATCGCTACGCACATTAGCGGACGCTATGGAATTAAGGATTGCCCGCGATTATTGGCGGAATGTCGGGAAGTATTTCCAAATACTGATTTGGCCGCAGATTTTGCCGCATTTATTGTTAAATAACTGTATAAATATCAGTATAAATTCTGGTGGGAAAATAGATTTATATTACCTATTTCTGGTTAATCCCCTTCGACAAAAAACAAAATATCAGAGAGATAAGAATGAATTATGCAAAAGTCTCACCCAGGATTGTTAACCCGTTATATAAAAGCTATGAAGAAATCCATGCCTCTGAACTGGATCAAGAGCTTGTTCTGTTGGTGGAAACACGGGTATCTCAAATTAATGGTTGTGCCTATTGTTGCCATCTTCATGCCGAAGCAATCCGCAAAGATCATGGTATAGAACAAGTAAAGCTGGATAAGTTACCTGCATGGTTCAATTCCAGTATCTACAACCCAAAAGAAAAACTGGCATTGGAGTGGTGTGAAGCCTTAACGACAAATCCTAGGCAAAGTATATTGGATAAGATCAAAGAACGCTTGGATGCTGTTTTTACAGAAAAAGAGATTGTTGACCTGACAGCAGCAATCTCCTTAATCAATGCTCTCAACAGAATGGCGGTCAGTTTAGGTGATCGAAACGAATAATCACATCATTATGCAGGCTATTTAACCTGGCCATTAATTGAAACAAAAATTTCTTCCGGCAATCCTTGCGATGAATGCTATCGTGAGTATAATGCGCGACGATTTGCTGGGAGAAAACATGAAAGATTGCGTTGTAAAAACTGTTAGAAAACACCAAGCTAACGAAGCTCTGTCTGCTGACAGCGTAAACGCGTTGTTTTTCCCATTGCTTAACCAAACATTTAAAAAGCCCCTCAATTGAGGGGCTTTTTTTTGCCTGTCCAGTCCAAGGCTAAAAGTCATAAAAGAGGAACGTAAACATGGCTAATCCGTTATATCGCAAGCATATCATTTCAATTAATGATCTGAGCCGCGCAGATCTGGAACTGGTATTGCAGACGGCCGCTGCATTAAAAGCCAATCCACAGACTGAATTACTGAAAAACAAAGTGATAGCAAGTTGCTTTTTTGAAGCCTCCACACGTACCCGCCTCTCTTTTGAAACTGCCATTCAGCGACTCGGCGCTTCCGTCGTGGGTTTTGCTGACAGTAGTAATACTTCATTGGGTAAAAAAGGAGAAACGTTGGCTGATACTATTTCCATTATCAGCCAATACGCCGATGCAATCGTTATGCGTCATCCACAGGAAGGTGCGGCACGACTGGCTTCTGAGTTTTCCGGCCATATCCCTGTTATCAACGCCGGCGATGGCGCAAACCAGCATCCGACCCAAACGTTGCTCGACCTGTTCACCATTCAGGAAACTCAGGGCAGGTTGGAAAACCTGAAAATTGCTATGGTCGGTGATTTGAAATATGGTCGTACCGTGCATTCACTGACACAAGCTCTGGCGAAATTTAATGGCAACCATTTCTGTTTTATCGCGCCAGATGCACTTGCAATGCCAGGCTATATTCTGCATATGCTGGAAGAAAAACAGGTGAGTTACAGCCTCCACAATAATTTTGAAGATGTGCTGCCCGAACTCGATATTCTGTATATGACCCGTGTCCAAAAAGAGCGTCTTGATCCTTCAGAATATGCCAATATCAAGGCTCAGTTTGTTCTGCGCGCAGCGGATCTGGAGAATGTTAAGGAAAACCTGAAAGTGCTGCACCCGCTACCACGTATCGATGAAATCACAGTAGATGTTGATAAAACGCCATATGCTTACTACTTCCAGCAAGCAGGAAATGGCATCTTCGCCCGCCAGGCATTATTGTCACTGGTATTGAATGAAGATGTTGTTATAGAAAATAAATAGGCATCAATATGATGATTGGGGAAACTATTCCTTGATCATAATCGTACTTTCTTTGAAAAGATTTTTATCCAGCTCGGTTTTTAATGAAGAATACTTGTTATCTTCAAAAACCGAGCCTGAATCGACATATTACTAACTGTGATAGATAGGTAGGCAAAAGAGCCATAAACGTCTTATACAAGACGTTGAGGTTCAGACCCATTCGGTTCAGTAAGAGATAATTTCACCGGTACAGATTTTGAAGTTGGCGTGCCTGTACCATCACCAATACTTTCCATTGGGACTAATGGATTGGTTTCTGGATAATAAGCGGCAAGGTTTCCACGTGGAATGGTATAAGGCACTAATTTAAAGCCGGAAACTTTACGCTTGATACCGTCATTCCATACTGTTTCGATATCTACCAAATCACCGACCTGATATCCCAATTGAACAATATCTTCCGGATTCATGAACAACACTTCCCGCTGACCATAAACCCCTCGATAACGATCATCCAGCCCATAAATCGTGGTGTTATATTGATCGTGTGAACGCAAAGTTTGCAAAGTGAAAGGAACATCAGCGCCTTCAATTTGCGGGAACAGTGTTTTTGGCAGCGGTGCATGACTGAATTCAGCTTTTTGGCTCGGTGTTGCAAAACGTAATTCGGCAGCAGCATTACCAAGATAGAAACCGCCGGGATGTTCACATTTTTTATTAAAATCAGCAAACCCTGGAATAGTCGCTGCAATATGATCGCGAATTTTATTGTAATCTCCGGCTAATTCCAGCCAGTTAATCGTTGCGCGATTGCCGACTGTTGCATTGGCAATACCAGCAATAATCGCTGTTTCAGAACGCTGGCTATCAAATAATGGCTTATTTACGCCCTCTGAGGCATGAACCATGCTGAAAGAGTCTTCTACCGTCACAAACTGTGCGCCCGTAGCCTGAATATCTCGTTCGGTACGCCCCAATGTTGGCAGAATAAGGGCACCTTTTTTACCGGTAATAAGATGACTCCGGTTTAATTTTGTGCTGATGTGTACGGTCAAATCACAATGTCTAAGCGCGTCTTCTGTCCGTGCACTATCTGGAGCCGCTGCCGCAAGGTTTCCACCCAGTGCGATCAGAACTTTAACTTCATTACGCAACATGGCACTCAACGCTTCCACAACATGATGGCCATGTGCACGAGGTGGCTCAAAACCAAAATGAGCAGCCATGTTATCCAGGAAAAGTTGGGACGGTTTCTCATTTATTCCCATCGTCCGGTTACCCTGTACATTACTGTGACCACGTACCGGACAAAGCCCTGCGCCCGATTTACCCAATTGACCAAAAAGCAATTGAAGGTTAACGATTTCACGTACCGTAACCAAAGAGTGTTTATGTTGGGTTATCCCCATTGCCCAGGTACAGATGACACGCCCAGCACTCTGATAAATGGTAGCCGCCTCACGCAATTGTGCTTCGGTTAATCCCGATTGATCTTCAATCAATGACCATGCGGTTGCTGCAACTTCTTGTAAGTAAGCATCCACTCCGTTGGTGTAAGTTGCGATGAATTCCAGATCAAAAATACCTGATTTTCCTTCAGCCAGCAGGACGTTATGGGTTTCCAAAAGTGCTTTGACTATCCCTCGCACCCCAGCCATATCGCCACCAAGTTTGGGCTGATAGTAACGGTGGCTAATTTCCCCTGCCATTGGAGTGATCACTTCGAGCGGTTTTTGTGGATCAGCGAAACGTTCCAGCCCGCGCTCACGCAGGGTATTAAACGTAACGATGTGTGCTCCGCGCTCAGCAGCATGTCGTAAGCTATGCAGCATTCGCGGGTGGTTTGTTCCGGGGTTTTGACCAAATACAAAGATAGCATCAGCATGATCAAAATCTTGCAGCCGAACGGTGCCTTTCCCAACGCCTAAGCTTTCCAACATACCGGAACCGCTGGCTTCATGGCACATATTGGAGCAATCCGGGAAGTTATTGGTTCCCATGACACGCCCAAACAATTGATACAGCCAGGAAGCCTCATTACTGGCGCGCCCCGAAGTGTATAGTTCAAGCTGATTGGGGTTATCCATCGCCTTAATGTGGCTGGCAATCAGGGCAAAAGCATCATCCCAACTTATCGGCTCATAATGATCCGTCTGCGGGTTATAGCTCATCGGCTCAACCACTCTCCCCTGATATTCAAGGAAATAATCGCTTTGTTGGTAAAGTTGACTAATGCTATGGGTTGCGAAGAATTTTCGATCAACATACCGACGTGTCGCTTCCCAAGTGACTGCCTTGGCACCGTTTTCACAAAAACTAAATAGGCTTTTGTTGTCATCCCCCCATGCGCATCCGGGGCAATCAAAGCCTCTGGGCTTGTTCATGCGCATCAGGTTAACCATATTTTTCAGTGCTCGTTTACTATCAAAGACAAAACGGGTTGTTGCCTCCAGCGAACCCCAACCACCAGCAGCCGCATGGTAAGGTTTTATTTTTGATTTGAATTTCATAAAAATCTCTATTTTTTATGTCGCGACCAATACAATTAGGCCACATCTTTACAGGTGAACCAATAACGTCGATTTCATTCATTGGCGGCTTACCACCGCTGTGATCATACTCCTATCTGCCCATTGTGATAATTATTCCGTGGTTATATCACGAAAAAACCGAGTTATTAGGCTTGAGAGAAAAAGAAGAACACGGGTATAACGATTGGAATCACTAAAACAGAAATATGCCACATCACAAATTACCTACCATAAAATAAACGAACGTTCCCACATAATTACCAATGACATAGCCAACAGTACCAATCACCATAATCGGGCCGACCAGATTAATCCAACCACGGCTAATTGCCATCGCTGCTGCGGTAGTTGGCCCGCCGATATTGGCATTACACGCCAAAATGTTTTCCTCAAGGCTGAATTTAAACACTTTTCCCACGGCAAAAGTCAGTATCAAGTTCAGCATAGTAATCACAAAGACGAAGGCAAATAGGAGTGGCGCATGGCTGATAATGACTTGAACAGATGCAGGTATGCCAATCACAACAAAAAACATATAAATGGCGTAAGTCCCCAATTCCTGAGTGCCATTCAGTTTGCTAAATGTCTCTTTAAATATTGAGACAATAATAAAAGTGACGGTAGTCAGAAGCAGGTATTTATCGGAAATCAGGCTGAAAACCAGCTCTTGGTAAACGTTGTTTGGCTGCCCAAGCAAGGCTTTTAACCATGATGAAAGCTGAAATGATAGCGCAACGATAAAAATTGACCATGCCAGCGATATAGCAATGTCTTTCAGGGCGATATTTTTTGGTTTCCAATAAGCAGCCGCCAAGGGTTGGGATTTATCTAAATTAGGCGTATTTTCAACCAAATCGGTATATGGACTGCCCCAGAATTTTCTCGCCACTGTCCAACCAGATAAAAGCATCAGGATAATAAAATAAGCGGCCATCATAAAATGATCAGCAACGATGGTAGAGGCCACCATGTCCTGGGAAGTTTCCAGCTTGGCGGCCATTGCCGCAAAGTTAACTCCTCCTCCCGTATAAGAAGCCGATATCATGCCACTGATTTTATCTAACTCTGGTATGTAAACCCTGAAAAGCCAGAAGGAGACGATTGTACCAATCATGGTCGCAACGGAAGAAATCAGGAAAAGTATCAGTAATCGTCCACTTTCTTTAAGAATAGTGTGCAGGTTGGTTTTAAATAATAATAAGGGGATTGCCAGGGGCAGGATATATCCCCAAACAGCATCGTAAGCCGGTGCTTCGGTAGGAATGATATTTAAATTGGAAGCCAAGACAGCAACGATCAATGCAATCACTGCTCCCGGTATTTTAGATGCCCATTTAAAACGCTGTTCTGCCATTATGGCGGCAGCGACAACAATCATAATAAAAGCCCACAGCATTAATGAATTGTCAGCTGTGATGAATGTATTTTTCATTATTTTTTCCCGATATTTTTTAAATAAAAAAGAAGATATTCACGCACTGACTCATTCAATGATTTACTTATTCAAATAGTCTGAAGTTTCATCTATTGCTCCATAAATAGCTGTCCGATTGTTATAAAATGCCCACATGGAGTTACCGTAATCATAATGCCACCACTCAGTCGGTAAATTGGTAAATCCTACTTGCTTCATGGCGTGGTAGAGTAATCGGCGATATAAAGTGGCAGACATATTTTTTTCAGGGGCTTTTTCCAATGCAGCGGTGTAGGAAAGTTCATTCACTTCATCAAACTCTGTCCCCAAAAAAAGTGCATGACCAGATTCTATATTAAAGAGCGTGACATCCACTGCACCTCCTGTCAGATGTGGGCTGATTTGATTTTTTCCTACTGGCGCTGGAGCTACAAATTGCTGTAATAGTTTATGCTGTTCCTCAGCCGATAATTCAGTATATTGCTCTGCGATCTTTACCTGCGTTATCTCTTGCAATGCTTGCTGAGTTTCCCGTGAACGCCAGCCATCCAATACTAAAATCCCCAAATGAGCAGGAAGTAACTGTGATGCTATCCTTAATTTTTCGGCCACACTTTTTCTTACCATACAATATTCAATAGAGCCTTTTATTCCTGCCAGATAATAAACCGATTTTTGTTTTAATTTATTCGAATCAGTAATGATTTCTAAAGATTCATGGCATTCATAAATAGGAATTTCATTAATTATTTTCCAATCAAAATCACCCTCTACCGAGATTTTTTCCGCAGCATTTTTTCCCACGTTTATATTTCCAGAAGAAGCAGATAGCAACATGTTCAACCTTACACTGTGATATTGGTATTGATTTCATTTAAGCAACAATATATTTACAGGTTAGCAACAGAAGTGCTATCCATCAAATTTTATTTATTTTCTATTATTGAGTTAAATCGTCTTTTATATTCAAAAGGTAATCAGGTGAAATGCCAAATCGTCTATGACAAAATAAGCCGACCCTAATATCTGGAGGAGGAATACCGAAACGGTATTCATGACACAACATGACGCAAGACCATCAACTACAAGTAGAAGCCATTAAATGTGGCACGGTTATCGATCACATCCCAGCCCACGTCGGCTTTAAGTTATTGTCACTGTTCAAACTCACCGAAACAGACCAGCGCATTACGATTGGCCTGAATCTGCCTTCCAACCATTTGGGTAAAAAAGATCTGATCAAGATTGAAAACACCTTTCTGACAGCACAACAGGCAAACCAACTCGCCATGTATGCACCCAATGCCACAATCAATAATATTGAGAATTACGTTGTGGTCAAAAAGATGCAAATCAACTTGCCCGACAGAATCGACAGTGTCCTTGTCTGCCCAAACAGTAATTGCATCAGCCATAATGAACCTGTCGACAGCAGCTTCTATGTTATGTCAGAAAAAGACGATGTGGTGTTGCGCTGTAAGTACTGTGAGAAAGAGTTTGATCGTCAAGCCGTTATCGATAACGATTAATCTCCGATTCAAACAATCTATCCGCTGCCAGTTCACGTAATCTGTAAGAATGTCCTGTATCAATTGATGCGGGACAGAGGATCACTATAATGGCGATCCAGAAAATTTTTCCATTTAGATGTCAAACAGGAGTTTCGAATGTCACGTTCTATCCATACCGAAAATGCACCAGCAGCAATCGGCCCTTATGTTCAGGGTGTTGATCTGGGTAGCATGGTTATCACTTCCGGCCAAATCCCTGTTGATCCAAAAACCGGTGCTATCCCTGAAGAGGTGACTGCTCAAGCCCGTCAATCTTTGGAAAACGTTAAAGCTATTATTGAACAATCTGGCTTGAAAGTCGCTGATATCGTAAAAACCACCGTGTTTGTTAAGGATCTGAATGACTTCGCGGCCGTGAACGCAACTTACGAAGCGTTCTTCGCTGAACACAATGCACCGTTCCCTGCCCGTTCATGTGTTGAAGTTGCCCGTCTGCCAAAAGACGTGAAAATCGAAATCGAAGCTATCGCCATTCGTGGCTAATTTGTCGTTTTCTCAACCCTGATAACTCCGGTATCAGGGTTGTTATTCCCGTCTCATCTTCCTCCCCCTCATAATCTTCCCTTTCTCTGTCTTGGATCAATTTTTTAGGTTGTATATTAGCTTATAAAAGCTACATATTGTGTTTTAATATAAAATAACCACTACATATAGTATTTATACACAAAATTATCCACATTAAAGCAGAAAGCGAGCCTTCATCTCATTTTGGCCTGTGGATAACATATTGAGGAGCCATATCGTGAAAATGGTTGTGACGCAACAGGATGACGTTAGTAAGGGCAATACCTCTGAACAGGCTTCCCATACATGGCATGATCGGTTAGATCAAGAAATTCGGGGTCTGATCGAGCAAAGCAATTTCTCTCTTCTCAATGAAAATGCCAATAAAGACAGTAAGGTAATTCCAACCCAGCGTGATTTATTGGCTGGAATTGTCGCCCGACAATATGCCAAGCAACATATTCTGCCACATGATGTAGTGCAGGCACACGATAGAGGAGAAATTCACTATCATGATCTGGATTACGCCCCGTTTTTTCCTATGTTCAACTGTATGCTGATCGATTTGCAGGACATGCTGACTAACGGCTTTAAAATGGGCAATGCGGAAATTGAACCGCCCAAATCCATTTCTACCGCCACTGCGGTCACCGCCCAAATCATCGCACAAGTTGCCAGCCACATTTATGGTGGCACAACCATTAATCGTATTGATGAAGTCCTCGCCCCTTTTGTGAAGGCCAGTTATGACAAACATCTGGCCATTGCCAAAGAGTGGAATATTGCCGATCAGCTTGCCTATGCAGAAGCCCGCACGGAAAAAGAGTGTTATGACGCCTTCCAGTCTCTGGAATATGAAGTCAATACGCTGCATACCGCCAATGGACAAACACCATTTGTCACTTTCGGTTTCGGATTGGGGACAACCAACGAAGCCCGCCTGATTCAAATTTCAATTCTGCGCAACCGCATTGCGGGTTTGGGAAAAAACCGTAAGACCGCCGTTTTCCCCAAACTGGTTTTTACCATTCGTGATGGATTGAATCACCGGTTTGGTGATCCCCACTATGACATCAAATTACTGGCCCTGGAATGTGCCAGTAAACGCATGTATCCCGATATCCTCAATTATGATCAAGTGATCAAAGTAACAGGATCATTTAAAACGCCAATGGGTTGCCGCAGTTTTCTCAGCGTGTATGAGGAAAACGGTCAGCAAATTCACGAAGGGCGTAACAATTTAGGCGTTATCAGCCTGAACCTTCCCCGCATTGCGCTCGAAGCTAAGGGTAACGAAGCTGATTTTTGGCAAATTTTGGATCAACGCTTGTCACTCGCCAAAAAAGCGCTGATAACCCGAATTTCTCGCCTCGAAAATACCAAGGCTCGCGTTGCCCCGATCCTCTATATGGAAGGTGCATGTGGTGTACGCCTGAAAGCAGATGACAATATTGCCGATATTTTCAAACAGGGCCGTGCTTCTATTTCGTTGGGCTATATTGGCATTCATGAAACAATAAATGCGTTATATGGTAATCACATTCACCTGTTTGATGATCAACAGCGCCAGCAGAAAGCCATCTCTATTGTTAAACGCTTACGTAACGCCGTCGATCAGTGGAAGCGGGAGACGGGTTATGGGTTTAGTTTGTACAGTACACCAAGCGAGAATTTATGTGACCGCTTCTGCCGTTTGGATACCGCTGAATTTGGCATCATCCAAGGTGTCACCGATAAGGGCTATTATACCAACAGCTTCCATCTGGATGTGGAAAGGAAGGTTAATCCCTATGATAAGCTGGACTTTGAAGCACCCTATCCACCATTAGCAAACGGTGGTTTTATTTGCTACGGCGAGTATCCCAATCTGCAACATAATTTGAAAGCATTAGAAGATGTCTGGGATTACAGTTATTCACGTGTGCCTTACTATGGCACCAATACGCCAATTGATGAGTGTTATCAATGTGGTTTTACCGGTGAGTTTGCCTGTACCAGTAAGGGATTCACCTGTCCCCAATGTGGCAATCATGATCCAGCCCATGTTTCAGTTATTCGCCGTGTTTGTGGTTACCTCGGCAGCCCGGATGCCCGCCCATTCAATGCCGGTAAGCAGGAGGAAGTGAAACGCCGCGTGAAACATCTCGGCAATGGGCAAATAGGTTAATAGCATGAATTATCATCAATATTATCCGCTTGATGTGGTAAATGGCCCCGGAACTCGTTGTACGCTGTTCGTATCAGGTTGTTTGCATCAATGCCGTGGCTGCTACAACCAAAGTACATGGCGAATCGATTCAGGCCAGCCTTTTACGCAAGCAATCGAAGATCAGATCATCGCTGACCTAAAAGATCATCGTATTAAACGGCAAGGTCTGTCACTGTCTGGTGGTGATCCTCTGCATCCCCATAATGTTCCCCACATACTGCAACTGGTTAAACGTGTACAGGAAGAATGCCCAGATAAGGATATCTGGCTATGGACAGGTTATGTCCTTAATGAATTAAGTGAAATTCAACAAGAAGTTATCAGTTATATCCATGTGGTAGTGGATGGGAAATTTGAACAAGTGCTGTATGATCCTTCGTTAATCTGGCGAGGCAGCCATAATCAGGTTATCCACTATTTTTAACGCTGCCAATGCAATTTTTTGCCAAAACCGAGGGTATTATTCACCATTTTAATTTCATTGATATTGAGCTGCCAGATTGGGGACTTGGCTGCCAAAGCGATGGGAAAACGGCGGCAATAACGTGCTCTGGCGATAGTTTCAGCTTCACCTGCCAATGGAATGACTTCACCACGAAATTGAACACCCTTGATTTGCGCGATATTGCGTGTTTGGCCGGCAACAGTACCTGCAACGATAGGATTGTTTTGCATCATCTGGCCGTGGCGGGTATCAGATTCCGTCATAAACCAGAACACCATGCTATCAGCATCAAAAACATAAAAACAGTTCGCACACCATAAATCCTGGGTTGAAGAAGTGCAAAGAGTAAATACATGCTGCCTGGCAAGATATCGGCTAATTATTAAAATTTCTTTATTTAAATCCATATATTTCCATACCGTTATTTTATTTAAGCCATAACAGAACACGACAGACGCCTTATCCAGTTACGTGTTCTGAATTTGACTCAATAAATCCTGAGGTTTGTATAGAAACACTATAAATTATTTATAAATTTCGGCAACTCCACTGAGTTGATTCTGGCCATTTGCAGACACAACACGGAAATGAGTTGCTCCAGCTTCATCAGCTTTTTTGGATAACTCTGCGGTCAGGCTATCTAGTGTCTCTGCACCACTCACTGAAACAACCCCGATCTTTTCTCCCTTAGCAACCTGAACTTCAGTAGCAGCAAAAGAACCGGAATAAACCGCACTTAATGCTAAAATAGCGATAATAGTTTTTACATTTTTCATATTTTGCTCCTCTACTCATTTTTAACATGGCATTAATCTCTTGTAATTGTGAGCATGTTATACGCTTGTTCAGAATATTATAATTAGCAATTGTTGCTATATTTTTTCAATTTTTTTGAACAAAAAACACTGACACTGGTTAATGAATGACATATAATTTTAATAAATTCATTTTGTTATATTTAAAAATCATCAAAAACTCAGCTTATAATCACACTTATCACTGAAATATGCGTTAATTTCCTACATAAATTAAATTGCTAAAATTATTAAAAATAAATAATGAATATTAAAGTATCTCACTGGTATATTTATCTGATCAGAACACGGGATGGGAGCCTGTATACCGGAATAACCAACAATATCTCTTGTCGATTTAAGCAACATGCAGCCGGAAAAGGCGCAAAATACCTGAAAGGAAAAGCCCCCTTGACGTTGGTCTATCAAAGTCAGGTGGGGGATAAAAGTGTGGCATTAAAAATGGAATATCGCGTGAAAAAACTGAGTAAGCAACAAAAAGAAAGGCTAGTGATAGACCAGCCTCTCTGCATAACGACTTATTTAACAAAAATCAGTTCATCTGAGAAGCTTTTCACTCAGGTTATGCCCACAGGTGAGCAAAATGGGCTGGATAAGTAACCAAACCATGACAGTCTCCCTGTGAAATATCAGCCAGGGGATAGATCAAGAAGTAATCCTCACAATCAGGCCATTGGCAATGCACTTGATATTCACTAGCAAGTTTAAAACCCAAACGGCAGTAGTATTGAGGCTCCCCCAGCACTACAACCGCTCCATATCCAAACTCGTTCAGGCTATCTAGTCCTTCATAAACCAATTTTTCACCAAGCCCATGACAACGATACGGTTCCGCCACTGCCAATGGCGCCAAACCTACCCATTGATGATCTTCACCATTGATATCAACAGGTGCGAAACCGGCATAACCAATCACATGGCCTTCATCGTCGGTCGCAACAATACCTAGTGTCAATAAACCATCTTCTCTTAGTTGATGAATTAACTCAGCTTCTGCCGATGTTTCAAAAGATTGGCGTAACAAACAATCAATCCCCATAGCATCGACAGGAATTTCGACCCTGATTAACATGACGATAACGCGCGATCGTTCTGATCAGCGCCCTCTTTCTGTCCCACTTTGATCAATTCAGCCAGACGCAATAGACCAAAGCGAAGGATGGATGGCATAGATCCCACTTCAATGGAATCCATCTGATTTTTCACATGTAGTCCCAATTCTGTATTCCCTTCAACCCATAAACGATGCTGAAAAACAATGTATCAGGAAAGAGATTAATAGAGAAAAGGAGTTGCTTACAATGTGAAATTCGATGATAAATCCCTTATTAAAAAACGTCTACCGAACGAATCGCAACAGCCTTACAGACATTCAAATCCCCTGTAGAATTTGAATGATCAAATATCCCTGTCGGCTTCTTTATGGATGTGATTTTATGGATATTACGATGAAAAGAACTGTTTAATACGCTGGATGATACAACGAAATTCTTTATTGCGCAGCATACCAACCAAAATGCCTAAAACCATATACATCACACCAAGCAGTAACATCATGCCGATATCTTTGTATACATTGTGCAATGGCAATCCCATTTGATTAACCCCTGCTATTGCTTTTGTCGCCCATGTCGAGGGCAATGCCAATGAGATCACCCTGACCCAATCAGGCATCGCCTGGGGCGGCCAGATTGTGCCGGAAATATAGAAGATTGGCGTGGTAATAAAAGCCAGCGTTAAATAAATCATTTCCACGCTACGCAAACATTCTGTCACCAATTTTCCCAATCCCAATACCGTCAACAAGAATGGAAATGTCAGTAAAAGCACAAGGTAAATCGGTGCATCCTGCCGATACCCCAATATCCACGGCCACAGGATAAAAAAGATCACTGACAGAAATAGCCAGATAGGGATCAAAGCGGACAATGTTCCTAAATAGACGGGTAACGGCGGATTACCTTTGGGCGTTTCCCGCAGGGTAATACTGACGCGAACACAAGCTACTAACAAAGAGTGTTGCAACAGCATGACCAATAAACCAGGAAATATGATTGCAGCATAGCTGACACCCGGATTAAATAACCCAATAGTTTCACTTCGAATCGGTTGTAGCAAAGTTTTCACCTGCTCAATGCTGAAACCCGATTGCAAAAGTAATTTGCCGTTGTATTCTGACAAAAGTTGTTGATAAGCCAGTGCTAAATCCTGTTGGATCTGCCCATTGGCGAGACGATTTGTCGCATCACCATAAACCGGCACAGTGACATTCTGTCCACTCAACAGACGTTTTTCAAAATCCACCGGCACGATGATAATGGCAAAGATTGTGCGCTGTAGCATGTCACGACGGGCATCATCGAGATTGCTGTAGATTTGGGGTGCCACTTTTGCCATGGAATCAATACGGCGGATCAGCGTGCGACTCGCATGGCTGTTATCCTGATCGATCACTGCAATCGGTAAGTCCCACAAAGAAGGACGAATGTAGACCAGGCTCATCACACATAGCGAAACAATCAACAGCAACCACATGGGTTTTTCCAGCATCCCCAAAAATACATCGCGCAGGGTCTGCCAATACAACGCCCAATTTGTTTGCCCATTACTCGACATTATGCGGTTCCCTCTGATCGATTAAGGCGCTGCCACAAGCGATTGCGAATCAAAAGGCCACAAACCGCAGGATAGATCATCAATATCAGGCAAACATGCAAAATAATCTGTAGTGATACCTCTCGCAGGAAGATATCAAACATGGCATTCAAAGCATAAGTTAATGGCTCAAGAGTAGAGATAACCCTCGCGGGCCATACCATAGAGAGTGTTGGCACGAGCATGCCAGAAAACGTCATCGCAATACTGACTAACATCCCAATCAAGGTATAGGCAGTTATTGCACTGTTGGTGAAGGTAAACAGCAATAGGCCAATGCTTTGTGCAGCAATCACATAGAAAAATCCAACAATCGGCATATACAAAGGATTACCCGCTACTTTTGCTCCCGAAAAAAGAACCAGTGCCGTAATTTCCACCATCAATAGCAGTGTGAAAATCAAGGTATAAGGCGCCAATTTTCCCAACAATGCTCCGATGAAATATCTCGTTTCCAAGAGCTGTTTTCCTCTGGCCATTGTATAGATAGTACATGTGACGACAAAAAGTTGTAATAGATGAATGGTTGCCGCAAATTGCTGGTAATAGATATAACTGCCGCTGGCGTTAAACAAGCTGTCATAGGACATGGTTGCTTTAGCTAATGGAGGTAACTGCCGGCCTATTTCGGAAGCAATGATTGTACGGTATTTTGCATTAGTTTCCGCCACCAATCCGCTGAAATCCTGAGTCGAGTAGCGACCTGCGCCATAAAATAGGGCATTGTAATACATACTTACCGTCGGCTGTTTCCCGCTTAAAGCATCTTTTTCAAAATCCTCAGGGATATAAAGTAGGGAGTAATCCTGCGCCCTACGCAAACGTTCTATAGATTCTGGCAAGCTATTGTCATAAGACTTAATATTCGCATGGGGTGCAGCATCCAAGTTACGGATAAAAGTGCGTGACAGCGTACTCTGGTCATTATCCACAACCGAAACAGGCAAATTAAACAGTGTTCCTTCTGAATAATTAGCACTAATTAAGATAAACAGCAGCAAAGGAAACAGCCACCCTAGCCAGTGAAAAACCGGACTATGCAGCGCAGTACTAAATTCTCGCGTAAATTCCTGTTCGAAACTGCTCCACACCGCTTTTCTATTCATCAGGCGGCCCTTATTTATACCTTACTTATTCCAGAGCCATAAGGCACTCATACCCGGACGTAAGCCATCAACGGGTTGCAATGGATATAACCGAACCTCAAACGTTCTCAGGTCAAAATCCCCCGTCGCCCGGGTTGCGCGTTTCGTTGCATAATCCCCCATTGGCGCGATATAACGGATTTCAGCTTCAATCTCTTTATTTCCCAGTGCAGGTACACGCAATTTAATTTTGTCGCCCTTGCGAACGTTCGCCAAAATATTTTCACGCAGGTTATAAACAAAATAAGCCTCTGAAATACGTATCAATGTCGCCAACGGGCTATTAGCATTAAAAAGTTGACCAACTTCTGCCGGCAATGGCCCGATTTCGCCATCAACAGGGGCTTTGACTTGCAGATCATCACTCTGTATTTTCAATTCACGCAGGTTTTCTTCTGCTTCATTCAATGCTGCCTGAAACTGCTGTCTTAACTCTATACGGTCGCCATTTTTTCCTTCATCCAAATCTGCTTTAGCCCCCAACATCTTTTGATAGGCAATATCCCGTGCGTTGCGTGCATTATCCAGAGCACTGGCAGATACATAGCCGTTGGCTGACATATTTTTGAGGCGATTAAATTCACGTTGTGCGTTTGTGTACTCTGATTGGGCCTGTGCAAAAATAGCTTCTAAATTTCGAATGTTCTCCTCTCGAGTTCCATGCAGGGATAATTCAAGTTTTGCCTTAGCTTGATCACGTACAGCTTGCGCCGCGGCAACTTTAGCCGCCAGTTCAGGACTATCAAGACTCACCATCAGTTGTCCTGCTTTGACACTATCTCCTCGTTCAATATGGACCTTAACGACTCGCCCCATCGCTTTAGACGCAACAATAACTTCTGGCGCATCAACCTCTCCTTGCAACAAGAGCTCCTGACTATGGGAACGGAAAAGTACTGCCATCGCGATTAGAAAAATAATCAGTAATATTGTGAAAAGTGTTCTTTTCTTCATTATGTTCTGCAAGCCTTAAGCGTACTATCAGATCAAAATTTTCGATAAAATTACAGCCAGCCCGATATTATTTACAGTGTCAGTTAAGTTAAGGCAAACCGCATAAACTATGCCTAAATATTCTCCACTGCCTAAATTTTAGCACTTCCGGGGAAAAACCCCTTATCAGTGATAAATACTGCCATAAACCCTATAACGCTGGTAAGCAAAGGTCATATCGGTATAAAACCCCATAATAATAGTATGATGTTTTTTAACAAATATAAAACATTTAACACATCATCATATAAAACTGAATAGTAATCACAAAAACAATTAGTTAATTAAATTTATATTAATTAATTTAATAGAGAGAATGAATTAATCGCTATAATTCTTTTTCATTCAAGATAAATATTGAAAAAATAAAAGACCTGCGAAAAATAAACGTAAATTATGCAATAAAATTAAATATTTCAATTAAAATTATAAATTCGTATTTATTAATAGAGTAAAAAAACAAATGCTATCTTTCAGCCCCAAATATTTTCGATAACTATTCATTCCCAATAAGAATCAGCTGATTTTATTTTATAACAAAATAGAAAACAAATAATAAACAAATCATGTTTTCTTGCATTTTTATAACAATCAGAAAAAGGCATTAAGATAATATAAAACAAAATGATAACCATTTATTTTTACTTAATTATTTAAATAAAATGGGGTTTAAATATCAAATTGATTGATATAAAAAGTTATATTGATCAAAAAATAATTTTATGCTGGAATAAAAAACCACACTTGGCGTTTTTCTCCCTAATTACACGACTTATGGCAGGCAGTAAATAGAAAATAATATCCTGGAATGGATAGGTTTGCTGCTGGCTATCGCATGGTATTTTTTATTGTTACGGGTCTATAGATATGAACAAAAAATTCGATAAGCCACGCTTACATAATAAGCAAAGTTTGGTGAAACGTGTAGCCTGGGTGAACATTGTCACCCAACTTGCGTTTCCCGTTGCTGGTGCATTCACTCCCGTTATCGCTACTGCCGAAACCCTCTCAACTTTTCAAAATGAAACATGGGGATTACCAACAGAGCCTTATGTCCTGAAATCAGGAGAAAATGTCAAAATCGTCGCTAAACGTTATGGTTTAACTGTCTCTGATTTAAAAAAAATCAACCAATTGCGTACCTTTGATAAGCCTTTTATCACACTCGGAGTGGGTAGCGAGATTGATGTTCCAAAACCTCGAAACAATAAATTTTTACCTTTTAACTATTCCTCATCAGAAATCTCTTTATCAAAGCAACCTTTATTAAAACAATCATCATTAGAACAACCCTCATTAGACAAAGTCCCTCTTAAAGAAGACAAGTCTTCTATTGATGAAAATTCTAGTAATCTGGCTGAGATTTCCTCTCGCATTGGCCAGTTACTAGCCAGTGACGACATTAAGAATAATGCAGCAAGCCAATTAAACAGCCTGGCAATGGGCGAAGCCAATCAGAAAATTCAAAATTGGTTGGGACGCTATGGCACTGCTCGTGTACAGCTTAATATAGATAGTCATGGCCATTTGAATGACAGCCAATTTGATATGTTACTGCCGCTGTATGATACCTATCACCAGATGATTTTTACACAGTTCGGCTTGCGCCATATTGATAAACGCAATACCGCCAATATTGGATTTGGACAACGTCATTTTTTTGATGATTGGATGCTGGGCTACAATGCTTTCTTCGACCACGATATCACTGGTGATAATAGCCGACTCGGTCTTGGGGCAGAATATGCCCGCAATTACCTGAAATTAGCGGCTAACGGCTATATTCGCTTAAGTAATTGGAAAGAATCCCGCCTATTGACCGATTATGATGAGCGCCCCGCCAATGGCTTCGACCTGAAAGTACAAGGTTATTTGCCTTCTTTACCACAATTCGGTGGTAAGTTGGTGTATGAGCAATATTTCGGGAATGAAGTTGGGCTTATGAGTAAAGACCATCGCCAGAAAAATCCCTCGGCCTTCACTTTCGGGGTTGATTACACGCCTATCCCATTGCTGACTTTCGGTATTGACCGCAAACAAGCTATGTCCGGTGGTGGGGAAACCCTGTTCAATATCGAACTGAGTTATGAGATTGGTACGCCATGGGCTAAACAGATTGATCCAGATGCAGTAGCATTTAAGCGCTCTCTGCAAGGCAGCCGCTATGATCTGGTTGATCGCAACAACCAGATCGTTTTGGAATATCGCAAACGTGAAGTGATCTCTCTGGCAATAGATAATTTGATTATTGGTCATGCGAGAGATACCAAACCTCTCCATGTCAGTGTCAACAGCAAATATGGGTTTAAAGATATTGAGTGGGATGCAGCAGACTTTTTTGCCAATGGAGGTAATATCCAACACCAAGGTAGCACACACTACCTATTGACCTTGCCCAAATATCAATCTCAGGGCAACAATACCTACACGGTGGGAGCTATTGCTTACGATGAGCACGGCAATACATCCAAACGGGCTGAAGTAAAAGTACAAGTGCTTCCCGCTGTAGTTAATGCTAATAAATCCACCTTCTCAGCAAAAGACAAAGAGCTTCTGGCTGATGGTCATGTCACTACCCTCCTGACATTAACTCTGAAAGATAAAGATGACAAACCTATACGCGGAGCTGCCTCAGACATCAAATTGGTCTCAAGTGGATTAAGTGGAAATGGCAGTGATCCCAAGATCGATAAAATGAAAGAAGTCCAACCGGGTATCTATGAATCTAAACTCACTGCTGGCGAAAAGAGCGGGGTACTGAAAATCACTCCAGAAGTAGAGGGTATTATCATCAAGCCCGTCGAGATCATGTTCGTACATCCTGAGGCGCCAATCGTCAAAAATTTAGCCATAGCTGGCAAATTGGAGATGGGCCAGAAATTAAGCGCAACCTATACCTTTAATCCTAATCATGGCGACCCAACGGATAAATCAATCTATGTCTGGGGCAATAAGGGCAATATTGACATAACCAAAGGCCATACAATAACAGAATCAGGCAAGATCCCCGACTATACATTGACACTGTCAGATGCGGGTAGGGTGAAAGAGATTGCTGTTCAGGCAAAAAATGCGATGGATCGTATCGGCAATACACAGAGCGTTGATACCAGCATGAGTGCCGATCAAGGAAACCATACCCATGATGGTGGAAAAGGGGGTACTGTCAGAGGGCTAGCCGACGATATGACGATCACAGTAAGCGCTGATAAGGTTAAAAACCATGAACCGATCATACTGAAAATCAAAACGCTAAATCACGAACAGCCAGCCCAAAATGTCGCAGTCAGAGTTAACGCCATCAAGTCACTGAATCGTCAGAATGTTACTGAGAAAATCACGGCTTTACTGAGAGGCAAATCAGGTACGTACCAAGGTTTCACGGACGATCAAGGTGTTTTGTCTATTGCCGTGACCGATCCGAACGGGCTTGGCGTGAAGACGACATTATCTATCTCAGTGGACGGTATTGCGGCCTCACAAACTAAAGATGTCATTTTTACTGTGGCTACCAGCCCAGACGTTCCCGTAGCTAATTTTTGGGGGCATATGCCTGATACCGTAGTGGCTGAAAATGGCGTTATCTTTAAGCGCCCTCGATTGCAAGCAGAACTAATGGCTAATCATTTATTCGGACAGGACACTTATACCGAAGATGGCGAAATATGGCCACGCCGTCACGCAACAGGAGCCGCATGGTACTGTAAGAAAATACATAGCAAGTTGCCAACAAAAGAAGATTTGATGGCTCTGTACCGGGTCCATCCAAACAATGCAATGCATGACCAACTTGGTTGGCCTGAACGTCGCTCCTATCGTTCTGCAACGATAGGGAAAGACGAAAAAGGGAAAGATGAACATTACGTTGTGAATATAAACGAAGGATTTGAACATGTTGTCAGTGATAAAGTCTATGATTACGTTATCTGTAAAGAATAACGCCATTTGTAAGTCATTTTCATTGTCTGGCAAAATCCGCCCCAAGAGGGGCGGATAATTCTTCCCCAGTCCTATAAATACGTTATCCTGCCACACCTATTGACTTGACGGTGTTAAATTCTACCTTTGATAATAGCGTCTTAAATTTTTATCGTTATTAATCACATATTATTAATTACAAAATGAAAATATATGTACGAATTTAACCTTGTGTTGTTATTACTTCAGCAGATGTGTATCTATCTGGTGATCGCTTGGCTCCTGAGTAAAACCCCCCTGTTTATTCCCTTGTTGCAAGTAACTGGCCGTTTACCTCATCAGCTGATGTGTTACGTAATTTTTTCCATCTTCTGCATTATGGGAACGTATTTTGGGCTAAATGTTAACGATTCGATTGCCAATACCCGTGCGATTGGTGCTGTGTTGGGAGGCTTTCTCGGCGGACCAACAGTCGGTGCGATGGTAGGGTTCACTGGGGGTTTACACCGCTATTCTCTCGGCGGGATGACTGCATTTAGCTGTATGGTATCCACCATTGTAGAAGGTGTATTGGGTGGCCTTGTACATATTTATTTGATGAAAAAAGGACAGATCAATAAATTATTGAACCCGTGGACGGCGGCCATTGTCACTTTCCTTGCTGAATGTAACCAAATGGGCATTATCCTGCTACTTGCCAATCCTTTTAGTGAAGCTCTGAGTTTAGTAAAAGATATTGCTGCCCCCATGATCATCGCCAATAGTATCGGGGCGGCCATGTTTATCCGTATCTTATTGGACAGACGCGCTATTTTCGAAAAATACACCAGCGCTTTTTCTGCCCAAGCGTTAAAAATTGCTGTTTGTACAGAGGGAATTTTACGTAAGGGATTCAATGAAGATAATAGTATGCGCGTAGCCAAAGTTATCTATCAGGAGTTAGAGATCGGGGCCGTCGCGATTACGGATAGGGAGAAGTTACTGGCGTTTATTGGTATCGGCTCAGATCACCATTTACCCGGCACCCCGATTGCTTCCAAACAGTCTCATCGTGCCATTGAGAATAATGAAGTTGTCTATGCCGATGGCAATGAAACTCCTTATTGCTGTTCCCTTAGCTCAACCTGCAAACTTGGCTCCGCTCTGGTAATCCCTTTACGGGGGGAAAACCAACAGGTTATTGGTACTATCAAACTCTACGAAGCCAAGAATCGTCTATTCAGTTCCATCAATCGCACATTGGGAGAGGGAATTGCCAGCCTGCTTTCTGCCCAAATTCTTGCCGGACAGTACGAACGGAATAAACAATCTTTGCTACAATCAGAAATAAAGCTCCTTCACGCGCAAGTGAATCCTCACTTTTTATTTAATGCCTTAAATACACTGCAAGCTGTTATCCGTCGGGATAGCCAGCAGGCAGGCCAGCTTGTGCAGTATCTCTCAACATTTTTCCGTAAGAATTTAAAGCGACCTGAAGATATCGCCACGTTAGAAAATGAGCTAGAGCATGTAAACGCTTACTTACAAATTGAAAAGGCCCGTTTCCGTGAACACCTCCAAATTGCTATCGAGATACCTGAATCCTTACGCAATGCACGGTTACCAGCCTTTTCCCTCCAACCAATGGTAGAAAATGCCATTAAACATGGCACATCACAGTTACTGGATACAGGAAGAATTACGATTAGAGCCTATCAAGAAGACCAATTGCTATTGGCAGAGATTGAAGATAATGCAGGGCTATATTGCCCCAAAAAAGTGGGGGATGAAGGTCTTGGGATGAGCTTAGTAGATAAACGTCTGCGGCTTCGTTATGGTAAACAGTATGGGGTGAGAGTTGATTGTCAACCAGAAGAATTTACCCGTGTCATTTTGTGTTTGCCATTAGAAAAAAAAACAGGCTAAAAAAGCGGCGTAAATATGAATATATTGATTGTTGACGATGAGCCATTGGCTCGTGAAAATCTACGTTGTCTGCTGGCAGAGGAAACTGATATTCAAATCATGGGAGAATGTGCCAACGCAGTCGAAGCGATTGGTGCCATCCATCGTCTGAAACCCGATGTTGTTTTCCTCGATATTCAAATGCCCCGTATTACCGGACTGGAAATGGTGGGTATGCTCGATCCAGAGCATCGCCCTTACATTGTTTTCCTGACTGCATTTGATGAATATGCAGTGCAAGCCTTTGAAGAACATGCATTCGATTATTTATTGAAGCCGCTGGAAAAAGAGCGCCTGAGTAAGACACTGCAACGACTGCGTTCTGGCTATCAAAAACAAAATCTGGCAGATCTTCAACGTGAAGATGAACAACTGAAATATATTCCCTGCACTGGACATAGCCGAATCTGGCTGATGCCATTGGATGATGTTCTGTATGTCACTTCCCGCCTGAGTGGTGTATATGTCATGAACGCTAACGGGCAGGAAGGCTTTACCGAGTTGACCCTGCGGACACTGGAAACCCGCACGTCACTAACTCGCTGCCATCGCCAGTATTTAGTCAACATGACCCAATTACGGGAAATTGTTTTTGGAGACAATGGGCAGGCAGAGCTGGTACTGAGCAATGATAAGCGTATTCCAGTTAGTCGTCGTTATCTGAAACCGCTTAAAGAAGCATTGGGGTTAAATTAATCACCGCTTAGGGCATAATTTCTCAACCCTACAGGAAAATAAACAAAGGAAATGCCCTTGGCGGATTTTTATCTCAAAATTAAAACTAACCTAATGATCCTGAAAAACCTAAAAAATCAGCAAGATCTTGAGATTACGGGAAATTTCAGTACCCCACGTTTGCTGATCGGTGACTTTTATAACGCGATGTTTCAATTAAATGCTCTGCTCAATCAGCATGGCTTCCTACAAGGAATTAAGCAGCTTTTTGAGTGCAAACACCGTGTACTGATTCATCCATTGGATCAAAATGAAGGAGGATTGTGTCCTGTGGAAGAACGAATTTTGCAGGAAGTGGCACATGCTGGTTTCAAAGGCAAGTTAAGAAAACGCGTTATTCATCAAGGTGAGCGCTTACTTTCAGATGCTGAGGTCAAAGCTGAATTAAACAAACATATTACTAAGAAAAAACTTTAATAAAATCAGAAAAATAAATAACAAAAGCCCTTTCTCTTAACGGAGAAAGGGCTTTATTTAATTCATCATTGCGATATTTTCAATGCAACGATAAATCAAGCAAGTCAATGAAAAATTAGTGCTTATACATTGCCATTGCTTTGACGGCGACGTGGTGCTTCATCGTTGCTGCGACCGCGGAAAGAACCACGCTCACCACCGCGACGTTCGTTGTTAAAACGACGACCACCGTTATTACCAAAACCATCACGGTCACGACGTGGGCCATTGCCACCATTGCCACCATTGCCACCATTACCGCCGTTACCATTGCGGCCACCACGACGCTCACGGCGTTCAAATGGTTGCGCATCACCCATCAACTGCATATTCATTGGTTTGTTCAGAATACGAGTACGGGTGAAGTGAGACAGCAACTCCCCTGGCATCCCTTTTGGCAGTTCAATCGTAGAGTGGGTAGCAAACAGTTTGATATTACCGATATAACGGCTGCTGATATCACCTTCATTTGCAATTGCGCCCACAATATGGCGAACTTCAACACCATCATCACGACCAACTTCAATGCGATACAGTTCCATATCACCCACGTCACGACGCTCACGACGAGGACGATCACCTCTGTCACGCTCACCAAAGCTATTACTGTTACTATTGCTATTGCGACGACGGTCATCACGATCGTTGAATTCACGGCGAGGACGACGCACTGGATCGGGTGGCAGAATAAGTGGGCGCTCACCTTGTGCCATTTTCAGCAGGGCTGCTGCCAGTGTTTCCATATCCAGATCATCGCCGGTTCCCAGTTTAGACAACAATGCGCGGTATTGATCCAGATCGCTGCTTTCCAGTTGATTCTGAACATTGGCCGCAAATTTCTCCAGACGACGCTGGCTCAGAAGCTCTGCGTTTGGCAGTTCAACTTCCGGGATTGTCAGTTTCATGGTGCGTTCAACGTTACGCAGCAAACGACGTTCGCGGTTTTCAACAAACAACAGGGCACGACCCGCACGGCCAGCGCGACCGGTACGACCGATACGGTGTACATAAGATTCTGCATCCATTGGGATGTCGTAGTTAACAACCAAACTAATGCGATCAACATCCAGGCCACGAGCAGCAACATCAGTCGCAATCAGAATGTCCAAACGGCCATCTTTCAAGCGCTCAAGTGTCTGTTCACGCAGAGCCTGGTTCATGTCACCATTCAATGCCGCAGAGTTGTAGCCGTTACGCTCCAGCGTTTCTGCAACTTCCAGCGTTGCATTCTTGGTGCGCACGAAAATAATCGCAGCATCAAAATCTTCTGCTTCAAGGAAACGCACCAACGCTTCATTTTTGCGCATACCGTAAACAGACCAGTAGCTTTGGCTAATGTCAGGACGGTTTGTCACACTGCTCTGAATACGAACTTCCTGTGGATCATTCATGAAACGACGAGTGATGCGGCGGATCGCTTCTGGCATTGTCGCGGAGAACAGCGCGGTTTGATGTTCAGCAGGGATCTGGCTCATGATGTTTTCAACATCTTCGATAAAGCCCATACGCAACATTTCGTCAGCTTCATCCAGTACCAAACCTTTCAGGTTGGACAGATCCAATGTTCCACGTTTCAGGTGGTCGAGTAAACGTCCCGGCGTTCCCACCACAACTTGTGGTCCCTGACGCAAGGCACGTAACTGAACGTCATAACGCTGTCCACCGTAAAGTGCAACAACATTCACATTGCGCATATGTTTGGAAAAATCTGAACACGCTTCAGCAACCTGCACCGCCAGTTCACGGGTTGGCGCTAACACAAGGATTTGTGGCGCTTTAAGTTCAGCATCAATGTTATTCAATAAAGGTAAGCTGAAAGCGGCGGTCTTACCACTGCCCGTCTGTGCCATACCCAGCACATCACGGCCGCTCAGCAGGTGTGGAATACATTGTTGTTGAATAGGAGAAGGCTTCTCATAGCCCAGGTCTCCCAACGCAGAAAGGATAGGTGCTGATAAACCTAAATCAGCAAAAGAGATTTCAGTCTCAGTGGTCATGTAATGGTGCCTCATTGATCATGGCGGCCAGTCTACATAACACAGTGAAAAGAATTTCTGTCATTTTCATTTAAAATGTGAACTGGCTCAAATTATGTTATTAAACGAACAAACAAGCCCCCATCTCCAGAGATGCGGACTTTAAAATCTGTCGTGAAAATGTTCGTCAGCTATTGTTGGTTCGATTCCGATAAATCATCTTGTTTTTGGCCCAATAGCGCCAATTCCAACAATGCGTAGCGGTGCTCAACAAAGTTATGCACATTGTTAGCCACCGTCAGCTTGAATAACGCAGTTGCGCTATCCTCATCCCCCAGACTTAGGTAATGTTTACCTAAATAGAAGTCAGTTTCACTGAGATGCTCAGCGAGCGAAGTGTTATCTGTTGAACCCTGTTTTAAGCGTTCCATCAATATTTTTTCACCGATTTTGCCTAAATAGAATTCAACAATATTCCAGCCCCATCTTCCCCGGTTCGCTTTGTCAAAATGGTGCGACAAATTAGTCATTGCAGCCTTAGGATCAATTTTATCTTCCACAAGGTACAACCACAACGAACGGAAGGGATCATTTGGATCGTCTTGATAAAACGCCTGCAGATCATCCTGCGCCAATCGATAGCGGCCACCGTAATACAGTGCAATGCCGCGATTCATTCGCGCGTAGTTGTAAGTTGGATCAAGCTCTAAAACAGAATCAAACGCTTCATAGGCAGAATCAAAATTGCCTGCCTGCGTAAAATAAATTCCCAGATAATTAAAAATTTCAGGAATATCAGGGCGGATAGACAAAGCCACTGAAAAATCATTCTGCGCCAGTGCCCTCAGCCCGAGGCTATCATACAGCACACCTCGTTCATATAAAAGCTGTGCATATTCATCTTCCGTTAGTGACCGACTCGCAAGTATTTGCTCCATGCGAGCCAGAATAACCTCTTGTTGCAATGTTGGTTGTAATGGAATAGCAATCACTTCATTTTTACGCCACCCAGTGCCGCTACATCCCACAAGGAGAAAAATAGCCGCAACATAACACCAGCGCAGAAAAGAATTCATTTCCCACTCCCGAAGCCAGACATCAATCAGAATGCCCTATTACTCCACCCACATTGTATATTTCAGGCGTCCTGCCCAAAATTGACGTTCTCTCATCTTTCAAACTACTGCTAAGAACAATAACTCGAAATTTATTGAGATAAACGGCGCCCTTTTTACAGGACGCCGCTCTTTACGTCAAATTTATTCTACTGATGATTCCGGTGATTGCAATTCTGCGTCAGTTGTAATCACGGCTTCTTTCATGCTCAGGCGGATACGTCCCTGACGGTCAATTTCCAGCACTTTCACAGGAACTTCTTGCCCGATTTGCAGATAATCAGTGACTTTCTCTACACGTTTTTCGGCGATCTGAGAAATGTGTACCAGCCCTTCTTTACCGCCGCCGATAGCAACGAATGCACCAAAATCAACAATGCGGGTCACTTTACCAGCATAAATACGACCCACTTCAACTTCCGCAGTGATTTCTTCGATACGTCTGATAGCATGACGTGCTTTGTCACTGTCAGTCGCCGCAATCTTCACTGTACCGTCGTCTTCAATTTCAATGGTAGTCCCTGTTTCTTCCGTCAATGCGCGGATCACGGAACCCCCTTTACCAATCACGTCTTTGATCTTGTCTGGGTTGATCTTGATAGTGTGGATACGTGGTGCAAATTCAGAAATATCATTGCGTGGACAATTAATTGCCTGTTCCATCACATTCAGGATGTGCAGACGAGCACCTTTAGCCTGATTCAGAGCAATCTGCATAATTTCACGGGTAATACCTTCGATTTTGATGTCCATTTGTAGTGCGCTGACACCATCACGGCTACCCGCAACTTTAAAGTCCATGTCGCCCAGATGATCTTCGTCACCCAGAATGTCCGACAGAACAACAAAGTTTTCCCCTTCTTTCACCAGCCCCATTGCGATACCCGCAACGGCTGCCTTAATTGGCACACCTGCATCCATCAATGCCAGTGATGCACCACAGACAGAAGCCATAGAGGAAGAACCGTTGGATTCAGTGATTTCAGATACCACGCGAACGGTATATGGGAATTCGTTGATGCCTGGCATCACAGCCAATACACCACGTTTCGCCAGACGACCGTGACCAATTTCACGACGTTTTGGTGAACCGACCATGCCAGTTTCACCGACAGAGTACGGAGGGAAGTTGTAGTGGAACAGGAAGCGATCTGTACGCTCACCCATCAGCTCATCGATAACCTGAGCATCACGCTCTGTGCCCAGTGTTGCAGTTACCAATGCCTGAGTTTCACCACGGGTAAACAGGGATGAACCATGAGTACGTGGCAGTACACCTGTGCGAACGTCCAGAGCACGAACCATGTCTTTTTCACGGCCATCAATACGCGGTTCACCACGCAAAACACGGCTACGAACAACATTTTTCTCCAGAATAGCGAGAACTTCAAGCACTTCGGTTTCTTCCAGTTCAACGCCTTTTTCTGCAAATTCTGCCAGGATAGCCACAGTGACTTCTTCTTTGATACTATCAACCTGAGCATAACGTTCCTGCTTCTCAGTAATACGATAAGCATCACCCAGACGGCTTTCAGCCAGTTCTGCAACACGATCGTGCAGAGGTTGATTAACAGGCACTGGTGCCCAATCCCATTTCTCTTTACCTGCTTCAGCAACCAGCGCATTGATGTTATCAATCACAATCTGTTGTTGCTCATGACCAAACACAACCGCACCCAACATTTGCTCTTCAGTCAGCAGTTCCGCTTCGGACTCTACCATCAGCACCGCGTTATTTGTACCTGCAACGACCAGATCCAAACGGCTGTGTTTCAGCTCATCGCTAGTTGGGTTCAGAACGTACTGATCGTTAATATAACCAACACGCGCAGCACCAATTGGACCATTGAATGGAATACCAGACAGCGCCAGTGCAGCGGAAGAGCCGATCATGGCAACGATATCAGGGTTTACTTGTGGATTAACAGAAACGACTGTCGCGATGATTTGAACTTCATTCAGGAAACCTTCTGGAAACAGAGGGCGTAGAGGGCGGTCAATAAGACGAGCAACTAATGTTTCACCTTCTCCCGGACGGCCTTCGCGACGGAAAAAACTTCCCGGAATACGGCCAGCAGCGTAAGTACGCTCCTGATAGTTAACGGTCAGAGGGAAGAAATCCTGACCTGCTTTGACTTTCTTTTGACCAACAACGGTGACAAATACCGCTGTGTCATCCATATTTACCATAACGGCTGCTGTCGCCTGACGAGCCATCATGCCAGTTTCGATGGTCACAGTGTGCTGACCATACTGAAATTTACGAACAATCGGATTAAGCAAAATAATTTTCCTTTGTTAATGTTGCCGATTTAAGAAACCAGCAACAATGGATTTTCTCTTCTTGCTACACCCTCACGACTAATGACAGTGCTCACTGCTTTGAGGACTCTCATTAGCCGCGCGAGTCACTGTAGCGGAAGAGGTTCAAGTTTTAGAAACGGTGCAAAAAACAGTAGATTAAATTTTCCGATTCTGTTTCCTGACAATTCCGTTTCCTAGAAGAAAAGGGGCCCGATTAGGCCCCTTTCCACTGAAACTCATCAATTAGCGACGCAGTCCCAGACGCTCAATCAGAGCAGTATAGCGTGCCACATCTTTACGCTTCAGGTAGTCCAGTTGCTTACGACGCTGTGCAACCTTTCTCAGCAGACCACGACGGCTGTGGTGATCTTTTTTGTGCTCTGAAAAGTGACCTTGCAGGTGGTTGATGTCAGCAGTCAGCAGTGCGATCTGAACTTCGCTGGAACCACTGTCGTTAGCGCCGCGACCAAATTCAGCAATAATCTGCGCTTTTGCAGCAGTACTTAGAGACATAGTATAACTCCAAATATGTAATTTAAAATGACGAGTGCCGATCTCTAATTCAGCCACTCATGTACAGACGCGGTATTCTACGCTGCAAATAGGTGAAGCGCAAGACAGCACAATCACCGTCATTCTGTGCCCCAACTCAATTTACCTGCTGCAAATTCCTTGTCTGTTGCTATCATTATTCCGTTTCAACAACCAAACGGCGTGGAGCCACTAGTCCATCATCATCAATCACTGCAATGCCGATAAATTTATTTTCATCACCTTCGGTCACCCTCACCCATTCATCTGAAGCCAAATTATGTTTGCTGCGAACCGGCTGGCCTTGTTTGAAGTAAGACGCAACGACAGATGTTAAGTGAATGACAGGAAAATGAACCACGGCGGTATCCATTGGTAGCAATAATGGATCAAGCAATTCCCACGCCTCAATTTCTTGATCTTCAGCTTGTTGGTTTAACTCATATAACTGTTCCAACGTTACCATTCTTTGATTGGGATAATTGGCAACCTGCAAACGACGCAGATAAATGACATGCGCGCCACAACCCAAAAGTTCCCCTAAATCATCAATGATGGTACGAATATAAGTGCCCTTGGAACAGTGTATTTCCAATTCCAGCTCATTCCCTTCCCAGCGAATGAATTGTAATTCATAAACAGTGATAGGACGCGCTTCACGCTCAACTTCAATACCCTGACGGGCATATTCGTATAGCGGTTTTCCCTGATGTTTCAATGCAGAGTACATAGAAGGAACCTGCATGGTATCACCACGGAATTGATCCAATGCAGCATTGAGCTGAGATTCGGTGATTTTTACGTCGCGCTCACTGATGATTGTTCCATGTGAATCCGACGTATCTGTACGTTGCCCCAAACGGGCAATCACACGATAGCGTTTGTCAGAATCCAGCAAGAATTGGGAAAATTTGGTCGCTTCACCCAGGCAAATCGGCAACATGCCTGTCGCCAATGGATCGAGTGCACCAGTATGACCCGCCTTACTGGCATTAAAAATCCGCCTGACTTTCTGTAACGCATCATTGGAGGAGATATCCTGTGGCTTATCCAGCAACAGTACACCGTGTATAGCACGGCCTTTACGACGGCGCCCCATCATTTTTCCTCATTGTGATCCGCAGATGCGCGACGCTTCTCATCATTTTTAACGACGTTGCTAACCAAATTCGACATACGCATCCCTTCCACCAAAGAACTGTCATAAGAGAATGTCAGCTCAGGAATGATACGCAGGCGCATCGCTTTACCCAGTAGGGAACGAATAAAACCAGAGGCTTCGTTCAATGCCTTGATGCCTTCTTTAACCATATCTGAATCATGCCCGTCCACCAGTACGTTCAGAAAGGTGACAAATACTTTGGCATAAGCCAGATCGCGGGAAACCTCAACACCGGAGACTGTCGCCATACCGATACGGGGATCTTTGATTTCACGCTGTAAGATGATGGCAATTTCTTTTTGCATTTCCTGTGCAACGCGCTGAGTACGACTAAATTCTCTTGCCATTGTTATATCTCCTGACATTTTGGGGGGCATAAAGCCCCCCAAGAATGGAATGAATCTATTGATAAATAACGGTATTAATCGATGGAGCGTTTAATTTCAATCACTTCAAAGACTTCAATCATGTCACCAACGCGAACATCATTGTAGTTCTTCACACCGATACCACATTCCATACCATTGCGGACTTCGTTAACGTCATCCTTAAAGCGACGTAAGGATTCCAATTCACCTTCGTAAATAACAACGTTATCGCGCAGTACGCGGATCGGATTATTACGCTTGATGGAACCTTCTGTCACCATACAACCAGCAATAGCACCAAATTTCGGTGACTTAAACACATCACGAACTTCGGCAAGACCCATGATCTGCTGTTTGTATTCTGGTGCCAGCATACCGCTCATAGCCTGTTTGATCTCATCAATCAGGTTATAAATAACGGAGTAGTAACGCAGATCCAGACTTTCGTTTTCAATGATACGACGTGCAGAAGCATCAGCACGAACGTTGAAGCCCAGAATAATTGCCTCAGATGCTGCTGCCAGCGTCGCATCAGTTTCAGTGATACCACCCACACCAGAACCGATGATTTTCACTTTAACTTCATCAGTAGACAATTTCAGCAATGAGTCACTAATTGCTTCACATGTACCTTGAACATCCGTTTTCAGAACAATGTTCAGTTCAGATACCTTGCCTTCTTCTAAGTTAGCGAAGATGTTTTCCAGCTTAGCTTTATGCTGACGAGCCAATTTCACTTCACGGAATTTACCCTGACGATACAAGGCCACTTCACGCGCTTTTTTTCTCATCACGAACAACCGTTGCTTCATCACCCGCAGATGGCACATTGGACAGACCCAAAATTTCCACTGGGATAGATGGACCAGCCGAAGTCACTTCGCGGCCAAGTTCGTTACGCATTGCACGAATACGGCCATATTCGAAGCCACACAGAACGATATCGCCTTTGTTCAGCGTACCAGACTGAACCAGAATGGTTGCAACTGGGCCACGGCCTTTATCCAGGAAGGATTCAATGACCACACCGTTTGCCATACCCGTGCGTACCGCTTTCAGTTCAAGGACTTCAGACTGAAGCAAAATGGCTTCCAGCAATTCATCAATACCAATACCAGCTTTGGCAGACACATTGATGAACTGGTTTTCACCGCCCCACTCTTCTGAAATGATGCCGTATTGCGACAATTCATTCTTCACGCGATCCGGATCAGCTTCTGGCTTATCGATCTTGTTCACAGCAACAACAACGGGTACGTTGGCTGCTTTAGCGTGCTGAATAGCTTCTACGGTCTGTGGCATCACACCATCATCCGCTGCTACAACCAGAACAACGATGTCTGTTGCTTTCGCACCACGTGCACGCATGGAGGTAAACGCAGCATGGCCTGGGGTATCCAAGAAGGTGATCATGCCTTTTTCAGTTTTCACATGATACGCACCAATGTGCTGGGTAATACCACCAGCTTCTCCAGAAGCCACTTTAGTGGAACGGATATAGTCCAGCAGAGAAGTTTTACCGTGGTCAACGTGCCCCATGATGGTAACAACTGGTGCACGAGACTCTGCCTGGGTTTCACCCGTATCACGATCACTCATCAGCGCTTCTTCCAGTTCGTTTTCACGACGGAGAATAACTTTGTGCCCCATTTCTTCGGCAACCAGTTGTGCTGTTTCTTGGTCGATAACTTGGTTGATGGTTACCATTGCGCCCATGTTCATCATGGTCTTAATGACCTGAGCACCTTTAACGGCCATTTTGTTAGCCAATTCTGCAACAGTAATGGTCTCACCAATCACAACGTCACGGTTAACCGCGACAACAGGTTTCGTGAAACTCTGCTGTAAGGTACTAGGCTTACGTTGTTTACCTTTGGTACGACCCACAGCGCGCGCTTCTTCGCGATCAGCTTTCGATTCAGAATGTTTGTTATTCTTTTTCTGGCGGGATTTGCCGCCACGAGAGCGGGAACGACGATCGCCTTCTACTTTGGCGTCATTTTCATCTTCCGCATCACGAGCATAGCGGGAAGTGGTTACGTGGTAGTCACTACTGTCACTGTTATCAGAGTCATCAGTCCATTTGTCTTGATTCTCTTCTGCCATTCGACGTGCTTCTTCTGCAACACGCTTCGCTTCCGCTTCCACCTTACGGCGCATTTCTTCTTCAGCTTTACGTTTTAAATTTGCAGCTTCGGCTTCCCGACGCGCTTTTTCATTTTGCACGGCAGAGTGAGTCTGATCTGATTTTGGTTTGTTTTCGGTATGTTGCTTAATCACTTTTTCTTTTTCCGCCGCCTCACGCGGAGACAGTTTAGCCTCTTCACGTTTGGCTTTTTCTTCTGCTTCACGTCGAGCGCTCTCTTCTGCTTCACGTTTGGCTTTTTCTTCAGCTTCACGTTTAGCTTGCTCTTCCGCGAATTTTTTCGCTTCAGCCTCAAGCCGCGCCTTCTCTTCTGCCTCGCGCCGAGCCTGCTCTTCCGCTTCACGCTGAGCCTGTTCTTCCGCTTTAGCCTGTTCAAGGGCATCACGGTTCACATATGTGCGTTTTTTGCGGACTTCAATCGCTACCGATTTACTTTTGCCACCGGTGCCAGGAACGTTCAGTGTACTGCGTGTTTTACGCTGTAGTGTCAATTTACCCGGCTGACCGCCAGAACCGCCTTGTTCACGGTTCAGGTAGGCCAGCAAAGCTTCTTTTTCTTTCTGGGAAACAGAGTCAGTTGCGGTTTTCTGAATGCCAGCATCAGCGAATTGCTGGATTAGACGTTCTTCCGATGTCTGGATCTCTTCTGCCAGTAATTTTACGGTTACCTCTGTCATTCTGTTCCTTCCTGCTACAGTTTATTTATGCATCATCGCCAAACCAACAGATATTGCGGGCTGCCATAATGAGTTCTCCTGCTTTCTCATCATTCAGTCCTTCGATATCAGATAAGTCGTCGATACCCTGCTCGGCAAGATCTTCCAGAGTGCAGATGCCACGGGCAGCCAGGTTAAACGCCAAAGTACGCTCCATGCCAGGCAGATTCAATAAATCTTCGGCAGGTTGCTGATCACCAAGACTCTCTTTCTGAGCCAGTTCCAGCGTCGTCAAGGCCGCTTTAGCGCGTTCACGAAGAACTTCAACGGTTTCTTCATCCAGTCCTTCTACTGCCAGAAGTTCATTGATTGGCACATAAGCCAGTTCTTCCAGCGTAGAGAAACCTTCCTCGACTAATACAGTGGCGAAATCTTCATCAATGTCGAGATGCTTAGTAAATGTATCAATAGAAGCGTGTGCTTCTGCCTGATGTTTTGCTTGTAGCTCTTCCGCAGTCATGACATTAAGTTCCCATTTGTCATCACCACGATGTTTTTTCAACAGTTGTGCCGCCAGACGAACGTTCTGACCATTACGTCCAATCGCCTGAGCAAGATTACTGTTTTCTACGGCAACATCCATAGTGCAGTTGTCTTCGTCAACCACAATAGATGCAACATCCGCCGGAGCCATTGCATTAATGACAAACTGCGCAGGGTTATCGTCCCACAGCACGATGTCAATTCTTTCACCGCCCAGTTCACTGGAAACGGCTTGTACCCTTGCACCACGCATACCAACACAAGCGCCAACAGGATCAATACGCTTATCGTTGGTTTTCACTGCGATCTTGGCACGGGAACCCGGATCACGAGCAGCCGCCTTGATCTCAATGATTTCTTCACCAATCTCAGGTACTTCGATGCGGAACAACTCAACCAACATCTCAGGACGAGAACGAGTGATGAAAAGCTGTGCACCACGTGCTTCAGGGCGAACATCATACAGAACACCACGCACGCGGTCACCTGGACGGAAATTTTCCCGTGGCAACATGTCTTCACGTAAAATGACCGCTTCAGCATTATTACCTAAATCTAAGGTAATATTTTCGCGGTTCACTTTTTTGACCTGACCGGTCACGATCTCACCCTGTTGTTCACGGAATTGATCAACAACCATTGCACGCTCAGCTTCACGTACTTTCTGTACGATAACCTGTTTTGCCGTCTGAGTCGTAATGCGGTCAAAGGTCACTGATTCAATTTGATCTTCAATATAACCACCCAGCTCAATCTCTGGGTTGTCAAATTTTGCCGCTTCCAGTGTGATTTCGCGCGTTGGCTGAGTCACTTCGTTAACAACTAACCAGCGACGGAAGGTATCAAAATCACCTGATTTACGATCAATACAAACGCGGACGTCGATTTCCTGCTCATACTTTTTCTTGGTGGCTGTCGCCAGTGCAATCTCTAATGCTTCGAAGATTTTTTCGCGAGGGAGTGATTTTTCATTAGAAACCGCCTCCACAACAGCCAGAATTTCTTTATTCATCCTAGTTGCCTCATCCGAACTTTAAAAGTGGGGTACCAGGTTCGCTTTCTGGATGTTGCTCAGTGCGAACACTTCGTCTTTTCCATCCACCGTAACCGTAATCATTTCACCATCAACTGCCTTGATGATACCTTGCCATTTGCGACGGTTCTGCATTGCCATGCGTAAAACCAAGCTGACTTCTTCACCTATAAAACGCTGGTAATGTTCAGCCTTAAACAGTGGACGCTCAAGCCCTGGTGAAGATATTTCCAGGTTATAAAGCCCAGGAATCGGATCTTCAACATCAAGCACTGCACTGACCTGGTGGCTAACATCAGCACAATTATCAACAGTGATACCCTCCTCACTATCGATATAGACTCGCAACGTCGATACACGAGCGCGAATAAACTCCAGGCCAACTAATTCAAAACCTAAAGCTTCAACTGGTGCTGAAATTATCTCTGTTAATTTTTGCTCTAATGTGGACAAGCCCACCCCCAAGACATAAAAAAAGGGCTATATTAGCCCAGTAGTTCTGCTGTCAAATAACAAAAAACCCCGACACTCGGGGCTTTATGCAACTGGACCCTGTTTACTGCCAGTGGTCTCAACCAACCTCTTTCTATACCTTTCAAAGCAACCTGTCAAATCAAGATCGACATCTCAATGGCTGCTGAGCTATTACTGTTGAAAAGGTACAGGTTGTTAAGAAGTGGTTGCGGGAGCCGGATTTGAACCGACGACCTTCGGGTTATGAGCCCGACGAGCTACCATGCTGCTCCATCCCGCGTTCGAAAACGTGGCAAATCTTACGCTGATAATACTAAAAACGCAAGTTTCTAGATTAATGGTGCCGAGGACGGGACTTGAACCCGTACGCCCGTTGTTTAGGCACTACCACCTCAAGGTAGCGTGTATACCAATTTCACCACCTCGGCACTGATTTTATAGGTTTGTTATTCTAATGGTTATCTAAACTCATGATTAAAATCAACAACCCTATTTTAATTCTGTTACTGAATGTTACTGTGGGATATCACTATTTGGTTTTGCTGGCGTTGCCGGAACTTCTGCCTGTTTTTCAACTTTTACAGGTTCGACAAGGTTATCCCATTTACTGTTGGAACCCGTCTTGTTGCTAGTCATGTTACCAAGAATCAGACTGATAACAATGAACAACGTGGCAAAAATAGCCGTCATGCGGGTCATAAAATTACCGGAACCCGATGAACCAAACAGCGTGTTAGATGCACCCGCGCCGAAAGAAGCACCCATATCAGCACCTTTACCTTGCTGTAGCAGAACCAGAGCGATTAGCCCGATACCAACCAGCAAGAATATACCTAAAAGAGCTTCATACATATGTTGTACCTGTTTCCTCGTGGCGTTTACCACAATTTCATAGCGACGTTATGTTGCATCACCCGCTCACAAAATTAGAAAAATTAACTTATTGAGCGGGTGTGAATACTAACCAAAGCGTATCAGACACGCAAGATTAATTTTAAATCCTGACGCTGATCGAGCAAAAAAACAACAAATCAGCCGATTTTTTTCACAGCATCAGCAATACGATGCGCTAATGTCGTGACTTGCTCTTCATCTTCGCCTTCCACCATGACACGAATCAATGGTTCTGTACCTGATTTACGCAGTAAAACACGACCACAACCATTCAATTCAGTCTCAACTGATTTTACAGTTTCAAGCACTGATTCTGATTGCAGGGGATCAACATCACCTGTAAAGCGAACGTTAACCAAAACTTGAGGTAAAAGCTTCATACCACTGCACAGATCATGCAAGCTCATATTATTGCGTACCATTGCACTCAAGACTTGCAATCCAGCAACAATACCGTCTCCTGTTGTGGTTTTGTCCAACAAAATGACATGGCCTGAATTTTCTGCGCCCAGACGCCAGCCTTTTTCCTGCAATTTTTCCAGAACATAGCGGTCGCCAACTTTCGCACGCTCAAATGGAATACCAAGCTGTTTCAGTGCCAACTCCAGCCCCATATTACTCATCAACGTCCCTACAGCACCACCACGTAACTGACCTTGTCTCAACGCCTCACGTGCAATGATATAAATGATCTGATCGCCATCAACCTTTTGCCCCAGATGATCAACCATAATGATACGGTCGCCATCACCATCAAATGCCAGACCTACGTGCGCTTGTTCTTCCAGTACGCGCTGTTGCAATAGACGGACATCTGTTGCACCACACTCTTCATTGATATTGATGCCATTAGGCTCACAACCAATGGTAATCACCTCCGCTCCCAACTCTCTGAGCACATTCGGTGCGATATGGTAGGTCGCACCATTGGCGCAATCTAAAACAATTTTCAATCCATTTAAACTTTGTTCACTGGGGAATGTCCCTTTACAAAATTCAATATAACGACCCGCCGCATCAACTATCCGATTTGCCCGCCCTAACTCAGCAGATTCCACACAAGTCAGAGGTTTTTCCATTTCTGCTTCAATCGCCTCTTCAACATCATCCGGTAATTTAGTCCCATCGATAGAGAAGAATTTAATGCCGTTATCATAGTAAGGGTTGTGGGAAGCGGAAATGACAATCCCGGCTTCAGCACGAAAAGTACGTGTCAGATACGCCACGGCTGGTGTTGGCATCGGGCCGGTAAAGGATGCCGACAGTCCCGCAGCGGCTAACCCTGCTTCCAACGCGGATTCCAACATATAACCTGAGATTCGGGTATCTTTACCAATAATAATTTTGCGAGAACCATGACGCGCCAACACTTTTCCCGCAGCCCAACCAAGTTTCAATACAAAGTCAGGGGTAATTGGGGTATTCCCCACTCTGCCACGGATACCGTCAGTGCCAAAATATTTACGGTTACTCATAAATTTCTTTCCTTTACTGAACCAATTTTCTGCTCTCAGCGTTTTTTTGCTGACATCATGTTCTTTACAAACGGTGTATTTTACAAACTATATATTCTATGAACATGGATTCTTTTCAGATAGCGTTGCATGAACAACTTGCATTGCCTGAACGGTTTCTTTTACATCATGTACACGGATAATCTGGGCACCTTTCATGGCTGCAATCACAGCACAAGCAACGCTTCCTGCCACACGCTGCTGCGGTGGCACATCAAGTAATTGACCAATCATGGACTTGCGTGACATCCCCGCCAGAATAGGGAATCCCAAATGATGAAATTCTTGCAAGTGAGCCAATAACTGATAATTATGCGATAAGTTCTTACCAAAACCGAAACCCGGATCAAGAATCAGGTTATTTTTCGCGATACCCGCCGCAACACAACGCTCAATTTGCTGTATCAGGAAGGTTTTTACTTCCGATACAACATCTTCATAGTGAGGTTCTGTTTGCATGGTGCGAGGTTGTCCCTGCATATGCATCAAGCAAATTGGCAAACCACTTTGTGCTGCCGCTTCAAGTGCTCCAGATTCCTGCAACGCACGGACGTCATTGATAATATGCGCTCCTGCCTTGGCTGATTCCCGCATAACAGCAGCTTTTGAGGTATCAACAGAGATCCAGATATCAAAGCGCTGTGCCAGTACCTCAATCACCGGAATAACACGATCCAGCTCTTCCTGTTCACTTACTTCATTCGCTCCAGGACGAGTCGATTCTCCTCCCACATCAATAATTGTTGCTCCCTCTTTGATCATCTCAGCAGCATGTTTCAATACCGAATCAAAAGTATTATGGATTCCACCATCAGAGAAGGAATCGGGAGTGACATTCAAAATGCCCATTACTTGTGGGCAGGAAAGATCAAGGACGCTGCCTCTGGCTGTCAGTTTCATCGCTAGGTGCCTTAATGTCAAAACCCCAGGACAAGCCTGGGGTTTAATATAGGGTTGTTAGCCACGTTATGCGGTTGGGTTACCATCCGCAGGCTTTGACGTTTGCTGCTGAGATGGGGTGTTATGACGGTTATTACTATTACCGCTATTCTTATCTCCTTCCCAACCTGCCGGTGGACGTACTGTTGTACGATTCATCAGATCATCAATCTGAGGAGCATCAATGGTTTCATACTTCATCAATGCATCTTTCATTGAATGAAGAATATCCATATTATCCATCAGAATCTGACGCGCACGTAAATAGTTACGATCGATGATGGCCTTCACTTCCTGATCGATTAAACGCGCGGTGTCTTCAGACATATGTTTTGCTTTAGCAACCGAACGACCGAGGAAAACTTCACCCTCTTCTTCCGCATACAGCAATGGCCCCAGTTTTTCTGAGAAACCCCACTGTGTCACCATGTTACGTGCAATAGATGTCGCCACTTTAATATCGTTGGACGCACCGGTAGAAACATTATCTACACCATAGATAATTTCTTCCGCTAACCGGCCACCGTATAAGGTTGAAATTTGGCTCTCCAACTTCTGACGGCTTGCACTGATCTGATCGCCCTCTGGTAAGAAGAACGTCACACCCAACGCACGGCCACGCGGGATAATCGTCACTTTATGCACGGGATCGTGTTCTGGAACCAAACGACCAATAATGGCATGCCCTGCTTCATGGTATGCGGTGGATTCTTTCTGTTCCTCCGTCATAACCATTGAACGGCGTTCTGCCCCCATCATGATCTTATCTTTGGCTTTTTCGAACTCAACCATAGAAACAACGCGCTTGTTACCGCGAGCGGCAAACAAAGCAGCTTCATTCACAAGGTTAGCCAAATCCGCACCAGAGAAACCTGGTGTACCACGAGCAATGACCGATGCATCAATATCAGTATCCAGAGGAATGCGACGCATATGAACTTTCAGGATTTGCTCACGGCCACGAACATCTGGCAGGCCAACAACGACCTGACGGTCAAAACGGCCAGGACGTAACAAAGCTGGATCGAGAACATCAGGACGGTTAGTCGCTGCGATAACAATAATGCCTTCGTTACCTTCAAAGCCATCCATTTCAACCAGCATTTGGTTCAGCGTCTGTTCACGTTCATCATGTCCGCCACCCAGACCAGCACCACGCTGACGACCGACTGCATCAATTTCGTCAATAAAGATGATGCACGGTGCAGCTTTTTTTGCCTGTTCAAACATATCACGAACACGGGAAGCACCAACACCAACGAACATTTCAACGAAATCAGAACCAGAGATAGTGAAGAAAGGGACTTTCGCTTCGCCAGCAATAGCTTTAGCCAACAATGTCTTACCCGTACCTGGAGGGCCAACCATCAGGATGCCTTTCGGGATCTTACCACCCAGTTTTTGGAAACGGCCAGGTTCACGCAGATATTCAACCAATTCGCCCACTTCTTCTTTTGCTTCATCACAACCAGCAACATCGGCAAACGTGGTTTTGATCTGATCTTCAGTCAACATACGGGCTTTGCTTTTACCAAAAGACATCGCCCCCTTACCACCACCGCCTTGCATTTGGCGCATAAAGAAGATCCAGACGCCAATGAGCAGTAACATTGGGAACCATGAAATAAAGAGGGTCGCCAACAGGCCTTGCTGTTCTGGTGGTTCACCAACAACTTTTACCTGCTTATTGAGTAGGGTATCCAGCAACTTTTCATCCTGAATTGGCATATAAGTGCTGTATTTTCCACTGTTGTCTTTCTTAGTGAAATCAATGTCACGACCCGAAATACGTACTTCGCTTACTTGATTCTGCGATATCTCATTGATGAAATTAGAGTAATCAACCCTACGACCACTAGAATCGCCGGGACCAAAACTCTGGAACAATAACATCAAGACAACTGCGATGACTAACCAGAGAATCAGGTTTTTCGCCATGTCACTCAAGGGATTAACCTCATATTACAACTGTGTTAACAAATAGTAGTCAGGGTACTATACTTTCCGCCCTGTCGCTACAATGTATACTTCACGTGATCGTGCCCGCGAAGATTCTGGTTTACGAACTTTTACCTTCGCAAAAAGGGAGCGTATTTCCCTCAGGTATTCATCAAAGCCCTCTCCCTGAAATACTTTGACGATAAAACTACCCCCAGGGGCCAGCACATCACGACACATATCCAACGCTAACTCAACCAGATACATGGATCGGGGAATATCGACCGCGGGGGTTCCACTCATATTAGGAGCCATATCCGACATGACGACCTGGACTTTATTATCACCAACTCTCTCAAGTAATGTTTTCAATACCAGCTCATCACGAAAGTCTCCTTGAAGGAAATCAACTCCAACTATCGGATCCATCGGCAAAAGATCGCAAGCAATGACTCGCCCACTATTACCAATCTGACTCACTACATACTGAGACCACCCACCAGGAGCAGCGCCTAAATCAACAACGGTCATGCCCGGTTTAAAGATTTTGTCGCTTTGCTGTATCTCATCAAGTTTAAACCAAGCGCGAGAGCGAAGCCCTTTTTTCTGCGCCTGGAGAACATATTTATCACTAAAATGTTCCTGTAACCAGCGACTTGAGCTTGCTGAGCGTTTTTTATTGGCCATTGTTCTTTCCAACTCTACTAATAAGGCGCCTTATTTTTTGCGTTCTCTTATCAAACCACACCACACTTTTATGGTGATAGATATGAGATGGCGGTAGAATATATCGTTTTCAATCCCAACTAAGCAAAAAAACGATGACTCTTAACAAGAAACAAATCCAATACCTGAAAAGTCTCGCCCATTCATTAAAGCCTGTCGTAATGATCGGTAACAATGGGTTGACCGAAGGTGTGTTGGCTGAAATCGAACAAACTCTTTCGCATCACGAGCTTATCAAAGTCAAAGTTGCAGGCGAAGACCGCGAAATAAAAACTTTGATCGCTGAAGCGATTGTTCGTGAAACGGGTGCACATAACGTGCAAATCATTGGCAAAATGTTAGTTCTCTACCGTCCATCGGAAGAACGCAAGATTAGTCTACCTAAATAATCACGGCATATTTATACAAAAGTGCCATATTAATTTATTTACTATGAGAAAAAAGGCCAAAAGCTGGCCTTTTTCTTTGATCATGGTGTATTAAACATAATCCACGTTCAAAACTTCGAATTCCACTTGACCGCCAGGCGTGGAGATGACAACAACATCATCTACTTCTTTACCAATCAGGCCTCGGGCAATCGGTGAATTCACTGAAAGAAGATTTTCTTTAATATTGGCTTCATCATCACCGACGATACGGTAGGTCTGTTCTTCATCAGAATCCAAGTTCAGTACCGTTACCGTTGCCCCAAAAATCACTCGGCCATTGTTGGTCATTTTCGTGACATCAATCACCTGTGCATTGGAAAGTTTAGCCTCAATTTCCTGAATACGGCCTTCACAGAAACCCTGCTGCTCACGAGCGGCATGATATTCCGCGTTTTCTTTCAAATCACCGTGCTCACGCGCTTCAGCGATTGCGGCAATAATTTGAGGCCGACGTACATTTTTCAAATGTTCTAATTCTTCGCGCAATTTATCCGCGCCACGTACCGTCATCGGAATTTGTTTCATTTATTCAACCTCTAAATTAATCCTAAGCCCAAACAACATCTTCCTGATTTTTTGTAATAACAGCACATTTTTTAATAACAGCACAATGAGCACACCTTATCAGGCAGGCTTACAGATACTTAATAAAAAGAAGTGTAATTCAGCACAATCTGAAGTCCACAGGCATACTTACCTGTCAATCTATCATTCTAACGTAGAGTTGGTGATGGATCATCGTTTACTTTGCCTTTAAACAGCACCTTAGTATCATTAATACAAATATTCATGGAATACATCACCTTCATATGCGAGATCTATGGCTCTTTTAAAAATTCCCAGCAGAATAGCGTGTATGCTCAGTTTGAGCCTGAGCATCTTCAGTGCAAATGCCTCTTCTGATATCTCTTCTATTGAGAAAAGCGCCCAATATTTACCTACGGGAGCTCATTTTTCATTTATTGCCCAAACCGTTGGGGCAATAAATCCTTTAATTGATTATCACGGGCAACAAATGGCTTTACCTGCCAGTACGCAGAAAATTGTGACAGCATTAGCAGCGCTATTGCAACTTGGTAAGGATTACCGTTTTATCACAACACTGGAAAGTGATGCTAATCTTTCAGATGGCGTATTAGAAGGTAACTTAACGGCTCGCTTTGTCGGTGATCCCATGCTGACACGTTCACAACTGCGCACTATGGCCGAAACCCTAAAACAATCTGGTATAAAACAGATTGATGGAGACCTTGTCATAGATATTTCGATTTTCTCCAGCCACGATAAAGCACCAGGCTGGATATGGAACGATATGACCCAGTGTTTCAGCGCCCCTCCATCAGCAGCAATCGTGGATAAAAACTGCTTTTCTGTTTCACTCTACAGCGCAGAACAACCTGGCGAACTGGCATTTGTCCGTGTGCCCTCTTTTTACCCTGTTAATGTACTGAGTGAAGTCAAAACCTTGGCTAAGGGTTCACCAGAAGCAAAATATTGTGAATTTGATGTTACATCGGGTGATTTGAATCGATATACCCTCACAGGCTGTCTGACACAACGCGATGAACCACTACCATTGGCATTTGCTGTCCAAAATGGGCCTAGTTATGCCGGCAAGCTCCTGAAGAATGAACTGAATATTGCCGGTATTGAGTTAAAAGGCCATATACGTCTCCAGTCGGCTCCCAAACAACCAGAAAAGATCCTCGCCGTAAATCAATCTGTGCCATTAAATAAGATGCTCGAAATCATGTTGAAAAAATCAGATAACATGATTGCGGATACCCTCTTTCGTACCCTCGGCCACCGCTATTTCAACGTTCCAGGGACATGGCGGGCAGGTTCCGATGCAGTCCGCCAGATTCTTAAACAGAAAGCAGGCATTGATTTGGACAATACTGTCATGGTGGATGGTTCTGGCCTTTCACGCCACAATTTAATCGCCCCCACAACCATGATGGAGATATTGCAATTTATTGCTCAGCACAATGATGAACTGGACTTCATCTCCATGTTACCCAAAGCGGGATATGATGGCACGTTGGCTTATCGCTCTGGCCTGCATGAAGCGGGGCTTGATGGTAAAGTCTTTGCCAAAACAGGATCATTACAAGGTGTTTATAACCTCGCAGGGTTTATGACTGCTGCCAGTGGACAACAAATTGCTTTTGTCCAGTTTGTCTCTGCATACTCTGTTCCGCCAGAAGATCAACGAGCCCGTCGTGTTCCGTTATCGCGTTTTGAGCACAATTTATATAAATCGTTATATCAAAGTCACTGAGCTGGCTCAGTGACTAAGAAGAGCTTGGCCAAAAAGAAAAAAGGGCGCCAATACAACGCCCTTTTGTTATATTCGAATGACCACATGAAGATTAGCGTTTATAAATAAACTCAACGCCTTCGTCATCTTCTTCGTCCCAGTCATCATCCAAATCTTCGTCGTCAGATGCTTGCTGTAACTGCTCTTTATGGTAGTCATCCCACATAAATTCAACTTTTTCCGGTTGGGACTCTTCCGACGTTTCCATACTACGAGGCTGCGTCTTCATGAACTCCATAATGTCCCAGCAAAGCTCTTTCACGCCCTGACGATTCACGGCTGAGATCATGTAATAATCGCCTTCCCAACCCAATTCATCAGCGATAGCTTTTGCCCGCTGCTTAGCCTCTTCTGCATCGATGAGATCGACTTTATTAAAGACCAACCAACGCGGTTTTTCTGCCAGTTTTTCACTGTAATTATGCAGCTCTTTGATGATGATACGGGCATTTTCGACTGGATCGGATTCATCGATTGGGCAGAGATCAATCAAATGCAACAATACGCGGCAGCGTTCCAAATGCTTCAAGAAACGAATACCCAATCCAGCGCCTTCTGATGCACCTTCAATCAGACCAGGGATATCTGCGACGACAAAACTTTGCTCGTTATCCATACGCACAACACCAAGGCTTGGCACCAAGGTTGTAAATGGATAATCAGCAACTTTCGGTTTTGCTGCCGATACAGCACGAATAAAGGTGGATTTGCCTGCATTTGGCATCCCCAGCATTCCCACATCAGCCAGCAGCATCAGTTCCAACATCAGCTCACGACTTTCTCCGGGAGTTCCCATCGTTCTTTGACGAGGAGCACGGTTCACCGAAGATTTAAAACGGGTATTGCCAAGGCCGTGGAAGCCTCCTTTTGCTACCATAAAACGCTGTTCATGGCGCAGCATATCCCCAAGCACTTCGCCCGTGGCAACATCACGTACACGAGTTCCGACTGGAACCTTAATCGTAATGTCCTGACCACGTTTACCCGTACAATCACGGCTTTGTCCATTCTGACCACGTTCAGCACGGAAGGATTTTTCAAAACGGTAATCAATCAGTGTATTGAGGTTTTCATCTGCCAGCAGGTAGACATCACCACCATCACCACCATCGCCGCCGTCCGGCCCACCTTTGGGAATATATTTCTCACGACGGAAGCTGACGCAACCATTGCCACCATCTCCCGCTACAACCAGAATCCTGGCTTCATCTACAAATTTCATCACTTTTCTCCGTAGGATAGCCACTGTAAAGCTGGATGGCAGCTAGTACCCAGAGATGGCGTAATCCAAAATAATAAAAAGCCCCGCAACACACATTGCAGGGCTTCTGATTCGATCAAGATGCAAAAAACTTATTCAGCTTCGATGCTGATAAATTTACGGTTTTTTGGACCTTTAACTTCGAACTTAACTTTCCCGTCAGCTAATGCGAACAGGGTGTGGTCACGGCCACAACCTACGTTGTTGCCTGCGTGGAATTTAGTACCACGTTGACGAACGATGATGCTACCTGCCAAAACAGACTCACCACCAAAGCGTTTTACACCCAGACGTTTGCTTTCAGAATCGCGACCGTTACGAGTCGAGCCGCCAGCCTTTTTGTGTGCCATTAATCTGCTCTCCTAAATCTTAAGCGATGCCAGTGATCTTAACATCGGTGAACCACTGACGGTGGCCCTGCTGCTTACGGCTGTGTTTACGACGACGAAACTTAACAATTTTAACTTTCTCGCCACGACCGTGAGCTACGACTTCAGCTTTAACTTTAACGCCTTCAACTACTGGAGCGCCGATTTTGATGTCTTCGCCGTTAGCGACCATCAGTACCTGGTCAAACTCAACAGTTTCACCTGTTGCGATGTCCAGCTTTTCCAAGCGAATTGTTTGGCCTTCGCTTACTCGGTGTTGTTTACCACCACTTTGGAAAACTGCGTACATATAAACTCCGCTTTCCGCGCACCCCCTAAAAATGCTTTCCAGAGCGCGCTATAAAATATTCACAATAGGGCGCGAATTCTACGCAAAAACCACTTGGAAGACAAGTGCAGAATTAGAACAGATGAGAAAAAAACAGAGTTTTTCAATTGTCATTTATTTGAACGGTTTTTCAAGTACAATCGATATATCTTGATATCTATTGATATGCTAATTAATGAGCACAGCTCTGAATCAGAGTCCAAAGCCAAAACATGAATTTAGAATCGATAATTAAACTCACCGCTGATGATATGGCAGCGGTTAATGAAACCATTCTTAACCAATTAAATTCTGACGTTGCGCTGATCAACCAACTTGGTTACTACATCATCAGCGGCGGTGGCAAGCGCATTCGACCAATGATTGCCGTACTGGCAGGTAAAGCCCTTCATTGCCAAAACGCAAAACACATCAAAGTTGCTGCTTTGATTGAATTTATCCACACAGCAACGCTGCTGCATGACGATGTCGTTGATGAATCTGATATGCGCCGAGGTAAGGCGACAGCCAACTCTATTTATGGTAACGCTGCCAGTGTCCTTGTAGGTGATTTTATCTATACGCGCTCATTTCAAATGATGACCGATCTCGATTCCATGCGCGTATTAAAATTGATGTCTGACGCTACCAATGTCATTGCTGAAGGAGAGGTCATGCAGTTGATGAACTGCAATGATCCGAATATTTCCGAAGATGACTATATGAGAGTCATTTACAGTAAAACCGCCCGCCTGTTTGAAGTCGCTGCGCATTCAGCTGCCATTCTCGCCAACGCCACTCCTGAGCAAGAAATAGCACTACGTGATTATGGTCGTTATCTAGGAACTGCATTTCAATTAATTGATGATCTGCTGGATTATGACTCGGATAACAATACGCTTGGTAAGAATACAGGGGATGACTTGAACGAAGGCAAACCAACATTACCTCTTTTGCACGCTATGAACCACGGAACACCGGAACAATCCACTCTGATACGAGGTGCCATTGAACAAGGTAATGGCCGCCATTTGCTGGATACCGTCCTGGCAACGATGAAACAATGCGGTTCACTCAAATATACCCGCCAGCGGGCAGAAGAAGAAGCTGATAAGGCAATTTCAGCATTGCAGTCACTGGAAGACTCTCCATACAAGGCGGCTCTTGAGGGATTGGCCCATGTCGCTGTACAGCGACTTTCCTAAACTGAATCAATTAGTGCCCCAGATAACTCAATCTAGGGCGCTGTCTTTATTATCAATATCTTGAATACCGACATATTGGACAAGGCTGGCTAGCCCTTTTCTCAAAATAAATTTAACCATTCGTTCTCTTTCGGATTTGCTCAACTGGTAATAAGCCTCTACCCAGATCATAAATGGATCCTGTCGCTTATTACGGTAGTATTCGACCGAATTTTCACTGACCGTCAGTACATTCACGACTTCTTCGGGCAAACTGTTGACATTATATTCGAGTGCTTTTCCCTGTACGCCACGCTTACGGCGTTGTTCCCAGCCCTCGCGTCTTGCCATCAGATTGACCCCTTGGGGAGACGATGGCAGCCCTGCGAGGCCGATGAGTTCTTTTGCAGAATACCACTCTTTTTTCATCTCTTTCTCCTCGCTTGATACTGGAGCAGTGACGGGAAAGCCAAATTTTAAGCACTTGGCTTTTTAAAAGCTGCCTCAAGTAGCTATGATTTTTTCCAAAAAACTTCTTATGCCATCTCGTAATATCACTTCGGTAATGACCTCCTTCTCTTCCTCGGTGAGTAAATTAAATGCACTTACCCAAATGGATAAAGGATCTTGTTTCTGAACCTGATATTCCGTTGGTGTTTCATGAAGCTCCAAAGCTTCTAACGTTGATTTAGGAAAACAAGAGTAATGGTATTCAATCGCCCTTCCCTGGACACCTGACCGTTTTTGCCTCAACCATTCTTCACGTTTTGCCCTGGCATTAACTCCTTGTGGTGATCTAGGCAACTCACCTACACCGGTCAACTCCATTGCCGTATACCACTCTTTTTTCATAATGTTTCTCTATTTTTGTAACCAAGTTCAAAAAAGAAGTTATTAAGAAAAAATTAGAAACATTTTTAGAAAAAATAATGTTATTTTAATTTCTTAATAACAGGTTCGTGTTCGTTATTAATTTCACATTAACGCTTTAGTTATACCACTAATGTGGCTTCTAATTTAATAGAAAAGGATTAAAAAAATGATTTCTATGAAATCGGATTGGCATCCTGCTGATATTATTGCCGCTTTACGTAAACGAGGAACGACATTAGCTGCCGTTTCTCGCGCGGCGGGACTGAGTTCATCTACTTTGGCGAATACACTTTCTCGCCCGTGGCCCAAGGGAGAATGGATAATAGCGAATTACTTAGAACTACATCCGTCTGAAATATGGCCAAGCCGCTATTTCGATCCCCATACAGGAGAACTATTGGAAAGGAAAGTTAGAGAGAAAAAGAATAATTAGTTATCAATATAACTATTGAAAGGAAAACCGCTAGTTAGAAATAACTAGCGGTTTTAGTTATTTAATATATTTAACTTAATTCGTATATTAATAAATCATTAATAAATGAATTAGCCGTTAATAAACTTCTCGCCTAATTCAATATCTTTCTTCAAAACATCCAGCATGTTATCCAATGCTTTCTGTTCGAAGTCACTCAACTTGCCAATATCTAAACGTTCTTCGATACCATTTTTACCTAAGCGAACAGGCTGCGCAAAGAAACGGGCATATTTGCCATCACCTTCAACATAGCTGCACTCAACAACATTGCTTTCGCCTTGCAAGCCACGGAGCAGTGACAGCCCCAAACGAGCCGCTGCTTGTCCCATAGACAGTGTTGCAGAGCCACCACCCGCTTTCGCTTCAACAACCTCAGTGCCCGCATTCTGGATACGCTTGGTCAATGCTTCAATTTCTTCATCAGTGAAGCTAACACCTGGAATTTGCGACAGCAGAGGCAGAATGGTCACACCAGAGTGCCCGCCAATAACAGGAACTTCTATTTCTTCTACTTTCTTGCCTTTCAGCTCAGCAACAAAGGTGTTGGAACGAATGATATCCAGGGTTGTGACACCAAACAGGCGGTTCTTATCGTACACCCCTTCTTTTTTCAGTACTTCAGCAGCAATCGCTACAGTGGTATTGACTGGGTTGGTAATAATGCCAATTAATGCTTTTGGGCAAGTTTTAGCAACCTGCTGAACCAGATTACGAATGATACCCGCATTGATATTGAACAAATCGGAGCGATCCATACCAGGTTTACGCGCCACACCCGCAGAAATCAATACGACATCTGCACCTACCAAGGCAGGGGTTGCATCTTCACCAGCAAAACCAGTGACTTTAACTTCCGTTGGAATATGGCTCAGATCGGTTGCCACGCCTGGGGTCACCGGAGCAATGTCATACAAGGAAAGTTCTGAACCTGAAGGAAGCTGGGTCTTGAGTAGAAGGGCAAGTGCCTGACCAATACCACCGGCTGCGCCGAGAACTGCAACTTTCATCCTGATACTCCTTAAATTAAGTACTGTAAACACTACGTATTAAAAACAATCTGTTAACAGCCAGATTATCCACTTAATAGCCTGATGATGGAACACCAAAGTTGTTTTATTCTAAACAAAACGCTTATCTGTTAATGAGATAATGGACACTTTTTTAAGAATTATTTCAACCGTATTCTTCATCAATTAACTGATTACCTTACTCTTCCCTTTCAGGTCAAACAACACCATTTAATTAACAATGCATTTACTATGCTTAATCTGACGGAAAGAAAATGCACAGGAATTAAATGATATTAATCCTCAGATTATGAATAGGGAGATATTGGAAAATATACAATTATGCCCTGTATGTTAGTTTATTCTTCTCTTTCTTGAATAAAAATTCACTCTTTCGCATAATGTCCGCCTGATAACGGATTCAACGATGGTGAAATATGCGTGTTCCTTCGAAACAGGAAGATTTGGTAAAAGCTTTCAAGGCATTATTGAAAGAAGAAAAATTCAGCTCTCAAGGTGAAATTGTTTTGGCACTTCAAGAGCAGGGGTTTGAAAATATCAACCAATCTAAAGTTTCCAGAATGCTGACGAAATTTGGTGCTGTCCGAACCCGTAATGCAAAAATGGAAATGGTTTACTGCTTACCTGCAGAATTGGGCGTTCCCACTGCCACCAGCCCATTAAAAAATCTGGTATTAGATGTCGATTATAATCACAGCATTGTCGTCATACGAACTAGCCCTGGCGCAGCACAGTTAATTGCCCGCCTATTAGATTCATTGGGGAAAGCAGAAGGGATCCTTGGCAGCATTGCAGGGGATGACACTATTTTTTCCACTCCAGCGCAAAACTTTACGACAAAACAACTTTACGAAGCAATTCTCCACCTGTTTGAACAAGAACTTTAATTTTTTCAGGTCTGCCGTATGCCAATCTAATCAAAATATGCGTATGGCAGACCGAAATATAAGAAAATATTGATTAATCCGCGCTTATTTTTTTCGTCAATGCAGCCAGTAGTTTTTCGTGAATACCGCCAAATCCACCATTGCTCATAAGCAGAATATGGTCACTGGGCTGGGCCGTTTCTACAATCATTTTAACCAACGTATCAATATCTCCACTCCAACGAGCGGGCTGAATACACTGTTCAGCAATTTCAACCACCTGCCACGGAATATTGGTGGGTTGATAGAGAAAAACTTCATCGGCGCGCCCCAAAGAAGGAGCAATATCATTTTTGCTCATTCCCAGTTTCATGGTATTCGAACGCGGTTCCAGTACGGCAAGAATACGAGCCATACCGCCCACTTTACTTCTCAACGCCTCCAGTGTGGCTAAGATAGCCGTTGGATGATGGGCAAAATCATCATACACCGAGATGCCATTGACTTCGCCGCGCAATTCAAGGCGACGACGGGCGTTAATAAATTGGCATAATGCCTGACAGGCATCCGCAGGTTGAACGCCCACATGATGGGCTGCCGCAATTGCGATCAAACCATTATGCATATTGTGCTCACCAACCAATGACCACTTCACTTCCCCAACCTGCTCACCCCGATGGAATACCTGGTAGTGGCTGCTATCCTGGCTAGCTTTCTTCGCCTGCCAATGACCGCTTTCTCCGATCTGTTCCAATTCACTCCAACATCCCATTGAAAGCACCTGCTTCAAATTAATATCATTATCAGGAACAATGATCTTGCCGGTACTCGGCACAACCCTGACGAGATGGTGGAACTGTTTTTGAATAGCGCCCAAATTTTCGAAAATGTCGGCATGATCAAACTCAAGATTGTTCATGACCAGTGTGCGGGGACTGTAGTGGACAAATTTCGAACGCTTGTCAAAGAAGGCACAGTCATATTCATCAGCTTCAATCACAAAAAATGGGCTTTCACCGATGTGTGCTGAAACTTCAAAATTCCCTGGCACACCACCAATCAGGAATCCTGGTTTATAGCCACACTCTTCCAAGATCCAGGCCACCATACCCGCTGTCGTTGTTTTGCCGTGAGTTCCAGCGACAGCCAATACCCAACGCTCCGGCAATATATGATCATGCAACCATTGCGGGCCAGAAGTATAAGGAATGCCTCGATCCAGCACGGCTTCTACGCAGGGATTACCACGTGTCATGGCATTACCAATGATCACCATATCTGGAGCAGGATCGAGCTGTGCCGGATCGTACCCTTGGGTCAGCTCAATGCCCTGTTTTTCCAGCAAAGTGCTCATTGGGGGATATACATTGGCATCAGAGCCAGTCACTTCATGCCCCTGTGCGCGAGCGAGGATCGCCAGCCCACCCATGAAAGTACCGCAAATGCCAAGAATATGAATACGCATTTATTTCTACCTGATTCATGAACTGTATCACTATTTTAACCCTCAAATCAGAGATTAAAAATGCAATAACCTATGAATCATTGGATTCTTTAGCTAAACTGCCCGCGCCTAAGTGCGGCACATAAGTGCAACACATAAGTGAAGCACGCTTCCTAAAACCACAACCAATTCAAGGCCTTTGTCATGAAAACATTGGGCGAATTCATCGTCGAAAAGCAGCAAGATTTTCCGCATGCTACAGGTGAACTGACTGCACTACTGTCTGCCATAAAGTTAGGTGCCAAAATCATCCATAGAGATATCAATAAAGCCGGTCTGGTGGATATTTTAGGCACAAGTGGTGTATCTAATGTTCAGGGTGAAGTCCAGATGAAACTGGATTTGTATGCCAATGAAAAACTCAAGGCAGCACTGAAAGCACGCGGCGAAGTTGCAGGCATTGCTTCCGAAGAGGAAGACGACATCGTTATTTTTGATGGCGACCGAGCAGAAAATGCGAAGTATGTTGTTTTGATGGATCCACTGGATGGTTCTTCGAATATTGATGTAAACGTTTCCGTCGGGACTATTTTCTCAATTTACCATCGAGTCACCCCGATCGGGCAACCTGTAACCGAAGAAGATTTCCTGCAACCGGGCAATCGTCAGGTTGCAGCGGGTTATGTGGTTTATGGTTCATCTACAATGTTGGTTTATACAACAGGCTGTGGTGTCCATACTTTTACTTATGATCCTTCCCTCGGTGTATTCTGTCTGACCCATGAGAAAGTCCAATTCCCAGCAAAGGGCAATATGTACTCTATCAATGAAGGGAACTACATCAAGTTTCCAATGGGCGTGAAAAAATACATCAAATATTGTCAGGAACAAGACGAAGCAACCCAGCGCCCTTACACAACCCGTTATATCGGTTCTCTGGTTGCGGATTTCCACCGCAATTTATTAAAAGGTGGGATCTATATCTACCCAAGTACGGCAAGCCATCCAACGGGCAAACTCCGCTTACTTTATGAGTGCAACCCAATCGCACTCCTGGCTGAGCAAGCCGGTGGTAAAGCCAGCGATGGAGCAAACCGTATTCTAGATATCGTGCCAAATAAACTGCACCAACGAGTACCTTTTTTTGTCGGCACCAAATCTATGGTAGAAAAAGCCGAAAGTTTTATGGCCGAGTTTCCTGATCAATAAGCAGTATTATTAAGCCATAATTTAAAGAGGTGGGTTTCCACCTCTTATTCCATTTATTTTCCAAACCACAGGCTTATTAAGCTTGCAACCATTTAATTATATATTCTCACTGATACGCCATAGTCATTCCTGAAAAAAACACCGCTCTTACATGAAAAACTTTTTAAAAAATGAAACCCAATTTCAGTGGCAATAAACTGATAACTTTTTTCTATCAATCGATAATTATTTTTCATTACGCATAACAATAAAAGTTTTCCTAATGTATGTAGGTATGGGAAATATTATCTTTTTTATATTAATGAGATAGCTATACCCAATAAAACTGAAATTTGGAACATCAAAGGTGTAACGCTAAAGCGCTGGCGACAGCCCATATTTTATGAGGAATTCATATATGGACTCGTATATAAATCATAAAGTTTTTCGGCTTTCTATACTCGTGTATTCGCTTTTTTTACCCTTTACTCCTACGAGTGCGCTTGCAGCGGGTGAAAAAATTCAAGAGAATAGAATGTCCTTACCAGGATCAGAAAATGAAAAGAACGCCAATCAGGCGCAAGATAAGCAAACTGCTCTCGATAAAGAAGCAGGAGTCATCGCACAAAATATCCATAGGGTGAGTAATATTTTATCCTCTTCCCCATCTCAATTAACCGAACAGGCAAAATCCTACGCTTTGGGGAAAATCAATGGTGCGATATCCACGGAAACGCAAAAATGGTTATCCAGATTTGGTACAGCCAATATTAATCTTTCCGTCGATAAAAAAGGAAAACTGGATAGCAGCTCCTTGGATCTACTGTTACCTCTCTATGACAATAAAGCGGATTGGCTATTTTTCTCTCAGTTAGGTTATCGCCGACACGATAGCCGCAATACCCTAAACCTCGGCCTTGGTGGACGTTATTTCACACCCAATTGGATGTATGGTTTAAATACCTTCCTTGACAATGATTTCACGGGACAACATCAACGGTTGGGGGTTGGTGGGGAAATTTGGACCGATTATATTAAATTGTCTGCCAACACTTACTGGCGCTTGAGCAAATGGCGCCAATCCCCCAAAGAGCTGGAATATGAAGAACGGCCAGCCAACGGCTACGATATCAATGGTGAATTTTTCTTACCAGCTTATCCAAACCTTGGGGGTAAGTTGAGTTATGAGCAGTACTTTGGCGATAACGTTGCCCTGTTCAATCGGAAAACCAAGCAAAAAAACCCTAACCTTGCCCGACTTGGCCTAAATTACACCCCGATTCCACTGATGACAATGGGTGTGGATTATAAGCTCGGAAGCAGTGGACACAGTGAGGCTCTCTTCCAGGCCAATCTGAATTATCGTTTTGGTATGCCTTTTGCGGATCAAATTTCACCGAATAGTGTTGCTGCTATGCGCACACTAACGGGAAGCCGTTATGATATCGTGCAAAGAAACAACCACATCGTGCTGGACTACAAGAAAAAACCCGTGTTCAACCTTGCTTTGCCAAATACATTAAGCGGATATAGTGCCCAACATGTTCAAATCACCCCTAATATTACCGCTGAGCACAAACTGAAGAAACTATCATGGCAGGCTAATGAAGAGTTCCGTAAAAACGGGGGAGCTATCACACCTCATGGCAGATCTGTTGAACTGGACCTGCCGAAATATTCTGCCAAGGGGATAAACAGCTATACCCTGTCTGCTGTTTCTGAAGTCACGGGTAACAATAAGCCCATGACATCTTACATGAACGTGGTTGTTGAGCCTTTTGCCATTAAAGACCAAAGCATCAAGCCAAGTGGCACAGGCCCTATAATTTCCAATGGCAAACCGGCTTATGAGCTGGCAGCTACAATCACCTATGGCAATAAAAACAACCCGCCAATTAAAAACAAGGCGATATCGAACGTAAAATGGAGCCTCGATCCACCAGATAAACATGCAACATTAACCTGGGACTCAGCAGGCATGACTAATGATGCAGGCCAGCTAACTGCCATGTTGAGCAGTACTCAACCGATTAATCCGAAAACAAAGATTTATCTGTCAATGGATGAGCAACCTAAATTGGAGATAAAAGGCGATAAGCCATTTTATTTCACTAATCTTAGTGATGCTATTCAGGCCAAAGATTTTGTGTTCGACCAAAAAGGGCCTTATGAGGCAACGGAACGCAAACCAATCATTGTGACTGCGACTGTGTTCGATCTCAATGGCAATCCCATCAATAAAAAAATGGATATGAACTTACAATGGAGTACCGAGCCTGCTGATCTACCGGGATTATCGGTTAAGCCCGCACCTGGCTATGAGAATTCCTCTGATCAGGAGGGTAAAATCAAAGCGATTGTGACCAGTACCCAGGTAGTGAAAGGTGCTAAAGTTGAGGTGTTGATTAATGACAAACATCAAAGCTTCTCTAAGCCACTCGATTTTGTTACACCAAAAAGCTTGAAGTTTGCATTCGGTGCAATATCGCAATCACCTGTAGGGCCATTAACCGCTGGCGGAAAAGAGCGCTATACCTATAAGGTGCCAGTCATTGACGCAGAAAGCAAACTCCCTCTTAAAAATCAGTCTCTTGTTAAACTTAAAGCGGAAATAATGAATGCTGCTTCTAATATCATTCCGCCTGTAGAAGAAATTAAACTTGAGATTCCTACAAATCCAACCACCGATAACGAGGGTTATGTGACTCTCTCTATGTCAAGTCTTGTCGGTATAGATGGACTTTATTTCAAACTAATGCCAGATGCAGCCAGTGAAAATGATACAAATAGCATACAATCCGTACCGGTAAGCTTCGATCCTATCCCAATACCAGTGGGAATTCTGATGGGTGCGAAAGGTTCAAATGTTACGAAATATATTGCTGAGCAGGGAAGACCTTATAACGTACATGGAGATCTGGTTATTCAACTGGCGCAGGATGGAACACAGTTGTATGATTACACGGCAATTAACCGCTCAGGTGGTACACAGACTTCGAACAGTCCATCAAGTATCAAATCTTCCAATCCTAACTTGGTGAAAGTAGATCTATACTCAGGAGAGATAACATTCCCCCGAGATAGTTTCTCCATTGAGCAATGGCCGGTAACAGTGACACTCACCAAAACAGTTATGGACACGGGAGTAAAATCTAGTTATTACTATACCTTCAACCCACGGAGATACCTACTTATTCCTGAACATCCTGATCCCAATAATCCGAGTTCGAAGACTGTTCTCTTGAATGGCTCTCCAGACTGTCAGGATGTGGATTGGACTGGCAAGGATAATATCAATGGTCAGAACGCTGTCACACCGAACCTGACTGATATAGGAGCAACTCCGCAAACGACGACTCTGACGTCAATTAGTTATGAATATGACAAAACGCATTTCCCTGACTTTGGATTGCAATATCTGCGGAATCACACGGCCGGGACTAATATAATGAAAATATATACTCCATCAGAGGGAGGACTTTATTATGGATATGACTACGATACAAGGGAAGCTAAAAAGGCAAGTCTATCTGCCCCTTCGTCAATGCTCCTTTGTATAATACGCGTTGATGGTTATGGACAAGTTTCGCCATATTAAACTACGCTTAATATAAATCAGCACAGACTCAATTAAACTTGAGTCTGTGCTTTTTTATTATGCTTTTAAGCCACCGCCAACCACCGAAAAATCCGAGGAATTTTGGCCTGTTTTGGCTATAATACCCCGCACTCCATTTTGGTTTAACATTGAAGGAAACCGTTTTATGAGCCTGAATAATGTACCGGCTGGCAAAGAGCTGCCTGAAGATATTTATGTCATCATTGAGATCCCAGCAAATGCCGATCCCATCAAATATGAAGTAGACAAAGAGTCTGGTGCCCTGTTTGTAGACCGTTTCATGTCAACCGCGATGTTCTACCCATGTAACTACGGCTACATCAACCATACCCTGTCTCTCGATGGTGACCCAGTTGACGTATTGGTGCCAACACCCTACCCATTGCAGCCAGGTTCTGTGATCCGCTGCCGTCCAGTGGGTGTCCTGAAAATGACTGACGAATCCGGTGAAGATGCAAAACTGGTCGCTGTTCCTCATACCAAACTGAGCAAAGAATACGATCACATCAAAGATGTGAACGATCTGCCAGAACTGCTGCGTGCCCAAATCACTCACTTCTTCGAGCACTACAAAGATCTGGAAAAAGGCAAGTGGGTTAAAGTTGAAGGCTGGGATAATGCTGAAGCCGCTAAAGCTGAGATCCTGTCTTCTTTTGAACGCGCTGCTAAAAAATAATCCTGACAGGTAATTGCGGGTTTTAATCCCAAAAAACCTCTGCCCCGACCAGGGACAGAGGTTTTTGTTTATCTTCCGATTGTCTAATTTTTACTCTTTCTCATGGCGTTTCAGCCAGTCACCACAGGTTATCCGGTGCAATCCCTCAACAGGTAATTTGTAGAGGTAGATCCAGGCCTTGCCATACGGTGTTTCAATCAGTTCCCTTTCGTACTCCTGAGCGTTTTTTTTCAACTCATCCAATTCTGTCAGGATGGATGGCGTAATACGATAAACTTCACATTCAATGGTTCCTTCGCCACGGACAACCGCCGGATAGTGCCCCAGATCATAAATTTCATAACCTTCTAATCTGTGCTCTCCCAACAATTGGGCATCCGTCATCCAGTGATGATTGCCTTGTTTTCGCCTCAGGCTGCCATAAACAATAACTCGCATCTTTAAAACTCAAACTCATAGAGCAGATCTAAAGCCTGATCAATACCAGATACCGCTTCCAGATACAATCTTGGCATCACACGATAACGTAACGTCAACGTCGCCAAAGAATCAAAAATACCCACACCATACTTCACTTGTAAGTTGTTGGTAATTCTGCCACTGACAACTACCTGAGATTTATCACCTACCCCTTGAGTATCTAAAGCCAAATCAGAAACGCCAAAAGTTTCCCCAATCTTACCGACTAATTGGCCACTCTGGGCAATCCCCAATCCAATCAGCATAGCCGCCATTTGCGAGTTGTCAGAATCCCCTTTTTCCAATCCTTCACCACGTAACAAGTAAGACAAGGCTTCCTGTTGTGATTTTACCGGATCAGAAAAAACTTCTACTTTCGGTTTATCTGCCAATCCGGTAACACGCACACCCGCGATGACTTTGTTCGCTGTCGATTCTGGATTACGGATAGCTTCAATGTTCAACAATGGCTGATCTGGCGGGCCAGAGAACATAATTGTTCCCTTACGCACTTGCAAATCTTGCCCATAAGCATGGAAATTCCCTTCCGGGATATCAATCTGGCCATTCAAGCCCAATCCCTGCTTATCCTGAAGGACTTTCAAGTTTCCTTTAAGCTGCGCCTTCAAACCAAATGCACTCAGATGCACATCATTGCCAATATGAACATTTAAGTTGCTTTGAATCAAAGTAGGTGATTTTTTCTTCTCGATGGGCTGGAGATTGTTATTTAGCATCACTTCATCAGCAGAAACACCTACCGCTGATTCTGGTAACTCCTGAACCGTAATACGTGCCCACGGAATATCCACATTACCGTCGAGTTTCAACAGGTTTGGTTTTGCTTCCAGCACCAAATTTGGGCTGACATTCACCTTTACCATCGGCGGAACAGTGACACGTAACTTATCACCATCGGCTGTCACTCTGGCGTACCATGCATCTAAGTTGCGCCAATCAGCATAACCATTCAGGTTGAGTTGCCCCTCAGGGGTTCTAACCATGCCATGCAAATCAGAACTAGTACCGGCAAAATGCACGGCTAACTGACCTTGGGTAATATCGAACGGAAGCCAATGGCTACTCATTTGCAGGGCATCAGCGTTAAGTTGACCAAATAGCAGTGGATCTTTGGCTTTGCCACCAATACGTAAATTCGCATTTAATCCTCCCTCTACTTTTTCGCCTTTACCCAAAATGGGTTTAACCAACCCTAAGGAAAGTGCTTGAATATCGACATTACCCGCTAATTTTCGGCTACCTTCTAAATCAGCGACCTGCACATCGCCTTTTAACTGCCCATTGCCAGCCAATTTAAATAGCCATGCCAAATTAGCCTTGCCATCTGCCAGCCCTGCATGCAAGGTCAGCGTTTCAAAATTAATCGGTAATGTATTACCTTCCACAACCTGACGAACTTGTACCCCATTCCCTTGAAGGGTCACTTTTGCCTGAGGCAACCCCTGCCCTGCTGTCCATCTGATCTCCGCATTACCGTTAAATAGCCCCTTAAGTTGGGTGCTTTTATCAAGGAATGGCTGGATCATAGCCAGATCAAAGCGTTCAAGTGCCACTTGTGCATGACCGCTAGTTCCTGCCTCAATAGGTTTTGAGATACAAAGATGAGCATTGGGATTAAGCCAGCAATGGGTTCCCACTATGGCCTTTTGCTGCAAGTTGAAATAATCAATGGCTATCGCCTTACTTAAACGCCACTCACCGACAGGCGTATTAAAGTCAGTATTGTTGATACTGCCTTGCCAGTGCTCCTTTTGACGATCAAAGCTGCCCTTAAGTGCCAAGTGGCCTGATACCGGTGTTCCTTCTATTTTCAGTTGTAAATCATGCTTCCTTTCTGTGCCTTTCGCGTTGAGCGTCAAGCTCTTGATCGTTAAATCCGCTTGCTGCAATTGCCGCACAACAACCGATAACTGACCCTGGATCTGTTCAGCCGAACGTACATCACCTTTGATCGCGGCGCTATCCACTCTTAGCACATCCTGCCAACGTAACCCACGTGCATTCAAATCTGCCACGATTTGCGGGGCTTGCATATTACCTCGCAATTTGACTTCACCCGTAATAAAGCCAGCCAGCCCCGGCAATAAGCCAGTTAATTGCGGTGCATTAATTTCACCATCGAGTTTCCACGCCTTATCCGTAAGCCGCCCTTGTACATTCAACGTATTACGCCCAACGGTAAGATCGAATTGAGGAATATCCCACTGTCCCGCGGCGTTACCCGATGCCTTACCACGCGCTTTGATAGCATTCTGCTTCACATGACCATCAAGGGTAATTTCAGGGATCTGAAGCTGCCAGCTTCCTCCATACAAGCTGCCACGTACGGCTATTTGACCATCTACTCTGGCAGGCCATTCCGGCCACTGTTTGGCCGTATTGATGCCATCCAAAATGAGCCTGGTATTCCAACTGATGGCTTTACTCCAATCAACCACGCCGGCAATATCGGCTTTCCCCTGCAAGGTGGCCAAACGTAAGCGCGTTAACCTCAGCAATTCTTCATTGCCTTTTGCGTCCAGCATCAACGATGCCGGTGGAAGATCGTTTCCCTTAATATCCGAGCGAAGGGAAAGAGCGTAGTGACTGGCTTGACCATTTAAGCGCAACTTGATGCCATCAAGCTGATATTCTGGTTTGCCTTTAAGTGGCCATTGCAGTTGCTGGCTTTTCAATGTCAGGCGAACAGGCAAGCCTGCTGTTGCCAATTCAGTCTGAGCATCCAAATTGGCAGCGACAGGGCCGGAAAGATCCAATGCGAGATTAAGCTGCTGTAACAACGCACCTTTTAACGTTAAATCAATCTGTTGCCCTTTTAAGTCATCCAGATTGATATGATTTAAGTCATTGACCTTACTCTTAACCACCAGGTTAACTGGCCATTTTTCGGCTAGCTTTGCCGTCCCCCGTATCGCCAGTGAGCCTTCCTGTGCCTGTACGCTTAACGTTTTTATCTCGACTGCCTGCCCATGATTGCTGGCCTGTAGCCGCAAATCGTTAATCTTGATATCGGTATCCCCTGTCAAATGAAGCTGGCTGCCGTGGATACCCTCCAGCGTGATATCAAGAGGAATGGGAACAGTAGGTAACTCCGCTAACAGAGGTTGGGCAAACAACGCCTTCAACGTTTCACCCAGAGGTTTTTCCGCTCCAGCCTGCTGCTCAATTTTTTGCGCTGTACCGATTTTTTCAGATGTGCTTTTTGGCAATGCCACCAGCAATCTATTAATTTCCGTAGGTTTTAATATCAGTCGTTTTTCCTGCCACTGGGCAGCCGTTTTAAACTCATCCAATGCAATAGCGATACCATCTACCTGCACATGAATATTTTTCAAAGAAAGCAAATCCAGTGAGATAGGGTACGGTGTTTGCAATTCAGTCAATGGTTCTGATTCAGTAACAGGAGCCGATGGCGGAAGTTCAGCGGTATTCACCGCAACAGTGACCCCTTCAGTTGTCAATGCATTGACGCACACCTGGCTGTGTTTCAGGCAGGAGAGCCGGATAGAGAGATGTAAATTATCTGCATTAACGTTAACGCCTGGCATCTGATATTTGACGCCTTTTAACGTTAAATCACGCCAACCTCCGCTGACACTCGCAATATCCAATCCAGGAACCCAACGTGCCGCACTGTTGATCACCAAATGCAAACCAGTTTCAGTGCCAACCAGTCCGACAACTGCCACTAATAACAGGCCAATAATCAGCAGGAAAGCAATACTAACCCTTTTTGCCCACTTCATAGTTCGGCCCCTAAACCAATATAAAATTCAACATTATGACTATCTGGATCTCCAATTGGCGTTGCCAAATCAAATTTTATCGGCCCTACCGGTGACGCCCAGCGCACGCCAATTCCCGCGCCAGTTTTAAAATTACTCTTTCTAATGTCATCCACCGCTTCACCGGAATCGACAAACAACGCACTCCACCAATTGCCATAAATATTGTATTGATATTCTAACGAACCAACCGCCAGCTTTGATGCCCCGACTAATTTTCCCGCACTATCTTTCGGTGAGATTTTCTGGTACTTATAGCCACGAATACTGCGATCCCCCCCAGCAAAGAAACGGAGATCCGGTGGCACCTTGTCGAATTCACTAGTCTCTATCCAGCCCAAATCTGCCCGTACCACAAAACGGTGATTCTCCCGATACGTTCTTATCCAGACATGATGAGCCTGTAATACGAGAAAATCGACATTCGACTGCCAGGTTGTATCAGAAATATCAATCGAGTAACGCTGGCTATCTCCCCAATAAGGCATTGTGCCGCCACGCTGGCGAATACGGCTGAGACTAAATCCCGGATAAAGCAGCATAGTGGTATTGGTTACGTTAGCCTGAGTAAAGTGGCTAAGGCTCCAGCGCAGATTCACGCTGTACTGCCACCCCGTAAAACGATCCCAATTACGGGAAAGGTTTAAGGTTGCCGTATCCGAAATGGTATCGTTAATATCTTTACGTCTATAACCCGTTTGTAGCTGATAATATTCTTCCAGTGGGTTAACTTTAAGCGGCATTTTGTAGGATGCGTCAATGATTTGATCGCGTCTAGAAAGGTTAAGGCTGGTACTCAAACTGTGTCCACGGGAATTAAGCCACGGTTTTTTCCATTTTGTCTGAACACGAGGCCCGACATCCGTTCCATAACCTCCCCCCAATTCAACATAGTTGGCAGACCGAGGCACTAAGGACGCATTTAATGGTAATAACTTATCCTTACTCTCACGCCCTATTTTAAAATCGGGTACAACAACCGCAGAGTTGAACCATCCGGTATCCACTAAACGGCGGTTAAATTCGGCTAATTGTTCAGAGGTATAGTATTCACCTGGTTTAAAAGGAATAAGGTTATTCAGGTAGGTTTCACGAATTTGCGATCCGTAGAATGTCACAGGACCAAAACGATAGCGTTGCCCGCTATCGAAATCAAAATCCCAAATAGATTCGTGCAGATCTTTTGCTACCCCCAACTCACTTTTTTTCATGACGGCATCAAAATAGCCTTTCTTAACCGCCAGATTCGTCAATGAATTTTTAAAATCTTCATATTCACCGTGGTTAAGTATGGTCCCGTCTTTGGGCATATTTTTTTTAATCAGGATGGCATAGTCTTTATCTGTTTTAGCACCGCCTTCCAAATCAACATTCACTTTAGCCACTCGCACAGGTTCACCAAGCGTTACCTTTGCAGTTAAAACAGGACGGGCAGGCGGCGTGTTCTCCTGATAGGTAAATTCAACGGTGGATTCATAATATCCTAATGGACGAAGCCCTTGTCGTATCGCTTTCTCCACACGTGCACGAAAACGGCCATCAGGAGAAACTTCATCAGTACTGATATTGGAAAGTTGCACTCTGGCATTTTTTTCTAATTCTCCAGAAAGACCTTCTAGTTTCAATCGTAAATTTGCACTATAAGCCGATGGAGTGACGATAAAGACACAAAGCGCACCTATGAGGGGATATCGTGACACTCGAACTCCTAATATTTATCTCTCTGTTGAATAAAATTCAACAATATAAAAATGCCGCAATGAATTAATTCTGGTAAAGTTTTAACAATATACAAGCAACATATAATCATAAGACTTTGAATATACAGGAGGGAATCTTGCCAAATTCAACCAATGAAAGACAACCTGTTTCTGCGCCAGAGGCCATACCGGGTAGAACCACTCCATTAACCGTATCACCCTACCATGCCATCACGCAGCATGCGATAGAGAACATTCCTGAAAATATGGAAATTGCCTATGTAGGAATGGGATGTTTCTGGGGTGTGGAACGCCTTTTCTGGCAACAGGAAGGAATTTACACCACTTCCGTGGGTTACAGCGGCGGCACTACGCCAAACCCAACTTATGAAGAAGTGTGTACTGGATTAACAGGCCATGCAGAAGTGGTCAGGATCGTATTTGATCCAACCCAAATTACCTATTCGCAACTAATTACCCTGTTCTGGGAAAATCACGATCCTACCCAAGGTATGCGTCAACATGGTGATATTGGTACTCAATATCGTTCCGCTCTGTACACGGTTTCATCACAACAATATGAACAGGCCATTGCCAGCCGAGACCAATATCAGCAAGCGCTGGTGCAAAATAACGACCAACGCACTATCACGACGGAAATTCGCGAAGCGGGGCCATTCTACTTTGCCGAGGATTATCACCAGCAATATCTCCACAAAAACCCTGAAGGGTATTGTGGCTTAGGTGGTACTGGGATCTGCTTCCCACCGACACTTAGAAACTAGCTGATTGAGTTAGCCCAATGGTATGACCGTTGGGCTAGCTACCTGAAATACGATCAATCAGCATCTGCCCCCAACCAGTAGCAAACCCTGCATTGTGTTATATTTATACAAATTTTCTCCAAAAAGTGAAATTTTTCTATTGAGTTAACGCCTCCTCCTGTGTATAGCCAGAGAATTTATCTACTCCATGCATTTGTGAAGAAAACACAAAAAACACCGACTGGTGCGATAGAAATAGCCAGAAAACGGCTGAAGGAGATGAACAAATAAACGGTATTGATTTTGAACAACTGAAATCAGAAATGTTAAACACCCCAGAAGCTATCCAGACATATAACGATCCAGACGAAAGCCAGGTATTATAGAGTTGCTATACCAAATGCGTGCAAACGCGGGTTTGTCTAAATCAGAATTGGTCAAGAAATTGGGCGTTTCACCCTCTGCCATTACTCGGCTGGAAGGAAATCCGATGGAGACTAGCATAAGAACCCTGTCCCGATATGCTAATACCTGCGGTGCCAATATCAATATTAAATTGAGTTTATTGATAACACACAATCAATAAACGGCCACAAGGCCGTTTATTATACTAATGTTATGTATTGATTTTATTACCATTAGTCGATGAGCAGTTACAAACAATCACCCTATTTCGGTCTGTAAGCGCAATACTTGCTGATTGACTTCACTCATTACATGGAAATGGCGTTTATCTCTGATTTTCGGGGGTAAGATCTTTCCATAATTGAATTCAAAAGCACCCATGTCCTTAATATATAACCGCCCACGAAATAGGGTTTTTACGTAGAGAGCAATTTTCACAGGGTTATAATGGCGAAAGATTTTCATCTCTGTTTTTTCCTCCCATGCTTCTTACGGTACTATTCTATCTATTGCTGCTGCATAACTCGCCAATGAATCAGAAGATGCATCGTGGTTATGCCAACTGTATAGACTACGTATATAGAAATTTGTTCCCCTCAATATTAAGATTCAATCTCTGCCTTAATGTAACATTATGATATTAATAAGTATTATATTACGCTTCCCTTTTGTTTACTTATATCTCACCTCAAATGTTATTAAATTGTTTATTTTATTGAGGACAGACCAGTTAACAAGCGCTATGCTGAATATGTCATTCCCTGATAACATGCCACATCATGATAAATAAGGAATAAATATGTTAAAAAACAATATATTAACAAGAATCGTGTTATCTGCAATATTGAGTATAACGCCAATATTTGCGTTCGCTCATAACATCACCTTAGAACAACCTGTTCCCGCTATCAGTGTGACAGATAAAGGTGAGCTGTTGCTAAACGATGGTAAGTTCAGCTACCAAAATTGGAGCAGTACTGAACTGTCAGGAAAAGTAAGAACAATCCAGCATATTGCCGGTCGTAGTTCCGCAAAAGAGATGAATGATCCCCTGATTCAAGCATTGAAGGATGCTGATTTACCTAAGGATAAATATCAAACCACCAGCATCATGAATACTGATGATGCTATTTTTGGCACTGGTGTTTTTGTTCGCAATAGTATCGAAGACAGCAAAAAACAGTTCCCGTGGTCACAATTCATTGTCGATAGTAACGGCCTGGTTAAAAAGGCTTGGGGACTGGAACCCAAAAGTTCGGCAATCATTGTGCTGGATAAAAATGGTAAGGTGAAATTCGTCAAAGATGGCAAGTTAAGTAACGAAGACATTACACATGTGATCAGCCTAATTAAAGAAGAATTGGAAAAATAGCCTATTCAACGCTGAACAGTGATAATGGTTCTCCCATTGTGAGCCATTATCACCTTAATGTATCGCTTCAGAATCAAAAAACACTAACTCTAAATCCTGGATTCAGAAAGGATTCACGCGGCGTGTAATTGAGTGTTTTCCCTTCCCAATCCGTCACATGCGCCCCCGCAGCAATAGCAATGGCATGACCGGCCCCCGTATCCCAGATGTTGGTCGGCCCAAAGCGTGGGTAAAGTTGGGCTTTCCCCTCTGCAACCATACAAAATTTGAGTGAAGACCCTACCGAAAGTGTATCGTGTACCCCTAGCTGGGAAAGATAGTCTTGCAACTCCTCATCGTCCTTGTGAGAGCGACTGACTACCACAACTGGCGGTTTCGCTGGCATAACTTTAATGGGAAGCATCTGACCATTGGCTTCTTTCCACGCCTGACGCCCTTGCCCTGAATATAAGACATTATGTACCGGAACATAGATAACTCCCATCACAGGTATACCTTGTTCTATCAATGCGATATTAACAGTAAACTCGCCATTGCGGCGAATAAACTCTTTCGTACCATCCAATGGATCAACCAGCCAATAACGCTGCCAATTTTTCCGCTCTTCCCATGACGGTGGTTCTTCTTCTGATAACAGCGGGATATCAGGTGCAATGCGCAACAATCCTGCTTTAATGATCTTATGGGCGGCAATATCCGCGGCAGTAACAGGTGAATCATCCATTTTATGCTCTACTTGCAACGGTTGCTCATCCTGATAGACCTCCATGATCGCCACGCCTGCTTCCCGTGCCAATTGGCAGATCTGTTGTAGCATCATACACCTCTGCATTCATTGTTCAGCTATCCCCTTAATGCTTTCAAATTGCAACTTTTGGCTGTGCTGCAAATCGAAACCGATTTTGGGTAATAGCCGGCTAACCGGCTATTCAATAAGTTACAGAATTTCCAATAATTCCACTTCGAAGATCAGCGTGCTATAGGGAGGAATGGATGCACCTGCCCCACGCTCACCATAAGCCAGATTGTGCGGAATATAAAGTTCCCATTTGGCACCGACTGGCATTAAGGTCAACGCTTCAATCCACCCTGGGATCACGCCGCTAACAGGGAATTCTGCTGGTGTACCACGCTGTACTGAACTATCAAATACGGTGCCATCGATCAGGCGGCCCGTGTAGTGAACACGAACACGGTCAGTACGGGCAGGGATAGCACCATCACCTTGTGTCAGGACAGAAAATTGCAGACCAGACTCCGTGCTGCTTACACCTTCACGATGAATATTTTCTGCCAGGAATTTTTTGCCTTCTTCTGCCATCTCCTGCTGACGTTCACGACGAACGCTATCAGCACGTTCATGTATCTCACGTAGCGCACGATGCAGTTCTTCTACCGGAATAGCAGGAGAACGGCTTTCCAACGCATCACACAGTCCTGCCAACAGAGCTTCTGGTTCTAACCCTTGTAAACCAGATTCCTGTAATTGTTGCCCAACCTGCAAACCAATACCGTAACTTGCCCGCGCTTCAATAGACTCAAAAGAAGGTTTTGTCATGAAAGTACCTGTTATTAAATGAGTGAAAGCTCAAGCATAACAGCACTGTCTGGATGGGTAAACGCGTTAAAGTGGGTAATAATAATGTAAGGCACCAATTCTTGCAGTATAACTGCTACCAGGCCTTATGTTTGGGGCATATTTTTGCGACACAAAACAAAAAACGCCGGCAATGCCAGCGTTTTTCGTCACATGTTCTTCAGCTAATCAGCGATTAAGCTTCTGGAACGATGTTAACGTTCAACTGTGCGAATACATCGCTGTGTACCTGGAAGTGAACTTCATGTTCACCAACAGTACGCAGAACGCCGTTAGACAGGCGAACTTCGCTCTTAGATACTTCAACGCCAGCCGCAGTCACTGCATCAGCGATATCACGAGTACCGATAGAACCGAACAGTTTACCTTCGTCACCCGCTTTAGAAGCGATAGTGACAGAACCCAGTGCGTTGATTTTCTCTGCACGAGCTTGTGCTGCTGCCAGAACGTCAGCCAGTTTAGCTTCCAGTTCAGCACGACGAGCTTCGAAGAATTCGATGTTTTTCTTAGTTGCAGGAACAGCTTTGCCCTGTGGTACTAAGAAGTTACGGGCATAACCCGCTTTAACGTTAACTTGGTCACCCAGGCTACCCAGGTTCGCTACTTTATCAAGCAGAATAATTTGCATTACCTTATCCTCTCAAAGTCGTTAATGGACTGAGCCTATTACTGATGGCGATCAGTGTAAGGCAACAGAGACAGGTAGCGCGCACGCTTGATAGCACGAGCGAGCTGACGCTGGTATTTTGCACGAGTGCCAGTAATACGGCTTGGTACAATTTTACCGCTTTCGGTAATGTAGTTTTTCAGCGTAGCAATATCTTTATAATCGATCTCTTGTACGCCTTCCGCGGTGAAGCGGCAGAACTTGCGACGACGGAAATAACGTGCCATTTGGCTAGTCTCCAGAATCTATCAATTCAATCTGCTCGGCATGTAGAACCAGTTTGCTAAGACCATTACGCCCATAATGGGAATTAATGAATCCTGAAACCGTTATTCGACTGCCGACCGTTATACTGTGAGTATATTCCTGTAACAACTGTCCGCTGGCAATAACGGGCATTCTGCACCATGATTGCCTGCTGAACCCGGCTTCCTGCTGCTGTGAACGATGTTCAAGCACAAACTGACAATGTGGAATACCAGATGGACTGACTCTTCGTATCGGTGCCTTGCACACTGTGCCAGAAAGCACCAAACGATTGGTTGTCACGGTAATTACTCTTCAGAATCCCCAGCTTCATCAGCATCATCAGCCAGGTCTTCTTCCAAGACCAGATCACGGCTGCGACGTTCGTCTTTAGCCTTAACCATTGGTGATGCTTCAGTTACTGCGTGCTTAACGCGCATAACCATGCTGCGGATAACGGCGTCGTTGAAGCGGAAGTTAGTTTCCAGCTCATCAATCGCTTCTTGTGGCGCTTCAACGTTCATCAGAACGTAGTGAGCCTTGTGCAGTTTGTTGATTGGGTAAGCCAGTTGACGACGACCCCAGTCTTCCAGACGGTGAATCTGACCTTGCGCGTTAGCGATAGTCGCACTGTAACGCTCGATCATGCCCGGAACCTGTTCGCTTTGGTCAGGATGGACCATAAAAACGATTTCGTAATGACGCATTAGATTGCTCCTTACGGATTATTCAGCCTCCTGTCAGGGTCAGCCGTGGCCCATGGAGGCAAGGAACGTGTTTAGTACGGCTGAAAAATCGAAGCGTCACTATACCCGTACAATACAAAAAACTCAATAAAGAATTACCGGACGCTTCTCTGGCGTACGATTTCAAACAAGCATACCCCTGTTGCAACCGATACGTTCAAAGAAGAGACTGAACCCGCCATGGGAATACTGATCAATTCATCACAATGTTCGCGAGTCAATCGACGCATACCTTCTCCTTCCGCTCCCATCACCAGAGCCATCGGACCAATCAACTTGCTTTCGTATACAGAATGTGTGGCTTCACCTGCGGTTCCGACAATCCAGATATTGTGTTCTTGCAATAAACGCAGTGTCCGGGCAAGGTTAGTAACACGGATCAGCGGTACACTTTCTGCCGCCCCACAAGCCACTTTTTTGGCGGTAGCGTTCAATTGTGCTGAGCGATCACGAGGAACAATAATTGCGTCAACTCCCGCCGCATCCGCTGTACGCAAACAAGCCCCCAGGTTATGTGGATCGGTGACGCCATCCAATACCAGCAGGAATGGACGCTCCAGCCGAGATAACAAATCCGGCAGATCATTTTCCTGATATTGGCGTCCTGGCTTGACGCGGGCAATGATCCCTTGATGGACGGCACCTTCTGTTTGGGCATCCAACCATTGGCGGTTGGCAATTTGTACCGCAATACCGATACCTTCCAACTCCTGCAATAATGGGGTTAAACGGCGATCTTCACGCCCTTTCAGCACATAAACTTCCATGAAACGTTGTGGATCGCGCTCCAGCAAAGCTTTAACGGCATGGATACCGTAGATAATTTCACTCATGACTGACTGATACCTGACTCACTGATATCTTTAAGATATCAAAAATAGTGGGCGGCAAAATCCGCCCTGTTTGATGATTGTATAGATTAATCTTTGCTGGCTAGTTTTTACTAGCGATTAGCTGGCGCTTTTTTTCGCGCGCTTCGCTTTCAGTTTTGCCGCAATTTTTTTAGTCTTGCTTGACGGTTTTTTCTTATTGCTTGACTTAGGCTTTTCCGTACTTTTCTTTTTACGAAAGGCGCTATCTGGCTCAAAATTGGCCGATTTTTTATGATCACGGCCTTTTTTACCATTTTTACGCTCTGGCGTACCTTTTTTCGCCTTATCTCGTTCCGTCTTCCCCTGATTACGCGCTTTGCGAGTTGTGGAAAGTAAGGTGAAATCAATATTGCGTTCATCCATATGAACCGCTTCCACGCGGATCTCTACTTCATCACCGAGGCGATAAGTTGTTCCAGAAGACTCACCAATCAAACGCTGGCCGACGTTATCATATTGATAATAATCGTTATCCAACGTCGAAACATGTACCAAGCCGTCAATAAACAGATCATTCAAACGGACAAAGAAACCGAAGCCTGTCACGCTGGTAATCAGTCCAGTGAAAACATTTCCCACCTGATCTTGCATGAAATCACATTTCAGCCAGTCTGCCACATCCCTTGTCGCTTCGTCAGCACGGCGTTCGCTCATGGAACAGTGATCACCCAGTTGCAGCATCTGCTCCATATCGTTGTGCCAACCCCCTGTTGGCGTCCCACGATGTTCAACAGCACCCTTTTCTTGTTCTTGTGCCAATAAGTACTTAATCGCACGATGCAGAGCCAGATCAGGGTAGCGACGGATTGGCGAAGTAAAATGAGAATAAGAGCGCAATGCCAGACCAAAGTGCCCCCGATTCTCCGGCTCATAGATCGCCTGCTTCATAGAGCGCAACAGCATCGTTTGCAGTAACTCGCGATCTGGTCGATCAGCGACTTGTTTCATCAATTGCGCATAATCTTTCGGTTCAGGCGTCAAGCCACCCAACAAGCTCAATCCCAATTCATTGAAGACTGAACGTAGATTCAGGATACTCTCTTCTTTTGGTCGATCATGGATGCGGTATAACGCGGGTTCATGGTGTTTTTCAACAAAGCGAGCAGCGGCAATATTTGCCAAGATCATACACTCTTCGATAAGTTTATGCGCATCGTTGCGTACAACGGGTTCTATACGCTCAATGCGACGCTCTGCATTAAAGATAAACTTGGCTTCTTCCGATTCAAACGAAATAGCGCCACGCTGTTCACGCGCATGTTCCAATGCCTGATAAAGCTCATGCAGGTGCTCAATATGTTGCACCAGCGGCTTGTAGTGCTCACGCAACTCTTGATCGCCCTGCAAAATCTTCCAGACTTTGGTATAGGTCAAACGAGCGTGTGAATTCATCACTGCTTCATAAAACTTATAGGAAGAGAGCTTGCCCTGGGCGGAAACGGTCATTTCACACACCATACATAGGCGATCAACTTCTGGATTGAGGGAGCACAATCCGTTAGACAGTACTTCCGGCAGCATAGGTACAACCTGGGATGGGAAATAAACCGAGTTTCCACGGCTGCGTGCTTCTATATCCAAAGCGGTTTGCGGGCGAACATAGTAGCTGACATCAGCAATCGCTACCCACAATCGCCAACCGCCACCCCGTTTTCTTTCGCAATACACCGCATCATCAAAGTCTCGTGCATCTTCGCCATCAATCGTCACCAATGGCAACGCTCGTAAATCTACCCGATCTTGCGTGGCCGATTCCGGTACATGTTCGTCCAAACCTGCGATCTGTTTTTCTACCATTGGCGGCCAGCTGTGTGGAATTTCATGGGTACGCAGCGCCATCTCAACCGCCATATTTGTTCCCATGGTCTCACCCAGCACTTCAACAATTTTACCGATGGCTTTAGTCCGGCGAGTCGGGCGATTTGTCAATTCAACCACCACGACGTTACCCATTCTTGCGCCGCAAGTTGCTTCTTTTGGGATCAATATATCGAAACAGAGACGGCTATCATCAGGGACGACAAATCCCATGCCCGCATCCATAAAATACCGGCCAACAATCTGGCTACTCTTTGGCTCTAAAACCCGCACGATACGCACTTCAATGCGGCCTCTTCTGTCTGGTCGTAAAGGCTGTGCCAGAACCACATCACCATGGATCGCCATTTTCATCTGATCGGCTGGCAGGAAATAATCTTCTTTGTGGCCTTCCACACGCAGAAAACCATAGCCATCACGGTGTCCAATCACCGTACCTTTCAATAAATCCAGCCGCTCTGGCAACGCATAACATTGCCGGCGGGTAAAAACCAACTGTCCATCACGTTCCATTGCCCGCAAACGGCGGCGCAGTGCTTCCAGAGCTTCTGGAGTGGTTAACTGAAGTTCCTGTGCTAATTCCTGACGGCTTACCGGAGTGGCATGTTTAGAAATGATATCCAAGATGTATTCACGGCTTGGGATAGGAGATTCGTATTTTGCAGCCTCTCGTTCCTGAAAAGGATCTTTTGACATCGTCATTCCTCTATTGTCATCAGCAAGCTGTTTATCCCCTTGCTTCACTTAACTAAAAGTAATTGATAAAGGGGACGATTGTCTTTGACCATATCGGCCACAGTATGTTTATCCAACTCTTCCAAAAAATTTTCTACCGCTTGATTCAAGACTGACTTTAAGCGACATGCAGGCGTGATTTGACAGGCACTACAATCAACCAATGACAGAGGCTCCAATGAGCGAACTACATCACCAATTCTGATCTCGCTAGCAGGTTTCCCTAAACTGATGCCGCCATTTTTTCCCCTGACAGCATTCACCAATCCTAAGTGACTCAGTTGGTTGATGATCTTTACCATATGGTTACGTGAGACACCATAAACTTCAGTGACTTCTGTAATATTCGTCATTTGGCCTGCTGGTAAAGAGGCCATATAAATCAAGGCACGTAATCCATAATCGGTAAAACTGGTTAACTGCACACTCACCTCTGGGAGACTGAATATCACGGAGCTTATTTGGCACCAAAAAATGTATGTTTATTGGTTTTCGTTAGTTGATCATCATTATGTGGGTATTTTAAAAATTAAGCAAAACGGGAGAAAACAAAAACCGGGCAATAAGCCCGGTTATGTGCGCCGAAAAGATCGATCTATCGATTAAGCATCAAAGGGATCACGCAGGATCATGGTTTCTGCACGATCTGGACCTGTAGAAATAATATCAACAGGAATGCCTGTCAGCTCTTCTACACGCTTGATGTAGTTAAGTGCCGCTTGTGGCAATTGGCTGTGATCTTTCACGCCAAAAGTGCTTTCATCCCAGCCGGGCAGGATTTCATAGACTGCTTCAAGACCTTCCCAGTTTTCTGCGGCCAATGGCGTCGTGTCAATGACAGTGCCATCAGGCAGGCGATAACCAACGCAGATTTTCACTTCTTTCAAGCCATCCAGCACATCCAATTTAGTCATGCAGAAGCCAGACAGGGAGTTGATTTGGATCGCGCGGCGAATAGCAACGATATCCAACCAGCCAGTACGACGGCTACGACCTGTAGTCGCACCAAATTCCTGACCTTTCTGACGCAGGTATTCACCTGTTTCATCAAACAGTTCAGTTGGGAATGGGCCTGCCCCTACACGGGTAGAGTAAGCCTTGATGATACCCAGGACATAGTCAACATAGCGTGGACCCAGGCCAGAACCCGTTGCAACGCCACCCGCAGTAGTGTTGGAAGAAGTCACATAAGGATAGGTACCGTGGTCGATATCCAGCAGAGTACCCTGCGCCCCTTCGAACATGACCAATTCACCCTTCTGAGTTGCTTTATACAGCAGGTCAGAAACGTCAACTACCATGCCAGTCAGGATATCGGCAACAGCCAAAATGTCATCTAAGGTTTTCTGGTAATCAACAGCAGGTTCGTTGTAGTAGTTAACTAATTGGAAGTTGTGGTAATCGATGATTTCTTTCAGTTTGACAGCGAAATTTTCTTTATCAAACAGATCGCCAACACGCAGACCACGACGTGCGACTTTATCTTCATATGCAGGGCCGATACCACGGCCTGTTGTACCAATCGCCTTGGCACCACGCGCTTTTTCGCGGGCGTTATCCAATGCAACATGATAAGGCAGGATCAGCGGACAAGCTTCAGAAATAAGCAGGCGCTCACGTACAGGAATCCCACGTGATTCAAGCTCTTTCATCTCTTTCATCAAAGCATCTGGTGCTAAAACGACCCCATTTGCGATAATGCTAATGACATTTTCACGTAAGATCCCGGATGGGATTAAGTGGAGAACGGTTTTTTCACCGTTGATGACTAGTGTATGGCCCGCGTTATGGCCCCCTTGATAACGAACTACGTATTTAGCCCGTTCAGTCAGCAAGTCGACGATTTTACCCTTGCCCTCGTCACCCCATTGGGTGCCCAATACGACAACGTTCTTACCCATTTCAAAAGTTCACTCGGTTGCTTAAAAATGGATTCTACCATCTCATTTAGCACCTTTCAGTATTTTTTATTACTTCTTGTTATTTCGTTTAGTTATATAAATGGACTGATAAATAAACCATTGGTAATGATAGCGGTATATAAAAAAGCCACTGTCATTTTTTACAGTGGCTTACCGTGGGTTAACAGGATTTTACTTCGCAGGTGCTTTCATATAACGGAAGAAGTCAGTATCTGGACTGAGTACCATTACATCATTACCGTTATTCTTGAAGCTCTTCTCGTAAGCACGCAAGCTACGGATAAATGCATAGAACTCAGGATCTTGGTTGAATGCATCCGCAAATAGTTTAGTGGCTTCCGCATCACCTTCACCATGTAATACCAATGCTTCGCTCTGTGCTTCTGCCCTGATTTCAGTTGCTGTTTTATCAGCAGCAGCCCGGATCTTTTCCGCTTCTTCCGAACCTTCTGAACGCAGGAGACGCGCTTCGGCTTCACGGTCAGCACGCATACGCTGGTAAATAGCCTCTGAAATTTCCTGTGGCAAGTTGATCTGTTTGATACGAACGTCAACAACTTCAATACCTAAGGCAGCCATGCTGTTTGGATTAACGGCTGGTTGCTTGCCTTTTGTCTCTTTTTCTACCAAGGCCGCAGCAGATGCAATCGCACTATCGACATCTGTTTCATCATCTTCTTCGTGGGTTCCCCGATTCAGGGCATCACGCACATCGGTAGTCAAACGACCACGGGAATCAGTCACAATACCGCGTACATCAAGGCGACCAATTTCAGAACGCAAACGGTCACTGAATTTACGTCTCAGCATCATTTCAGCTCGGTTGATATCACCGTTACTTGTTGCCAGATAGTAACGACTGAAGTCATTAATACGCCACTTCAAGTAAGAGTCAACAATCAAGTCTTTATTTTCACGCGTCAAGAAACGGTCAGCCGTGATATCCAGAGTTTGGATACGGGCATCAAGGGTTTTAACTGTTTCTACAAACGGAATTTTGAAATGCAGACCCGGCTCATAAATGATCGGTTTATTCTCTGCATCACGTACAACCTTACTAAAACGCAACACAATGCCACGTTCGCCTTCTTTGACAGTAAAGATTGATGAATAGAGAACAACCAATACCGCAATAATCGCAACAATAAATGAATTACGCATGATTATGGTCTCCCCATTCTGACCGTATCACCGCGCAGGTTATCGCTACCACCATAAGTGTTAGATTCCCGTTGTGGCGTAGATTGATTCTGACGAATAATCTTCTGTACTGCTGTATTACTGGACGTATTTTGCTGAACTTGTGCCTGATCTTTAACCGCTTGATCTAACGGCAATAGCAGCATGTTATTACTCTTCTCGTTTGCAATGATTTTACGTGTATTGCTCAACACACGTTCCATCGTCTCGATATACAGACGTTCGCGAGTAATTTCTGGAGCTGCCTTATATTCAGGCAAGATTTTGGCAAAACTCGCCACTTCACCCTTAGCATTCAATACTGCGCTAACTTTATAGGCTTTAGCATCTTCGATAATACGTTGTGCTTCACCTTTCGCTTTAGGTAATACTTCGTTCTCGTAAGCTCTGGCTTCACGAATGGTTTGCTGCTTCTGCTCACGCGCTGCGATCACATCATCGAATGCAGCCTTAACTTCTTCAGGTGGACGAGCAGCCTGGAAGTTTACATCGACCACAGTAATACCCATATTGTATGGACGGATAGTCTCTTCCAGTACCTTCTGAGTATCGTTACGGACAATAGTACGCCCTTCCGTCAGATTGGTTTCCATCGAATATTTGCCAACAACACCGCGCACGGCACTGTCTGTAGCCTGGCGCAAACTATCATCAGGATTGGTAACACTGAAAAGATAAGCTGCTGGATCGGTAACACGGTATTGAACGTTCATTTCAGCCAATACCACGTTTTCATCTGAAGTCAGCATGGCCCCCGTCGTTGCCAAATCGCGAACAGATTCAACGTTAACCGCCCTGACATGATCAATGAACGTCATTTTCCAATTCAAACCAGGCTGTACAACATGATTAAACTTGCCAAATCGAGTTACTACGCCACGTTCTGTTTCTTTAATCGTATAGAAACCACTTACAACCCAAACAGCAATTGCAGCAGCAACGGCAAGACCAATAAGACGCCCGCCAAATTTAGGGTTCTGCCCAGAACCATTTCCACCTTTGTTTCCACCGAGACCACCGAGTTTTTGACTCAGTTTACGGAACAGATCGTCGAGATCAGTTGCCCCACGGTTACGACCACCTTTATTGTTGCCGCCGGAGTTGCCGCCATTATTATTGCTGCTTCCCCACGGGTCGCGGTCCTGTCCGTTATTACCGGGCTGATTCCACGCCATGTTTTAGCTCCACTTTCTAGTTTTTACTGGTTTTTCAGAGGTGACTGCTCTCCACCCAGATGGGTGAGGCTTCCCACTTCACAGGCCGTTGCCTGTCCTTGACAGGTTTGACAGCGGCCTCCGTGGGCAGAAACGACGAACTTCATCGTTTTGTAAGCAACCAATATTATTGGGTGATAACTTTTGACAGTGCTGACCTGTCACTGCAATTCTGGCACAGTCATTTCATCACCGCCATTTCATCTCTGCTACTCCATGACTATAAGCACCTTGAAATGACGGATAAAATGATACCTTGTTTGTTGTCTTGCGCCAATCAATCAGACAACATAGTCGGGTAATTTTGGTTCTTGTTTACACAAACGACGCCAATCGACCATTGGCATCCTGACTTCAACACCAACCTGACCATTTTCTTCCATCCATTCATCTTCAATGGCCTGAAGCTGATAAAAACGGCTACGCAGACGCCCTGCTTCAGGCGGAAGGTGCAATTTATAATGCGCTATTTCACCTGAAAGGCACTCGGTCAATGCCTGCAATAATAAAGGAATACCTGCGCCAGTTTGTGCAGATAACCAAACTCTGACCGGCCGATTTTCTTCATCACGATCAATGCGGGGAATAAAATCTTCCAACATATCGATTTTATTCATCACCATCAGAGAAGGGATCTCATTGGATTCAATCTCTTCAAGAACACTGTCAACAGCGATAATGTTTTCATCGAAGCGAGGGTCAGCCGCATCAACAACATGCAGCAATAATCTCGCTTGCCGAGTTTCCTGCAAAGTCGCCTTGAACGCTGCCACCAAATCATGGGGTAAATGGCGGATAAAACCAACTGTATCAGCCAAAACAACCGTACCAACATCATCCACCTCTATTCGGCGCAGTGTCGGATCCAGGGTGGCAAAAAGCTGGTCAGCCGCATAAACATCGGCAGAAGTTATTTTATTGAATAAACTGGATTTTCCGGCATTGGTGTAACCAACAAAAGAGACCGTTGGGATATCGGCTTTATTACGTGCCTGGCGCCCCTGTTCACGCTGCTTTTCAACTTTGTTAAGGCGTCCCAAAATCTGTTTGATTTTGTCACGCAGCATACGGCGGTCACTTTCCAACTGGGTTTCCCCAGGCCCACGCAACCCGATCCCCCCTTTTTGGCGTTCAAGGTGAGTCCAGCCCCGAACCAGACGGGTGGACAGGTGACGCAATTGTGCCAATTCGACTTGCAACTTGCCTTCGTGTGTCCTTGCCCGTTGGGCAAAAATATCCAGAATCACCCCCGTGCGATCAACGACACGGCATTGGCACAAGCGTTCAAGATTACGTTCCTGCGCAGGACTGAGGGCATGGTTAAACAACACCACATCTGCACCGCTGTTCTTGACAGCTTCAGCAATTTCCTCTGCCTTGCCCTCTCCGACAAAATATTTCGGATGAGGTGCCTTCCGGCTTCCCGTTACAATCTGCACAGGAGAAACACCAGCGGAAGTCACCAATGACTCGAATTCACTGAGATTTTCCGTATCTTTTTCCTGTGAGAAGAAAACATGCACCAGAACGGCTAACTCTCCGCCTTCATAACGATCAAACAATGGTGCAACCCCTCAGGCTGAGTAAAAATCCGATAAGAAAAAACATAGGTAAAGTCTCCCTACCTATGTTTTTATTTTCAGACACGGCTGCTGATTTATTCAGCGCCATCGCCTTCCTGTTGTACTGCCGGGTTAGTGCCAGCATGATAATTTCCAACGCCAGTCGGCACATTCTGGTTGTTACCATGATGAGACACAGGACGGGAAGGCACAACAGTAGAGATGGCATGTTTATAAACCATCTGGCTAACCGTGTTCTTCAGTAAAATGACAAATTGGTCAAAAGATTCAATCTGCCCCTGCAATTTGATGCCGTTTACCAAATAAATAGAAACCGGGACCCTTTCACGTCGTAAAGCGTTCAGGAATGGATCTTGCAAAGATTGCCCCTTAGCCATTCTATATTTTCCTTATTTTGTTGTTTTTAACTAAGAACCGATTGGTTCGAAAAGTAACTACTCAAAAATGATACTTGGTACTGATCAATTGTACACAATCAATGAATTTATGTACTAATAACCTGCATGACTGTGTTTAGATTTTGTTTAGGTTGATCGCTATCCAACCAGGTCACATTGTCCCAACTTCTGAGCCACGTAATCTGACGCTTCGCCAATTGGCGTGTCGCACAGATACCGCGATAAACCATCTCATCATGAGAGATTTCGCCCGCGAGGTGAGACCACATCTGACGATAACCAACACAACGAATGGAGGGTAAATCGGTATGCAAATCACTACGAGCATAAAGTGCTTTTACCTCATCTTCAAACCCTGATTTGATCATTTGTTCAAAACGGGCTGCGATACGCTGATGCAAAATTTCACGGCTTGCTGGCGCGATCGCAAATTGATGAACTCGATAAGGCAATATTTCTCCAGACGTTTCAGTCAACTCAGTTAGAGTTTTACCCGAAATTCGAAAAACTTCCAGTGCACGAGTAAGACGTTGTGGATCATTAGGATGAATCCTTGCCGCAGAAACGGGATCAATTTCCTGTAATTGTCGATGTAACGCGTCCCATCCCAGCTCTGCTGCCTGTTGTTCAATCTGCGCCCTAACCTCGGGATCTGCGGAAGGTAAAGGCGATAATCCTTCCAACAAGGCTTTGAAATATAGCATGGTTCCACCAACCAGGAGGGGTATTCTCCCAGCCGCCGTGATTTCTGCCATTTCTTGCAATGCATCACGGCGAAAATCGGCAGCAGAATAGACTGCCGCAGGGTCAAGAATATCGATCAAACGATGAGGTGCCAGTGCCTGCTCTTCTGCGGAAGGTTTTGCTGTCCCAATATCCATTCCACGATAAATCAACGCAGAATCGACACTGATTAATTCAATCGGAAGAAGCTGACGCAAAGCGATCGATAACGCCGTTTTCCCTGAAGCCGTCGGCCCCATGATAAAAATGGCTGTCGGCAGATGTTGAGTTTTTAAATCACTCATGATTAAGGAATGCCACCACTGCTTGTAAATCAATTAACTGTAATAACCCATCCGGCGGCGATCCCACCAGTTGAGGGCAAAGGCGTTCGACATCAGCCAAACGCTGGACGGCTTGCGCGATGTTCCACGTTTCATGCTCGCTATCCACGTGACGGGAAAGCCAACTGGCAACCTGCTCAACAGAAGCGGCTGACTGTTCCCCAAGATAGCCCAACAGTTCCGGCAAGAGTTTCGGCAGGTTCTGTTGACGCAGAGGCAACGATACCGCATGAATGGTTACTTTTCCATGTGCGACTGTCGATTCAATGCCAAAAGTCTTTAATAAGTCACTATTCTGCTTTAAGACACTCATTTCTGACTGATTGAGAGCAAGTTTCAGCGGGATCAATAATGGCTGGGATTTAAGCCCCTGTTCTCCGGGGGTCAATTGCGCCTGTTTCAGCCAGCGTTCAGCGACTGGCAGGGAAAGCAACCCTATTCCCGATGGGGATTCGATCAAAGCATAACAACCTGCATAGATACACAATACTTTTCCAAAGCTATGTTTCCCCTGTCCCGATGGCACAGGAGTAGCAGAAACCGATACACCTTCCCGCGCACCCCGCTCTGGAAATAACGGGCGTTTTTCTTCTGGGGAGAATTGCATCATTTTTTGGTACAACTCCCCCTGTTTTTTCTGGTAGCTTTCCCCATGATGTATTTGTTGCGTACCACGATCATGATGCTCATGACGTCGTGAAGAGGCCTCATCCGCTTGTTCAACACGCTTGCGGGTAAAATGGTTTTCTCCCGCAGAAAGGCGATTCTCCGGCACCCAGCTTGTAGCACTCTCCTGACAACCAAGCACCAATTCATCTCCCGTGCCGCGTTGTTTCAATACCGCAGCTACACCCTGGTAAATAAAATCATGTACCAGGCGAGCCTGATGGAAACGCACTTCATGTTTGGCTGGATGTACATTGACATCCACCTGGCGCGGATCGATTTCGAGATACAAAACATAAGCGGGTTGCTGCTCCCCCTTAATCAAATCCTGATAAGCTTGACGAATCGCATGATTAATCAGGCGATCCCGCATCATGCGCCCATTGACATAGCAATATTGGATCTCGCTCACTGCCGTATTCACCGGATCTACAACCCAGCCCTTAATAGACAAAGAATCATGCTGCCATGACAACGCCAGCACCTGTTGCACAAAAGCGGTTCCACAAATGGCTGCCAGACGCCGTTCATGCTGAGATTCATCTTTAGCAGGACGATACTGGCGCACCAATTTCCCATTGTGATTCAGGTTAATGGCGACATCCAACCGCGCCAAAGCTATTCGACGCACGACTTCATCAATATGGCCAAATTCCGTTTTTTCTGTTCTCAGGAATTTCCGGCGGGCAGGCGTGTTATAAAACAGATCCAACACTTCAACCGTTGTTCCCACAGGATGAGCGGCAGGTTTTACCGTGACGTCCATATCACGGCCTTCGGCATAAGATTGCCACGCTTCCGCCTGACTTTCAGGGCGGGAAGTTAATGTCAGCCTTGAAACAGAACTGATACTCGCTAAAGCTTCCCCACGGAAGCCCATACTGACAATCGCTTCCAAATCATCCAATGACGCAATTTTACTGGTTGCATGGCGCGCTAGTGCCAGCGTCAAATCCTGCTTGCTGATCCCACCGCCATTATCACGAATTCGGATCAGCTTTGCGCCACCCCGTTCAATATCAATATCAATACGGGTTGCACCGGCATCAAGGCTATTTTCCACCAACTCTTTCACTACAGAAGAAGGGCGTTCAACCACTTCACCGGCAGCAATCTGGTTTGCCAATTGTGGGGGTAATATCTTGATAGCCATAATTTGACCTTAATTACAATTCAGAGCCTATCAAACCTATTCTGATAAGCGTATATTTGGTTACTTTGGCGCAGACTGCAATGGATTAGCCAGAAAATAGTGACGTAATCCCGAATGAATAGCCTGTGCCAGTTTTTCCTGATACTGATTGGAGCCTAATAACCCTTCTTCAGACACGTTACTGATAAAACCTGTCTCCACTAAAATGGACGGAATATCTGGCGAGCGCAAAACCCCAAGGCTTGCATGTTCTGGTGTACGTTTATGCAGGGAACCAATTCTGGATAGCTGGCGCAATACCTGCATGGCAACGTCATAACCAACCCGCTGTGAATGCCCAAATTGCAAATCCAATACGGCCTTACTCAGATAAGGATCAGTACCATTGGCGAGAGCATCTCCCGCACCTCCCAGTAATTCCGATTGCTTTTCATGCTGTTCCAGCCAATTCCCCAATTCACTGTTTGCACGGCGATTGGAGAGCACCCAGACAGAAGCACCTCTGGCACTGCGATTGGGAGCTGCATCGGCATGAATTGATACCAATATATTGGCTTTATGTTTACGGGCGACTTCAGAACGCCCTGCTACAGAGATAAAATAATCACCATTTCGCGTCAACACAGGCGTGAACATGGGATCATTGCGTAAAAGGGCTGCCAATTTACGGGCAACATTAATTGTGACATTCTTTTCTTTCAGCCCCCGTTGCCCAATCGCCCCAGGATCTTGTCCTCCATGCCCCGCATCAATAGCAACGACAATCGGGCGGGACACTCTTCCTTGCGTAGATTGGGCAGCCTGTTTCTTCACACCTTGCTCACGGTGATTCGATACAGGCTGAGTTTCTTTTCCCGTAAGTTGACCACTATTTGTAAGTAATCGCTTACTTTCATTTTGTGAGGCATGGTTAGTCGATACTGATGAGTTGTTCACTACTCCATTGGTTTTCAGTGTCATCATCACTTGCGATTTATTGCCGACATTTTTCACCGTAGACGTTTTCACCGTAGATGTAACTGTGGCTTTATCTGCCAACTCCAACACCACCCGCTGGTGATGTGTATCAGGTGGCTGGCTGGAACGTATCAGTTTTACCAGATTCTGGCCAGATAAACGCATCGGTAACCCAATAATTTTACTGGGTTGATGAATATCCACCACCAACCGCTCAGGAGAATGCAAAGGAAAAAATCGATAATCAGGATGTCCACCAATGAATTCCAATGTTACAACGGCTTCAGATGGACCATTCTTCACATGAATATTCGACAGCGTAGCCGCCGATGCGGCCGTCATAACTAACTGGCTCAACATGAAAAACAAGGCACAGGCCATCACCCAATAGGCACGCCATTTTTTTATCACATCCACGAAAAAGGCATTCTTCATGATCGGGTATTCCTTCATAAGGACTTCAAATTATCCAACAGACTTTCACCATATTCAGATAACGCAACAAAACGTGCCTGGCGCCCTTCACTGTCATAATTCAGGTACAACTCAATATCTGCATCAGGCAAAACGCCAGCGCCCTGCTGGGGCCACTCCACCAGACAAATAGAATCCTGATGGAAATAATCCCGGATCCCCATAAACTCCAGCTCTTCGGGATCAGCCAGACGGTAAAGATCGAAATGATAGACAGGCCGTGGTTGTAAAGCATAAGGCTCGACTAACGTATAAGTCGGACTTTTCACATGCCCCTGATGGCCAAGAGCTTGCAGAAAACCACGGCTGAATGTGGTTTTTCCCGCACCAAGATCGCCATATAGATAAATAACATAGCCGCGATCGCCAACTGCCGCCACTGCATTACCCAATGCAACTGTGGCATTTTCATTTGGAAGTGATAAAACGAGTTCTTTCATTGAAAAATATCTGTTTTGATTTATTGAATTAGAAACTAATCAGGTAGACATATCAGTTAAATAGCTTAACCAGTAACCATAACATAATTCAGACATTATCATTTACTATCTTCTGTGCTACCGTAACAGCTATATGCCGCATTTTTGTATTCAATGCCCTCTGTGTTAAACTAATCCCTCTCTATTCAGCAGTAATTTGATATTTCATGGCAACCCCTCTCGATCTGCATCTTCTGGCAACCAACATCAAACAATGGGGCCTTTCCCTTGGCTTCCAGCAAATCGGCATCTGTGACACCGATTTATCGGCAGAAGAATCGAGGCTACAGGAATGGCTTGATAAGCAATATCATGGCGAAATGGACTGGATGGCTCGTCACAGCATGATGCGCGCCCGTCCCCATGAGCTTCTGCCAGGGACTTTACGGGTTATCAGTGTACGCATGAATTATCTGCCTGCTAAAGCAGCGTTTGCCAGTACGCTTAACAATCCGCAAATGGGTTATATTAGCCGCTATTCGTTGGGCCGAGATTATCATAAACTGCTGCGTCAGCGTCTCAAAAAACTGGGCGATAAGATCCAAGAATATTGCAGCGCTCATGAATATCAGGGAACTTTGAATTTTCGTCCTTTTGTCGATTCTGCCCCAATTATGGAACGCCCACTGGCAGAAAAAGCGGGGCTTGGCTGGGTTGGTAAACACTCACTTATATTAAATCGGGAATCTGGTTCCTGGTTTTTCCTCGGTGAATTGCTAATTAACCTTCCCCTGCCCATTGATGCTCCGCAAGAGGAACAATGTGGACGCTGCGTGGCCTGCATGACAACTTGTCCAACGGGTGCCATTGTTGAGCCTTACACCATCGATGCCAGACGCTGCATCTCTTACCTGACCATTGAATTGGAAGGTGTCATTCCAGAAGAATTTCGCACACTCATGGGCAACCGGATTTATGGCTGCGATGATTGCCAGCTTATTTGCCCCTGGAATCGTTTTTCTCAATTAACAGATGAAGCTGACTTTAGCCCACGTGCCGCACTGCATACCCCTGACCTACTAGCGTTATTTAATTGGAGTGAGGAAAAGTTTCTGCGTATCACGGAAGGCTCGCCAATTCGCCGTATTGGGTATTTGCGCTGGTTACGCAACATTTCCGTCGCTTTGGGCAATGCACCCTATCAAGAGGACGTCGTATTAGCGTTGGAAAAACGGTTCGGCTTAAGTGAAGTTTTGGATGAACATATCCACTGGGCGATAACCCAACAAATGGCCCGCCGGAATGCCAATGCCATCGAAGTTCAAACCTCACAACAAAAACGATTGATAAGAGCAATAACCAAAGGCCTACCCAGGGATGCCTAATAATTAATCAGCCGAATTTCTGGTAAAAAAAGCCTTTCATTTCCTTGTGAATAAAATGAAAATACTTTTCTGATCAACTAACAAACAAAAAATAAATATTGATCATGTTATTTTTAAATTAGGTTAATTACTTTAATTAATCAATAAGTTAAGTTTGAACTGCTGTGATGAATGGTAATTCAAAAAAACCAAACACAAAGAAGCCTCCTGTGGATAACTCTGTGTAACAAGTAGAGCATCATCAGGTGACTTAATAAGGCGATAATGTTAAAAACTGTGGATAAAAAATCAGAATTGAATTCTAGTAGCAAACACCAGAAATCAGCAACGAAGTAATAGCTCACTCACTCATTCTAGACGCTAGTGGAGAAATTTTCCTCTGCCTCTTCAAAAATGAGGCGGCATTATGGACCCGTTGGAACAGGATAGCAAGCGCTTTATCGACAATTTATTTTGGGTGGGGCTTGCAATAAGTGCCAACGTTTCACGCAGGCACTTATTCTTTACTAACTATCCCTTACCACTACATCTCCATACCCCAAATTAAAGCATTCTTATCTTCTCCACCAATGCTCTGGACGCTTCCCAATCGTACTGCGTGTAAAGACGCCCTAACGTCTGATAAGGGGCGCCTGCATAAAACAACTCATATTGGAGATGCCTTGAAGCAAACTCTGACCCAACCGCATCCCACACCAACTTCATCAACCTGACCCTTTCGACAGGAGAAGCAATTGACGAATATTGGGTTTTCTCAATAATGCCTAAAATCTCACTATCTTCGAAATCTGCCTCGCTTGATGGCAACATTAAAATACCACCACCAGCCAATTTCCTTATCGTTTCTAATACATTGGGATAGATTGACTGTGAGATAACTCGATACGTATAAAGCAGCGTTTTATCCGGCACATAAAACCCGTTATAAACTTTCGGGCAATGGAGTACGCTATTAAACAACCCCTCAACATTCATTGCATAACAGGCTAACTGTGCAAGTGACTCCTTCACTGCGGGGATCTGCTCAACACCGTTTGTTTCAGCCATAGCCTGAGCTAATCCGGCCAAAAAATGTAACTTCACAGCATAACGAGCCAGGCTTTGGGTATCCATCATAACTTCTGTTGCCGTTGAATCTAACTGAGAGAGACACATCTCAATGTCTTCGAAGACAAATACCCTTTCCCAAGGCACCAGCACATCATCAAAATAGATCATTGAATCATTTTCATCGAACCGAGACGATAGTGGATAATCTTTGGGATTCGCCCCTAATTCGTAAGATTTTCTTGAAATGATTTTGATGCCTTTGGTATTAAGCGGCATAGCGAAAGAGAGTGCATATCGCTCATCAACTCCCTGTTTAAGGGGATAATGTGTCCCAACCAAAACTTCATCTGCCAAAGCGGCTCCTGTTGCCAACATTTTCGCCCCTCTGACAATAATTCCCTTAGCATTCTTTTCCACTACACCAAGAGTATGGTAAATATTCTTAGTATGTTCACCAGGTGTTTTTGAACGGTCGCCTTGTGGGTTAATCAGCGCATAAGTCAAATAAAGATCTTTCTCACTCACATAGGAAAAATAATTTCGCAAAGCATCGGCCCGTTCTTGTGAATAAGATTCAAATAACTCAATATGCGTTATCATTCCTGTAAGAGCTGACGCAACATAATCAGGACTTCTTCCGAACCAGCCAACCGTCTGCTTAGCCCACTCATATGCAGCATGACCACGAGCAATTAATTTCTCCGGTGTAGACGGTAATTGCCAATATAAGCCAATCTGCTCACCTGCTTCTGTCTTAAAAGTCATACTGTCGGCATGTTCAACTTTATAATCATATAAGTTCGCAACCGACCTAATGGCATTCTTAAACGCTGGATGATCCACATGATTTGCGATCTTCTCCCCATTAATAAAAATAGTTCGACCATCACGCAAATCATCAAGATATCTTTCTCCAGTTCTTATCATCTCTTCTATACTCCTATCGCTAGCTACGATTTTTTAAAGGTCAAGAAAAGGGGGCTTTTAATCAGCACCAGCGATTAATACACGAAGATAATTGCCCCTATTTAGGACGAGCATAACGACAATACAGATGTTAATATCGCAAAAGGCGAGAATCTATGAATGTCACTAATACCGACTGCAATCATTCTACAGACGCAAGATCTCAATAGTGATCATGAGGGATATTACCTTTCCAGTGCTAACAAAAAATTTTACTTTTCAATGCACTGAAATATATTCCGGTGAATTAGTCAGAAAAGCGATATCAAATTCCAGCGCTATCGTGATAATGAATAATAGATAGATTAACTTAATCAACATTAAATAGATAAAATACAATTACAAACGCAAATATTTTTATGGAAAGAAGATAACAAAATGGAGGAAATTGGAGCGGGAAACGAGACTCGAACTCGCGACCCCAACCTTGGCAAGGTTGTGCTCTACCAACTGAGCTATTCCCGCGTCGCTGACAGCTAATATTATTAGCTTAAGATGCCTGAATGCTGATCTTGAAGCCTGTTAACCTTATGAGTTATAGGCCATTCTTAGATCCTGCATGTCAGGAATGGACGCCATTATGAACATGTTAAGATAGAATGGCAAGTCCTTTGCATTTACTCCCATGCTAAACGCTCAAAAGACACTCATTCCTGCCTGACATAAAAAATTCATACCATTCCCTCAACAGTTATCTGGAATACCAAACAGCATGGAGTTAACATTAAATAAACAATTAACCAACATCTAATAAGATTTATGCTTGTACTAACGATTTTGTGGAAATAGATTAACAACAATTTTCGTTGTTAATTAGATAATTATTCTCTTAAGAGAGGGTCAGGAACATGGCTCGATATTATCAATCTAAATTTGTCACGGGCACTGAGGCGCTGCTTGACCTTCTACTCGCTCAAGCTGAGTTGGATGAAATCCACAATCTCAACACTGCAGGGTTCGTTTCAGGGTATCGTGGCTCTCCTTTAGCCCGCTTAGATCAAATATTATGGCAACACAGTAAAGAACTTATCCAAGCCAACATTCGCTTTCAACCTGCCGTCAATGAAGATCTCGCAGCCGATGCACTGATAGGAACACAAAAAGTCGAAACAGATCCGGACAGACAGGTTAACGGCGTTTTTGGTATGTGGTACGGCAAAGGGCCAGGTGTCGATCGTTCCGGTGATGCACTTAAACATGGCAATGCCTACGGCTCCTCTCCGCACGGTGGTGTGCTGGTTATCGTCGGAGACGATCACGGTTGTGTCTCTTCTTCCATGTCCCATCAATCTGATCTTGCGATGATGGCATGGAGTATGCCTGTTTTGCACCCGGCATCAGTTGCCGATTATCTCGATGTTGGTTTATGGGGCTGGGCAGCATCACGTGTTAGCGGTACATGGTTTGGCTTTAAAGCAATCAGTGAAGTCGTGGAAAGCGGTGCCATCAGAGAAAGCAAACCATTCCCTGATTATAAATTTCCCCAAGTTGATCCTGGCCCCGATGGGCTGCATTGGCGCTGGCCTGATCTCCCTGGCCCACAAATTGAAAAGCGATTGGCCTATAAACTAAAAGCCGTCGAAGAGTTCGCTAAACTTAACCCCATTGATTACCTGCTCGCCCCCTGCGAACATCCACACGCTTTATTGGTAACAGTTGGTAAGGCCCATAAGGATGTTATGGAAGCCCTCCGTGTCGGGGGCCTCACGCCTTCTGAACTGGCCCAACAAGGCATCGCTTTTCTCCATGTCCGTTTAGTTTATCCTTTATCACCGCTTCTCAGTGAGCTGGCTACCCAAGTCAGTCATATTTTTGTTATTGAAGAAAAAACCACTATCGTTGAGATGCTGCTGGCTCATCAATTAGTTAAATTACAGAAAATGACCAATCTGATAGGTAAGCATAACCATCTTGGTCAGAAATTGTTACCTGCTGACGTTGAACTACGCCCTTCACGGGTTGCTGCCCCACTTTCTGGATGGTTACAACAATTCAACTTATTTCTTCCCGTGCCACCAGAATGGTCAACGACTACCATTCAGCACGATGTAACTTTACCCAAACGTACACCTTATTTCTGCGCCGGATGCCCCCATAGCACTTCAACTCGCTTACCAGATGGTAGCCAAGCTCAGCCTGGTATTGGATGCCATGTTATGGCTACGTGGATGGATCGCAACACCGGAAACGGCCTCTTGCCAATGGGGGGTGAAGGTGTCGACTGGATAGGACATGCCCCGTTTGTCAATCGCTCCCATGTCTTTCAAAATCTGGGAGATGGCACCTATTTCCATTCTGGTCACTTAGCCATTCGCCAATCAGTCGCCGCAGGAAGCCACATTACTTACAAATTGCTGTTCAATGATGCTGTGGCGATGACAGGCGGGCAACCGCTGGATGGGAATATCACCCTATCGCAAATTGTTTCTTTGATGATTGCTGAAGGTGTGAAAGAAGTGGTTGTCGTGACGGATGACATGGATAAATATAAAAACCGCCTTCCTGCCAATGTGAAGCTCTATGAACGAGATTATCTGGAAGATGTACAGAAGCGTCTTCGAGATATCGTTGGCGTAACGGTACTTATCTACGATCAAGCCTGTGCCACAGAACTACGTCGTAAAAGAAAACGTGGTTTAGCGCCAAAAGTGACGCGGCGCGCCGTCATCAATGAATTGGTCTGTGAGGGATGTGGTGACTGTCAAATACAATCAAATTGCCTTGCCGTAATTCCAGTCAAAACACCTTTAGGCACTAAACGCAAGATAGACCAACACGTTTGCAATTCAGATCTGTCCTGCCTGAAAGGATTCTGCCCCAGCTTTATCACTGTCGAAAATGCCAACCCACGTGCAGACTTCAGTAAGATCATCACACAGACTGAGTTAGATAAAATTATCCACAAACTACCTCAGCCAACACTGGCTTCTGCCGAAACACCTTATGAAATCCTGTTAGTCGGTATCGGCGGTACAGGTATCGTCACCGCAGGACATCTACTTGCAAATGCCGCACAATTAGATAACTGTTTTGTCAGTCTGCTCAATTTTACCGGATTTGCGCAAAAAGGAGGGGAAGCCATAACCCATGTTCGGTTATGCCATAACAAGGATAAACTGCATCAAGTCAGGATTGATCGCGGACGCGCTAATTTGGTTATCGCCGCCGATTTGGTGGCTACAACAGGGCAAAATGCACTGGAAGTGATGTCAAGGGGATCAACAAAATGCATACTGAACACCCATGAAACCCAAGTCGGCACTATGCTTCGCTCCCCTATGTTGGATTTGGATCACCCCAAAATGCTTGATACCCTGAATCAACATACACAAACATTACTCTCTATCGATGCAGAAATAATGGCTGCTCATCTAGTCGGTGACAGAGACCAAACAAATATCATATTAATGGGTTATGCCTGGCAGCTCGGCAAGCTCCCAATCACATTATCTGCCGTCAACAATGCGATGCAAGAACTGGGAGCCTCAGCAGATAATGCCCGACGAGCTTTCTATGTAGGCCGCATTGCGGCGGCACAACCCGATATTCTGCAAAAACACCTCAATATTCCTTCGCAAGAAAATATAAAAAGTCTGGACGATCTCATTATGCATAGGTATCAATTTCTGGTTGATTATCAAAATGAAAGATATGCGATGCGTTATCTCAGCCGTATTGCCCAGGTTCAAATGGTGGCTCAGCAGATCGATGCAGAAGAAATTACTCAATCCGTTGCTGAAAACTTATTCAAGCTAATGGCGTATAAAGATGAATATGAAGTCGCCCGACTCTACGTTAAAACCGGTTTTTTCGATAAGCTCCGCTCGCAATTTGACAATACAGATACTATTCGCTTTCACCTTAGCCTTCCTCTCTTCAGTCGCAAAGATCCCCGTACAGGCCAACGAGGAAAAAAGGAATATGGTTCGTGGATTGTTCCTGTATTCCGCTTTCTTGCCGCATGTAAATCGCTGCGTGGCACTGTTTTTGATATTTTTGGCTATCAGGAAGAGCGTAAACAGGAAAGAAATTTGCTGCTTGAGTATGAACGATTAATTGATTTTTTAATCGAAAAAATGGAACGCAATAATTTGGCAACTTGCCTGCAAATTGCTGAGCTACCTAATCAGGTACGGGGTTTTGGTCATGTGAAGCAGAAAGCGATGAAACGCATGTTGGAAAGCAAAGAAGAATTGTTGAAATCGTTATAAAAATAAGTTGATAATCTATTATTTTATAATGAAAAAAGGGCCATAAGGCTCTTTTTCTCTATGACTTGCAGACTTCTATCACATCTACAGTCCTGAATTTGGAGCGGGAAACGAGACTCGAACTCGCGACCCCAACCTTGGCAAGGTTGTGCTCTACCAACTGAGCTATTCCCGCATCTTGTACGGCTTGTATTAAGCCCGACGTGTCTACCCGAATAAACTTTAATTTGGAGCGGGAAACGAGACTCGAACTCGCGACCCCAACCTTGGCAAGGTTGTGCTCTACCAACTGAGCTATTCCCGCATATATTCTGGTATGTCGTACTGTTGAAATTCTTCATCGGTACGGGGAGCGCATTATACGAGAAATTATTCCTCTGACAAGTCCCACAACCCAAAAAATTGTATTTTTCCTCCGATTGATGATTAAACCAGCAAATAATCCGCTTAACCATCAATACAGAGATTAATTTACGTACAAATCTTGTACCAAATACCGCTCTTTATTTTGGAATAATGTGTTACTTCTGGATAAAGTGCTCACGGTAATACACCAATTCAGCAATGGATTCCCGAATATCATCCAAGGCCTGATGGGTATTTTTCTTACTGAATCCCGACAACATCTCTGGCTTCCAACGGCGGGCCAATTCTTTAAGCGTACTGACATCCAAATAACGGTAGTGAAAATACTTTTCCAACTCTGGCATATAACGAAACAGGAAACGACGATCCTGCCCCACACTATTGCCACAAATGGGTGATTTTCCTGCTGGCACCCATTGTTCCAGAAAAGCAATGGTTGCTTTTTCAGCTTGCGCATCATCAAACTGGCTCTGCTTTACACGTTCTACCAATCCACTGGCAGTATGCGTCCGTACATTCCAATCATCCATCAATGCCAATTGCTCTTCCGACTGGTGAACCGCAATCACAGGCCCTTCTGCAAGGATATTCAATTCCGAATCAGTGACAATAGTCGCAATTTCAATTATGCGATCACGCTCGGGATCTAAGCCCGTCATCTCTAAATCTATCCAGATAAGATTGTTCTCACTTTTTGACATGATATATCCTAGTTTCCTTCAAAAGAGGTAGTCTGTATCTGTGAGGTATCATAACGTTTTTGATCACTCACAGCGATGATCAGCAAGATAGATGAAAGATAAACAAAAAAATAAGTGAGGTTCGGTGGCTAAAAGTAAACTTTCCAAAGGGCAACAACGCCGTGTGCAAGCCAATCATCAGCGCAAGCTGAATAAGGCTGATGCTCAAAAACCAGAAATGGATGACAGCCAGTTTGGTGAACCACAAGAAGGGTTGGTGATCAGCCGATTCGGGCAACATGCCGATATTGAAGCAGCAGATTCTTCTATACAGCGTTGCAATATCCGTAGAACAATACACTCATTGGTCACTGGTGATCGCGTTATATGGCGCCCCGCGCTACAACTCCAGTCTGATGTCAAAGTGAATGGTATCGTAGAAGCGGTTCATGAGCGCACTTCCGTTCTTACTCGTCCTGACTACTATGATGGCATCAAACCCATTGCATCAAATATCAACCAAATCGTGATAGTTTCCGCTATTTTGCCTGAACTCTCGCTGAATATTATCGATCGCTATTTAGTCGCATGTGAAACACTCAATATCGAGCCTCTGATCGTACTCAATAAAATCGATCTGTTGGATGTCGAAAGCCGTGAGTGGGTTAACGAAGTCATGGATATCTATCGCCATATCGGCTATCGCGTACTGGAAGTTTCTAGCTATACCGGTGAGGGTATCCCTGAACTGACCGCTCTGCTGGCTAACAAAATCACTATCTTTGCAGGCCAATCTGGCGTTGGGAAATCCAGCTTGCTCAATACCCTGTTGCCCGACATGAAAGAAGATATTCTGGTCAATAATGTATCAGATAACTCAGGCCTCGGTCAGCATACCACTACCACCGCACGCCTTTACCATTTCCCACTGGGGGGAGATGTAATCGACTCTCCAGGTGTCCGTGAGTTTGGATTGTGGCACCTAACGCCAGAACAGGTTACACAAGGTTTTGTCGAATTCCACGAATATCTGGGAGGATGTAAGTTCCGTGATTGCAAACATCTGGATGATCCTGGATGTGCCCTAAGGAAAGCATTGGAACAAGGCACCATTGCTCAGGAACGTTTCGAAAATTACCACCGGATTCTGGAAAGCATGGCACAGGTTAAACCACGCCGAAATTTCACAAACGCTCAAAAATAAGGCAATAATTAACGATACCCTGACATTAAAAATAATGGCAGGTACAATAGCCGACTTTTGTCCAATTTGCCAAGAAGAGATCCAAGAGGTTGACGTGCTGGATAATTTTAAAATCAGTCTACAATATTTACTGCCAAAACAATGCATTACAAAACTGGCAGGTTGGTTTGCCAATAAAAAGGCTGGCTGGCTAACGCAGCTTGCAATCAAGGCTTTTGCTAAGGCCTATAAAGTGGATATGAATGAGGCAAAAGATCCTTCATTCACTGCTTATTCAACATTCAATGAATTTTTTGTCCGCCCTCTTAAGGAAGGCATTCGCCCTATTGCCAATGAAGCCGACCAATTGGCTCTACCAGCAGACGGCACCGTAAGCCAGCTAGGGGCGATCCGAGAAGATCAGATTATTCAGGCCAAAGGCCACTATTACACTATAGAAGCACTGCTGGCAGGGCAGTATCAACTGGCCGAACAGTTTCGTAATGGTCAATTTATCACGACTTACTTATCGCCAAGGGATTATCACCGTGTCCACATGCCATGTGATGGCGTGCTTAAGGAGATGATCTATGTCCCTGGTGATCTGTTCTCAGTAAACCCATTGACGGCAGCCAATGTGCCAAACTTATTTGCACGTAATGAACGCGTCATCTGTTTATTTGAGACAGAGTTTGGCCCCATGGTGCAAATTCTGGTTGGTGCGACCATTGTTGGCAGTATTGAAACGGTCTGGAGTGGCTGTGTCACACCTCCGCGTGAAGGCATCATCAAGCGCTGGACCTACCCTACAGAAGGTCAAGAAAGCATCATCTCCCTCAAAAAAGGAGAGGAAATGGGACGATTCAAGCTGGGTTCAACAGTGATCAACTTGTTTGCTGCTAATCAGATTAATTTTGCCAACAACTTATACAGTGGTTCACAAATCCGTATGGGAGACATGATGGCACAGACTGTCACATCAGAAGAACTCACAGTAAATAACGATGAATCAAAGAATTAAAGATCTCATCAGCTAATTTATAACCAAGGAGCCCCTTATTGTGCGCCTGATTTTCAGTTTACTTCTCAGCCTATTAATTGCGAACCCGGCTTTTGCTTCTGTGCCTCAGTTGGATGAAACTCAACTAAAACAAGAGCTGAAACAGGTTGGAGGTAGTAAGCGCTCACAAGATTCTGAAATCACACATGCACTTCAAGGGGCAATAAATTGGGTTAATGATACAAAATCCGCCAATGAGCGTACTCAGAAGTATCGACAAGCAATTGATGAATTTCCTAAAATCATCAAAGAACTACGCCAAAAAATCCTTGCTGAAAACAATGCCGCTACTCCCATTCAGGCCAATCAGCCTATCAGCAATTTAGAACAGCAAATTATCCAGACAAATAACGAATTACAGGAACAAGGACGCCAATTACAGCACGAACAGGATAAGCTTCGAGAAATCAGTGATTCCATGAGTCAATTGCCTCAACAACAGGCTGAAACAAAGCGTTTGCTGGCTGAGGCAACTTCTCGGCTCCAGTCTCTGGATTCACCTTCCACACCACTGGCCAAAGCGCAATTAGCGCTGGCGCAAGCAGAAGTCAATGCCCGTAAGGCTATGTCTGATGAACTGGAGATGGCTCAACTTTCTGTCAATAATCGTCAGGAGATTGCGCGCATACGCGCAGAATTATACAAAAAACGCTATCAACGACTGGATCTTAAACTCCAGCAATTACGCAGCCAGTTAAATACCCAACGCCAGCAGAAAACGGAATCTGCACTGGAGTATACAGAAATGCTGGCGGAACAGAGTGGAGAAAAACTGCCACAGTTTTTGCAGGATGAACTCCAGCAAAACCGCCAATTGTCGCAAATGCTCAATCAACAAGCCCAGAGAATGGAAGCCATTGGTTCAAAACAGCGCAAGGCCAATAGCGAAATTCTTTTTGTTCTCCAAACACTCAATACTATCCGTGAACAAGCACAATGGCTAAACGATTCCACTGCACTTGGCGAAACCTTGAGAGCGAGAGTCACCCATATTCCCGATATGTCAAAATCCCAGCAAATTGACAGGGATATTGTCGAATTACGGGTCGAAAGACTGAAATATGAGGAAATGCTGGAACACCTGCAACGGCCTCTTGAGCAAATATTGCCCTCATATCACACTCTGACGCCAGAGCAAAAGAAGGTCTACGAATCACTTATCCGCACCAGGAAAGAGCTATTAAATTCCCTGCTATCAGGATATGACAATGAGATACTGGAACAGACACAATTCAAGGTAATCACCAACAAATTAAATGATGCCCTGAAAGAAGTTCAGGATGCTACCCACCGTTATCTGTTCTGGGTAGCAGATGTCAATCCTATATCGCTCAATTATCCATTGCAGGTGGTGCAAAATCTGACGCGTCTGTTATCGCTGGATACGTTCTCTCAGTTGGGTGCCGCCATCCACAGCATGTTGACTAAACAAGATACTCTGCTCTATTTGCTGGGTACTTTATTATTGGTCATTTTTAGTGTTAGCTCACACCGTCAGTATCATGCTTTTCTTGAGCGTTCGAGCAATCGCATCGGTAAAGTGACACAAGATCATTTCTCTCTGACTATGCGCACAGTTTTTTGGTCTGTTGTCGCGGCATTACCGTTGCCAATGCTTTGGTCAGCCATTGGTTATGGGTTGCAAAATGCATGGCAATATCCAATGGCTACCGCAATAGGCAACGGTGTACGTGAAACCACCCCCGTTCTGTGGGTCTTTATGCTCAGTGCGGCCTTTGCCCATCCCAATGGCTTATTTATCGCCCATTTTCGCTGGCCAGAAGAACGCATCAAGCGAGCGATGCGTTTCTATCGTCTTTCCATTTTCCTGATCGTGCCTTTGATGATGGCATTGATCACTTTTAATCATTACAAAGACCAGGATTTTATCGCAACCCTCGGCAGGCTATGTTTCATCATGCTCTGTATTTCACTAAGTTTGGTAACCAGCAGCTTAAAACGTGCCGGCATTCCACTCTATATGGATAAACATGGTTCAGGTGAGAATATTGTTAGTTCTGTTCTATGGTGGATACTACTCTCGGCTCCAATCTTAGCGGCCCTCGCTTCGATCCTGGGTTATCTGCAAACCTCACAGGCGCTATTAGGTCGTCTGGAAACCTCTGTCGCTATCTGGTTCTTCCTGCTGGTCGTTTACCACATTGTGCGTCGATGGATGCTGATCCAGCGCCGTAAGATAGCTTTTGAGCGGGCAAAACAACGCCGTGCAGAAATATTGGCCCAGCGTGCCAAAAGTGAGGAAGATTCTGGCAATATTAATAGCAGTGTAGAAGGCACAATCGAAGTTGAAGAGCCAGTCATTGATTTGGATGCCATCAGTGCTCAATCGTTAGGATTAGTGCGTTCAATCCTGACAATGACAGCACTGGTTTCACTTATCCTATTGTGGTCTGAGCTCCATTCAGCCTTTTCTTTCCTTGAAAATATCCGGCTTTGGGACGTGAGTACAACCATCAACGGTGTTGATAGCGTTCAGCCGATTACCCTAGGCTCCGTATTAATTGCAATCTTAGTTATTGTTATTACTACTCAACTTGTCCGTAACTTGCCAGCTCTGCTGGAACTCGCCCTGTTACAGCACTTAGTGCTGACACCGGGAACAGGTTATGCCATTACAACACTGACCAAATATAGCATTACCCTCATTGGTGGTCTGGTTGGTTTTTCTCTGGTGGGAATTGAATGGTCAAAAATACAATGGCTGATTGCTGCAATGGGGGTTGGACTTGGTTTTGGCTTACAGGAAATTTTCACCAATATTATTTCTGGCCTGATCATCTTATTTGAAAAACCGATCCGCATTGGTGATACCGTAACTATCCGTGGTCTGACAGGCAGTATCACGAAGATCAATACGCGGGCAACAACGCTGTCTGACTGGGACAAAAAAGAGATTATTGTTCCCAACAAGGCCTTTATTACAGAGCAATTCATCAACTGGTCACTGTCTGACACGATCACTCGTATCGTCCTGACAATCCCTGTGCCGGCTGATGTTGACTCCGCAAACGCCACCGACATATTAATGTCTGCCGCCAAAAGTTCACCCTTTATTCTCGATAACCCGATGCCGGAAGTATATTTAGTGGATTTGCAACAAGGCATTCAGATTTATGAACTACGTGCTTATGCCGCAGAGATGGGGCATCGTATGCCTGCCCGTCATGAAGTGCATCAACATATTTTGCAGGAATTCCGCAAACATGATATCACCTTGCCATTCCCACCATTCCAGGCACGGGTTGATATTTTTGGACAAGAGATCCGCAGTGCTACAACTAACTTCACGGGCCGTAATCCTCCACGCAGGCCGGGAGAACTGTAAGCCTATAGCCAATAATAACCACATGATCAAACGCATACCTTTTCAAATTAGCGGATTACTGGCATTCAATGGCGTTTCTAGGAATGGAATTTTATTATAACTAATTGAATATTTTAATTTATTTTAGTCAATTTGTTTTATGCCCCTTTTAATGCCCCAGATTTTTTTGCTTCCTTTTTATTTTTTATCTAACTGATTTTACTTAGTTAACCCGATATATGGACACTGATTTAATTCAAGTGGGTGGGTAAATTTTTTTGACAACGTAGTCGCAAACATATATTCGGCTTCAGTGAGCCCTGATGGAGCCTGTAAATTAAATTGTGTATTTGCCTTATCTTGATCTGTTTAATTTACTATCAAAATAAGGTTGATTTATGAACGAGAAACAATTACAGGCTCTTGCCCATGAACTGGCTAAAAACCTCAAAACCCCTGACGATCTCAACCAATTTGATCGTTTACTAAAAAAGCTCAGTGTTGAAGCCGCGCTTAATGTGGAAATGAACCATCACCTCGGTTATGAGAAAAATCAGCCCGAAACAGGCACTAATGCTCGTAATGGATACTCATCAAAAACAGTAATCACTGGCGATGGACCTCTGGAACTCAGTACTCACCGAGATCGTGAAGGGAGCTTTGATCCCTTGCTCATCAAGAAAAACCAAACGCGTTTCACCGGCATGGATAATCAGATTTTAACCTTGTATGCCAAAGGCATGACTACGCGTGAAATCGTAGCCACTTTCAAAGAGTTATATGATTCAGATGTCTCCCCCGCCTTAATATCCAAGGTCACCGATGCGGTCATGGACCAAGTCATTGAGTGGCAAAATCGGCCTCTGGATGCCATTTATCCGATTGTTTATCTGGATTGTATCGTGCTAAAAGTCCGTCAGGACAACCGCGTCATCAATAAATCCGGTTGTGATATCAATTTATTGATCATGTATAATCTTTCTATTTGGAGAACATTCAAATGGCAAAGATTGATGTAACCTGCCCCGCTTGTCGTGCGTTTAAAGGGATCCATCGCAATGGGCGCTCACGTTCTGGTCATCAGCGTTATCTTTGCCAATCCTGCCGTCATTCCTGGCAACTTGAGTTCACTTATGCCGCATGTCGCCCCGGAACCCATAAGCAAATCGTCGATATGGCCATGAATGGCCTGGGATGTCGGGCGACAGCGCGGGTGATGGGGATTGGCCTAAATACCGTGCTTCGCCACTTAAAAAGCTCAAACCCAAATCGGTAACAGAAGCCATTACACCCGGCACCGAAGTGATTATCTGCTGTGAAATGGATGAACAATGGTCGTACGTGAAGTCAAAGAAACCGCCGCGCTGGCTCTTTTACGCCTACGACAGGACAAGACGAAAAGTGATCGCACATGTTTTTGGTTCAAGGACAAAGAAAACATTAATGCGCCTGATGGCCTTGCTGGCACCTTTCAATATCGTTATTTATATGACAGATGGCTGGAAAAGTTATGAAAAAGCATTGGCAGGGAAACTGCATGTGGTCAGTAAGCGTTATACCCAACGTATAAAGAGGCATAATCTGAACCTTCGTCAGCATTTGGCAAGACTGACGCGAAAAACATTATCTTTTTCAAAATCCATAGAAATGCATGACAGAGTTATAGGATATTATCTGAACATTCATCACTATCAATAAATTGTAGTCATAACCAGATTTTCTTTTAAAAGGAGGGACCGTGATCCCAACTTCCAGAATAAAATATTTCCTTTTAATTAGCCCAAAGCAACTACGATGAAATCAAATAACATTAATGACGCATACCGATTGCCAATCGATTCATCCCATTCATAAGCGCAATCGCAAAAGTCAAATCAGAAATTTCCTGATCCGTGAAGTGATCTTTCAAGGGTAAATAAGCATAATCATCTGCGTGTGTCGTTACAATGTGAGTAAGCGCTTCGGCCCATTCCAACGCCGCTTTTTCACGGTGAGTAAACTGACTACTCACTCGCCATCCAGCTAATTCAGCTAACCGACGTTCTGCCTCTTGATTTTCGCGCAAAACTTGAGTGTGTTTATTTAAGCAGAAAGAACAACCATTGATTTGAGATACTCGCAAATAGATCAATTCAACTAATTGCAAACCTAACTGACTATTTTCCAGACCTTCTTTTACCACACGAAAACCTTGCAATAGCTCTGGAGATAAGTTGTAGTAAGCGAGACGCAATTTACTCATAAATAACACTCCTTATATTAATATCCCAAGAGACTATATTAAAAATTATTACTTTAAGGAAAGAATTATTTCTTATAATAACTATTCATTTAAGTTAAAAAAACATAAAAGAAGCATTGATTCAAATTTATATAATTCACCATACCAATTATTCAATTAGATAATTAACAAAAAAATGCCACTAAAGTAATAAGTGGCATTTTATATTACGTGGCAAACTAAACAATTAATCTTTCTACACCGAAAACGCTTCAACCAACTGATTTATATCAAATAAATTAAAAATCTTTAGATGTGTGTTTTTCGATATTAATACTTTCTTCTTGGATCAGCGCCGTATTCATTATCACCCTGAGTACCTTCCAACAGAGTAAATACGAATAAAACAATGCTGGCTACGGGAACAAAAGCTAATAAAAACCACCATCCAGAACGGTTAATATCGTGCAGTCGGCGTATTGTTACAGCAAGACTTGGAATAAAAGTAACAATGATATAAATCAACAACAATGCAAAACCAGCAGTATCATTAATTGCTGAACCCAATACTATAAGAGCCAGGAATACAATAATGTTAAATAAATAGAACATCCAATATTCTTTACGACGGGCACGGCCAGAGAATTCAGCATAATTTTTCAAAACACTAAGATACCAATTCATAATATCACTTTATCGAAATCAAATTATATAAAAGAAAAGCAGGCAAACTATAAAGGATGATAGATTCTATACCTAATTATCTTTTAATGTCCATAGTCCATTACTAGTTGGTAAATATTTTCTTATTTATGTTATTATTAGATAGTGATTTAAAAAAACCTTACAAATGTAAAATTAGAAACAGGAACAATATAAATCTCTTTAGCTCATATCAAAGTTACGCATAAATCTATCAGAAAAATAAGACCAATTATTTTACTATAAACTAAGCTTGCACCCACAAGATTCACCCATTTGTAATTCAAACTCACGCTCCTGAGCTGTTCCATGTTATCAATATTTCAATAGCAGTTTTGGTCATTTTGTCGATGGGCTGACGCACCGCAGTTAAAGAAGGCACATTAAATTGTGATTGCAGGGTGGCATTAAAACAAACTAGTGCAATATTATCGGGAACGGTTAGCCCATTTTCAGCCAACGCACGTAAGCAACCAAAATCCTGTAAGTTCATTGGTCGCAAACAACACTGGTATACAGCAAACCGTCAATCTGACGGTTTAATCCTGTTTTTTGGATAGCATTTCGCATTTCTGGCACAAAAAATGTTGTAATTAATCCAATACCGGCCATCAATGGAAAATAACGCAATGGGCATGTTATAGAAAAAATACAAGTTCCCATCAGCATGGTTGGTTATTTGACTGGAAAAATGACTTATCAATATAAGAAAACAGCATCACATCGGATGCTGTTTTCAAACAATTAACTTCTTTAAACCTGATACATTTTCCGTAAATAACAGGAAACTGCATCATCCGCATTGGAACCAATAAGTTCCATATCAGGTAAAATATCTTTCAAGCGCTGGTGCGCTCCCTGCATGATGCAGCCTTTACCGGCCACACTTAACATTTCCCGATCGTTCATACCATCGCCAAAAGCAATGCAGTCATTTAATTGATATCCAATCAATTGACAAACTTGCTCCAATGCATGACCTTTAGAAACACCACCAGCCATCACTTCCAAACAATTCCTCAGTGAAAAACTGACATTAACCCTTTCCCCCCAACGCGCTTTAATCCTCTCTTCCAAATCCACCAAATAATCATGATCTTCACTGGTGTAGTACACCTTACAAACGCCATTTGTAGGAAAATTATCGCGCTGAAAAAGTTGGTAATGGAAAACTGACTCCTGAAAAAACTCTTTCTGTTCAGGTGATTCTCTATTTATTAGCCAATCATCGTTATTGAAATAATTAGTCAGGATATTGGGATTATCAAACTCCAATAAACACAAATCATGGGCAATATCAGGATCTAAGTTATGGCTAAATACCAATTCATCTTGGGTATTGTGAACCCTTGCACCGTTGGAAGTGATCATATAAGCATCAATGCCCAATCCATCACGGATCTGTCCCACATCAATATGATGCCGTCCTGTTGCAAAAACAAAATGAATCCCTTGTTCCGTCAATAAGTTCAACGTTTCCTTGGTATACGGGGTTAATTTATGGTCGGGAGATAACAAAGTGCCATCTAAATCTGAAGCAACAACATGATACATGGTTATAGTTCCTAAACTAAATCAGTTCTGGTCAAAAAAATCACAAATTGCATTGAGAGCCTGCGCTCGCAATACATCTTTTTCGAACAGGATTTCGTGATGAGCCCCCTGGATAATCAGGGGATTTTGGTGAGATGCACAAAAAGCCAATAACTCCCGATTACTTACTATCTTATCTTCACTTGCTTGTAATACTATGAGTGGAGTTTGAATTTTGCCCGCATTTTCAATCAGATTATCGCCCATCAGCATACTCTCACGCATCCAATGGTAAGTTGGCCCCCCAAGACGTAATTCAGGATAATCAGCATAGTAACGCAAATAACGCTGATAACGCGCATAACTGTGCGTTAATAGATTGATAAAATAAGGTAATGGCCGCCATTGCCCCGTTGATAGGGCATAAGCGTTACGTCTTTTTACATTGGGTTCCGCCTGGTTAACCAGAAAATTTGCCAACCAGCGGGGCATTGGTAAGTTGATACCAAACATCGGCGCACATAACGCCACAGCACGAAAAATCGGCTCCTGGTAACGTATCAGAAAACGGCTCAAGATCGCACCACCCATTGAATGGGCCATAGCATAGTAGCGATGAGACTGACGGGGTGCCACTTCAAGCTCAATAAATTTAGCTAAGTCATCCACATAATGATCGAACTCTTCAACATGGCCTTTTTGTCGATCGTCCAACATGCGCCCTGAACGACCTTGTCCACGGTGATCAATAACGAAAACATCGTAACCCAGATGATAAAAATCATAGGCCACTTCAGGGTATTTCACGTAACTTTCACTACGGCCAGGCAAAATGACGAGTGTTTTGTCATGATAGGGGGAACAAAAGGAGACATAATGGATGGGAATATTATCAATTCCTACAAATTGCCGTTCTTCTCTTGTTTGCCAAAAATCCAGTAATAGTCCATTCGTAAAGGCTGAGAACTGAGGTTCACGGTTTAACCAGCTAGCTTTCAATATCTCAGGTACCATTCTTCATCCTCAGTTCACTGTCCTTTAGTTACTCAAATCTCTCAGTTACTCAAATTCTTCAAAATGCTCTCGGATTAAGGTCATAAATGCATCACCAAAACGCTCCAATTTCCGCTGACCAACGCCATTAATCAGCAAAAGTTCATCCGGCGTTATTGGGCACTGTTCTGCCATCTCAATTAACGTGACATCATTGAAAACAACAAAGGGTGGAATATTGTTTTCATCAGCAATGGATTTACGTAATTTACGCAACTTAGCAAATAATTTGCGATCATAGTTGCCGCTGTACGATTTGTTTTGCTGATTGCGGCTTTTCAAGTTTTGGATACGCGGTACGGCAAGTTGTAGAGGCACTTCGCCACGTAATATAGGCCGCGCAGCCTCTGTCAATTGCAGCGCAGAATAGTTGGCAATGTTTTGGCTGATCAGCCCCAAGTGGATAAGCTGACGTAAGACACTCATCCAATGTTCCTGACTCTGCTCTTTACCAATGCCATAAACAGGCAGCTTGTCGTGCCCAAAATCTCTAATGCGTTGATTATTTGCACCACGTAACACTTCTACAATATAGCCAATCCCAAAACGTTGTCCAACGCGATAGATACAGGACAGCGCTTTCTGTGCTTCTACCAGACCGTCGTAACGTTTGGGAGGATCAAGGCAAATATCACAGTTGCCACAAGCTGTTTGGCGACTTTCCCCAAAATAATTCAACAATACCAAGCGCCGACAGGTCTGCGCCTGTGCAAATGCGCCCATAGCATTGAGTTTATGCCGCTCAATATCCTGTTGTTCACCTGCGGGTTTTTCTTCTAAACAGCGCCGCAGCCATACCATATCCGCAGGATCGTAAAACAGCACGGCTTCCGCAGGTAAGCCATCTCGCCCAGCCCGGCCAGTTTCCTGATAATAAGATTCGATATTGCGGGGAATATCAAAATGCACGACAAAACGCACATTAGGCTTGTTAATCCCCATACCAAATGCAACTGTTGCCACAACGATCTGCAAATCATCTCGCTGGAAAGCATCTTGTACCCATGCCCGTTGACTGTTTTCCAGCCCCGCATGGTAAGGCGCAACACTTAACCCCCGCTTTTGCAAACGCTCCGCGGTTTCTTCCACTTTATTACGACTATTGCAATAGATAATTCCACTTTTTCCCTGCTGGCCTCGGACAAATGACCAAAGCTGATCAAGCGGTTTGTATTTCTCAACTAAGGTATAGCGAATATTGGGACGATCAAAGCTGCTGATATGGATAATCGGCTCACGCAACTCCAGTAAACGTACGATATCCTGACGGGTCGCTTTATCTGCTGTAGCGGTTAGTGCGATCACAGGAAGATCGGGGAAACGACGACGAAGTTGCCCTAATGCTCGATATTCTGGGCGAAAATCATGCCCCCATTGAGAAATACAGTGAGCTTCATCGACAGCCAATAAAACAGGCTGCCAGTCGGGAAGTTGGTCAAGAAAGTTATCCGTTACCAACCGTTCAGGGGCGATATAAAGCAGTCTAATACTCCCCTTACGACAACGTTGAATGATATCAAATTGCTGTTCACGATTTTGAGTTGAGTTCAGACATTCCGCTTCAACGCCATTCGCACGTAGTTGATCAACCTGGTCTTTCATCAATGAAATGAGTGGAGACACTACCAGAGTCAGCCCATTTTTAACCAATGCAGGGATCTGGTAGCACAGTGACTTACCGCCTCCCGTTGGCATAACCACCAGACAGTCGCGTCCGTCAAGAACGGCGTCAATAACCTGCTGCTGTCCCGGACGAAATTGCTGGTATCCGAATGTTTTTCGTAATGCTTGTTCAGCCAGCGATGCCGTGCTGATGAGTTCTGCGGTAGACACGCCTTTCCTCGATCGTTAGAAGATAATTCCTGAAAAAACCTAAAAACAGGCTATAAAAATACAGTCGCGATCCGATCGCCTGTATATAAAAAATCACCGCTTATTCTACACGCTATATGGTTATTTTTTGTAGTCCGTTTTTTTCCCATGAATTGTTTCTCGAAGCGCTTCACAGACTGGCAAAGTCGATAATGAAAGCATAAACTTAACAATCAATTAACCATATAAGCCCATTTAATACCCGTTGATTTTACTTTTTATTATCAGGTTATCAGGAAAATCACCATGGAAAATATTCAGCCAGTAGACACCATCTTAACCCCAGAAGAAGCCCGTAAATTTATAGGTGAACTCTTTGTTTATCATATGCCATTCAATCGCCTGTTGGGTCTCGAACTGCTCCGCTTCGAACAAGACTACGCAGAACTGCAATTTTGCTACCAAGAAAAATTGATCGGCAATATGATTCATAAAATTCTACACGGTGGTGCAATCGCTTCCATATTAGATGTTGCTGGAGGGCTGGTTTGTGCAGGTAATGCATTGATATCAATTGAAACAATAACCATCGCAGAGATCCAAAAACGTCTGACGACATTGGGCACGATTGATTTGCGCGTGGATTACCTGCGCCCCGGGCGTGGTGAAGTATTTACTGCCAGTTGCAATCTTATCCGCGCTGGCAATAAAGTCTCTGTCGCCAGAATTGAATTGCATAATGAAAAACAAATGCATATCGCTAGTGCAATGGGGACTTATTTGGTTGGCTGATGTTTTCAAACCCTAATACCTAAAACTAATACCCAATTCATGCCCAAAATACAAACTTAAAATAAATGAAGGAATGTGCCAGCAAAACACGTTCCCTTTTCATGGGCATGTTCATTTTTAACCCCACCATTAGTTTATAATTCATTGATTTACATAAATTATTAAGTGATTCCAATCACATTCGTGTGATCATTTATTATACAGACCAAAGAAGTGCTATATCCTCCTTTTTGTTATCTGAACGACAAAACTTTTAAGTTTTTGGGGTAAGGACATATGGATTGTCGCTCTCGTTGTCGGTTCAGGGAAGAATGCCGTCTCCCTCTGCCAAATGTTTATCAAGCACAAGCCGTCAACACTTTTATCATTCTCAATGTCCTCCGCATTAAACACGTTCCGTTATCACTCTAATAAGAAACAACTGGTAGCAGAATAATGCGCTCATTAGCGCTAAATACGGGAGAACAATATGTCATTAAAAAAGGGCAACCAATCTTCTGACGGTCTGCTGTTCACGCTGAGCACAGGTAGTTTATCGCCGAAAACTTTTGTAGTTACGAATTTCACACTGACAGAGAGTTTATCGAATCCCTTCCAACTTGATGTTGGACTAGCGAGCGCTAACCCTGCCATTGATTTTTCATAACTTTTCCAGCCATCTGTCATATAAATAACGATATTGAAAGGTGCCAGCAAGGCCATCAGGCGCATTAATGTTTTCTTTGTCCTTGAACCAAAAACATGTGCGATCACTTTTCGTCTTGTCCTGTCGTAGGCGTAAAAGAGCCAGTGCGACTGTTTCTTTGACTTCACGTACGACCATTGTTCATCCATTTCACAGCAGATAATCACTTCGGTGCCGGGTGCAATGGCTTCTGTTACTGATTTGGGTTTGAGCTTTTTAAGTGGCGAAGCACGGTATTTAGGCCAATCCCCATCACCCGCGCTGTCGCCCGACATCCCAGGCCATTCATGGCCATATCGACGATTTGCTTATGGGTTCCGGGGCGACATGCGGCATAAGTGAACTCAAGTTGCCAGGAATGACGGCAGGATTGGCAAAGATAACGCTGATGACCAGAACGTGAGCGCCCATTGCGATGGATCCCTTTAAACGCACGACAAGCGGGGCAGGTTACATCAATCTTTGCCATTTGAATGTTCTCCAAATAGAAAGATTATACATGATCAATAAATTGATATCACAACCCTTTTTCTTATTTTATTGCAAAGAAATAATTATGCTATTCGAGAATATCTGAGCCGGGATATAAATTATTCCGGCTTTTTATCATCATCCAGCCCTCTAATCCCCAATAAGCTCCCGCATTCTCAGCTTAATTTCACTGAACTGGTCTTGCTGGCATCGATACTGTTGCTTGATGGTGCGGGTGTCGTCAGTATCAGGAATAAGCACCAGACAGCCGTCCATAATCTTCACGGTCAGGGTGCAACCTTTATCGAACCCAGCGGCCTTAAGCCATTGCCCTTTAAGATGGATTGCACGCGGGGCTTTGGCCTTGTCATTTTGCAGCACGTATCCCATCTGTGGTAGCTCCCCCAAATCACCTATTAACAGACCGCCACTCTGGGTATATGATACCCCGACTTAATGAACAAACCGTGCTGCATCAGTCATTATACGGCGCTCATCTTAACAATCGCCAATTCCGGCAATACCAAAAAGTCGCAACAACTTGTCTTACAAAGTTATTTATTGAAACATCAATCAATAAACCAGCCAGAGAACAAGCTATGACCCCAAGAACCAAAGCAGAACAAAAAATCCTCGCGGGGACTCCCGTCTCTGCCGTTGTCTATATTTGGTATCCCTGCCACAAATTTGTTGCAGGGCATGCCTCTATCTATATTGGTGGAGTACCCAGATGCCCCTGGTCAATTGGGGTTACGGAACCCCCAACACCGCAAAATTCCACACCAGCAAGCCCCATACCACCAACTGAAAGGAGACGTTCAGCTTCTTCCATTTTTTCAAGACATGAAAGAAGTCCTTCAAGGGGTTCTATCTTCTCACGGGGTGCCGGTTCTCCTGCTCCTTACAACGTTACTGAAAGAGATTGGCCTTCAACATCCATACAGCATCCACCATCTCCAACAGATAATAATTATGTCAGTTTCTATTCTGATCCCAACAGGTATCGAGGAGGCTTATCATTTGCAGGAACCTTCGGTAATATTCAGAAAGATTTTATACTACAACCCCATCTGGAATATTTGCTTATCAACTTAAATGTTGAAAAAATGCAGGAAAAAAAGAGTGAAATCTATATTGGGAAAACATATGGCAACTATCATGTGAGCCATAGCTATAGTACTTTCAGTAAAAATTGCGCAACAATAGTTGCCAGAATATTAACAGCGGGTGGTGTGGAAAGTTTATTAAACCCAATTCAGAGAATAGGATATGGAAAAAATATCTATTGGACTCCGAAAGACATTGCACAACTATGTAATGAGTTGAGAAATAACGATCTTGCAGTCAAAATACGAGGACTAGATTGCCCTGATAAATCTGAATTACCAATTAGAACGATGATGGGATTCAGATAGTTTGATAGTGTAAATATGTCAATATCGCTTGCCAACGTGGTTCACTGTTAGATCCTCTCCAACATTCAGACTACTTATGTAATAAATGAGTTTTCCGCATAAAAATAGATAATCCTGTTACCCAAACATAACAATTTAGCATAAAGTGCTATTTGGCTAAGTGGAAAAATTTAATTTATTATTCATGCCATTAACTACTTGTAAATCATTCATCCCAATGACACATTGTATAGTTCTATGAGCTATCACCTTAATAAGCTCTTCTGATTTTCTGAACATTCTCTCAACATTCAAGGATATTATGAGTAACCAACAGACTGCCAAAGGTATCTTGTATGCCTTAGGGGCTTATCTTATTTGGGGATTAGCACCCATCTACTTCAAGACCATACAATATGTGCCCCCCGATGAAATTGTGTCACATCGTGTTATATGGTCGGTTTTCTTTATGGTGCTGATGCTGACAGTGACTCGTCACTGGCGCCAGGTTTGGGCTGTTGTTCGCCAGCCGAAAATACTGCTGTTGCTAGGCATCACTGCTTTCACTATTACCAGTAACTGGCTTACCTATATCTGGGCAGTCAATAATGGACATTTACTGGAAGCGAGTCTGGGTTATTTTATTAGCCCACTGGTTAATGTTCTGTTTGGTATGATATTTCTTGGTGAACGTTTCCGCCGTATGCAATGGATTGCTGTGGGATTGGCCTTTACTGGTGTATTGATCCAGCTATGGCAGTTTGGTTCTGTACCGATGATTGGTTTGTACTTAGCGACGACATTTGCCGTCTATGGATTGATCCGCAAAAAAATGGGAGTTGATGCACAGACAGGTATGTTGATTGAGACAACTTGGGTATTCCCTGTCGCCTTAACTTACCTGTTATTTTTCACCCATAGCCCGACAAGTAATATGTTGGATAATACGTACTCTTTGAACCTCATGTTGATTGCTGCCGGTATTATTACGACAGTACCACTGCTGTTCTTCACCGCAGCCGCTGCGCATCTGCGTTTGTCTACACTGGGCTTATTCCAGTATCTTGGTCCAACATTGATGTTCTTGCTGGCAACGTTAGTTTATGGTGAGAAAATTGGATCAGATCGTTTGATCACTTTTGGTTTTATTTGGGCTGCCTTAATTCTGTTTATACTGGATGCGCTCTATACGCAACGTCGTTTACGGAAGTAATCAAATTCTTTAAACGACATTTCTAAACTGACCCAAGGCATTAACTAAATGGGTCAGTTTTCTCGTTAGTTGATTCACGATGTTATTAATAATATTAATAAATTTTAGTCCAATCCTCTAATGACAACCCAACTACACGAGAAAACTCACGGGTATTATTTGTTACCAATGTAGCTCCTACAGACAAAGCATGCCCCGCAATAGCGGTATCATTATGTCCGATTGGCGTACCGGCAGCAGCCAAAGCTATTTTTACTTTAGTCGTTTCGTCTACCGCGGATTTATCCCACGGCAAAATCCTATCCAATCGCCTACAAAATTCGTCAACCAACACAACATGTTTCGGAGAAGCTTTTTTCCCAACCGCCCCAAAACGCATTTCCGAATAAGTAATAGCAGAGACAACTATTGGATGATTGTTCATCACACATTGCTGCAATTGAGCAATCACAGCAATGGGCTGTTCGCGCATAATGAATGAACAAATGTTGGTATCCAGCATGTAAGTTTTTTTCATAATTTAATACGCCCTTCCTCAATAATATCTGGGCGTTCAGATAGAAAATCCTTATCGGCTTTATCTTCATATAAAAATGAATTCCAGCTAGGTTTTACTGGACGCAATATAATGGTTTCCCCTTCTCGGATAATTTCCAGTTCATTGACACCCTCAAAATCCAGATCCTTGGGTAAGCGGATAGCACGGTTATTACCATTTTTGAAAATAGCTACAGTTCTCATGTCAAATCTCCCATGTTGAATTACATATGCACAGCATATGCTAATATCTATAGTAGATCAATTTACACACAAAACCACTCTATTTCCATTTTGCTTGATATGAGAGATATGAATGCCTTGCATTCTCAACCAATAGGCAAAGTTGTTGTAGTACAACAACAAAAGAATAGTGCCCAAAAGCATAGATAATTATACTTTTGGGTTAGTGAAATCAGCCTGCAAAGCAACTACTTAGAAGATAAGAAGATAGACAGCTGGTGAGATAACTACAGCCAATTTTTGCGTTTGAAGTAGAGATAAGGAGCCAAACCCGCTGCTATCATCAATCCAATGGCCGCAGGATAGCCGAATGTCCAATGCAACTCCGGCATAAATTCGAAGTTCATACCGTAGCTGGACGCTACCAGCGTCGGTGGCAGGAATACCACGGAAACAACGGAGAAAATCTTGATAATGCGGCTCTGCTCGATGTTGATAAAGCCCATCGCAGCTTGCATCAAGAAGTTAACTTTCTGGAACAAGGACTCATTGTGCGGCAGCAAAGATTCAATATCTCGTAGAATTTCGCGAGCCTGTTCCAATTGATTAGCAGGCAAGCGGGCACGGCGCACAAGGAAGTTCAGTGCGCGCTGGCTATCCATCAGGCACAAGCGGACTTTCCAGCCAATATCTTCCTGCTCAGCAAGATTAGACAAAGCAGAATCAAATTCATCGCCCTGTTTACCGTTCATAATGACCCGACTCAGGGATTCCAGCACGCTATAGATGTTTTCAATGACATCAGCCAATTGTTCGATTTTGGTTTCGAACAAATCCATCAACAACTCATAGGCATTCCCATCAACCATCGTCTGGTTACGGGCACGCATTCGGTATAATCGAAATGCAGGGAGTTCACGCTCTCGCAATGTGTAGAGACGACCGTCACGGATGGTAAATGCGACTGTCGAGTTGCCAGCATGGTCTTCGGCATCTTCAAAGTAGAAGAATGAATGGACGTGCATACCATCTTCATCTTCAAAAAAACGGGCTGATGCCTCGATGTCATCCAACTCGGTGCGGGTCGCCAGGACTTGTCCCAGCTCATTCTGGACTCGGAGGCGATCATCATCCCCCAGACCCACTAAATCTACCCACATGGCGTCAGATAACTTATCACCTTCTTCAAGTTCAAGACGGAGCAGGCGATTATTCTCTAATTTAAATGCGTTCAGCATGTACCATAAGTCTCCTTATACTCCCTACGTTTATCGTAAGGCGCGAATGTTACGCTTAGAAGAAAAAGCCTGTCAACATTCAACCGGATTATTGGCCTGTTTCGAGTCTGGCATAAGCAGCCACCAGCCACTTAATACCTTCACCTTGAAACGCGATTTGCAGTCGGCAATGTTCCCCACTGCCTTCCATATTGATAATCGTCCCTTCACCAAATTTAGGATGGCGCACACGCTGTCCAAGAGCATAACCACTATCATTAGCACTGATAGGCGTACCCAGCCGTTTGTGGCTGACCGGACGGGATACCGTTGCCCGCAAGCGAACTTCTGCCACGCATTCTGTCGGTAATTCTCCAATAAAACGAGATGGGCGGTGATGCACTTCCTTGCCATATAAACGACGGCTTTCCGCATAAGTCAGCGTCAGTTTTTCCATCGCCCTGGTAACGCCTACATAGGCCAGACGACGCTCTTCCTCTAACCGACCACCTTCTTCAATGGACATCTGACTCGGAAACATGCCCTCTTCCATACCCACAATAAAAACTTGCGGGAATTCCAAACCTTTCGCTGAATGTAAAGTCATCAGTTGCACCGCATCCTGATAGGCATCTGCCTGACCTTCCCCCGATTCAAGTGCGGCATGGGAAAGGAAAGCTTGCAATGGCAGCAGGTTCTCATCTTCGTCCTGGTAGCTGAATTGGCGGGTTGCCGTGACCAATTCTTCAAGGTTTTCGATACGGGCCTGCGCCTTTTCGCCTTTTTCCTGTTGATACATGGCCCATAGACCAGAGTCACGGATAATGCGATCGGTCTGCACGTGCAATGGCATTTCCTGCGTTTCTGTTTCCAGCGCATCAATCAATTCGATGAAGCGTTGCAACGCAGATGCCGCACGGCCAGCCAGCACTTTTTCCTGTATCAATACCAGGCTACTTTCCCACAAGGTTTTTTGCTGATCCCGCGCCGCTTGGCGCACAACATCAAGCGTCCTGTCGCCAATGCCACGTGTTGGTGTATTCACCACACGCTCAAAAGCAGCATCGTCGTGACGGTTTGCTACCAAACGCAAATAGGATAAAGCATCTTTGATTTCCTGACGTTCGAAGAAACGCTGGCCACCATAAATTCGGTAAGGCATGGAAGCCTGTAGCAAGGCTTCTTCTAAGACGCGGGATTGGGCATTACTTCGATACAGGATCGCACACTCTTTCAGGGCGCCGCCATTATCCAACCAATGCTTGATACGGCCGACAACATAACGGGACTCATCCAATTCATTGAAGGCGCAATAAAGTGAAATTAGCTCTCCCTCGCTCCCTTCTGTCCACAAATTCTTGCCCAAACGATCACTGTTATGGGCGATCAGGGCATTGGCAGCTTTAAGGATATTGCTGGTCGAACGGTAATTCTGTTCCAGACGGAGCGTTTCCGCTCCCTGAAAATCCTTAAGGAAACGCTGGATATTTTCTACCTGTGCACCACGCCAGCCATAAATGGACTGGTCATCGTCCCCGACAATCATGACCTTGCCGCTATCACCAGCCAGAAGACGAATCCAGGCATATTGAATACTGTTAGTATCCTGAAATTCATCCACCAGAATATTTGTGAAACGCTCACGATAGTGTTGCAGGATCTGCGGCTTGTTCAGCCAAAGTTCATGGGCGCGTAGCAATAATTCCGCAAAATCCACCAGCCCTGCGCGGTCACACGCTTCCTGATAAGCCTGATAGATTTTCAACCAGGTTGCCTCTACCGGATTGCCATAACTTTCAATGTGCTGTGGACGCAAGCCTTCATCTTTTTTGCCATTGATGTACCACATCCCCTGACGGGCTGACCACTGTTTGTCATCCAGGTTCATCGCCTTGATGATGCGTTTGATGAGGCGATGCTGATCTTCGCTATCAAGGATCTGGAAATCCTGCGGCAAATTTGCATCAAGATGATGGGCGCGCAATAACCGGTGAGCAAGGCTATGGAATGTACCGATCCACATTCCGCCCTGACTGGTGCCAATCAGGTTTTCAATTCGGTGCCGCATCTCAGCAGCCGCTTTATTCGTAAATGTGACCGCCATGATGGAAAACGGCGAAGCATTTTCAACTGACAGTAACCAGGCAATCCGATGAACCAGCACGCGCGTTTTACCACTGCCAGCGCCAGCCAGCACTAACATATTACTACGGGGAGCGGCGACCGCTTCACGTTGTTTATCATTGAGGCTTTCGAGCAGATAAGAAACGTCCATAATTACCGTCAGTTGTTAATATTTTTATATAGATTTCAATCTGAAATTATATCAGTGCTATCAAAGAAGCCAAATCAGAAATCTCAATATGTGGCACCAGACGCCCTTCAGATTCCTGCATCAAGTTTTTATTTTCGATGTTAATCCAACAGGCTTGCATACCACTGCAAAGTGCCCCTTCTACATCGGTATACAGATTATCCCCCACATGCAGGATCTGATTTATCGGTAGGTTGAGCCGCTCTGCCGCGAGCTGATACATATCAGGATAAGGTTTGGAACGCCCATCAATGCCCGCTTTCAATACAAATTCAAAATAACGGGCAAGCCCACATGCAGCAGGTTCAGCGTTCCCATTGGTAATTGCCACTAACGGCATTTTTTCCGCCAGTATGGACAAAGTTTTATGGGTAGATTCCGGAACAGTGATTTGGTTACGCCAGTACATAAAACAAGACATAATTTCATTCGTACCACGTACTGTTTCTTCATCATTGAAGCCATGGTGGGTAAACATGAGTTCTGCGGATTGCCGACGCCATGAAGTTACATCATGATAAATATCGGGTTCCTGTTCAAGAACCGCCCGGCGGTATACATGCAGATCTTCATGCCCAAAGTGACCGAATTTGGTATCGTACTGCCTGATAAAACACAATACTTCTTTTTCGGTTTTATCGATTACAGGATGGTTATCGTAAAGCGTATCATCCAGATCGAATGTCATCGCAGCAAACGGCGCGATAGGCCGATAAAAACGCATTATGATTTTCCTCGTTTGGCTCTGGGGTGAGCCACATCATAGACTTTGGTCAAATGCTGAAAGTCCAAATGGGTATAGATCTGGGTGGTCGACAGGTTCGCGTGACCCAGTAATTCCTGCACTGCTCGCAGATCACCGCTGGATTCCAGAATATGTGTGGCAAAAGAGTGACGCAATTTATGAGGGTTAACATGGCTGCTAACACCTTGCCGAATCCCCCACTGTTTAAACCGTTTCTGTACATTACGGGCAGAAATACGTTTTCCGCTCTTGGTGGAAATGAAAACCGCATCATCTTCCGGCTCAAGCAATTCCCGCATATCCAGCCAATGCTGGAGCCACTCCTGCGCCATACGGCCAAACGGCACTTTACGCTCTTTGCTACCCTTGCCATGTACCCAAACTTCCCCTCCTTCCAAATCCAAATGGCGACAATCCAAACCTACCAGCTCAGACAAACGCAATCCCGCTCCGTACATCACTTCCAGCATGGTTCTGTCACGCACTGACAACGGATCGTTCAGATTAATATTGAGCAGTTGGTTAACTTCATCCACATCCATGTTTTTAGGTAAGTGGCGTTTTTTACGGGGGGTACTGACTGTTTTAGCGGGATTGGCTGCCAACTTATTTTGCATTACCATCCAGTCAAGAAAACTACGCAAAGAAGAAAAACGCAACGCAATGCTGGCAGACTGCAATCCTGCCCGCCGACTGCGGGAGGCAAACATTCTGACTTTAGCCGGATCTAACTCCTGCCACTCACGTATCCCCATTTCCAGTGACATTTCCGCCAAAACTGCCAAATGGCGTCGATAGTTAGTGATCGTGACGGGGCTTAAACGTCGCTCAACCCGCAAATAGCGCAAGAAGTCTTCCATGGGCGTTAACAGTAAATCAATCGGCTGAGTCATGCGCGTTCAATCCAACGGGACAACAAACCCGGCAACAGCTTCGCCAAATGGGCGAGAATGTCAGTTCCCATGCCTTCGTGATAGTGCTGTTTATCATGGCTATTGAAAATGACCATGCCCAACTCCCCTCGTGATCCTAAAAGGGAAATCGCCACTGAGCCAACATGGAGTGCCTGTGGCATCAACAATAAAATCTCCGGGCCATGCAATCGGCCAAGATAATGATTTTTTTCCCCGAATCGCTTTATGCGGACGGATTCAAAGGCCTGACGGGAAATAGCCAGCTCCGGCACATTCAGTGGTGCACCAAGATGCCATTTATCACTGAACAACCGAATATAACTGTTACTCAATCCCAATGTTTTCGACCATGAAGTTAAGCATGAAAGAAAATCCTGCAAACTCTTGGCACCAGAGAGGTCTGACAGTAATTGCAATAGGCTGCTGAACAGCACTTCGTTCTGTTTCGCCTGCTCTATCAAATGGTTCAGATCGTCTTCCAAATAACAGATACGTTTCCTCTGGCGGTTCATATGCCATTCCATTAAAGAGACACATTCCCGCACTGGATGAGGAACTCTTATCTTATCGACCATATTGGCATTACGGATAAAAAAATCCGGATTATTCAATAAATAATCCACGACTGTCTGATCATCCAGCCTGTTTCCGCTGTGCAATGGATCGTCTTTTTCACTCATTTTCCAATGCCCCATATTTCAAGAGAGACTCAGCAAACACAGAATCAATCACAAATGAATCGTACCATCATAAACATGGGTTGCAGGCCCAGTCATAAAAAGTGGTTTGCCCGGCCCATCCCAGCGAATTTGCAGTGCCCCACCCGGAAGATCAACCCGAACCTGATTATCCAACAGATCCTGCTGGATACCGATAGCTACTGCGGCACATGCGCCACTGCCACATGCCCGGGTTTCACCAGCACCACGCTCAAAAACACGCAAGCGAATATGGCCCCGATTTATTATCTGCATGAAACCAATATTGGCTCGTTCAGGAAAACGTTCATGGTTTTCCAACACGGGCCCCAATATTTCCACTTCGGCAGTGTCCACATCCTCAACCTGTATGACACAATGAGGATTTCCCATCGATACAACGCCACAAAGTACCGTACGTTCGTTAGTACGGATAATATAGGTTTTCTCAGCCTTATTGGCGCGAAAGGGAATACGCTGCGGCTCAAAGTCCGGCTCTCCCATGTTGACACAGACTTGCTCATCATTTGTGATGCTTAATATCATTCGGCCCGCTTGCGTGCTGACTTTGATATCACGTTTATTGGTCAACCCTTTGAGACGGACAAAACGGGCAAAACAACGTGCCCCATTACCACACTGGGAAACCTCACTGCCGTCAGCATTAAAAATGCGGTAATGAAAGTCTAAGTCAGGATCATAGGGCGCTTCAACAATCAAAAGTTGATCAAAACCCACCCCAGTATTCCGGTTAGCCAGACGACAAATTAACTCTGGAGAAAAATAAACATTTTGGGTCACTGCATCAACGACCATAAAGTCATTGCCAAGACCATGCATTTTGGAGAACTGCATATATGTACGGCTCCAAGAGAAATCACATTACCAAATCACTATCATTAAGCATTCATCGATATATTGTCTTTTAATAAGCTGTTTTTAAATAATCTTTCTGGCTGAATCTTATCCATTTTGTGTATAGGTACTTGTGTTGCAGATGTTTCCGCAGGAGGAAAATAAAGGGGCCCTTTCAAGCCACAACCCGCCAGAGAAAGTAATGTTATGATAGCCAGTGACCAACGAAGTTGTTTTTTCATTATATTAATGCCTGTGATTCATGCGCCAATACTCTCTATAATCGCAGCTAGGCCCTGAAAAGCAAATAGGAAATAAACATGAAAGATAGCGAATTTCATCAATTAGCTGATCAATTGATGCTTCATCTTGAAGAGCAACTGGATAATTACGATGGTGATGCGGATATCGACTATGAAACAAACGGCGGTGTGATGACGCTGAGTTTTGAAAACGGCAGCAAAATCATTATTAACCGTCAAGAGCCTTTCCATCAGATATGGCTGGCAACCAAAAATGGCGGTTACCATTTTGATTATCGGGATAGCCAGTGGATTTGTGACCGCAGTGGTAATGATTTTATCTCTATGCTGGCACAAGCCATTACTGAGCAAAGCGGTGAACCATTCCAATTTTCATGACTATATTTCATTAAAACCCAATTTCATCAAAACCAAATAAAAACAATTAGTCAACGAAAGATATCTAATAAAAGCGCCTGATGATACAGGCGTTTAAGTTAACTGATAATATCAATAGTGATACAGCGAACGATAAGGATCGTGTGCATGTGCCCCACATGTTTTATCAAGGCACTCGTTAATAGGGAGCCTTGTATCATTCGCTTCTATATCACCCACTGGGTACACTCCCTCTATAAATGGAGTGATATGGGTACGCTCACTTTTCTTAACGATTTGATAGAACTGCGGTAAGTTGAAATTGACAAAACTAGAGCCATAAGTGAAACGATCATGTGATGATGAATAAAATCGGCTGATATCTCGCACCAACTCTTCTTTACTGCCTTCACAATGGGAATAAATTTCCACCCGATTTGATTCATCAAGAATATAAATATTGAACCCTTGTTTGTTCTCAATATCTTCGAAAAAGAACTGGATAATTCCTTCACAGGCAAAACCGTCTATTACAGGCGGTAAGTGTTTTTCTTTGGTATCAATTTTGACTGGCAGGCCATGCAATTTGGTGTTGGAAATCGCACCATAGAATTCCACTGCATTTTCCAATTTTTGTACCGAAACGTTTAACCGTTCGAAGAATAATCCCCATGTTTGCCCTGAAATTCGTAATGCCTTGAAACGGTTTGGATCTTGTCGGTTACTGGACAGGCGTAACTCTATACACTCCGAAACTAATTGCTGGATACGTGTGCGGATCAATCCACGCAAATGTTTGCTATAACAGAATACTTCAACGTCAGATGGCGGCGCTGCATCTTGATGCATTTTTCCCAATATGGTCTTCAATGCTTCCAATACCGATTGTTCACCACTGAAATGCAAAGTTCTCACTTCATTCCATGAATTGCGATAAAGCAAATCAATGCTACCTACCAGACATTGCTGCAACTCGCCAAAACTGAAAACATTCAGGTTCCTTAAATCAAAACGAACGATTTGATCAGAAAATGCAGCCGTTGGATCTTGTTCTAAATTGACAATGATCGCCAAATGACGGATTTCACAAGGACTATATAGTGCTTTTGGTGTGGGGGCAGGTAGACGGATTGGGAAATGAGCGGCAATGTCATCCACCAAATCACATAATTTCTGCCTGTCACACTGAGATTCCCCGTGATGAATATGAAGCCGAGTTTCTTTAGCCAGCAGACCATTGAAATAGGTCCAGGAAACTAATTTATTCAGATAGCGATTGTATTCCAATGGTTGATAACCAATGATTGATTCAATCGTAGGGGCATGGTTGTAAAGATACCAACCACTGCGGTTTACTCGCCCCGGAGGGACATAGATGAAGGTCAGATCCTTTTCCGACAGATCCGGTGATATCTGAGGATTCACCAAAGTCACTTTACCGGGCAATGCTTCAAAAGCCGCATACAATTTACGGGTTAATACGCCAATATCTTGCGGGCTGGCACTCACACTTAAATTATTGCGACGGGCAAAGCGGATTAAATTGCGATAACTCTGCATCATGGTATCAAGCAATTCATTATGGGCATCACGTACCTGCTCAATTTTCCATGCATTACGCTTATCCAATATGGCCAGTTTACTGTCATCCCAACCCCATTCGCGCACCAACTGGGACATAACCTGACGACGCCATCCTGTACAACCTTTGTCATTCTGGCCTGCCAATAGTTTCTCGCATACCTTCAGATAAAAACAACGACGCGCCAAATCAAGGCGCGCAAGGTCATTCGTGGCAGTTAGATAGCGGGTTACACGTTCCAGCATCATGCTATAGGCATCGAGGCCAAAAGAAACAATCGCACCATCATGAAAATACTGCTTCATTTCCATCGCCAGAAGTTTTCCATTGGGATATTCCCATGAATAAGCTTCCAACAGCAGGCTTTTCAATACAGCCTTATAAGGAGAGTCCACGCTCTTGTAAAGCTGCCAGAGGCTTGCCCCAAAATATTCTTCTGCGGATAATTCACCCAAGCCGCCCAGATCCAACCATTCATTTGGCGTCAACACTCCCTGAGCATAGAGAGAAAGGACGTACTCATCATAATGAACTTCCTCTTCCACCGGAACCATTGCCCATAATAAGCGTTTGCCAGCCATACAAACCGCTGTGCGATAAAATTCATCAAGCAGAAGGATATGTTGGGTAGAACCACAATCTTCACCGTTCAAACTACCAGAGGCATTATGCCGAAAACGGTTTTCATCAATCAGAAAAAAAGTAACCTCAGTACCCAGTGAAGCCGCCCACTGTTCTATCAAGGTACATTTTTGTTCCAATAAAGCTTTTTCGTCACTATCCAACCAGGATTGATGGCAAACCCAAATATCCAAATCAGAAGAGCAACTTTGCCCGATAGAAGAGGTACTGCCCATCGAGTAAATTCCCGTTATCGGTAATTCACCATTAGATGCATGTGACGATACATCTGGCAGGATGCCGGTAAGCAGGCAATCCAGATCATTAATCCAAAACTGCTGTGCTTCATCAGGCATAAAAAAGCAAACACCATGAGGAACATCGCTTTTGATATAACCTGGCATCATTGGATGATGATAATGTAATAATACTGGAATTAAACTATAAACTTGCTTGAAAGCGTCACTCATTAAGCTAGTAGCGCGCTCTAATCTAAGTTGGTTAATTGCATCCAGTCGCTGCTTCAGCGTTTCAATATAGAGATACAAGAGTTTCGCCTGATATCAGTTCCAGTGCCTAAAGTAGTCCCCTGTTTCCGATAACGCGTGGTATTACAAGATTATTTAAAATTATTTTTACAAACTTATTGTCGGAAACGTGATCAATTTAACACCTTGCAATCAAAGCGTAAAGTACGCAATACCATCTTTTCTCTTCGCCTGCAATAGCTAAAATATAATTAACTCTTTGTAAAATATTAAGTTAATCACGAAACAGACACAATAATATGCTTTTTTAGCATAACTATTATTGTTGATTATTTTTCATATCTCTGTTGTAAAGCATTGTAAATACATCACTCTTTCATCAATATTTAACTGAATAATATTTTTCTTATTGTTAAATATTTTCACCACTTTTTATCATCAAGCTAAGCACAAATTTCAATTTGCTTTTAAATCAATCTCTTTGTTTATTTTCTTCATTAAAATAAAATATTATTTTAATATTTAAAATTATTTTTATTTCATAAACTGTATATCCATATACTATTTTGATTTTCTCCGGCTTTCTCGTAACTGGAAAAAAAATCATTGAGATGTTAAAACTGACACTATTTTCTCACTAATTGGTGACTAACAGGTGGCTAAAAACCATTATTTTCCATCAATTCAAGTTGCATAGTAGTTAATGCTCTGGTCAATAAAGAAACAAAAATTGAAAGATGAAGAATATAGAAACCATTAGTTAATACAGTTACCCAATATACTTACCTAATAGATTTATCCATGACAATGAAAACCATTCGCATCGCTACCCGCCAAAGCCCATTAGCTATGTGGCAAGCGCAATATGTTCAAAAGCAACTGAAACACTTTCACCCAGAATTGCAAGTAGAGCTGGTTCCAATGGTGACACGCGGTGATATTATCCTCGATACTCCATTGGCAAAAGTGGGAGGCAAGGGGCTGTTTGTGAAGGAATTGGAATTAGCTCTACTCGAAAAGCGAGCTGATATCGCCGTCCACTCCATGAAAGATGTCCCTGTCGAATTTCCTGATGGTTTGGGATTGGTCACAATCTGCGAACGGGATGATCCACGGGATGCTTTTGTTTCAGTAAAATACGCTTCGCTCGATGACCTACCTGCTGGCAGTATTGTGGGTACATCCAGTTTACGCCGCCAATGCCAAATCCGTCAGCTACGTCCTGATCTTGCTGTTCGTGACTTACGCGGTAATGTCGGTACCCGTCTGAACAAGCTCGATAACGGCGATTATGATGCCATTATTCTTGCAACAGCGGGCCTGAAACGGCTGGGGCTGGAAGAACGCATTCGTATGCCATTAGAGCCTGAGTTATTGCTGCCAGCTGTCGGTCAAGGGGCGGTAGGCATTGAGTGTCGGCTCGATGATCGTCAAACCCGTGAACTGCTGTCACCCTTGAACCACGCAAGAACAGAAGCTTGCGTTCTTGCTGAAAGAGCAATGAACACCCGCCTTGAAGGGGGTTGTCAGGTACCAATTGGCAGTTATGCCATCTGGCAGGGAGAGAGCATTTGGCTACGCGCGCTAGTGGGTTCCCCTGATGGCACAGTGATCGTACGCGGGGAAAGAGTGGTCTCACCCAAAGAGGCTCGTCAAGCGGGTATCGCATTGGCGGAAGAATTATTGGAGAAGGGCGCACGCCAGATTCTGGCGAGCGTATACCAGAGGAACCTACCGAAATGAGTATTCTGATCACCCGCCCTGTCCCCGCAGGAGAGGAATTGGTCAAGCGACTGCGGTCTATTGGAAAATCAGCCTTCAGCGCTCCCCTCATCGAAATCCAATCGGGGGCAGATTTGCCATTCCTGTCACAAAAACTGCAATGGCTATCTGCGGGAGATCTGGTTTTCCTATTATCAAAAAATGCCGTTCATTATGCCAATGAACAGCTTATTCAAGCAGGCCAGTCATGGCCTGAACAGTTATCCTATTATGGGATCGGCAAATCAACTTCCCTGATGTTTCATCAATTAACTGGGTTGGAAATTGTCTACTCTAAGCAAGGTGAAACCAGTGAAGATCTACTGCAACTCCCCACCTTACAGACAATGGGCAATAAAAAGATTTTATTGCTCCGAGGCAATGGCGGCCGTGAAGTGATTGCCTCCACATTAAGGCTCCGTGGAGGTGTAGTAGATTACTGTGAATGTTATTCACGCCAGCCAGTCAAATACAATACAGCCGATTTCAGTCGTCACTGGCAGCAATGTGGGATAAAAACCATCGTTGTCACAAGTGGCGAAATGCTGCAACTGCTATATAACTTAGTTACTGATAGCGATGGAAAAGTATGGTTACTGAATTGCAAGCTAATTGTGGTCAGTAAACGTCTTGCTGATATCGCCCGAACCTTGGGCTGGCAAACAATAAAAGTGGCCAAGAGTGCAGATAATGACGCCTTAATCCAGGCACTGGAATAAATTAATATGGGATGTCCACTATGACGGAACAAAAACAATCTACCGATGCGGTTGAGACAAAACGCCCTCAGCAGCCTGCAACGGCTCCCCATAAACCCAAGCGTTATGGATGGGTGGGTAATACGCTCTCAATTGCCATTTCTTTGGCGATAGGCGTTGGTGGTATTTATATTTATCATCATGGTCAACAACAGAATGCAGTATTAAAAGCCGAAAATCTCGCTCTTCAACAGGAGATTACCTCTCTGACACAACAGCAGTCTGCCAATAAGCAAAACTTTGACTCCAAACTCCAAGAGCTGGAAGATTCCTTACAACAAGCCCACTCACAAAACCAGCGGCTGGATGGTAGCATGGCAGAGCTTCAAAACCGTGTTTCAGCATTTTCAAATACTGACATCGAAAACTGGCGACTGGCGCAGGCAAGCTCTTTCGTTAAGATGGCGGGTCGAAAAGTATGGAGCGAACAGGATATCACCACTGCCATCGCCTTGCTGAAAGATGCTGACCAGAACCTTGCGGAAATGGATGATCCCAGCCTGCTCTATGCTCGTAAAGCTATCATGGCAGATATCGATTCCCTGACCAAAATCAAACAGACTGACTTAGACGGTATTATCCTAATGCTGAATCAGTTATCAAACCAAGTCGATAATTTACACCTTGCCAATAAAATAGAACAAGCCATATCAGAGAAAGCAAACGATCATGGGATCACGGCTTCCCTCGCTGATTGGCGCCAGAACCTGAGCAATAGCTGGCACAGCTTTATGGACAACTTCGTTACCATTACCCCACGTGATAACAGCAAAGAGCCGCTGCTGGCACCTAACCAAGGTGTTTACCTGCGCGAGAACATTCGTTCCAAATTACTGATTGCTGCGCAGGCGGTTCCTCGTCACCAGGTTAGAATTTATCAGGACGCATTGGAAGATGTTCAATCATGGGTGAATGCCTATTTTGATACCTCTTACCCTGAGGCAGAAGACTTTTTAAAAAATGTTGTTTCACTACAAAAGAGACCGTTGTCCATTGATGTTCCTGAACAACTGAGCAGTCAGCCAATATTGGCAGAGCTGGTTCGTAAGCGTATCTATAACTTACCGCATTCTAAGCAACCCCAACCAGGTTCCCAACCTGAAATTCAGCCTGAGGCACAATCACGGTCGACAACAGAAACCACCGATCAGGCAAAAACCCCCGTTAAGGAGAACTGAACGTGCTGAAAATATTCTTACTGTTCATTATCCTTATTGTGGGGATCGTAGTTGGCCCCTTGATGTCAGGTCATCAAGGATATGTTTTGATCCAGACAGACAAGTCCAATATCACCACCAGTATCACCGGTCTGGTGATTATCTTCCTTCTGCTACAATTTCTGCTGATTTTTATCGGCTGGTGTTATCGTCGCTTAAAACGTACCAGCACGTTCACCCATAGCTGGCTCTTTGGTGGATATAAACGTAGTCGTGCTCGTTCACAAACCAAACAGGCGCTGCTGAAATTCGCCGAAGGGGACTTCAAGCAAGTTGAGCGCCTGATGGCTCGCAACGCTGACCATGCAGAACTTCCTGTTGTGAATTATCTGCTGGCGGCAGAGGCAGCCCAACGGCGCGGTGATTATTTCCGCACCAATCAATATATTGAACAAGCGGCAGCAGTTGCTGATAAAGACCTGCTCCCTGTTGATATTACCCGTATCCGTGTCCAATTGGCACAAGGTGAAATTTATGCCGCACGCGTTGGCGTGGACAAGCTGTTGGATCATGCCCCTCGTCACCCTGAATTGTTGCGATTGGCGGAACAAGCTTACTCTCTTTCAGGTGCTTATCAATCCCTGATTGATATCTTGCCTTCTATACTGAAAGCTAATCTGCACAGTGAAGAAGAAATCCTTAAATTGCGTCAACAAGCCTATATCGGATTAATGAATCAGGTTATGGCAGAGAAAGGCTGTACGGGACTGAAAATATGGTGGAAAGATCAAAGCCGTAAAATTCGCAATGACATTGTGTTGCAAGTCGCCATGGCTGAGCATTTGATTGAATGTAATGATCACGAGACTGCCCAGCAAATCATTTTGGACGGATTAAAACAACACTACGATGAACGTCTGCTGCTATTAATTCCCCACCTTAAGGCAAGTGATTCTGAAACCATACAAAAGGCCCTCTCTCACCTGTTAAAGCAACATGGTGCAACTCCATTGCTAAATAGTACACTGGGACAGGTTGCCTTGCGCCATGGTGAATGGGCGAATGCTGAGTCAGCATTTAAAACAGCGCTTGCACAGCGACCAGATGCTCATGATTATGCATGGCTTGCCGATGCACTGGACAGATTGCAAAAGCGTGAAGAAGCCACCCAAACCCGCAATAAAGGCTTTATGCTGACCTTGAAGCGTGATAGCGAAGTCGAAGTATAAAAGCGCGGAGGCACACCTCAGTTAACGATGAAATATATGAGATGCAATTGAGTCGTTAACCGAGGTGCATTCACCATTAGAACTCATGGCAAACTACCTGAAGCCTATCCTTACTTTTCTACAGACAAAAAAAACACCTATCAAAAAAGACAGGTGTATAAATACAATCAGGTCTACAGACGGATAGTGCCTCACTCAACGTTGTGTCCGGTTTGCGATGAAAAGACAGAATGCTTACTCATCTATAACGTGGACCATAGGCACTGACAATCAGCTCTACATCATCCCGAGGTTTATGAAGTCATATGCTGTCATAAGGAGTGGGATGAGCATCTACGATTTTAATACTGCATTTTACGTGCCAACTTTTTCAATCAGGATAAATTTTCCTTACCCAAGATTTAGCTGGCTTTCCATAAATAGATAACTTAATTTTCACCAAATATCGTTAAAAATACCGTCTCTCATTTGAGACGCCTTTCGAGCCATTTACATATAGTAAATATAAATCATGCAGTTAAACGTCTCCTATTTGAGACATTAAGTGGTGCGGTTTGTCGTTGAAATACAACACCAATAAAAAAATATCTTTTAAAACATAATATTAGTGCATTAACAAAAACAATAACATTCAATTTCCAGATTAAAAATCAAACAGAAATTAAGAAGAAATAAAAAGGGAAAACCTTTTTATCAGCAGGAAAAGTAGGAAGAAGAAAAGAAAGTAACCAAGAAGTAGTTAGAAAGAAAAATCCCCGCTATTGCGGGGATTTTTCAGAATTTGGTCGGCGAGAGAGGATTCGAACCTCCGACCCACTGGTCCCAAACCAGTTGCGCTACCAAGCTGCGCTACTCGCCGAAATATATTTTTCATCTTTCTTATGGTGCGAAGGGGGGGACTTGAACCCCCACGTCCGTAAGGACACTAACACCTGAAGCTAGCGCGTCTACCAATTCCGCCACCCTCGCGTTTCATAAAAAAGATGGGGTGGCTAACGAGACTCGAACTCGCGACAACTGGAATCACAATCCAGGGCTCTACCAACTGAGCTATAGCCACCATAACAGCTATCTTTTTACATACAACAATGCCCGACCACGATAACTCATTACCACTGCTCTTGCACGCTTTAAATGGCGCGCCCGACAGGATTCGAACCTGAGACCTCTGCCTCCGGAGGGCAGCGCTCTATCCAGCTGAGCTACGGGCGCTTAACGCCGTTGCGGTGGAGGATAGTACGGATTTAATGTCGTACTGTCCAGTGCTTTTTTAAAAGAAATGATGCGTTTGATTATGCTTTACTCATTTAGCTGATAAAGCCAGCACTTTTCCACCGCAGTATTACCATAAATCGTTTTTTAAATTAAAAACCAATCGATAAAATTATATCGATTTTTTAGATGAATAAAATTTCACCACCCAATAAATTAATGACACTACCGACAAAAATATTCCCCCCACTATCAGTGAGAAACGTGTATCCGTGTTAATTGCCATCCCCACTAATACGCAGCACAGGAAAATCAATGTCAGGTAATTAACATAAGGGAACAGAATCGATTTAAACCGATGCTGTTTTATGGCTTCTTCATGATGCTTACGGAAACGCAATTGGCTGACCAGAATCACAAACCATGGCACCATGCCAGGCAATACACTGGCACTATAAACGTAAACAAATACTGACTGCGGATTTGGTATCAGATAATTCAGGCTGGAACCTGCAATCAAGCAACCAATAGTAATTGCAATACATTTTACTGGCACACCATTTTTCGACAGCTTCAGCAATGAAGCAGGCAATTGACGGTTTTGCGCCAAGGCATACAGCATTCTGCCACCGCTGTACATTCCGCTGTTACATCCTGACAACGCAGCAGTTAGCACAACAAAGTTAATCACCGCAGCCGCAGAAGCAATACCGACTTTAGAAAAAGTCATCACAAACGGGCTACTATGTGCACCAACCTCTGTCCACGGGAACAAAGTTACAACAATAAAAATGGCACCAACATAAAAAATCAGGATACGCCACAAGATATTGTTGATCGCTTTTTTAAGGGTAACTTGTGGTTTTTTTGCTTCACCGGCAGTAATACCAACCAGCTCTACCCCCTGATAGGAAGCAACCACAATACAAAGAGCAAATAAAAAGCCTTTCCATCCACCGGAGAAGAAACCGCCATGTGAGGTCAGGTTATCCAAACCAATAGGTTGCCAGTCATTGCCTAAACCGAAGAAAATCAAACCAATGCCAATCAGGATCATCACAATAATCGTTGTGACTTTGATCATGGCAAACCAAAACTCCAACTCACCATACAACCTTACCGCCGCCAAGTTTGCCAAAGCAACCAATCCAACCGCTACCAGTGCCGAAACCCATTGGGGCAATTCTGGAAACCAGAATTCAGCATAGACGCCAACAGCAGTAATCTCTGAAATCCCGACAGAAACCCACATGAACCAATAACCCCATGCGGTCAGGCATCCCCAGTAAGGGCTTAGGTACTTATGCCCAAAAGCAGCAAATGAACCTGTTACAGGTTCAAGGAACAACATTTCTCCCATGGAACGCATAATGAAAAAGACAAAAAGCCCAGCAATAATGTAAGCCAGCAAAACAGAAGGACCGGCCCATTTCAAGGTACTGGCTGAACCCATGAACAGCCCTACGCCGATTGTGCCACCTAGCGCAATCAGCTCAATATGACGTGCCTCAAGTCCCCTTTGCAGGCTCTGTTTTGAATCACTCATAAAACTCCCTATCCACTTTTATGATGTCTATACTTGCAAACAGAAAAATACAGGAATTGATAATCAATCGTTGTAAAAAAGGCTGGGATCAAAACACGTTTTGCCGATCAGTGAAATAAAAAAATTATAAAAATAAGGCTTGCAAGAGTAGATTTGAAAATAAGCAGTCAAACAACAAGCTATTGATAACCTCAAAGACAGCAATAAAATAAAGCAAAAACCTGCTGCATATGCTCAATGCAACAGGTAGAAACAGAGAAATTTCGGGGCTAAAGTTTGCCACCGTAATAATAGCCAAGGAATTTCAATAGCTTTATCTGCCTACGGATACGGCTTGGCTGAGAGAGCAAGCGATACAACCACTCCAACCCTAGATTCTGCCAGACTTTCGGTGCTCGTTTAACGTGACCAGTGAAGGCATCATAGGTTCCTCCAACGCCCATATACAGTGCATCTGGATGTACCTTGCGGCAGTCACGCATAAAGATCTCCTGTTTGGGTGATCCCATTGCTACGGTAATAATCGCCGCACCACTGGCATGAATCCGCTCAAATACATCATCACGCGTTTCTGGTGTAAAATACCCATCTTGTCTGCCCACGATATTGACATTCCATTGGGTACGCAGTTTGTTCTCAGTCTGGGCCAAGATATCGGGTTTTCCGCCGATTAGAAAGACTGGTGTACCCTCACGCCCAGCGCGTTCCATCAAGTCTTCCCACAAATCAGCGCCCGCAATACGCGATACATCCGCATCAGGATATTTACGGCGAATGGCACGTACGATACTAATACCATCTGCGTATAAGTATTCGGCCTCATCCAGCAACGTATTCAGTGCATTGTCTTTCTCCGCCGTGAGTACTTTTTCTGCGTTAATCGCAACCAATGTACCTGCTTTTACCTGTCCATCCAGGAAAAGGTAGTCGAGGAAATGCGACATACCGCGGAATCCCCAGATACTAAGACCACGAATGCGGTATTTGGGAATGTTATTTAACGCCATTTTTTTTCCTTACATCCAAAATCACAGATGTTTTTCGCGAAGTAGCCAGATTACTGACCACAAGCTTTCGAATCAGCCCGGCACTTTCAAACAGCCAATACAGCAATTTCGCCGCAACCAGACATAGGCCGAAGACAATACAAAAGAACACCACCCTAGAAACAAAAGAATCTACTCCTTCACGGGCAAGCACAATTATGTTAAAGATGGCGCCAAAGCAGAAAGCTTGCAAAATTGCCGCCTTATAGCGATTACTTTCCTGTTTTCCTGCTTCATAAATCCAGTCAAACCATTTAATAATAAAACCGACTGCGATCGCCCCCAGAGGGATAAAGAATACCCCCCCCATCACCACAAGAGAGCCAATCAGTGTTGGGGAAATCGCAAGACCAGAGTGGTTATTCAATACATTCCACGTGAAATAGTTAGCTGTGTTCCAGACCAGATTAGGCCTATCCGGCCACACCCAACCAGGAATAAAAACATAAAAATCACGGACAATCGGTGCCAGCCCTTGAAAATCTATTTTGCTGTAATTATCCAGCAGCAGGGCCAAATTTTCCCACGGCGAGAAAGTATCTCGCGTGAGATACAGGAAAGTATAAAATGCCTCTGCCCCGCTTACGTCCAGGCTATAGCGCTTCAACGCCAGCCAGAACATACCGACAATTCCCATTGCGCCCGCAGTAAACAGCATCCACAACGTGATCCAGCCGCGGACAATCCCGATAAACAGGAACAATGCAAACGCGATAATGATGTTAGCTCGCGTACCCCCAACGATCACATAGGTCAGGATACCAAACCCCACCGTTCCTACCAAAAAGCACAGCCAGCGTGCTTTGGTCGGTTTTAGGAAAAAAACAACCAGCATGGCAGGAATGAAGAAATAGAAAAATCGCTTGAGCGCCACACCGGAAACCTGGCCGGAAAATATCTGGCTATAGGACTGTAACTTGAACAGCAAAAATCCGTTCTGCATAAAGAACGAACCTACCGTAACGATGGCAATACAAGCAAGTAGTAACCACGTCAGATTAGCTTCCACTCGATTCATCGTAAATAAAGGTTTACGCGGCATAGTCACCGTTAAGTTTTCAGAACTTATACCATTATTGGGCCGTGTTTTATAAGTGAGCCGTGTTTTATAAGCCACATAGTAAATGGCATAAAAACAGCCAGACGCCAACATTGCATGTAGTAATGAATCTACAGACACCACTTCCACATTAAACTGAAATACCAACAAGCTGGTCAATGGAAAACCAAAATAGAATGTCAGCAGGTACAACAATGAGAAAAAGACATTAAAGTTAAAGCGGACACGTCGAAATTCCTGATACGTCAAGGTCAGGATAAAAGCCACCGAAATTATGTAAATAACAAAAAGCCCACCGAATTGTGTCAAGGTCATTGCTACTCTCCAGATGCTTCCGACAGGGCGGTTTTCCACCCCTCCATGAAATGGGGATCAAAAAAAGCAATCGCCTTTTTATCGAGGGACAGCATCTGGCGCTGTGCTTCCTGCACCCAGTGTTTATTGAGTTCATCACCGTCAAACAGAACAGGGATCTGCTGTTCCGTTAAATCATGCCAGAATGGATTTTGACGGCTCAGAACAAACGGAATACCAAATTGAATCAGCAAACAGAGTGTTCCAATACCCTGCTGACGATTGAAAATGAAATAACCCAAATCGCATTGGCGCAACAATGACAAGTATTCATCAAAGGCTATTTGCTCTTTCAGAATACGAACATTTTGCGCTGGAAATAACGACAATGCAGTTTGCTCCACGCTCTGGATATAGGCTTGGTTATTATCAGGATAGCCCATTGGGATTAGCACCCTAGCCTCATCGCCAAACTGGTGGTGGATCTTCTGCAAGGCTTCAATATGACGGTTGGATTGATCCCCCGAATTCCCCAGTAAGATGGTAATTCCTTCCGGTGAGAATGTTTTCTCCGTCACCGTCAACGCAGGCTCCATCCGAGTTGGGAAATAGAGCAATGATGATGGCACATCAGGTTTGGCCCGACTTGAACGCGAATCATCCTGAAAAAAGTGCCGCAGATCACCGCGCGTGGCAAAAATATGCCCCACCCGCTTCTGTGCCAAACGACGAATCAGATAGAACAAACGGAATTTCAGTTGGCGGGACTCTTCATAGAGATCTGCTCCCCAAACATGCCAGAAGAATTGGTGCCGCTTAATTTTTCCCATTAATAAAGCCAACCACAAAGCAGCATTAAACTGCCCGTGGAAAAAGAAGCGGACTGTTCTGTTTGCCTTCGCTTTCTCTATTACTGCCTGCGATAAGGCAGATTTGCTGTGATAAAGAGAAATAGTCAAGTTAGGGTAATTTGATAGCCATGTGTGGTCTTTAGACACCACCATAAAACACGGTTTGGCGCAAAAATGTATTTCCTGTGCCAAGACGTCATTAAAGAAACGTAGTAACGTTTGATTGTGATGTGGGATATCCGATCCCAAAACGTGAATTAGGGTTGTCATGCTCGCCTGCGATAAATAATAAATACGCTACAACAAAGAATGAAATAAACAATGTAAGTTACCATATATGACTGGGCAGCCCCCAATGCTCCATTTGCCGGTATCAGCCAATGAGAAAAACCCGTCAGTAAAAGGAACTGGCTCACTTCAGTCAATATATAAAAACGCAGTGCAGCTTTCGCTATCACCAGATAACCAAAAACATAAGCGCCAACTTTCAACACGTCGCCCACTAACTGCCACGCAAACAGATCCCGCATGGCGATGAATTTGTCTGAAAACAACAGCCAAATCACGAAATCACGCAATAGCCAGACAGAGAAACTGGCAGCAGCTACAGCAGGCAAGACAAATTTCAAAGCCTTCACAATTTCGCGGGTAATTTCTTGCTTATTCTTCAGACGAGAAAGGGTTGGCAATAGATAGACAGTGAAGGAGGCGGTGATAAATTGTAAATAAGCATCTGAAATACTGCTAACTCCCTGCCAAATCCCTACTTCTTCCCAACTATAACGCGCTGCCAGCAAATTTCGCATCATGACATAAGCAACGGGCAATGTAATGGAAGTCAGCAACGCCATAAGAGTAAATTTGCCCAGATGGCTGGCAATCGCACGATCCCACATAGGTTTCAAGGCAGAAAATGTAATCACCTTGCTATGCAGTATCATTAGGCCGGCAGGTAAAACCACCAATGCAGGTACCAATGCCAAGCCTGCCAATGCCCCTTCATAGCCTCCCAGCCAATAGCAGAGGCTATAAGCCAACATGCCTGTCAGGCTGCCCAAAATAATGGCCAACGCATTTCCCTTAGCATCCCTGAACCCTTTCAGGATTGCCAGAAAATAGTTGGCGTAAGCGATGCCCATTTGAATAAATGCGAGCGCCTGCACAACAGTTTTGTAATGGGTGTGACCAAATAGGCTAATACTGATGATTTCACTGAACAAAAGGAAGATCACTGCCAATAAGGTCGAAAACCCCATAATTATCAAGGACGATGTCCCCAATATCGCCCTAAGCTTTTCCGGTTGTTGATGATGTTCCGCTACATATTTTGTGACACCATTAAAAATCCCTGCCCCAGAGAGCACACCTAATACAGTAATGAGTTGGCGAAAATTACCTGCTTGCCCAACACCTGTTGGGCCAAAAGATACCGCCAGAAGTTTAATGACCAGCAACCCCACACCGATCTTGATCAATGTGGAGCCTGCTGTCCAAACAGAAGCTTTAGCAAGTGACATATCAGGCGAAAAATTCCTTGATACGATCGATAACAATTTGCTGCTCTGTATCAGTGATGTTGTAGAACATTGGTAAGCGAACTAAGCGGTCACTTTCACGGGTGGTAAAGCGATCTTCGCCGTGGAAACGGCCACATTTCTCACCCGCAGGGCTGGTATGCAATGCCACGTAGTGGAATACGCTCAGGATACCATTCTCTTTCATATAACTATTGAATGCGCTACGTTCTTCTACATCTTTGAGCTTGATATAGAACATGTGGGCATTGTGTTCCAAGCCTTCCGGAACAATTGGTAAAACTAAATGTCCAGCGTCTGCTAACGGTTTCAAGGCTTGATGGTAGTTCTCCCACAAAGTCAGGCGGCGTTGGTTAATTTTTTCAGCAAGTTCCAGTTGTGCCCACAGGTAAGCCGCTTGCAGATCAGAGAGCAGATAACTGGAACCGATATCACGCCATGTGTATTTGTCTACTTGCCCGCGGAAGAATTGACTGCGGTTAGTGCCTTTCTCTCGGATGATTTCGGCACGGGCAATCATGGATTTATCATTGATTAATGTTGCCCCGCCTTCACCACCGGCCGAGTAATTTTTGGTTTCATGAAAGCTGAAACAACCAATATGCCCAATTGTGCCCAATGCACGGCCTTTATAGGTGGACATGACGCCCTGTGCGGCATCTTCCACCACATACAGGTTATATTTTTTCGCCAGTGCCATGATGGTATCCATTTCACAGGCCACGCCCGCATAATGCACCGGTACGATAGCACGGGTTTTCTCTGTAATAGCTGCTTCAATCTTGTCCTCATCAATGTTCATGGTATCAGGACGAATATCCACGAACACAATGGTAGCACCACGCAGAACAAAGGCATTGGAGGTCGATACAAAGGTATAGCTCGGCATAATGACTTCATCACCCGGCTGGATATTCAACAACATTGCCGCCATTTCCAGTGAAGCTGTACAAGATGGTGTCAACAATACCTTCGGGCAATTAAAGCGCTGTTCCATCCACGCTTCACAACGTTTGGTAAATTCTCCATCACCACACAACTTACCGCTAGCCATCGCCTGTTGCATGTATTCAAGTTCAGTGCCGACTACCGGTGGTTTATTAAATGGAATCATTTCGTCCTCTGTATAACCAATATGCGGTGCTTTCAATGATGGCACCACAACGTGTATAAAGACGCAACGCAGCGATGTTGCTGATTTGCGTAGCCACTCTCAGCCATTGTATCTGATGGTTATGACACCACTGTTGCGCCGCCGACATTAATTTTTTGCCAATCCCTTGATGATGATTGCCTGGTACAGCAGCCAATAAACCAATGCGTGCTTCGCTATTACCTATATCCCTTAAGGTGACAAAGCCCGCTATTTGACCACGTTCATTATTGATAAGCAGGCATTGGTGATCAAATGTGCCCAAAACGGCTTTTTCAACCCAGGTAGCATAGAATTTCCCACTGTCATCCGGTTGATACCAGGGTGCACGAAAACGGCTAGACGTAAATACACGGGCTGACACCTCCTTCAATACGGGGATATCTTCTTGTTTTGCCGAAATTAGTTCCTTTCCCGTATGAATGCCAGGAATATTTCCCGCCTCAATCGATAACCGTAAATCAACCTCACCTTCAACCAGTGAAAATCCTAAGACAGAAAGCTCATCGATAATGCCCGTTTGTTGGGCTGCCACTTTGGCTTGCACCAATGCATATTGGTCCAAATCAGCAGCCGTCAATGCCGCCGCATCCGACGAAAAATTCAGGCGAGCTGTGGGCAAACCAAAAAACTGGCTTTCCCAGGCCAAGGGGTCAAGGTTGGCGTGAATAGACATTGAGCAAATCCATCAGATAGTTGCCGTAACCTGTTTTCGCCAAATCCGTGGCCGCCACTTTTAATTGCTCCTCACTGAGCCAACCATTACGCCATGCGATCTCTTCCAAACAGGCAATTTTGAAGCCTTGACGTTTTTCGACGGTCTGAACAAAAGTACTGGCTTCAATCAGGCTGTCATGAGTTCCCGTATCTAACCAGGCAAAACCACGCCCCAATAATTCAACATTCAATTCTCCGCATTCCAGATACATCTGGTTGATACTGGTGATTTCCAGTTCCCCGCGCGCAGAAGGTTTTACTTGTTTGGCAAAATCCACGACTTTGTTGTCGTAGAAATAGAGACCCGTCACCGCCCAATTGGATTTAGGCTGTACAGGTTTTTCTTCTATGGAAAGAACCCGATACTGCTCGTCAAATTCCACTACGCCAAATCGTTCAGGGTCCATCACTTGGTAACCGAATATTGTCGCTCCTGTTGTTCGGCCAGCAACATGTTGTAGTTTCGGGCTAAACGCTTGACCAAAAAAGATATTGTCACCCAATACCAAGCAGCAAGCATCATTACCGATAAATTCTTCACCAATCAGAAATGCCTGGGCCAAACCATCAGGTGAAGGCTGTTCGGCATAACTAAGTTGGATACCAAATTGTTCGCCACTGCCTAGTAATCGTTTAAAAGCAGGTAAATCTTCCGGTGTCGAGATGATCAGGATATCGCGTATGCCCGACAGCATTAACACTGACAGCGGATAATAAATCATCGGCTTGTCATAAATCGGTAACAACTGCTTTGATACGCCACGTGTTATTGGATACAAACGGGTGCCAGAGCCCCCAGCCAGTATAATTCCTTTCATCTGCTCCCCCTGATGGGCTTATTCATTTCCTAACCCAAGTCGTTCCCCTGTATAAGAGCCATCCTGAACTCTTCTCCACCAACTCTCATTTTCCAGATACCATTGCACAGTCTTGCGAATGCCAGATTCGAACGTTTCCTCGGGGATCCACCCCAATTCACGCTCAATTTTCGCCGCATCAATCGCATAACGCATATCATGTCCTGGGCGATCCGTTACATGAGTAATAAGGTCGCGATAATGCTCTACCCCAGCAGGTTTTTCGGGGCGCAACTCCTCCAGCAATTCGCAAATCGTTTCCACAACTTCGATATTTCGGCGCTCATTATGTCCACCGATATTGTAGGTTTTGCCGGGCTCTGCCTGGGTTACCACCAAATACAACGCACGCGCATGATCTTCCACATAGAGCCAGTCACGGATTTGCTCTCCTTTGCCATAGACCGGCAAAGGCTTGCCTGCCAGCCCATTCAGGATCATCAATGGGATCAGTTTCTCAGGGAAATGATAAGGACCATAGTTATTCGAACAATTGGTGATCATGGTCGGTAAGCCATAAGTACGGCGCCATGCCCTGACCAGATGATCACTGGACGCTTTTGATGCAGAATAAGGACTGCTTGGCGAGTAAGGTGTGGTTTCAGTAAAGAAACCATCTTCACCATGCAGATCGCCATATACTTCGTCTGTTGAAATATGGTGGAAGCGGAATTGGCTCTGTTTTTCCTGATCCAACTGTTGCCAAAATGCACGAGCTGCTTCCAACAAAGTATAAGTGCCGATGATATTGGTTTCGATAAAAGCTGCTGGCCCGTCAATGGAGCGGTCAACATGACTTTCTGCGGCCAAATGCATGACAGCATCCGGTTGATATTGTTGGAATACGCGATCTAAGGCATCACGCTGGCGGATATCAACCTGTTCAAATGCATAGCGGGGATGGTTAGCTACCGAAGCCAGTGATTCAAGATTACCGGCATAAGTCAGGCTATCAACGACAACGACGCTATCTTCAGTCTGATTAATAATGTGGCGCACAACCGCAGAACCGATAAAACCTGCACCACCTGTAATAAGAATACGTTTCAACGCCAAACTCCTTTTGTATCAACAACCCATTTTTGTTTTATTGCAGAACCAGTAATGGCTTTAAACTGGCTATGATCCACCAGCATCAATACAACGTCAGCCTGCTCTAATGCCTGGTTGACATCCATCAATTCCACCATATCTTTCAGTGAATTGGGCAGTTCATGCACATTGGGTTCAACCGCGATGGTTTGCCCTGCATGCCACTGTGCAACCATTTTTGTAATATAAACGGCTGGACTTTCCCGTAAATCATCAATGTTCGGTTTGAAAGCCAAGCCAAAACAGGCAATTTTAATCTCATTTGCCCGTTTACCACTCTCAGCCAAACAGTCAGCGACTGCGGCTTTCACTTGATCCACGACCCACAGCGGCTTGCCATCATTCACCAAACGCGCGGTATGAATTAAACGGGATTGCTCAGGATTCTGGGATACAATGAACCACGGATCGACGGCAATGCAATGCCCTCCTACACCAGGGCCAGGCTGCAAAATATTTACACGTGGATGGCGGTTTGCCAGACTAATCAGCTCCCACACATTGATTCCCTGTTCGGCACAGATCAAGGAAAGTTCGTTGGCAAAAGCGATATTAACATCACGGAAACTGTTCTCTGTCAGCTTGCACATTTCCGCTGTCCTGGCATTGGTGATAACACATTCACCTTCAAGGAAAATATTGTACAGCTCACTCGCCCTGCGGGAAGATTTGGCTGTCATACCCCCTACTACACGATCATTTTTAATCAATTCCACCATAACTTGCCCGGGTAAAACACGCTCAGGGCAATAGGCGATATCGATATCTGAGTTTTCACCCGCTTGTTGAGGGAATGAAAGATCAGGACGTACCGCGGCTAACCATGCAGCCATCTGCTCCGTCGCACCAACAGGAGAAGTGGATTCCAAAATAACCAAATCACCTTTTTTCAAGACGGGTGCTATTGATTCCGCCGCAGAACGCACATAGGCCATATCGGGTTCATGCTCCCCTTTGAAGGGCGTAGGAACAGCAATCAAGAAAGCATCCGCAGTTTGTGGAATAGTCACGGCTTTCAAAAAGCCCTCTTCTACCGCAATTTTTACTACCTTATCTAAATCAGGTTCAACGATATGAATCGAACCACGGTTAATCGTTTCTACCGCATGTTGATTAACATCCACGCCAATAACCCTCTTTTGACGGGAGGCGAATGCCGCCGCAGTGGGCAAACCGATATAACCCAGGCCGATAACAGAAATTGTTTCAAAACTCATAATGTCACCTGATTTTTTCTCAATGCTTCAAGAATTCGCTGGCAAGCCCTGCCATCACCATAAGGGTTATGGGCATGGCTCATTTGTTGGTAGGCGTTAACATCCGTCAATAAACGCGTAACTTCCGCAACGATAGTTTGTGTTTCTGTTCCCACCAGTCGCACTGTCCCCGCATCAATCGCTTCAGGTCGCTCAGTGGTATCGCGCATAACTAAAACCGGTTTTCCCAGAGAAGGGGCTTCTTCCTGAATTCCCCCTGAATCGGTCAAGATTAAATAGGCATGATTCATCAAATAGACGAATGGCAGATAATCCTGTGGTTTGATAAGGATAACGTTATCAATGTCATGCAAAATGCGCTTAGCGGGTTCACTGACATTCGGGTTCAAATGGACCGGATAAACTATCTGGACATCAGGATGCGCCTTGGCAATCTGTGCCAATGCTTCACAAATACGCTCAAACCCTTTACCAAAATTTTCACGGCGATGGCCTGTCACCAAGATCATTTTTTTATTTAGGTTAAGGAAAGGATAAAGCTCAGCAAACTGCCCATACATGGCTTCATCATTCATGATGCGATCACGCACTGATAGCAGGGCATCAATCACCGTATTGCCTGTAACAAAAATACGGTTTTCCACAATGGATTCTTTTAAGAGGTTATTCCGGGAATTTTCCGTCGGTGCAAAATGGTACATAGCCAAGTGTCCGGCAATCTTACGGTTGGCTTCTTCCGGCCATGGTGAATAAAGATCCCCTGTTCTTAAGCCAGCTTCAACATGGCCTACCGGAATATGCTGATAGAAAGCGGCCAGACTCGTTGCCATGGTTGTTGTTGTGTCACCATGCACCAGTACCACATCTGGTTTGAATTCTTCTAATACAGGCTTGATACCTTGCAGGATACGACATGTGATATCCGTCAGATCCTGCCCTTTTTGCATGATATTCAGATCAAAATCCGGCGTTATCCCAAACAGATGCAATACCTGATCCAGCATTTCCCTATGCTGAGCTGTGACACACACTTTTGCTTCAAAGGCAGTATCCATAGCCAACGCATGTACCAACGGGGCCATTTTAATGGCCTCCGGCCGGGTACCAAACACAGTCAACACTTTCACAGTGACTCTCTTATTTTGTCAATCATTGCAGATACTTCCAAGAATGGGGGATCAAAACCTATCGTTTATATTTACATACTGTTACTTATATGAACTATCGGAGCGAGGACGTTTTACTAAAGCGACACCTGCACCAACCAACATGCCTACGGCTCCCCATAAAATCATCATGAAAGCACGGCGAGGACTGTCTCGGTTAACGGGTTCCTCCGGTGTTCTGAGATAGCGGTAAGTCTGGAAAGAGTTCTGCAAAGTCGGACCGACATTCAACGTAGCCAGCATCGCGATATTTTGATCATAATCGATGCTGTAGTCAGGGCCTGTGGCTTCCAAAGTTTCAATTTGGGCTTGCAGTAATGATGTACCCAGCATAAACATTTTGGATTCAGGCAGTTCTTCGATAGGGATGTTTGTCTGATTACGGTGAATACCTTGCTTCTCAGCCACTTTCAGTGACTGCTGCAACACATTCAATTCACGATTATATATTGCCTTTACCACCATCTCCTGACGTTTCACCAATGCTTTCATTGACTGAGTCCGCGTCGCCCACGCCCCTTTAATTTCGTTGTTCAGGTGAGTGCTCGCCCGTTGGTTGGCGAACGCAATATATTGACGCAGAAGTTGATTGGCATCAACGGCGGTTTCTGCTGTCAATTTGATACTGTTATTTGATGATGTTTTATTATCACTGTGCGTGATTTTAATATCGTTGATCAATTCATCCAACAATACAGCATCCGCTTTGGCACGCCCTTCCTTGCGTTGTTTGTAATACTCAGAATGAAGCCAAAATTCACGACGGGTATCATACGCAAAGACCTGTGTCATGAATTCTTGGTATGCACCGTCTGGAATGGTCGGTAATTGCGCTTCTGGCGAAGCATTGATATGGGTATCCAAATTACGCAGGAATTGTTGTTGCGAGTAGTAGCTACCCAAATTATTCGTTGTCGGTAAGTTCACAATAGCGGTTGCGCTCCATTTTTGCTGCATCAAATAAGATGCTCCCAGAGCGGCGGCAGCGAAAATTATTGCCAGGGCGATAATCCATATCTTTCCATGCCACAAAGCATAACACAGTGCCCGAATATCCAGTTCATGCTCTATAGCTGGTTGATCCTGTTTAGATTTCGTTTCTGAATTTATCACTGCACAAAACCTCTTTGATTGTCGATGTCTTAATGATGGCTTGCTGCCCGACGCATACGGCGCCTACACCGTTTGATAAAACGGGCTACCTTCCACGCTCTTTTGATGCAATAGCCATACAACATAAATGCAAGCAAAAATAATGCCAACATTATCCATTCAGGAATAAAACTTAGCCACTCTCCAATAATTCCAATTGATGCCAATAGAGCCGCAGCCAAAGTGATCAAAATAAATGCCTGGCGAGAAGTAAACCCAGCACGCATAATCAAATGGTGAATATGCTGGCGATCTGGAGAAAACGGACTCATTCCCTTACGCAATCGGCGGTACATAATAGCGATCATGTCCATCAATGGAATTGCAATAATCCACAATGCTGTCACAGGGCTAATAGAAGCATTTTCCCCTTGCGTCGCTTCAGTCAATAGCCAAATAATGGTAAAGCCAATTAGGGTACTTCCCGCATCCCCCATAAATACCTTAAAACGTTTCCCTAATATGCCAAGATTAAGGAAGATGTAAGGCAAAATCCCCGCTATAAACGCAAAACACCAAAACGCCAGTGCCGTATTGCCACTTTCATACAACAAAATACCCAACGTACCGAAAGAAACACAAGATAGCCCGCCCAGTAACCCATCAATCCCATCCACCATATTGAAAGCATTGATAGCAGCCCAGACAGCGAATAACGTCACAACGTAGCTGAATGGCCCAAGTACCATTTCCCATGGCCCGAATGCATGCCCCAAGCTATCAAGCTTCAAGCCAGCAAAATACATCATGCTGATACCAACCAAAGCTTGGATAGTTGCCCGAATCTTCACGCTGATATCAAAGCGGTCATCTAAGGCACCGATAAGAACCAATATTCCCGCACAAGCCAAATACAACCATTTATGAGGTATAAACTCTTTTGTAATAATAAATGCGAAACAAACACCAAAAAAAACAGATATGCCACCCACCAAAGGAACTAAACCATGATGACGTTTACGGTAATTCGGTTTATCAACCAGGCCGATTTTTTTTGCTGCCTTACGAGCCACAAACAAAAACACAAATGAGAATATAAATACGCAAAAAATTTCGACACTCATACTGGGAATATTCACAATAATAACTCTCTATAAAAATAATGGCGGGGCATCTATTATTCGTATACTTATGGATGTCCCACTTGACACCGAACCCATAAGCTCTCCCTGTTAACAAAACAAAGAGTTCTAACTCATAAAATTAATCAAATAAACCATGCGATCTGTAAAGCGTGATTCATAATTATAAAACGTTCGGTTAGAAAAAATGCATCTAATCACCCGAAAAACATGCAAAAAACATACCATTTCAGGCAAATAGAATAAATATTCGATAAAAAAACGCCACAAAAATGTGGCGTTTTAGAGAAGCGAATGAATATTGCTTATTACGGAAATATCAATTTTACAAACACTATGAGCGTTTCATAAAGTCGAAGAACTCTTCGTTTGTTTTTGTCATAGCCAGTTTGTTGATAAGGAATTCCATCGCGTCGATTTCACCCATTGGATGAATAATCTTACGTAAGATCCACATCTTCTGTAGCTCATCCTGTGCAGTGAGCAACTCTTCTTTACGTGTCCCAGAACGGTTGTAATCAATGGCTGGGAAGACACGTTTTTCCGCAATCTTACGGGACAGGTGCAATTCCATGTTACCTGTACCTTTAAATTCTTCGTAAATAACCTCATCCATCTTGGAGCCAGTATCAACCAGCGCAGTCGCAATGATGGTCAGACTACCACCTTCTTCGACATTACGTGCAGCACCAAAGAAACGTTTTGGACGATGCAGGGCATTCGCATCCACACCACCAGTTAAGACCTTACCGGAAGCAGGAACCACAGTGTTATATGCACGAGCCAGACGGGTAATGGAATCCAGCAGGATAATAACGTCTTTTTTGTGTTCAACCAGACGTTTTGCCTTTTCGATCACCATTTCAGCCACTTGCACATGGCGGGAAGCAGGTTCATCAAAGGTTGAAGCAATCACTTCGCCTTTTACCAGACGCTGCATTTCGGTAACTTCTTCTGGACGCTCATCAATCAGCAAAACCATCAAAACACAATCTGGGTAGTTATGAGCGATGTTAGCCGCAATATTTTGCAGCAGCATGGTTTTACCCGCTTTTGGTGGTGCAACAATCAGGCCACGCTGACCACGACCAATCGGCGCTGCCAGATCCAGAACACGGGCTGTCAAATCTTCAGTAGAACCATTACCACGTTCCATACGCAAGCGGTTGTTAGCATGAAGTGGAGTCAGGTTTTCAAACAGGATTTTACTGCGGGCATTTTCAGGTTTGTCAAAGTTGACTTCATTAACTTTCAACAGGGCAAAATAGCGTTCACCTTCTTTTGGTGGGCGGATTTTCCCTGAAATGGTATCACCGGTACGGAGGTTAAAGCGGCGGATTTGACTAGGAGAAACGTAGATATCATCAGGACCTGCAAGGTAAGAACTGTCTGCGGAGCGGAGGAAACCAAATCCATCCTGCAATATCTCCAGCACACCATCTCCGAAAATATCCTCTCCGCTTTTCGCATGCTGTTTGAGAATAGAGAAAATGATGTCCTGCTTACGCATACGAGCCAGGTTTTCCAGCCCCATATTTTCGCCGAGAGTAATCAACTCAGATACCGGCGTATTCTTTAATTCGGTAAGATTCATAATGGTGGGTTCTTTAACTCGGGGTATATCTCGAACTATAAACGTGAATGGTATGGCAGCATTATCGATGCCTGTTTATTTGTACCAGAAACGAATAACACCTTCTAACATATTAAATTATATTACAAGGCAATAGTTTGAAGTACGTAGATTGATTTCAAAATAAGGCTGACAAACTGTCAAAACTATCATCTAACTATCTATGTGCCATATGTTATAACTATCTATAATAGATACAATTTTATAATGCGAACACTATTAAGGTTTAACAGTGGACACTATTTCAGCATACACATCTTTCAGCATAAACGTTTTTTAACATAAGCACTGTTAGCAGATTCTATACCTAACACCTAGCACAAGAAGGAGAAGGCTCGACATAAAAATGCCTAGGATAAAAACACTCGACTTAAAGATATTTAGCATTAGGACGTTATGAGTGTACTAAGCTATATACTGGATTAGCCGTATATAGACTCAGGAATTTTACCAAATGCGATATGTCATCAGATACTTCAGGTAACCCAGAGATAACAGATTTATCAGACACTACAAATTGTTTAGTATGTAACGTGCTTAATGTCAACTCTTTATATCAAATAAAGAATTCGCTCAAGCAAAGCTTCATACAAGCACATGGACGCTAACTTACCATGCTTCGTAGCGGACGTCTAGCGGTCAATGAGATAAATCATCTCATACGCCAAACGTCCGTAATTACTGTGACCTAATTCTAAATTATAGGTGTGGTTCCAAAAACTCTTTCAGTTGAGTTTTTGACAAAGCACCCACTTTTACGGCAACCTTTTCACCGCCTTTAAACAGAATCAGAGTTGGAATACCACGAATACCGTATTCTGGTGCTGTTGCTGGGTTATCATCAATGTTCAGCTTGCCAACTGTCAGTTTTCCTTCGTATTCTGTGGCAATCTCATCCAGAATAGGGGCAATCATTTTGCAAGGACCGCACCACTCAGCCCAGAATTCAACGAGAACAGGACCTTGTGCTTTCAAAACATCGTTTCCAAAGCCAGCATCAGTCAGAGAGATAATATTCGCACTCATTTTTTGCTCCAAAAGTAAAATCTTTTACAGTGTCAGTGTACATTAACCAACATAAGGGTGTCTTTATTTCAGCGGATACACTTTCTTAAAGCAATAGTTAACTGATATTCTACCTTACTATGAGCAAAACACATTTGACAGAAAAGAAGTTTTCCGACTTCGCATTGCACCCCAAAGTCTTAGAAGCCCTTGAAAAAAAGGGGTTTTCCAACTGCACGCCGATACAGGCGCTAACATTGCCTTTAACTGTCGAAGGCCGAGATGTTGCGGGGCAAGCACAAACCGGAACGGGCAAGACGCTGGCATTTTTGGCGTCTACTTTTAATTACTTATTGACTCACCCTGCGAAGAAAGAGCGTAAAACTAATCAGCCAAGAGCACTGATTATGGCGCCTACCCGTGAATTGGCGGTTCAAATATACTCTGACGCAGAAGAATTAGCACAAGTCACTGGGTTGAAAATGGGTCTTGCCTACGGCGGTGATGGCTATGATAAACAGCTCAAGGTTCTGGAAGCTGGCGTCGATATCGTCATTGGCACAACAGGGCGTTTGATCGATTACGCAAAACAGGGCCATATCCATCTTGGTGCCATTCAAGTTATTGTACTTGATGAAGCGGATCGCATGTATGACCTGGGCTTTATCAAAGATATTCGCTGGTTGTTCCGTCGGCTCCCCGCGGCTACAGAAAGAATGAATTTGCTATTTTCCGCAACCCTCTCTTATCGAGTGCGTGAACTGGCTTTTGAGCAGATGAATAATCCTGAGTATGTGGAAGTGGAACCGCTGCAAAAAACCGGGCACCGCATTAAGGAAGAGCTATTTTATCCTTCCAACGAAGAGAAAATGCGTCTGCTACAGACTCTGCTGGAAGAAGAGTGGCCTGATCGCTGCATTATTTTTGCCAATACCAAACACCGTTGTGAAGACATCTGGGCCCATCTGGCTGCTGATGGTCATCGGGTTGGTTTGCTGACTGGTGATGTTGCACAGAAAAAACGCCTGCGTATTCTTGAAGAATTCAGCTTGGGCAATCTAGACATTCTGGTTGCCACAGATGTTGCCGCCCGAGGGCTGCATATCCCATCAGTGACACATGTATTTAACTATGATCTACCCGATGACTGTGAAGATTATGTTCACCGGATTGGTCGGACAGGCCGTGCTGGAGAAAGTGGTCATTCTATCAGTCTGGCATGTGAAGAGTATGCGCTGAACTTACCAGCCATTGAAGAATATATTCAACACCAGATACCTGTTAGCAAATATAACAGTGATGCATTGCTAAAAGATCTGCCAGTACCTAAGCGTCGTAATCGCACCCGCTCAGGGGGGCATCCACGGCGTACCAACATACCACGCCGTGGCAATGCAACACGTAACAGTAAGCGCCCAGGCTAAAATGACGCAATGCTGAATAATGCTGGAATAGTACGATCGGTATTGGAATAACGTAATGTTGAAATAACACGATGCTGAAACAACACAGGCCGGAATAAATACTATGCTAAGTGCTTCTTCGCTTTATGCGGCTATCGATTTAGGCTCAAACAGTTTTCACATGTTGGTTGTCCGTGATGTATCCGGCAGCATTCAAGTCGTTACTCGCATCAAACGCAAAGTCAGGCTGGCTGCCGGATTAGATAAAAATAATCATTTATCACAACAGGCAATGGAACGAGGATGGCAGTGCTTGCGCCTCTTTTCCGAATATCTGCAGGATATTCCTGTCTCACAGATCCGCATTGTTGCTACCGCAACCTTGAGGCTGGCAAAAAATTCAGATGAATTTACCAGAAAGGCCTCAGAAATATTAGGCAAACCTGTTCATGTGATCAGCGGCGAAGAAGAGGCCCAGCTAATTTATCAAGGTGTCGCTCACACGACCGGCGGGTCTGAAAAGCGACTTGTTGTAGATATTGGTGGTGCCAGTACCGAATTGGTAACCGGTATCGGCGCCAAAGCCAACCAGCTTTTCAGCCTTGAAATGGGCTGTGTTACCTGGCTGGAACGTTATTTCAATGATCGCCGCCTGACAGCAGAAAACTTTGCTAATGCAGAAACTGCTGCACATGATATTCTCAGCTCTGTTACCCCTAAGCTGCTTGAGCAAGGCTGGAACGTTTGTGTAGGAGCTTCCGGCACGGTACAAGCCTTGCAGGAAATTATGATTGCTCAAGGTATGGATGAACTGATCACCCTATCCAAACTCCAGCAACTTAAACATCAGGCGATTGGGTGCGGCAAGCTGGAAGAGTTAGAAATTGATGGGCTGACACTGGAACGGGCGTTGGTTTTTCCAAGTGGATTGGCAATCTTAATCGCCATTTTTCAGGCATTGAATATCGAAAGTATGATATTAGCAGGCGGCGCACTACGTGAAGGTCTGGTTTATGGGATGCTGAATTTGTCGATCGAACAGGATATTCGGGCAAGAACCCTGTGCAATATTCAGTATCGCTTTCAACTGGATATTGAACAGGCACAGCGTGTCAAACAGTTAGCCGAAAATTTTTGCCAACAAGTTGCTAATTCATGGAAATTGGACGAACGTTGTCGTGAGTTATTGGTCGGTGCCTGTTTGCTCCATGAAATAGGCCTGTTTGTTGATTTTCGTCAGGGACCTGCACATTCCGCTTATTTGATAAGCCACTTGGATCTGCCTGGTTATACTCCTGCCCAAAAACGACTGTTGGCTATTCTATTGAAAAATCAAAGCGGTCCAGTGGATCTGGCATCACTTAGTCAGCAAAATGCTGTGCCATCGCTACAGGCACAAAAGTTATGTCGCTTATTGCGGCTGGCAATTATTTTCGCCAGCCGTCGGCGGGATGATACTTTGCCAGCTTTACGATTACAGGCGAAAAATGAAACGCTCATCATCACCTTGCCCCATCAATGGCAGATAAAACACCCGCTCAGAACTGAAGCATTACAGCAAGAAACGAAGTGGCAGAGTTATGTCCAATGGTTATTGTTGTTTGAAGAGCAAAATAATGCTCGTCTCGGCTAAAGTTTCTACTTTATTCCCCTGCACTTATCCATAAATGCAGGGGACTATTATCGTACTATTTATTATTGTCGGTTTTCAGCCCAAGTCCCAGACGGGATTTAATGTCGGCAAGTCGCGATTGCCCCTGTTTCATCCTTTCCTCTGCGCTCATCACCCGCTTACCTTGTGGCCAATCCAAGTCATCCTGCGGCAACTCAAGCAAGAATCGGCTCGGTTCTGGACGGATAAGTTCACCAAACTGGCGACGCTCTTTGCTGAAAGTGAAAAAAAGTTCTCTCCGCGCGCGCGTAATGCCCACATAAGCCAAACGACGCTCTTCCTCAATATTGTCTTCATCAATGCTGCTTTGGTGAGGTAACAAACCTTCTTCCATACCCACCAAAAAAACATAGGGAAACTCCAGCCCTTTGGAAGCATGTAACGTCATTAACTGAACCTGATCCAACTCTTCATCTTCCTCGCCTCTCTCCAGCATATCCCGCAACGCAAAACGCGCCACGACTTGGGAAAGAGACATTGACTCATTCAAGTCATCTCCCTCCAGCATTTCACTCATCCAAGTGAAAAGTTGGTTGACGTTCTTCATTCTCATTTCAGCCGCTTTTGGGCTGGGGGAGGTTTCATATAACCAACTTTCGTAATCCATGCCACGCAGTAAGTCTCTCACCGCCAGCAGTGGCTCCCGCTCCGCCTGACGAGCTATTTCGTCCATCCAGTGGGTAAAGCGCTGTAATGCAGCCAAACCACGCCCTGTTAAATGCTGTTCCAGCCCAAGATCAAAACTGGCTTGATATAAGCTCTTGCTACGCTGATTCGCCCATTCCCCCAATTTCTGGATCGTCACCGCACCGATTTCTCGTCGTGGTGTATTGACGATACGTAAAAATGCACTGTCATCCTCAGGATTGGTCAAAACACGCAAATAAGAGAGCAGGTTTTTAATTTCAGGCCGAGAAAAGAATGATGTTCCCCCCGAAATTCGGTAAGGAATGCGGTTTTGCATCAACATTTTTTCGAAGATACGGGATTGGTGATTACCGCGATATAAAATAGCGTAATCTTTATATTCCGTTTTATTGATAAAGTGATGAGCGATCAACTCCCCCACCACACGCTCAGCTTCATGATCTTCATTGTTCGCTTCGATCACCCTGAGCGGATCACCATACCCCAATTCCGAAAAGAGTTTTTTTTCAAAAACATGGGGATTGTTGGCTATCAGAATATTCGCCGCTTTCAATATCCGCCCTGATGAACGGTAATTTTGTTCCAGCTTAATCACATTCAACTGCGGGAAATCATCCTTCAATAAAATCAAATTCTGTGGACGAGCACCACGCCATGAATAAATGGATTGATCATCATCCCCAACCACGGTAAAACGTGCGCGATTACCCACCAATAATTTCACCAGTTGATATTGACTGGTATTCGTATCCTGATATTCATCCACCAGCAAGTAGCGAATTTTATTCTGCCAACGCTCCCTGACTTCCTCATCATGCATTAACAGCAAAGTTGGTTTGGTAATTAGATCATCAAAATCGAGAACATTACAACTATTCAGGTGCAAGTCATAACGACGGTAACATTCTGCAAACTGGTGTTCCTGCGCTGAACGTGCCATTCTCATTACTTGTTCTGGCGATATTAAGTCATTCTTCCAGTTAGAAATGTTCGAAATCAGTTTTTGTAGCAGATCTTTATCTTCTTGCAGCAAATCCGCAGTGAGATCTTTTAGCAAAGCCATCTGATCTTGATCATCAAATAATGAGAAGTTACTTTTCATTCCCAGCGCTTTGTATTCACGCTTAACGATCTCCAATCCCAAGGTATGGAAAGTCGAGATCATTAATCCCCGAGTCTCCTTACGACCCAAGGTTTGGGCAACACGTTCTTTCATCTCACGTGCCGCTTTGTTAGTAAAAGTGACTGCCGCAATATGGCGAGCCTGATAACCACAGGTGCGGATCAGGTGAGCAATTTTATTGGTGATCACTCGAGTCTTGCCGGAGCCCGCACCCGCCAGAACCAGACAAGGTCCTGTTACAAATTCAACCGCTTGTTGTTGGCTTGGATTTAATCGCATACTGTTTTGAAAGTTATATCTAAAACTCATTCATTTTATTATTAATCTATATGATAAATTACAAAATAATTTTTTCATTAATAACTTAAATTACTCAGGCCAAATATATCAATATTGATTCTATTGTAATTGAAATACATAGGATCTATTTAACTACGTTGATGTTATAACCATCAATTGCGCTTACTGACTACAATCAATATACCAAATAGATTTCAAGTTGCAGCTTGAAAGATAAATGGAATCAAAGAGGATGTAATATGTTACGTAAAACAGGCTTTTTCTTTGATGAACTCTGTTTCTGGCATAATTCGGGATTATCACACGTTATGACATTTCCGGTTGGAGGATGGGTACAACCTCCCAACGGTGCAGGACATGCAGAATCACCGGAAACAAAACGCAGAATGAAAAACTTAATGGATGTTTCGGGATTAAGTCATTCATTGCAACTGCGTGGTGCTGAACCTCTTGATGATGCAACGCTGAGACTGGTTCATACCGAAGAGTATTTACAGCGCTTTAAGACCGTGAGTGATAATGGCGGAGGAACATTAGGCTCAGAGGCACCAATAGGACAAGGTAGCTATGAAATAGCCAAACTATCCGCCGGACTAACTTATGCCGCAGTAAAAGCGGTGTTACAAGGCGAGTTGGATAATGCCTACAGCCTTTCCCGTCCCCCCGGACACCACTGCCTGCCAGATCAAGCAATGGGATTCTGTTTCCTTGCCAATATTGCCCTCGCCATTGAGCATGCAAAAGAACAGCTTGGGGTTGGTCGAGTCGCAGTCATTGACTGGGATGTTCACCACGGCAATGGAACCCAACATATCTTCTGGGAACGTGATGATGTTTTGACTATTTCACTGCATCAAGATGGCTGCTATCCCGAAGGCTATAGTGGCGAGGAAGATATCGGGGCGGGTAAAGGAGAAGGGTTTAATATCAATATCCCATTGATGGCAGGAGCTGGGCACAATAGTTATCTTTATGCTATGGATCAGATTGTACTCCCTGCATTGCGACGTTACCAACCCGAGTTGATCATCATTGCCTGCGGCTATGATGCCAATGCGTTTGATCCTCTGGCACGAATGCAATTGCACAGTGACAGCTTCCGTGAAATGACCCGCAGGGTACAGCAAGCAGCCGATGAGTTGTGCCATGGCAAGTTAGTCATCGTTCACGAAGGGGGATATTCTGAAGCCTATGTGCCTTTCTGTGGGTTGGCTGTCATGGAGGAATTAAGCGGTGTACGCACTAAAGTCAACGATCCTGCGCTAAATATGATCCAATCGCAGCAACCGAAAGAACGATTTGAAGCATTTCAGCGACAAGCCATTGATGAACTAAAATTGAAATTCGATTTGCAAGAATGAAAGAACTGCCTGCCCGATAAAGTCACTTCGGGCAGGATAAACATGATATTAGCCACCGACTGCAATGCGTTTCATATCTGTCATATAGCCACGCAAAGTACGACCGATAACTTCAATCGGATGGTTACGGATCGCTTCATTCACATCACGCAACTGCGCATTATCAACGCTACGATCTGCAACTTCTTTTCCTAAGTCCCCTGCTTGCAAGGTTGCCATAAATTTCTCTTTCAGCAACGGAACAGCGACATATGAGAACAGATAGTTACCGTATTCTGCAGTATCAGAAATTACCACGTTCATTTCATACAAACGCTTGCGAGCGATGGTATTCGCAATCAACGGCAGTTCATGCAAAGATTCATAATAAGCAGACTCTTCGATAATGCCAGTATCTACCATCGTCTCGAATGCCAGTTCTACCCCCGCCTTGACCATTGCAACCATCAGGACGCCATGATCAAAGTATTCCTGCTCACTGATATGCCCTGTGTAGTCTGGGTAATTTTCGAACGACGTCTTACCGGTTTCCTCACGCCAAGCCAGCAAATTCTTATCGTCATTTGCCCAGTCTGCCATCATTGTGGAAGAAAATTCACCAGAAATGATGTCATCCATATGTTTCTGGAACAGAGGAGTCAAAATAGTTTTCAGTTGTTCAGATAAGGCATAGGCACGCAATTTTGCTGGATTAGAAAGACGATCCATCATCAATGTAATGCCACCCTGTTTCAGCGCTTCAGTGATAGTTTCCCAACCAAATTGAATTAATTTTCCGGCAAAACCGGGATCAACACCATCAGCAATCAGTTGGTCATAACACAACAAAGAACCAGCCTGTAACATGCCACACAGAATGGTTTGTTCTCCCATCAAATCAGACTTAACTTCTGCTACAAAAGAAGATTCCAGTACACCCGCCCGATGTCCCCCTGTTGCGGCTGCCCACGCTTTCGCGATCGCCATCCCTTCGCCTTTTGCATCATTTTCTGGATGTACAGCAATCAGAGTAGGCACACCAAATCCACGCTTATACTCTTCACGCACTTCCGTACCCGGGCATTTAGGCGCAACCATCACAACGGTGATATCTTTGCGTATCTGCTCACCCACTTCGACGATGTTGAAACCGTGGGAATAGCCCAGTGCTGCACCTTCTTTCATCAAGGGTTGCACTGCCTGAACCACCGCTGAATGCTGTTTGTCTGGTGTCAGGTTGATAACCAAATCAGCCTGTGGAATTAATTCTTCATAAGTGCCAACCTTAAAACCATTTTCGGTTGCCTTACGCCATGATGGTCGTTTTTCATCAATCGCTTCTTTACGCAAGGCATAGGCAATATCTAAACCAGAATCACGCATATTGAGACCTTGGTTTAGCCCTTGCGCACCACAACCAATGATCACCACTTTCTTGCCTTTCAAATACCCTGCTTCGTCAGCAAATTCTTCCCGCGCCATAAACCGACATTTGCCTAACTGCGCCAATTGTTGGCGTAAGTTCAATGTATCAAAATAATTAGCCATGGTGACTCCGATATAATAATTAGGTGTGAGGTCGTTTGCATAGAAACAATATATGACATGCAAGCCATTGCTGAAATTGATATATTAACAAGACTATATTGCAGTTTATGCAACAAACTTTTTCACGGCAAACAGCCTCTCGATAAAAGGCCTAAAAACGATGGATCTACGTGATTTAAAACTGTTTTTACACCTTGCAGAAAGTTGTCACTTTGGCCGCTCAGCTAAGGCCATGCACGTCAGTCCATCCACACTTTCACGCCAGATCCAGCGTCTTGAGGAATTATTGGGGCATCCGCTTTTTCTGCGGGATAACCGGACAGTAAAATTGACCTTAGCCGGTGAACAATTCAAACAATTTGCCCAGCAAACTCTCCTGCAATATAAACAGTTACAGCATTCATTAAACCACCAAAGCCCATCACTAACGGGAGAGTTACGTCTATTCTGTTCAGTCACGGCTGCGTATAGCCATCTTCCACAAGTATTGGATAAATTTCGGGCAGAACATCCCCTGGTGGAAATTAAACTGACAACAGGAGACGCTGCTGATGCCGTTGATAAAGTTCAATCCGATGCTGTGGATTTAGGGATTGCAGGTAAGCCAGAGAAACTGCCTGATAATGTCAGCTTTACCAAAATAGGTGAAGTACCACTGGTACTGATTGCTCCTTCTCTGCCTTGTGCCGTGAGAAATCTCGCTACCCAGGAACACCCCGACTGGAATAATATCCCTTTTATCCTGCCTGAGCACGGCCCTTCCCGCAAACGTATTGAACTGTGGTTCCGCCGACATAAGATCCTGCACCCCGTCATTTACGCGACAGTTTCCGGCCATGAAGCGATTGTTTCTATGGTAGCATTAGGTTGTGGGATTGCACTGATCCCTACGGTTGTTGTCGAAAACAGTCCTGAACCTGTGCGTAACCGTATTTCACTGCTGGAAAATATTGCTTTGGTCGAGCCGTTTGAATTGGGTGTCTGTGCGTTGAGTAAGCGCTTGGGCGAACCGTTGATTAAGGCATTTTGGGCGCTATTGTAGTCTGGATTTCGTCATGATCTGAATATATAAAATCAGCAAAACAACTTCCCTTTGGAAGATATTTTGCTGTTTATTTAATTGATTTATGACTAAGTCAGAAATAATTTAAACGAAGGATTATCGGTTTCATCATGGTATTCATAGCCCAACACATTCAAATGGCGATCAAAACACACTTCTGGCCCTGAAAGCTCAAAGGCAGCCAATACACGCCCATAATCCGTGCCATGACTACGGTAATGAAACAGCGTGATATTCCAATGAGTCCCCAGTGTCTGCAAAAATTTCAGCAAAGCACCTGGAGATTCAGGAAAAGCAAAACTAAACAATCGCTCCTGCAATGGCTTGGATGGTCTGCCACCGATCATATAACGAACATGCAGCTTCGCCATTTCATCATCCGTAAAATCGGCGACTTGATACCCTGATGATTTTAATTCTTTAATGATTTCACGACGTTCAGCATTTCCCCGACTCAATCTGATACCAACAAAAATGCAGGCCTGATTTGGATCTGTCGCATCCGAATAACGATAGCTAAATTCAGTCACAACACGAGTACCCAGTATCTGACAGAACTGTAAGAAGCTTCCCTTTTGTTCAGGGATCGTCACTGCCAGCAAGGCTTCGCGTTGCTCTCCAAGCTCGCAGCGTTCTGAAACGTAACGCAATCCATGAAAATTCACATTAGCCCCAGAAAGAATATGTGCCAGCCGTTCTCCCTGAATCTGATGTTGCTGGACATATTTCTTCAAGCCTGCCAGCGCCAGCGCACCGGAAGGTTCTGCAACCGCCCTGACATCTTCAAAGATATCTTTCATCGCAGCACAGATAGCATCACTGTCTACCGTAATAACATCATCGACATATTGCTGGCATAAACGAAACGTTTCGTCGCCAATGCGTTTGACAGCTACGCCTTCCGCGAATAATCCAACTCTTGGCAAATCGACCGGATGCCCTGCTTCCAGTGCCGCTTTCAAACAGGCAGAATCTTCGGCTTCCACACCAATGACTTTCATTTCAGGTACAAGCTGTTTGATCAGAACGGCAACCCCTGCAATCAACCCGCCACCACCAACCGGAACAAAGATGCGATCAAGATGAACATCCTGCTGTAGCAACTCCATTGCCAATGTAGCCTGGCCTGCAATCACGACAGGATGGTCAAAGGGTGGAACGAAGGTGTAACCGTGCTCTTTTGCTATCTCAATGGCTTTTGCCTTTGCTTCATCGAAGTTCGTACCATGCAACAAAACCTCTCCACCAAAACTGCGAACTGCATCGACTTTAATATCCGCTGTCGCTATCGGCATAACAATAGTGGCTTTTATGCCAACCTTACTGGCCGATAATGCAACACCTTGCGCATGGTTGCCTGCGGAAGCCGTGATCACACCTTTGCTTTTTTGCTCTTCCGTCAAACCTGCGATCATCGCGTACGCACCGCGCAATTTGAAACTATGTACCAACTGGCGATCTTCCCGTTTAACCAAAATAGTATTGCCTAAACGTGCAGAGATTTTTTTCATTTCCTGTAAGGGAGTGACTTGAGCAACATCATAAACTGGCGCACTCAATGCCGCCTTGAGATATTCCGCTCCCTTGGGTTCAGTATTAAGAGGATAAACCGCCACAATTAACTCCCCAGTTTGGTTTTATCGCGCACAGCGCCTTTATCAGCACTGGTCGCCAATGAAGCATAAGCACGTAATGCCAAAGAAACCTGACGCTCACGGGACTTAGGTGTCCACGCTTTATCTCCGCGAGATAATTCAGCCTGTGTACGCTCTGCCAGTGCTGTTTCCACCACATCCAACTGAATTTTACGATTTGGAATATCAATATTGATAATATCACCGTCATAAATCAGGCCAATCAAACCACCATTTGCCGCTTCTGGAGAGACATGACCAATAGATAAGCCCGATGTTCCGCCTGAGAAACGCCCATCCGTAATCAATGCACAACTTTTCCCCAATCCCATCGATTTCAGATAGGTGGTAGGATAGAGCATCTCTTGCATACCTGGGCCACCTTTCGGCCCTTCATAACGAATAACAACCACGTCTCCCGCCACTACTTTTCCACCAAGAATGGCTTCTACCGCATCCTCCTGGCTCTCGTAAACTTTGGCTGGACCACGGAAAGTCAGGATTTCTTTATCAACGCCTGCTGTTTTCACAATGCAACCGTCTCTTGCAATGTTGCCGAACAAAACAGCCAGCCCACCATCCTGACTGTAAGCATGATTACGTTCACGAATACATCCTGCCTCGCGATCTGCATCCAACGACGGCCAACGACAATCTTGTGAGAAAGCTTGTGTGGTACGAATTCCCGCCGGCCCCGCTGCATACATCCGCTTAACATTTTCATCTTTTGTCAGCATGATGTCGTACTGGGCCAATGTTTGTGGTAAATCCAAACCCAAAACATTTTTCACATCGCGATACAAAAGACCAGCCCGATCAAGCTCACCCAGGATACCAATCACACCGCCAGCACGATGGACGTCTTCCATATGGTATTTCTGGGTGCTCGGAGCAACTTTACATAAATGCGGCACCTGACGAGACAGACGATCAATATCCGTCATCGTGAAGTCAACTTCAGCTTCCTGCGCTGCGGCCAACAAATGCAGAACAGTGTTAGTCGATCCCCCCATCGCAATATCCAATGTCATCGCATTTTCAAATGCCGCTTTGGTCGCAATATTACGTGGGAGAGCGCTATCATCATCTTGTTCATAATAGCGCTTAGTTAGTTCAACAATGCGTTTACCGGCATTGATAAACAGAGTTTTACGATCAGCATGAGTAGCGAGCAATGAACCATTACCTGGCTGTGAAAGTCCAAGCGCTTCGGTCAAACAATTCATCGAATTCGCCGTAAACATACCTGAGCAAGAGCCACACGTCGGACAGGCAGAACGTTCGATTTGCTCGCTCTGTTCATCACTGACATTTGGGTTGGCGCCCTGAATCATGGCATCGACCAAATCCAGTTTAATCAGTTGATCGGATAATCGCGTCTTACCCGCTTCCATTGGACCACCAGAAACAAAAATAACCGGAATATTCAAGCGCAAAGATGCCATCAACATGCCTGGCGTGATTTTGTCGCAGTTGGAAATACACACCATAGCATCAGCACAGTGGGCATTGACCATGTATTCCACCGAGTCAGCAATCAACTCACGCGAAGGTAACGAATAGAGCATTCCACCATGTCCCATTGCAATACCATCATCAACAGCGATGGTATTGAACTCTTTCGCAACTCCCCCTGATGCCTGAATCTGTTCTGCCACCAGCTTGCCAAGATCACGCAAATGTACATGTCCTGGCACAAACTGCGTGAATGAGTTAACAACCGCAATAATAGGTTTTCCAAAATCTGCATCTGTCATACCTGTGGCTCGCCATAAGGCACGGGCTCCCGCCATATTGCGGCCATGAGTCGTCGTGGCAGAACGGTATTTAGGCATTGTCTTCACTCCCATGTCAGTCTTATCAATTAACTTCAGCAATCAAAACAGGCGGGGAACGACCGCCTGTTGAGTTTTATATTTTTTATTAAGGATTAACTGGATCCAACCAACCCCATTTATCTTCTGTCGTACCATCAAATAAGCCAAAGAACGCACTTTGAATTTTTTTAGTGACGGGGCCACATTTGCCGATACCCACCTGAATACCATCTACACTACGAACCGGAGTGATCTCCGCAGCCGTTCCTGTCATGAATACTTCATCCGCTAAATAAAGCGATTCGCGAGAAAGTACCTGTTCACGAACTTCCAGGCCAAGATCTTGTGCCAACTTGATGATGGCATCACGGGTGATCCCTGGCAAAGCAGATGAAGCAAATGGCGGCGTGAATAGAATTCCGTCCTTCACTTCAAATAAGTTTTCGCCCGCACCTTCTGAAATATAACCATGAACATCCAGGGCAATACCTTCCTGATAACCATGACGTCGTGCTTCACTTCCCACCAACAAAGAAGAGAGATAGTTGCCTCCCGCTTTTGCGCCTGTAGGGATCGTATTTGCTGCCATGCGATTCCATGAAGAAACCATCGCATCAATGCCCTGATCTAAAGCTTCCTCACCGAGATAAGCTCCCCACGGAAAAGCAGCAATGATAACGTCTGTTTTGTAACCAGCAGGTGGGTTTACTCCCATTCCAACATTACCCACAAATATCAATGGGCGAATGTAAGCACTGACCAATTTATTTTTACGCAGCGTTTCACGGCAAGCTTCCATCAATTCGTCCACACTTTGACTCACTGGGAAACGGTAAATCTTGGCTGAGTCACGCAAGCGCTGCATATGTTCACGATGACGAAAAACAACGGACCCTTTGTGGGAGTCATAGCAACGAATCCCCTCAAATACCGAAGTACCATAATGTAAGGCATGGGACATAACGTGAACTTTAGCATCTGCCCAAGGCACCATTTCTCCATTGAACCAAATATAATCAGCTTGCTTTGTCATTCTCAGTTTTCCTTCAATGGCGCATTATGCGCTTATTAATCGTGATTCTTTGTTTTTGATCTCAACACCAGCAACATCCACCAATTTCATCAGTTGAGAAAAAAGTAAATTAACTGGACGTTGGCTAGACACGGTGAGTTCAATATTTACATTATCACTATCTGTTATATGATCCATATTCAATGCGCATATCTGAAACCCGCGGTGACGGGTAACCCTCAGAATCCGTTCCAAAATCTCAGGGCAAAACCGCGCCTTAATAGCAAGTTGATGCTGTCTCATAATGATTTCTCCAACATGGTTTCGTTGCTTGCGCCTGGTGGAACCAATGGCCAGACATTCTCTAATTCATCAATAGACACATGTAATAAATACGCACCCTCACTGTTGAACAAAGCATCCAATGCTTCGTCCACTTGTGCTTTGTCAGTAACTCTCTGTCCCGGAATACCAAACGCCCGCGCCAACGTAAGAAAATCAGGATTATCAGTTAAGATCGTTTCGCTATAACGTTTGTCAAAAAACAACTCTTGCCACTGACGAACCATGCCCAATCTTTGGTTATCCAATAAGATCAGTTTGACCGGCAATTGCTTGCGTTTAATAGTGCCTAATTCTTGAACATTCATCATAAAGGAGCCGTCACCAGATATGCAGATAACCATATCTTCAGGACGAGCCATCTGGGCACCAACCGCCGCTGGAATGCCGAATCCCATCGTGCCTAATCCACTTGATGTGATGAAATTTTCTGGTTGACTAAAAGTCATGTGCTGAGCAGCCCACATCTGATGCTGCCCAACATCGGTTGTGATAACTGTGCTGGACGAGGCACGTTCAGAAACCTGCTTCAGCAGCAACGGAGCATAAATGCTTTCGCCCTGACAGTCATAACACCATGCATGTTCGTTTTTTAATTGTTTGATTTTTTGTTGCCAGGCTTGGATCGATAAAGGTTGTTGTAAATGAGGCAATAGGGTTTTTAAATCACCCAATAATGAAACATGAGTCTGACGTAATTTATTAAATTCAACAGGATCAATATCCAAATGAATAACTTTGGCTTTAGGTGCAAAAGTATTCAACTTTCCTGTAACACGGTCATCAAAACGCGCCCCAACGGCAATTAACAAATCACAGGATTGAACGGCAAGGTTAGCGGCTTTAGTACCATGCATCCCTAACATTCCCAAATAACATTCATGTTTAAAATCTGCCGCTCCCAAACCTTTCAATGTGGAAACAACGGGAACACCCGTTTCAGATACAAAATTACGCAATTCAGGAACAGCACCAGACATGCCAACCCCTCCACCCACATACAAAATAGGTTTCCGAGATGAAGCTAACAATTGACGAGCAAATTCAATCTCTTGTTTTGGAAGAGAAAATTTAGGGGATATCGGTATTAAATAGGGGGCAAAATCACCTTGTGCTAACTGAATATCTTTTGGTAAATCAATCAGAACAGGGCCCGGGCGACCATTCATGGCAATGGAGAAAGCATCGGCCATGATTTGAGGTAATTTTTCCAGTGAATCAACAAGAAAACTGTGTTTTGTACAAGAAAGAGACATTCCCAGTATATCGATTTCCTGAAAGGCATCTGTCCCGATAAATTCAGAACTCACCTGACCCGTAATAGCGACAACAGGAACGGAATCCAATAATGCGTCAGCCAATCCCGTGATTAAGTTTGTCGCTCCTGGCCCTGATGTCGCGATGCAAACGCCTGGCTTACCACTTGCTCTCGCATAGCCAATAGCTGCCATAACAGCGCCTTGTTCATGGCGACACAAAATGTGCTCAACACCACCATCATACAGCGCATCATAAACTGGCATGATTGCTCCACCAGGATAACCAAAAACTTTTTCAATTCCCTGTTTTCGTAATGCCTCTACAACCGATTGTGCCCCGTTCATTGCCGTCTCCCCTGTTACGTTTACCTTGCTGTTGGCTGTTGCGATGTTTTGTTACTTCTATTTTGTCGAACTCAGTATCAGACCTAAAAAAAAACCCCCGCGCCTTTCGGTGCGGGGGTTTTTGGAATCTGGCTATTCTTCTGTCTAAGCCGTTCTTCGTCCAAGTGCAGCCCCGCACGGTGGAATAATCACCACCACGCTAATAATTAGGCTAATCACTAGGACAAAGACAAATGCGTTCATAATTCTATTCGTTTTTAATTTGTATGCTTGACGTATATTTAAGAGTTATCACTTTCTATGATTATTGACAACGATTATTTTTGTTTTTTTATAACAAAATTATTTTATTCATATTTTTCATTTAGATAACTAAAAAATAGATAAATCCACTGTAATTCACTCATTTTTATTTCAGAAAAAATTGCCATCTGTTTGTTTAGTAAAATAATTAATAAATAAAATAATAAAAAAACGAGTTAATCGTCTAAGTCTCGATAACATGGCAAAAATACGATCAAAACTAATTTTTATGATTAACTATTATCATAGTTAATAGTATATATGCTCAAGATTAATTAAATTAATCTTATGTATTTTATCAAGTTATAGTTATCGATGAGTACCACTTATTCCCGCTCGATTTTTTTATCATAAAAATTCCAGCTTGTTAGATTATTCATATATAACATTATGTTATTATTAAAATCCAAACAACTGAATGGTTGTCAGTATAATCATAGTGATAAATATATTTACGAACCTTTTCACAAAATAAAGAAAAGCGACTTTTCATTATTTTTTATCGATCCATGATAACTGCTTTCTTGCTAAGGAGAGCATCATGGCACTGGCCGTTATTCATACACGGGCAACAATTGGTATTGATTCCCCTATCGTCACGATAGAAGCACATATCAGTAATGGTTTACCCGGTCTCACCCTTGTTGGTTTACCTGAAACTACCGTAAAGGAAGCCAGAGATCGTGTCCGAAGCGCTCTGATCAATAGTGGTTTTACTTATCCACCCAAAAGGATTACCGTCAATTTAGCACCCGCAGATCTCCCCAAAGAAGGGGGAAGATATGATTTACCCATCGCTATTGCAATTTTAGCTGCATCGGAGCAGATCCCGACAGATAAGCTACATAATTATGAGTTTTTAGGTGAATTAGCACTCTCTGGTGAAATACGGCAAGTTACGGGAGCAATTCCCGCAGCATTGAGTGCAAAAAGGGCAGGAAGACAACTGATCCTTTCCTCAGAAAACCAAGCTGAACTTGCAATTTTGTCTCAAAACGAAACGCTAATGGCAAATCATTTACTGCAAATCTGCCATTTCTTACAAGGAGAAAATGCGACCTTATCCTCTCCTTCTCCTGTCGAACTACAGACTGAATCATTTATTTTGGATATACAGGATATTATTGGGCAGGAACAAGCTAAACGGGCACTGGAGATCACAGCCGCTGGCGGTCATAATCTTCTGCTGCTCGGTCCTCCAGGCACCGGCAAAACTATGCTTGCCAGCCGATTATGTGGTTTATTACCACCATTGACGCATCAGGAAGCTCTAGACGTCGCTGCAATCAATAGTTTAGCGGGATGCCCCGTTAATCCTCAAAAATGGCATATACGCCCGTTTAGAACCCCTCATCACAGTTCTTCAATGGCAGCTCTTGTTGGGGGAGGCTCAATACCTAAGCCGGGAGAAATTTCTCTTGCCCATAATGGTGTGTTATTTCTAGACGAATTACCTGAATTTAATCGCAGTGTCCTTGATGCCCTACGGGAACCGTTAGAATCTGGCGAAATAGTAATATCCCGTGCCAGAGCAAAAGTCCGATTTCCTGCCCAAGTTCAATTGATTGCAGCCATGAACCCTAGTCCAACCGGCTATCATCAAGGAATACATAACCGAAGTAGTCCACACCAAGTATTACGTTATCTCTCTAAACTATCAGGCCCTTTTTTAGATCGTTTTGATCTCTCTATTGAAGTTCCCCTTCTTCCTCCAGGAATTTTAAGTCAATCATCAACAAAATATGGAGAAAGTAGTCAAGAAATCAAAAAACGCGTAGCAAAAGCAAGAAAAATACAAATAGAGCGCTGTGGGCACATCAATGCCCGTCTCAGTAGCAAACAAACCGAAGATATTTGCAAAATTAACATGGAAAATGCGGTTTTTCTGGAAAATACTTTATTGAAATTAGGACTATCTATACGTGCCTGGCACAGAATACTTAGGGTTTCTCGCACAATTGCAGACTTAAAAGAACAAACAAGAATAGAAAAACCAGATATTATGGAAGCACTCAGCTACCGAAGTATGGATAGGTTACTTATTCAATTACAGAAGCAGGCTGGATAAGTTATCGGTTAGAAGAGGGACAACTGCCCCTCTTGGATAGATGATTAATATTAATGATGGTATTAATCATCAGTATCGGTATAGTCCTCTGAAGAATCAAGCTGCGGTTTTCCACCGGAAAGGGTATGAAAACGTTTTGGACGGCTAATTTTTGCCAAATATTTAGTCCATACCTTTTCTTCTGTCGTTGCAGGTGCACGTTCACCACGGCAAACTGCAACAAACAGTTTTTCTTCTTCTGTTTGAGGTTCACGTTTACCAAGGTCCAATTCATTGAACGCATGACCATAACGTTCTAGCAATTGAGCCTCTTTGATGGTGAAATCACCATGACGGGAAAATCCACGTGGATAATTTTTATTATCAAAAAAACGATTAGTCGTGATGAAGCTTTCAGCCATCTGACACACTCCTAACTCTAAGTCATACTAATTATGGCGCGGAGTATTAGGGAGGCTTGACATTCTGTAAAACAAAATATTTAAATCTTAACGACAAAAACTATTGGAGATGCATGTGGATACTGAATTACTGAAAACCTTTTTGGAAGTCAGTAAGACTCGTCACTTTGGTCGGGCAGCTGAATCGCTCTATTTAACACAATCCGCTGTTAGTTTTCGTATCCGCCAACTAGAAAATCAGTTGGGTACCAATCTATTCACACGGCATCGTAATAATATCCGCCTAACAGCAGCTGGAGAACGCCTAGTACCTTATGCAGAATCACTAATGAGTACCTGGCAATTGGCGAAGAAAGAAATCAATTATGTCGCCCAGCATACAAAACTCTCTATCGGCGCTACAGCATCCCTATGGGAAAGTTATCTAACATCCTGGATAAATACATTTTATCAACACCATCGGGAAACAAGAATCGAGTCTTTCGTTTCAACACGCCAGTCGCTAGTCAAACAATTGCATTCTCGTGAATTGGATCTCTTAATTACCACTGAACCGCCCAAAATGGATGAGTTTCAAAGTCAGTTGATAGGTAATATCCAGCTTATTTTATTAACAACCCTGAATAACATTGATAAGACAGTAGAAAATTATATTAAATTAGAGTGGGGAGCTGATTTTCACCAGCAAGAACAACAAATCTTAAAGAACGATCATCCACCTATCATTACAACCACATCAGCACATATTGCCAGAGAATTATTGGATAGCGTTAATGCTGCAACCTTCCTTCCTGTACATTGGCAAGAAGAATATCCGAAACTCGTTGCCTTACCTAATAATCAGTTAATAGAACGGCCATTGTACGCTGTATGGCTACAAAACAGTGACCAACAAGCGCTTATCCAACACTTATTAAAAATTCCTGTTGAGAAAGCACCTGTAACTAACCAAAAACAACTTTTATAGCAAAACTATAGAAAAATAAGGATTGATGTACGGTATAGAGCGAGCAAAGGAGTATCACCCGCAAAGAAATTAGAATCACACGAGACTAGAAGTTAAAAACTATATGTCAGTAAAAATATAGGTCAGAATTGCAATATGTTAGAGCCATAGTACGTTAGAGCTGTACAAAAAATGACAAACAACAAAAAACCCAGCTAACTTTAGCTGGGCTATTAATCTGAAAGCTATATCAATTATTACTTATTTGTTAACTGGCAGGGGCGGAGAGGCTCGAACTCCCAACACCCGGTTTTGGAGACCGGTGCTCTACCAATTGAACTACGCCCCTAAATACGGTGGCGGTGCGGACGGGACTCGAACCCGCGACCCCCGGCGTGACAGGCCGGTATTCTAACCAACTGAACTACCGCACCACCGAATTTCTTTATCCTGCTGCCTTTTATGCCGGCAACACTTATAAATTGAATGTCTGGCAGTGTCCTACTCTCACATGGGGAGACCCCACACTACCATCGGCGCTACGGCGTTTCACTGCTGAGTTCGGCATGGGATCAGGTGGGACCACCGCGCTGTTGCCGCCAGACAAATTCTGTTTTCAATCCCGAACAAGCCTGCTTTCTCTGAAACTTCTCTCTCTCAAACCCCAAAACACCTTCGGTGTTGTCAGGTTAAGCCGCACGGGTCATTAGTACCGGTTAGCTCAACGTCTCGCAACGCTTACACACCCGGCCTATCTACGTCCTCGTCTCGAACGTTCCTTCAGTGTCCTCTAGGGACAAGGGAAGACTCATCTTAAGGCAAGTTTCCCGCTTAGATGCTTTCAGCGGTTATCTCTTCCGCACTTAGCTACCGGGCAGTGCCATTGGCATGACAACCCGAACACCAGTGGTGCGTCCACTCCGGTCCTCTCGTACTAGGAGCAGCCCCTTGCAATCTTCCAACGCCCACGGCAGATAGGGACCGAACTGTCTCACGACGTTCTAAACCCAGCTCGCGTACCACTTTAAATGGCGAACAGCCATACCCTTGGGACCTACTTCAGCCCCAGGATGTGATGAGCCGACATCGAGGTGCCAAACACCGCCGTCGATATGAACTCTTGGGCGGTATCAGCCTGTTATCCCCGGAGTACCTTTTATCCGTTGAGCGATGGCCCTTCCATACAGAACCACCGGATCACTATGACCTGCTTTCGCACCTGCTCGAGCCGTCACTCTCGCAGTCAAGCTAGCTTATGCCATTGCACTAACCTCACGATGTCCGACCGTGATTAGCTAACCTTCGTGCTCCTCCGTTACGCTTTGGGAGGAGACCGCCCCAGTCAAACTACCCACCAGACACTGTCCGCAACCCGGATAACGGGCCGACGTTAGAACATCAAACATTCAAGGGTGGTATTTCAAGGATGGCTCCATGCAGACTGGCGTCCACATTTCACAGCCTCCCACCTATCCTACACATCAAGGCTCAAGGTTCAGTGTCAAGCTATAGTAAAGGTTCACGGGGTCTTTCCGTCTTGCCGCGGGTACACTGCATCTTCACAGCGAGTTCAATTTCACTGAGTCTCGGGTGGAGACAGCCTGGCCATCATTACGCCATTCGTGCAGGTCGGAACTTACCCGACAAGGAATTTCGCTACCTTAGGACCGTTATAGTTACGGCCGCCGTTTACTGGGGCTTCGATCAAGAGCGTCGCCTTGCGGCTAACCCCATCAATTAACCTTCCAGCACCGGGCAGGCGTCACACCGTATACGTCCACTTTCGTGTTTGCACAGTGCTGTGTTTTTATTAAACAGTTGCAGCCAGCTGGTATCTGCGACTGGCCTCGGCTCCGAAAGCGTGTTTCTTCACCTAACGCCAGCGTGCCTTCTCCCGAAGTTACGGCACCATTTTGCCTAGTTCCTTCACCCGAGTTCTCTCAAGCGCCTGAGTATTCTCTACCTGACCACCTGTGTCGGTTTGGGGTACGATTGACCATAATCTGACGCTTAGGGGCTTTTCCTGGAAGCGGGGCATCAGCAACTTCAGCACCGTAATGCCTCGTCATCGTGCCTCAGTGTCTTGGATAACCGGATTTGCCAAGTTATCCCACCTACACACTTAAACCGGGACGACCGTCGCCCGGCTTGCCTAGCCTTCTCCGTCCCCCCATCGCAATTATGGCCAGTACAGGAATATTAACCTGTTTCCCATCGACTACGCTTTTCAGCCTCGCCTTAGGGGTCGACTCACCCTGCCCCGATTAACGTTGGACAGGAACCCTTGGTCTTCCGGCGAGCGGGTTTTTCACCCGCTTTATCGTTACTTATGTCAGCATTCGCACTTCTGATACCTCCAGCAAACCTCACAGTTCACCTTCACCGGCTTACAGAACGCTCCCCTACCCAACAACACATTCGTGTCGCTGCCGCAGCTTCGGTGCATGGTTTAGCCCCGTTACATCTTCCGCGCAGGCCGACTCGACCAGTGAGCTATTACGCTTTCTTTAAATGATGGCTGCTTCTAAGCCAACATCCTGGCTGTCTGAGCCTTCCCACTTCGTTTCCCACTTAACCATGACTTCGGGACCTTAGCTGGCGGTCTGGGTTGTTTCCCTCTTCACGACGGACGTTAGCACCCGCCGTGTGTCTCCCGTGATAACATTCTTCGGTATTCGCAGTTTGCATCGGGTTGGTAAGTCGGGATGACCCCCTAGCCGAAACAGTGCTCTACCCCCGAAGATGACTTCACGAGGCGCTACCTAAATAGCTTTCGGGGAGAACCAGCTATCTCCCGGTTTGATTGGCCTTTCACCCCCAGCCACAAGTCATCCGCTAATTTTTCAACATTAGTCGGTTCGGTCCTCCAGTTAGTGTTACCCAACCTTCAACCTGCCCATGGCTAGATCACCGGGTTTCGGGTCTATACCCTGCAACTTAACGCCCAGTTAAGACTCGGTTTTCCCTGCGGCTCCCCTATGCGGTTAACCTTGCTACAGAATATAAGTCGCTGACCCATTATACAAAAGGTACGCAGTCACCCTGATAAATCAAGGCTCCCACTGCTTGTACGTACACGGTTTCAGGTTCTCTTTCACTCCCCTCGCCGGGGTTCTTTTCGCCTTTCCCTCACGGTACTGGTTCACTA
>NZ_RAQI01000003.1 GCF_003610465.1 Xenorhabdus ehlersii | reverse complement strand
GTGAGTTGTATATCGGTGGCGCCGGATTGGCACGGGGGTATTTAAACCGGCCTGAACTCACTGCCGAGCGTTTTGTGCCGAATCCCCTTTGCCACCGCAGAAGACCAAGCCAAAGGTTATACCCGACTGTACAAAACCGGCGACTTAGTCCCGCTGGCTGCCAAATGGGGAGCTGGAATATCTGGGACGTAATGACTTTCAGGTTAAAAATCCGTGGCTACCGTATTGAGATGGGAGAAATCGAAAAACGTCCTGACTTCACACCCCCAAGTCAAACAGGCGGTGGTGATTGACCACGAGCATGAAGGCAATAAGGTGCTGGTCGCGTATCTGGTCACTGATGGTGTGTTGTCCGATGACGCCCTGATAAGATATTTATCGTCCCGCTTGCCGGAATATATGTTACCCGCCAACTTTACCCGCATTGAATCCGTACCGTTAACCCTTAACGGCAAGCGGGATCGCCACGCTCTGCCGACGCCAATATGGGATAATCGGGACAATTATATTGCGCCCCGCAATGTGTTAGAAACCCAGTTATGTGCCATTTGGCAGGAAGTATTAGGTTTGAAACGGGTAGGTATTGAAGATAACTTCTTCCGCATTGGTGGTAATTCCCTAATGGCGATTAAATTAACTACAGCAATGCGTAATGAAATAAACGTTGATATTCCTTTAAATATTTTATTTAGCTACAAATGTATTTCCTTGTTATCCCAATGGTTGGAGTCAGGCAGCATTAAATCCAATTTACTTAATTTTTTAACACCAAAATCAACCGCAACCAGTAAACTGTTTATGATCCATGCAGTCAATTGCGGTAGTGAAGTATATGAACCTCTGGCAAATACCTTATCTGATATGTATAACTGCATCGGTATTGATAATTACAATCTTTCTACAGAGAATAAAATTGATTCATTACAACAGATAGCACAGATCTACATGAAATTAATCTTAACCGAAACCTCCATTGACAAACCTATTCGTATTTTAGGCTGGTCATTAGGAGGACAGATAGCTATGGAGATTGCATTTCAATTGGAACAACTTGGTGCAAAAGAGATTCAATTATATTTATTAGATACCGTAATCAATAATAATCAGATAAAAGAACTTAGGGATAAACTAGATATATCAAATGCATATGGTAAAGTCATAAAAAAATTACAGGAAATGGGAGCAAATGAAAATTATATCAATAAGGTATTAGAAGCAATACCGTTTGAGTCTGGAATAGCAAACTGTAATTTAAGCGGTAATTTATCATATACAAACATCATTTTATTTAAAGCTGGTCAAGCAAATCCACATCATAAAGATGAAATAGGACTTACGATGAGTCAATTGATAACCAAAATACCAGATAACAACATCTCACAATGGGCAACCAATCCATTAGTAATTAAGTTGATTGATAATTGTTATCATGAAAATATTATTGAACATGTTTCCATTATTAGTACAGAAATAATTAACACATTGTCAATTAAAGACAATATATCAATATAGGTTAACTTAATTACAATTAACTTAGTGAGGCCAGTAGTGCTGGCCTCATATTTTCGACTGTAAGTACTTTTCCAGTCGCTATTAACGCTTCCTTCATTGCTAACAACTACGGTAACGTGTCCTTTCACAACAACACTCAGTATATGGTTGAAATTTGTTGGTCACAGATATGTTTCAAACAAAAAGAAAAATCCGTATAATCCAGCCCCTGCAAAGGATCCGTATAGAAAATCTACAACCGGTATAATCGGCAATGTGAGAAGTCGCAATGAATCAAAAAGATACGAGAAAAGAGACACTTGAATTCAACAAACTCCAGAAACGCCTGAGGAGGAACGTTGGTAATGCCATCATTGATTACAATATGATTGAAGACAATGATGTTGTAATGGCATGTATCAGTGGTGGCAAAGATTCATTCGCGATGTTAGATATCCTGTTGAATCTGCAAAAAGCGGCACCAATAAAATTCAAAGTAGTTGCAGTGAACCTTGATCAGAAACAGCCTGGTTTTCCTGAGCATATTTTACCCCAATATTTTGAAAGCCTGGATATTCCCTACTACATTGTCGATAAAGATACCTACTCAGTGGTTAAAGAAAAAATCCCTGAAGGCAAAACTACCTGTGGATTGTGTTCAAGACTACGTCGCGGCACTCTCTATTCTTTTGCAGAAAAAATCGGGGCAACAAAGATTGCACTTGGGCATCATCTTGATGACATCGTTGAAACGCTGTTTCTGAATATGTTCCATGGTGCCCGTATGAAAGCGATGCCACCCAAATTACGCTCTGACGATGGCCGTAATGTCGTCATAAGGCCTCTGGCATATTGCAGGGAGACAGACCTGATTCAGTATGCGGAAAGCAAAAAATTCCCAATCATTCCTTGCAATTTATGCGGTTCCCAGGAAAACCTACAGCGGCAAGCAATCAAAGCAATGCTGGTAGATTGGGATAAGAAAACACCAGGCAGAGTGGAAAATATTTTCAAGTCCATTCAAAATGTTAGCCCAAGCCAACTGGCAGACAAAACTATTTTCGACTTTGTCAACTTGCCATTACATCGTGAGGGGGAAAGGGAAGAGTATGCTTTTAACGAAGCAGTGGTATCGTCAACGAATATTGATGAATCAATGTTTATTGATGTGACAAACATTTAAAAATAAGCCGTTTTTGTCCAGGCTGCTCACACTCTGTCAAAAAATAGCCGATACTAAAACAAGTATCGGCATAATTAATGAGCAATCATTCTGTGCAAAACTAACTCAATATGAGAAAAACTACAATTATGGAGCACAACGTTCAACGTTCAACGTTGTATTCACCTGCGGAACCTATAATGCCTTAATTATAGGTATCAGTTATTGATTTATCTCAAACCCTATAGCCATTTGCTTCGCCTTAACCACCACGCAAAAGCCACCATCAATAATGACAATAAAAGAGTGAACAAACCGAATCCAAAGCGATACTCATTGCCTGGTATTCCCCCCAAGTTGACACCAAATAATCCCGTCAAAAAGGTAGTAGGCAAGAATACCATCGCCAATAGAGACATCATGTAAGTACGGCGGTTCATGGCATCCGCCATCATGGAAGTGATTTCATCGGCAAGAACTGCAGTTCGGGCAATACAACCATCAAGATCATCGATTCCCCTTCCCAATCGGTCAGCAATTTCCTGCATTAAACGGCGCTCTTCATCGTTCATCCAGGGTAATTTCTCACTGGCCAAACGGATAAAAATATCCCGCTGTGGTGCCATATATCGGCGCAGAACGATTAACTGTTTACGCAGTAATACTAATTCTCCACGACCAGGAACTTTCTGCTCCAAAATATCATCTTCAAACTCAATCAGGTTGTCATGTAGCTCTTCAATAAAGTCATTAGCTTCATCAGTAATGGCGCCCGCTATTTCTACCAACCAATTCCCCGTACTTTTCGCACCAACACCGTTATGCAGATCATCCAAAATTTGATCGATGGAATGAATTTTTCGATGTCGGCTGGAGATAATCATTTTGTCATTAATATAGATGCGAAACGAAACCAGATGATCGGGGCGCGCATTATTATTGCGGTTCACCGATCTCAAGGTAATCAAAGTGCCTTCACCTGTACGCAGTACCTTTGGCCGAATATTATCATTCACTAACCCCTCCTTTACCGGAAACGGCAGCAAGGTTGTATTCATGATCCATTGATGACTATCTGGATTTTTATAATCAAGATGTTGCCAAACTGGCTGCGCTGATGTTACGAGTGAATCTTCCCCAAATGCCGTAATACCGCCCTTGCCATTTAATTGACAGGCATAAATTGCATTTGAACCTTTAAATACCGAGCCATAGATCGTTTCCACATCTGCTCCTTGTTTGTACTTAAGTTTCGTGCTGATTTCTTCATGCTTAATTGTATATTTTGATGATATTTTTGCCTTATTTGTCTAATAATTACCCTAAAAATAAATTATAAGACATTGTTAATTAAAGGAAGGGAGAGTATTTCATGAATATTGCATCTATTTTTGTGGGCAAGATCCCACTATTCCTTTACACTGACGGCGTAGTTTACTTTATAGAGGGATTAAACCATGACACAAACAGTCAAGTTTCAAGGTGGTGATATCACCGTTAACGGAGATTTTCCACAAGCAGGTCAGACAGCAAAAGAATTCACGCTAGTCGCTAAAGATCTTGCTGATGTAACATTGAGCCACTACGCAGGTAAACGTAAAGTGCTTAATATTTTCCCAAGCATTGACACCGGTGTTTGTGCCACATCTGTCCGTAAATTCAACCAACTTGCCAGCGAATTAGATAATACTGTCGTACTGTGCATTTCAGCAGACTTGCCTTTTGCTCAGTCTCGTTTCTGTGGTTCTGAAGGTCTGTCTAATGTTGTCACGCTTTCTACACTGCGTGGCGGGAAATTTCAGGAAGATTACGGCGTTGCAATAAGCGAAGGTCCATTAGGTGGACTGACTGCTCGCGCTGTTATTATTTTGGATGAAAATAACCAAGTTATTTATAGCCAATTGGTCGATGAAATCACCAATGAACCTGATTATGACAGCGCATTAGCCGCATTGAAATAATTATTTTATAATTGCTTTTGTTTTTTAACACAGCAACGCATTTTTTAAGACTTAGTCTTTAAAGCTTATTTCCTGGCGACGATAAAATCACAATTAATTATTTTATCGTCGCCATCTTATTTTATATATAATATATTGTTAAACGCAGTAATATTTCAGTTATTATTCATCGTCTTCATGTTCAACTAAGTGTTTCTTACCACTCAGTCCATACTCGCGTAATTTATTAGCTATTGCCGTGTGAGAAACGCCAAGCCGTTTTGCCAGCTTACGCGTACTGGGATAATGACGATAAAGACGTGTCAACACAGAGCGTTCAAAACGCTTGCTGATTTCATCCAAAGAACCCACCAGAATATCTTCATTAAATGTTACTTCAGCCTCTGGTTCAGGTAGCCGGATATCCTGCGGGCTTAGCTTATTATTCTCAAGTTGAGTCAATGCCTGATATATCGCATTGCGAAGCTGTCTGACATTGCCTGGCCAATGATAACCACACAAAAATTGCTCTAAGTCAGCAGAGAACTTAGGTTTATGCAAGCCCTGTTCTTGCGCAAAACGTGTTACAAAATAGTCCGTCAATGGCATGATATCCGCCTGACGTTCCCGCAAAGGAGGTAATGTGATGGTTAAGACATTTAACCGATAATAGAGATCTTCACGGAACTCTCCTTTTTGTACCAACTCAATTAAGTTTTTCTGAGTGGCGCAAATGATTCGGACATTCACCTTAACTTCATTTTCTTCACCGACACGACGGAAAGTTCCATCATTCAAGAAACGAAGTAATTTTATCTGCATCTGCGGCGACATTTCACCAATTTCATCTAATAAAACCGTCCCACCGTTAGCTTGTTCAAAAAAAACCTTTTTTACCTTCCAATGCATTGGGATAGGCTCCCGCCGCATAACCAAACAGTTCGCTTTCTACAACATCATCCGGCATGGAAGCACAATTTAATCCAAGAAAAGGCTGTTTTCCCCTTGCACTGCGCAAATGACAAGCTTTAGCAAATTCATCTTTTCCCGTTCCTGTCTCACCGACAAGCAACAAGGACGCATCAAGAATTGCCATTTTACGGGCCTGCTCAACGACATGAATCATTTTAGGGCTGACAGCAATAATCTGTTCAAAAGCGTCATCATCATTTACGGTTAATTTTTTGCGTGGTGATTCAGGATGGTGTTCACCAGAACGCAACATAATTACAGCTCCTACACACCTAACAACCTGATTTTCATCCGTTAATTGCATAGGAATAATATTCATTCCATAATCTTGCCCTTTAATGGATAGTTGTGCTGAATGTAGTTGATGATGCTCACTTTCAAGCCAGCTAAGGAAATTGTAATTGCTAATCAAATGACCAATGTTTTTTTGGCTAATTTTTTCTTTACTGACACCAAACAATGCCAAAGCCGCGGAGTTAGCCAGTTCAACATTGCCTTTCATATCAATAGAAAAGATAGGTTCAGGAACTGATTCCAACAGCATCCACATCGCCCTATGCTCTTTCTCTGACGGCATAAAGGCAACTGTTCTGACATCAATGACGCCATTGATACGGCGAATTTCTGCCATCAACTCACGGAAAATATTGAAATCAATTTGAGTGAAATTAAGGTAAATACGACGTGTAGGAGAAATTTCAATTCCTTTCAGGTCAATATTTCGTAAAACCAGTAAATCAAGTAATTCGCGGGTTAACCCAATTCGATCCTGACAAGTAACTTCCAATCGCATTTTTCTGACCTTATTTACACGATGTTCTTAACTGTCTGAAATGTTACCCGTTACTATCCAATAGATGAAGCCCTTGTCAGCAAAAGTTTACAAGAAAACAAGATGTCACTCTGGTATGACAAACGCTATTAATTTGTTACTTTGCCGGTATCTGTATCTTTGGCTGTTCTTTTGTTTTTCATTGGTAACGTACTTTTAAGCTGAGTAAGTAATTGGTGACGAAAATCTCCTAACTTCGGTTTATCTCCATCAATCCATGGCAAAGGCCGACATAATTCCATTGCCTTGATGCCCAAACGGGCTGTAAGCAACCCTGCACCAATCCCTTGTGCAGCACGTGCAGAAAGACGAGCTGCAATGTCCTGTGACAACCAGTCCATACCCACTTCTCTGACTAATTCTGATGCTCCTGCAAAGGCAATATTCAGCAATACTAGCCGAAATAAGCGAATGCGGCTGAAATAACCTAACTCGATGCCATAAAGCACTGCAATACGATTAATGAGTCGAATGTTTCTCCACGCAATAAAAGCCATATCCACGATAGCCAATGGACTGACCGCGATCATCAAAACTGATTCCGCAGCTGAGCGGCTGATCTCTTGCCTGGCTTGTATATCCAAGACCGGCTGAACTAATTTACTGTACAGCATGACAATTTCACGATCATTGTGGGTTTCATGCACAGCAGCCTGCCAACGCTGTAATGCTGGATGTTGTTGATCAATTCCGGCCTGTTCTGCTAATTTTTCACAAAATTGTTTTCCCTTGCCGATGCCGTGGCTTTGCAATAGCGTTTTTGCAGTATCTCGCTCTTCTGTACGCTGCCGCAAATAGTAAAGGCGTCGCCATTCTTTGATCACACTGCCTATACCCGCCAACACAATCATGCTGCCTGCCGCTGCGATCCCCAGAGCAATCCAATCATGCTGCTGCCATGCCTGGTATATCCACTGAACACACTGTGCGGCAACACTCATCCCCAACAGCAGTACAGCACCGGAAAAAACTTTTCGCCAAAAACTGTGTTTCGGTTTCAGTGCTGCATTCACCGCACCTTCAAATTCGCTTTCCTTCTCTTCCACTTCTAGTTCTGACATAACCGGATAGAATTCTTTTTCCTGCCCAGTGAATTCTTTTTTTGCTTTTAGTGGTGGTTCGGACGCTGTTTGTACAAGATCGTCAAAATCCATTCGCGGTTTCAACGGTTCGGTCATGTTAGTTTGTCTCCCAATAAAAATTCCATCACGCTATCCATGCGAATATGGGGTAACGGTGTGTTAACATCGACGGGTTTTGGCCGGAAGGATTCGAAATTAAACCCCTGTTTTTGCCAGAATTCACTATTCGGCAAGCGCTGTGGCACTTCTCCCGGAAAAAATGTCAATAACTTATCATCTGACAAGCGATTGCCCTTGATAGCAGGGATTTTTTCACCTTTATGCATAACAATGCCGCTCTCTGTTGCCTGAACAGATGCAAGTCCCACACAATCCATGCTGATCCCTTCAAACGCTGCATTTTGCCACGCTTCCTGTACCAATTGTTGTAAGAGTGAAACGAGATTGGCATGTTGATCTGGCGTAATATGATCAGCTTTGCTAGCAGCAAACAGCAATTTATCGATGCAAGGCGAGAATAAACGACGAAACAGTGTTCGTTTACCATAATGAAAACTCTGCATAAGTTGTGTCAATGCAAGCCGCATATCATTGAATGCTTGCGGGCCACTATTCAATGGTTGCAAGCAATCCACCAAAACTATCTGCCGATCAAAACGCAGAAAATGCTCTTTATAAAACACTTTAACGATATGATCACAATAATAAGCAAAACGCTCGCGCAACATGCCTATGTTGGTGTGTTTATCCGCCCTTGCCAGTTGTGGTTCCCCGATCCTGTCAATATCTGGCCACGGGAAAAATTGCAGCGCGGGTGCTCCCGCCAGATCACCCGGCAAGATAAAACGGCCAGGTTGGATAAAGTAAAAACCCTGCTGCTTACATTGATGCAGGTAATCCGTATAAGCCTGAGCGATTTTAGCAAGTAAATTTTCATCAGCAGGCGCTAGTGGATCACATTGCTGACATAACGCTAACCATGACTTAGCCCAATTCGCCCTTTCCCCTTTCAGTAATCCGTGCATATGCCGTGACCACGCCAGGTAGTTTTGTTCCAGCATGGGTAAATCCAATAACCATTCGCCCGGATAATCGACAATTTCCAGATAAAGGGTGGTAGTTTCCTTGAGGTAACGAAACAGGGAATCTTCAGAACGATAACGCAATGCTAAGCGTATTTCACTCACGCCACGCGTTGGCGTCGGCCAGTGAGGAGGTGTGTCATATAATTCTGTTATATTTTCATCATAGGTAAAACGAGGCACCCCAAAATCTCGCTGTGGCACCCGCTTCACACCAAGCAAGCGCCCATCGCGCACGGCAGAAAACAGCGGCAATCTGGCTCCACCGTGAATATGCAAAAGTTGGTTTACCAAGGAAGTAATAAATGCGGTTTTTCCACTGCGACTTAATCCTGTTACCGCCAGTCGCAAATGACGGTCCATTCCACGATTAACGAGAGCTGTTAGTTCGTTTTGCAACCGTTTCATGTTTCTCCTAAATGGGAATACCGTGAATCAGTCTCATCCGGCCTGTAACCTTGGCAAAATTTAATCTTATTTCCGCTGTTACAGACCAGATCCCATGCTATCCACTGCGCTCAGAGCTGGCGGAAACGGCTGCGCACATTGTAAGTATCAGAAGTCACATAGCGTTCCATTTGACGCAAACGTGCTTCGCTTGTCTTCAATTGGTAATCTATTTCGTCCAACATCTTCTGTGATGATGGCCCTCTATACTTTTCCTCTGCTGAATATCCCGCAGGTGCGGGATCCATGACAAAGGTTAAGATAATATAAGCCAATACCGTTATGCCAAATAGACCAAAGAACAGCGATAATACCGCGATAGTACGAATAAGCGGAGCGGGTACGTCAAAATAGTCTGCCAGCCCGGCACAAACTCCTTTAACTACCCCCTGCTCTGGCAGACGATAAAATTTTCGACGGTATTGATTTGACATTATGACTGTCTCCAATTTGGATGCTCTGCGTCAAGGATATCTTCTAACGTTTTGATCCGTTCTTGCATACGCCTGGCATTCTCGGTCAACTGTTCTAAACGCTGAATTTCACTGTTCCCTAACTGATCCCGATTGCTGTTGCGGTTGCTGTAATGCAGCCACAACCAAATGGGTAAGACAAAAAGCACAAAAATGATCAGCGGGATACCAAGAAATATATAGCCCATTATCTTTCCTTAGTTATGTATGACATATGTCATCATTGAGAATCTTTGATATTCATTTTAGCTTTCAAGGCCGCTAATTGTGCACTGATTTCATCATCTGCCTTCAATTCTGCAAATTGCTGATCGAGTGATTTCTGTTTACCTAATCCAAAAGCTTCTGCTTCCGCTTCCATATGATCTATCCGGCGTTCAAACTGTTCGAAGCGCGCCATTGCCTCATCGATTTTACCACTATCCAACTGACGGCGTACCTGGCGCGAAGATGCTGCGGCCTGATGACGCAGTGCCAATGATTGTTGTCTCGCACGCGCTTCTGTCAATTTATTTTCCAGCTCAGTCACTTCGCCTTTGATGCGTTCCAGTGTCTCATCCAGAATGGACAATTCGTGTGTTAGCGTTTCAACTAAGCTACTGACTTTCTGTTTTTCAATTAACGCTGCACGCGCTAAATCTTCTTTACCCTTGCTTAGTGCCAATTCAGCTTTCTCTTGCCAGCCATCGATTTGGTTTTCACCCATGTTGATACGGCGCAAAAGCTGCTTTTTCTCTGCCAGGGTACGGGCAGAAGTCGAGCGGATTTCCACCAGTGTGTCTTCCATTTCCTGAATCATCAAGCGGATCATTTTCTGTGGATCTTCTGCTTTATCCAGCAGAGAAGAGATATTGGCATTCACGATATCAGCAAAACGAGAAAAAATCCCCATAGTCATAAACCTCTTTCATTAGAATGTATATATGTTATGCCTGTGTATTGTTAAATACGGATATAAGATACACGGTAAGGCACTTAACTAAATACAAGATACATGCCAACTTTTTTGTTTTTCTTATCCAATTGAAATTACTAATATAATTTTTTCTTTGCTTTTTTATTACAATTAGCTAACTTAGTCAAATTAACCAATTTTTGGCGAAAAATACCATGCCCCAGTTCATTGACAACCTATTAGGTGAAGCAAATTGTTTTATTGAAATTTTGGAACAAGTCTCCGCATTAGCGAAGTTGAACAAACCTGTTTTAGTTCTGGGAGAACGAGGAACAGGTAAGGAGTTAATTGCCCGACGTTTACACTATCTTTCTCCACGTTGGCAAGGCCCTTTCATTTCCCTGAACTGTGCAGCACTCAATGAAAATCTGCTTGACTCAGAACTATTTGGTCATGAGGCGGGTGCATTCACGGGTGCTCGTTCAAAACACCAAGGGCGCTTTGAGCGAGCCGACAGCGGAACCTTGTTTCTTGACGAACTCGCTACTGCCCCCATGCAAGTACAGGAGAAATTACTGCGTGTCATTGAATATGGTCACCTGGAGCGTGTTGGCGGTACTCAGTCATTACAAGTTGATGTACGCTTGATCTGTGCCACCAACGAAGATTTACCTGTCATGGCTGCCCGTGGGAAATTCAGGTCTGATTTGCTCGACAGACTCGCGTTCGACGTGGTTCATATCCCACCACTGCGCCAACGGCAACAGGATATTATGTTACTGGCACAGAATTTTGCGATTCAGATGTGCCGTGAGTTAGATCTGCCATTTTTCCCCGGATTTACTGACGAAGCCAAACAACAGTTACTTTCCTACCACTGGCCTGGAAATGTTCGCGAATTAAAAAATGTCATCGAACGCTCTATTTATCGGCATGGTAATAGTGAAAATGAATTAAACACGATCGTCATCAACCCCTTTTCACCATCACAGCAAACTGTTCTCCCATCCACTGAGAGTAAGATGATCAATGAATTCCTTCCCAAATTACCTCTCGATTTAAGACAGTGGCAAAACGACAGCGAAAAGAGTTTAATCATACAAGCTTTGACAGAAAGCCAATTTAATCAGAAAAAGGCCGCTGACAAACTTAATTTGACTTACCACCAGTTCCGCGGGTTAATCAAAAAATACGGTATTGATGTTAATGGCAAGGTAGAGTAGACAGATAAAGAAGATAGTAGAAAAAAAGTAGCCGGCACCCGAGCCGGCTAATAAAAATACTGGAAGCAATGTGAGCAATGTCGTGCCTTATTTGAGATACATACTTGCTATTACAAGGTGTCTCCCTGAAAGCACATGCGAATGATAATACTTATCAATTACACTTGTAAAGTATTTTATTGAGAATTTTTCTCATTATCGTGATCTGTCCGTTGTTTTTGAGCAGAAAGCGTTAATTAAGTTACAATGGCCAAACTCTTTTTTATGACTGGCATTTTATATGCGTTATTTGATTTACTGGATGATATTATTGATTTCCGCCCCTACTCTGGCGACCAGCAATGCTACTCCAGAAACGGCTGCGGAACCCATTCCAGAACCGACTAAAATGATTCCAGAATCGAGGCCAAACAGTACCTCGGAAAGTCTGCCTCATATATCGACATCCTTACGGCAGAACGGTTTTATTTATTGCGTTAATGGCAATTTGAATACGTTTAACCCGCAAATGGCTATCAGCGGCTTGACCGTGGATACGCTTGCTGCACAGATTTACAATCGCTTGCTGGGCGTTGATCCTCTTACCTATCGTCTGGTTCCTGAACTGGCTACTAATTGGAAAGTGCGGGATAACGGGGCAACTTATCGCCTTTACCTGCGTCATAATGTTGCTTTCCAATCAACCGATTGGTTTACACCAACCCGTGCAATGAACGCGGATGATGTTGTTTTCAGTTTCCGCCGTGTTTTCGATAAGACACATGATTATCATGATGTTAATGGTGGTCATTATCCCTATTTTGACAGTTTGCAATTTGGTGATTCAGTTAAGGATATTCGGAAAATCAACCAATATACTGTCGAATTTCGCCTTAATGCACCCGATGCTTCTTTTCTCTGGCACCTGGCAACCCACTATGCTCCTATATTGTCCCAGGAATATGCTGAAAAATTGCAGCAAACAAATAGACAGGGGCAAATAGATTGGAAACCTGTCGGAACCGGCCCCTTCATGCTGGAAGATTATCAGATGGACCAATTTATCCGCCTTGTCCGCCATGATAAGTATTGGAAAGGTAAACCGCGCATGGAACAGGTTGTGATAGACACTGGTGCGGGCGGCACTGGTCGGATCTCAAAATTGCTCACAAGTGAATGCGATGTACTGGCTTATCCCGATGCTAATCAGTGGAATATTTTGCACGAGGATCCAAATCTGCGTCAGACACTACGTTCAGGCATGAATATCGCTTATCTCGCTTTTAATACCAGTAAACCACCATTGGATCAGTTAGCCGTTCGTCAAGCCATTGCTTACGCCATCAATAACCAACGCCTGATGAAATCCATTTACTATGGTACGGCAGAGACGGCGGCCTCTATTTTACCTCGTGCATCATGGGCGTATGATAATCGTGCTGAAATCACCGAATACAATCCTGAAAAATCCCGCAAGATGTTAAATGAGTTGGGATTAAGTGGGTTGGAATTAACTTTATGGGTTCCAACGGCTTCACAATCCTATAACCCAAGCCCTCTGAAAATGGCGGAGCTGATTCAGGCCGATTTGGCACAAGTTGGTATTAAGATGTCTATCCGTCCCGTCGAAGGCCGTTTTCAGGAAAACCAACTCATGGATAAAACCCATGATATGACGCTGGCAGGCTGGTCTACTGATAGCAACGATCCTGACAGTTTTTTCCGCCCATTATTGAGTTGTGCCGCCATTGCGTCGCAAACGAATCTGAGCCGTTGGTGTAACTCAGCTTTTGATGATGCTCTTCATGAGGCCTTATTAAATCAACAACTTGCTTCACGCATCAAAAATTATCATGTTGCACAAGAAATCCTCGCGCAGCAACTGCCTGTATTGCCACTGGCTTATTCGATGCGTCTACAAATCTCTCGTTATAACATTCAAGGATTGGTGCTCAGCCCGTTTGGCAATAGTTCCTTTGACAAAGTCTACCGCGAACAGGAAGCCTCCGTTCCTGATGAAAATAAAAAGGGAAGCAAATGATTATTTATATCCTGCGTCGTTTATTGCTTCTGGTTGTGACGTTGTTTTTTCTATCATTAATCAGTTTCAGCCTGATGTATTTCACACCTCATGGTGCCTTGAGTGGCGCATCACTATCAGATGCCTATGTCTACTATTTCCGTAGCTTGCTCCAATGGGATTTTGGTATTTCCAGAATTAATGGGGAACGAATTATTGAACAACTGTATACTGTTCTCCCTGCCACGATGGAACTGTGTGTCCTCTCTTTTTCCATGGCATTGTTAATCGGTATTCCTCTTGGAATTATTGCTGGCGTCTGGTGCAACAAAAAAGTAGATATCATTATCAGTACATTCGCCCTATGTGGTTTTTCCATTCCGGTTTTCTGGCTGGCGTTACTGCTGACCCTGCTTTTTTCACTGTATTTGGGCTGGCTGCCTGTCTCAGGACGATTCGACTTACTCTATCGGATGGAGCCTGTCACGGGTTCTGCACTGATTGATGCCTGGCTGTCAAAGGCGCCTTACCGCAATGAAATGATCATGAGCGTTATTCTGCATATGGTTCTGCCCGTTATCACGCTGGCCGTTGCTCCTACTACTGAAGTTATCCGTTTGATGCGCAATAGTGCAGAAGAAGTTTCAGGCGAAAATTATATCAAATCAGCAGCAACACGCGGTTTATCACGGCTAACTATCATTCGTCGCCATTTATTGCATAATGCCTTGCCGCCCATCATCCCTAAGTTGGGGTTACAATTTTCAACCATGCTCACATTAGCTATGGTGACAGAGCAAGTCTTTAACTGGCCAGGTTTAGGGCGCTGGCTCATCAGCGCCATCCGCCAGCAGGATTATTCCGCAATCTCGGCGGGCGTCATGGTGGTAGGCACACTGGTTATTTCCGTTAATATTCTGACAGATATTATTGGCGCGATGGCTAATCCCCTGAAGCATAAGGAATGGTATGCCGTTAGATAATTTTTACCGAGAAAAGAAAATGCCGTCGCCATTGAGAGTTATCTGGCGGTTTTTCTATGCTGATATATTAGCAATGACAGGTTTTTATGGGGTGTTAATTTTAATTGCACTGTGCCTGTTGGGCGATCTTTTCGCCCCATATCGGCTTGACCAACAATTCATGTCCCAACTTATGCCACCTTCATGGTCGCATCACGGTAATGTCGCCTTTTTCCTTGGAACTGACGATCTCGGCCGTGATATTTTCAGCCGCCTATTGATTGGCACATCTTCCACATTTGGAGGAGCATTGGTGGTCACTGCGGCAGCAGCCATTGCAGGATTAATCATCGGTAACATTGCCGGCATGACTCATGGTTTGAGATCGGCGGTTATGAACCATATTCTTGATACCTTGCTCTCTATTCCTTCATTGCTACTGGCTATCATTGTTGTTGCTTTTGTTGGCGCCAGCCTGCACCATGCCATGATTGCCGTTTTTCTGGCATTGCTACCAAGAATAGTACGTACCGTTTATACTGCTGTGCATGACGAACTGGATAAAGAATACATTATTGCAGCGCGTCTGGATGGTGCTTCAAACTACCATATTTTACGTTATGCCGTTCTCCCTAATATCACTGCGGTGATAGTCAGTGAATTAACCCGTACCCTCTCTATCGCTATTCTTGATATTGCCGCACTGGGATTTCTCAATCTTGGTGCACAACTGCCATCCCCCGAATGGGGAGCTATGCTGGGAGATTCATTAGAATTGATCTATGCTGCCCCCTGGACTGTTATGTTACCCGGAGCAGCAATTATGCTCAGTGTCCTGCTGGTTAACTTACTGGGTGACGGTCTGCACCGCGCTATTAACGCAGGAGTCGAATGATGCCATTGCTTGATATTCGAAACCTTACCATTGAATTCATGACGGCAGAAGGTCCCGTCAAAGCTGTTGACCGAATGAGTATTTCACTGACAGAAGGTGAAATATTGGGTTTGGCTGGCGAATCAGGCTCCGGCAAGAGTTTGATTGCCAAAGCAATTTGTGGTGTCACAAAAGATAACCTGAAAGTCACCGCAGATCGTTTCCGTTTTAACGATATTGATTTATTGCGCCTGACACCACGGCAGCGCCGTAAGGTGATTGGTCACAATATTTCAATGATTTTTCAGGAGCCACAGTCATGTCTCGATCCATCCGAAAATATTGGTAAACAAATTATTCAATCTATTCCTGGATGGACTTATAAAGGCCGTTGGTGGCAGAGATTTAATTGGCGAAAACGTCGTGCAATTGAGTTGTTGCACCGTGTTGGTATTAAAGATCACTCTGACATCATGCACAGTTACCCTTATGAATTAACAGAAGGTGAATGTCAAAAAGTGATGATTGCCATTGCACTTGCCAACCAGCCACGATTGCTGATTGCCGATGAGCCAACCAATGCAATGGAACCAACGACACAGGCACAAATATTCCGTTTGCTGTCAAGCCTCAATCAGAACAACAACATGACTATCCTGTTAATCAGTCATGACCTGCAAATGATGAGTAAACTGGTCAAACGCATCAATGTGCTGTATTGCGGTCAGACAGTGGAAAGCGCTACACCGGATGAATTGCTGGTGAAACCTTACCATCCCTATACGCAAGCGCTGATCCGTTCAATTCCTGATTTTGGCAGTCCGTTACCACACAAAAGTCGGTTAAACACGCTGTCTGGAGTTATTCCATCACTGGAACATTTACCGGTAGGTTGCCGTTTGGGACCACGTTGCCCTTATGCACAAAAAACCTGTATTGCAACCCCACGGCTACGGGTGATTAAGGGCCATGCATTCGCCTGCCATTTCCCTTTGAATATGGAGGAACCGTAAGTGGTTGAGACATTGCTGGAAGTGAAAAACCTGACTAAAACATTTCGCTATCGAACCGGACTATTTCGCCGTCATCAACTCGACGCCGTAAAACCAGTGAGCTTTACCCTGCAACCAAAAAAAACCCTCGCTATCCTTGGAGCAAATGGTTCCGGTAAATCCACACTAGCTAGAATGTTATCAGGGGTTATTGAACCGACTTCAGGTGAAATTCTGATTAACGCTCATAAGCTGTCTTACGGGGATTATAGCTACCGTAGCCAGCGCATTCGCATGATTTTTCAAGATCCCAGCACATCACTGAATCCTCGTCAGCGCATTGGTCAGATTCTGGACATGCCGTTAATTTTGAATACGAAGTTATCTCCCTCCGAACGGGAAAAACGTATCAACCAAACATTGCGTCAAGTTGGTTTACTGCCAGATCACGCCAATTATTACCCACATATGCTCGCATCAGGGCAGAAACAGCGTGTGGCTTTGGCACGGGCTCTAATATTGCAACCACAAATCATTGTTGCAGACGAAGCCCTGGCGTCCCTTGATCTGTCAATGCGTTCTCAAATCATCAACTTGATGCTGGAATTACAGGAAAAACACGGTATTTCATATATTTATGTCACCCAGCATCTCGGTATGATGAAACATATCAGTGATCAAGTGCTGGTAATGCATCAAGGGGAAGTTGTCGAGCGTGGCAATACAGCGGAGGTTCTGGCCTCTCCGCTGCATGATATTACCCGCAAATTGATAGCCAGCCATTTTGGTGAAGCCCTGTCTGCTGAAGCATGGCGACAAGATATCACCTAATGCTTTTATTGGATGTATTTTAATCACTGATCGGAACAGAATGGGAAACTCACCACATTTTCCTCCGGCATGGTAGAATCATCCCCGTTTATTCACCATAAATACCGTAGTCATGGTTAGAGATTTATTATTTCTGTTTTTCCATGACTTTTGGTGTTTGATCACAAAGAACAATTTTGATCATAAAGAACAATAAGGATACTGCTATGGGTTTCATGACCGGCAAGCGCATTCTCATTACTGGCGTCGCCAGCAAACTGTCTATTGCTTATGGAATTGCCAAGGCAATGCACGATCAAGGAGCAGAGCTGGCTTTCACTTACCAAAATGACAAGTTGAAACCTCGTGTCGAAGAATTCGCCGCATCACTGAATTCAGATATCGTTCTGCCATGTGACGTGGCTGAGGATGAAAGTATCGACGCATTGTTCGTTGAATTAGGCAAAGTATGGCCTAAATTTGATGGTTTTGTTCACTCTATCGGTTATGCGCCAGCTGACCAGCTTGATGGTGATTATGTTAACGCTGTTAACCGTGAAGGTTTCAAAATTGCCCATGACATCAGCGCATACAGCTTTGTCGCAATGGCGAAAGTCTGCCGTAATATGCTGAATCCGGGTTCTGCCCTGCTCACCTTGAGTTATTTGGGTGCTGAGCGTGCAATTCCTAACTATAACGTCATGGGTCTGGCGAAAGCTTCTCTGGAAGCAAACGTGCGTTATATGGCAAATGCAATGGGTGCTGAAGGCGTCCGTGTTAACGGTATCTCTGCTGGCCCAATCCGTACTCTGGCAGCTTCTGGTATCAAAGACTTCCGGAAGATGCTGGCACACTGTGAAGCGGTTACACCTATTCGCCGCACTGTGACAACTGAGGATGTCGGTAATGCTGCTGCCTTCTTGTGTTCAGATCTGGCTGGCGGTATTAGCGGTGAGATCTTGCATGTTGATGGTGGCTTCAGCATTGCGGCCATGAACGAGTTAGAGTTAAAGTAATAGTATGTTAAAAACAGTTCCATCCATAAAATTATGGGTGGGACTGTTTTTTTATTAGTCTATTCTGACAGCATGAAATTGATGTTCTGGAGTAACTATCCTATCTTGTGCGGCAACAATCTGTAATTCATATTCCTCACTCTTTTGCGTTTCCAGCATCACTTCGTAGACCGCTGCTGCAACATGTTCTAAAGCAGCTTGTAATGCTTCATTTGTCAAAGAAGGGATTTTCAATAGATTGGCGAGAAACAAACCACTCGTTAAGTCACCAACACCAACTGGTTGACGTGCCCCTGTATCAATTAATGGACGGCTAACGTGCCAACTATGTTCTTTAGTTACCAAAAGCATTTCAAAACAATCAGCCTGATAACCTGCACGACTCAAATGCTTAACCAATACTAACTTGGGTCCTTTTTCACATAACTCACGCGCAGCAGATATCGCTTGTTCTACGCTACCAATTTTCCGCATCGTCAATGTTTCAAGTTCCAACAAATTAGGGGCAATAACATCACTGGCAGGTAGGGCTTTATCACATAAAAATTCAGCAACGCCTGGAGCAACTATACATCCTTTTTCTGGATGTCCCATGACAGGGTCACAGACATACCATGCATCAGGGTTGGCTTCTTTAACCTGCTTCACGATATCAAGGATATAATTTCCCTGCTCCGCAGAACCAATATAACCACTCAGGACTGCATCACAGGATGCGAGTTTATTAATTTCACCAATTCCCTGCACGATTTCAGTCAAATGTTCCGGCGGCATTACATAACCACGCCATTGAGGATACTGGGTATGGTTTGAAAATTGAACCGTATTTAATGCCCATACGTTCACCCCCATACGCCGCATCGGAAAAACAGCCGCACTGTTTCCGGCATGACCAAAGACAACATGAGACTGAATTGAAAGAACATTATTCATGATAAGACCTAATTTATTATTTTTAATTTATGAATAGATAATATTTATAATGACATCAGATACATTAAGGGCAACATTATCGTTGCCCTTAATAATATCAGTTAATTATTTCCAATTGATAAGGCAATAATGTTTCTTACCACGACGTAATAAGCTATAACGCCCAAATAAACAATCATTATCCGTAAATACATACATAGGTTCGGATTGTTTTTCACCATTGATGGAAACGGCATTAGAGCTAATCATGGTACGGGCCTGCCCACGAGAAGGAACAAATTCGGCGGTGACCAGTGCTTGTTGCAGATCCCCACCTTTTTCAAGTTCTATTGTCGGCATTCCATCTTGTGCCAATTGAGCGAAATCTTCTTCGGTCAAATCAGCAATCGCTCCTGAAAATAAACTCTCAGTGATACGTTTCGCTGCTGCAAGCCCTTCTTCGCCATGCACCAGACCAGTCACTTGTTCTGCCAGTACATATTGGGCACGTGGAGCTTTACCGCTGTTCTTATCTTCTTCTTCCAGCGCATTAATTTCTTCAATGCTCATGAAAGTAAAGAATTTCAGGAAACGGTAAACATCTGCATCTGCTGTGTTAATCCAGAACTGGTAAAATTTGTACGGACTAGTTTTCTTCGGATCCAACCAAACTGCCCCACCTTCAGTCTTACCAAATTTAGTTCCGTCTGACTTGGTGATCAGTGGTACGGTCACGCCAAACACTTGTTTCTGGCTTAAGCGACGAGTCAAATCAATACCTGAAGTAATGTTACCCCACTGGTCTGAGCCACCAATTTGTAATTCAACACCATATTTTCTATTCAAATTTGCAAAGTCATAAGACTGCAATAGGTTATAAGAAAACTCAGTGTACGAAATACCAACATCATCACGGTTAAGACGTTGTTTTACTGCTTCTTTGTTGATCATCTGGTTGACGGAGAAGTGCTTACCGATATCACGCAGGAAAGTCAGCACATCCATTTGACCAAACCAATCGTAGTTATTGGCTAATTCTGCACCATTTTCACCATCAAAGCTAAGGAACGGGGAAACCTGGTTACGAATTTTCTCAACCCACTCTTCGACCGTTGTTTCTGTGTTCAATTTGCGTTCAGTTGCTTTAAAACTTGGATCACCAATCAAACCTGTCGCCCCACCAACCAACGCAATAGGTTTATGCCCAGCAAGTTGGAATCGTTTTAAACACAGCAAGGGAACCAGATGGCCCAAGTGCAAGCTGTCAGCGGTAGGGTCGAAGCCACAATAGAGAGAAACCGGACCTTGCGCCAGTCTCTCAGCTAACGCCTCTTCATCCGTTACCTGGGCAACAAGGCCCCGCTCTTGCAGTTGTTTAATCAGGTTATTGCTAGACATTAATGACTCCATCAGTTTGTATACTTTGCTTATATTTCTATACTCTTCTTTCACGTTGCCGCCTTGTTAGCTACGCTGCAACTTGAAACCTATTGGGTATATAAGCATCTCGTGATAAATCAAGTGCTATAGCATAAAACGCCAGTCATATAAGTGCCAGTATTAAAAACAGTAATTATTTCCCCTACTTTGCAAATCACTGCCTGATTGGCTGTAATTTGCAATTTAAGGAGCCAAACGGTCAACATTCCACTTATCACCATCACGTTGATACAGGAAACGATCATGAAGACGATGGGCACCTCCCTGCCAAAATTCAACTGAGTCAAATTTGACCTTAAATCCGCCCCAAAAACTTGGGAGAGGTACTTCACCATTTTGGAATTTCTGTTTCAGCTCCAAAAACTTCCCTTCCAAAATGCTTCTGGCTGAAACCTTTGAGGATTGCTGGGAAGCCCAAGCTGCAATTTGGCTATCCCTCGGACGGCTATGAAAATATTTTACAACCTCAACCGGAGATAAACGCTCAGCTCTGCCGAGAAAACTGACCTGTCGTTCCAATTGATACCAGGGAAAGTGGAGACTAATCCGGTTATTCTGGGCCAGATGTTTTGCCTTGCGACTGCCAAGATTGGTGTAGAATATCAAGTTATTAGCATCAAAATGTTTTAATAGAACGATGCGTTGATAAGGCTGCCCATATTCATCTACTGTAGCAATACACATTGCCGTCGGATCGCTGAGCTTCGCTTCACAAGCCTGCTTTAACCAACGTTCAAAAAGTTCAATCGGTTCTTCGGTAAGATCTTTTCGCCTTAACCCACCACGTATATATTCACGGCGCAGTTCTGCGATATCTGTTTCATTATTTTCTGACATTTCTAACTCTCGATTTATTAATGAGTATTAGCATATCATTGTTATCTGTTAGCTAACGGTCTTCTAATAATGATCATCTGTTAACTGACCATTATCCAACCAATTATCTGACAACTGGGTAAATTGCCCCTAAAATCGTTTCTCTATCCGCCCCTGTGACTGATGGTAAATTACCAGACAACCCAGACATTGTTCGGAATGACAGCCAGGCAAATGCCAGTGCTTCCATATCGTCACCACTCAAACCATATTTGTCTGTCGTAGCTACTTCAGTACCCGGCAATAAAACCGATAACCGATTCATCACGAGTGGATTACGCGCCCCGCCACCACATACCAAAAGACGGTCACACCCACCACTCAACATAATTTGCTGAGCAATGCTTACAGCCGTGAGTTCAGCCAATGTGGCTTGAACATCCACTGGTGCAACATCAGGGAAATCAGCCAACTGTTTCTCCAACCACGCCATATTAAAGTACTCACGCCCTGTGCTCTTCGGTGCAGTACGTGCGAAATAGGGATCAGAAAGCATTTTTTGGAGTAAAGATTCATTAACAGTACCTTCACTGGCCCACTGTGCATCTTTATCGTAAGGCAACTGCTTATGCCGCCATGTCCAAGCATCCATCAGCATATTGCCCGGTCCGGTATCATATCCTTTAACGGCTGAGTTAGGCAGAAGTGCTGAGATATTTGCTATTCCGCCAATGTTTAAAATAATCCGCCTTTCTGTCGGATGTCCCAATACAGCCATATGAAATGCGGGTACTAAAGGAGCTCCCTGCCCACCATAAGCCATGTCACGCCGTCTGAAATCACCGACCGTTGTAATATTGGTAAGTGCTGCTACACGGTTATTGTCACCGATTTGCATGGTAAAAGGTTTTTCACCATCCGGCTCATGCCATACGGTCTGCCCATGACATCCGATTGCTATAATATCATTTGCAGTCAGCCCTGCTTTATTCAGTAACCCTTGAACAGCTTCCGCAAAGAGAGTGCCAAGTTCATAGTCAAATCTTCCGACCATTGATAATGTCGTCTGCTGTCCTTGACAAATGGATAGCAATTTTTGCTTAAGCTCTTGCGGAAAAGGATGGCTATAACTCACTTGCTGAGTAACAATTTTATCACTAATCTCCGCCAAAATAACATCAACCCCATCCATGCTGGTGCCAGACATCACACCAATATAACGTCCTGACTTCATAAATACTCCTCTATTAAATAATGGATCACATTTAACATGTGGATTACATTTAATCTTGCGTAAACTATAAAACACATCTATTCGGACTATATATGTTTAATGATCATTATCAGAGATAAAATCTGAGTTTTGGAAAGCTCTTCACAAAACATGCTAAACTTTTGGTCAGGAATTATTCCTTTCAGAGTTCATCGTGAACATTTATTATATGTAAATATGCATTATTAGTAGCCGGCAAATTTATTAGTTCTGCTGCTAACAATAGTATCTACTACTGAGAATAGTAGCCGAACACTTGGTGATAAGTTTATTCTCAAGCTTCCCTATCGGGCATTAAAATTAGGAGTGATTATGTTAAAACGTTTCCTGGTTGGCGCAGTTGTAGTAACCACGTTGTCTGGCTGTGCAGACATGGGAGCACTTTCTAGTGATACTTACTCTATTGGTCAAGCCAAACAAGCTCAAACTGTGACTTATGGCACCATTCTATCTGTACGCCCCATCACGATTAAAGGCAAGCAAGCTGGTGATCCTAATATGTTAGGTCTCATTGGTGGTGCTGTTTTGGGAGGATTGCTAGGTAATACAGTTGGTGATGGTTCTGGTCAAAGGCTTGCCACAGCTGCAGGTGCTATTGCTGGCGGCCTGGCTGGTCAAAGAATCGAAGGTGCTTTAGACCAAACGAAAGGTATTGAGCTAGAAATTCGTATGGACAGCGGAAAAAATATCATCATAGTACAAAAGTTAGACAGCACCGTATTCAGCAGAGGGCAACGTGTCAGGATCGCAAACAGCGGAGATTCTTTGACTGTATCACCACTCTAAAATGTTTAAATAACGCAAGACAAAAAATCGCGGTTTACCAGTAACAAGATCTGGGCCGCGATTTTATTATTATAGATTAATTTTTATATTACCTGTTTGTGCAATTGGTTAATATTTTTTTCAATTTTCTTTATTACAGAAGCAAGCAGAATTAACTCATCATGAGTAATTCCCTCCAAAATTTCTTTTCTTGTAGAACCAATAACACTATCCACTTCTCTAATAAAGTTTTCCGATTCTTTGGTTAATTTGATTCTTTTTGCACGTCGATCATTGGCACATGTATGGCGTGTAATCAGTTTCTTTTCTTCTAATTGATCAAGCGTTCTCACCAAAGATGGTTGCTCAATACCAATAGCTTTTGCGAGCTGTATCTGGGACTGCTCTGGTGGTAGTTGACTAATATTGTATAGAGTAACCCAATGCGTCTGAGTTAATTTCAACGGTTTCAAACGATGATCAATTAAAGCGCGCCAGATACGGACTAAACGTGCCAGATCTGATCCCAATGTCAATTCCAATTACCCCTCCTTATAATTAGAGACTCATATAACATCAATGAATTATCCAATCAGTTTATTCATATGAATAATGGATACGCACTCTATATCATGCTTACATTAGCAGAGTCAGCAATTTCGCTAATTACCTAATTAGTATCGCGTTGGCTTGTTACTTAAAGTTGACATCTTCGTCGCCCTAAAGAGCGAAATTGTACGGCGCACCGAATAAAATCGCGCATTAATCCACCAACGATATAAACTGTATAAAATAATCCTTCAACTAAACTATTGTAAGTTTAAATATCAACAAAAAAAGTACAATCCCCCAAAATATATACATTTCAACTCGGTTAAAGTTCTATAAGAATAACCGCCATCCAAGTACTAATCTATATATTTTTACATTAATATCATTTTTCTCTTACAGAGATTGATAACATCAAAATAAATAACATAAAAAACAATAAGATAACAAAACAGTTTCTTTTTTGTTCAATAAATAATTCTTTAATAAGAAATTTTTACTGAAATGATTAAGATAGACAACAGAAGTGATATTTTGAAATGACTTATGTCAAATAAAAGAAATGTAATATAAATAATATATCATTTATGGCTAGTAATATTTCTTATTTTTGCGATCATCCTAAACTATAATTCATATAAATGATATTTTTTAGCCAATTCAGAGTGGAATTAAAATAAATCGGGTTGTCTTGGAATAATATTTCTTTCCTCTTCCTTTCTTCTCGGCTCTCTTAGTTTTCTCTGACGACATAACCGCAATATTTCTCTTTTTTCACTATCCGATAATTTCGTCCATATAAATCGCTCTTTCCTACTACGATAACATCCTCGGCAAAAACCACGGGGATCAGATTCACAAACTCCCCGACAAGGGTTTGGAATAGCAAAAAATTCTAATTGTTTAGCCATCTCATCCCCCTACATCCAGGCTTATCAAGCATTCCCATAATGAGGCCGTTTATTGACCAGTATAAACTTCGCCCTTGTCATTTCAAAATAAAATGGTAACAACTTAAAGGTAAACAAACCGGATAATTTGAATTATCTGATCTATACACGCTATAGTTAACCAATCATATGCAGATATGTGAGCCAAGTTTTTGTAATAAAGCTATGTTTCGCAATAAAACTATAAAGACCAAGAGGTAATCATGCGTTTACTCCACACTATGATCCGGGTTGGCAACATGCAGCGCTCAATTGATTTCTATACTCAGGTAATGGGTATGCGTTTACTTCGCACCAGCGAAAATCCAGAGTATAAGTATTCTCTCGCGTTTGTTGGTTATACCGATGAAAGTCAAGGCGCAGTCATTGAGCTAACCTATAATTGGGATGTTGAAAACTACGAAATGGGAACCGCATTTGGACATATCGCCTTAGGTGTTGATGATGTTGCAGCAACCTGTGAACACATCAAACTTGCAGGAGGGAAAGTAGTTCGCGAAGCAGGGCCAGTTAAAGGTGGAACAACCGTCATTGCATTCGTTGAAGATCCTGATGGCTATAAGATTGAACTCATCGAAAATTCAAGTGCCAGCAATGCATTAGGCAACTAACTCTATCAATAACTATCGAGTTATAGTTAGAAATTATTTAAATACCTAAATAAGGGCATCTTGCCCTTTAATTCCCCACCGAATAAGCATTACTTCTGCAAGACACACCAAATTTTGTCATAATGCCCACTATTCCAAAGTTAAAAAATAGAATCCTGAAGCTAAGAACTGAAAATCAGATGTCTAATCAAAATGATCAAAATATGCTAAGTGGGCGCTTTCGTGGCTACTATCCCGTTGTCATTGATGTCGAAACCGCTGGTTTTAATGCGCGTACAGACGCTTTGCTTGAAATTGCTGCAATTACTTTAAAAATGGATGAAGATGGTTGGCTAACACCTGCCAATACGCTACATTTTCATATCGAGCCTTTTGAAGGGGCTAATCTTGATCCTGCCGCTCTCGCTTTCACTGGCATTGATCCTACAAACCCCTTGCGAGGCGCTGTCAGTGAATATACTGCCTTGCACGCAATTTTTAAAATGATCCGCAAGGGCATGAAAGACACGAATTGTAACCGTGCAATTATGGTCGCCCATAATGCCAATTTTGATCACAGTTTTGTCATGGCTGCTGCTGAACGTGCTGGTTTGAAACGCAATCCATTCCATCCGTTCGCTACTTTTGATACCGCTGCACTCAGTGGCTTGGTTCTTGGCCAGACAATTCTTGCCAAAGCCTGCATCACAGCGGAAATTCCGTTTGACAGCAATCAGGCCCATAGCGCACTTTATGATACGGATCGAACTGCCCTGCTTTTCTGTGAACTGGTTAATCGCTGGAAACGTCTAGGTGGTTGGCCGCTACCATCTACTGATGCAGCCAGCTGCGAATCCTAAAAAAGCAAGCCCCATACCAATTAAAGTATGGGGCTATGAAAAGTAGCCATTATTCAGATGAATAACTGACCTTATTCCTGCTCACGATACTTGTCGGCAGTCTCTTTGATCAGTGTTTGTAGTTCACCGCGTTGATACATCTCAACAAGAATGTCACAACCTCCCACCAACTCACCATCAACCCAAAGTTGAGGAAAAGTCGGCCAATTAGCATACTTAGGTAATTGAGCTCGGATATCTGGATTTTGCAGAATATCCACATAAGCAAAACGTTCACCACAAGCTGATAAGGCCTGAACTGCCTGTGCAGAGAAACCGCAGCTTGGCAATTTTGGTGAACCTTTCATGTACAACAGAATTGGGTTTTCTCTGATCTGACGTTCGATTTTTTCAATGACTGCATCAGCCGTTGTATCAGTAACCGTGTTAGTGTTTATATTAGTCATTTTTGCTTCCTTAAAAACTGCAAGCGCTATTTATTAGCATAAGATAAAGATTGATTCAGAATACCACTTTCTACGCTAATTTTTCTACCGTGAACTTTATATGGCAAATTTTTGCCATGACTTGCAGTAAATGATCATTAAATATTTCCACTCCAACTGACTGTATTCAATCCATGTTAAGTTTAGTTCTGCACCAGTTCGCAGCGTGATAGCATCTTTTTCCCTGTTATTTAGCAGAAAAGTTGTTAAGATAATTATCAAAATAGTAACACGATAATAAGCTTAAATTTGCCCTGCCCATGGTTAGTGTCTAAGCCATGGTTTGCGGAGCCAAAAACCCGATATTAATAAAAAGGAGCATGCAATGTCTTTTGAATTACCAGCATTACCTTATGCCAAAGATGCCCTGGAACCACACATTTCTGCAGAAACCCTGGAATACCACTACGGCAAACATCACAACGCTTATGTTGTAAACCTGAATAATCTGATTAAAGATACTGAGTTTGCCGGAAAATCTCTGGAAGAGATTATCAAAACATCTGAAGGTGGTATCTTCAATAACGCAGCACAAGTTTGGAACCATACTTTCTACTGGCATAGCCTGTCACCAAATGGTGGTGGCGAACCAACCGGAAAAGTAGCAGACGCTATCAACAATGCTTTCGGCTCTTTTGCTGAGTTCAAACAGCAATTCACTGACGCAGCCCTGAAAAACTTTGGTTCTGGTTGGACTTGGTTAGTCAAGAAAGTTGATGGCACTCTGGCTATTGTTAACTCTTCTAATGCAGCAACCCCATTGACTGGCGAAGATAAGCCAGTACTGACCGTTGATGTTTGGGAGCACGCATATTACATTGATTACCGCAATGCACGCCCTCAATATTTAGAGCACTTCTGGGCTCTGGTCAACTGGAAATTTGTTGAAGAAAATCTGGCTTAATAAGATTCGTTCTTAATACTAGCTTGAAATAATAAGGGCAGGTTTTCCTTCATGCGCGGAATTTCGTATGCTGGAGACCCCCCCCTTTAAAGTAAGTGGGACTACAAATTCTTCTTTTAGATCTTGATCAGATCAGGCAGAGGCTCCCCAGAAAAACAATCATGATTAATGCACTACTGGCGGCCAATAATCCCAATTTCAGATCTGTATCCATAGAACATCCTCAATGTGAAAATTAAGACACTTCAACATCCTAAATTTTAAGCAGTTATTTGCCATATTATCTAAAAATCATACCGCAATATTTAATCCATACTCTTTATAGCATCGATTATTGCTTTCACTTTTGAGCTAGATCAGACAAAATTCAAGGTTTACCGCTAAATTATTGCCAACCATCACCCTGTATATAAATATATTGGTAAACGATTAACAAATAGCTATACCCGACAAGAAAGATAAAGGGTATATAAATTAGACCAGAAGGTCAGGAGTCCTTTTTTCATGGCAACGATTAAAGATGTGGCTAAACGCGCTGGTGTTTCGACTACAACCGTATCCCATGTGATCAATAAAACCCGTTTCGTCGCCGAAGATACAAAGGCCGCAGTTTGGGCCGCTATTAAAGAATTGAACTATTCTCCCAGTGCCGTTGCCCGCAGCTTGAAAGTTAACCACACCAAATCCATTGGATTGCTGGCAACATCAAGTGAAGCACCCTACTTTGCTGAGATTATAGAATCGGTTGAAAATAGCTGCTATAGCAAAGGTTATACATTGATTTTATGTAATTCTCATAACAACCTTGATAAACAGAAAGCTTACCTCGCGATGCTGGCACAAAAACGAGTAGATGGTTTGCTGGTAATGTGTTCAGAATATCCTGAGCAACTTTTGAACATGTTGGAAGGCTATCGTAATATTCCTATGGTAGTCATGGATTGGGGAGAATCCAGAGGCGATTTTACCGATGCAATTATTGATAATGCCTTTCATGGTGGTTACCTGGCTGGCCGTTATCTCATTGAACGTGGTCATCGTGATATTGCATCTATTCCTGGGCCATTGGCAAGAAATACTGGAGGAGGGCGCCACCAAGGTTTCCTTAAAGCACTAAAAGAAGCCAATATCGCTATTCGGGATGAGTGGATTGTACAAGGTGATTTTGAACCTGAGTCCGGTTATCAAGCTATGTACAAGATCCTGAATCAAAAACATCGTCCAACTGCTGTTTTTTGTGGTGGAGATGTCATGGCTATGGGAGCAATTTGTGCAGCCGATGAGTTGGGATTACGCGTTCCACAAGACATTTCAATCATCGGTTATGATAATATTCGCAATGCCCGCTATTTTACGCCAGCATTAACAACCATCCACCAACCCAAAGAGCGTTTAGGGCAAATGGCCTTTTCAATGTTACTGGACAGGATCGTCAATAAACGTGAGGATGCACAAACTATCGAAGTCCACCCACGCCTTGTTGAACGGCGCTCTGTTGCAGATGGACCTTTTATCGATTATCGCCGCTGACGGTTAATTTTCTTGCAGCCATTCGGCATTAAGCGTTTCGCTATCCCCCAGATAATCAAGTAACCAGCTTAATGCCGGTGAATGGCTTTTTTGCGACCATGTTAAGCAGCATGGGCTGTCAGGCAATGGTTGTTCAAGTTCAAGTGTAATCAACTTGCCTTTACGGATCAGCGGTTGCGCACGGTGTTTAGGCACCATACCTACACACAATCCATCCATCAAGCAACTTAATCCAACATCCCAATCAGGGACAATCAGTCTCCGCTGATTATCCAAAGCCCATGTATCACGCTTAGGCAAACTGCGTGAGGTGTCTTCAAGACATAAACTGGGATAAGGCCGCATTTGGTCATCATTCAATTTTCCCGATATTACTGCCAGTTCGTGTTCAGGACTGGCTACACACAACCAAGGCATGAACCCCATATCCCTGAAGCTATATCGCTCACCAACAGGGGCAGCACGTGTCGCTCCGATGGCGACATCCACCCGTCCATCCACCAAAGCATCCCACACGCCATTGAAAACTTCAGGATAGATAAGTAATTCAATATCTGGAAAATGGCGATAAAAATCCAAAATTAGCCGAAGCGTTCGCTCTGGTTTTACTACCTGATCAACCGCAATACTAAATTGTCCCCGCCAACCATTGGCAACCTGTTGGCACTGGTGCCGAGTGTGATTCATTTTTTTGATAACAGAACGCGCTTCTTTGACAAAAATTGCCCCCGCTTCCGTTAAATCAACATCACGATGACGACGTTCAAACAGAGGTACTGCCAGCCATTCTTCAAGCTGTTTTACCGTATAGCTGACAGCAGAAGGCACACGATGAAGTTCTGATGCAGCCGCGCTGAAACTTCCTGTTCTGGCAACAGCATCAACGACTTCCAGAGAGTATTCAGACCACATATATCTTCCTTTCAATTTTTTTCACAACATGGTGCAAATATTACCGTTTCACAAGTAAAAATCATGCTATATAAAATAAGCCAAATATTTCCTTATCCACTACAAAACCTGATTATTAACACAATGACAACAAATAAAAACTCCATTCCATTTATGTCTTATCTCGCGGGTTTAAGCATGTTAGGCTATCTGGCCATTGATATGTATCTGCCCGCTTTTGATACAATGAAAGCAGAATTAGGTACATCAACTAATGCTATTAGTGCGAGCCTTAGCATTTTTCTTGCCGGATTTGCTTTTGCACAACTTTTATGGGGTCAATTGTCTGACCGTTTAGGCAGAAAACCTGTTCTTATTATCGGCCTATCCCTGTTTTCCATTAGTTGTTTAGGTATGCTTTGGATAACGGGTCCGATCCAGTTATTGGTATTGAGATTTATGCAAGCGGTTGGCGTTTGTTCCGCTGCGGTGACTTGGCAGGCTTTAGTCGTCGACAGATATGATGCAGAGCGTACCAAACGTGTTTTTGCCATGATCATGCCTTTGGTTGCTCTTTCCCCTGCTCTTGCTCCTTTGTTGGGCGCATGGCTATTGACACATAATGGTTGGAGAGTCATTTTCCTTGTTTTAATGATCGTAACGATATTGCTGTTAATACCAACATTTTTTCTGACTAATAAGCGTACTAGTATCGAAACCCACGCTGATAAAAAGGCAGTTTCTTTCTTTACGTTATTAACTTCCCCAGTTTTTAACGGAAATGTATTGATCTATGCATCTTGCAGTGCCGGTTTTTTTGCCTGGCTAACGGGTTCACCAACAATTTTGAAAGATATGGGTTATGACCCTACCGATATTGGCTTAAGTTATATTCCCCAAACTCTGGCATTTATGATTGGCGGGTATGGTTGCCGTATCTTACTGGAAAAAGTAAAAAGTGAAACGGTATTCCCATTTCTGTTGGTGGGCTATGCTGTAAGCATGATCATTATTTGCTTGATTTCCATATTAAGTGAACCTTCATTTATAGCCATTCTTATTCCTTTTTGTGTGATGGCGGCAATGAATGGTGCATCCTATCCAATTGCAGTAGCAAATGCTCTGTCTGTTTATCCTCAGGATAGTGGTAAAGCGGCTGCATTACAAAATGCCCTGCAATTGGGCCTCTGTTTTGTTGCGAGTATGATCGTCTCTGTATTTATGGAATACCCTCTTTTATCGACGACAACAACAATGGCGCTTACGGTTGTTCCAATGTCTGTCGGTTATTGGCTGCAAAAACAAGGTGTTGAAAAAAACCACTAAACATGAATACAATAATTCTCCAAAAAAATAATAGTTAAGAACATTATTATCTAAAGGTTACACCATTATGTGACCTTTAGATGATTGTTTAAATACTATTTCACTCATATACTCATACGGATTCATTATTCTAAAAACTCGGAATTTGAGGTCTCTCAGAGCATTGACGCTCTATTTAATTTCAGGATGAATAGGCAATATGTGCTTTTCAATGCAATTTCTATATTATTTTCCAATAAACCTTCGGGGTTTTATATAATAAAAATCAGCTACAAAGTGACACCTCAAAATTCCATCACACAAATGTTGGAGAGTATATGAGTTCGTCTTTCGTTGAAGGTAAAAAAATAATCACTGATCCTTGGCATAGGATCGCCCATGAATTGCTTCAGGAAACTGATATTGATATCAATGGTAAGCGCCCTTTCGACATACGGATTAAAAATCCTGACTTCTATAAACGCGTATTGAAAAAAGGCTCCTTGGGTCTGGGTGAGAGTTATATGGATGGCTGGTGGGAATGTGATCGCCTTGATATTTTCTTTTACAAAGTATTACGGGCAGGTTTAGAACATCGTATTCCTAAAAATGTCAAGGATATCTTCAAGATAATTATCTCTCGTATATTTAATTTACAATCTCCCAAACGTGCCTGGATTGTAGGTGAGGAACATTATAATTTAGGCAATGACCTGTTTACCCGGATGCTTGATCCTCACATGCAATATTCTTGCGGTTATTGGAAAGATGCCAACACACTAGAAGAAGCACAATCCCATAAGCTGCGCCTGATTTGCGAAAAACTACAATTGTCCCCAGGCATGACTTTATTGGATATCGGTTGTGGATGGGGAGGTTTGGCTGCCTATGCGGCAGAAAACTACGGTGTATCTGTTACAGGGGTAACGATTTCAGCCGAGCAACAGAAGTATGCACAGGAACACTGCAAGGATCTAAATGTAAAAATTATCCTTGAAGATTACCGAAACCTCGACCTTCAGTTTGATCGCGTTGTATCTGTCGGCATGTTTGAGCACGTAGGCCCTAAAAATTATGACAATTATTTCAATATAGTGAAAAAGAACTTAAAACCTGATGGTCTGTTCCTTCTCCATACCATCGGTTCCAATATTGATAAATTAGGTTCCGATGCATGGATCAGCAAATATATTTTTCCCAATGGCTGCTTACCATCGATCGCCAAAATTGCCAAAGCAACTACCGGAAAGTTTGTCATGGAAGATTGGCACAATTTTGGGGCTGATTATGACCGGACATTGATGGCATGGTATGAGCGATTTATCGCCAGTTGGCATGAAATAGAGCATAACTATAGCCCACGCTTCAAACGGATGTTCAGTTATTACCTGAACGCCTGTGCAGGTGCATTCCGTGCAAGAGATATACAGTTATGGCAGATAGTCTTTAGTCCGCGAGGCATTGAAAAAGGATTGAGAGTACCTAGATAGCTCCCCATAACGGAATGCTTGAAGCTACAGAAATCGTATTTCTGTAGCTTTCGTGTTTTATCGAATCTAGAAAGATTTTTTATTGCTCTTCAGTCTGTGACAATAATTTTTCTTGTTCTTTCTGAGACAGAATCCGTTCAACGGTATCTACAATCGCTTGGGTTTGTGGATCAATTTCAATATTAACCTTTTCACCGAGACGTTTTTTGCCCAAAGTTGTACGTTCCAATGTTTCTGGAATTAAATGAACACAGAAGCGATTATTGACTACATCTCCAATTGTTAGGCTAATTCCGTCAATACCAACAAATCCTTTATGCAGGATATATTTCATTAACTGTTTATCGTGAATTCGAAACCATATTTCATGGTTATTTTCAGAAGTGAAGATCTTGGCAATTTCTGCTGTTGTAATAACATGACCGGACATCAAATGCCCACCAATTTCATCACCAAATTTAGCAGCCCTTTCCAAATTAACTAAATCACCTACCCTAAGTTCGCCAAGGTTGGTCAGACGCAATGTTTCTTTCATTAAATCAAAACTGATTAAATCACCGTCGATCTTAGTTACAGTCAGACAACAACCGTTGTGGGAAACAGAAGCCCCCGTTTCAATTCCGCGTAATAATTCAGCCGGAAATTTAACAACATGGGTCCGAAAATGCATTTTTTCATCAATAGCAACTATCGGTGCTTTTCCCTGAACAATACCTGTAAACATGGGAACCTCTTTAATAATTTCATCTAGCGGATTAGTTTAACCCACTCACCACTTTTAAACATTACTTAAATACCATTTTGTTTAATACATTATTTTGGTTGAGTTTAGTTTCAGTTGAGTGTTGCTTCAATCATGTTGAGTATAAACATCGTGCAATGATTGGATTAATAAAATGAGTCCTATACAATATGACAGCTTATAAGCGATATATTTTCCATTAACATCGTTTGCTCGCAAAAATATTTCTTGTTTTTCTCGTTAATTTTCAATCAAAAAAGGTGTAGTACGTGCAGAAATATTTAAATGAAGCGCGTAGTTTGCTCGCTTTAGGGATCCCTGTCGTCATCGCACAGTTTTCACAAACTGCGATGGGTTTCGTCGATACCGTCATGGCTGGTAAAGCTGGTGCTATTGAAATGTCAGCGGTTGCTGTTGGTACATCAATCTGGCTGCCAACCATTCTGTTTGGCCAAGGTTTATTGCTCGCCTTGACACCAATCGTGGCACACATGAATGGATCTGGTCAGAGAAAAAATGTTGCAGGCCAAATTCAGCAAGGATTTTGGCTTGCAACTTTCCTCTCTATCTTGACCATCGCAATACTGTATAACAGCCGATTTGTTATAGAAGCACAACATAACGTCGATCCTGTATTGGCACAAAAAGCCACGGAATTTATCCATGCCATCATGTGGGGAGCGCCAGGTTATTTGTTTTATCAAGTTTTACGTGGTCAATGTGAAGGGTTATCGAAAACCAAACCAGCAATGGTCATAGGCCTTGCCGGACTACTGGTCAATATTCCCGTTAACTATATTTTTATTTACGGTAAATTTGGTGCGCCTGCATTAGGTGGTATCGGTTGTGGTGTTGCAACGGCAACCGTTTACTGGGTTATGTTCCTGTTGCTATTTGCCTATGTGAAGCACTCTCCTTCTCAAAAAGATATCCAAACATTCAACAAATTTGTGGGACCTGAATGGCATACGCAAAAACGTATTGCACTGCTTGGCCTGCCTATCGCTTTAGCGATGTTTTTTGAGGTTACTCTGTTTGCTGTCGTCTCGTTGTTGGTCTCTCCACTCGGTGTCGTGGCCGTTGCAGGGCACCAGATATCACTCAACTTCAGCTCCATGATGTTTATGTTTCCACTGTCATTGGGGATAGCGGCCACCATTCGCGTTGGCTATAACCTGGGCCAACAATCAACAGAAGGTGCTAAGGTATCCGCATATACGAGTATTATTGTTGGCTTAATTATTGCCTGTATGACAGCGACCTTCACGATACTGTTTAGCAAACACATTGCGTTTATGTACAACGATAACCCTGAGGTCGTTATTCTTGCCTCCCACTTAATGCTGTTTGCTGCTATTTACCAACTTTCTGATGCAATTCAGGTCATTGGATCAGGAGTATTGCGCGGGTACAAGGATACACGTTCTATTTTCTTTATCACTTTTATTGCTTATTGGCTCTTAGGACTACCTAGTGGCTATATTCTGGCATTGACTGATTATGTAACTAAGCCGATGGGACCACAGGGTTTCTGGATTGGGTTTATTATCGGTTTAACCGCATCAGCATTCATGATGGGTTACCGTATTTTATGGACACAAAAACAGCCAGCCCATTATGTTCTGAAACGTTCTACTCGTTAATTCAGTATATTAAGTTACCAACACAAGGGGAAAAAGCTGCGAATTCATGCTAAAAGATGTAAATGCGAGCAGTTGAACAAGAATTTGCATTTTTCCCCTTGCCAGAAGGCTCAGTGCTCGTTAATATTCGTCCCCGTTGTCAGCCACAGAAATTTAGATTGCGTCCGTAGCTCAGTTGGTTAGAGCACCACCTTGACATGGTGGGGGTCGGTGGTTCGAGTCCACTCGGACGCACCAAATATCCGGTTGACAGAAAATAGAATCTTGATGTGCGTCCGTAGCTCAGTTGGTTAGAGCACCACCTTGACATGGTGGGGGTCGGTGGTTCGAGTCCACTCGGACGCACCATATCTAATTCATCACTTCACACCTTTCTTATACTAGTTACCTTTTCCCAATTTTTTCATTCCAATATCCTCTTGTACTCATGAACTAGATTGTTGTCCAATCTACTTGTGTATTAAAAACTCAATTTTATTTTATTTGCGCAACAACTCTCTGATTTCTTTCATTATGAACCATGGCTATCTCCTCTTTTCTGTATGGAAATCCTTTCAAAAGCTATTTTTTGATTCATTTCACAGAAATTAGTCTCTATAATACGCCTATGTCATAAGTTGAATGGTTTCAGCTAATTAATTTACCGAATCCAGAAAAAATTACAGATGATTAGTCGAACTAAATCCGTATATCTGCACATACCGAACTTCACGCTGAAAAACCATTTGACTCTTACTACTATTCACTTTCTATTGCTATCCGTTTTTCACTATGTTGCGCAACTCAAAACACCTGATGATGCGGGCATAAATGTGAATGGCCAGCGATTCTCTCTTTTAATCCATTAAAATCAGTAGATAGATTGTCATGAAAAAAACCAAAATTGTTTGTACTATCGGGCCAAAAACAGAATCCGAAGAGAAATTGACCGAACTGCTTAATGCTGGTATGAATGTGATGCGCCTGAACTTTTCTCACGGTGACTACGAAGAGCATGGCCAACGCATTAAAAACATTCGCGCGGTCGTAGCAAAAACTGGCAAAAAAGCCGCCATCTTATTGGATACTAAGGGTCCTGAAATCCGTACCATGAAGCTGGAAGATGGCAATGACGTCTCCCTTACAGCGGGTCAAACCTTCACCTTTACAACAGATAAATCTGTTATTGGCAATCGAGAGTGTGTCGCTGTGACTTATGTCGGTCTGCCAGAAGATCTGAAACCAGGAAACACTATATTGGTTGATGATGGTTTGATCGCCATGACAGTTAAAGAAACTACCGCGACTGAAGTCATCTGTAAGGTATTGAATAACGGTGATTTGGGTGAAAACAAAGGCGTTAACCTGCCAAATGTTTCTATCAACCTGCCTGCACTGGCAGAAAAAGATAAACAGGATTTGATCTTCGGTTGTGAGCAAGGCGTGGATTTCGTTGCAGCATCTTTTATCCGTAAACGTTCAGATGTACTGGAGATCCGTGAGCACCTGAAAGCTCATGGTGGCGAACACATCCAAATCATTTCCAAAATCGAAAATCAGGAAGGCTTGAATAACTTCGATGAAATTCTCGAAGCGTCTGACGGCATCATGGTTGCTCGTGGCGATCTGGGTGTTGAAATCCCGGTAGAAGAAGTTATCTTCGCGCAAAAAATGATGATCGAAAAATGTAATGCAGCTCGTAAGGTTGTTATCACTGCCACCCAGATGCTGGATTCAATGATCAAAAACCCACGCCCTACCCGCGCTGAAGCCGGCGACGTTGCTAACGCTATTTTAGATGGTACCGATGCGGTAATGCTTTCTGGTGAAAGTGCGAAAGGAAAATACCCTGTTGAAGCTGTTTCCATCATGGCAACAATCTGTGAACGTACAGATCGCGTTATGGGCAGCAAAATTGAGCATACCAGAACTCAGAAGCTGCGTGTTACCGAAGCAGTGTGCCGTGGTGCGGTTGAAATTGCAGAAAAATTGGAAGCGCCATTAATTGTCGTGGCAACATATGGTGGTAAGTCTGCAAGATCTATCCGCAAATATTTCCCTAATGCCTCAATCCTTGCGTTGACAACGAATGAAATCACTGCTCGTCAATTGCTGTTGGTCAAAGGTGTTTCCACTCAGATTGTCAAAGAAATCGCCTCTACCGATGATTTTTATCGTATTGGTAAAGAAGCTGCATTGGCAAGTGGTATGGCACACAAAGGGGATATCGTTGTCATGGTTTCCGGTGCATTAGTGCCAAGTGGCACCACAAACACTTCCTCTGTTCACGTGCTATAAGCTTAATAAGCTAAACAACAGCGCTGTCTAAACTTGGGCAGTACCAGGATCATAAAGAAGCCCATATTTGTATTATGCAGATTGGGCTTTTTATATTTCTATAGCACACCATCATCATAGTGAACTTTACAAATTAATATTCTTCTTTCAAAATGCTGTTCAATACAAGAATATTTTACTATTTTCACTCAATTATGTTTATATCTGCTGATCTCTTATATAACAATAATTCATGTTGATTTAACAATATTGATTCAATTATCCTTTTATTATCAAAATAATTAAACAAATAAGTCACACTTTGTTTATGCTGAATTTTTTTCGTAGCAAAAATTTATTCTCTTTCTAAAATAGTTTGTGTAATACTTAGATGGCTACTTGGAGATTAACTTAATCTAGAGGGTAATGTGATGAATCGTACTAAAGTTGTATTTGGTGCAGTAATTCTGGCTTCTACTCTGTTAGCGGGTTGCTCAAGCGCAACTAAAGTTGAACAACTCGCCTCTCAGGTTCAAACACTCGGTTCTAAAGTTGACCAGTTGAGCAGTGATCTCAGTTCTATTCGTTCTGATGTACAATCAGCCAGAGACGAAGCTGCTCGCGCGAATCAGCGCCTTGATAACCAAGTTCGTTCATACAAGAAATAATCTTTATAGTAGGTAAAATTGTTGATAACAAATGGCGTACAGTGGTACGCCATTTCTATTTTTGCTTACCACCCTATATTTCTCAATTTCTTAGGTTTCAGGTTGATAAATTGGCCCAGGTTGATGTAATGGCGGTATCTTAGCTGGTTTAATTTCGGGGTCGGCCGTTTCTTCCCTATCTTCAATTGGCCTTAACATCGCCTTTTCCGCTTGGCTATTGGTAGCCAGCCCTGTATTCACCTGTACTGGCATTCCTGAACGACGAATAATGCCTTGATCAACACGGAATTCATCTGTTTCACGATTATTAATGAACTTCACTAAGCCTTCAGAACGTGGGATAGGCATTGTTTGTGGATCATCTGTCTCTTTATTAGAAAGCGGCTGATGAACTTCCACATAGCGCTTACCATCTGGCTCTGTGGCATATTTCACCGGCTCATTAATGACTTGGACACGCGTTCCTCGTGGAACAGTCTGAAACAGAGCTTCGATATCATCAGGTCGCAAACGAATACATCCTGAACTGACACGCATACCAATGCCAAAATTTGCATTTGTACCATGGATTAAATATTCGCCACGCCCAGCGGCCAAACGTAGGGCAAAATCCCCCATTGGATTATCTGGACCTGCGGGTATTACGGCAGGCAAAATAATTCCCCGACTAGCATAATCCTTACGAATATTAACGGTTGGTGTCCATGTCGGGTTCTTAATCAATTGGCTGACTGACGTTGTCATAGTCGGCGTGTTGCGCCCAAGTTGACCTATTCCAATAGGGTACACAACAACATAATTTTTCCCCTCAGGGTAATAATAGAGCCTAAGTTCGGCCAGATTGATAATAATTCCTTGACGAACAGTGTCTGGAAGCAGCATCTGTGATGGAATAATTAACTCCGTGCCAGATTTAGGTAAATAAGGGTCAACACCAGGATTTGCTTCCAACATCGCCAGTAATCCTATTTGGTATTTGGCTGCAATGGATTCTAACGGGCGCCCGTCATCGGGCACAATATAGGTAGAATTTTTGCCAATCAGACGGCTATTAGCAGGAGGCAATGGATACTCGATAGCATGGGCGATATTAGTCAATCCACTTAACGACAACATGCCAATCAAGAACATGCCGATAACAGTTAAAAATCGCTTCATACGTGCTTCCTGAAAATGATACTTGAATGTTTGTGGTTAATTAATAGCCTACTTTGCAAAACTATTCTATCTCATTCGTAGTAATCAAAGAGAGGGTTATATTATCCGGCTGTTCCCGCCAGCTATAATACTGACAGGAACAAAAAACAACAAAACAGGTAGGATAGCTAAGATAAAATGGCTGTTGTCAGACGAGATGTGCAACATAATTGTTGCTGATCATTGTAGATATCAATCTGCCAGACCTGGTGTGAACGGCCAAGATGGACAGGTTTACAAACCCCTTTAACCATACCTTCACGAACAGATTTAAGGTGGTTAGCATTAATCTCTACTCCCACCACTTTCTGTTCACCTTCCGAACAGAGATAACCTGCAATCGAGCCAAGTGTTTCAGCCAATACCACAGATGCTCCGCCATGCAAGATCCCGAACGGCTGTTTAGTTCGTTGATCGACTGGCATTGTTCCTTCGATAAAATCATCGCCAAGTTGGGTAAATTCGATCCCTACATGTTTTACCATACACTCACCATTAAATTGATTAAGTGTATTTACATCTATATTACGTTTCCAAATCACGGCATTATCTCCAATAAGGCTTGTAATGGATGTTTAAGTAATTTTCCTTCTATGCGCTTCACCTGACTGCGACACGAATACCCTGTACTCAGGCAATGTTCTAAGGATAGATTTTTCAGTGCCGGAGCCCATGAAAGCTTGTAGATGCCAATGGATCTCTCCAGATTTTTCTTTTCATGACCATATGTACCCGCCATGCCACAACAGCCGACACTGACATGATTCAATTGATGACCAAAATAGCAGAAGATATCAGCCCATTGTTTACCGCTATTAGGCAATGCTGTCACTTCGGTACAATGGCCAAGTAGATACCAGTTATGTCTGGATATTGAATTATCGTTTTTCTCTTGTGACATTTTTTCCGGCAGAATGCTGGTTAGCCATTCATGTACCAACTGAACTTTAAAATTCCCCCTCCGTTCACCAAGAATAGCGTTGTATTCATCTCGGTAGCACAGAACTAAAGCAGAATCGACACCTACCATAGGAATATTCAGGCGCGCTATCCGATTAAGGAAGTCAGCCGTTTTTCCCGCGGTTTTAGCAAATCGATTCAAGAACCCTTTGACATGCTGTGCTTTTCCATTAGGCGAAAATGGCAATAAGACCGGTTTATACCCCAGCTTTTCTGCCAGCAAGACAAAATCAGTGACCACTTTCGCATCGTAATAACTTGTAAAAGGGTCTTGGACAATAAGCACATGTTGGTCACGCTGTAGTAATGATAAGCCTTCCAACTGTTCCAGCGTTGTCCTTGCTGCATAATGACCAGCAAGTTGCTGCTGCAATGTCGGGTAGGAGAGTAACGGCAGATCAGCCATGCCAATGGTATGCTGGCTGATTCTTTGTACCCACAGTTGTTTCAGGAAAAAATTAAATACTCGCGGTGCTTTTGCCATCAATGGCGTACTGTGTTCAACATTAGCAACAATATGATCACGCAATGGGCGCAAGTAGCGGCTGTGATACAACGCTAAGAAGCGTGAACGAAACGAAGGAACGTCGATCTTGATCGGACATTGTGTTGAACAGGCTTTACAGGCTAAACAACCTGACATAGCTTCTTTAACTTCATGTGAAAAATCATATTCACCTCGCCACGCCCGCCAACTATGACGGGTTTTTTCAATCAATCCCCGCAAACTGGGGCGCGTTTGCTCCAGTCCATGCTCCAACAATTTGGGTTCAACCCCCTGCTCTGTCAAAAGCCGCAACCACTCTCTCACCAAGGTCGCCCTGCCTTTAGGGGAATGTATGCGATGCTGGCTGATTTTCATTGATGGACACATTGGGCTTCTGACATCGAAATTGAAGCATAATCCATTACCATTACATTCCATCGCTCCGCGGAATGCATTCCTGACATTGACAGGAATAATGCGGTCGTAAGTCCCACGCTTGGCTGCATCAACTTTCATCATTGGGGCATCGACTTCAATTGGTGGACAGATTTTCCCCGGATTTAGCCGATTGAGAGGATCAAACGCCGCTTTTATTCGGCGCAGTTCGTTATACAAGACCTCACCAAAAAAGGCAGGGCTATATTCTGCCCGAAAACCCTTTCCATGTTCTCCCCATAACAAACCGCCATATTTGGCCGTCAAATGAACAACTTCATCAGAAATTTGTTTCATCAAGATTTCTTGCTGAGGATCACACATATCCAACGCAGGACGCACGTGCAAAACACCGGCATCTACATGTCCAAACATGCCGTAATTCAGTTTGTGATTATCCAAAATCTGGCGAAATTCAGCGATATAATCGGCAAGATGTTGAGGAGGAACACAGGTATCTTCGACAAATGGAATGGGTTTAGCTGGACCTTTACTGTTGCCTAACAGTCCGACGGATTTTTTCCGCATGGCATAAATGCGCTCAATATCCCTCAAATCATGGCATATCTGATAGCCAATAATGCCCGCCTGATTTTTTTCCATCAATTCATCAAGGCGTAAGCAAAGCGCCTGCAACTGCTGATCAATTCTCTGTTCATCATTACCACTGAATTCGACAATATTCAGGCCTTGCATATCTTTATCAGGCACATCAGTAATCAATTCTTTCACTGAGTGCCAGATGATATCTTCACGCGCCAGATTGAGTACCTTAGAGTCTACCGTCTCAACTGAGAGCGCTTTGGCTTCTACCATAAAGGGGGCATTACGTAGGGCAGAATCAAAGGAATTATATTTGACATTCACCAGTCGTCTGACTTTAGGTAACGGCGTGATATCCAGTGTCGCCTCAGTAATGAAGGCCAGAGTACCTTCAGAACCCGTCAAAATACGGGTGAGATCAAAAGACTGCATATCGTCGCTGAATACATGGCGCAAATCATATCCCGTCAGGAATCGATTGAGTTTAGGGAATTTCTCAATGATTAATTTCCGTTGTTCACGGCAACGTTCCAATACCGTTTTATAAACACAACCAACGATACTCTCTTCTTGGGCAATCGATTCCGCCAATGCTGTGCTCATAGGACGGGTATCTAACATTTCCCCTCCCAATAAAACAGCACGTACACCCAGTACATGATCCGAGGTTTTGCCATAAACCAGCGATCCCTGACCGGAAGCATCCGTATTGATCATGCCGCCTAACGTAGCACGATTACTGGTTGAAAGTTCTGGAGAGAAAAAATAACCGAAAGGTTTTAGATATTGATTAAGCTGATCTTTGATAACACCGGCTTCTACCCTTACCCACCCTTGCTCTGTGTTGATTTCCAGAATGCGGTTCATATAACGGGACATGTCCACCACAATACCCTTGTTAAGTGATTGCCCATTCGTACCAGTTCCCCCGCCGCGTGGGGTAAATGTCAGCGCCTTAAAACGCTCCTCTTCTGCTATTCTTGTCAGCAGCACAACATCGGCGCTGGAACGGGGAAATACAACAGCTTGTGGTAACAGTTGATAAATACTATTATCTGTCGCCATAGTCAGCCTATCAGCATAGCTACTGGCGGTGTCTCCAGTAAAACCCGCTTCTTTCAGTGCAGTCAAATAGTTCTGTGCCAGTTCACTGACATAGGGGGCTTGTGATATACGTGGGATCATTGGCTAATTGCCCCTTATTCTAATAAATATCCACATTGCTTTATCTATATACTATCTTGGATAACGTAACTCAGACAATTTTCTGGTTTCTGAGCAGACAGGCTTTCAACCATATCACAATATTTATCGATTTTGAGCAACCAATGAAATAACGTTATATTTAATTACCGTTGTTACTGCCAACACTATTTAATTACCTGAGAAATGATTTCATGGAAAAATCACAATCATACCAAGATTTACCTAAGTTGTTATTCGCTCTACTCTTCATTTTATTACTCATTACCACCAGCTTTTGGGTCTTAAGTCCCTTTATTTTAGGATTTATTTGGTCAGGAATGGTGGTTATCGCAACTTGGCCATTATTGGAAAAATTACAACAACGATTATGGGGAAAACGCTGGATTGCGGTTTCTATCATGACGTTACTGTTAGTTTTATTATTTGTTATCCCTATTGCGTTACTTGTCAACAGCCTGGTAGAAAACAGTGCGCCATTGATTGAATGGGCAAAATCTCCTTCCTCTTTCCAACTTCCACAACTGGAATGGCTCCATCGAGTACCTGTCATTGGCAAAGATTTATATCTTAAATGGCAGGATTTGATTGCTGACGGCAGTAACATGCTTCTCAACAAAATTCCCCCTTACATCGGTAAAGCAGCAACATGGTTTTTTACCCAAGCCGCTAATGCAGGACGCTTTCTTTTCCATCTGGCACTGATGGTCATGTTCAGCGTATTACTTTATTGGAAGGGTGATCAGGTTATGCTGAGCATCCGCCATTTTGCTATCCGGCTGGCAGATAAACGAGGTGATGCCGTAGTGTTGCTGGCTGCCCGATCCATCCGAGCCGTCGCTCTTGGCGTGGTGGTAACGGCATTGGTTCAAGCCATTGCAGGCGGAATTGGGTTGGCAATTGCCGGCATTCCGTATCCAATGATATTGACAGTACTGATGTTTGTATGCTGTGTTGCCCAGCTTGGTCCTCTGCTTGTTCTCGTTCCATCTATTGCATGGCTTTATTGGACGGGAGAAACAACCTGGGGAACTATTTTAATTATCTGGAGCCTGGTATTAACCACCATGGATGGTGTCCTACGCCCTTTCCTGATCCGTCTTGGTGCTGACTTGCCGATGGTATTAATTCTTACTGGTGTCATCGGCGGGATCCTTTCATTAGGTGTCATTGGGCTATTTATTGGGCCTGTTGTATTGGCTGTTTCTTACAGTTTACTATTGGCATGGATGAATGAAGTTCCTAAACCCGAAGGAAAAATGACAGATATGGAAAAACATTTCGGGAAAAAGCACGTCAAATAATTAAATCATTGCGCGAAAAAAATAGTATTTTCGCGCAATTATAAAAATGGTGAATATATCATCAAAACCGCATCTAAAATATAAAGTTATTTTTCGTAAAAAATAAAACCCACCAAGAAAATTGTTGCAAAAAAGTTATTTTTATAAAGTTTCTTTTCTAATCTCTATTTATTAAGAGGATTCTTAATGAATAAACTCACCTATTAAATTAGTATTCACTCCATCGAAACAAATTTTTCCCAGAGTATTGCCACCTCAGCTTATAACGCCATAGGCTGGGTTCAATGAAGTATATATATATTGCTGTGTGTAGTCTTTGCCTGTCAGCCCATGATAGGCTTTTTTTTTGGAGGGCATTCCAAAAAATCATGTAACACAGAATATAAAAGCCTGAAAGTATCTTAACAGGCTTTTATATTTGAATTAAATGCTATTAGTTATTTCCAGTTAATTATTTTCAGCTAAAGCAATCCACGTTTTCACAACTGTATCAGGATTCAATGATAAACTGTCAATTCCTTCCTTCATTAACCACTGAGCAAAATCTTCATGATCCGAAGGCCCTTGTCCACAGATGCCAACATATTTCCCCTGCCGTTTAGCCGCTTGAATTGCCATGGAAAGCAGTTGTTTTACCGCTTCATTACGTTCATCGAATAATTCGGATACCACACCAGAATCGCGATCTAATCCCAGAGCCAATTGCGTCATATCATTTGAACCAATTGAGAAGCCATCGAAATATTCGAGGAATTGATCTGCTAACAACGCATTCGATGGAATTTCACACATCATGATGACTTTCAAACCATTCTCACCGCGTTTCAAATCCTGAGATGCCAATTCCGCTATCACTGCTTCCGCTTGAGCAACAGTACGCACAAACGGGATCATCACCTCAACGTTAGTTAATCCCATCACATTACGTACCCGCTTGATCGCCTCGCACTCCAAAGCAAAACATTGACGGAAGCTGTCAGAAACGTAGCGCCCTGCCCCACGGAAACCCAACATTGGGTTTTCTTCCTGTGGCTCATACATGCCTCCACCCACCAAGTTCGCATATTCATTGGATTTAAAATCTGATAAGCGAACGATCACACGTTTGGGCCAGAATGCTGCCGCTAACGTTGCAATCCCTTCCGTCAATTTCCCTACATAAAACTCAATAGGATCATCATAACCAACCATCAACGATTTAATTTGCTCTTGCAGCTCAGGAGACTGTTTGGAATATTCAAGCAAAGCACGAGGATGCACACCGATCATTCGGTTAATAATAAACTCCAGTCGAGCCAGACCAACCCCTTCATTTGGTAAACAGGCAAAATCAAATGCACGATCAGGATTGCCTACATTCATCATGATCTTCACATCCAACTCCGGCAGTTTATCAATTTGGGAACTCTGAACACTGAAATCTAGTTTATGCTGATAAACGTACCCCGTATCACCTTCCGAACAAGAAACCGTTACCTGTTGACCTTCTTGTAAACGTTCAGTCGCATCGCCACAACCAACAACGGCAGGAATACCTAGCTCACGAGCAATAATGGCGGCATGGCAGGTACGTCCACCACGATTAGTGACAATAGCGGCTGCTCTTTTCATGATCGGTTCCCAATCTGGATCAGTCATGTCAGTGACCAGTACATCCCCCACTTGAATGCGATCCATCTCACTAAGATTGTGGATAACCTTGACTGTTCCAATGCCGATACGATGCCCAATTGCTCGACCTTCCACCAATACATTGCCTTGCTCATTGAGTTGGTAACGTTCCATGACCTGCTGATTTGATCGGACAGTTTCAGGACGGGCTTGAACAATATATAACTTACCATTATGCCCATCTTTCGCCCACTCGATATCCATCGGACGACCATAATGCTTCTCAATCAGCAAAGCCTGTCTGGCTAACGCTTCCACTTCACTATCAGCCAAAGAGAAACGATTGCGCAATTCCTCTGATACAGATTCCGTACGCACTTGCTTTCCATGCTCTTTGCTATCTGCATAAACCATACGTATTTTTTTAGAGCCAAGATTACGGCGCACTATTGCAGGGCGATTATTCTTCAACGTCGGTTTGTGGACATAAAATTCATCAGGGTTTACTGCTCCCTGCACAACCATCTCCCCCAGACCATAAGCTGATGTAATGAACACAACCTGATCAAAACCTGATTCAGTATCAATTGTGAACATCACCCCAGACGAAGCCAAATCAGAACGCACCATACGCTGTATACCGGCAGAAAGTGCAACACCGCGGTGGTCATAACCCTGATGGACACGATAAGAAATGGCACGATCATTAAAAAGTGATGCAAAGACATGCTTGATAGCCACCATCACCGCATCAATGCCTTGCACATTCAAGAAAGTTTCTTGCTGTCCAGCAAAAGAAGCATCCGGCATATCTTCCGCGGTTGCAGAAGAGCGCACGGCGAAAGAAGCATCAGACTCGCCTTCAGACAATTGCAGATAGGCATCACGAATATCTTTTTCAAGTTGAGCCGTAAATGGCGTATCAATCACCCACTGACGGATTTGCGCGCCAGTTTTAGCCAACTGATTGACATCATCAACATTGGTTTCATCCAGCAATTGATAAATACGCTGGTTCACACCACTTTGTTCCAGAAAATCATTAAATGCCTGTGCAGTTGTGGCAAAACCATTGGGAACAGACACACCAAGTTCAGCCAGATTGGTGATCATCTCGCCAAGCGAGGCGTTTTTACCACCAACCCGATTAACGTCGTTCATACCTAATTGGTTATACCAGAGCACATTGCTTGAGGTGAGGCCACTATTGGACATTAGAAACTATCCTTTTTACATTCGGAGGTACAAATCGGAAAATTAAAGCTGCTCTTCACAGCAGGAAATAGCCTAGCACATTGTCTTGCCAGATATAGAAAGGTGAATCGATCAACCCAACAATATTATTTTTTACGGGTATAATCTGGAAAAAATTCTAAGGGCATAACGATAAAAGAAGAGAGACAATGATAGAAATCCATTCTTCCCAAACAGCTGAAAATGAAATACTGGAACGCAGCGTATTTTTTATTTCTGATGGAACGGCAATCACCGCAGAAGTATTAGGTCATGCCGTGTTATCCCAATTTCCAATTACTATTACTTCCTATACCTTACCTTTTGTGACGAGCAAAACCAGAGCAGAGGAAGTCAGAGATCAAATAAACGCGATATATCAGCAAACCCAAATCAAGCCATTAGTTTTCTATTCCATTATTTCGGATGAAGTTAAAAGCATTATTACCCGTAGTAACGGATTTTGTCAGGATATTGTTCAAACATTAGTTGCACCATTACAGCAAGAAATTGGCCTGAAACCCAAACCAGAATTACACCGAACTCACGGCTTATCGAAAAAAAATCTGGGGCAATATGATGCACGCATTGCTGCCATTGATTACACTCTCTCCCATGATGATGGTATTTCATTACGTAATCTTGATCAGGCTCAAGTCATTATTCTTGGCGTATCTCGGTGTGGAAAAACACCAACCAGCCTCTATCTTGCCATGCAATTTGGTATTCAGGCTGCAAACTATCCTTTTACCGCAGATGATATGGATAATTTGCAGTTACCCGCCGCTTTAAAATCCTTTCAGCATAAATTATTTGGCCTGACAATTAGCCCAGAAAGGCTTGCAGCTATCCGTGAAGAACGGCATGAAAATAGCCGTTATGCTTCATTACGACAATGTCGGGTTGAAATTGCTGAAGTTGAGGCTTTATTCCGAAAAAATAAGATCAATTACCTGAATACCACTAATTATTCTGTCGAAGAAATTTCGGCCAAAATTATTGACAGTATGGGATTAAAACGCCGTATGTTCTGATTTCAAAACATAACATGTTTAACAATATTTATTCACGACACTTTCTCGCGCAAATATCATGATTGTCTGTTGAATTTACTGGGGGTTGAGTTATTGTGATCCCCCAGTTATTCCAGACTCTGTCACAATATGAAGTAGAATCCGAGAAAGAAAGTATATGTACAAAACAGATGAGTTAAGAACCTACCGCATTGATAGCCTGATCACACCTAAAGCGCTTGCAGAACAATATCCTATATCAGACAAAATCTTACAAAATGTGACATTGTCACGAAAGCGTATTGAATCCATCCTAACAGGCGAGGATCAACGTCTATTGGTCATTATTGGTCCCTGCTCCATTCATGATACTGATGCAACCCTTGATTATGCTTCTCGCTTACGCACCCTGCGCAAAAAATACCAGCAAAATCTAGAAATCGTGATGCGTACTTACTTCGAAAAACCGAGAACCGTTATTGGTTGGAAAGGCTTGATTTCAGATCCCATGTTAGACGGCTCTTGCCAGGTTAATAAAGGGATCTCCCTTGCCCGTAAGCTGTTAATTGATATCAATGAATTAGGCGTCCCGACCGCTACAGAATTTCTGGATATGGTCACTGGTCAATACATTGCCGATTTAATCAGTTGGGGAGCGATTGGCGCCAGAACAACAGAGAGCCAAATTCACCGGGAAATGGCCTCTGCCTTGTCATGCCCAGTTGGTTTTAAAAACGGGACAGATGGCAATACGCTTATCGCTATTGATGCAATACGTGCGGTACGAGCCAAGCATATGTTTTTGTCCCCAGATAAAAACGGTCAGATGACTATTTATCAAACCAGTGGCAATCCCTATGGACATATTATTATGCGTGGTGGGAAAAAACCGAATTACAGTGCTGAAGATATTGCAGCAACCTGCCATAAATTACGTGAATTTCACTTACCTGAACGTTTGATTGTGGATTGCAGCCATGCTAATTGCCAGAAAATTCATCGTCGTCAATTGGATATAGCAAGAAATATTGGTGAACAGATCCAATCTGGCTCAACAGCGATTGCTGGTGTTATGGCTGAAAGCTTTTTAGTCGAAGGAACCCAAAAAGTTATCAAGGGAGGATCTTTGACATACGGTCAATCTATTACCGATCCATGCCTTGGTTGGCAGGATACGGAAGAATTTATCAATATTCTTGACGAAGCGATGAGAAATCGTTCCTGAATCCTTTCTTTGTTTTGGCTCCTACCGACTATCGGGAGCCAATAATCAGAAAAAAACACCTTAAAATCAAAATATTAATTCAAAATTTCAGGTATAGAAAAAATAACTTGAAGTTAACCACCATTGAAACGATAATTATTCTCAATATCAGAATAATTATTGTTCAATAAAATAAACTACATTGATTGTTAACTCTGACGCAATAAAAAATCTAACAAATTCACTGCTGAATAACAGTGATATATCAGTTAATTGAGTTCATAAGAACACGCTATTTCACCATGGAAATTGACTTGCATGACTTTAATTAAATCACCAAACTTGAAACTGTCTACATTAAGTGCACTCATCTTCGCGAGTTTATCTTCTGCGTATGCCACAACAGTACCTTCGGAAACAGTACATTCCAAGAAAGAGAAATCTTCCAAAGACACTGTAACTGTCTATGCCACTGGCAACCAACGTGACAGCTTTGAAACCCCTATGATGGTGACAGTCATTGAAGGCAATTCAGCCAGCAATCAGGTTGCTGGCAACGCAAATGATTTACTGCACAATATTCCGGGCGTTGATGTCGCTGGTATTGGCCGTGCCAATGGACAAGATATTAGCATTCGAGGTTATACCCAAAAAGGGGTTTTGACTCTTGTTGATGGTATTCGGCAAGGAACTGACACCGGGCACCTCAATGGTGTATTCCTCGATCCCGCTTTGATTAAGCAGGTGGAAGTTGTCCGTGGCCCATCAGCACTACTATATGGCAGTGGTGCCTTGGGTGGTGTTATTGCCTATCAAACAGTCGATGCCGCAGATTTATTGGAAGAAGGCAAAAATACTGGTTTTCGTGTCTTTAGCCGCGCAGGGAGCGGTGACCACAGTCTGGGATTTGGGGGAGCTGCATTCGGTAAAACAGAACAGCTTGATGGATTAGTTGCATTTGGCACCCGTGATGTGGGCAATATCCGCTTCGGTAATGGCGTAAAAGATCATAATGACGAAACCATTGGTAACGCGTTGGTAAAAGGCTCTTGGAAAATAGACGACAACCAAAAACTCAGCGGCAACTTGCGTTATTACCGTAATGAAGCACATGAACCGAAAAATCCACAACTTCCAGACAAAGATGACAGTCAACGGGTAGATCGCACCACTGCACAACGTGATGCTAAATTGTCTTATCAATTAAATCCTGCAGAATATAGCTGGTTAAACGCCAAAGCTGATATTTATTATTCCGATATAAATATTAATAACAGAAGCAAAGACAAGGTCTTTGAAGGCCGTAAACAAGAAACTTATGGTATAAAACTTGAAAACCGCTCCCATTTGGGAAGTACTGCCTTTGCTGCCCACCAATTTACCTATGGTGGTGAAGCTTATAAACAAAAACAAAAGCCAAGTAGCAGTATTGTAAAGGGTTTTCCCAACGCCGATATCCGTTTTGCATCTGGCTGGGTTCAAGATGAAATGACCCTGCGTGATTTACCTGTTTCATTTATTGTGGGTACACGTTACGACAATTACAAAGCCACAAATAGCAAATATGACGACATCAGTGCCGATAAGTGGTCATCAAAAGGCGCTATTAGTATTACCCCCACAGATTGGTCAATGCTATTTGCCTCCTATTCCCAGGCATTCCGTTCCCCGACCATGGGTGAAATGTATAACGATTCAGAACATTTCTATATGCCTCCAAAGAAAGGCAAAGGCGGCCCTGGAATTACAAATTATTGGAAACCAAATCCAAATTTACGCCCTGAAAGCAATGAAACTCAGGAATACGGTTTCGGGCTGCGTTTCGATGACCTGTTTGCCAACAACGATGGCCTGAAATTTAAAGCCAGTTATTTTGATACTCAAGCGAAAGATTACATATCTCTCACTATAACACCTGATATGAGGTTTACGACATCTTTCAATATTCCAAAAGCCAAAATTTGGGGTTGGGATGTTTCTATGACGTATGATTCCGATTGGTTCTCCTGGAACCTTGCTTACAATCGAACTACGGGTAAGAACGAAGAAACTGGGGCATCTATTGGAGCACTGACCCCTGATACCCTAACCAGCACATTGGATATTCCATTATCTGACACCGATTTTTCTATTGGATGGGTCGGTAAATTTACCCAGCATACCCAAGTTAAAGGGGTATATGGCACCAATAGGGATGAATACGGTCGGAAGGTTTCTCAATACGCAGGTTATGGCGTCAATGACTTCTACGTTAGCTATCATGGCACTGGAACATTAAAAGGGCTAACTACCTCCGTTGTACTGGGTAACGCTTTCGATAAAGCCTATTACTCATCACTGGGAGCGCCACAGCATGGTCGTAATGCCAAACTGTTTGTAAGCTACCAGTGGTAAAAGAACAAATAGACTATTCTCTCGATTTTAGAACAAAATTGTTTTTAAACACCGTTTTTTAAGGAGCTAGCAACTGTGAATCAGTCACTTTATGAACGTTACCTACAAGCCAAGGCAGAAAACAAAGCTAAATATGCACGCGATCTGGCTGCTTACCTTAACGTCAGCGAAGGAGAATTATTGCATAGCCGTGTCGGTATCGACGCAAAACGTTTGAATATTGACGCTCCTACCCTGCTTCAGGAACTGGCAGCAGTTGGCGAAACCAAGGCGATTACCCGTAATGACTTCGCCGTTCATGAGCATATTGGACGCTACGAAAATACCAAATTTAGCCCACATGTTGGTTTGATCCTTAATCCGCGTGAGCTTGACTTGCGTCTATTCTTCGACCACTGGAGCAGCGTTTTCTCTTTGGTTGAACCCGCCAAAAATGGTGTGCGTCACAGCATTCAATTCTTTGACCGCCAAGGCGATGCGTTGCATAAAGTCTATGCCACCAGCAACACTGATATGGCTGTATGGGATGCACTGATCGAAAAATATCAGACTAGTGAAAATCCAACGCTGGAAATTCAACCGGAAGAAGTGCCTGAATATGCAGAAGTTACGGAACAACTGAAAGCGCAGCTAGATGAAGAATGGCGTGCCATGACTGACGTTCATCAATTCTTCATCATGATGAAACGTCATAATCTTAGCCGCCAGCAGATTTTCAATGCAGTTAAAGATGATTTGGCTTATCGTGTGGATAATTCAGCACTCACTCAAATTGTGGAAGTTGCCTATAAAGATCAAAATGAAATCATGATCTTTGTTGGAAACCGTGGTTGTGTCCAGATTTTCACGGGTAAATTGGAACGCCTGATGCCTTATCAGGCAGAAAATTCCGCCCAGAAATGGCTCAACATTTTCAACCGTAATTTCACTCTGCACCTGATTGAAAGTGCCATTGCAGAAAGCTGGGTTACCCGTAAACCAACCGATTGTGGCTTCGTCACCAGCCTTGAGTTGTTTGATGCCAATGGCAACCAAATCGCACAGTTATACGGCCAACGCACTGAAGGTACTCCTGAACAAGCTCAATGGCGTGAACAAATTGCTGCTTTACCTAAACTGCAACCAGAACAGGAAACTTGTGTAGCATGAAAAAATGGCTTCTAACATTTATGCTTGCCATCTCTTTCAATGTGTTCTCTGCTGAACGCATTGTTACCATTGGTGGCGATGTGTCTGAAATCGTTTTTGCACTTGGCGAAGGACAGCACGTTGTCGCAAGGGACAGTACCAGCCAAAATCCCAAGGAACTGCTTTCCTTACCCGATATCGGGTATATGAGAGTATTGAATTCAGAAGGGATTCTATCCATGCGCCCATCACTGGTGATTGCAAGTGAGTCGGCTCAACCTTCCCTGGCACTCAAGCAAGTCGAAGATTCCGGTGTAAAAGTCATTAAAGTGACCAGCGAAACCTCGTTAGAAGCCGTTCCTGCAAAAATCATGACCGTCGCCAAGGCGGTCAACCAGGAAAAACGTGGCGAAGCATTGATTGCCCAATATCGGCAGCAACTCGCAGATATCACCACGTCAGATATTTCCACCAAAATCGTCTTTGTCATGAGTCATGGGGGTATCATGCCAATGGCGGCTGGTCAGAAAACCGCAGCCGATCAAATTATTCGTGCCATTGGTGCAAAAAATGCGATGCAAGGCTTCCAAGGATATCGTCCTTTATCACAAGAAGGTGTTATTGCCAGCAAGCCGGACTTACTGCTAGTCAGTACCGAAGGGCTAAAGACGTTGGGTGGGATGGATAAAATTTGGCAACTTCCTGGATTAAATTTCACACCGGCAGGAGAGAAAAAACAGGTCGTGGTTGTTGATGAAATGGGTCTACTTGGGTTTGGTCTGCAAACGCCTGCTGTGATGAAGCAAGTCCGTGATGCTGCGGAGAAAGTGCAATGAGTCATTCCCGCTCCCCCAGTCTCGGTGTGATCGTACTGAGCTTATTGTTATTCCTGCTGGCAATTAGTTCAGCAAATATGGGGGCATTGCCACTTTCCTTTAAAACACTGTGGGAATCCTCTTTGGATGATCCACAGTGGCAAATCTGGTTAAATATTCGGTTACCACGTATTTTGCTGGCGATCCTCGTTGGAGGAGCGCTGGCTATATCTGGGGCCGTAATGCAAGGGTTATTTCGTAACCCTCTGGCCGATCCCGGATTATTAGGGATCAGTAGTGGTTCAGCACTGACCGTCGCAATGTTTATTGTGTTGCCTTTCGCCTTACCTGCCAGCATTGCGTTGTACGGACATATTATTGCAGCGTTTATCGGCAGTTTATTGGTATCGTCCCTGATATTCATTCTCAACAAATATAACCACGGCAACCTGTCAAAACTACTCCTTGCAGGCATCGCCATTAATGCACTATGTTCGTCATTTATTGGTGTATTGAGCTATATCAGTAACGACCAACAATTACGCCAATTTTCCATTTGGATGATGGGTTCACTCAGTCAAATAGAATGGCCAACACTCGCTATTGCTGCATCACTCATTATTCCTGTTTGTATACTGACAATCAGTCAGTCACGTAAACTCAATTTGCTGCAACTGGGTGATGAAGAAGCGCACTATTTAGGCATTAATGTCCAACGCACCAAATATCAATTATTATTGTTAAGTGCCTTGTTAGTCGGATGTGCCGTTGCTTTGACTGGTGTCATTGGTTTCATTGGGTTAGTTATCCCACACCTTGCCAGGCAGCGATTTGGGGGGGATCATACTTGGCTACTACCGATATCTGCCCTGGGTGGTGCCTGTCTTCTGTTAAAAGCCGACACATTAGCCAGAACATTAGTCTCTCCTGCTGAAATGCCAGTAGGCCTTATCACTGGTTTGATCGGAGCCCCCTATTTTTTATGGCTTATCCTTAAGCCATCAAGAAATCGTTCATAATGGAACCCAGCATGTCAAATAATTTACTTGAAGCACAAAATTTAAATTATTTCATCGGGCAGCGTCAGATAATCAAGGATGTTTCCCTTTCCCTGCGTCAAGGGGAAATTGTAGCAATTATTGGCCCAAACGGGGCGGGGAAATCAACACTGTTACGTCTATTGACCGGCTATATCTTACCCAGTTCAGGAGATTGTCTGTTAAAAGGAATTCCCATTTCCCGATGGCCAACTCAGCAACTGGCTCGCATTCGTGCAGTCATGCGGCAATATAGCGCCCTCTCCTTTCCATTTAGTGTAGAGGAAGTTATTGCTATGGGACGTGTTCCCCATGAAAGTGCCCACAACAGAACCGCTATTGATGAAGCGATTACATTGACCGAGTGTGAAGCGCTGAGAAACAGAAATTATCAGCAATTATCTGGAGGGGAACAACAACGGGTTCAACTGGCAAGAGTTTTAGCTCAACTTTGGCATCCTAAACCTACCGAATCTTGTCTGTTTTTGGATGAACCCACATCAGCATTGGATCTTTATCACCAGCAACATACATTGCGATTGGTTCACCGCCTGACACGAAAGCATCCCATCGCTGTCTGTTGTGTACTGCATGATTTGAATCTGGCGTCACTTTATGCCGATAAGATTATCTTGTTGCACAAAGGCCGACTAGTAGCCTCCGGCACTCCACAAGATGTACTGCGTGACGATATTCTTAAGCAATGGTATCAAGCCGATTTGGGCGTTATGCAGCATCCTGAAACTCATCAGCCACAGATCTATCTCCGACAATAAAAGGCTAGCGTTTATTCCCTTTTAATTAATGAGATGCAGATAAAAGGGCAAATTTTGCCGTGATCGGCGAAATTTGCCTCAAATAAGTAAAAATTAAGTTCATAACAGATTGAAATTAATTAATATTTTTATAAATACGCTGTTTGCGGGCTGAAGGCAAATACCAAAGTGTGGCAATAAAACATAGAGCATAACCCAACATTTCACAGCCTTCTTCCACCATATTTTTAACCGTCCGGTTAAAATGTTCATCCATCAATCCCTGCCATAGCGCCCCCATGCCAAATAAACGGGAAAACACCAGTACACACAACAGGCCACAAACCATCATGGAATAACTTTGGTGACGTGTGAAATAGACGAGTCCAGAGAGAGTTTGCCACCCATTTTTGCAGGCATACCCAATACAGACTAAAGCGAGTGGAATGGCAAACCATGACCACGCACCATGAAAGAAGAGATTATCAAAATAGATATCTAATTCTCTAATCAGAAGACAACTGAAAAAACCAGCCATTAATACCAATGCAGGGCGCAGATTTACATTTTTCTTTACTTCATAAAACAGTAAAGCAGCAATAATCAGCAAAGTTAACTCCTGAAAAATCTCAGTCAGTGAGTCTTCCTGTACACCGTTTTTCAGGTAATTAACATCCAAAAAGAGTAAACCAGTGACTCCCGCTATCACTAATGCGTAAAAAATAAAAAAAAACCAGTTTTCTGATTAAATAGATAATATCCGATTGCATTATATCCTCGTTTATAATTAATAACGCGGGGCATAATACCACTTACACTAAAATCTGATGAACATCTGGTGCGCTGGTTTATTTTATAAGAGAAAAAAATAAATCATAGGTAACAGTTAGTAACCTGAAACCGCACATTTTGCGTATACGATAAAAAAGAAATTCTTAAAATGGCTCACATAATAATAACTAATTATTTATCAGTATATTTTTAGCAAAACCCCACCCATGTGGAAGGTAAACATGTTAGAAAATGTTATCAACGATATTGTAAGATGGTTAGAAAGCCAACTTCAACAAACTGAAGGTATCAAAATAGATGCTATAGCCCATAAAAGTGGTTATTCAAAATGGCACTTACAACGAATTTTTAAGGAGTTGAAAGGCTGTACATTAGGTCAATATGTGCGTCTCCGTCGCCTCCATGAAGCAGCCAGATCTTTGCGTGAAGGTAATTTGCCCATTCTTGACATTGCTCTTCAATACGGCTTTAGCTCCCAAGCTACATTTACCCGAATATTTAAAAAACATTTTAATACTACGCCCGCTAAATTCCGGGAAAATGGACATCTGCCTGAGTTCAAAACATTTTTGTATTGTGAGGAATATATCCCGAAGTATAAATACTGCGAAGAATAAGTACGAAATAAAAAATAGTCTGCCTATACTTCAAAATTATATTGGTATTAAGTATTACCCTTTATGGTCAGTTTCCTTGTCGTTGGCCATTTTTTACATTTTATCGAACGTTATTCAATTACTTCAGTTCATTAACCAACCAGTGGTATAATTGCTGCAATTCGCTGTCCAGAGGGGAATATTGCTCACTAATTTGCAGGATCACTTGCCCAACCGCTTTTGGTTGATACAGTACTCCAATCAATTTTTCAGACAATAATTCAAGCGGAGCGGGTTCCAAACTGTCAGTGAACACTTGACAACGGCTAATCACACCATGTTCAACATCAACATGTAATTCAATTCCTCCCCAACGGAATCGAGTATCCAATACATGGCTAAATGCAGGAGCCTGACCAAAATTCCATTCCCAACTACTTTGTTTAGCAAAAATATCACTAAAACCGGGTAAATCAGGCAAAACCTGAGGGGAAATCACTTCCGTTTTGACTGTCTCACCGAAATATGCAAAAAATGCATCAATAATCCCCTGACAAACTCTTTCATGCGTGATATCAGGCAATAACTCAGCCAAATTCATAACCCTGGAACGAACTGAAGTGATACCCTTCGTCTGTAACTTTTTAGGATCCGGATTAAGATAATCAGCAAGCCGATTTAGGTCTGTATTAATCAACAACGTTCCGTGATGAAAACCTCTGTCTTTTGTTTCCTTATATGCGGAGCCAGAAATTTTACGTTCCCCTTCCGGGGAAGATAGAACCAAATCATTGCGACCAGAAGCGGTTGCATGAATTCCTGCTTTTTTCAAACCTTCCAGGATGATTTGTGTGGAAACCATTTTGTTATATTCTGGTTTACCTGCCATAAAAGTAAAACAGGTATTACCCATATCATGAAAAACCGCGCCACCTCCACTGCTACGCCGAGCCAGTTTGATTCCATCTTGTTCCATTTTTCGAGTGTTACACTCTTTCCATGGATTCTGCGCCCGTCCCACCACAACAGTATCGGCATTACGCCATAAAAACAAAACGCGCTGATTTGGAGGCATTTGTCGAAAAATACATTCTTCAACAGCAAGGTTAAACCAGGGATCATGAGAATCTGAAAACAATAGACGTAATGAGGACATTTGTGACTCCAGCAAAAATAATAGTGCTTTAAGATATCATAAAGCACTGCCGGAACAACGAGATAGAAGTGATGTTAAATCCTACGAGCTTGCCAAAAAACACGACGCCAATACACATTATCAAGAGAAGAACGTATTACGCCTTTACTTGTGGATGCATGAATAAACGCATTGTTAGTATCGTAAATACCTACATGCAACCCACTTTTTCCACTGCCGGTTTTGAAAAAAACCAGATCACCAGGCATCAGATCATCTTGGCTTATCCGTGTGCCTATTTGGGTTTGTTCACTTGTTGTCCGGGGAAGCTGGATATTAAAACGATCAGAAAAAGTCCGGTACACAAAGCCAGAACAGTCAATACCATGCCTATCCATGCCACCATAGCGATACGGCGTATTCTGCCATTGCTCAAGTTGATCTTTTAACTGAGCAATGACCATTATCGGATCAGAGAGAGCGGTCTTCAGCGGAAACGAATTAGGCTTGGAAACAGGGTTGGTGCAACCAATAAGAAAAAAACTCAATAACAAGCATAAATGCCTTATTCTTATTACTATCCGATTTCCCTCAATCATCATTTTTCCTCAATCACCACATAGAAACGACAAACTTTAACTATTTTGTTTCCAGTCTACTGATTAACCAAACGCCCAATAAGATGAAAAAAACGCCCAACGTTTTTAACAGTGAGATAGTTTCACTAAACCAAGGTAATAAAGCCACCATTAAATAAACAAAGGCATAACTCAAGCTAATAATAGGGTACGCTTTATTCAATGGCAGATATTTCAATGTGAAAAACCAACATAACATGGATATTATATATCCCGCCAATCCTGCCACAATCATCAGCAAAGAATTGTGATTTGCCCAAAGCCAGTTGATATCCAGCCAATGCATTGATAACGAAAGTTCCGGCAGATGAGCAACTCCCCACTTCAATAACAATTGTGCTACAGTGATCAACAAGACACTCGCCATCCCCCAAAGATAACCTTTCATTGACTCAAGCTCATCAATAAGATCCCGAACATAATGGCAAAAACCCCCATCCAGTGCTTTAACCCCACCTTTTCCTGATACAAAAATTGCCCAATCAAAGTCACTATGACAAAATTTATACTAAGCATAGGGTAAGCAATGCTCAGTGGAAAAAATTGCAATAATCGTAACCAAAATATCATTCCTATACTCAACAGAAGAATAGCACTGGATAGCCATATCACCATCAATACCACTTTATGCGGGGTATCTTTTTTCTGCCAACAAATAACTGCCTGCTTCTGGCATAATTGCCCCGCACAAGTAAGCAAGATAACCAAAATCAATAATATTATATTGCTGCTCATGGCTGTTTCTTATAAATCATAAGCACGAATCTATGATTACGACGCACAAAATCCGGTTCCGGTAATTCAGACAATTCACCTTCTGAGGGTAATAGAAAAACAATAGCGACTTGACCTTTTTTACGTGCTTTCGCTAGCCACGCAGGAAATTCTTGCTCCGTGATATATCGATATTGGCTATCAGGGTAAGCAAGGCCATATTCTAACTCCCCAGGACGATCAAACAGATAAATATCACTGCGTTTCAATTCCCACGCAATCGCTGCCCCCACTCCAACAGATTGAGACAAGATATATTTACTGTCAGCCAACTCTTTTTCGTTTTGCTGAATGAAATGCTGGGGAAGTTTCGAATTTATCGTCTTATCGGGCAAAGCACTACCTATAGATAAGTTGAGCATAATTGAACAAGTGGCAGCCCATAGCCAATATTTACCCTCGCGAATAAAACAAAAATAACCAATCCCACCCCAAACCCCAAAGGAAATAATTCCCACAATCCATTTTAGCCATTCGTCGGGTTGATAAAGTGGGGGATCTTTTAAGGTTTCCAGAATAAAAAGTACCAAAATGGCAAGCAATCCAATGAAGACATTCACCAATCCGTTTATTTTCAATACGTTCATGTTGCCATTTTTGACACAATCAACACCATACTTTGCCATCATCATTGCTAAGGGGCCGATAAAGGGTAAAACGTAAGTTGGCAGTTTTCCTTTTGCGATGCTGAAAAATACAAATGGAACAACAAACCAGCAAAACAAGAAAAACATTTCTGGGTGACTTTTTTTCTCTTTCCAGCTTTTGATTAAAGCACCTGGTAGTAATCCTAACCACGGGATCACGCCTAAGATCAATATGGGTAAATAATACCAAATAGGTGCAATATGCTGAGCTTTCTCAGAAGCAAAACGCTGTATATGCTCTACCCAAAAGAAATAATGCCAGTAATCCGGCTCACGCGTAGCAATTGCAATCACCCACGGTAGGCTGATCAAAATAGCAAAAATCACGGCAAGAGGCCCAAAACGAACCATTTCCCAAAAGCGTTTCTGGTATATCGTAATGGGTAGCATGGCAATCACGGGTAACGCCAATGCCAGAAATCCTTTTGTCATAAAAGCCATCCCACAGGTCAGCCCCAGAACAGACCATGCCAAAATTCGTTCTCGGATCGCCACCGCCTTAAGCGCCCAATAACAGCTCACGATCCCCGCTGTAATCCATAAAGAAAACATAGGATCAAGGACACTGTAGGTTCCAATGGAAAAAACAATAAACATGGAAATGTAGATCAGGCTGGAAACGAAAGCAGTCTGGCGGCATTGCCACATCATCATTGCTAAACGATAAAGAAGAAGTACGCTGATTAGGATACTAAGCACGGAACCAAAACGGACAGCAAAATTATTGTCACCAAAAATCCACTGGCTAATGTTGTTGATCCAATATCCTGCTACTGGTTTTTCAAAATAGCGAATGTCCAAGAAGTAAGGTACGATCCAATCCCCACGTTGCAGCATTTCCCGGCTAATTTCAGCATACCGAGTTTCATCCGGCTGCCATAATAAACGACTATCCAGAGGCAATAAGTAAGTAAGAACAAAAAAAAGAGCCATCAGAACGGCTCCTGCTTTACTCGTTCGGGTGTTCAACATCTGTGTTATACCTCTTGTTGGCAACCTAACCAGCCTTCACGACCAGGAAAATCCGAACGAACAATTTTCCCAACAGGGAGCGTATCCCTATTTTCTGGTAAAAAATGGCTTAATTTACAGAACTGAATATCTTGTTGATGAAGCATGTCCAGCAATGTCTCAAATTGTGAAGATTTCGCCATACCTTCGACTTCGGTATGGATCGTATAAACAGAAACCCCATGATCATTTTTAATCGCTTCAAGGATAAAGTGATTAAAATCTGCATCGCTGACTTGTGTTCCAACAACTTCATCATAGGTAGGTAATGTGACAGGAATTTGTACAGTTCCCACTTGTCCATCGGGCAAGAGTGGCCTGAATGGATGTGTTCCGCGGCAATCACTGTTGTAATCAAAACCAAAATGTTGTTTAACCGCCAGCACACGCTCATCAGCTCGCCAACCCGCAACGGCTGAGCATGTAACGGCTTTTCCTGTTGCCTTTTCCAAAGCATCAACACCTAACTTCACTTGTTCTGTTAATTCCTTCTCCGACCAACACCCTACTTTTGCCTGCCAACCTTGATGATCCCATGCATGTAAACCCACTTCATGGCCTGCATCCATTGTTTGCTTCATCAAATGCCCTAAATCTTTTGCGATTTTTTTTCCCGGCCAGGCTGTACCAGCCAATAAAATATCCAGGCCATAAAGAGACACCGCATTTGATCTCAGCATCTTCCAGAGAAACTTCGGACGCAACAGGCGCCATAAATGACGCCCCATATTGTCCGGACCAACACTGAAAAAAAAGCTGGCTTGAATATGGTGCTTGTGTAAAACTTCAAGCAACCGTGGTACACCTTCCTTAGTGCCTTGATAAGTGTCCACATCAATTCTCAAACCAACTTTTTTCATTACGTTATTCCCACTCTCTTCCTCGTTTTCCAATTAGCTTTTTAGTTTTTCCCTTTAGATTCTTCAACTGCTCCACGCAGAAAGAAATCCAATGTTTCATCAATGGTTTGCTTCATATCAATAGTGGGTTTCCAACCTAACAGACACTCTGCATTTTTAATACTGGGTTTACGGTGTGCAACATCCTGATAGCCTTGCCCATAATAACTGCTGCTTTCGATCTTCTTGAATCCAGCAAATGGGGGAAAGTGCCCTCGCAACTCATGTTGCTCAAAGCTATCTAATAACATTTCGGCCAGTTGGCGAATGCTCGCTTCATTTGTTGGATTACCGATGTTGATTATTTGGCTATCGCATAGCCCATCCCGGTTTTCGATGATCCTGAACAATGCTTCAATACCATCATGGATATCCGTAAAACAACGTTTTTGCTCTCCTCCATCCACCAGTTTAATTGGAGAACCTTCCACCAGGTTCAAAATCAATTGGGTAATGGCCCTTGAACTACCAATACGCGCTGAATTTAGGTTATCCAGCCTTGGCCCCATCCAGTTAAATGGACGAAATAAGGTAAATTTCAAGCCCTCTTGTGTACCATATGCCCAAATAACTCGATCAAGTAATTGTTTTGAAACTGAATAGATCCAACGCTGTTTATTAATAGGTCCAACAATCAGACGCGAAGTATCTTCATCAAATTCTTTATCATCACACATACCATAAACTTCGGATGTTGATGGGAAAATAATCCGTTTATTGTATTTAACACAATAACGAACAATTTTAAGGTTCTCTTCAAAATCCAGTTCAAAGACTCGCAAAGGATTACGGGTATATTCAATCGGAGTTGCAATTGCCACCAATGGCAGAATGACATCACATTTTTTGATGTGATATTCAATCCATTCAGTATGAATGCTGATATCACCTTCAATAAAGTGAAAGCGAGGATTACCAATAAATCGTTCAATCGCAGAAGAACCAATATCCATCCCGTAAATGTCATAATTGCCATCACTCAACAATCGTTCAGTCAGATGGTTACCAATGAATCCATTGACGCCCAAAATAAGAACACGCTTACGACGACTGACTTGGGCTGTTGCTTTAGGACCAACATGAACCCCTGCGACAATGCCCATCTCAAGAGCTAATCGATTACCTTGAACATAAAGCCCTGACTCCCCTTGGCCGCTAATAATTTCCAGCGCACCATCACCACAAGCAATCACAAATGGATCAGTCGAGAGTACGATTCCCGGGCGTTTTCCGTGGGACTGATTAAGTGGCCGTGAACGCCAAATCGTAATCTTACGTTCACCGAGAAAAGTAAATGCCCCTGGGTATGGTTCTGTCACTGCCCTAACTAAGTTATTAATCTCTTTGGCAGACTTATTCCATACTATTTCACCATCTTCAGCGGTGCGGCGGCCAAAATAAGTTGCCTGGCTTTCATCCTGTGGAATTGATGGATAATGACCTGATTTTATTTGAGGCAGAATGCGATCCAATAATTCAACTGTCGCTTCGCGTATTTTTCCATGTATTATCAGCGAAGTATCATTTTCATCAATCTGTACAACCTGTTGCGCGATAATATCTCCCGCATCCGGCTTCTCCAGCATTTTATGTAATGTTACACCGGTTTCGGTTTCTCCATGGAGTACTGCCCAGTTAACTGGAGCACGGCCACGATATTTCGGCAACAAGGAGCCATGAAGGTTAAATGAGCCTTTTTCAGCCAGTGACAGAATTTCTTGGCCAAGCATGTTGCGATAGTAAAAAGAGAAAATAACATCTGGTTTCATCTCACGAATGCGTTCAACCCAAAGCGGGTGATTCACATTTTCTGGCGCAAACACGGGTAAACCCAAATCAGCGCCGATACGTGCAACAGAAGAGAAAAAGTGATTTTCATTTGGATCATCAGTGTGAGTGAATACAGCCTGAACTTCAAAACCAGCTTTGACTAATGCATTAAGTCCGACACAACCAATATCGTGATAGGCAAAAATAACTGCTTTCATTAGCTTTCTTCCTGATTGTCGTTAGTCTTCTTAACTCCGACCACTTTTTGAATAAAATAGCGCGGGCGAGCACGAACATCGTTATATATTCGACCAATGTATTCACCCAATAGTCCCATGGCAACGAACTGTGCTCCAATGAACATGAAAAGAATAGCAAACAGGGTAAACACCCCTTCAGCAGCCCACATTGAGCCAAATATAAGGCGTAGAACAATCAATAACACCGCCAACAAGAAACCTGTTATGGCAATGATACTTCCCGCGACACTTAGTAACCGCAATGGTGCAGTTGTTAAGCACGTCAGAAGGTCATACATCAAATTGATCAGTTTCATAAAACTGTACTTAGAATCCCCAAACTCACGCTCTGCATGGGCTACGTCAATTTCTATTGTTCTGCGTGCAAAGGTATTGGCAAGGATGGGAATAAATGTACTGCGTTCATGACATTGAAGCATCGCGTGTATAATGTGACGTCGATAGGCGCGCAACATGCAACCATAATCCCCCATTGAACGCCCCGTCGCCTTGGTTATCATTGCATTGATTATTTTAGAAGCGATTTTACGGAACCAAGAATCCTGCCGATGGATACGACGTGTACCCACAACGTCATATCCCTCTTCCGCCGTTTTAACTAAACGAGGAATTTCTTCTGGCGGATTTTGCAAATCAGCATCAAGTGTAATAACCAGATCACCGTCAGCTTGATGGAAACCGGCCATAATTGCTGAATGTTGCCCGTAATTACGGTTAAGCAAAATCGCAATCACATGATTTTCTGGAGATTCAGCCGCCTGAGTTAAGATCTCGGCAGAACTATCATAGCTGCCATCATCGACCAAGATTAATTCGTATTTCTGTTTTAATTTTTGGCACGCTGTAAGAGTTCTTTCCAGTAACTGGGGTAAACTTTCTTCCTCGTTGTAAACAGGAATAACGACTGAAACTTTTTTGATCTTCTCAAATGTCACTTACTTATGCTCCGAAAGAATTTCAGTTATCACATTCACGACACGATCTACATCGTCATTGCTCATATCTGGAAAAAGAGGTAATGAACAAAGTGTTGACGAATTCCACTCAGATACAGGCAGGGAGAGTTGTGGATAACGCTCACGATAATATTTTTGTGTATGCGCGGCTCTGAAATGTAAACCCGTGCCAATATTTCTATTCTTTAGTCGAGCCATAAAAGTATCGCGGTCAATACCACAGATACTTTTGTCAACTCGTACCATGAAAAGATGATGGGAATGCAAATGCGCATATTCGGGAGCTCTCAGCATTTGCAACGGTGAATTAATAAGAGCAGCAGAATAGCGAGCCACCAATTGCCGACGACGTGCATTCATCGATGCCAGTTTGCCTAGTTGCACAACTGCCATCGCCGCATGAATATCCGATAGGTTGTATTTAAAACCCGGCTCAATTACTTCCGCTTGAGGTTTCCTGCCCTGAATTTGTCTATCAAAAGCATCCACCGCTAAGCCATGAAATTTTAAACAACGGATCCGTTGGGCAAGTTCATCATCATCTGTAACGAACATGCCACCTTCGGCGCAGGTCATGTTTTTAATCGCGTGAAAAGAAAAGATTGCAGTACCCTGCTCTCCGACCCATTCATTTTTATAACGGGTGCCGACAGCATGGGCTGCATCTTCAATCAGGGGAATTTTAGCTTTTTGAGCTATAGCGCGCAGAGCGTCAAGGTCACAAGGCGCTCCTGCATAATGGACGGGAATAATTGCTTTGGTTTTGGGAGTGATCGCTTTTTTGATTGTTTCTGCGCTGACCATCAATGTATCACGGTCAACATCCACCATGACAGGCTCAGCACCCAACAAACAAATCATATTGATAGTAGAAACCCAAGTTTGGGAAGGAGTAATGACTTCATCACCTGGGCCTATGCCTAGAGCCAACAAAGCCAAATGCATTCCCGCAGTCGCGGAACATAGAGCAATAGCATGTTTGCATCCAAACATGAGAGAAAAATCTTGCTCTAACTGATGGTTTTGTGGCCCTGTAGTAATCCAACCTGAGTGTAAAACTTTCTCTATCGCTTCTATCTCTTCGCTGCCAATTGCAGGACGAGAAAATGGCAAAAAACTATCCATAACCGCCTTGTGCCTTGTCTATCCCAAATTGTTTTATAATTAATCGATTCTAGATGATGATTTTTTAACGAAACATCAACGAAAAACAAATTGTGGTCAACCAAGCACCAAAAACAGATAGCAAACAATGATTATGGTGGACTTCACTTACAGGAATTACACGTGGCTGACCCTCCATAATTTATAGCTGGCATTTCTGATATGTCCAATATTTACCTCAAAAATTTCTGATAAATTTCGTTCTGTCATTACATTCTGTGGTATGCCTGATGCTAACAATTTTCCATGCGAGAGCAGCCATACTTCTGTCGCTTGTTCATATGTGTGATTAAGATCATGGCTACTCAATAATACCGTTCCCCCCAATGCACAAAATCTTTTTGTTAACTTATCTAAAATGGCTTGTTGAGTGATATCAAGATTATTTGTCGGCTCATCAAGTAAGAGTAAACTCCCATCAGGATTCAGATCCGGCCATATCTGAAAAAACGTGCCCGCCAATCTGACACGCTGCCACTCCCCGCCGGAAAGTTGACCAATCGATGAAGAAAGCAATGGCAGGAGTTTCATTTGCTGGCAAAGTTCATACAACACATGTTCACTTTGTGCCAGGGGTGCACATTCAGGGCGGAACATATCTAAATACTGAAAAACCGGCATGATAGGAACAGAAGAAGATTGAGAGAACCAGGCCCGGTGCTTTGCCAACTCATGTTGGCGGTAATCCTGCAAGTTTCGGCCATGCAAACAAATAGTGCCGCTATAGGATAAAACTCCTGCGATCACTGAAAGTAGTGTGCTCTTTCCTGAGCCATTTAGTCCTACCAGATGAATTTGTTTTCCTGCTGCAACAGCCCCAGACAATGAACTCAATCTGTTGTTAACAGTAACATTATCCAGCTCCAAAATCGGCTGACCGATCATGTTGTTCCCCTCATCTCCTTATCTTGCATTAACAGGCATATAAAAATGGGGGAGCCTAAAGTTACGGTGACAACGCCTATCGGCACTTCTGCGTGAGATAATGACAGACGGGAAACTAAATCTGCCAGCAGTAAACCACTGCCTCCCGCCAATGCACTGGCCGGAAGTAATGCCTTATGATCAGTCAAACCAATCAATCTCAAGATATGGGGAATAACCAAACCGATAAAACTGATTGCTCCCGCAAGGGCAACACTCAAACCAACTAATAACCCGATTACCGATACAAATACATTACGCCATTTATGGTGAGACACACCCAGTTGCCGAGCCTGTAACTCCCCAAGAGAAAGGTAATTCAAAATGTTACCTTTGCTGCTTAACCATAAGATGGCGGGAAGCAATGCAACAATCAGCCATTTTTGACGCCAATCAACGCCACTGAAACTTCCCATCATCCAATACATCAATTGCCGGAGATCTAAACTGGTACTGAAATAGACCATCCATGTCATCAAGGCGCCAAAGATCACCCCGAAAGCAACGCCAATCAATAACAGGCGGGTATTGGTCACTTGATGTTTTCTGGAAAACCCCAGCAAAATAGCGGTCATGAAAAATGCCCCAAATACCGCTCCAATACTTAATAACCACAATGGCGCAATGCCATGAAAGATAAGTATTAAACATACCACTACAACACCAGCACCATTACTGATCCCAAGTAATCCAGGCTCCGCCAACGGGTTTTCGAACAGAGCCTGCATAATTGCTCCTGACAGGGCTAAGCTCGCACCAACCACCATAACGGCAATCGCCCTGGGCAATCTCAACTGCCAAATAAACAACTGGGCAGGCTCCGATAACCATTGATCAGGCCAAAACCAGATTTCACCGGCACATAATGACAAAATAAACAGAATAACGAATAAAACAGACAAAGCCGCCATCACTCGATGGTTACGTTTTCTCTGATAGGTAATCAACTCATAAACAGAACGCATGTGTGAGGCCATTTAGAAAATAAGCGCTCTTTCCATTGAGTGCAATGGAAAGAGAAGATAAGAAAAAGACCGCAAGATGCGGCCTTTTTATGTATTTATTCTTTGGGTAACGCTTTTTCCACTCTGTTTTTCAATTTTTGACCAGGGCGAAAAGTGACAACACGGCGAGCCGTAATCGGAATATCTTCACCTGTTTTTGGATTACGGCCTGGACGTTGATTTTTATCTCGCAAATCAAAGTTGCCAAATCCAGATAATTTCACTTGCTCCCCATTCTCCAAAGAACGACGAACTTCTTCAAAGAACATTTCTACCAGATCTTTAGCGTCACGCTTGCTAATATCCAGTTTCTCAAACAGATTTTCTGACATTTCAGCTTTAGTAAGCGCCATAAGTTCAGTCCCTCAAGGATGCTTGGAATCGCTGTTCTAGTGCAGCAACGCATTTGTTGACGGTCGCAGCAATTTCTTCTTCTTCCAGTGTACGCATGGTATCCTGCAAGATTAAGCTAATAGCAAGGCTCTTGTAGCCTTCCGCGACACCTTTACCACAATACACGTCAAATAAGTTTATGCCAACTATATGATTTACGCCAACTTTCTTACATTCAGCCAGAACATCTTCTGCGGCTACGTTTGCAGGCACAACGATGGCGATATCGCGGCGGTTAGATGGGAAGCGAGAAACTTCCTTCATCTCAGGGATCGCGCGGTCTACCAGACCAGTCCATAATAACTCGAATACCACGGTACGGCCGTTTAAGTCAAGTTTACGCTCCAGTTCTGGATGAACAACACCGATATAACCAATGTAATTATTTTCCAGATAAATCCCAGCGCTTTGTCCAGGATGTAAAGCAGGATGTTCTTCTGCTTTAAAGGAAATGTTAGACAGTTTACCTGTCAGTTCTAAAACAGATTCTAAATCACCCTTCAAATCAAAGAAATCAACTGCTTGTTTTTCAATCGACCAATGCTCTTCGAAACGGTTTCCTGCAATAACGCCACCAAGCATTAATTCCTGACGAATTCCATGCTCCGCATTTTCATCCGGCACAAAACGCAACCCTGTTTCGAATAAACGGACACGGTTTTGCTGACGGTTCTGGTTATAGGCGACAGTAGTCAATAATCCTGTCAACAAGGACAAACGCATTGCAGACATATCCGCCGAAATTGGATTAGGCAAAATTAACGCTTCTTCCTGCGGGTGAAGATATTTCTGAACCTTAGGATCAACGAAGCTGTAAGTAATCGCTTCTTGATAACCTCTGTCCACCAACATGGTTTTAACCCGTTTCAGTGGCAAATCAGCTTCACGATGTGAAGTCATAATCAGATCTGCACGCACAGGTACGTCAGGGATGTTGTTATAACCGTAAATACGGGCGACCTCTTCAACAAGATCTTCCTCGATTTGCATATCAAAACGCCAGCTAGGCGCAACAGCTTGCCAGCTATCATTCTGGACAGTGACCTGACAACCTAAACGCATCAGGATATCTGTTACTTGTTCATCAGCAATATGATGACCAATCAAGCGATCCAGTTTATTGCGATTAAGCGTAATCGTTGCTGGTTTTGGTAAGTGAGATTCGCTGGTAACATCAACGAGTTCGCCTGCTTCTCCCCCACAAATGTCGATCAACAATTGAGTGGCATATTCCATCGCTTTATGCTGAAGATGTGGATCAACACCACGTTCAAAACGGTGAGAAGCATCGGTGTGCAAACCATAACGGCGAGCACGACCAGTAATTGCCAGTGGTGCAAAGAATGCACATTCTAGCATGATATGCTGCGTTTCTGCATTAACACCAGAATATTCCCCGCCGAAAATCCCTGCCATGGCAACCGGTTGTTTTTCATCAGAAATAATGAGTGTTTCAGCAGAAAGTTCGGCTTCATTACCATCTAGCAGAGTGAGTTTTTCACCTTGCTCAGCCAAACGAACAATAATTGAACCATTCAAACGTTCCAAATCGAATGCGTGTAATGGTTGACCCAATTCGAGCAAAACATAGTTGGTAATATCAACAACCGGATCAATGGAACGAACACCACCACGACGCAGTTTTTCGCGCATCCACAATGGGGTGATTGCCTTGACGTTCACATTCTTGATCACACGCCCCAAATAGCGCGGACAAGCTTCAGGAGCATCAACACGAATAGGGAATGTTGCATCTGTAGTTGGTTTAACCGCTTCGATTTTCGGCTCTGTCATGGACAATTTATTGATAACCGCAACGTCACGGGCAACCCCCATGATGCTCAGGCAATCAGCACGGTTTGGTGTAATACTGATTTCAATCGCATTATCGTCCAATTTCATGTAATCACGCAGATCAACACCAATCGGAGCATCTGCTGGCAGTTCAATAATGCCATCCTGATCGTCAGCAATACCTAGTTCAGCAAATGAACACAGCATGCCTTCTGACGGCTCACCACGCAATTTCGCTGGCTTAATTTTGAAATCACCTGGCAGCACAGCACCGACTGTAGCAACAGCGACACGTAGCCCTTGACGGCAATTAGGTGCACCACAGACAATATCCAACAGGCGTTCGCCGCCGACATTAACTTTTGTGACACGTAACTTATCTGCATTTGGATGCTGTCCACATTCAACAACTTCACCAACAAATACACCGTGGAATTGACCTGCCACTTTTTCGACACCATCAACTTCCAAACCAGCCATGGTGATTTGATCAGACAATGCTTCACTATTAATGGCTGGGTTTGCCCACTCGCGTAACCAGAGTTCACTGAATTTCATGAGATATACCCGCCTTATTTAAATTGTTTGAGGAAACGTAAATCATTTTCGAAGAATGCACGCAAATCTGTAACACCATAACGCAGCATGGTCAGACGCTCCATTCCCATGCCAAAAGCAAAACCAGAATAGATTTCAGGATCAATACCAACATTGCGTAACACGTTAGGATGCACCATACCGCAACCCAAAACTTCTAACCATTTCCCATTTTTGCCCATCACATCAACTTCTGCGGAAGGTTCTGTAAATGGAAAATAAGAAGGACGGAAACGTATCTGCATATCTTCTTCAAAGAAGTTATTCAAAAAGTCATGCAGTGTACCTTTCAGGTTGGTAAAGCTGATATTTTTATCAACGATCAGCCCTTCTACCTGATGGAACATTGGGGTATGTGTCTGATCGTAATCATTACGGTATACACGTCCTGGCGCAATAATACGGATTGGGGGCTGACGCTCTTTCATAGTACGGATCTGTACCCCAGAAGTCTGGGTACGCAGCAAACGCGTCGCATCAAACCAGAAAGTATCGTGATCAGCACGCGCAGGATGGTGTGCAGGAATGTTCAGAGCATCAAAGTTATGATAGTCATCTTCGATTTCCGGACCTGATTCAACAGAAAAGCCCAACTCACCAAAGAAAGTTTCAATACGTTCAATCGTGCGGGTAACAGGGTGCCAGCCACCATTTTCCATACGACGACCAGGCAATGAAACATCAATTTTTTCTGCTGACAAACGCGCATTCAGAATGTCAGCTTCCAGCTTTGCCTTACGCGCATTCAAAGCTTCTTGAACTTCTTGTTTCGCCTGATTAATAACAGCCCCTGCCGCTGGACGTTCCTCGGCTGGTAAGTCACGCAGCGATGACATCTGGAGGGTTAAATGGCCTTTTTTTCCCAGGTATTCAACTCGCACCAAATCCAACGCGGCAACATCCTGGGCTTCTTCCACGGCTGTTTTTGCCTTTGCAACCAGCTCAGTAAGATGTGACATCGTTTTCCTCTTCCTTTGGCCTGATGGCCCTTTAGTTGTTATCGACTATGTCCTCATGATATCGACTAATGAGGCCATAAAAATAAAAAAGCCTCCACACTGGAGGCTCAAGCGCTATTTTTCGTTTCTTTTCTTACGCGCGAAGCCCCCTGATCTCAGGTGCTAAAGTAAAAAAAGAAACGAAAAAAGGCTAACTTTATCATTTGCGTTCTTTCTCCTGTACCCTTCTTGCATTCACCAATCGCAATCTGAATCACAATACTATCTGATCGCAGATATTATCTAATCTTTTGGAAAAAAGTAAAAGAGGGAGCAAGCTCCCTCTTTTAACCTGACTTATGCCAGAGCGCCCTTCGCTTTTTCAACCAGAGCAGCGAATGCTACTTTGTCGAATACAGCGATGTCAGCCAGGATCTTACGGTCGATTTCAATCGAAGCCTTTTTCAAGCCATTGATGAAACGGCTGTAAGACATGCCGTTCTGACGTGCAGCAGCGTTGATACGTGCAATCCACAATTGACGGAATTGACGTTTACGCTGACGGCGGTCACGGTAAGCGTACTGACCAGCTTTGATAACAGCCTGGAAAGCAACACGGTAAACGCGCGAACGAGCACCGTAGTAACCTTTCGCTTGTTTCAGAATTTTTTTGTGACGTGCACGGGCAATAACACCACGTTTTACGCGAGCCATATACTTCTCCTATCGTCTCTGAGTTCTAATCTAAAAAATTGCTTATGCGTATGGCAGACAAGCAACAACCAGGCCCAGATCACCTTTGGAGACCATGCCTTTTGGACGTAAATGACGTTTACGCTTAGTTGATTTTTTAGTCAGAATGTGACGAAGGTTAGCGTGCTTACGCTTGAAACCGCCGCTTGCGGTTTTTTTGAAGCGTTTAGCTGCGCCGCGTACTGTTTTAATCTTTGGCATTTTAATTTCCACTTCGCATTGTTAATTACAACGAACTAGTAAGGCGAATAGACTCCAGCCAGAATTCACTGGAGTCCATTACTTGTTTGCCTGACTATTTCTTCTTAGGAGCGAGCACCATGATCATCTGGCGGCCTTCAACCTTCGTTGGGAAAGATTCGACCACTGCCAGTTCACTCAGATCGTCACGGATACGGTTAAGCATCTCAATACCAATCTGCTGGTGTGCCATTTCACGCCCACGGAAACGCAGGGTGATTTTGGCTTTATCGCCATCTTCCAGAAAACGAATCAGGTTGCGTAGTTTGACCTGATAGTCGCCTTCATCTGTACCAGGACGGAATTTAATTTCCTTAACCTGAATAACCTTTTGCTTCTTTTTCTGTTCTTTGACTGACTTACTCTTTTCATAGAGGAACTTGCCGTAATCCATAATACGACAAACCGGCGGTTCGGCATTTGGGCTGATTTCAACTAAATCAACACCAGCTTCCTCAGCTTTTTCGAGAGCTTCTCTCAGACTGACAATACCAATCTGTTCGCCATCTAATCCAGTTAAACGAACTTCAGAGGCGCGAATCTCTTCATTAATGCGATTTGGACGCGCCGGTTGAATTCTTTTTCCGCCTTTAATACCTTATTCCTCCAATTGGTGAAGATTACGACTGCGTATTTCTGTCAGCAGTTTATCTGTAAACTCATTGACCTCAATGCTACCTAAATCTTTGCCGCGGCGAGTACGAACAGATACTTTTCCTGATTCGACTTCTTTATCACCACATACAAGCATATAAGGCACACGACGCAGAGTGTGTTCACGGATTTTAAAACCAATCTTCTCGTTTCTCAAGTCTGCTTTTGCACGAATGCCTGCATCTTGAAGTTTTTTTACCAATTCCTGTACATAATCTGACTGGCCATCAGTAATATTCATAACGACAACCTGCTGAGGTGCCAACCATGTTGGGAAAAACCCAGCATACTCTTCTGTCAGGATACCAATAAACCGTTCCAGTGATCCCAGAACCGCACGGTGAATCATCACAGGAACCTTGCGTTCGTTATTTTCACCTACATATGACGCGCTCAGGCGTGCTGGCAGTGAAAAATCGAGTTGCACAGTACCACATTGCCACGCACGATCCAAACAATCATATAGAGTAAATTCAATTTTAGGGCCATAAAATGCCCCTTCACCCGGCTGGTATTCAAATTCAATGCCGTTTCGGGTTAATGCTTCAGCAAGATCCGCTTCTGCTTCATCCCACTGTTTTTCCGTACCAATACGTTTTTCCGGGCGAGTTGATAATTTAACAACAATCTTCTCAAAGCCAAATGTACCGTACACATCGTAAATCATGTTGATACAGCTACTGACTTCTTGAAGGATCTGATCTTCAGTACAGAAAATATGCGCATCATCTTGAGTAAAACCGCGTACACGCATCAAACCATGTAAAGCGCCAGATGGTTCGTTACGATGACAGCTACCAAATTCAGCCATACGCAACGGTAAGTCACGATAAGATTTCAACCCTTGGTTGAAAATCTGAACATGGCCTGGGCAGTTCATCGGTTTTACGCAATATTCGCGGTTTTCCGATGAAGTTGTGAACATATTTTCTTTATAGTTTTCCCAGTGCCCTGTTTTTTCCCACAGAATACGGTCCATCATGAATGGGCCTTTTACTTCCTGGTATTGGTACTCTTTGAGCTTTGTGCGCACGAAAGTTTCTAATTCACGGAAAATTGTCCAACCATCATTGTGCCAAAACGCCATGCCTGGTGCCTCTTCCTGCATATGATACAGGTCAAGCTGCTTACCAATCTTACGGTGATCACGTTTTGCAGCTTCTTCCAAACGCTGTAAATAGGCATTAAGCTGTTTCTTATCAGCCCATGCAGTACCATAAATACGCTGCAACATTTTGTTATCACTGTTACCGCGCCAATATGCCCCTGCAACTTTTTGCAGTTTAAAGTGATGACAGAAACGCATGTTAGGAACATGCGGCCCACGGCACATATCAACGTATTCTTCATGGTGATACAGACCTGGGCGATCATCACGACTAATATTTTCATCCAAAATCTGGATCTTATACTCTTCACCACGAGCCGCAAATGTGTCACGCGCTTCCTGCCAGCCAACCCTTTTCTTGATGACATCGTAGTCTTTTTTAGCAAGTTCCAGCATACGTTTTTCAAGCAGCTCGATATCTTCCTGCGTCAAAGAGCGGTCTAAATCAACGTCATAGTAGAAACCATTGTCAATAACAGGACCGATAGCCATTTTCGTATCAGGCCACAACTGTTTGATTGCATGGCCCAACAAATGTGCACATGAATGACGGATAATTTCCAAACCTTCTTCATTCTTGCTGGTGATAATAGCAAGATTGGCATCGGCCTCGATTAATTCACAAGCATCAACCAATTCACCATTAATGCGGCCAGCAATACACGCTTTTGCCAAACCAGCACCGATATCACGAGCCACATCCATTACGGAAACAGCATGCTCAAATTGACGTTGACTACCGTCAGGAAGAGTAATTACAGGCATTTAAAATCCTTATGTACAGTGGTGACCCACACGAAAGATCACGTGTATTAAACAAAATTTATTATTAATCAATACGTTAGAAACAAACCCTTGCTTCACTCCGCAAGATGTGTACAGATTTAAGGTCACATTTTCGAAATGCATCTGGTACATTTGCCCTAACTCGCCCGACATACTAACACACAGAGTAGGTGTTAAAATAGCTCTGTGGGAATATATTTAAACTACCTCCATGTAAATATATTCCTTAACGTAAATTGGAAACTGCAATAATTAATAAAAAGGCTGTATCTATATATTATGCTAAATGTTTTTAATATAGAAACAGCCTAATTATAATTGTGGATGTTAATCAGTTGTCATGATTTCATTTTCCCAATAATTACTATATGTTTTTTCATGAGTAACTGAATCAATGATATAATATTCAAAGTAGATATTTCCTGCCCCTCCAGTCACATATCCTTTCACATCATTAAGTTCTGGTGAATCAATTTTAACAATGACCGTCGATAATTTTCCTCCTGGTTTATCTGGAGTATGAGGAGCAACAACTGGAAATATCTTATTAAAATTCTGATTCGCTGATTCAACATACATTCTTAAATATATTTCTTTACCCCAGAGAGGATAAGAGAGATCATCTTCATCATTAGTACATAAAATTTTTACATATAATTGATACCCACTTACAGCATAATTAGATACATCTCTTTGAGTAATATCCTCATGGTTTGGTTTTTCTTCATCAGAGTGTTCAAGTTTAGCATCTTGCTTTATATCAGCAAAACTTGAGAAAATCATAGGCATATTATATGTTCTTTTGACACTATCATTAGGCGTGGTGAGTTCACCTCCTATATATGTAACATCTCTAACATCTGAATACATGCTATTACCAAAATCTGGTGCTATTATATAATAAAGCATTGAGTCTTTCCCATATGGGAAAACATCTCTTCGTATCAAAAATGTATAATTATAATCTTCTGAATCCATATCCCCCAAAACATCGGAAATTTTTTGGACTGGAAATATTAATCCTTCTGGATCAAAAGAACCATCTTTCTTTTTTTTGTTGAAAAATAGAATATTATCTGTCCTGGATGCATTAGGATAGGAATCAATCTCTGCTTCAAAAAATTGACGTCCATCGCCTTCTAATGAATCTCCTTCTAGTTCAGGGATATCTGGTGGATTAAGTGAGTCCTCATTACTGGGTGGGACAACAGAAATCATATATATGCTACCAGAATGATATTCAGCAACTCCTTCAACTTGACTGATTAAATCCATAATAGCAGGTGTATCCATAACTGGATAAACACGGAAATTTACTTTTCCATCCTTATCACTATTAATAATTATTTGAGTTTTACCCTCATATTTCGTTGGTTTGATAATTTGGTGTTTTTGACCTACTCCATCAGGTTCAGAAGTAATTATGATGTTTCTTTCTATATCCTCATTAATCTCAGAGTAAATATTGACGGGAGTATTTTTCAGTAATTGACCATTAGTATCAAATAATGTCGTATCATAACTTATATAATGTTCCTCATTATCATCTATATCGTTGTTATTTGGTATTGCACAAATATTTTTATTTTTCTTCAATTGAATTGAACTTTTAACCAAATCCCTTGCATAATATTTTATTACCTTATCAATACCTGTGAGTATAAAATGTATTTCTTCTCCCGCTGTTATTGAATCGCTTCCTTTAACAGCACATGAAATAACCACATTATATGATTTACTATCTTGTTGGGTATTCATTGTTTTAATTATCTTTATACTTTCAAAACCCTTAGAATCCTTTACTCCTATATTAAGGGATTGAGGCATTTTTCCTTTTGGTATTTCTATGTCAAGGTAAAATTTTTGACCAATAATAATGTCAGCACCATTTTTAACAGATAAATTTAAATCATCATCTGACAAAATCAGATCTTTATCACTTTCCAACATATTTCACCTCTTTTATAATTCTTTATTGATGAAGTTAGCATATACCAGACCAAGTTTTACCGTCAGGGCAAGCATCCCCGGTAACTTCTCCTCCCGGCCGTACTGTATAAACATTGGCTTGCCAAATCTTGCCGTAAGAAATATCTCCATAATAATTAACTTGAAAATCAAGATAAATATCTCCATTTCCTATATGGCTAACATAACTAAAAGGAATACCAAACAATAATGTTGCTGTATTGCTATTATCACTATCTGGTTGAGTTGGCATTATCTTTACTTTAGATTGGTAAATGGTATTAGGATAATTATTAACATATAAGTTTAATGTCACCTCAGCACCAAGTGGAACTTTTGTTTTATCTTTATAATCACTTGTTCCAATTATCTTAACGAATAACGCTTCATGATGTGAATTATTACATTTATTATCTACATCTTTTTCATGAATTGTATCATAAATAATGTTTTTATCATCATGATAACCATAACTATTGTAAACTATACAACTATCATATATTCTTGTTAAATTATCAATTGGCTGATTATACCCTCCTCCAGGATATATTATGCCTTGTGGATATGAAGATCGTACTGTTCTCAACTTGTCCACAACAGTATAAGAAAAGTTAGCAAGTTCATTCACCTTAAACATATTATAAGGGAATATCACATAGCTATCATTGCCTAATTTATTAACCTCTTGAACAAAAAACAATTTTTGCGCATATTGCTTGTTAATAAAAAATAGTATTGTGTCATTTCTCTTAGCACCAGGATAGTTTTGGATTAAAACGTTAAAGACATTCGAATTAGGATCTACCAACAAACTGCTATTATCCTCGCTTATGACAAGTGGAGGAAGATTCAAGTCTTCTTTATTGTTATCTACAATATACACTTTGTTTTTTGAAGATATACGATCTGTTATATCCAATACCATAGAATCAACTTGAAATATCACTGATGTTGATTTTTTAGGATAAATATAAAAAATCAACTCTCCATTTTTATCTGAAGTGATAGAAAAATATTTCTGCCCAGAAGAAATGTTTTTAATTTCGACAAGTTTTTCTTTATCGGAATGATAAATACTAACCAGTCCAAAATAAGAATTTTCTTTCTCAAGGATATCAACGGAAACATTCGGCAATGGTTTTCCTTCTTTATTTCTGACTAATGCAATTGCCTTAATACAATCACCATTAGGTGGAGTGCTATCATAATCCAATATTTGCAGGAATTCTTTTTCAAAATATATTGATATGGATCTTTCATCGATTGATAGATTATTTTTCATATCGTTTCCTTATCTCAAGTATTTTTATTATATCAAAATACAATAGTTGACATTTTTTTATAAAGGATCACATCCATCATTATTATCATGAGCCTGGTTTGGTAATACGGTATTAATTTTGGCAGTCCATTTTTTGCTATACGTTTTAGAGCCATCACTATTTTCAATATAGTAATCAAAAGAAAGTGTCCCTAACCCTTTGGAGAATGAAGGCCCAGCTCGGTTAATGTCACAGTATGGGATATTAACTATAACATGGCCTGTTTGTTTTCCCGAATCAGCAGTAGATAACGAAAACTGATAACTTTTATGAGTATTTCTGGATGTTGGTGTTTTGATATAGACATTCAAATATCCCTTGCTACCGAGTTGTGGTAGATTTTTATTATTTTGATCATTAGTTCCCATAATCACCACGTATAACCCTGTCACACCCTTAGCATTTTTCCCAGGTTTTTTATTACTATTTATCATACTCAGGATGATGCCATGCCATTCAAAAGTTTCATTTTCTTCACTATATACATCAATGGGAAGTGTTGCACGGCTGGTATATACTTTGACTTTATCGTAGACATCTTCGTTCGATGAGTCATTTTGTTCACCAATATATGTGAACATTTCGGTCATAGAATAGCTGTATTCTTGATTTTCAGGAGCAACCAAATAATAAAACTTCATAGGTTTATTGAGTGGTAACTGGTCATATGTAAAGTACAAAGGAATTGTATCCAGACTGGTTATGTTATCAAGCCTATATATAGGTTTAAGTTGAATTGGTTTATCTTTTTGATTAAATCCTTGCATAAAAAATATTAAAGAATCTGTATCTTTACCACCAGGATAAGAAGATACATGCACCTCTATTCCTTTAGCGCCTGGTATTTTTTCAACCTTACCATTTTGTATTCCTGATATTTTTGGGGCAGTTGGACCAAATGATGAACTACGTATAGCATTAAAAACATATATAGATGCTGAGTAATTAACAGAAGTTACATTCAATATTTGAGTATCAAAGTCAATCCTGACAGAAGTATCCCGTACTGGATAAACGCGAAATTTTATATTTCCATGAGTATCACTATTAATAGCAAAAAAGTCAAAACTACTCTGGCTGTGTGTCATGATTTTTTGGGACAGTTTTCCATCTTCTGGTTCTGTACCTATATTCACAAGTGTCTTACTTTGATCATGAGAAAAAATTTTACCCGGATGTTCGGATGATACCAAAACTTGTATATTTCTTAGTGGATTATTATTATAATCCAACAATATTCCAGAATATGTAACATATGAACTACCAGTGCCAACAGGGTTATCTTTTGTCGGTGGTTCAATGTATTCATTATTAGCAGTTAATGCAATAAAGCTTGTCGGATCCACTTTCTTAGTCGTATACTCTATTTCTAATGATTTAATTCCATTAATATAACCAGTACTTGACATTGCATGAACTGTATATTTAATTAATGTATCTGATGGCAGGTTATTATTTATATGCAATAAAACTACAGCACTGCCAAAATTTTTATTTTCTGATACTGCCCAATTATTCCTATTCTCTACAGTTAGATAATTTTTGTCGGCCTCTATTGAAATACTATCAATACTAGAAATTAAATTTGAATCAGCAGTAAGTGATACGGTCAAGTAACAAGTTTGTCCAATAATAACATCAGCTCTGTTCGGTATAGATACACAGAGTTCACCAAATGCACATGTATTATCTATTAATTCTGTATTATTTATTATACTCATTATTATCCATCCTATATATTAAATAAAGATAATATCTACATCATCTATATGAATGGATAATGTAGATATCTCTATTAAATTAATATTTTTGATCAGTATATATTGGAATAATTAACTTTTTAATTGCTCTTATCGTTGCAGGGGCAACCATCATCATTTATATCATAACCCGTATTTGCCGTGCCTATTGTAGCTTTCCATTCTTTGCTTTTCCTTGTTGCTCCTTCGTATGTGATTGAGTAGACAAACGATAGTTTTGCCAATATACCATCTTCCCATCCCCGAGCCCGAGTTAAATCACAATATGGAATCTTCACAACTTGATAGTAATTAGTATTATCTGTCAGTTTGACTGATGGATAGGATTTATTCTCCTGTCTTGTGGCAGAATCGATATTAATTGTTAAAGTGCAAATAGAATTTAACGGAGGAAGTCCCTTCACCTGCTCAGTCATATTTTTAGCTATTTTTATCACGACATACAAACCAATTGGATCCGTTTTTGTTATAGTACTGCCTTCTTTTACATATTGATTTATCGTATCTAGAGTGACCAGACGATTGTCATACATACGATCATTATCATGTGTATTTTTGAGGTCAAGCGGTGATGGTGAATAACTGGAGTATACCTCAACGGGTGTATAAATCCCACCATCACCATTATTATCACCATCGGATAGCTCACCAACATACATAAAATTTGATGTCATAGAATAGAGCGAATCCTGGCTAGCAGGAGCTATCAGGTAATAAAGCTGCATAAGCTTATTAAGTGGTAGCTGGTCATACGTAAAATTAAAAGGGTTTCCATCCAGACTATCTATATTTTCAAGTTTATATATAGGTTTTAGTTGAATTGGTTCATCGTTCTTTTCATACCCTTTAATAAAGAATATCAAAGCATCCGTCTTTTGATGTCCAACATACGGAGCAATTCCGACCTGCATAGCATTGGATCCTGGGATTTTTTGAAGTTTTCCAAGTTGATCTACATTATATATATTTGGTGATAATGGGCCAAAAGGATCATCACTCATATTCGTGTTACTAAAGATATATACAGATGCAGCATAATTAATAGATGTTACGCCTAATATTCCCGTCTTGAAATCGATCCTAGCTGATATGTTTTTTTTGGGGTACACTCTAAATTTTATATTACCACTGCCATCACTATTAATAACAAAATAGTCTATATCATTATCTCTAGTCGTTGGTATCTGTATACTGCTGCTACCAGAATCTGGCACTGTTCCTATATTAACAAGAGCATTATCCGCATTGTTAGAATATATTTGATCCAATAATGAAGATGCGACTACAACTTGGGTGTTCTTAAGAACACCACCTATATTATCAACAAGAGAACCAGAATATGTAATATATTCATTTCCTGTTCCTACCGGATTATCTCCTGTCGGAGGTTGGATATATTCATTATCAGTATTTAATACTATAACAGCTTTAGGATTAATTTTCTTTACATTATATGTGAATTTCAGCGGTGTGTAATTCGATACTGCTTGAGTACCTTTCTCATCAGCCCAAAGATTAACAGTATAAATAATTTCTTTATGCTGCTGTTCATTTAGATTATTATCAACCGTCAAACGGATCATTACATACCCAACATTACCTGCTGACAACCATGATCTCTCAGTCTTCCATTTAACTAAATTAACTATATCCCGATCAAGTTCTATTGTTACATTTTTAATGTTTCTTATTTTGTTTGGTACTCCTGATGCAATTATTGATATATAACTAGTTTGCCCCACAATAATATCAGATTGGTCAGGTATTGTTGCAGTAACAGTATAATCATTCTGAGGAAGAGTTTTCACTACAAGGTCTTCTTCAATTTTCATTTTGGCACCTCATTAATTAAATTTATTATACTTTGTTATTATTTCAATAAAGCACTAAAACAACTGATAATATTAACTAAAATTAGTTCAGCCAAATGATTTTAATTAAGTATATTGTTTTATGATTAACAATAGAATAATAATCGAAAACAGATTAAATAATCAATCCAAATTTAGATAATGAAAAATAGTTATCACCTGATAACTAAATCATATTTACTCAAGAAATATTTAGATTAAAAGTTTTCTCTTCATGAAATTATTTATAACCGATACAAAAGAAGGGATTGCATTTTTAATAGCACAAAATAAAAAAAGACAATTAAAAAGGAAGATAACCAAGCCGCAACTGCAAATTTCGGTCACCTATATTTACAGAAAATTCAAAATACCGTTATCTGAGAATACCCTGACACAAATATGGAAAATATTTTTCGAATATATCGAATTCCTGCACTTTTAAACTAATAAGGAAAATAACTCCCAACACAAAGCACATAACCCTTAGAATCATTAGCACTAACCACCTGTTTGTTTTCTTGGGTATTATAGATAAAATTCCCACTATTGTTCAGACTGTTATTCGAATATTTCCCAAGGATGTTTGGCGTCACTGGAGGTGGTGATGTAACATAATCAAGAAGCCCCCAAGAATAGCTGTCTGGAAATTCATTTTGTAAGGAGTAAGGATCAGTTTCTTTGATACCTACATCACGTTCATTAATATTACGAGAATTTGGTAACCTCGGATCCTGACATGAAATATCCCCTTGCTCACTATCCTGTTTCATAACTTCTGGGTGCCTAGAGTCAGGCTGTATGTATTTTTTAATAAAAAAAGAATAATTATAAGCATATTTAGCCTTATTAGTTCTTTTAATCGTTATAGATGTATCCACCTTAGCCTTATGAAAAGTGCCCAGAGTTATCTCTCCTGTAGTCAGATCTATGGACCCAATGTCATTAATACCACTACCAAAGCCTTCGGTAGAAATTATTTCTCCTCCTTTATCCAGAATCTTTTCCTTTATCGACAAGTCATACAATTGTGCATACATATTTCCAAATACATTACTAGGTCTGAGTTGATCTTCAAATATTTTACTCTTCTTAATTGTTACATTATCAGCTTCTTTGGTATAGACAGCAACTCCAGCGGGTTGCGATACTACGTCAAAAGCAACTTGTTGATTTGCTGCACTGAAAGTCGTTTTCTCCCTTCCTGCCGGTACTTCTAATTTTACAGTCAGGCCGTCAGTGACTTGACCATTATTAATATCGCCAATACCAACCTGGCTACTTAGGGTTGCCGTAATTTGACCATTGCTTACTATATTGTCACTTTCAATTTTCCATTCATCCTGACCTTTATAGGTTTCAGGGGCTGGATCCAGAACCCATTTAGCACCTACCTTATATCCATCAGATAGCGCTGTACCGTCAGCCTTAACCACTTTCGCCGTATAGGTATAATGTCCACCACTCCCCCCCTTTATGGGCTGATTAGGATTAAACGTAACATCAAGGCTGACTATCTTTAAATTTTCCGCTTCAAAATCCACAGGTTCAGCACATTGTTCTGTTGCAGGGATCTCAGCAGACTTTTCATTAACAGCAACAAGACACACAATTGCACCTGTCACTACCGGGTTTTTCTGACTGCTCCGCAGTTGAACTTTTAATGTACCATCAGGTTGAACGGTAACTTCCCCTGGTTCTGATAACTCGGTATTTTTCGGAGCACCACCCTTCTCAGATTTTAACCGCCACTTAAACTTAATATCTTGCTCTGTATAAGGTGTTGTGCCATCAGCACCAAACACATGCGCAGTATAGTGATAAGCATGTTGCGGATTTTTGTCTCCATCCGCAGGAACTGTTCCCGTTTTTTCGGCAACTGTTGGTTTCTGAATGGTTGGCCATTTGAATTCCACACCCACTGACTTCACTGTTTCAACGCCTTCGACAGAAGCCTCTACCGTCACTGTTTGAGCCTGCGTACTGGTCAATGTTGTGGAAGCACTCCCATCCCCCTGAGTTGTACTGATTGTTGGATTCAGTGTTACCCCTGTCTGATTGGGCGTTTTTAGGGTCCAGTTAACTTTTTTATTAGGCTCCGAATTATTACCCGTCGCATCTTTAACGTTAACGGTCAGGGTATAATTTTTACCCACCAATATTGGGCTTGGTGGTGTCACTGCTATTGACACTTGTTCCGGTTTGAAATCTACTGGCGGCTTTGCCTGAATCGGCTTTTGTTTTCCCACCGTGAGTGAAACGATAACACCATTGACTGCTTTAATACTGGTTAAGGTTGCCGTTAATTGCCCCTTGCCATCTATTGTCATATCTGATTGATCGAGTATGAGTCCATAAGCGTTAGGGTTAGCTGGATGCTCTATCTTCCACGTCGCATTATGAATGATTTCTCCTCCTTGAACAGGTTTTCCATCAATACCTACGATAGCCGCCGTATAGGTATATTTTTGGGCACCATCTGCCGTTAACGCCTCTGACGGACTGACCTGAATATCCCCCTTAACCTGATAATCCTGAGTATCCTCAGTAAAGGTTACAGGGCGTTGCGCAGGAACAGGATTTTGGCCTTCAATGGAAAGTGAAACCAGCACATCTTGTATTGCCTTCGTACTTTTCAGGTAGGCAATTAATTCTCCCTGATTACCCGTGGTATCCCCGTCATTCGTCAACTTGAGATTCTGATCGGAACTCAAATCATGACCATCCTTTGTCGTAACGCGCCACGTCACGCCGGTAATTTTCTGGTTCGGCACTAGATTATTCTGATCATCAATGATGGCAGCCTTATAGGTATAAGTATCCTTGCCGTTCGCAACCAAAGAGCCTGTCCCTGGCTGCTCAACACTCACCATTTTAATACGATACTTCGACGTATCCGCAGTAAAGGTAACCGGGCGTTGTGCAGGAACAGGATTTTGGCCTTCAATGGAAAGTGAAACCAGCACATCTTGTATTGCCTTCGTACTTTTCAGGTAGGCAATTAATTCTCCCTGATTACCCGTGGTATCCCCGTCATTCGTCAACTTGAGATTCTGATCGGAACTCAAATCATGACCATCCTTTGTCGTAACGCGCCACGTCACGCCGGTAATTTTCTGGTTCGGCACTAGATTATTCTGATCATCAATGATGGCAGCCTTATAGGTATAAGTATCCTTGCCGTTCGCAACCAAAGAGCCTGTCCCTGGCTGCTCAACACTCACCATTTTAATACGATACTTCGACGTATCCGCAGTAAAGGTAACCGGGCGTTGTGCAGGAACAGGATTTTGGCCTTCAATGGAAAGTGAAACCAGCACATCTTGTATTGCCTTCGTACTTTTCAGGTAGGCAATTAATTCCCCCTGAGTACCTGTTGTATCCCCGCTGGTCGTAAACGTGAGATTTGGATTAGAACTGACATCATTTTTACCCTGCTTAATGCTCCACTTCACATTGGCGATTTTTTGGTTTCTCACCGGATTGTTATCACTATCTAATACCACAGCGCTATAGGTGTAAGCCTGGGAATCATTGGCTATCCGTGACGGTACTGGCGGTGAAACCTTAACATTATCAATGTGGAAACTAGCCGGATTTTCATCAAAACTAACCTCACCTACTAATTGTGGAGGCTGGCTATCCAGTTGCAGATACACTTTGACATCTTTATGGGGTCGGGTACTAATTAAAATCGGCTTGTGTTTGAAATGTCCATTTTCATCAAGTGCCGCAGAGTCTGAGGATTCCCAATCAATCCACTGCAACCCCGTATCCGGGCTGATTTTAGGATCAGTTATCCACAGAACGTGGTTAATAATGGTATTTTTTATAGGGGCACCATTGACCGTATCAAAGGTAATCACAGGGTTGAACGTATATCCGTCTTTTTTATCCCCTGTTGCTGGCAATGGCCCTGTTGGAGTATGGTTGGCCCCTTCCTGTTTTTTCAGCATAAAGGGCCTGACAATCACGCGCATCGCAACAGGCGCTGATTTTTGATCATTTTCCAATTCAGCCAGAGCGTAGATGGGATAATTGTTATTTTGGTTATCGCCGGATAAATATTTTGGCAGGGTAATTTTTATGGTGTGGCCAACGCGGGAAGAAAGTTTCCCGCCGTGCTGTTCAAAATCTTTGTTCGTTGTCCAATGAATCTGCTTAACAAAGTCATTAGAAGATAACTTGACTGTAATATCGTGTTGCTCCTGACTGTACCCAATGATGGTTTCCGGTAACGACAATTGCGCAATCGGCTTTTTCTGGTGCTCAAGCACAATATGATTATTTCTTTCTATCAGGTCATAACGGCTGCCCGCTAATGTCCTCGCCGCCGCTACATTTTCTGGCGATAACTGCACGCTCAGGGGAACACCCAGTTTATAGTTAAAATTCGCCAAAAACTGTGTTTCGCTGTGCCCGCTTCCCCCTTGTTTATAATCCATACCCAGAGTAAATAGCGGAACCGGGGTGTAAGTCAGCCCCAATTTAGCCAAGTTAGGGTTTTTCTGTTTCGTATCACGATTGAATAAAGTTACGTTATCGCCAAAATACTGCTCATAGGTCAGTTTGGCACCCAGATGAGGGTAAGCAGGTAAGAAAAACTCCCCACTAATGTCATAACCGTTGGCTGGGCGTTCATAATAACCGACAAAATTCCGTGAGTCTTTCCAGTTAGTTAAACGATAATAGGTATTAGCGGAAAGTTTAATGTAGTCTCCCCCTATTTCTCCGCCCAGACCAAGACGCTGATTTTTACCCGTCAGGTCGTAATCATAAAAAGTATTCAGTCCATACATCCAGTTTTGAGAAAAATAACGCCCACCTAATCCTACATTCATGGTATTCCGGCTATCTTTGTTACGATAACCCAGTTGGGAAAAGAACAACCAATCTGCTTTATTATCATAAAGCGGCAGTAACAGATCGAATGAATTGTTTTTTAGTGTTCCCTTTTTATCCAGCCCAAAATTAATTCTGGCAGTACCAAACTGTGATAACCATTTTTGTGCGCCAGAAGATACTGTGTTATTAAACTGCCCTATCGCGTAAGATTTGGCTTGCTCTGCCAGTTCTGAAGGTGAAGATGACAGGATATTGCCTGCCATCTGGATGTTTTTAGCAATAACACCTGGTGTATTAGAATCAGCAGTGTGATCATTTTTTTTAACTCTATTTTTTTTATGGATATTTGAATTCAAATTTTTTTTACTTGATTCATTAACTCGAACACTTATATTATCTTTGTCATCTGTTTTTTGCGTGTATATTTTTTCAGATGTTAGATGACTATCTGCAAAGGTGCTCGTTATCGTATAGGGTACTACTAATGTATAAAGAAAAAAGAATAAGACAGTGCCTTTGCCAATATATGATAACATATACAAATACCTTATAAGTTATGATATTAACCCAGATTTTTAGTTACACTCATACTTACCCATAAAATGACTCGGATCTACTCCTAATATGATATTAGTCGCATATTTTATTTTTGCGTTATTTAAAATAGTTATCACGCGATAACTATTTTAAATAATACAATCAATCTGGACGCTGGTGATTTGAGTTAAATATTTACCTAGACAATAACAAACCTCGTTAAGTTAAACGAGGTTTGTTAGAGATTAGAATAACTATTTTATATTTCGATGAATATGTTATAAGACTCGTCTTAATATATGGGAGAAACTATCTCTGCTTCCATATATATCACCTACAGCGTAGTCAATCAGAACCAGTTTTCCGCTATTTTCTTGTGCCCAATCATAAGGGATATCTATTGCTATCCGTTCTACATTATCAAGTATTTGATAATTAGTTTGCCACATTGTCTGACCTACCAACCGGATGTTTACTGTTTGATTTAATCTCATATCAGGATAACGTATTATGACTTGAATAGAATCATCATTGTATTCAAGATTGGGTGCAGGTAAATTAAGTGTTTGCCCTTCAATCTCAAGCTGTAAATCTCCTGAGTACTCAACAACATCACCAGGTGTTCTTGTTACTGAAAAATGCAACGTAGCAGTATCACCAATAGTGTCAATAAACTCCATACGAGGAATATAGAATGTCATCGGTATTACATTATTCACTGTCTGAATAGGTGATACGTATGTAATATCACTACGACGTCCTTTCCATAAAACCCTGACAGTATGCCCAGGAGCCATCCCCTCATAAACTGGCACAATAACTTTCAACTGATCTAACCGATAATAATCATCTTTTGTCAGCAAGGTGCCTTGTTTGCCTGTAGCTTCTGGAACACTAGGAATATAATCAGATAATCTAGATGAATCAAAGAATATAAATTTTATATTCACCGTTGGTGATTCGCGTTCATTACCATGACTTATTATCTTATACTTAGCTTGATAGTCACCATATTTAGAAATTTCATCCACAGGAAACAGTAATGTATATGGGGATGTATGTAATGTACTTGGGCTAACAGAGTATGGTCTGTTTTTTATAACCACACTATTATCATTACTTAAATAAAGATATCCATCTATTTCATCTCCAGTCTTAGCATCATCATATCTTGGCACTTCCATTAATATATATTCAGTATTCATTATACGCAGATCGTGTATGTTAATGGTATCGGTTCCATGAGCCTGTGGAAATGTAGGTGGAGAGAGAATTATATCTTCTAAACTTTTCATGAATTACTCCTTAATTGAGTGTTTTTTATATATAATTTCAGGACATAATCACTTGACTTTTTATTTATTGACAATAAAACTCATGAAAATCATCACCTTACTTTTTTATTCAAAAGTTTAAGCCAAACATTAATATCTTTAAATAAATTTCATGTGATTTTATATTATTGTCATTTATAGTCATAGCATGTATTAGTTTTAAAGATGAATAGTTTAAGATTAACATTATTAATATTAGATAAAAAAGCAAATATAAGTTTCCATATAAAATGCCCCTTCCATTAAATTAATTCAAATTACTTTTTGTTATCAGCTAATAATTATTTTTTATTGAATAGGCCATTTTATTAGAAAAATAATTTTAACTATACATTATCAGGGATGCTTTTAATTAAAGATTAATAATCAATACTGCTTGTAAAATGTTTATCGCAAATTTGTAATATCTATAGTTTACAAAAGACTGTTTTGCCCGATAAAAAACTCAGGCTATCAAGTTTATTTGATCCTAATTAAATTTCACCGATTGCAATTAATAAGTTACACCTAAAGCACGATAAGCATTTTTAACTTTCCATAAATAACGCGAAGCCTGTGGTGCAGGATGATTATTTTGAACATATTGATAGAACTCATTCGGAGTCATTCGATTAATTTTATTAATTGCCAAAACTCGGTTTGCATCAAACGTTCGCAATAATGCCCCTGCACCATTTACATAAGCAACTATCGTTGCATAGTACAGTGTTTCTGGATTAGAGATACCTTCCAGATGCTGTTTTTTCAAAATGCTGATGTAGGCAGTACCAAGGTCGATGTTAGTTTCAGGATCTTTCAATTCACGCATAGTTGGTTGTCCTGATTTCCCTTTCACTCTGTAAGCATCTCGCCCAGCCGTAGACGCCTTAATCTGCATTAGCCCAACTGCATTCGATTTACTAACAACCTCTGGACGAAAACCTGATTCCACCTGAATAATCGCTTTGATGAGCGTTTCATCAACACCATAACGTTTTGCGGATTGCGTAATCAAGCCATCAAATGGGGTGGATTTAAACCTATTTGTCAATTTACGGGTACCAAAAGCAGCCTTATTGCCGTCAAGCATACGTTTTACTGTTGTTTGTCTATTACTGTCTGATTGATATACTTGTTGGCTTGCACATCCTGACAACAATAATACTACCGCAATGCAACGGAGTTTTAATTTCATGCTGCTCCCCCTAAATAAAATTAATCCTATAAAGGATATATAATTTTACTGATAAACCAAAAATATTTTTCTATCACTTATCAAAATAAATCTCTTTATTGCTCGTGGTTAACGCTAGACAACATGCTGTTTTTTTGTTCGCATGAGGTGTGTCGTTGTCATATCAATCAGTAAGAACTTAAGGAGCATCTATCGAATTTATCGTCAATTTTGTCTCTATCGCCTTGACTTTACACAAATGATACTGATAATCATTATCAATAATTATATGTACAACAAGTAGGGTTTACCATAATGAATAAAAAATATTCTCTTTCTGATTTTCCGATATTCAATCTGATCCTTGTTCTATTCACAATGGCGTTATTCAGCCAGCAAGCTCATGCCGAGAAAAAATTCAGAGTGGTTACAACATTTACTATTATTCAAGATATGGCCCAAAATGTCGCAGGAGACGCAGCAATTGTCGAGTCAATCACTAAACCTGGCGCAGAAATCCATGATTATCAACCCACTCCCAAAGATATCATCAAGGCACAGCGTGCAGACCTTATCCTTTGGAATGGCTTAAATTTAGAACGCTGGTTCGAACGATTCTTTGAAAACATGCAAGACATACCTGCTGCGGTTATAACCGAAGGTATTACTCCTTTACCGATTCGCGAAGGACCTTACAATAAAAACCCTAACCCCCATGCCTGGATGTCACCAAAAAATGCGCTGATCTATATCGAAAATATCCGTAAAGCTTTTGTCAAATACGATCCTGAGAATGCCGAAATTTATAATCGTAATGCCAAAGCTTATGCAGAGAAAATGGCTCAATTGGATGCGCCTCTTAGAGAACGTCTTTCTCGTATTCCTGAAGAACAACGCTGGCTGGTCACCAGTGAAGGTGCTTTCAGTTATCTCACACAAGATTATGGTTTCAAAGAAGTTTACTTGTGGCCAATTAATGCTGAGGAACAAGGTTCCCCACAACAGGTTCGCCGTGTCATTGATACAGTAAGAGCTAATAAGATCCCAGTTGTCTTTAGTGAAAGCACTGTTTCAGATAAACCAGCAAGACAAGTCAGTAAAGAAACAGGAGCTCGTTACGGCGGGGTACTTTATGTAGACTCCCTTTCCACGCAAAAAGGACCGGTTCCAACTTATATCGATCTACTTAACACCACTGTAGACACTATCGCAAAAGGATTTAATCAATGAATCGCTCATCATTAAACCACCAATCGTTATTTGAGCATCCTCATTTAATTGTGGATAACGCCACTGTCACTTACAACAATGGACATACTGCTATTTATGATGCCAGTTTTGACATTACTGGCGGCACAATTTGTGCGCTGGTAGGCATGAATGGCAGCGGTAAATCCACATTATTCAAAACAATCATGGGATTAGTAACACCTTCACATGGAAAGGTTACCCTCAACGATCAACCTATCAGAGCCGCATTAAAACAAAATATCATCGCATATGTTCCTCAAACTGAGGATGTAGATTGGAATTTTCCGGTTCTGGTTTCCGATGTTGTCATGATGGGACGCTATGGAAAAATGGGATTTTTGCGCCGTCCCAGCAAGCGTGATCATGAAATCGTCAATAAAGCCCTTGAACGTGTCGGGCTGACAGAATTGCGTGATCGCCAAATTGGTGAACTTTCCGGCGGGCAGAAAAAACGAGCATTTTTAGCCCGTGCATTAGCTCAAGAAGGGAAAGTTCTGCTACTGGATGAGCCTTTTACTGGAGTGGACGTTAAAACAGAAAATGCCATTATTGACTTACTTCGTGACTTACGTGACGAAGGGCATTTGGTTTTAGTATCAACTCATAACCTTGGCAGTGTGCCTGAATTTTGTGATCACGTTATTTTGATCAACCGCACCGTGCTCGCAAGTGGCCAAACTGAAAACACGTTTACTCAAAAAAATCTGGAAATTACCTTCGGTGGTGTCTTGCGTCATATTAATCTTTCCGCTCCTGAGCTGCATAAAGATGATGATCCACGCTCACTGACAGTCATAACCGATGATGAACGTGCTGCCGTCTTTTACGGACATGATCATCATATTCCACCGCGACAAAACCCCAAACAAAAGGAAAATCAACCATGATGGAACTGCTTTTACAACCATTCAGTTACAACTACATGGTGAAAGCCATGTGGGTAAGCACTATTGTTGGGGGTGTCTGTGCTTTCTTATCCGCTTATCTGATGCTAAAAGGCTGGTCGCTAATGGGAGACGCCCTCTCCCACTCTGTTGTGCCCGGTGTCGCAGGTGCATATGCTCTCGGTTTACCTTATGCAGGTGGTGCTTTTTTTACAGGGATGCTCGCTGCATTATCAATGACATTGGTACGTCATATCACTCGGTTACGTGAAGATGCGGTGATCGGTTTTATATTCTCCACTTTTTTTGCTGTCGGATTATTGATCGTTTCTTTAAACCCTACATCCGTAAATGTACAAACCATTATTTTAGGCAATATTCTGGGAATCGCTGATGAAGATGTTTTACAAGTTGAAATCATTATTGCAGTTTCCTTCATTATCTTAATGGTACTTTGGAAAGATCTGTTGGTTGTTTTCTTTGATGAAACCCATGCACGTTCTATTGGATTATCACCGTTACGGTTGAAAATCATTTTCTTCACTTTATTAAGTGCCTGTACCGTTGCTGCATTACAAACAGTAGGCGCTATCTTGGTTATCGCAATGGTTGTAACGCCTGGTGCAACCGCTTATTTATTAACAGATAGATTTAAATATTTGTTGATTATTGCCGTCGCCATCGGTTCACTCACGAGTGGTATCGGTGCATATGTGAGTTATTTCCTCAACGGTGCAACTGGGGGGGTCATTGTCACCATACAAACAGTGATTTTCTTACTCGCGTTCTTCTTTGCCCCTAAACATGGCACGTTAGCCTCTCGCAAACGAGCCAGAAAGGAATCTCTGGCATTGATTCAGGAACAACGCTCATGAACACATTTATTGAATTAATTACTGAACCTTTCATGCATGGGTTTATGCGACGAGCTATCTATGCTGCCATTATGGTAGGAGCTGTTTGTGCTGTACTTTCCTGTTACTTAGTCTTAAAGGGTTGGTCATTGATGGGAGATGCCATTTCCCATGCTGTTTTGCCAGGCATAGTGCTCGCTTTTGTAACAGGCATACCACTTGCAATAGGTGCTTTCCTTTCTGGTATATCTTGTGCATTCGCTACAGGGTATCTAAAAGAACATAGCCGAATCAAAGAAGATACGGTCATGGGAATTGTTTTCTCAGGTATGTTTGCATTTGGGTTAGTCCTGTTTACTCGTATAGATACGGATCAACACCTGACACACATTTTATTCGGCAGCATACTCGGCATTACCCAGCATGAATTACTCCAAACCCTGTGCATTGCAGGGATCACGCTGGCTATTGTGCTGCTAAAAAGAAAAGATTTCATGCTCTACTGCTTCGATCCCAATCAGGCACGAGTAGTTGGACTTCCTGTGAAACTTCTCCATTACGGGTTATTATCGCTGCTGGCCCTGACAATTGTCGCATCTTTGCAGGCCGTCGGTATTATCCTAGTCATTGCGATGTTAATCTCCCCCGGCATTATTGCTTTTATGCTTTGCCGGAGCTTTGATCGCATGCTGATTGTGGCAATGGTTGCTTCTATATCATCCAGCGTACTTGGAACAATCATCAGCTTCCATATTGATGGTGAAACAGGCCCTTGTATCGTAATCATTCAGGCAATTTTCTTCACTATTGCACTTATTTATGACCAAATAAAATTAGCTTGCAAAAAAGCAAACAAAGGAACATTTGAAAAAATCTCATCCCAAGAGGTATCAATTCCAGAAAAATCAAATTAAAAAATAATAGAGTGCCATATCAAATTTGAGATATGGCCTTATTAATTCCTATTAAAACTCCTTTTATCCTGTTCAAATGTTACATCTGTCTGTAATATAAGCATAGCAACTGTCAACTTAATGAGGTGAAGCATGTGGCAAACAGTGAGCCGTCTATTAAGTGAGCATTTTGGTGACGCTGAAATTCACGATAAAAAGGAATTGGCCGGAGGAGAGATTCACCGTGCCTGGCACATTAAATATGGTGAACAACATATCTTTATCAAATCCAACGTGAAAGAAATGCTGCCAATTTTTAAAGCAGAAGCTGAGCAACTGGAATTACTGGCTCGCAGCAAAACAACCCGTGTTCCTGATGTTTATGATGTCGGTCACGACCGCAACTATAGCTTCCTGTTGCTGGAGCATTTACCTATAAAACCATTTAACCCACACAATGCGTATCTTTTTGGCCAACACCTTGCCAAGTTACATCAATGGAGTGAACAGCCTAAATTTGGCTTTGATTTTGATAACATGCTAGCAACCACCATACAACCTAACGGGTGGCAAAAGCGTTGGGATCATTTTTACGCCGAAAAACGCATCGGATGGCAATTGCAACTTGCCGCTGATAAAGGAATTGTATTTGGAGATATTAACCAGATTGTTCAAGTAATCAGTGACAAACTACACAATCATCACCCCCAACCTTCTCTCCTGCATGGCGACCTGTGGCCCATGAACTGTGCATCATTGAACGATAATTGTGCCGTCACTTTTGATCCCGCCTGCTATTGGGGTGATCGCGAATGTGATCTGGCGATGCTGCCACTTTACCCAGATATTCCTTTACAAATATTTGATGGTTACCAGAGTATCTGGCCATTACCTAAAGATTTCCTTGAACGTCAACCTATTTACCAACTTTACTACTTGTTAAATAAATGTAATATTTTCGGGGGAGAGAATTTTATTCTAATACAAAAGATGATTGATAAACTTTTATCTGAATAGGTATAAGAAAACTTAAATTAATATGATATTTAATTATTGATAATAGCTCAATTACTCAAAAACAAAAGTGAAATTTATTATATTAAAAATATAAATTCATTTTAAATCAAACGCGACATTGAGCATTCTTACACTGTTATTAACTATCGTTTAATTACATTACCACCCTAAAAATTTAAATAAAAAGTAAGCAATTGCACCGATAATGATTGGTGATATGTAAAGGATAAAAATCTGGCTGAATAAAGAATGAGAGGGGAACGCAATTTTAGCTTTCAATTGTTCCTTGGTTACTCCACTTTCCTGTGCGTGTTCAAAGACCATTTGATCTTCAATACGTTCTTTGATGAATTTAAATTGACGATACATTCTCAATCCAGATGCACTCATTGCCAACCCCACAAACATCAGCATATAAATGACAAAAAAGCTGATATTTTCCCCTGTGATTTCAGCAACACGATCAGGGATTGGAGAATGCTTCCAGAAAAAATCCAAAAATGGTGTATTGAATTTAATCATTTCTGTCATCATTTGAAGAAAATCATTCAATACCGCGTTAACACCACCACCTCCAACACCATCACTTTTAACACCGTCACCTTTAACACCATGTTGCCCTGCGACCAGATTAATCACTGAGACAAAAGTCGACAATAGGGAGGGTACAAAAATAATCCAGCCCAAAATTCGCTTAGCGATAGCTACATATCCTGCTTGTGAATATGTGTACATATTAAATTACCCATTAAAAACAATTTATTATTAAAATAATCGCCTTCACAAACTTAAAGATGAACACGACCATGTACAAACAGAAAACGCACTTACTACGGCATGTAGTAATGGATTTATAACATTAGGCGCAATAAATGGAGAGTGTCAAGGTGAGGATAGAAAGGAAGCTACTATCACTATAGGCCAGAAATCTGCCCTTAACATATGGGATACTTACACAAGCAAAGAGTATAGTGGAAATCACCATACCTACCTTAAAGATGGTCAAAATCTTGACCATGTTGTTTTATAAGGCTTTACTAGACGGCTTAAACTCAAGCCCTCCTGTGTCATTTATAACCCTTTGATATCTTCATTTATCCTCACTTTGAGGAAAAGTAGCAACCGTGGTGATCTTCCCTATAGTTAACTTCACCAGCCTGATCGATATTTAATCGCCCCGTTTGAAACGGAAGCATATCTGCACCATGCAGAAGTTAAAGGTGAGAAATTGTTGTGCTACTTCAGGTTGATGATACTGATTCACGCCACCATAGAACCGATATCGGCTTCCGCCAATAGAGGTTAATCAAATTCATACAGTTCAATCAGGGCATCACCGTCCAATTCGGTGACTTCAATGTGCAGTTCAGGGGGAATATTTTACATAATAGCGCCCAATAAAAAACTCGCGCGAGAAGATCTAAAAAATTCAACCAAATAGTTGACTATGAGAGCCAAGTCTGACTAATTACAGGGTTTCACTATCCGGCTTTATGTGGCATTCTCTGTAACCTGACCAATTGCCGCTCAGGTCATGATCGCGTTGGTGGGGTTCCAGGGGCTTATCATTAGCTAATGCCTCCAAGGCGGTTACATCACAAGGTCAGCTCGATGTGGCCCCTTAGATTCTCGTTTATAGTCCCGTTTAAATGCTGTTGAGCGCTCAATCGTCCACATGCAAATCCGCCATTAGTACAGACACGCTATCGAATCTCTTCCCCTCCCGCGTTCAGTTCTTCCATTGCTTTTTGCGTTGTTGCATTCGGCACTTTGACATCGAAAGGCAAACGCTGTTCATCAGCTATACTGACCAACAAAAAATCCCTGCAATGGGGCTGTTAGTTACAAATCCATAGTTCATTTGCATTAATTGGTATGGTTTAAGTTTACCCGTCATTATCTTACTTTACCGATGAAACTATCTTTTTCTTTGTTATTCCCCACATCGAGATTTAATTTATTGGAATTGTTACAATCAAACCTCTTTAATCACTGTTATCATCGCGGAGAGATTTGAGATGTCATTTTGTTCTATAGAAGCCGCTGTTTTTGATATGGATGGTTTGCTGATTGATTCTGAACCTTATTGGAAACAGGGAGAAAAAAGCGTATTCAGTGAATTAGGGCTAGATTTAAATTTAGCAAAAAACCTGCCTGACACATTGGGGTTACGAATCGATCACGTTGTTGAGCTATGGTATCAAGCATCACCTTGGCAAGACACCTCTAAAAGTGAAGTTGGGCAACGCATCATCGATTATGTCGTTCAATCAGTTGAAAAAAACCGTCCTTTACTGCCTGGAGTGGAACATGCTTTAAATCTCTGTCGCGAACGTGGGTTAAAAATTGGCCTTGCCTCCGCTTCACCCTATGAAATGATCAAAAAAGTGCTCGAATTGTTTAACCTACGACATTACTTTGATGTTGTCGTTTCTGCTGCACACTTACCTTACAGCAAACCACATCCCGAAGTTTATTTACTGGCAGCCAGTCAACTTGGAGTCAACCCAACTAACTGCCTTACATTAGAGGACTCATTTAACGGTATGATAGCAACCAAAGCAGCGAGAATGCGCTCAATTGTCGTCCCGGCCTCTCACCATTTTGATGATCCCCGCTGGTCATTGGCTGACATTAAACTGAATTCTCTGGAAAAATTAACAATAGAAAATATTACTTAATAGCCACCGCGCTGCCCTATTTCTCGTATATGGCAGCGCAAATATCAACCTCTCCCTCAACCAACCAAGCCACAGTTTAAAAAATTTCCTGGTTACCCTCTATCTTCCTCAGGCAAAACCCTCTATACTGCCTCACTGTATGTATAAACAGCAATCAGCATAAATAATTAGTATAAATCGTTATGACAGCAGAAGGGCATCTTCTTTTTTCCGTTGCCAGCCTTGTATTGGCTCACCAGCTAGAAATCACACCAGAAATAGCACAGGGAGACTGGTTACACATGCTTCCCGGCGTACTTCTGGCTTCATTGTTGCCAGATATCGACCATCCAAGTTCAACCTTAGGCAGATTGTTCCGCTTTATATCCATTCCAATCGCGCGATTATGTGGACATCGTGGATTTACACATAGTTTATTAGCGCTGCTTGTGGGAGTTACTCTATTCCAGACTGAAATACCGTCTAATTGGCCCATTCCAACTGACTTTGTCCATGCAATGGTTATCGGTTATATCAGCCATCTTATAGCTGATATGCTTACTCCCGCTGGTATTCCACTGTTATGGCCGCTAAGAATACGTTTTTGCTTACCTATTCTTAGAGGTAAGGAACGTAAAAAAGCCGAACGTTTTATTGCCGTACTGGTAGTAGTGATCGCTATTATTCTTCCACAACACATCAATTTCTCATTCGCTCGCTATTTCGACAGCTTACAATTTAACAAAATACAGTTTGATAAATTACCTATTGATAAGCTACAGAATCTTTACAAGTAACTGCTCAATATTCACATACAGCAAATATCGTAGCCCCATTTTAAAATGGGGTTACCTGCAAAATATAAATCATTTTTTATTCACTTCCTGTCGCCTTCAAAAAAACCTTTAACTCAATAAGATACAAAGTGAACAGTTGTAATTGAACAAAAAACAATAGAAATAGATTAGTATATATAATCAATTAAACTAGCTAGTGAAAAATAATTATATTAAATTCCATTTAATTATAAGAAAGAGGCTTATTATACTGATAATATTTTATTTTAAGCATTTCATGGTACGTAGACGATAGATTAAAATTGGAATACAACTTACACATCTATATTCCAAACTACATACCACAACTCGAAATATAAAGAGTATATAATTTTTGGAGACTAGAGATGGACTTACCACTCATCATCAACGTGCTCGTTTTTGTAGCACTGCTTATTCTATTAGCAAAAACGAACTCAAATAAATGGAGCTTGTCCAAAAAAGTTCTTGTGGCTCTAGTCGTGGGTGTCGTTTTTGGGTTGGCACTAAACATCATTTATGGAACAGATAATCTTACCGTAAAAGAATCAATTAAATGGTTCAATATTGTAGGTAATGGTTATGTACAACTGCTACAAATGGTTATCATGCCGTTGGTTTTTGCTTCTATCCTAAGCGCTGTTACTCGCTTACACAAAGCATCTTCTTTAGGAAAGATCAGCTTTTTTACCATTGGTACATTACTCTTCACTACAGCAATTTCCGCTTTAATCGGCATTGTCATTGCCAATTTGTTTGGGCTAAGTGCAGCAGGACTTATTCAAGGCACGCAAGAAACTGCTCGTTTATTAGCAATTGAAAGCAATTATATTGGCAAAGTTGCAGATATGAGTGTGCCTCAGATCATTCTCTCCTTTATCCCTAAAAATCCCTTTGCTGACCTGACGGGAGCACGCCCTACTTCCATTATTAGTGTGGTAATTTTTGCGGCATTTTTAGGCATCGCTGCGCTACAAATGATTAAAGATAATCAGGAACGCGGTAAACTGGCTCTCGTTGCCATTGATACTATGCAAGCATGGGCAATGAAGCTGGTTAGATTAGTTATGTGCCTCACTCCATACGGTGTGATGGCACTGATGACCAAGGTTGTTGCCAGCTCCAATATCCATGATATTACTCAATTAGGTAGTTTTGTCGTTGCTTCCTACATTGCCCTTGGACTGATGTTTGTAGTACATGGCGGGCTTTTGGCATTCACAGGGATCAATCCTCTGAAATTCTTTAAAAAAGCAGGCCCTGTACTGACATTTGCATTTACCAGCCGTTCAAGCGCTGCAAGTATTCCCTTGAATGTCGAAACACAAACTCGCCGCCTCGGTGTACCTGAGTCTATTGCCAGCTTCTCCGCTTCTTTTGGCGCGACCATTGGGCAAAATGGCTGTGCTGGCATTTATCCAGCTATGTTGGCAGTGATGGTGGCTCCAACCGTAGGTATTGATCCCTTTGATCCAGTGTGGATTGCAACACTTGTGGGAATTGTGACTATCAGCTCTGCGGGGGTTGCTGGTGTTGGTGGTGGCGCAACATTTGCGGCATTGATTGTTTTACCTGCTATGGGCTTACCTGTCACCTTAGTGGCACTGCTTATTTCTGTTGAGCCTCTGATCGATATGGGACGTACAGCATTAAATGTTAATGGCGCTATGACAGCAGGTACAATCACCAGTCAATTGATGAAAAAAACTAATAAAGAAGTATTTGAACAAGACGAAGAAGTAGTATTAAACCAATCTTAATTCAAAATAAGAATTAGTAAAGGTAATATATAAAAATTAGTTATTTTAAGGAATAAGGCAGATATATTAACTGCCTTATTCGTTAGCTTGTTTGATTTTTGGTTTTAATATAAAGGTTATTAAATAAAACTTAACACTATCACTGAAATATTTATTAACGTTAGCTGTTTATTGCCTCGTTTGCTGATACTAAGAGCGTATTAACTGTATTGTCTCGGCACTAGTCCTGTAGAGGCTGCAAATTCCCGGCCGCGAGCATATTGTTTCCCGTCACTTAACAATGAGGCCAGCATGCTGGCCGTGATGGGGCCGATCGACGGAATAGTTAGCAATCGCTGAGCACCCTCATCTTGTTTAATTGCAATATTAATTTCTTGTTCAATCTCGCTAATTTGTTCAACCAAATACAGGTAATGGGCGTGTAGGCGTTGGAGCAATTGCATCGGATAGGGAGTAATTCATTTTCAGCGATGACCTCAGATAACCGTTTTATCACCGCAATCCCTTTGGGCATGCTGATCCCAAATTCCAGCAAGAAAGCGTGCATCTGGTTAGTAGTTTTCACTTTATCACCCACCAGAGATTCCTGGATACGATGTAATACCTGCATAATTTGCTGGTTTTCCGTACGAGGTTGGACAAAGCGCATGGAAGGCCGAGAGGCGGCTTCACAAATAGCCTCGGCATCAATGAAATCATTTTTGTTGATTTTGACAAACGGTCGGACAAACTGCGGTGAAATCAATTTAGTCTCATGGCCTAATGCTGCGATTTTTCGCGCCATGAAATGTGCACCGGCACAAGCCTCCATGACGACGGTGGGCGCAAGGAGTCACGTTCAGAAATTCAAGAAGCTTGGTTCGGGTCATTTTCTCACGATAAAGCACTTTTCCATTTTTATCCTGACAGTGCAGGTGGAAAGTCTGTTTACCGAGATCAATACCAATAAGTGCTGTACTGTTCATGATGATGGCCTCTTCTAAAAGAAAAACACACTGTTAATTTACTGCTACAGGGTGGGGGAGGCCATCTCATTACACGCCCTAGCCGTATAGCTTTTGTCTCCGTAAAGCGACCCGTGCCTTCTTTTGCCAATTTACGAACAGGTCTCGGTCTCATCCACATTACCTGTTCCTTAACAACGAATGGTCGTTCTAGATGGCATTGTTTGCCGCTGAAAGAGGGACGTCTATCATATCAATGATGGATAAAATCAATCACGTTTTAAGCCTTCAAGTAATAAGTCAAAGGCAGAAAGCGTTTTTAAAAGTTTAGCTTCTGGGTCAATATCGTCAGCAATCCATAAAGCAGCTTCAACTAAGCTTCCATTTATTAAACAAGCCAAAACTTCTGTATCAACGTCTTTTATTTTCTTTTCAAGAACCATTTTTTTCAACAGTATTCTCATTGATGAAATACAGTGAGCTTGGGATTCTCTGAACCGATCACCTAAAATGATTTTTGAGTCTCTTAACACTATTTGTTGAAATTCTGAGTTAAGTGACATTGTTAAGTAAGCTCGGCACCTATCACAGAATCCAGTCCATGAATCAATGGCGTTATCAGATATAGACTGGAGATATTGATCCATTTCTGAATCGATTTGCTCAACAACAGCCATTAATAAGCCTTTTTTATCACCGAAATGATGGTACAGCGCTCCACGAGTTAATCCTACTTTGGAAGTAAAATCATCCATTGAGGTATTAGAATAACCTAAAGAGCCAAAGGCATGACGAGCAGTAGCTAATAGTTTAGTGCGAGTCTCTTCAATCATTTCGGTGCGGGTTCGCCGAGTCATTTATCCTCCGTTAGTATACAAATAGTATAGAGTAACCCTTTGACATACGTTACGTATGTTGATATGTTATCTAACATACATAGCGTATGTATGTGCGCTAATATCCTAAATTTTTATGCAACCAATTATCACAATAGGAAGCAATATGGGCAATCCTTATAGTGAATTATTCAAAACACCTGGTGCAATAGGATTTTCCTTGGCAGGTTTTGTGGCTCGTATGCCACTTCCAATGACGGGAATTGGTATCATCACTATGATATCACAGCTAAGTGGTAGCTACGGATTAGCTGGAGCGGTATCAGCAACTTTTGTATTAACTTATGCATTGGTAGCTCCACAAATTTCTCGTTTAGTCGATAGTTATGGGCAACATCGTGTGTTACCCATGGCTACCACGATAAGTGTTTTAGGTATATTAGCTCTTTTGGCTTGTACGTATTGGAATGCTCCTATTTGGACATTTTTTTATGTGCTTTTCTAGCAGGTTTTATGCCTAGTATGTCCGCTATGGTACGTGCCCGTTGGACTGCCATCTATCGAGGACAACCTCAGCTACAAACAGCTTATTCCCTCGAAACAGTATTTGATGAAATTTCGTTCATTGCTGGACCACCTATATCGGTTGGTTTAAGTATAGCCGCTTTTCCACAGGCGGGACCACTTGCGTCAGCGCTTCTGTTAGCTGTAGGTGTGTGCTTATTTGTTACGTTTCGAAGTACAGAACCACCTGTAGAAACTCAGAAATTTACTCTGGAAACAAAAGGTTCAGTTATTAAAATTTCTGGTGTATGGATTCTGGCATTACTACTTATCTTTATGGGTATTATTGTTGGTACTGTGGATATAGTCAGTGTTGCTTTCGCTAAGCAATTGGGGCGTCCAGCAGCAGCTAGTATAGTGTTATCTGTTTACGCAATAGGTTCCTGTCTTGCTGGATTGGTATTTGGTGCACTTAAATTGAAGACGCCATTACACAAACTTTTCCTTATAGGGGGATTGGCCACGGCTTTGACCACTGTTCCTTTCTTAGTTACTAACAGCATTTCTGGTTTAGCTTTAGCCGTCTTTATGGCGGGTTTATTCTTTGCACCAACAATGATCGTATCTATGGCATTAGTTGAGAGAATGGTTCCTGAGAGAAGATTAACGGAAGGATTAACCTGGTTACTTTCCGGTCTTAACGTAGGAGCAGCTTTGGGAGCTGCGGTGGCGGGGCAATTTGTTGATATATATGGTGCTCATGGTGGATTTATGGTTTCCTTGATTACTGGATTGGGGGTGGTTTTAGTTACATTGTATGGTTTTTCGCGCATACGTACACATCGTGCTGTATCTTGATAAAACGTAAAACTAGTGCCTCCCTGTCAGATTAGTTGACAGAGGGATTTTCAATACCATCGCAAGTAAATTTGATGCCAGTTGCGCTGTACTTTCCTGAATGTAGTGACGACACCTGAGCGACAAGCTATTTGGCGAGAATCATGGCAGTCTGTTCAACTAGTTACGGTCGTTCCACTTCTAGATTACTATTGTGTTGATCCCACCTACACTGCCAAATTCTTGGGGAAGCCAGATTGAGGTACTATAGTCTGTTGGCGCTTCCTGCATAGATATTTCGTCTGTCACAGCAAGTATAACTTGCCGAAATGGGTACTCCTTCATCATACCTTCCTGCCCGACTGTTGTTGCTCAAGGTGAATGCAAGCTTTATTTTTATTTAACCTAACCCGAATTCTGTTTAAGCTGTCATTGAAAAATCGTTTTCCGAATAGAAAATGTTCAGTGATGGTTTTTTCCATTTAAGGCAGTAAGCAATCAGCCCACCTAAAACAGTCAGCAAAAATCCGTTTACACTTCGGTGGCGCGAGTGTTCTATTTGAGAAATTATTTTTAATTGTCCATTAATCGTTTCAATGATAAAACGCCTTGATAACATTATTTTATCCCATGCAGCTTGCAAACGGGCTTTCATGTTTCGGCGCTTTTGGGTGATATGCACAGCATCAATAGGGTGAATTTTGCCTTAATGTATATGTTTGGGTACCGATTCATGCCTCGATTTACACAATTAGCCAATACCACATCTCAACAATCAGTGTGTTTTGGCTCTTTATCGGATTATGATGAATACATTATCCGCCCCAGCAAAAAAGCACAGAAACACCAAATAATCAGTGAATGGGATAAAGTCTTACGCATACTGGTTTCTTTAGCCTTAAAAAAGACCACGCAAGCTACAATTGTTCGTAAATTGTCCACTACAAAATCGTCAAACGCAACATTAAAAGCGTTAATCGCATTCGATGAAATCATCATGACGGATTATTTATTGGGCTATATCGACGATCAAGATCAACGTATTGCCGTCCAACGAAGTTTAAATCGAGGCGAGTCCTACCACCAGTTGACTGCCAGTATTGCCAAAGTGAATGGAGGAAAGCAGCTGAGTGGAAAAAAGAACGTAACTTAATTATCAACGCTGAGTGTATTCGATTAATCGCCAACATGATTATTTATCACAATGCGACAATTTTATCCGCCCTTTACGAAAATTATACGGAAAAAGATCCAGAAAAAAGTCTCGAAATTATTCATTGGTCACCCGTCGCATGGCGGTTTGTGAACTTAATCGGCAATTATGAATTTTATCGAAAGGATAAAATCATTAATATTCAGAATGTTATAGATAAACTTATTACTGATTTTGAAATCGATTTTTTGGGGAAAAGTCTTGAGTGACAAGGGATTGCAGAGAGGTACCGGACAAACCGTTCTTTAAGTCAAAACACCCCAAGCAGTAAATAACTGGTTGTCTGATGGAAATCAAAGCAGGCTTGCCAGAAAGTGGCAGCTATCCGCAGAGTAGCAACTGGAAAAGTTTGTCAGCTTACCCCTTGGATAGAAATTTAGGCGGTTCAGACGTAGAACCCGTAAATACTTTGTTAAATAGTAAGTGACAAACGTGACAAAATTTTGGACGGTTCCCGCTTATTACCCCGAACTGCGCAGCTGTGACGCTCGCCCTGAAAGGGCGCTACGTTCAACTCCGAGGCTTCTTAAGTTTTTTGATTAGAAATCGGCCACAAAAGCCTCAGCCAGTATCAATGCATTGCATTTTTGCATTTTCTTATAAAATTTATCTTCTGATTTCAGAATCTCACGTCTACTAACACTTGAATATGACGTGTTATTTGCACATGCATACGTTGTTGAAAATTGAGTATGAGCCCCTGATGGGTACATGTGGGGATATGGGCCAGGGTTTGCTGCTGAAGTTATCTCTTGGTAATGAGCGTTATCTTCAACTCCAGATGGTACAGGTATACCATTTACGATTCGATACAAGGTCGCTCTACGTATCTGTTCCCTTGAGATCCCCCCAAAAGCAACATATTCATGCTGATCGCCGAAATCATCAAGAGCCTCAAGGTAACCAGAGTCCGTTCTCCCCCATTCCCTAAATGAAGTCTCCACGCTATAAAAATTATCAGTCGGTCTTACCTCATAAAGATAAAATTCCGTTCCATCCCCCTCTTCAGCCGCAGAAATATCAACAACCACATCAGAATCAGTAGATGTTGCTACAAATGCAGAGGTGGGCGCCCCGCCATGCCCACCTAAACTATCAGCTTCAACATGTTCAAGTAAGTTATCATTCTCCCCCCACGGATGAAACCCCATCTCAAATATCCCACCAGGTCCAGTTGGGGCCCGGCTATCACTTCTGTAAAAAAAAGTCTGCGCCAACAGATTTGGTGAGAAAATAATCAAGAAAAATACTGTTAGTATTTTCATCAAGCCACCAATTAATATAATAAATTTATTTCGCCCAATGCACCATTCCCATCGCACTGGGCTTGTAATCTACTGGAAGTGATATTAGCCAGAGTTGCGTACTTAAAAAATCTCTTTCCGTCTTCTGTATTCAGGCCGTATTCATAAGTGAAATCCCCATAAAATAGTCCCTTCCCTTGAGCAAGGTCAACTCTGTTTACATCTTCACCACCCCAAGTTGGATATATACCAGTCACCTTACTATCGATATAAACTCCATTAGAATTTCTATCCCGACATGATGTCTGGTTAGTAGTAAAGAACGTTATATTAATGGCTCCATGCTCTGGAACGCCGCTTTCTGCTAAATTCAAGCACCCTCGACCATTACAGGTTGCATCAGCTACGAGTATATCCTTCCCACTTGTGCAAGGGGAATTTATTATTGTGAACCATGTTGAACCACTTTTAAAATGCCTAAACTCTACCGTACATGTCTTGGCACGATAATACTTTGCATAGCTAGGTAAGGGATTGGCATGAACGTTCCACGTGACAAACTTGGGGTCACCAGCACAAGAAAATATGGTATTTTTATCTTCTATTTGTATTTTTTGAGATGTTTGACTTGGTTGAAGTGTTATTGCTGGATTAGGAACCGCCCAAATATACATGCATTCGGAACCACTCCCTTGTGGGGTATCTATAGTTATGGAGTAAAATTTGTTTGGATTGCTGAAAGTCACATCATACCATTGTGATGCATGAGCTAGTGAAGATAGCAAAAACAAAAGAGAAGCGCAAAACTTTACCTTTCTCATATTTCCCACCATTTAATTGTTAATTTTAACGGAGGCAAACTGATTACCCCCCTGACAATAAATGGTTATTTTATTCCCTGATATATACGCCAGCATAACAATTTTATCTATAGCTTTCCCTGAATCCGTGTTTATAGGGTATGTTTTATTGGTTAGCTGCGGAAAATCGGCCCCGTCATTAGCAGTAAAGTGAATTTGCGTGTATCTCCCGCTACTGTCTAGCCCGTAGCTTTTCACGACACCTGTGGGCGTATTACCAGAATTACATGTGGTGGATGACATGGACTGGCCCGAGAAAATTAGCACTCCGACCATCAATAAACTCAATATATATTTCATAATTACACCATAAATATAAGTGCCTTATTGTCACAATAACAACGTGATGAAAATGCCGATGAGATCACACTATTACACCATAAATATAAGTGCCTTATTGTCACAATAACAACGTGATGAAAACGCCGATGAGATCACACTCTTGGCTTTTCCTGCCACTCCGGTTTCTCAGGCTCTACCCTGTTCACCAGTACGCTGTACTTCTTCCAGGCTTCAAGGCTGGCTTTCTCTTCGCCGGTTTCCATGTTGTACTTAACGGCGCGTTCCAGTTGGTTGCAGTAGGAATAGCCGTTACCGGCTACCCCCCGCACGGATCCGGACGTGCGCTGCTAACGCATCCGGCTCTTACCTTGGGTTCTGGCGTGGAAGCGATGCATCGGGTGTGGATGGACTATTCTGGGGGATGACAACCAGCGTTTGCACAGCTGACCGAAACGTTTTCATGTCACTCTGTGCCGCTGGCTCCGTCGACGCAGTGCCTTCAGCCACAGTAACTTCACTTCCCCTACAAACTGGCTTATAGACTTCATGTTGAAAGGAACTCCAGAGTAGTTTATGTGTCCTTCCACCACTCGCCTTAGCCAGGCACGAGCCATTTGCTACGGGCAACGCGGCGAGATCAGAAAACGGTAGCCAGAAACAGCCACCGGTCGCAAAATCGCATTGAATCCTGGCATCAGCTTCGTTCAGCGATCGCGCAGGTTGGTGGCAAAAAAGAGCTGACCGGACAGAATGATATTGAGCTGGAGATTAGTAATCAGTGCGGGCGACTGCTCAGCATCACTATTATTTATTATAATTCAGCCCTGCTGTCGCGGTTGTTGCAGAAGTATGAGGATGTTGGTAACACCCGGGGGATTGCTCTTCTCAGACGAATGTCGCCCGTAGCCTGGCAGCATAGGGGTTTGACGGCCAACCGTGCGAAAAACCACGTTAGTGAATGAATAGTATGAAATATCAAGACTTATGAGATTGTATTTCAGGGCTTAAAAAATAGTTCCAAATATCGTTTTTCAGTAATTTTGATACTGAATAGTATCAATTTTGATTTTTGATACCTCTTGGCGTGGTTTTTTACACCACTGGACCTCAACCCCCTAATATGCTTATCGACCTGATGGCCGCGATGTCGCATAAGGACTGGTTGAGTCGTCGTCAGAGGCAAAAACAGGGAATCGAGCGCGCTCATATGCTCGGTAAATATAAAGGTAAACAAGCTTATAAGGAACGACACCAAAAAGTAATGTACTACCGGCAGGTTAAAAAACTCAGCATCCGAGAAACAGCAGAGGCAACAGGCTACAGTACTTCACAGGTTTGCCGGATTCAGGCTCTTTATAAAGAATTAGTGTCTGATTAAAAAATAGTCTTAACGTACAATGATTTTCGATATCCAAACTGATCCCTAACTGGGCGGCCCGGTTGTTATCGGTGCCCATAAAGAAAGACAATTTTCCGCCTGACCAGCCCGACATGGTGTTGCCCGTCTGATGTAGTGTCAGCACAATATCACTGTATTCGCGGGTCTTTTTGATCTGTTTATCCCGCACCACCAAAGGCTCAATATGCAAATCACGGCAGGTGTTAAACGGGAAATGTTGTTCCCCGACAGTAGCAGTATCCAACAAGGAAAAGGCAATGGGAACTCCTATAGCAGAATCAACATAACCTGACATATTCAATATGCTCCGTAAACAACTCATCAACTGAACATCTTTTTTGCCTCCTGATCGCTTTTGCTCCGCTCCATTTGTGTTCTATTGGGTTCAAATCCGGACTATAAGCGGGAAGCCATTCCAGTTGACATCTGCTGTCTCCTATCGCTTGTGCCGTGTCATTCCGTTTATGGAAAGGCGCATTGTCCATCACTATCACGGCGCCGTGTGGAAGCTTTGGCAACAAATCTTGCGTCATCCACGCATAAAAAACATCGGCATTAATATTCTCGGTAAACAAGCTTAAGGTGACGAAGGTATTTTCGAGAATGGCACCAATGACGTTGATACGGCCTTTTGCGTGCCAGTCATGCGGACCAAAACAGCGTAACCCTTTTTCCGAATAGCCATGTTGACGTGGCATCGACTGGGCAAAACCACTTTCATCCAAATACACAATCGGCCTGCCAGCCCGCTCATAGTCGCTGATGCGCTCGATAAATGCCTGACGAGCCTGAAGATCAGCGCGAGGGTGTTGGCGCGTTTTTTTATGGGTGATCCGAAGCCGTTTCAAGGCATAATGAATAGCCGATTGTGAGACACCTAAACGTTTTGCTCTTTCCCATTGATAGTCATCGGGAAAATTTCGGACATCTGCCATGAGCACCGCATCAGGGATTTTCGTGGCGGGTTGGCGCAGTCTCGATCACACCACTTCGCCCACCAAATAACTTGTTCAGGGCTTTCAGCATGTAGGTTGACCATATTCCTATCGTATTTTTCGTCGCTACATGCTCTCAAAACACCTTTAGATCGCACACACGCCTATCTGTCCAATTTGGGCAGTTTGAGAAACCAGCTTTCCATCTCCTCCCTTTTAGAATGGGCTCATAGACAATTTTTGATGAGGAACGACACGATGAGACAACTGATAGCAATTCTGGGAGTGGCAATTCTGGCAGGGTGTGCTTCTAACGCCACCGAGCAAAAGCCTCAAACTCAGGCTGCCCCTGCCGAGAATGACAAACCGGCCAGAGTCAGCCGGGAGTTGTCTATTGCGTGGGACAATATGGGGCGAGGTGGTGCGGCCTTACGCCAACCTAGTTATATCCATGTTCTGGGCGACGGTAATGTCAGCGCAACGATGAATAAGGCCAAAGATGACTCCGCTGGTTATGACAAAACCCCAGTAGGAATTAAACAGCACGGCGATGTGAGCGAAGCCATCAATACCTTCAAGTCCATTAACAAAAGCAAAGGCTACTCGCTGTATGAGTTGTCCCGCTGGGAACGCTATTGCAATAGCGGTAAAGGTATGGATGAGCACGATTGGCGCTTTGTTGAAGCTGAGGGGGCAACAAACATCCCCCAGGATATTGTAACCGGCTGCATACCGCCCATCAGCGTTATCGCTGTTATGCCTGCTGCAAGGTTTTTCAGTTGGAATACACCTACCAAGCCTGCAAACCTGGCGTTAAAGCGCAGATTGTCGACATAGCGATGAATAACGGAGGAATTCGTGACACCGCCCGGATCCTGAAAGTCGCCACAGCCACTGTCATGAAAACGTTAAAAACCTCACGCCTCGAAACGTAACGACGTTGCCCCTTGCTGGAAGTGACATTCAGCTTATCTGTGAAATAGATGAGCAATGGTCGTTTGTGGGGAACAAGAAAAATCAACGCTGGCTTTGGTATGCCTGGGAACCCCGCCTAAAACGAATAGTGGCCCATGTTTTTGGCGCTCGCAGCAGAAAAACGTTAGACAAGCTGCTTGCCCTTTTATCCCCCTTTAATATTCGATTTTATTGTACGGATGATTATGGGGTTTATGACCTTCTTCCCGAAGAGGGGCATCTGACGGGAAAGACGTTCACCCAACGCATAGAGAGAACGAATTTAACTCATCGTACTCGAATCAAAAGACTGAATTGCAGAACGATAGGCTACTCTAAATCAGAGGAGATGCACGATAAAGTGATAGGGACTTTCATTGAGCGTGAGTACTATTTTTGATATTTAATCTAACCATTTAATACATGACCTGTTGTTCGCGGTACATCATGACTAATATCTTTGTATCTCACTTTCATTTCATAACCTCAATTAGGGTAGATTGGAATTGTTGAGAGGATTATTATGTTTTAAGAGCTTGTTTAATTGTTTCGAATGGTATGATCAACTTCTGCGCAGAAGATAATGGAATCGCTCCAAATGATTCATACCATTTAGCTACTGCTTGATTCTTAGCCTCGATAAATAGTCCGATTCCCCCAATTTGTTCAGCGGCTTTTAGGCAACGATAACCAGCTAAGATCAGTAATTGCCCTCCAAATCCGTTATTTTGAAAATGTACATCAATAGCTAAACGGCATAGTAAATAAACTGGAACAGCGCGCTTAGCTAACCCTTTGGATAAACTATTAGGAAGATCATCAAAATTTATAGATGAAGGAGTAACGGTATAATAACCAATAATCTTTTTATTTGAGTCATTATATGAAATTGCTACATATGTTTTACTAACGTTATTCTTAGTATCTTGTCGTGCCAATTTTTGTAGATAATCATTCAGTGCGGGTTCTCCGCAATTGAATGATTTTCGATTGTGAGACTTGTCTATAAGTTCCTCAATGAACATGGCTTAACTTACCCTTGAAAATTTTTAGAAGCCGAAATCGCCGCTGCTTTTAGCTTATCATTTGGTTTAGGGGGATTATCTAAAAGATCTAAGATTAATTTTTTGTCACTATATGATAATTTGAGACTTTCATTTTCATTGATTACTTTTTGCGCTTCTTTCATTGCTGTTTGTGTAACAAAGTCAGTTACATTCACACGTAAGATTGATGCAGCTAATTGAATAGACTCTTTAATTTCAGAACTAACCCGAAATTGTAATCGCTCTGTAGCTAGTTTGGTATGTGTCATATGATTACCTTTAATACATTTTTTCGTATAAACACATTATACTAGATGTCTACTTAATCGTCAATTTGTAAGTTCATTGTGAGTACAAATTTAGAATTTGGCCTAGTACTACAGCCGTAATAGCTCTGTCACCATAGGGTTATTCCGACGACGGTAATGACATTGTTGTGCATAGTATTGGTGTCGCCGCCGCCAGTCTGACCAATGTAAAATCTGTTCGACTGCCTCTCCCGTTTTTTCCATCAATTTTGACAACAGCTTACGCAGTTCCGGGATACTCAGGGCTACCAATCCTGCCGGTGTTTTTTTTCTCCCGTATCCGCAAGACCGCCAGCACCGCATGAGCTAATAGCGATAAGGTAATGTGCCGATACCAACTGTGCCATTGCCGCACTTCATAATGATCCAGGCCACATTCCCCCTTCGTTTCCTCAAAACCACTTTCAATTTCCCAGCGATGCCCTGCCACCTGAACCAGCAGATAATGACCATAATCCCGCTCTTCCTCACTGAGTTGTAAACGCCAAAGCGGCACCCGAACCCAGTCGTACCAACGTTCTCCCTTTGTCCCCAATCCCGCGGAATGTTTTTCCCAAAACGAAGATGGCAGACTGTCCACAACCTTGTCGGCGCTGGTATATCTGGGCCCTTGCCACCACACACGTTCATTTTTGGGGATCGCCAGTACAAACGGTTGATATCGGGATTCTAACCAGCACCGCAGACGACGAGCTTGACCATACACCGTATCGGTGGTCACCCAACGACAAGGGACGCCGGCATCTAATGCGCGTTCCAACATCTGTTGGGCAAGTTGGGGTTTGGTGGCAAAGGTGACCGAGTCAGGAATGCCAGCGGCTTTACAGCGGGGCCGGTTATCTGTCCATTGTTCAGGCAGATATAAGGCCCGGTCAATAAAGGCATGGCCGCCCTGGCCGGCATAACAGAGAAAGACGCCTATCTGACTGTTTTCTATCCGTCCGGCAGTACCGCTATATTGGCGTTGGACGCCAGCAGAATGGGTCCCTTTTTTGATAAAACCGGTTTCATCGATGATGAGGATGCCTTGCTCATCACCGAGATGGTCAGTCACATAGTCGCGTAAAATATCGCGAGCCGCTTCGGCATCCCAACGGGCGCGTTCCAGAAAATATTGAATGCCATCAGGCGAGTGTTCACCCAACCATTCCGCCAGTTGCCAGCTATTTTTACGCCCAACATCACTGAGTAATCCCCTGAGAGCCCATTCGGAATCTTTTTTGAACGTAATTGTTTTTCCTGTATTCTGTCCGCCCAAATAAGATAAGTGCCTATATAAGTGACCTGCTGGAATGAGAAAAACCTACCCGAGTGATATTAGCCGAGAAGCCTTTCAAAAAATTGAACCCTTGTTGCTCAGCAGCCGAAAACGTACGCGTCCTCGGAAAGTCGATGTGTATGAGGTGTTTTGTGCCCTGCTGTATATCCTCAAGAGCGGTTGTCAGTGGGATATGCTCCCCAGTGATTTCCCCAGCAAAAGTACCGTGTATTACTATTTCAAACTCTGGAAAGAGAAACCGTCAGAAACAGAACCTAGCCAGCTGGAGCAGGCATTAAAAAAATCGGGTTGGCGAGGCCCGTATCAACTCTGGTCGGAACGCTAACACGACGTTTGTGATCGTCGACGCACAAAGCGTTAAGAACACAGATACGGCGCGTGAGAAAGGCTATGATGCCGGTAAAAAAGTGTCTGGCATCAAACGCCATATCGCGGTAGATACTCAAGGTTTACCTCACGCAATAACCATCACCCCGGCAAATGTCACGGACAGAAAAGGGGCACTGGAGGCTTTTACGCGGCACAAAAAGTCACTCAGTTGGGTGAAAAATGTTTTAGCCGATGGCGGTTATACGGGAGAAACCTTCGCTGAGAACGTGCATCATATACTCGGCGCGACTGTCGAAATTGCCAAACGTAGTGAATTGCATACTTTCCAGGTGATACCCAAGCGATGGGTTGTCGAACGTTCATTTGGTTGACTGGAAAAATGTCGACGATTGTGGAAGAACTGTGAGAGATATTTGAATACCAGCCTTCAGTTCGGCAATCTGGCATTTCTTGTCGTGTTGCTGCGCAGAAAAAATACTGAATAGGCTGTTAGCCTACCGCCTTTTGTACCGAAAACAACATGCAGTTTCGGCTCTGGTTGCGCTAACTGTTTGCGCCAGCTTTTCAATGATGCACTGCATTGTACCGCTTCCTGAGAACACAACCCCAGCAATCGGGCGAATTTCAGTGTAACGGCAAGTCCGACATCACGTTCTAGTGCTTTCTGATAAACAACCTGAAACGTGGCATCAGGGATCGCTTGTTTTGTTCCGGCGCGGCTGGTTCCGCTTAATCCCAATGTCTGATTACTCAAACGCGGCGAGGTCTCCAGTTTTTCTCGGCCTGCCATGCGAAAGATATTACGAAGCGTAGCCATTTCATTTTGCACCGTTCGTTTAGCAATCCCCTGAGACAAACGGGCATCAACATATTGTTCCACATGCTTGGCTTTCAAATGGCTGAGGCTTTTCACCTGAATATTCAGGCTCAATAACAACGCCCCCAAACGATCTGCGAACCGACGACGCATTGATAACAACGGCTACCCACTGGTGCGGAGACATCACGTATATTCGCACCAAAGTGGGCTGGAGTTATCTGGCTGTGGTCACGGATTTATTTTCCCGCCGGGTGGTGGGGATGGCCATCGCTTCTTCGCCGGATGCGGAGCTGATCTGCCGGGCATTGAATAATGCATTGGAAACGCGTCATATCGAAGGACGGTTGGTTTTTCATTCAGACCAAGGCAGCCAATACAGGAGTAAAAAGTTTCGTCGCTTACTCTGGCCGCCGTCAATCTGCCCTGTTGTCGACACATCACACACAGGGGATGTTGTTGCAGGAAGGCCAGCCGTGCCTTGTTCCACTTGCTGCCATAGATACGGGGTTGGGGCATGCTCTTTCTCCTGCGTTCCTGATTGGTCATTTGACTACATTGCTATCACGAACCGCCGTAGCTCCATTGGCGCTTCGATGCGCAGTGAAAACAAAAATGCCACCAGCCCGTGTGCGTTGGGTACGCGATGGGAACGAGGTGGCAGCATGGGTTATTGGTATTCCTTTAACCACTCATAGAACGGGTAAAGAAATATTCACTTTAGTTTCAGAGGGTAACTAATTGTTAAGCATTATTCGCTTGTTATTGCGGTGTAATGGGTTTACTAAAAGATAAATATATTAATTTTGTTGGAGGTAATTATGCCTTTTCCTAAGTTGAATAACCTTTTTCAGGAATTAACGCGTTACATAAATCCCAGGGGCACACCTGCGTTACAGGAAATTATTGACCCTACCAATGGAACAAGGACACTGCTTATTCGTTTTGAGAGCATTAAAGCAAGAACATCTTTCACAGATAAAGTTGGACTAAGTCAATTTGGTTGTAGTTGTAATCATTTTATTACTATCTTTAAGGCGCTGGGATTCGAACCTACCAATCCATGGTGCGGAAAAGGCTCATCTGATGCAAGATTAGAATTCAAGTTAACCAACCATCCGGGGTATAATGTAACAATTCATGCGTACCAAAACATACTATTGCCTAGCTACTCACCTGAAGAAAACTCCTGGATTAACCGATTTAAAGAAAGGCTGGATGAAAAGAAGCGTAAATACCAAGGTATTCGGGACCGTTTAAGGAATTATCGCAGCCCTGGATCGTCTCCAGTAAGAAGCCCTCAGGCTGAGTCTTCTGGTTTTTTTAGTGCTCACAATTCTCCGGCTTCACAGTATGAACAATATATGTGGCAAGCAATACAGCAAAGTCACATTACGGCTTATCAACATGGAGATATACCGGGGCCTTCTAATTTCTTACAAACTGCTCAGTCTAGTGGCCCTATTAGGAGACAGCTGCCTTTAACTTCACAACGACCGGCTCCGTATCAACAACCACAAAGAAGTTCACCTCCGAGATCTCCTGTTTACACATCTGTGCCAGTGGACATTCCACGCCCCCACGCTCCGAGGCCCCCAGTTAGAGTACAAACTCCATATACACCTCAATCTCCAACTCCTTCTCAGCCATCGTCTTACTCTCAGAGAAGTGCGGAGTACAGGCAATTCTTTGACGAAGATGATGAATCTTGGATGGATATAGCGCGTCCACCCAGCAGAAATAGATAATCAAGCGTATCTCATCACTCACCGACACTGCGTCCTAACCTACTCCTGCCACCCCAGTATCATTTGCTCTGGGGTGGCTGGTTATTATTTGCCATCTGATTGTTGCCGATACATCATAATAACTAAACTACCTTTTGTAGCGACACGTACAGTTTGATTATCCTGTAGCTGGTCGAGTTTAAATGCGTCGTACAGCTCGTTAGCAGCTTTTTGTTTTCGCTCTTCCTTGCGACGATTGTAATAGGCGCTGACCAGTAGGCCGCCCAACCAGTTCATCGCCTTAACCAAAATATACAGGTAACCCATTACCATGAGACCACCTGTCTATAGCCAATAATCATCTCACCCATTATTTCCTCTGCATTCAGTATTTACATAATCCTGCAAATATCTCAGTTTTGCCCGGTCGTTGATGATGCCTTCTCGGATAAACGTGAAACAGGTATCGACAGCTTACAATGGCTGAATTCAGCCCAAGCCAGTCGTGTTATTGAAAAGCTGAAGAAGTGGCAACATCGCGTTACGAGGAAAAAAGCATGAATGATGTGAATAATTTTCGTAGCAAAGGCCCTGAATTATTGATCGAATTAGCACAACATACAGCCAGTACAGTCAGTGAGATTATCAATGTTGACCCTATATTAGCTGAACAAATTGGGGAGGCTGTCGCGAACCGTATGATGCAGGTTTGGGGCGGTCAGAATGTCTATTTCCCTATGGGGATGGTTTGGAAAGTCAGCCTGCGCGATCGGGAAATCTTCAATAAATTTAACGGTAAGAATCACCACGAACTGGCACGTAAATTTGGTGTTTCTGTTCAATGGATTTACAGCGTAGTAAAACGTGTTCGAAAGGAGGAAGTGGATCGCCTGCAAGGTAAATTATTCAATGACGAGTCTGAGTAAGCGGGTTAAACTGATTGAACCTGACAACGTCAGAGGGCAGACCAAGCTCAATTCCGTTTGGTCTGCCTTTCACATACTGAAAAGGAATTACAATTGACTCTCCATAACTTCCCACTTAGTCCAAGTTCTTCCCATAATTATCTTTCGGTTCCTTTTCAAATATCTTACTTCTGATCAGTATAGGAAAAACTATACACAAAACTATACACAATTTCATGTGGAGGAGAGCGCAATACTGGTAGGTTAAAATATTAATATTTAATAAATTAATTTTATCAAAAATGTCACATGCCCCCAGTTGTACCCCCACATTATTTTGCTACGTTAAATCTGGTCGATTGTGCGTAGAAATTAGATTTATAACTTTTTAATCATCACGTTAAAGCAAAAAAGCCATGAGATTTGAAAATGGTCACATTTGGCTGCCATTTCACGCTCAAGGCTTCATATAAACATTTATCATTTTTACGAACTAGATCACAAATTAAAACGGGTTATTCCTGTGGTTTATCGCGAACCTTACGTTCAATTAGTCGACCATACGAATCAAAATAGCGACTCGGCCAGATTTCAGATGGGTGTATTTCGAGATAGTTAGCGATAATCCATTCGCCTTTCGGCCAGGGACGACTGAGAGTGTTTGCTAGTGTAGATGAACTGAGTCCCGACTCACGAGAGACAGCCGCTAAAGTTGTACCTCGTTTACGTAACGCAGCAATAATATCGGCTTGATGCCAGTCATTTTTAACATTGTTATTCATTCCTGCTACCCCTTCCATTAATTAATATTGATGGTGGCGATTCAGACAGGGTTCGCGGACTGGGTTCACACCAGCGAGGCATAGCCTCCCCCGCCTGAATCACCATTGAAAGGGCGAATGCAGGCACACTGGTAAAACTTCTTACCAGTGTCTGTGAACACAAGGCCGCGACGCCTTGACCATTGGATTGTGCCAATGGCGGGAATACTTTAACTGATTGTATTATCGGACTCAATAACCGAACGGCTAAGTTTAACGACTATAAACACTCTCAACATTCCGAATGCTTAATTCTTCAATCAACCAGCCCATCAATTTTTTTTACTTATACCTGACAACATGCAATCTCTGGCGCGCGACAATTCGGACAAAACAAAAAGTGTCTGCCTTGCCCTTGATCGATATCTGTGCGCCAGAGTGAACGCAAGTTGAGGTATTGCGGGGCATCGGTTGAGTACTCAGTACTGCCGCCTGCGTTTGCAGGTCATCCCCACCGACATAAAGCCAGCCTCGATATCGTCAATCTCTTCTTTTTCAATCTATAAAAAGCAGTGTCAGATTCACTGCATGGTTAATCAGGCCAGAGCCTATCAGGGGTGTGTTGCCCTTTGACTGCGGCGTCACTTTCAGCGATAAATCCGCAAAAAGTGACGCCTTGAGTTTCCGAACAATCAGTAAAGGCCGTGCAAGAGTTGAAATGCCCGCAGACACAGCAAAACGTCGCAAGGTTAAATGCCAAACGGTAGTCGTGTTAATGGATTAGCTGTAGAAGAATTGTCTGTTGAATAATTCAAACAGGGATAGGTAAAAGTATGAACGGATGCGCAAAAGCTATCCTGTTGTTCATTGAAGATAAATAGAATTTATGTCGATTTGAAATGCCAGTGTATGAACCCACGTTCAATACACTTCGGTAACAAGATAAAGATATCCTTTTAGGTTATCTATTAGTTTAAGAGACCTTCATTGCCAGACAAGGGTTTAGGTGTCTTGGCAATATCTGCTTCCAAAGGGGGCAGATGTACCGCAATTATTGCACTCTCTTTCAGGCTACAAGAATTTTTTTGCCACTATGGCTGACCATCTATGATGGTGAGTAAGTTCCACTAATATACTGTATGCTTTTGCTAACAGCAATAAAGAAAAATAATAAAAAGCAACTTTTTCACACATTGACACCCCATAAATTTCATACCACTACGTTAAAATAATAAAGATGATATAAATCATAAAAATGATTTTTTGTGATCTGGTTCAATTGGATTTATTAAATATAACCATGTATATTATCTATAATAGATCAATTTAAAATGACATGGTAAAAACATGGGATATCTTAAAATAAGAAACGTAGCAAGCTATCATAAAACTGAATATTTAGAGTTGGATTTATCAAAAAAAATAACTTTAATATATGGTCAAAATGGGAGTGGGAAATCAACTATCGCAGGTTATTTTAATTATTCTAACTCAGAGAAATATAAAGAATGCAAATCCAATTTAAATGAAAACTATAATTATATAGTGTATAATAAAAAATTCACCGATGATAATTTTTATAACAATGACAAACAACCAGGAATATTTACCTTAAACAAAGAAAATAAAGAAGTTGAAATAGAAATCAATAAAATTGAAATCACATTGAAAAATTTAGATAAAAGCCACGTAGATCTAATAAAACAAAAAATGGAATTAACTGATAAAATTAATAAAGATGAACTTCATTTTCAAAATAGAGTTTGGAACGAATGTTACAAAATAAGAAATGGTTATGACTACAATTTATTGATAGTGATGAATGTTCAGATAATATCCTATAACTCTGTCATGCATTTCTATGGATTTTGAAAAAGATAATGTTTTTCGCGTCAGTCTTGCCAAATGCTGACGAAGGTTCAGATTATGCCTCTCTATACGTTGGGTATAACGCTTACTGACCACATGCAGTTTCCCTGCCAATGCTTTTTCATAACTTTTCCAGCCATCTGTCATATAAATAACGATATTGAAAGGTGCCAGCAAGGCCATCAGGCGCATTAATGTTTTCTTTGTCCTTGAACCAAAAACATGTGCGATCACTTTTCGTCTTGTCCTGTCGTAGGCGTAAAAGAGCCAGCGCGGCGGTTTCTTTGACTTCACGTACGACCATTGTTCATCCATTTCACAGCAGATAATCACTTCGGTGCCGGGTGTAATGGCTTCTGTTACCGATTTGGGTTTGAGCTTTTTAAGTGGCGAAGCACGGTATTTAGGCCAATCCCCATCACCCGCGCTGTCGCCCGACATCCCAGGCCATTCATGGCCATATCGACGATTTGCTTATGGGTTCCGGGGCGACATGCGGCATAAGTGAACTCAAGTTGCCAGGAATGACGGCAGGATTGGCAAAGATAACGCTGATGACCAGAACGTGAGCGCCCATTGCGATGGATCCCTTTAAACGCACGACAAGCGGGGCAGGTTACATCAATCTTTGCCATTTGAATGTTCTCCAAATAGAAAGATTATACATGATCAATAAATTGATATCACAACCTAAGATTCTTGATTGCCTAATTATATCTCTATTGTTCATATGTATTCTTCCTTGCAAGGATATAAATAATAATCATTGAGATAGGAAATGATATTAATATAAAATATATGTCATTATTTTTAATGAATTTAAAAAAATTCGAAAAATTTAAGACGTAGAGAAATGTAAAGACATTATTTAATATGGCAATTAAAAATATAAAAAAAATCATTTTCAAACTGTATTTGAATCTTTTTCTTAACAAGAGCATGGCAGTACACAAAATAAAGAAAAAATTATTAGCCAGCATTACGTAATCAGCAGCATTAATAAAAAAAGATAATTCAGATGGGGTGTACTCATTACTTGTCCATAGAGTTATTACTTCTTTTGTAGTCAAATCAATAGAGATAAGTCCTATATTACAAAAAATAAATAAAATCATTACTATCAGTATATTAAATAATGATTTAATCCACATTTAACCCTTCCTATCATTTTTGCCAGTTCTAAAACCAATCTAGCTGAAAAATTCTTTATCTTGCCCATGATAATTGCATGTTTTTGATACACCGCTGGACAGGATATACCAGAATTATTTATATATTCTAGTATAGGTGACAATAAAGCGGAAAAATCGTGATTAATATCGTATATTAAACAAATAGATATGGTTACCTGTGTTACATTTTGTTTAAGACGACAGATTAAAACCACACTGACGCGCTGCGCTCGTCTTCTCCGAGTTACCGGGCTAATACATTAACCCAATAACTCGGAGAGCTGAAAAAACACCTACCAGAGAAAACATTTTTACCTACCCCCTCCCTATTAAAGAATTATGGATAAAACTGTTCACCCTGTTCGCCTTTGAATAATTTTATTTAAATTCATACCGTTAAAGGGTGATGAGTTGAAATTAAACTCATCACTACTCTTCACCCAACCGTTCACCCCAAATACGAAAAAAGGTGAACAGTGATGAATAGTTGTGAACAGTTTTAAAATAACTGTTCACCCTATAATTAGTTGATATATTTGATTTAAATTACAGAGTGAACAGTGGTGAACACTTTTTTATATTTCTTTGAAAAATTTCTGTCATCAGAAAAAATTTATTCTTCTGGCTGGCTATTCCTTGTCAGTTTCGGCATCCATTCGATAGCAGTATCGAGATTCAGGCTCAGATTGCTACGAATGCCCTGTTTGCTTTTCTTGCGTAAATATTGCTGGCTGTATTCTGCCAATGCGCCGGGCATAGCAAATCAAGGCAGCCAAAACAGAGCCGGATAGCCCTCCGTAATGATGATCGTGTCTGGTGTTCCAATGACGGGTGATAAGGGGATAAAACTCCCCTTTTTCTGTGAGCCTGAGACAAAGCGCTTTTCACCCTTCGGCTTGATGATTTGAGCACCGGTAATTGTGCCGTCCAGTGCCTGAGTGACCAGCAACAAAGAACCGTCTTTCAATAGCTTCTGATCGGGGCATTGCAGCCCCTTTTTGGTCAGATAATCAGATTGTCCGGCAGCAGCTTGAGCCACCAGCTTGTTAACTTTCTCGGCTATCGGAAGAGCCTCTGATTTTGGAGCCTCCTTTCTGGCAGGCTGAGGTTCAGGCAAGGGAAGTAACAGCGCATCAGCAGCCAGCTTAGCCGCTTCAATTACCGTGATACCTTTAGCTTTAGTCAGTAAATCAAAACCGTCTCCGTGGTTCGGGTGTTCACATTGGCGACAATGCCAGTCACCATTACCGTGATCGTCCATGAAATGAAAACGGTCAGTACCGCCGCAAATGGGGCAAGCGCCATGCTTACCCTTTGCTGGAACGTCCACACCACAAGCAGACAACAAACCTTGCCAGTGATCCTTCGCCGCTGTTTTCACTGAACGGATATCAATATGACTTACCATTTGGGGAACCCCTCGCGGTGATGAATTTCAAAATCCGCATGTTGTGCTGTGTCATTCAGGGCTTCGGCAATTCGGGGCAGGTACATCAGGGCTTCACCGATACGGCGTAAATCCTCCCTTGCCTGACAATCTGCATAGTTTTCATTATCAGCAGACCAGAAAGCCAATTCACCGATCGCTGACATTGCCGCCATAACTGCACTGTGTGCTCCATCTGAATGCTTACGCAGATCTTTAATTTCCTCAGTGCTCATAGCGTTAAAGTTGTTGCGTACTAAGTGGTTATAGATATCAGACATAATCAGGCTCTCCCTGCGTAGGTGTATTCTTGCGTGAAACGGCTTAATGGCATGATGCATGGGTAGGTATAGCCCTCACGGACAAACGTCACGCGGTTAAAGGCGATCGACAGCACTTGAACGGTTTCTCCGTTCTTATGGGTGTAATAGTCATGAGGTGCAGGGTTACGCATGGCTCACCTCCTGACGGGAAACAAATATGAGTGAGGAAATGCCAGCCAGTAAACGGGCTTCAACTTCGCTGTCTGCCAATACGGTGATAAGGCGTACAGGGTGAATATCCACCAGCCGCTGAGTGCCCGATGCAATTAGGAATGTAAATTTAAGGCGAGTTTGGGTATGCTGTGGTGTATCCATAGCGTAAGACTCCTTTACGTTGTTGGCTAGACGCCTCGATAGTGTTGGTAGCACTTCGGGGCGTTGTTGTTTTACATCTGACATAAATGTGCTGTACACTGTCAGACACAAACAACATACACCTTGAGTATTACATATGTCAAACACATATTTGCCGAGAGGCAATAAACAAATTGCATTCAGAGTCGAGCCACAATTGGAACAAGCTATGAGGGAAGCAATGAAAATTGATGGTGATGAATCTATATCTGCATGGATAAAAAGAATTATCCGTAAAGAGTTACAATCTCGCGGTATTGAGCAATAACTAACCAAATCTCTTAAAGATATGAGGTTCTTAAGCTGTTGTAATTCTCCGTAAAGCAAATCTGATTTACGCCAAAGGGTAGCATTCGCCGTGCTATCCTTCTCTTTTTGTACCTGACTAATTGTCAGTCGCAAATTAACCGCGTCGCTAAATGATACGCGCAAATTCTGTGAGTCAGCATTACTAACGCTCAAATTATAAGCAGACTGCAAATATGCAGATTGACTATATATCAATGGGTTAGGTAACTGACCCAAAGTTATTGGGGAGCCTCCCAAACTGAGGACTACGATATTCTTCGAGGTCACTGAGTTAATGACCTCGACAGTAAGACTCCTTAACCTCAAGGAGTCTACGCAGTTAACAATGATCATCACTCTGCCTCTTCCAAAAGGTCAGGCTGGTATGTTCTCCACAGTTTCCGTCCTTCTTTATTTAAGCTGGCTAGGCTGTGTCCCTTAATGTAAATTGATAGTATTCTCATCTAAACTGTTTTCAATATGGGAAAAAGATGATGGCACGCTACGACATTCCTGATGACGCATGGATAGTGATAGAACCTTGTTTGCCCCCGGTCCATTCAGAGCGAGCAGGACGTCCACATGTTGAACACCGCCGTGTGATGAATGGGATGTTCTGGGTCTTGTGCTCCGGGGCACCGTGGCGTGATTTACCTGAACGCTATGGCCCTTGGAAAACGGTCTATAACCGATTTAATCGCTGGTCAAAATCGGGCATTATCAACAAGATATTTAATCGGTTACTGTCCATTCTGGATGAAAAAGGCTTGATTGACTGGGCTGAAATTTGCCTGGATGGCAGCAATATTCGTGCGAGTAAAGATGCCGCAGGCGCGAAAAAAAACATCCCGATATCACTGACGATCATGCGCTGGGTCGCTCACGCGGTGGTTATGGCACCAAAATCCACCTGGCAACCGACGGAAAGGGTTTTCCCCTCAACCTGATGTTGACCGCTGGGCAAGCTCATGAAAGTCAATCCGCCATCCCTTTGCTCGACGGCATTGGTATACAACGCAAAAATGGTTTCATGAAACGACGTGGCAAAGCCGTGCTGGCAGACAAAGGGTATTCGAGTAGAAAGCTCCGCGGTTATCTGCGTAAATTGAGGATCAAAAGCGTTATTCCTTATAAAATCAATGAAAAAGGCAGTGCTGATGGTCGTACGCAATTTGATGAACAGGCTTATCGTGACCGCAATGTTGTCGAACGCTGTTTCGGTTTTCTGAAAGGAAATCGGCGTATTGCAACCCGTTACGAAAAAACCGCACGAAACTATTTGTCCATGGTGAAATTAGGCTGTATTCGACTCTTTTACAGGCGGTTATCTAATTAAGGGACGCAGCCTAGTTCTCCTTTGCATGATTGAAGATCGCGCCCACGTTGAGACGCAATTGCTTTGTATTCGTTCTGTCGCCGGGTGAAGTCGTTCAGCGCAGCAAATGGCACACCATAAGAACCCGTTTTGCGGATAGACGGGATAACCTCACGGAATACCCAATTAGCGAATCTGTGGGCAAACGTTCCTTGCTTGGTGGCCTTGCGGCTACGAGTGATTAGTTTGTAAAAACCAGACTCTGAAATGGCATTAAAAATAGGGTTCCCAGCATCAGTAATACCCTTTATTGAACATAGGGTATTTTCATCATCATCTAATGCTTTCATAGAATTGGTGACGTTAGATATTTCTAACGCCTTGCACACATCAGCAGCAATAAACCACGGCTCATTGTTATTTTTGAAAATTCGAACCTGTACGCCCTCAAATTTAATAAACGAGATATCCGCTGAGTCGATATTCAAAATAGGTTCTGGGCTGCTTTCAGAGTGAGCGAGTCCCTGACCAATTAAGGCCGCATTTTTAGATGTCATATTTTTACCCTGTCTTAATTAATTTGATTTTCGGCTATAGGGGTTATTCACGTTCTCTACTGTTGGCGGGTTACGTACCCACCATAGAATATCGCTTAATAACCATGCACAAGAATTACGCCCAAAATGACAACGCGGTGGAAATAAACCTAATCCCTCTAATTTATGGCAATGGCTGCGAGAAATACCGGATATTCTTTCGCGTTCTCTTTCTCTTATTCGTCTTTCAATTTCGCCGTAAGAGGAAAGAATATATTTCCGCTGTTCGTCGGTGGGTAATATAAATTTAGGCATTACATTACCTCGCTGCGAGATTCAGCAATACGTTGTGATATCCAGTCATCTATTTCTGATTCAATAAAAGCGACTGAGCGAGTACCAATCTTGACTTGCTTAGGAAATTTATTATCTGCAATGAGTCTGTAGATCCACGCTTTACCGTAGCCTGTTCTGCGTTGGACTTCGGGTAAACGGATGAGGTTTTCTTTAGGTATTGTGATTGCTGGCATGTAGAGTCTCCTATATTAATCCATTAAGCACCGTAATAGACGATGTGCGCTTTACAGGAGGTATCTTGGCACGAAAAAAAACTTTTTGATCATACCATTAGGCCTAATGGCTTTTTTGAAAATTTAACTATGAGGGTTATATCTCGTGCGGATATTTATTGTACAAATCACTATGAGGGTAGAGGGTAAATAGTGGCTCATTACCATCATGGTTAAGGGTAAAAGACCATTTTTACCCTCAGGGTTGAGGGTTGTTTTACCTTAGTGTGAACATTGCAGATATTCGGAACCACCTATTTACGCTTAATAGGGCAAGCAACTTTCTCAATTGCTTGAGCTTGAGCCTTTGTCATTTCAAACTCTTTATATTCATCTATGAGTTTTGCCACCACCCATTCTTGCGTTGGTATTGTTGACCTTGAATCTTCGTTATAGTCTGCCCATACTTCATTTCTTAATTTAATAGCTATTGATAATGGGTCATCATCTCTATATACAGACAATAGTAATGGTATATTTTCTTTTAATTCATTGATTTTTGTTTTTAAAGATTTATTTTCTAATTCTAAACTTTCAATTTTTGATAGTAAATCAACTGAACTATTTACATTACCTATTTCACTTTCAGGTAATTCAAAAGGCCAATCTAGGTTATGCTCTCTAGCCCATTTAGTAACTTGGTCTTTAACTAAAGTAACATCGACCCTATATTCTTCATTATAGTTATAGTCCATGACGACATTAGTGCCTGACAATATATCATTATCATATGCATCCCAAAGAGAGGCTCTATAACCACGAATAATATCAACCAATGGACCAGAATTTATATGTTCACTAGGTCTACACCCAGCAAAAATATTTGCAGCTTCATCTAGTTGTATGCCTATTCTTGTTTTATATGGTTTAAGATAATCAGGTAAAGAACGTTCTCCCCCTAGAGAGAAACCTAAAACATCCTCAAGTTTGGATTTCACAAAACCAAACTTCCTATATTCGCTAGCTAATTTACGCTCAGTCATAATAAATTCACTCTAAAAAGGGATACTGTCTTCAAAGCTAAATGGGTCATTTTCAATGATGTTTTTTAGTAACTCTCGAATCAGAGGCCTATTATCACAGTATGAAAACGTAGCTATTCCTAATTTTTCCCCAAAAAAAGGAGGATTAACTGGGCTATTATTCCAATCTCTACCAATCTAACTTGAAGATGCAGGTTTTAAAATCTGAAAATTATCAGTCAGTCGAGTCGTGAGCTCTTTCGCTTTTTCTGGCAAAGTGACATGAAAAAAGTGACGAAGAGTTTCACGGAAGGTCTTCGCATCCGGAAAATAGATATTGTTACGCACTTGCTCATTCATATACTTCCACAATCGCTCTATCGGATTGAGGTTTGGGCTGTAAGGCGGGAGGTAATGCAATTCAATATTCAGGACATACGCAATATCTTTCACCAACTCGGCTCGATGGTAACCCGCTCCATCCAAAATGATGTGGATTTTTTGCGAAAGCGGGTAAGTTTCTCGGAGCGCACCGAAGAAATAGGCGATATTTTCGGCATTGATGCGCGGATATTCACGGATCACGGTGTCTTCAATCCGTTGTAAATTCAGGGCGCCCAGAATATTGAGACGGGTACGACTGCCGGTGGTTTCGATCCCTTTTACCTGATTTTTTCCTGCTTTCATCCAGCCATAGCTGAGCTTTGTGGACTGTGAAGGATGCACCGCATCAATAAATAGGATCGGTTCATTCTGCCCCGCTTCCTCTTTCAGCGCCTTGTAGTCATCAATAAATTGTTGCTGTTTGTGCGCATCGAATTTATGAGGAACACCCTTGGGTTTTTTATAGCTGAAACCTTGGCGGTGAAGCCATTTTGTCATTCCGCCCACGCTGAAAGAAACCTGCCAACGGGCTTGGACATAGGCCACAATTTGGGTTGTGGTATGCATCAAATTGGCGGTCAAATAATCAATCAGGTCGGCGGTTTGTTCGGCAGAGAGATGGCTTTCAGAGCCGCCATTTTCTGGGGTGAGCTTTTCCTGCGCGATAAAATCTTTCAGGTGACGGCTGACCGTACTTTCATGAATACGCAAGGCCTGTGCAATCATCTGAGCAGTCCAACCTTCTGAGGCCAAAAGCACCGCCTTAATGCGATCACAGACTCGACTGTCGCGAGTAGTATCATGCATCAATTCAAGGGCGTGTTTTTGTTCTGGTGTCAGATGAATTTTCATGGTTGCATGCATGATCTGATTTGGATAAGAAATCAAGCATCTTCAATGGCGATTGGTATCTATCATCTGGTAATTTCAATAAGATAATTTCAGCAGCTGTCACTAAAGAGCAATCCAGCATCTCACAAATAATATTTAGAGCATCTTCTACCGAAACAAAATCTTTTGCTTTGTTTTTTAATTCGCTAAGCGGATCCGCTAAAAACACATTACTCATCACGCCACCTCACGCCCTCTATTGGTAGGAGCTATGCCAGCCCGTAGAGGTGTACGGGTTTTCGGGGATCAGCCTAGGCATAGCTTGATTCTTTAACGTCTTGGATAGTCTACTAAAGACAATTAAGGCTGTTTATTCATCCAGTTAAGCACGCTTCCCAAATGTGCCATGTACCACATTTTCGCCCCGTTCGAGTGTTTCCATGTAGTCGGCATACCATTGCAGCATTTCCCTACGACCATCTAAATACTGGGCGTGATTGTAGGTTCCTCGAATGCTGTTCTTATCAACATGAGCAAGCTGTGTTTCAATCCATGCGGTGTTGTAGCCTTGTTCGTGCAATATAGTGCTCATGGTGTGCCTAAAGCCGTGACCTGTGGCTCTACCGCTATAACCCATACGCCTAATCATCGTATTTAATGCCATATCAGATATATGCTTTCTATAATCAGTACGGCTAGGAAAAATATATTGATAACTACCGCTGATTGGGTGTATCTGTTTCAGTAACTCAATAACCTGTTCAGACAATGGTACTATATGAGGGCGGCGCATTTTCATTTTTTCGGCCGGAATTTCCCATATACCAGTATCAAAATTAATTTCTGACCACTCAGCCTTTCTTAATTCGCCTGGTCGAACTCCGATTAATATAAGAATCCGTAAAGCCACTCTAACAATCTGGCTTCCCATATATTTATCTATAGAAGAAAGGAATTCTGGTAACTCGCTTACTGAAAGATGTGCGTAGTGTTCACGCTTATGAGGAACAAAGGCACTAGCTAAATCTGGCGCTGGATTATACTCCGCCCTGCCAGTAATAATGGCGTACTTCCAAACTTCACCGCAACGCTGGCGGACTTTCTTCAATTTCTCAGTTGTGCCGCGTTTTTCCATAACAGAAAGCACTTCGAGTAGTTCCATTGGTTTAATGTCAGCAATCGGGCGATCACCTATATAAGGAAACACATCTTTTTCGAATGCGTCCATCATGTCGTCACGATAACCGACAGACCATCTATCTTTTCTACCTTCGTACCATTCGAGAGCGATATTTTTAAATGTATTCTCAGACTGGCTAATTGATGCGACTTTCTCCGCTTTTCTGGCTTCACTCGGATTGATGCCGTTAGCTACCTGTTTTCTAGCCTCATCTCTTTTAGCTCTTGCCTCAGTGAGAGTTACAACTGGATAGATACCTAACGATATCATTTTAGTTTTACCTGTGAACTGATAACGATAGCGCCAATCTTTAGATCCATTAGTTTCAACTAACAAAGATAGCCCGTTACCGTCCGCCAGCGTATATGATTTTTCTTTTGGCTTGGCACGCTTGATTGCCATGTCTGTCAGCTTCATAAATCACCAATATTGTATAGGAAAATTGTAGAGGGAATTTCTATACAAAAAACTATACAACAAATTGCATAGATTTAGGAAGACGACGCTAGACCTTGGGAGAGTTAGATATTGAAGTTTTCGTTGATTTTACTGAGGAAAGTAGACTTTAAGAGATGCTGCTAGAAGTGTAGATGGCGGAGGAGGAGAGATTCGAACTCTCGGATGGTTTCCCATCGGCGGTTTTCAAGACCGCTGCCTTCAGCCGCTCGGCCACCCCTCCGCGATGCCGAGCACTATAACATCACAGTTCCCAATGTAAAGTATTTATCTGTTCAACTGCCGTTAATTTATTCATAACACTGTCTGTTAGTCTATTTAGTCGACATGTTGGGTAATCTTTCTTGGGGATAGTGGTGATTTTTGCTAAATTGCAACCATCGTTATTAGATGGTAAAAAGTTATGTTGGTATTTGAAGATCGCGAGATCGCAACTGATGCACAAGGTTATCTAAAAAACTACCGTGATTGGCAAGAAGCCATGGCTCCTATCATTGCCGAGCAGGAAGCCATCGCTCTAACCGAACAGCACTGGGAAGTTATCCGTTTTGTACGTGAGTTCTATGAAGAATTTAATACTTCACCCGCTATTCGTATGCTAGTCAAAGCGATCGCCCAAAAATATGGTGAGGAGAAAGGGAATAGCCGTTACCTCTATCGCCTGTTTCCTAAAGGGCCTGCAAAACAAGCAACAAAAATTGCAGGCCTTCCCAAGCCAGTCAAATGTATCTGATTTATTCATCCGTCACTAATGACGGATGCTAAAATCACTCATCTCTTCTGCTTCACAAAATTGAGATTGAAAATTTTCTATTTTGGCACCCAAAGGCCCACCCTGCTCTAGCCAATGTATTAACATTTTGATTTGTGCATCATTGCCACAAGCGACGATCTTCACACTTCCATCATTCATATTACGGACATATCCCGCCAGCTTATTTTTCTTTGCCCAGCGGTAGGTGTGATAACGGAATCCAACTCCCTGTACCCTGCCATAAACATAAATAGTCATGCTGCATCTAGTCATCGTTATATTCCTCCCAGACAAGATGGTAAGAACTTTGAAACATTAAACCCACTTTTGTTATTGTATTTTATATACGCAACAGCTAATCTGAAATTATGAAATGTCGGTCACATGCCATCTTGATTTCAAAAATCATGCAAAATTCCGGCTACCGTTACCGGGTGTGAGCTTGAAATTTACCTTACCGCCCTTATATAAGAGTCATTGCAAGGTTTCTTTGGAGGTGGCTATGATGATTGCCAGCAAATTCGGTATCGGCCAGCAAGTACGACATAGATTGCTGGGTTACTTGGGTGTTATTGTAGATATTGATGCTGAATATTCTTTAGAACAGCCGCAGGAAAATGACATTGCATCTAATGCTACCTTACGTTCAGCGCCGTGGTATCACGTTGTGATGGAAGATGATGATGGTCAACCTATCCATACTTATTTGGCAGAAGCCCAATTGACTTACGAAACATCAGATGAACATCCAGAACAATCTTCTCTGGATGAGTTAGCCGAATCTATCCGCAGTCAATTACAAGCGCCACGACTACGAAATTAAATGTTTTTATTACCATTATCTAAATCTACCATTATCTAAATCATAACACTAAGGTGGTGAATAATGAACCAATCACTGCCTTATTCATTTTTCCATCCCCAACCGCGGGATTTCAATTTTTGGGCAACGATCCATCACAACATCTAACCCTTCATTTTCTGCCAATAATTTTGCTTCTTCATTGATAACGCCTTTTTGTAACCAAAGGACTTTAGCGCCAATAGCGATTGCTTCCTCCACAACGCCATAAACGACTTCTGCGTTGCGAAATACATCAACCATATCGATGGGTTGTTTAATATCAGATAATTGCCCCACAACAGGTTGGTTCAATAAAGTCCGTCCTGCCAATTTAGGGCTGACAGGAATAACTTGATATCCCTGATTCAGTAAGTATTCCATAACCTTATAACTTGGACGATCTGTTTTCTCACTCGCTCCGACTAACGCGATGATTTTTACCTTTCCCAGTATATTCGCTATATGTTGATCACTCATTTTCTCCCCCCATCTTCTCCACAGCATTTTTCATTTGGTTTATCTGCTACAGTATTCATGATAAATAATTTATTCATATAAAGGTATCTCTATGGAATCAATTGTTCGCACCTTACCTGAATCGAAAAATATTGCTCTTGTCGCACACGATCATTGTAAAAATTCCCTGCTGGCCTGGGTTAATACCCACAAGGCTTTGTTAGCAAAACATACTTTATATGCGACAGGAACGACGGGGCATTTAATTCAGCAGAAAACAGGATTGTCTGTAACGAGTATGTTGAGTGGGCCAATGGGAGGTGACCAACAAATCGGTGCGCTGATTTCGGAAGGCAAAATAGATGTCTTAATTTTCTTTTGGGATCCTTTGAACGCCGTTCCTCATGATCCTGATGTTAAAGCTCTGCTACGCGTGGCAACGGTTTGGAATATTCCTGTTGCAACAAACTGCTCAACTGCCGATTTTCTTATCAACTCAGTACTTTTTTCTAAAGATGTTAATATTCGTGTGCCAGATTATCAGCACTATCTCAATGAGAGATTCAAATAACTTCAACAGTCATCAGGGAAAAATTTACGGCTTACGCTGAATCGGTACGCCCAATCGCGCCAGTTGCTGAATGAAAACGGATGGGTTTTTCAGTTCCTGCATTAACCAAACCTGCTTCTTTGCTCGCGTCAATGCAACGTATAAAAGACGACGTTCTTCCGCATCAGGGAAATTTTCAGGTTGTGGCAATAAAACTTGTTCCATCACAGTTTCCCTCTCTGGTGCCGGAAAACTGTCTTTGCCCTGTTGCAATCCCAATATAATGACATAATCCGCTTGCTGTCCTTTAGCCGCATGAATTGTCATAAATTCAATCTTCAAATTTGGCCAGCGAGTCGGCGCTTTTTTCAATAATTCGGGTTTGAGATAGTGATAGCGTGCCAATAATATGATGGTTTCCTGCTTAGTAACATAACCACTCATTTTATTAAGCAATGCCTCTAGCTGCTCTTCCGGTAAAATCACAACCGATTTTTTATTGCCTTTTGTCAGGCTAGTGAGACCCTTCTTTAATTGATAAGGATTTTGTTGCACAAATTGATTGGCAATCTCCCCAATACGGCCATTAAAGCGATACGCCATATCCAATGCACATTCAGCCCCTTTACCAAAATAGGTTGAAAATGCTGTCGTTAACGATAATTCAGCACCACTAAAGCGATAGATTGACTGCCAATCATCTCCCACAACAAATAAATGACTTTGCTTATTTTGTGCCTTCAATACCGTTAATAATTTGATCCCCAAGGGGGAAATATCCTGAAATTCGTCCACCAGAATATGTTTCCACGGGCTGATAAATCGACCTTTCTGTAAAATATTCACCGCCTGATGGATCAAACCAGAAAAGTCGACTGCCCCTTCAGATTTCAATGCCAATTTCCAAGCTTTCAGCAAAGGTGCCATAAGCCGTAGACGTTTCTGAAATACATCAATATAAGCAACAGGAGCCTGTTCAATCATCTCTTTTTGACTGCTACCATGCATACGCATTAATTCCAGCCAACGTTCTAAGCGAACGGATAAGCGAGCCGTCAATGACCTATCATGCCAATATTCACCTTCCGGCAATTGCCAATCCAATTCTTCATTCAACCATTCTCGCCAACCTTTAGCTTGTGCTTTTTTTTCTCCACACTGTTTTTGCCATTCTTGCATGAGAAAATCACGGCGTTTTTGGGCATCAATTTCCAGCTCGCTAATTTTGGGTGACTTATTGCTACCTTGCTGAATAATATGCAATGCCAGGGTATAAAATGTTTTTGCTTTTATTTCCTGAGTTCCCAAACGAGTCTGAATACGTTCATTTATTTCATCAGCAGCCGGGCAATTGAAAGCCAACAACAAAATTTGCTCAGGAAGTGCTTGTTGACGTAACAATAACCATCCTGCACGCGCAACTAAAACAGATGTTTTTCCACTGCCCGCCCCCGCTAATACCAGAATATTTTGTTCACCATTAATAATTGCCTGACACTGAGAATGATCAAGTGGCGACGTTTCTATTGTCTGGAAAAATTGCTCATATTGCACCAGCATGTGATTAACCCATTGCCGGTTCAGCGTTTGGATTATCTTTTCACCCTCCTCTAACCAATCCAGACAAATCTTATAATTGTCGTGACAATTTTCAAATTGTACGACTCGTTGTAATGGCAAGGGTAAAGCCTGAAATGTTTCTTGGATTTGTTGCTGTACGGAAGCCAAATCAGCAGTTTTCAGCCAACGATTCTGTTGTTTGATTTTAATTATTTCATTTATTTGAGCTGCCAGAACATCAGCACTGACATCACTCATGTCGACGCTCCATTTTTGCCATTCTTTTAATAGATAATGGTAAAAACGTTGTGTTTGCTGCCACTCAGTACCATGCAAACGAACCACTTTTCCTTCTGACAATTCAAATTCCAGTTCCCCCCAAACAATCCCTCGCTTACACTGAATACTAATTAATTGATTAAATGGAATAAGGTACTGGTGCTTGTCACCGCTCACTTCAATGCCAGCATTCAGTAGACGTACCCGATTATAAGGGTGCTGAGCGAGGCGTTGGCCGATTTGCGTTGATTTTAGTTCCATTGTCGTGGCACCGTACCTGAAAATTGTTGAACTACTTCATCACGTAAATGTTGTTAGGAGTATTTTGTGCTAACGGTTTTATCCAGCTCCCGCCATTTTCTGTATAACAGTCACACTCTCTATTATATCCGTATATTCATTGCTCTGACAGGAACCACTCTCATCCCCTGGCTATTAGGGGAAGAACTCAAAATAACAATTCCACTGCTGTTGGGTGTCGTTGCGGCAGCATTAACTGACTTGGATGACCGCTTGGTTGGGCGATTACGTAACCTCACTATTACCTTAATTTCTTTCTTTGTTGCTTCGACTTCTATTACACTGCTGTTTCCTTATCCATGGCTTTTTATGCTTGGTTTGGCAATATCCACTTGTGGCTTTATCCTGCTTGGTGCACTGGGACAACGTTACGCCACCATCGCTTTTGGTGCTTTACTGATTGCTATTTATACTATGCTCGGTTCGTCAATCTTTCCTCTCTGGTATCAACAGCCTTTGTTACTGCTCACCGGAGCAATCTGGTATAATTTGCTGACATTAACAGGCCATTTATTATTTCCTATTCGCCCCTTGCAAGAAAATTTAGCACGCTGTTATCAGCAACTTTCAGTATATCTCTATGCTAAAACCAGCCTTTTTGATCCCGACAGTGAGGCTGAAGAATATAAACAGTCTGTGTTTGATGTTGCCATGGCGAACAGTGCATTAGTCGCAATGCTCAATCAGGCTAAAAGTTCTTTGTTAAGTCGTTTGAAGGGAGACAGGGGACAACGAGGTACTCGCCATACATTGCATTATTATTTTGTAGCTCAGGATATCCATGAACGCGCCAGTTCATCCCATGTTCAATATCAAAAAATAAGAGAAGTGTTTCGCCACAGTGATGTTATGTTCCGCGTCCAGAGATTGCTTTCCATGCAAGCGCGGGCATGTGAACAGGTTGCACAATCTATTATCCTGCGTAAGCAATATCAACATAACCCGCGGTTTGAAAGTGCATTCAGCTACCTTGAAAGTTCTATTGAGCGTTTAAGAAATCAGCAAGGTACTGACACTAAGATTATGGCATTTGATAATTTGTTGAAAAATTTACGTGCCATTGACGCCCAATTAGCCGGGCTGGACTCAGATCAATATCTTCTTTCTCAGAATACCTCTCTAAAAGATAAACAAGAAGAAACACAGTTATCCGAGGAGGCTTTAACTGGCTGGCATGATATATGGTTTAGGATCAGAAGCCACCTGACACCACAATCTGCCCTATTTCGCCATGCTATTCGTATGTCCATTTTGCTGTGTACTGGTTATGCCATTATTCAGCTATTTGATTTACAGCGTGGATATTGGATCTTGCTAACCAGTTTATTTGTCTGCCAGCCAAATTATAGCGCCACTCGCCGCCGTCTGGCTTTACGTGTGATTGGTACACTGGCGGGGATTCTAATTGGCCTGCCTATTCTCTATTTTGTTCCTTCTATTGAAGGTCAATTAGTATTGATTGTTATTTCTGGCATGCTGTTCTTTGCCTTTCGTAATAGCCAATATGCACATGCAACGATCTTTATCACTTTGCTGGTATTACTGAGTTTCAATTTATTAGGCGAAGGATTTGAAGTAGCGCTGCCAAGAATCATTGATACATTAATAGGTTGTAGTATTGCTCTACTTGCCGTCAGTTTCATCTGGCCAGATTGGAAATTCCGTCAATTGCCTCAAGTAATTACCCGCACAATGGGAGCTAATTGCCGCTACCTTAGCGCAATTTTAACCCAATATCACCAAGGCAAAAGCAATAGTCTGAATTATCGGGCCGCCCGTCGTGAAGCTCACAATTATGATGCTGAACTGGCATCAGTGATTTCAAATATGGCATCGGAACCCAAAGATTATCGTATCTCCCAAGAAGCCGCTTTCCGTCTACTTTGCCTTAATCACACCATGTTAAGTTATATTTCTGCATTAGGTGCTCATCGAGATAAACTTAACGATCCGGCAATTTTAGACATTCTTAATAATTCAATCTGTTATGTTGAATCCACATTAGAACAAGGCCAGATAAATGATGCTACATTGCAAGCCTCGGTAAATAATTTGTTAGAAAAAATTAATCTGACACCTTCTGAAAGTAACAGTAAAGTCCAGCTTATACTACAGCAAATAGGATTACTCATTGAACTATTACCAGAAATTGTTTGTTTAAAAAAACAAATTAGTGATCAAGAACCACATTAATAAGTCATTTCCAGGGGCAATGCTGCCCTTGGAAATGAAATGATTGCTTCCCAATAATTTAATAAACACTATTAAAAAACCACCATCAAATAAATTATATAAATAAATATCCCATCAATTTTAATAAAAATTGATACTTACAAATATTAATATCATAAGCATTCGTTTTTGATATTGATTATATGCGAAACTTCTGTAAAGTCTCAAATCTCTAAAAAAACAACAATCAATTATATTTATTTTACCTTTTATTGATAGTAATAATTATCACTTTTGAATCTATAAACAAATGGAAAATAATATGGAAGAGACTATTGCCATTGCTAAATACCCTATTGGTCTGGATCCGGAAAAGCTTTTTGCCACCCCTAAACTTAATTATGCATTTATACGCATAAATAATATTTGTAATGCACGTTGCGAATTTTGCGATGTGTGGCAAACCGCTCAGATTGATGCACACAAACAAATAGACATGATTAGACTTTGGCAAGAGTTAGAGGCCCTCTCACCACAGGAAGTCAATATTCATGGAGGAGAAGCTTTTTTATCAAAAGATTTTCTGGCGATTCTGGATTGTAACAAAAATACACCAATCTCCATTACAACCAATGGAACTGCTTTATCAAAAAAGATCTTCAATCGTGTACAAAACAAGAGCCATCTTGTCAGAAAATTTTATATCTCAATTGATCATGTAGATCCCCAAAAAAATGGCGAGTCACGAGGCATTCGTTGGTTAACAAACAATCTTTATGATGCTATGGAATATATTAAGCAGGAAATACCCGGCTCTATTATTGTCGTCAATCATGTTGTTACTTCATTAAATTATGACACTATCGATAAATTCCTGCTTAAAATGGCCGAACTGAGCGTTGATGGTGTTAATCTTATTCCGATTAAAGATTATCCTTTGCTGTTTTTAAATACTGCGCAAATTAAGTTATTTATGCAGAAAATAAATACTCTACTGGAAAGTAAACAGATTTCACGCCATCTATTTATGGATGCCAATTATGAAATTTTCGGCCGCAATGAGGAGGATTATTGCCGCGCTGAAATGGGACATTATAACGCGTCTGGCAAAAAAGCATGTGCCATTCCATTGACAACACTATTTATTGATGCCGTAACAGGAAATGTCTACCCTTGCGATACCACGATGTATCGACCAAACCCTGAGCAATATATTATGGGGAATGTCTTGGAAAGTTCATTACACGATATTTGGCATGGTGATAAATTCTCACTCTTCCGTAAAAAAATGTATCCCGTAATCACTTGTAACTGTATTAAAGGCTGTGATCCTGCCAATAGATTAAGGTAAAACTATGTCTCTAGAAATACATATCAATAATCAGGCTAGTTTTCATTACGGGAAGCCGACTATCTTCTGTATGCCAGATATCAAAGATAGTGAACGTTTTGTTCAACTCTGCTATCAATATCATTTAAATCTTATTCTGTTGATCAAGAAAAAATGGCTGGACTCAACGGATTGCTCTTTAGCATTAGCATATATAGTGGTTGATGATCCGTTAGCTAACCACGCCTGTAAAAAAATAATAGAAGCACTAAAACAGGTCAAAGACACACTATCAATTATCACAGCTCCAATTCACATCGATTACTTTATGGCTTTTTCTGAGCTTCATGTTGAATTGATGGCTACCATCGCAACCCATATTAACCAAGATACCCACATAATTGATGTAGCCCAGTCATTTAGAGATAAATGGATAATGCGGAATACTGCCAATGAACGAGGGCTATTTTGTCCCAAATTCACGCTGGCATCAGAAATACTAACCTCACCTGAACATTTCGAGGTCTTTACTGAATCCGTTGAGAATTCTGCCAAGCACAAAGGCAACCAGGTCGGTTTTATTGTAAAGCCACGTTCATTTTGGGGATCGATGGGAGTTACCGAGCATCCAGACCGCACTTCCTTGTTTCATGCATTACAGGAACTTGATGCACCTGAAGAGTATCTAGTGGAAGAAAAAATCCAGGGTAAATTACTGCATGTTGATGCAGCAGTATTCCAACATAAGGTTATCTATCAAGGCATCGGAGCTTACGCCTGTTCATTACTTTCTTCCGATCAACCCAAACCCAGTCATTTTATATGGCACACCATGCTGCCAAATTCTCCTGATAGCCACAGGCTGTTTGAATTTAATCGACGGGTATTGCAAGCATTCAATCTCGAATACGGTTTTACTCATACTGAAATCTTCATTGAAGAAAATACCGACAATCTCATACTTTGCGAAACCGCATCACGTCCACCAGGACTCAGACTATTCGACCTTCATGCGCAAGCCTATAGTAAGCATGCCTTTGATGTCTTTATCAATGCATTAATTTCCCCTGCTTCGGTTTGCAAAGAGCCTTCTTTCTCCATAGAGAATGCTGATCTCAATTGCATTGGCATGATCATTTTTAACCCACCGATTGGAAAAGTAAAATCCATAACTCCTATAGAAGAAATTATTGATGAGCATGTGATTGAATGGGAGCAATATGCCAAAACGGGTAGTTATTTTTCCAACACCCATTACACTGAAAAAATGGGGTATATTATTTGCTCCGCTAAAAATGAACATGAGTGTTTGAAATATTTAAACCATTACAACGCTAAATTCCATTACACAACCATAAAACAAGATTAATACGATGATAAGATATTTGTTTCTTATTTCTTTATTTATTAATGGTGTTGGATCAAGTATTCTTGCCGTCGGATATCCCTATATATTATTATCTGATAACATGCCAGCAACATACTATTATGCCAATATGGGTGTCATATTTTTATTCACATCTATTGGCGCTTTGTTATGGGGCTATAAAATTGATTACTCAACAGATATTTGGAGCTTTCGTATTATTATATTGTTGATTGAAATCTTTAGCACACTGTTATTATTAATATTGCTATTGAGCAAAATAACATTCCCCCCTATTATGTTGCTTTTGTTTATTTCATTATTGGAATTTCTTTTTGCCTATGAAATTCCATGGTCTCGTGTTGCCTGGCATGAACTTAATGACTGGACAAAGCAACAAGGTGGTAAGCATTTGAATGTCTCTCTCTATATTGTTATTGCTACATCGCTTATTTCAGCTCTTGGCCCTGGATTTGGTGCCTTACTGGGGATTACTCAAGGAATAGATACGATTGTGACTATCAAGTTATTCTCTCTGCTGCCTTATTTTTATGTCTGCTATCTTATGATAAAAATGCAAATAAAACGTACAGCAGAGCAAAAATCTCAGTTATCCGTTGGGTTACGTTCTGTGTTTCAACAGCGCTATTATAAGATATTTGCCATTGCTATTGTCTTCACAATTTTTGCCAATGCGTTTTTGATGGTGGCACTCCCTGTTGTTGTTATGGAAAGTTTGGCGAATGAAAGTTATGGATTGGTCACCCTATTCTATTTACTCAGTGCCCTGATACCCATTCTCTGTACAACATTACTCAATAAAACAAGCGTTGATAATCGTATCCAACGTTATCCCATTTCAATATTTATTGGTCTGTTTATATTTGGTATTCTGTTTTTTCAGCTGCAAATTTTTTATGCAAAATCCTTTTTCTATTTACTCTATAACATTGCAATAATTTATTTCAATATCTTAATTACCAAGACCATTTATCAAAAGGGACTGGAAATGCAACAAGGTCGTCTATTTTCTTTATTTCAGATCACAATGAATTTTTCATTCCCAATAGCTGCAATCACCGTATCCATTGCTCCTGGCTCCACACAATCTTTTTTACCTGTGGTCAGTTTCTCCATACTTTTACTGATTGCAATAGCTGTTTATTTAATAATTCAAATGAATAAAGTACCTGCTCCGGTTCATCATTGGCACAGGTGATATTAATAAAAATATTGATTATTAGGATTATACTATGTCATATCTTAGACCTTACCTCGGTAATACCAAGATTGCTGATAATATACAATACCGCTTGCAAACCGTTCTTGATAATAAAGCGGTATTTAGATATGCCACAGAGAGCCAATATTGCTGTCAGGCAGAAAGGCTGTTACAAAATATTCTGCATACCCAACATGCCATCCTACTGACAAATGGTACTGTCGCGCTCAAAGCGGCTTTGCTTGGACTTAGGCCCAAAATAGGGCAATGGGTACTCATTCCTTCCATTTCATTTATTGCTACTGCCAATGCCGTGCTCAGTTGTGGATTAATCCCTGTTCTCGTTGATGTCGATGACAATGGCATGATGTGTCCAGAGGAATTAAACAAGACGTTAAATCAAATGGATACCAAACCTCTGGCAGTCATTGCCGTTCATTTGGAAGGCACTGCTGCTTCAATTGCTGAAATCGCCCAAATTTGCCAACAACATAATGTGTACCTGATTGAAGACTGTGCACAAGCGATGGGGGTAAAATATCAAAATCAGCCTGTGGGCACATTTGGCGAATATGGCTGTTTCAGTTTTCAGGCCAATAAATTAATCAGTAGCGGTGAGGGAGGTTTACTGATTGCCAAAAATAATTCTCTGTTCACCAATGCCTGCATGATGACTGACCACGGTGCTGAGCGTACAGCAGAAGGCTATCCAGATTGGAGCAATAGTATTGGTTTTGGTGACAATAATAAATTCAATGAAATACAAGCTGCATTACTGATTAACCAACTGGAAAATATTGAACAGTTTCGTGCCTTATTAATAGAGCGTTATCAAACAATCCTGCAACATTTACCCATAGATTGGATCACCCCACGCCCGGAGGGTACGATACCCGTTTCTGTCTGGTTAAAACGCAGCAAATTGCCCAAAGATCGCTTCAATTCAACCCTACTATATGATTGGCAAGCCTGGGATCTGGCTAACCATCCGATTATAAAAAATCAGCTTTCTCCCTACTCTGACCATTTCCCTTGGGCTCTGCAAGACAGTCCATTCCCTGCATCAGCATTAGAAAAACATAAAGTCATCGTGAGTGACCGCATTTGCCTCCCTGTACCTATTGATAATGCGACTTACGAAAATGTTTTACAGTGGGCTATGGAAGGGAACCTATCATGATATCAGACAAGAACTTTTTCACTCAGCTCAGCGGGAAAAATCAGCCTGTCCAATATGTGTTGGGAGGCTCTTGTATCTGTTACGCAAAAGGTGTACCTGCCCGACTTTCACTACAAGATTTGATCGATTCTGTGTTGCCAGCAATTATCGCTTCACAGCACAATTCCCCTGTTTATCTCTATTTTCAATCCCATGAAGCAATCATGATGGCCGACTTGTTGCATTTTGATCCTCAACAAGCTAACCACAAAACAATGAGAGAATGGTTAGAAGCCGGCATTGTTTATACTTTGGAGCAGCTTAACATCCCTTTACCCCCAATCTATTGGGTGGATACCTCCGAAGATAAGATCCGCCAGCATATTGATCAATTGGTTCCTCACATCAAGACGGTGTTGCCAACCTCAATGCTATATGGTCTCTACGCCAAAAAACCGGATGCTACTTATCCGCAGGGAACAGATGAAGAACAGATGATGTTGGATGTGTATTACCGCAACATTACCCTTTATACCCCCGAATTCCTCAGCACAGCACTTGAAATTTCTCCAGAGCAAACGCTGTTTGTGGAAAATACCACGCAACAAAAAGCAATCCAGATTTACTATCATGCCATTGGGCAGAATTGCAATATATTGCTTTACACCCCGCCACCAAACACACAAGGTAAGGAAATGTGTTTGGGCAATGGCAATCATAAAATCGAGTTACGTCTTACCGCAAAACAGATTATGCATCGTGCCGCTAAAATTGGTCATGACGATTATTATCAGACCGTCTTTAATCAGCATTCTATTGTAGATATCATGCGAGGCTGGCAATTAAAGGTATTAGGCAATGAAGCATAAAACTGTTGTTGTCATTAGAGGAACACCGGCAAGTGGTAAATCCACAACATGCAACCGCTTGAAAGATGTTATGCTGGCGCAGGGACTCACCGTCTCCTATTTACCATGGGATACTTTTCATCATTTTGTTGAACCAAGAACACACCTTACGCCAAAAATCATCATGGAAGATACCTTGCGGTTGTTAAAGGTTGCTGATGATTGCCTTGATGCGGGCAGTGACTTGATCATTCTGGATGGCGTATTCATTTATCCTGAAGAAATTGACGCTATCCATTCCCTATTTACGCGAAAAGGTGTTCGAATTCTGCATTATCGGCTCGTTGCGCAGGAACCAACACTGATTATCCGTAATCAGGAGCGAGCTTTAGAAGATCGTTTGCCAGCCTCCCGTATCAGAGAAGTCGCCCAGGATAGTTTATGGGATTACAATGTACCTCATGAAACTTTGCTTGATAGCGCGAAATATTCTCCAGACAGTATTGTCGCACTGATAAGCCAGGCAATTATGCAACAATCTGCACCAATAGCTTTTTTTACCAATCCAACCACATCTCATTTATGGCGTTTAGGAACAGCATTACGTTACCCTGAACTCCGGCGTTTTGAGCATGTTGATCTGGTTTGGCAAGAAGGTCAGCAACAGTGGCAAAGCAATACTTTCTTCGATTTCACTTTTACGGCCCAAGAAGAAAAAGCATTACTCTCTTTTTTAAAGCTGCAACCTGTTTTATTTAAGTATCTGAACGCAAAATCCCGCGCCTATTTCTACCTGCATGATTTAGCACAACAGCAGGGTTTACAATGTCATGAAGAGAGCAAATGGTCAGCCCCTATTGTCAACGTACCTCCTAAAACAACAGTCGCTGACTTTCTGATCCAGCACTCAACACGATTAAAACGCAGTCTTAAGAAAGCACGCACTCACCATACCGTCACCCGTTACAGTACATCGAGTCAAACTGAGCAATTGTGGCAAGATGCGCTGTATGTAGACACAAAAGGCTGGAAAACCATTCAACAGAGTGATATGCGCAGCCTGAGCCGTGAGGACCTCCAATATCTCCCCGGCCTGTTATCCAAAAGTAACCAATATCATCTGGCAGTCACTTATGACGATAACGGAACTCCTGGTGCCTGGTCATTGATGATAAAGAACGGTGCGGGTCAATGGTATGCCGCTAAATGGGGTTGTAGCTATCTGGGTAGAGAAAAATTAATGGGAATCAATTGTCTGATTAGTCATCTGGAAACGCTCTATTGCCCTTATACTGGCCTTCAACTTGATCTATGGGGCAGAGAAAATGAATTCTATGACCAGTTAGCCAATGAATATATTGAGCGTCTTCATCTCAGGATCACACCATGATATCTCACCGCAATCTACTCTCTTTGCAAGGTATACCGTCTCAGCAAGATGTCATGAATTATGGCTGTTCAGTACGAGACTTTTTCCGCGAAGATCTACAAGCCGTGGCGACTCAGGGCTATTGCCTGATGCCAGAGTGGATATGTCAAAGCATGGTTGAATCTGTTTACGCAGCCAATTGGCAACCACTCTTCTATCCTGTTTTACCACCAAAGCAAGCCAGCATGATTTTGCAAGCGGATATCCAGGCTACGATGGCAATGCTAAACTCTCTTCCACAACCATGTGCCATACTTCTCGCTCATCCTTTAGGTTATATCGATCCAGGCTGCATGGAATTTTTGCGAGAAATGCAAAACAACCCCAATATTCATGTATTTCTGGATCTTTCTCAGGGTTATGGAAAGAAAGATTGTTTACAGGAACTCCTGCATGTTCATGCCGCTTATTATTCTTTCAACGGCAATAAACTTATCCGTACTGGTGGAGCATTGCGCCTTCGCCTAACAAACAGAGAGCATATTCCCTCTTCTGTCAGAAATATTTTTACTACTTTTTACACCGCAGCCGAAGAAAAATTCGCGGCATTGAAAGAGCACCTACAATCTCACTTTATTGAAGATGATATCCACAATGTCTCACTGTACGCTTCTTACCAATCAAGCCCCTATCGTACTGTATTAAATTGGGAGAAATGTTCTCCCTCCCTGCAAACATTACTTAAACATCAGGGAATGGTTCAGCCGTTACTTGCCAAACCTCGACAAGAAAAAGAGCATGCCAGCTTAAATTATCATCAATGGTGTGAAAAAGTTATGTTGATGTTTAATTCACCAAGAGTTGAATGGAGTCAGTAAAATGTTAGAACTCAAACAAGTTACCCCTCAATCTCCCTTGTGGAATTCATTTCTTCATCTTTATGGAGAATATTTTCAACGCCATTGGCCAGAAGTCTTTGGGGATCAGTCAGAAGAGGCTATTGCAAAGGAAAACCATACTATCCTTGAACAACGCATCCTACAAGGTGACAGGGGGCTGTTTTTGTTGCTAACTGCCGGACAATTAGCGGGATTAGCCAATGTGTATCTTGAACGGGAAGAAAAAGTGACCCTGAATATTGCTGAATTTTATATCAGGGATGAATACCAGCGCCAGAAGCTGGGTTATGGGTTATGGCATGCCATGTTGCAATGGGGACGTCGCCACGGTGCCACATATGTTCATCTGGAGACAGATGCAGGAAAAAATGCCAACTTTTTTTGGCAATCTCATGGGCTTTCAAGCCATCAAGTAGATGGACGCATATACTACAATGGCCCCATCCCCCCGTTAAAGATACTGTGGATCAGACATGGGAAAATTATCTCGCTTGACCATTTAGATTACTGTCCTGAAGATAATGTGATCGCCCTTGATGCCACTTCAATCAAACAGGCTGAAGAAATTGGTAGACGAATATTAGGGAAACTTCCGTGGCAAAATATTTATACCTCACCGCAACGCCGGGCACTTGAAACTGCCAAAGCCCTCCGCTCAACATATAAATCTTGTTCAATACAAGAAACTGATGCGCTTTGTGAATTCTTTCCAGAAGAGCTTATTGGTATGAAACTTGCGGATATTCCGCATCGCTATGGTGAAGATTATGCTTATCGGTTACTGTATACCCCCCTTGATTCTCCTTTCAAAGATTCAGAACAGGTGATGGACGCGGCTGATAGAATCCATCGTTTTATTATGCAAATTGGCGATGAGCTTTCAACATCTTCTATGCGGATTATTATCTCCCATCAAAATTTGCACAATATTTTCTTAGCTCATTTAATGACAAATAATCTCAATCTTTCTGGACGATTACATCTTAATAACCTCCATGGTAGTACTTTTTTATATTGTCCTTATACCAAACAATTTGATATAGAAAATGTAAATATTCCTTTATGAGAGAACAATATGTTAAAAAATATTCCATATATTATTTTTGACGCAGACCCATTCTGTTTTGGCCCAATATCCACCACGTTAAATGTGGTGGAAAAATTAAAGCACCGGAATAAATTAACACCGGACACTAAATTTATTTTATTAGGCACACTGACTTCTTCTCAATTAGGTCAAAAATCCGGCCTATTTGATGAAATTTATGAATGTGATACCACTTCAGTTACAGAACTCTCACGCTATTCTGAGCTTATTTCTGGTGCAAGTTTGTATATCATTAATACTAACCTTAACTCGATTGATTTCGTTGTAAATTTTAATACATCAATCATCTATATCGACACGCTATTTTGGATGTGGGATAATCTTCATGTTGATCTGCACAAAATTGACAAGACATTTATTCAAGACTTTCATGGAATAGAACGCAATATTGAACGATTCCATGATAAGCTTGGTAATTATCAGGTTATTCCACCAATTCTTCACAATTCTCTGCAACAATGCATGATGGATGATCACCCTCCAGAAGGTATATTAATTACTCTTGGTGGCATTGATACAGTCTACGCTGATACAACAGATTTTTATTATCATTTCCTCGAAGAGTTATTGTCTATTCCCTATCTGCAAAATGAAACCAACATTACTATTGCAGGCGGGGGTAAAACTATCGTAAATTTGGCAGAAATATTTGCCAAAACACATCCTCATATCCATATTGGCTGTTTTTCAAGGCATGATTTCCTGCAAAAATTACACCGTGCTCGTAAGGTATTAGCCAATCCGGGTCTGACAACATTTTATGAATGTGTCGCTCTCAATAAAGATGTTTTTTTCTTACCACCACAAAACTATAGTCAACAATTACAATTAGAAGTGTATCTACAAAATTATTATAGTCATGAATACGGTTTATTATGGCAACCGGAATATGGTTATCCTGATATTCCCCCATATCTACCAGAGAAAGAAGGATTAGCATTAATTAAAAAATGCAATAACTTATTTATTAATAACCCTAAAGAAAGAAAACGTGCCATGAATAAAATAAGTCAATTTCTTGAAAAAGAAAAAAACAACACTAATTCCTGTCATGACATTTTTCAAAATAATTCAGATGATATCATTGCTGATTACATTGAAAATAGGTTCTCCAATCAAAAATTGTAATACATAACATAGCCATAAGTTAGATATAACACAACAATGAAAATGCAATTTATTCCAATAATAATTTTTTAATATCTGTATAAAAAATTATTATCATCTATTCATAAATATTAAAGCTTATTTCCATAAGAGGCGACCCTATGTCCATAATATTTTCTGATGTTAAAGTATTTGTTGGTGGCCCTATCCAACACGCATTGAAATTAAGGTTATTAGACAATAACTTACAAGTTCACATTAAATCTGCTATTCACCATCTGGAATCACTGGGTGCAGAAGTTTTTTCGGCTCATCGTACAGAGCAATTTGGCGAAACAACACACTTATTTACTCCTGAGGAAGTTTCCCAGCGGGATCGCCAATGGATGGAACAATGTGACATTTTTGTTGCCATTTTGCCTGTCTGCCCACAACAGAAACAACTAATAAGAACAGATGGCACCCATATTGAGTTAGGTTGGGCTTCCGCCTTAAAACGTCCTATCATATTAGTCACCGAAAAACCCTTTGATAACTCTGCCAGCCATCTACTAAAAGGCCTGTCTGCTATTGCTCAGGTTCATCATGTTCCCCTGAATGATTTTGAACATGATCCGGCTATATTAAGCCATACCATTCAGTATATAGTAGAAGAGAAAGTTACCCAAAAAACCTCAGCCGTCGCATGAAACCAGGAAATAGTAGGGGCTAACGCCCCTATTCACCAAATTTTACTTATTATGGATGATTATCTGAATTATGGTAAACCCATTCGCTATGCCAGCTAATTAATTCGTCACGTAATTTTTCTGGTAATACCGCAACATGACACCCTTCTATTGCGCCTGCTAATGCAAGCAATAAACTGACATTTGTTTTTTTCCTATGTTGCTGGAGTTTGAGGTAAGTCGCTTTTGCCCCCAATATTCGTAATTCTTCTACTTTAGAAATACCTACTTTCCATAATTGCCTTTCTAAAGCAATCCCTAAGTTAGGGAGATCTTTCAGCCTAAGAGGCATTTTCTGCCTATCAATTATTTCCTTGATTGTGTATTGGTAGGCTAAATTTACATATTCAAATAACTGTTTTTGATCCTGCCAAAGTAATTCATTAACACGGTAATACCGCAAAGTCACAGGTATTCCTCTTTTTGAATAAATAAATTTTTCCATTCCCCTGGCTTTAAATAGTACCTCAGCATGACTATTTCCTCGTAAATAAAGCTCTCCATCAGAACTGATAGCAAATAAAACATCATCAATTAATAATCCAATGCCGCCAAATTGAGATTTTTTCTTAAGCGTTCCCAGTGAAGATACACCATGTTGCAATTGAGCAAAACGATCCCCAGATAAAAACATTTTTTATCACTCCATGAATCACATTCCAAAGTAATGTTTAATCATGCCTTCTGTTAATAAAATAGATAACTAGAACAATTAATTAAAACCATACGCAATCTACTCCCAACTGCCAATCGTTAAGGCAGAAAAATCCCAATTTCTGTAAATTTTTGCGAAGCGCTTTGAAAAAAAGAGACTTGCTTTTAATCAAATATCGTTATACTGTATAAATGTACAGCTTATTATGGCGAGGAACATTATGAGCATCCGATTAGCATGGGAATATCTCATCGAGAAAAAAACAACAGCTACTGACACAACCGTAGACGAACATAAAACAGACAAAACAATGGTTGGGATGACCATGAAAAGAATGTCTTTTGTGAAACTACCTCAATGCACTGCACACATGATAAAAGGCATGGTCAGTGAGCTGGTTTACAACGAACACCAGCCTGTCATTAATCACATTCTTCTACCTTTATTGCACCAGTCTGGAAAAGAAAATCGATGGTTACTTTGGGTAAATCCTAATAAGAGGTTAAGTCGCCAATGGTTAATAGATGCTGGGCTTCCCTTAAATAAAGTTATCCAACTAAACCAAATTCGCCCTATTGCTTCAATTAATGCCATGGAAAAAGCGTTGGCAAGCGGTAATTATAGCGTTGTATTGGGTTGGTTACCGGAATTATCAGAATATCAATTAAATACGCTACAAATAGCGGCGCAAAAGGGTATTACTCTTGGTTTTATTATGCGACCACAAAATTTATCACATCCATTTATTGCGCAATCGAATAGGCTACAAATTTACTCTAATTATTATCATTGACTAAAATTAGGATTAATCTCAATATTTTTTATGAAAATTAAGCTACCCATTGATAATCATTATTGTTTGCAATGAAAATCAATATATTAATACTGTAATTATTGTAAACATTCGTCAAAAACATTTATGTTTTGTCAGTCGGTAATTAAATTTTTTGTGTCATGAATCACAGTGCACTTGTAACTTTTTAACTTCGTTGTAGACTTTACACAGTTTAGGGAGTTGTGCTGACCGCTCTTATATTTCAGAACACATCTTCTGATTAAAGCATGGTTACCTAACAGAACATTTTAACCAGTGGCTAACAATAAGGCTTTTAAAGCCAATTGCCTATTTGGATGATAACGAGGCGTAAAATGAAAAAGACAGCTATCGCAGTAGCAGTGGCAGTAGCAGCTTTCGCAACTGTTGCTCAAGCAGCTCCAAAGGACAACACTTGGTATACCGGCGCTAAGCTGGGTTGGTCTCAATACCATGACGCAAATTTCTACGGTAATGGTTATGATAACCGGATTGGCAACGGTTCTCCCCATAAAAACCAGTTAGGTGCGGGTGCTTATGTCGGTTATCAAGTAACCCCATACTTAGGCTTTGAACTGGGTTACGATTGGTTAGGGCGCATAGCTTATAAAGGCAGCACTGATAATGGCGCTTTCCGTGCCCAAGGCGTTCAGTTGACTACTAAACTCAGTTATCCAGTACTGGACAATCTGGATGTTTATACTCGTCTTGGTGGTATGGTATGGCGTGCAGACTCTTCTGCGACCTACAATTCCAATGCATTAGCTGGAACGGGTCCAAAAGACCAACGTAGACTGAAAAACGACGACACGGGTGTTTCTCCTCTGGCCGCGATTGGTGTCGAATACGCATTGACAAAAAACCTGGCAACCCGTCTGGACTATCAGTGGGTTAACAACATCGGTGATGCCACCACCGTTGGTGCCCGCCCAGATAACGGCCTGCTGAGTGTTGGTGTTTCTTACCGTTTCGGACAAGATGAAGCTGCGCCGATCGTTACCCCAGTAGCACCTCCAGTTGTGCCTGCGCCAGCGCCTGTGGTTGAAAGCAAGAGCTTTACCCTGCGCTCTGATGTTCTGTTCAATTTCAACAAATCGACACTGAAAGCAGAAGGTCAGCAGGAACTGGACAACCTGTATAACCAACTGGCTAAAATCGATCCAACCCAAGGCAAGGTTCTGGTAGTCGGTCACACTGACCGTATTGGTAGCCAAAATTACAACCTGCCACTTTCTCAGAAACGGGCTCAGTCTGTGGTAGATTATCTGGTTGCTAAAGGTATTCCGGCAGATAGTATCCAGGCAGAAGGCCGCGGTAAGGAAAACCCTGTCACTGGTTCTACTTGTGACAAAATTAAAGTTCGTTCTAAACTTATCGACTGCCTGGCTCCAGATCGTCGTGTAGTCATCAACATTCAGGGCACTACTGAAGTTGTGACTCAGCCAAAAGCTGCTCAGTAAGGCTATTCTGATCAATTCATTAAAAACCCCATTTAAAATGGGGTTTTTATCAGTAGACTTATTTCCCTAATATTGCTTCCAGATCCTGCTTCAAACTCGACATTTGGTGAGTATACTTTTCCCGATATTCAGCATCTTCCAATAGCTGTATGATTGTTTCTGACAGGGTATTGCCACGACGTCGGGATAGCGCTGAAAGCCGCTGCCAAACACGAAAATCCAAGTCAATGGATTTCTTACGCGAGTGTTGGTGTTCAGCATTAAAATGACGTTTACGCCGTGCCCGAATCGTTTGCTTCATTCGATTGGACAAATCCGGATTCATATGCAGAGCAATCCATTTCAGTACCTTGACTGGCTCGCTTTCTAAATTCATTAATTCATTGACCGCATCTTGCGCAGCACTTTTTTCAATGTATTTAGTAATCGACTCACCTTCACGGTGTTTTTTTGCCAAATAAGCCCATTTCCAGCCACATTCCAGATTTTCCAATTGTTGATATTTCATTTCATCTCTCAGTGACAGCGTAACTTCAATTAAGCATAGCAACTATTTCTTTAAATTGCCTATAACAACACAGAATATTGGCATATTTTACAGGCAATGAAAGCGCTGGCTCAAATGTCGTTTCTTTCAAAATTCTGGCATGTCGGTTCACTGCCTAATCTTGTATAATAAATGTTTCCCTTTTCACTATATGATGTAGCTATCACCTTGACGAATATAAAACTAGACTGGCAGGCATTACAGCCAAACAATGCGCCTTATCAGGCACTCTTTAATTCTGTCGCTGAATTGACCCCCATCACAGTGGATGTGGTTCAACCCAGGCTGCATAGTGGGTTATCCCTTTTTTGTCAGTCCTCCCTGCGTCAACCTTTTATGCTGCTGAAAGCAGAAGAAAGTGATGTTTATCTGTCTTTTCTATCCAATACTATTTCCTCTTTGCTGCCGGAGAGCTATCCAAATATCGGTGGTTATTACCAGATAGAACACCAAACCATCACCTGGCACTCTTCAGGAGAAGGTATTTTTGCGCCAACTGAACGAGTTGCTTACCGTGAGTGGATTGAGCCAGAACAATTATTTGGCAATGTCTATACGCACCAAGGGATACTTCAACTGCAACCGGGCCTTATCCATCAAGTCAATGGTGGTATCTTGATTTTGCCTTTGCGCACCCTACTCTCTCAGCCATTGATGTGGATTCGTCTCAAGCAAATGATTATTCAGCGCCGTTTTGACTGGCTGTCACACGATGAAAATCGTTCCCTGCCATTGCCGATACCTTCAATGGAATTAGATTTGCGTCTGATTTTAGTCGGTGACAGGCTCAGTCTTGAAGAGTTACAGGCTACTGAACCTGAGCTGGCAAGCAGTGCATTGTATGGCGAATTTGAGCTGGATATGTCCTTTCATGCAGAAGATGATCTGACAATATGGTGCCAGTACGTTAATGGAATCATTCAGCAACAAAACTTACCTCCATTAAGTGCTGATGCCTGGCCTGAGTTGATTAAACTTGCTACCCGTTACACAGAAGATCAATTCCGGTTACCTCTGGATATTCAATGGATACAGCAAAAATTGGCAGCCGCTGCCAATTATCAGCAGGAAAAACAGATCACCAAACATTCCCTGCAACAAGCGGAAGATAATCGTACCTGGCGTCATAGTTATTTGGCTGAACGCAGCATAGATGAAATTCTGAAAGGCCAGATATTGATTCGCACACAAGGCTCAGTTATCGGCCAAATCAATGGGCTATCTGTACTCGAATATCCTGGACATCCTGATCCAATGGGTGAGCCTTCTCGTATCAGTTGTGTTGCTCACTTAGGAGATGGGGAATTTATCGATGTAGAACGCAAGGTTGAATTAGGCGGCAATATTCATGCAAAAGGCATGATGATCATGCAAGCTTATTTAATTTCTGAATTGAAATTAGAGCAGCCACAACCGTTCTCTGCTTCGATTGTATTTGAACAATCCTATGGTGAAGTGGATGGCGACAGTGCTTCACTCGCCGAATTGTGTGCCCTTATCAGCGCCTTGTCACAACAACCTATCGACCAGCAAATTGCCGTTACTGGTGCCGTAGATCAATTTGGTTATGTCCAACCTATTGGTGGCGTTAATGAAAAAATTGAGAGTTTCTTCCGTATATGTCACTACCGAGGGTTAACCGGTCATCAGGGTGTCATTATTCCAACCGCAAATGTTCAACATTTGTGCCTAAATCAAGATGTTATTGATGCGGTAAAGAATGAGCAATTTCATATTTGGGCAGTTGAGCATGTTTCTGAGACTATATCATTGTTAACGGGTATTCCTTATTGTGATCCACAAAAAGAACACTTGTTAGCTATGATATGTGAACGCATTGTACAAGCTAATATTCAAGAACGACCTCGGCTTCCTTGGTTTCTCCGCTGGCTAGATTGACTCCATTGTTATCTGATCGGAGTTGTTGGGCGTACAAGTGTACGCTATTCTCTAGCCCTACACGATTATAAGGCTATCTGAGAATATGTTTAAAAAACAAGAGTCCTACACGAAAGAAGAACTTCAAGCCTCTGGGCAAGGTAAATTGTTTGGTGAAAATGGGCCACCGCTGCCTTCTGGCAATATGCTGATGATGGATCGCGTCACGAAAATGACAGAAACCGGCGGTATTTACGATAAGGGGTATATCGAGGCTGAACTCGATATCAACCCTGAGTTGTGGTTTTTTCGATTGTCATTTTGTCAATGATCCTGTCATGCCCGGCTGCCTCGGCCTTGATGCCATGTGGCAGCTTGTCGGTTTCTTCCTGGGCTGGATCGGTGGAGAAGGTAAAGGCCGTGCACTTGGCGTTGGGGAAGTCAAATTTACTGGTCAGGTATTACCAACAGCCCAAAAAGTGACCTATCGCATTAATTTCAAGCGTGTCATTAATCGCAAATTAATTATGGGTCTGGCTGATGGTGAAGTTCTGGTAGATGGCAAACTGATTTATACTGCGACTGATTTGAAAGTAGGCTTGTTTAAGGATACTAGTGCCTTTTAATCAACTTTTATTATAGCCTCTCTGTCTCCAATGCTGAGCACCTCCGCTACTGCGGAGGTGTTTCGCCTTTTTGATTAACTCACACACGATCTTCTTGTGCTTGGCGCCATCCCCCTAACCAATACGAACGAGCATCCAATGAATGATAAGGACAATGTTCCCGTGACCGTCCCAAAATGCCTGCATAATAGCCTCTGGAAAGTGCTCTTGCTAAACGGTCTCTTTTCTGTCTTTTCATGCCTTACTTCCTCACTTGTTACTATGAAAATAAAACAATGATCGTTTTTATCCGATTGGTTCTTATGCATACTCGGTTAACGTTGCAAAGAGAGTTGCCTGGCAATGGATTTGACTAACTGGCTATACCCCTCAGCTAAAGTAAGCACTAATTCAGTGTAGCCATCTTTTTCCTGTTTCAACTTAAGGCTGAATGGCCGCCTAATCACTCTGTCTGAGTTAGACAATAGCCAATAGCCTTCAATCAATACCTGACCATCATAGCGCCCGTGAAAAGCAGTTATTGTGATATCCAGAGCGTCTGCATCTTTTTCTAATTCCTGCTGGGAAACCAAACGATGTGGAAATGCTGCACTCAGTTCTGAAATCAATACTTGTTGTAACTGTTGCTGCAATGGGCTAGCCCATAAATGGTTCGATGCACTGATATAGCTCACCTCCCCCGTCTGATACACAATTCCTGGAGCGGCAAGGTAGTCAGAAAGGTTAACCCTTTTTATCCACAACTGCCGTTCATGTTTAGCGCCCAATTTACCTTCCTGCAATACCCGGTTAGCTAAGACCGGTAACTGATAATATGTTTTTGATGACTGGCTATCGCTGCATCCCGCAATAAGCCCAGTTCCAACAATAAACACACTGGCGGAAATAAAAAATGCCAATTTTGAAATCAATTTTTTCATCAGTTAGGCGCCTTTTTGGGTTCAGGATCTTTTATCGCTTCAGCTTCAAATACCAATGCATTACTCTTGTTATTGAGAGTCTTCAAAACAGGTTGTAATTCACGTAATACCTGCTCCAACTGTTGCATATTATCCATCAGCTTACTATAAGCTGGTGAGCCTGGCTGGATCCCCTGCATACTGCGGTTCAACTCATGTAATGTATTTTGTATATCTTTAGGCAGTTCCTGTGCTTCCTTACTCGCCAGAACGCGATTTAATTCATCCATTGTTTTCTGCGCTGTTTTGATTGCTTTTTGACTTTCTTTAAGCGTCTGTGTTGCCTGAACAAGCACCGGTTCAATCGGCATATTGTTGATCTTATCCAGCACCGTAGTGACTTTTTGTTGAATTTGCGCCAAGCCACTACTTACTGTAGGCAAAGTCTTATAACCCGCGATTTCATATGGGCCTTTCCAGGGTTTCTCATGAGTGAAAAAGTCCAGATCAATAAACAACGCACCTGTAAGTAAATTGCCTGGTTTCAAAGTAGCTCTCAACCCCTTGGTAATAGTTTCCTTCAATTCTTTGTCTGTGTTGAATCCATTACCTAACTCTTTCACGAATCGCCCAGGCTCTACATGAATCAATATAGGAATACGGAAGTCATTGTCGATGCGCTGCTTAATATCTTCACTATAAAAAGGAACTCTTGCTACCGTCCCTACTCGAATACCACGGAATTCGACAGGCGCTCCCGGCTGTAAGCCACGAACAGAATCAGAGAAAAACAGTAAAAAGTCTGTATGCTCTGTATACAGCGCGTTTTGGATACTTTTTTCGCTATCGTAGAGTTTAAAGACCTCTTTTTCCTTCACTGAATTACCCAATTCCCAACCTTTTGGTACATCAAAACTAACGCCCCCGCCAAACAAAGTCGATAATGAAGTAACTTCAACCCGTATACCTTGTGATGACATATCAAATGTGACACCACTGTCTTTCCAGAATCTGACATTCGTAGTCAGTAAAGCATCATAAGGTGATTTAACGAAAATTTGGTAACGAACCAATCGGGATGTTGGATCAAAGGTACTGGCCTCAACTGAACCCACACGATATCCCCGAAATAGCACTGGATCTCCGGGAGTTAATCGTCCTGCTTTTTCACTGGTCAAAATCAGACGAATGCCTTTTGCATCAGGGGAAGCAAGCGGTGGGGCATCAAGCAATGAAAAGCGGTTTTCTTCTCCTCCTAGTGTGCCGGGTTGTAATTCGATAAAAACACCGGACAGTAATGTACTTAGACCAGAAACTCCTTCACGGCCAATCTGAGGTTTCACAACCCAGAAAGCAGTATCTGTGCGTAGCAAGCGACTCATCCCATCATTTAGACGGGCTTTAATGATAACTTGCCCCAGGTTTTCGCTCAAAGACACGTTTTCGACAACACCCACGTCAACGCTGCGGCTTTTAATTTTAGTTTTACCTGCCTCAATACCTTCAGCATTAGAAGTAATCAATGTGACTTCTGGCCCCTGATGACTGAAATGATAAAACAGTATCCAAGCCCCAATCAGTACGGTGATAATTGGTACGATCCATACCGGTGACCAACTCTTAAGTTTACGAATTCTGGCCTGAGTCAGATCTTCTTCTTTATCCGTCACCTTACAACTCCTCATTCTTATGTAGCTCAAATTTACGATTGGCTTTGTCCCAGGTTAAACGCGGATCGAACATGATTGATGCAAACATCGTCAAAATAACAACCAAGGCAAACAGGACTGCTCCCAGGGCAGGATAAATACTCATCAGTTGTCCCATGCGAACCAGCGCGGATAGGACAGCAATAACGAATACATCAATCATTGACCAACGCCCAACAAACTCCACCATTTCATAAATAAAATGCATCTTTTCGGAATCATGGCTCGTTTGACTTTTTGCATCCCAGCATAACCAGCCAATAGCCAGCATTTTCAATAAAGGTATCATGATACTGGCAATAAAAATAACCATTGCAACAGGATATGAGCCAGAGCCCCAAAGCAAAATAATACCTTCCAGAATGGTGGAATTAAGTTGCTGTCCCAGTGCCTGGGTCACCATGATAGGCAAAATATTCGCTGGAATATAAAGTATGGCTGATGTTATCAGTAGTGCCATTGTGCGCTGGAGGCTATTGCGGCGGCGCGCGTCCCCCTTTGTATGGCATCGGGGGCACCGAGATTGTTGGGCGGGCAAGATGGCGGTACAACTCTGGCAAAGCCTGACACCTTGCACCAGGCCAGGTTTTCCAGCCTGCAAGGTCGGGCAAACTTTAGGTGCCGGCGCAATTTCATTCCAAAACCAATGCCTGTCAAGACACTGAAATGCCCTGACCTGAAACAGACAAAACAAGCAGTAAGGGAAAAAACTCAGGCCAATGCTGATTTCACCATGTGCCATCAATTTAACAAAGCTGACCAACACGCCCGCAAGGAAGATTTCTGCCATGCACCATGTTTTCATCTTAAACAGAATGCGCGCCAACTCTATTTTCAAGCGGCGCGCCATTTTGGCGTTCTGACATAAGATGATGATGGCAATCATACAAAATGTCGGCACAAGCTGAACGAAGATCAAAAAAAGCGCAGCCATGCTGGAATAGTCTTCGTTGAACATCACCTTGGGGATCTGAGTCAACTTTATTTCACTCACAATCCCCGCCACACTCATGCTAACAAAAGGAAACAGGCAAGCGAGAAAAAGCATGATTAACGCGCTTAATGCATAACCTGTTGGTTGATTACGCGGCTCTCTCCACTTTGCTGTCAGTAACGCATGGCACCGTGGACAAACCGCTTTTTTCCCTTGTTCCAAATCAGGCACAGCCACCAGCATGTCACACTGGGGACAAAGAACCAGCTTGTCATGCTGGTGGTTATTGGAACACAAAGTGTTTCTCCTTTAGCAAAACCCACAAGTTTCTTTTATGCGGCAGCTATTATCCATTTTTCATCATTTCCAATTCCTGCCAGCGATCAAACGCTTTTTCCAATTCTTGCTCTTTATTTGCCAGTTCATTCAGAACATTTTGCGTAATTTCATGTGATTGATTGAAGAATTCCGGGTCACTGACCTGAGATTGCAATTTATTGATCTCTTCTTCTAATTTCTCTAATAATAATGGTAGTTGTTCTAATTCACGCAGTAAATGGTAACTTATCTTATTGTTTGTTCGTTTAGGTGATTGTTTCGGCTTAACCGCCTTGTTTTCAGCACTAACCTTTTTCTCCGAAGCTTGACGCAGGGAAACTGTTTGAGCCTGTTGCTGCTGGGCATCATAATATCCCCCCGCATAATTGTTGATTTCACCCTTGCCTTCAAAAATCCAGCATTCAGTGACTGAATTATCAACAAATTGGCGATCATGGCTGACCAAAATCACGGTTCCGGTATAGCTATCAACTAATTCTTCAAGTAACTCCAATGTTTCAACATCAAGGTCATTGGTCGGTTCATCAAGAATAAGCAAGTTGCTTGGTTTCAAGAATAGACGGGCCAGCAACAGGCGATTGCGCTCACCACCAGACAACGCTCGCACAGGGGTCATCGCGCGTTTAGGATGGAAAAGGAAATCCTGCAAATAACTCAACACATGGCGGGAACGTCCATTGACTATAACTTCCTGCTTACCTTCAGCGAGGTTATCCATAACGGTCTTATCAGGATCCAGCGCGGCACGATGCTGATCAAAATAAGCCACTTCAAGTTTGGTACCACAATGAATGTGCCCATTGTCTGCTGACAAATCGCCTAACATTAACTTCAATAATGTCGTTTTACCGCAGCCGTTTGGTCCCACTAACGCAATTTTGTCGCCACGTTGGACTTGAGCCGAAAAATTTTTGACCAATGTTTTATCACCAATCTGGTAATTCACATTTTCCATTTCAAAGACAATCTTACCGGAACGTGTCGCTTCTTCGACCTGCATTCTCGCTGTTCCCATAACATTGCGGCGTTCAGCACGTTCTACACGTAATGCTTTCAATGCCCTTACCCGACCTTCATTACGGGTACGCCGTGCTTTAATCCCCTGGCGGATCCAAACTTCTTCCTGCGCCAGTTTTTTGTCAAATTCGGCATTCTGCAACTCTTCAACCCGCAGCGCCTCTTCTTTTCCTTCAAGATATTTATCGTAATTTCCCGGCCATGAGGTTAGCTTTCCGCGATCCAGATCAACAATACGTGTCGCCATGTTGCGAATGAATGATCGGTCATGGGAAATGAATACAAGGCTGCCATTAAAGTCTTTCAGGAAATTTTCCAACCATTCAATAGTATCAATATCAAGATGGTTGGTTGGTTCATCAAGAAACAGCACTTTTGGCGAGCAAACCAGCGCCCTGCCCAATGCCGCCTTACGCAACCAACCACCAGACAATGAAGAGAGTTTCGCTTCTGCTGGCAAGGAGAGTTGTTTTAATACGTCGCTAATCCGGCTATCCAATGACCATAGGCCACGGATATCCAGCACTTCCTGCAACTCAGCCAGATGGTTGAGATTTTTCTCGCTAGGATCGGTTTCTACCAAACGCGAAACATGATGGAACGCTTTGATGTATTCAGACTGCTCTTTTACTCCTTCCGCAACAAAATCAAATACCGTACCTTCTATGTCACGGGGAGGATCTTGCTGTAAGCGCGCAACAATCACGTCTTGTTCATAAATAACCAAGCCATCATCTAAGGGTTGTTCTTTTGCCAACACGCGCAACAATGTGGATTTTCCCGCACCATTGCGCCCAACCAAACAGACTCTTTCGTTTTCTTCAATATGCAGTTCAGCATTATCCAACAGCGGTGCATCACTGAATGATAACCAAGCACCGGATAAACTAATCAATGACATAATGTTATTTGTCCTCGCCAACGTGATGCAGCAACCAGCAGTTATGGATCTGACGGTTACGGGTAAAATCCTGAGATAAAGTCTTTTCTGTTATTTCGGTTGCAACCAGACCTAGCTTATTTAATTCAGCAAAATCCATCTTAAAACCCCGTTTATTATTGGAGAACATTAAGGTTCCACCCGGACGTAACAGACGTTTTAATTGTTTCATTAATTCGATGTGATCACGCTGAACGTCAAAAGTGTTTTCCATTCGCTTAGAGTTAGAGAATGTTGGCGGATCAATAAAAATGACATCGAATTGTTCACAGGTCTGAGCTAACCATCCCAGACAATCAGCCTGAATCAAACGGTGCTGACGCCCGGTTAAGCCATTCGCCTGTAAATTTTGCTCTGCCCATTCAAGATAAGTGCGAGACATATCTACCGTGGTTGTCGAACGCGCACCACCCAATCCTGCATGAACTGTCGCCGAACCGGTATAGGCAAATAAGTTAAGAAAATCCTTGCCTCGGCTCATTTCACCCAATTTTTTGCGGGCAATACGGTGATCAAGGAATAACCCCGTATCCAAATAATCGGTCAAATTCACCCAGAATTTTGCACCATATTCGTTGACCAAAAAGAATTCTTTCTTCTCGGCCATTTTTTCATACTGACTTTTGCCTTTCTGACGTTGGCGAGTTTTCAAGATCAGTTGGTTGGATGATAAGCCAAGCACATTCATTGTTGCACTGATAACATCAAACAGGCGTTGACGGGCTTTATTGGCATCCACAGATTTCGGCGGGGCGTATTCTTGTACAATGATTTTATCGGCATAGCGATCAACAGCAACATTGTATTCAGGTAAATCTGCATCATATAAACGGTAGCAATCAATACCTTGCTGTTTGGCCCATTTGCTGATTTTTTTCTCATTTTTACGCAAACGGTTAGCATAATCCTCAGCAATACCTATATCCAATGACTGAGGTTTATCCGCTAACTGTTCATTTTTCTGGATAAAATAATTCTTTTGGATACAATCCAGAGGGCCATTTTTAGCCTTAAACTCACGCTCTGCGCGTAATTGCAAACACCCCAACAATTCTGGCGAAGCACTGAACACTGATAAACGCCAGCCAGGGAAGCGGACTTTCATCACACGACCAAATACACTGTGCAATGCAATCAGTGCAGGTTCACTTTCAAGACGTTCTCCATAAGGTGGGTTGCTTAATACCGTTCCCTCTGGTCCTTCCGGCAGGGGATTTTCCAGTTTGCTGGCATCTCCCTGCTGGAACTGGATCAATTGGGACACCCCTGCCCTACGTGCATTTGAACGTGCCATATCCATTACACGACGATCAATATCTATTCCAAAAAAGCGGGAAGTCGTTTCCTGTAACCCCTTACGGAAACGGACCTGTGCTTCTGTAGTCACTTCACGCCAGATTGTTTCATTGAATTGCAACCATGATGTGAATCCCCAATGCTTACGATGCAAACCGGGGGCGCAATCTGCTGCCATCATGGCCGCTTCTATCAGCAACGTTCCTGAACCACACATTGGATCAACCATTGGCGTTCCTGCATTCCAGCCAGAACGTAAGATAATCGCTGCGGCAAGGTTCTCTTTCAGTGGTGCCTGTCCGGCCAGATCACGATAGCCACGGATATGCAGGCTATCTCCACTCAAATCGAGTGATACGGTTGCTTTCTCTTTATTCAGGAAAACATGGATACGGACATCAGGTTGTTGTTTAGCAACATCAGGACGTTGTTTTATTTTGCGCATAAAACTATCGACAATAGCGTCTTTTACTTTCAATGCGCCATATTGTGTATTTCTGATCTCCTCATTCGTGCCACTGAAATGCACAGAGAACGTACTATCAACTGAGAAAATCTCGCTCCAGTCAATGGACTGGATACCAAGATACAGATCCAAATCACTATAAACTTTAAATTCGTTAAGCGGCATCATGATACGGGATGCCAGTCTGCTCCACAGCAAACTTTTATACATCATCCGATCATCGCCCTGAAAATGAACCCCGCCTTGGGCAATCCTACAGGATTGCGCTCCCAGGATTTCCAGTTCGTTCTTTAACAGTTCTTCCAGTCCACGTGCCGTGCTGGCAAAGAGAGAGTTCATCTTATTAATCATCACAAAAAGTTCACCACCAAAAAAATTGTGGCACATTATAGCCAATACCTTCGACATGTCCTAAAGTTGCTGACACAATTAAAGATAAAAATGCTTTGGCAAAGATAAAAATATTTGGGAGATAATGGATGTTAACTCTGTCGCGCCTCTATACCTACCCCGTCAAATCCATGCGTGGATTACAACTCTCTCATTCTCTCGTCAATGAAAGTGGCCTGATGTTTGACCGCAATTTTATGATCACCACAACAGACGGTACTTTTATTACTGCCCGCCAATATCCGCAAATGCTGCTATTTACTCCAACGATGCTCCATAATGGTCTGTACTTGCAGGCACCAAACGGAGAAAGCGCCACTGTACTTTACGATGATTTTAAAGAGGAGCGTTTCTCCACCGAAGTTTGGGGAAATCATTTTACCGCGTTAGTCGCTCCTGAGAGGGTGAATAGTTGGCTCAGTGACTTTTTTGATAAACCTGTACAATTACGTTGGCTCAGTGAGGAACTAACACGACGGGTTAAGAAATTCCCCGATATTTCTTTATCATTCGCAGACGGTTTTCCCTATTTAATTATCAATGAAGCCTCTTTTCATGCCTTGCAACAACGCTGTCCCGCCAGCATTAAAATAGAGCAATTCCGTGCCAATATCATTGTCACAGGTGCAACCCCTTTTGAAGAAGATAGCTGGCAAACCATCCAAATCGGCGATATTGTTTTTGATCTGCCAAAACCATGCAGTCGCTGTATTTTGACAACAGTCAGCCCGGAAAAAGGCAGCAAAAATCCGCAAAGTGAGCCACTGGCTACACTACAGTCTTTCAGAACAGCCAAAGAAAATGGTGCGGTTGATTTTGGGCAGAATGCCATTGCCCGTAATAGCGGCATTATTCGAGTTGGGGATCGTGTCACCATTTTGGAAAAGAGAACACCACGCGAATATGGTAGTGGTGAACAAGCGGTCGATTTGCCTATAAAAGAAGACGCTCAACAGTCCGTTGCTATTGAATTCAATGGACAACGTTTTATTGGCAATAATCAGCAAATTATTTTAGAACAACTCGAAGATCAAGGTATTCAAATTCCCTATTCATGCCGTGCCGGAATTTGTGGCTCCTGTAAGATAGCCCTGATTAAAGGGGATGTATTGCCACTAAAATCGACTTCCATTAAGGATAATGGAAAAATTCTGGCATGTAGCTGTATACCTCAAAATGATTTAGTCATCGAACTAAGATAAACATTAATAATAGATAACGATAGCATTTGTATTTAAATCAGGCAGTATAAATAAGCTAGCTGTCTGATTTTTATTACTGAGCTTTTAAGCAGGCAATATATTACGGAAAAAACATGCCATTGATTGACGCTATAAATATATCTTAATGTGAATGATAAAGGGCGTTCAATAATGCTGATAGAAGTAATTTGTTTAGGTTAATAATATTATGAACCTAGCAGCCTAATGGCACTAAATTGCCCTATCATATATTGATGATTGAATTGGCTCGGCATAGGGCATGATGCGATCATTCATGACCTTAATGGGATCACAAAAATTCATAACACGATCGTGCATCTCTAACTTTTGCTGTGCCAATAGACACAAGCTGGCATTGTGACCAACTTCTGCGACCATAAACAGCGCTTCAGTACCGCTATCCTGTAATTTAAGCTGAATAATTTCGCCGTGTTCTGGTTTCTCTATCAAAGAAAAATGGGAGAAATACCAACTCTTAGGCATTTGTGGTTTCATAAAACGTAACGCAACCACCCCATTCAAAGCCAATTCAGCTCTAAACGCAGGAGCCATCTTATCGATACGACGTAAATGTTCTTCAAAAGTGTAAAAAAGCGCGGCATCATCGACTGAGAATGACATTTCCTCCATTGTAACGGCGTAATCAGTCAACATCCTGGCAGGGAAACAGGAACGAAAAACCATGCCATTAGCGAGATCGAGCATGACACGGCTATGCTCAGGATCAAAATACCAGCGCCACTGATCATCAGGTCTAATTTTCATTGATTACCCTTTTATGCTCAAAATAGCTTTTTTGGTTAAAATAAGCATTGCCAGCGAAATAAGAAATTAAAAAATAAATGATAAAATTTAATCTATAAGACAAAATATAGACGAGTTGAGGGCAGAAATAAACCCCTACCCCCAAATTGCAGCAAATATTCAGATATGATTAACAATATCTTTGATGAGTTTTGGTCCTTTATAGATAAAACCGGAATATATCTGAATTAATGAAGCACCTGCTTCTATTTTTTCCCTGGCTGCAACAAGTGAATCAATTCCCCCTACACCAATAATCGGTATTTCGCCTTTTAATTCTTGCGAAAGGCGACGGATAATCTCTGTGCTGCGCAATTGCACAGGGCGCCCACTCAATCCCCCTACCTGCTGACAGTGATTCAAGCCTTCGATAATCTTTCTATCCAATGTGGTATTTGTTGCAATAACTCCATCAATATGATGACGCATTAAACTATCAGCAATTTTTATTAATTCTTCTTCTGAAAGATCGGGAGAGATTTTAACAGCAACAGGAACATATTTTTGGAACTTTTGCTGAAGTTCACTTTGCTTATTTTTAATCGCAGACAAGAGATCATCCAGAGCTTCTCCGTACTGTAATGTCCTCAAGCCAGGCGTATTAGGAGAAGAAATATTGATAGTGATATAACCTGCATGAGGGTAAACTTTATCCATGCAAATTAAATAATCATCTTTTCCATTTTCGACCGGAGTATCTTTATTTTTGCCGATATTTATCCCGATAATCCCGTCATATTTTGCGCGTTTAACATTCTCAACCAGATTATCTACCCCAAGGTTATTAAACCCCATTCGGTTGATGATCCCTTCCGCTTCAACCACACGGAATAATCTTGGCTTATCATTTCCAGCTTGCGGGCGCGGTGTTACTGTACCAACTTCAACAAACCCAAAGCCCATCGCGCCAAATGCATCAATGCAATCACCGTTTTTATCAAGACCAGCGGCTAAACCCAGTGGATTTTTAAAAGACAACCCCATGCAAGTAACGGGCTTAGTGGCAACTGATTGGCGGATAAGAAATTCGAAAGGAGTACCGGCAACACGTTTTAGTTGGCGGAAAGTCAGCTCATGTGCCTGTTCAGGATCAAGCTGGAACAACGCCTTCCGTACTAGAGAGTAATACATTTAAATTAACCTATTGTTCTTTATGATTGTCTTTACGTGAGAATTGTCAGTTATACATTTTGAATTATACGCAATCTCATACATATATAATTGCTGCGCTATTGTAGCAGGAAGAGAGGGCTAATTTACCATTATATGAGTAAACAAAAAAGCCCTCTCTATAAGCAGGCAAAAACAAACCCCGTTTAAAACAACAACGGGGTTTGTTAGCGATCTCATCTCCGACAATAACCGAAAAATATGTTACATATTAACTTTCAAGCGCCTTGGTAATCTTTTCGAACAGGTCACCAGATAAGTTCTCTATTCCTTTCAACTGTTCCAGTGCCGCACGCATCAAAGCCTGACGTTTCTCATCGTAACGTTTCAGACGAATCAATGGATCAATCAAATGTGATGCTACTTGCGGATTTAGGCTATTCAGTTCGGTTAGCACTTCCACCAAGAATTGATAACCACTACCATCTTCAGCATGGAAAGCCACGGCATTTTTGCTAAAGAATATTCTCAACAGTGAATAAACACGGTTTGGATTACTCAAGCTGAAAGAACGATGTTTCATCAAGCCACGCACTTTCTCAAGCACATCGAAGGCTGGATTGGTTGCTTGCAGCCTGAACCATTTATCCATAACCAAGCCATCCTGATGCCAACGCTGATCAAATTCATCCATTAATTGATAACTGCAAGGCAATTCAGCAGATACAGCCGCAGATAAAGCAGCGATACTGTCAGTCATGTTATCAGCGTGATAATATTGTGCCGCCACTAATTTATCTGCCAACTCTTTGGTATCAATAAAGGCCAGATAGTAGAGGCTGGTATTACGTAAGTCACGTTTCGCAATATCCTTATGCTCTACGCGGTATACGCCTGTCTGGAGACTGTGATAAACCGCAGAAAACTCATCCGCCATTTCATTAGCCAGTGCCTTTGTCATGGCACGAATGACATCATGGATAGCTTTCGGATCTACCACCATAAACAGTTCTGCCATTTCATTTTCAGACGGCAGAGTCAAGATCAATGCAGCCAGAGCCGGATCGATATCTTTATCCAGCAATACAGCACGGAAAGCATCAATGACATGCATTGGCAATTCCAGTGGCAGGGATTTTTGGTGACGGGCAACATTCAGCTTCACATAGTTGGTTAGCAATGCCTGTGCCGCATCCCAACGGGAGAACTCATTACGCGCATGTTTCATTAAAAATGAAAGCTGCTCATCACTGTATAGATAATCCAATTTCACTGGTGCAGAAAACTCACGCAATAAAGAAGGAACAGGCCGTGATGGAACTTCATCAAAGACAAATGATTGTTCTGCATTAATAACATTCAAAACATGATGCACAGGCTGACCATTACGACGCAGCGGGATCACTTTTCCTTGTTCATCATAAAGCTCAATATCCAGAGGAATGTGCAGCGGTTGTTTCTCTTGCTGATCTGCCGTTGGTGATGTCATTTGACTGACATGCAAAATATATTGTTGCTTTTCTGCATCGTATTCGTCACGGACAGTCAGCACAGGTGTCCCTGATTGGCTATACCAGCGGCGGAAAAGGGTTAAATCGACGTTTGAAGCATCTTCCATTGCCTGTACAAAATCATCACAGGTCGCAGCGCTACCATCATGGCGGTGGATATAAAGCTGCATACCCGCCTGAAATTGTTCTTCACCTAATAAAGTGTGGATCATACGAATCACTTCCGCGCCTTTTTCATAGACGGTCAACGTATAGAAGTTATTCATTTCCATCACCTGATCAGGACGGATAGGGTGAGCCATGGGACCGGCATCTTCGGCAAATTGTGCAGAACGCATAACACGCACATTCTTGATACGGTTAACCGAACGTGAACCCAGATCAGAACTGAATTCCTGATCACGGAATACTGTCAGCCCTTCTTTCAGGCTTAACTGGAACCAGTCACGACAGGTAATGCGGTTTCCGGTCCAGTTATGGAAATATTCATGTCCGATCACAGCTTCAATGGCGAGATAGTCTTCGTCAGTCGCTGTTTCTGTTTTTGCCAGGACATATTTGGAATTGAAGATATTCAATCCCTTGTTCTCCATCGCCCCCATATTGAAAAAATCAACGGCAACGATCATATAGATATCAAGGTCATACTCCAGACCAAAGCGGGTTTCATCCCATTTCATTGAGTTTTTCAACGATGTCATGGCCCAATCAGCACGATCCAAGTTGCCCCGATCAACAAACAGCTCCAGTGCAACCTCACGGCCACTGCGGGTCACAAATGTGTCACGCAGGACATCAAAATCCCCCGCAACCAATGCGAACAAGTAAGCAGGTTTGGGGAACGGGTCTTGCCATTTTACCCAATGACGCCCATCTTCCCGCTCCCCTTGTTCAATACGGTTACCATTGGAAAGCAGGTATGGGTATCTGGATTTATCCGCAGTAATGCGAGTTGTAAAACAAGCCAGAACATCTGGGCGATCCAAATAATACGTGATGTGACGAAATCCCTCTGCCTCACACTGGGTACACAAGGCATCGCCAGACACATACAGTCCCTCAAGTGCTGTATTTGCTGCCGGGTGAATTTCATTCACAATTTTCAGGGTAAACTGGGCTGGAAGTTGTTCAATCAGCAACTTTCCATCCTGTTCCTGATAATGCTCCCACGCTTTATCATCTATATAGATGCCTTTTAACGTGAGATTTTCGCCATCCAAAACCAGTGGGGTAATGTCATTAGCCTGACGTTTTACCTGACTGATTGCCGTCACCGTTGTTTTTTCAGTATCCAGATCAAAATCAAGATCAATGTTGGTAATTGTGTAATCTGGTGCTTTATAATCCAGACGGTGTTTAACAAGTCGCTGTTGTGTCATAGAGAACCTTTTCCATTATTTTTAAAAACATCAACGCTGCCATAGAGAAATCTTCCTTTCAATCAATAAGTCTCTTTTTTTGGATGTTAATAACTTATTAAATAAAAGTATAAATGATGTGGTCAGCATATTAGTACTTTCGTGCTAATTGTCATCTCATATCTCATTTAACATGATATTATCTATAAACGGATTAACCTTAATCTTTAGATTCGGGGAAATATATCTAGCTATATGGCTTCAATAACCCAATAATCACGGTATACTCTCCCGACTTTATCGATTTAGCTGACACGAATATGCTCCGCGAGGATGCCTGACGCGCCATGACTTTAGACGCTACCCCGATTATCAAATCACTGCTTGATACTGATGCCTATAAGTTTCACATGCAACAAGCAGTGTACCACCATTACAACAATATTCCTGTTGTTGCAGAATTTCGTTGCCGTGGTGATGAACTGCTCGGAGAATACGCCGAGCCATTACGTCATCAAATTGACATGATGGCAGACTTAGCATTGACAGAACACGAAGTCGATTACCTTTCTCGCCTTCCGTTCTTCAAAGAGGATTACCTGAACTGGTGCAAAACATTCCGCTTTAATCCTAAACAAGTCGAAGTTTCTGTTACCCATGATGGGCAATTAGCCATCCGCATTTCCGGTTTATGGCACGAAGTTATCTTGTGGGAAGTGCCTCTGCTTGCCCTGATCAGCGAATTGGTTCATCGTCATCACTCACCTGAAATAATGCCGGAAGATGCCGTTATTCAGCTGAGAAAACTGATAGAACTGTTTTACAAAGACGCTGCGGAAAAAAATATCGATCTATCCGGTTTTAAATTAATGGATTTTGGTACTCGCCGCCGTTTTTCACACGCAGTGCAATATGCCATTATCAATGAGCTGAAAAATAGCTTCCCTTATTTGATTGGAACCAGTAATTATCAACTGGCAGAACAGCTTGATCTTCCGCCTCTCGGCACACAAGCCCATGAATGGTTTCAGGCCCACCAACAAATTAGCCCGGAACTTGCCAATAGCCAAAGAGCAGCACTACAAACCTGGCTGAATGAGTATCCAAACCAGTTAGGTATCGCCCTGACTGACTGTATTACCATGGATGCTTTTCTGCGAGATTTTGACAAACCATTAGCAACAGCTTACCAGGGCCTGCGTCATGACTCAGGTGATCCAATTGAATGGGGTGAAAAAGCCATAACACATTACCAATCACTGGGTATTGATCCAATGACGAAAACATTGGTGTTCTCTGACAGTTTGGATCTGCAAAAAGCACTGGCGCTGTATCACCATTTCCATAAGAGAATTAATGTTGTTTTCGGCATTGGCACACGACTGACTTGTAATATTCCGGGCATAAAGCCACTGAATATTGTTATCAAATTGGTCGAATGCAATGGTAAACCCGTGGCAAAACTTTCGGATAGCCCCGGAAAAACCATCTGTGAAGATGACGAGTTTGTCAATAGGTTACGTCGGGCATTCGACATTCCCTATATAGAGAAAGTGGTATAGAAAAACGGCATAACCTGTCTAATTATCTTTTGCGTAACCGGCTTTATGCGGGTTACGCAAATAAAAAAATAACTTTTCCCCCTGTTTCCCCATTAAGACCCGCAATTTCCTCTTGTTTCCTGAGAGATGACAAGTAAGATAGACGATCTGCTCCCTGATTAAGGGAGTATTTGGTAAATCTATCTAGTTATTAACCTATTATATAAAAAAGAGAGAAATTTATGAGCGTAGCGCCTGTAGTCGATGTACTGCAAGGCCGGGTTCCGGTTGGCAACGAAGTCACCGTTCGCGGTTGGATACGTACAAGGAGAGATTCTAAAGCTGGTATCTCGTTCCTCGCCGTCTATGACGGTTCCTGCTTTAATCCATTACAGGCTGTCGTTAATAATAATTTACCTAATTATCAGGATGAAATATTACATTTAACCACGGGCTGTTCTGTCGAAATCACCGGTACAGTGGTGGAATCCCAAGGTAAGGGCCAGGATTTTGAATTGCAGGCCACTAAAGTCGTTGTTGTTGGCATGGTTGATGATCCTGATACTTACCCAATGGCAGCTAAACGCCACAGTATTGAATACCTGCGTGAAGTGGCCCATCTTCGCCCACGCACCAATTTAATCGGCGCAGTTGCCCGTGTTCGCCATACTCTGGCCCAAGCCCTGCATCGTTTCTTCCATGAAAAAGGCTTCTTCTGGGTATCCTCTCCACTGATCACCGCATCAGATACAGAAGGTGCTGGCGAAATGTTCCGCGTTTCCACTTTGGATTTGCAAAACTTGCCACGCACAGATAAAGGCACAGTGGATTTCAGCCAGGATTTCTTCGGCCGTGAAGCTTTCCTTACTGTATCCGGTCAGTTAAACGGCGAAGCTTATGCTTGTGCATTGAGCAAAATCTATACCTTCGGACCCACTTTCCGTGCAGAAAACTCCAATACCAGCCGTCATTTGGCAGAGTTTTGGATGGTTGAACCAGAAGTGGCTTTTGCCGATCTGAATGATATTGCCAAACTCTCTGAAGACATGCTGAAATATGTTTTCAAAGCCGCATTAGATGAACGTGCTGATGATCTGGCCTTCTTTGCAGAACGAGTTGACAGCGAAGTTATCACTCGTCTGGAAAAATTTGTTGATTCAGATTTCGTTCAGTTGGACTACACCGATGCGATAGAAATTCTGGAAAATTGTGGTCAGGAATTTGAAAACCCTGTTTTCTGGGGCGTGGATTTGGCATCAGAGCATGAGCGTTATCTGGCAGAAAAACATTTCAACGCGCCAGTGATCATGAAAAACTATCCAAAAGACATTAAAGCCTTCTATATGCGCATGAACGAAGATGGCAAAACCGTTGCGGCAATGGACGTGTTAGCTCCAGGCATTGGTGAAATCATCGGTGGTTCTCAGCGTGAAGAGCGTCTGGATATGCTGGATCAACGTATGGAAGAAATGGGGCTGAATAAAGAAGATTACTGGTGGTATCGTGATTTGCGTCGTTACGGCACCGTTCCTCATGCTGGTTTCGGTTTGGGCTTCGAACGTCTGGTAGCTTATGTTACTGGCGTATCCAACGTTCGTGATGTTATCCCATTCCCACGGACACCAAGAAACGCAAGTTTCTAATGAATCAGATCAATAAATAAGCGAAAAACCAATCCTATGAAAAGCCAACGAAAGTTGGCTTTTTTTATTTTATAGCGAAAAGCACACGAAAAAAGTTCCCTGATATTTACATTTTGAAATATCTATTTTCACTTTGTTACTGATTTTGCGCTTTTGTAGCATTTTGAGGGTAGATAAAATTCATTACCAATGGAAAACTGGTTGCCGACTAATAAGACACTCGATACCCACAAATAGTTCCAAAATTTTTTAGTGTTCTATTTCTGGCAGTGGCAGGTGTCTAAATAACACCAATGAGGGTAATAATAATGAAACGCAATATTCTTGCAGTGGTAATTCCAGCTCTGTTGGCTGCTGGTACAGCAAACGCGGCTGAAATTTTTAACAAAGACGGCAATAAACTGGATCTGTACGGTAAAGTAGACGTTCGTCACCAAATCGCTGATAAAAGAAGCGGTGAAGACGGTGATGCTTCTTATGCACGTATCGGCATCAAAGGCGAAACTCAGATCAATGATCAACTGACTGGTTTTGGTCGTTGGGAATACAATCTGAAAGCTCACACTGAAGAAGGCAAACAAGAAACCTCTACCCGTCTGGCTTTCGCTGGTTTGAAATTCGCTAACTACGGTTCACTGGATTACGGCCGTAACTACGGCGTAAACTATGACATCACCGCATGGACTGACGTACTGCCAATCTTCGGTGGCGACTCCATGGCTAAAACTGATAACTACATGACTAGCCGTGCTACTGGTCTGTTGACTTACCGCAACACTGATTTCTTCGGTCTGGTTGACGGTCTGAACTTTGCTCTGCAATACCAAGGCCAAAACAGCGAGAGCACCAAAAATAAACGTAGTGGCGCTACAGCAAATGGCGATGGCTACGGTTTGGCGACTACTTATAACGTAGGTTACGGTATCACTGTTGGTGCTTCTTACGCTAACTCTACTCGCGCAAATGGTCAGTGGAATGATACCTATGCTAAAGGCAAACGTGCTGAAGCATGGAACATCGGTGCTAAATACGATGCTAACAATGTATACCTGGCAGCAATGTACGGCGAAACCCGTAACATGACCTCTGGTTCAGCGTTGTTTGATGGCACTAAAGCGGAAGGTATTGCTAATAAAACTCAGAATATCGAATTGGTTGCACAATACCTGTTCTCTGATTTCGGTCTGAAACCATCTCTGGCTTATGTTCAGTCTAAAGGCAAAGAGCTGGGTGAAGGTGAAAAACACTACAGCGCTGATCTGGTTAAATATGTTTCTGTAGGTACTTACTACTACTTTAACAAAAACCTGTCTACTTATGTTGATTACAAAATCAACCTGCTGGACAAAAACGAAGGAACAGATACAGGCGCTCGTAACGTATTCGGTGTTGGCCTGACTTATCAGTTCTAATTACTGTTGATAAACTGTTTAGCGAAAAACTAATCAGTCTATCTCAGAAAAGCAGCGCTTCGGCGCTGCTTTTTACGTTTTACTTCTTTGTTTTTTCAGGCTCTTTTTTTCACTTCGTAAACTACTTCACAAGATTTTATTCTTTTTGCTACAAGTGGTTGGCAAATGGATCCCTTAAGGTTACCCTGAGCGGCGTATAACTTATTTTGGGCTTAACTCTCCGAGTCTTGGAATCAAAAAAATGTTTGAAAAAATCACAGCAGCACCTGCCGACCCGATTCTTGGTTTAGCGGATAGCTTTAAAGCAGATCCCCGTGAAAATAAAATTAACTTGGGTATCGGCGTCTACAAAGATGAAACAGGTAAAACCCCTGTTCTGACTACCGTTAAAAAAGCAGAGAAGTTCCTGCTGGAAAACGAAACCACCAAAAATTATCTGGCAATTAGTGGGTTACCTGAATTTGGTCGTGTTACTCAGGAACTGCTTTTCGGTAAAACCAGCCCTATCATCACTGACAAACGCGCCCGTACTGTACAAAGCCCAGGCGGAACCGGCGCATTACGTATTGCGGCTGACTTTATCGCTAAACAGACCAATGCAACACGTGTTTGGATCAGCAATCCAACTTGGCCAAACCATAAAGGCGTTTTCTTCAGTGCTGGCTTGGAGATCTGCGAATACAACTATTACGATGCAGAAAATCATGCCTTGGATTTCGATGGTATGCTGGCAAGCTTATCTGAAGCACAAGCAGGTGATGTTGTTCTTCTGCATGGTTGTTGCCATAACCCAACTGGCATCGACCCAACTGCTGAACAGTGGCAGAAACTGGCAGATTTATCTGCTGCAAATGGCTGGTTGCCCGTATTCGACTTTGCTTACCAAGGTTTTGCCAAAGGATTGGATGAAGATGCCGAAGGTCTGCGTATCTTTACCAGAAACCACAAAGAGTTAATCGTTGCCAGCTCTTATTCCAAAAACTTTGGTTTGTACAATGAACGTGTTGGTGCTTGCACTATCGTTGCAACGGACAGCGATACCGCAGAGAAAGCATTCAGCCAGGCAAAATCTATTGTGCGTACCAACTACTCCAACCCACCGGCACACGGTGCTTCCGTTGTTACCACCATTTTGTCCAATGATGAACTGAAAGCTGAGTGGGTTCAGGAATTGGCAACAATGCGCGAACGCATTCAGCGTATGCGCCAACTATTTGTAAACACCTTACAAGAAAAAGGTGCGAAACAAGACTTTAGTTTTATTAGCGCTCAAAATGGTATGTTCTCATTCAGCGGATTGACTAAAGAACAAGTCGATCGCCTGCGTGAAGAGTATGGTATTTACGCGGTTAGCTCTGGCCGTATCAACGTAGCGGGTCTGACATTGGAGAATATGGTTCCTCTGTGTGAAGCTATCGTTGCAATACTTTAATCTCATCTGAGTTTCTCAAAAGCCGCTGACAAAGCGGCTTTTATCTTCTTCACATTATCTTACGGCAAGAAAAACGTTTGCGATTAATCCTGTAAGAATGGATTGGTTTTCCGCTCATATCCTAATGTTGACATTGGACCGTGACCGGGTATGAATTGATATTCGTCCCCCAATGGCAATACTTTTTCCTTAATAGATTGAATCAATACATCATAATTTCCGCCCGGAAAATCCGTGCGGCCAATACTGCCCTTAAACAATACATCTCCCATTGAAATGATTTTATCAGTGTGGTTAGCAAGGATAATATGTCCCGGTGTATGCCCTGGGCAGTGCAAAACGGATAACTCAATACTGCCAATTTTTAGTGTATCCCCTTCATCTAGCCAACGATCTGGAGTAAAAGAGGGGCATGGTTCAACACCAAACATTTGGCATTGAATTTCCAAGCCTTCTATCCAAAAAGCATCTCCCTTATGTGGCCCGTAAACAGGCACCCCAAAATGCTTCGCGACTTCGACAGTAGCACCTACATGATCATAGTGACCATGTGTCAGCAAAATTTGGGTGATTTTCAACCCACGGCGCTCTATCTCAGCGATAAGTTGTTCAGCATTACCGCCAGGATCAACAATCGCCGCTTCCTGAGTTTCTTCACACCAAATCAATGTGCAATTTTGCATCGCCATCGTAACGGGGATAATGTGGTATTTCATTATATTGTTTCACTCCACAATCAAGACTCATTGTTGGTAATAAGATTACCACGTCCTGACCGGGCCTGTATCAATATGAATAAAATTACTCTTTGGATAAAACCCTACCCCTCCTGCCCGCATTTTCAGTGCCACCTTACGAATATGTGCGAGCTGAACACCATCAATGTGGAAATCCATTGCTTGCCCACGGGTATGGTAACTATGTTTTGCCACCCCACCACTGGCATGACGCAACATATTATTTGTCGCCAGGGAACGATAACCAGAAATTAATTGGACAGGCTTATTTATTCCCATCATCATTTGCAATAAATAAATTTGATCAAATAATTTGGGGTCAATGGTTTTAACCTTATTTTGCCGAAAATCGCGGAATAGATAATTCAGGCGGGCTAATTCTGATTTATTATACCGATAACCATCAGAGAATTCGGCTTTGAGTGTTTCTCCGGTATGCAGATTATCAAAACGTAAAAATCGAGGACATGGCGTTGTTAATGCAGCCAAAACCGATTGAGGTAATAAACTTAATCCCAATGAGGCCACACTTATACCGAGCCACTTTCGGCGATCGTGGTCAATGTTATTCATGATATGCCCTGCTATTCTTTAATATATTAATACTGTCTAAATGAATTTATAACTCAACTTAATCAACTAATAAGACATCAGAAAATAAAAAATAGTTTCAAGTATTTTTGTATTTTACTGTAAATTTACCGCTTTATTATTGTGATCTACTTAACATAATTAAAATCATATTAAAATTGTAATCAATAACAAAACAGCTCATTAAGAGCAAGTCATAGTAAAAAACACTTTTTAAAATAATGAGTAATAGAAGATAACAGAGAAGAAAACATTATTTCCTTCTCTGTTTACAATATAGATATCAACGCCAATTTTATTTCTTTGAGTCTTAATTAGTAACGGAAGAAATTATAAATCGTTTCTGGCTACCAAGATCTTGGAAAATGACTCTGAATGCTGCCTTGCATTCACATCATAATCATAGATATCATCTCGGTATTGTGGTTTCCCTCCCTCATCAATCCATGCTGTTTGGTAATAGAGGAACACAGGAATTCTTTTGGGAATATTGACATATTTTGTTGACCATGTTTTCAATGAACTATTAACTTTAGTTTTATCCCAACCTGCGTTTCCCAACAGCATATTAGCCAATTCAGGCGCCTTATTGACACGTACGCAACCAGAACTAATAGCCCGCATTTCCCGGCTGAAAGAAGCCTGATTAGGTGTATCATGCAAATAAATAGCTTCTGAATTTGGCATATTGAATTTAAAACGCCCCAATGAATTAGTGGGGCCTGGTGCTTGCCTAATACGATAAGGGAAATTATTCGGTGTTATTACGCTCCAGTTAATCGATGAAGGATCGATAACTTTGGCGTCATTGCTCCAACTGGAAAATACCGTATAACCACGCGTACGAAAATAACTTGAGTCACGCATCGCTCTTGGTGCAATATCTTTTCGAGTCATGCTGGTGGGTACATTCCACGGAGGATTAATCACCACATTATTTAATTCACTACTCATAATAGGTGTTTTTCGGCTGGGCCGTCCAACAACGACTTTAGAACTCAATACTTCTTTGCCATCTAAATAATAGAAAAGTGAGTAATTAGGAATATTAACTAAAATACCTGTAGGAATATCCCTGGGAATAATCCGTAATCGTTGGATATTCAATGCCATAATTCGAGCACGGGTTTGTGGGGTCGTATTTAACCATGCTTTAGTGGATTTACCGATAACTCCATCGGCTGACAATCCGTGCTGGGCTTGAAAATTTTTTACAGCCGCTGTTAATTCTTTATCATATATCCTATTACCGGATTTGGCAGCAGATAAATCCAATATCCCTGAAAGAGCCAATATTTTCCTTAATGCAATAACACTTTCACTACTTTGTCCTGGCCTTAAAGTTCCTTTAAATGAAAACTCTGTCCATGGCCGTTGATCAGCTAATTGTGCCAACATCTCCTTACGCATATTTTCATACATAGGATGATTCGGTGATAAACTCGTAATATAAAAAAAAGCACTATCATTATTGATATGCTGTTGCCATGTATCAATTAAATGAGATGAGGGTAATTCAATCTTATAAGGAGATTTACTATATAACCATGAACTCCCTTTCTTATCAACATTATTAATAAAATGGAGATAACCTAACATAGCATCAGATAAGATAATATCACGCCCCATTTCACTTAATTCAGGATTATGAAGTTGTATCAACCATTTTTCAAATTGAGGTTGAAAACCAGCTAGCGACATTTCAACTAATTGATCTTCAAATTGCTTAATAGTTTTTTTATCTGACCACAATGATTGCATTTTATTGTTAGCATATAAATTTGCCAAACGATCAAGGAATATCGGTTTTACTTGTTGTGGCAACCAATTTTGTAACTGTTTTCGATTTTCATCAATAGAATTCACCGGAGAAACAGGAATTATCTTATCAATTAAAATAACAGAACCTTCTTTTTTTTGCTCTGTTAGTAATTGTTGCATACCACTTGATGACAGTCCATTTTGTTGATTTGCAAAAGTTCCTTCTGATACCGCCAATGTGCTACAGATAAAAGAAACTTTCAGTAACCTGACCGTGTTCTTCACCATAAGAGCCCACCTCACCTTATTATGTATGCAGCTATCCAATGACTTATTATAATTATTAACAGACCTATTTTATCAGAAAAGGATACTGCTAATTATATACATAATTACTACTTAAGATAGGGAGCTTACTCAAGCAGATTTTCTCTTACCAGGAAAAATGAAATATTCTTCATAATAATTTAAATTATAATGGCTTAAAAAAAGGAAAAGGCACCTTTAGTGCCTTTAATCAGAGTATATTGTGTTGAATTTTAAGATTAATACTCAGAATTAATGACAACTTCTTCTCCAAACCGACCCGCTTTAGGCAGGGGCTGATAAGAAGAATTTGATGCTCTCAAGATACGAATACCACGGATATTCAATGCACGAGCAGCGGCAATATCAGTATCTGCATCGCCATAATAAATCTTCAATTTATGCTCTCTCATCCAACTGATTTTGTTATTTTTACCTGGTTCATCACCCGCGAAAATAACGGCATTCATTTTATCGGCTGGAATATGTAAATCTTCCTGTAAGTATTTGGTCACCGTTTCTGTTTTAGTTGTTGTACGAGCAGTAATGAAATAAATATCATCGCCCCGCTTCAAATGCATCTGAACCAATTCAATACCGATCTTTTTTGGCATACTGAATTTATCCCATTCATTATTCATTTTTTCCCAAAATGCCGGGTTTTTCAGATAACTATTGTCATTAGGCGAGTACTCCAATTTACCACGATAAAAACCTGGACTTGAAAACAGTACGGTATCATCGATATCAAAACCTACCGCCATTGCGGGTTGGTTTTGCAGACTTCGTTTGATCTGCGCTACAGATACCCAATGCACAGCATGACGTTGAGCCAAATCTGCCGCAGAAACGCCTGAATCAACTTGCTCAGGCATAAACATTTTTGCTTGTGCCATGCTGTTCAAACCAAAAGCGAACACAATCGCACTGAACATCAGTGTTGCTTTACGCATTGTCATTCCTTATTCACATTAGTAGTAACGGTACGAAATAGTAAACTGTATCATCACATCAAAACGAGACATACCGCACAAGGAGACAAATATCCAAATGGGTTCTATCTCAATTAAGAAAGGGACATAATGTGCCCCTTTCTTAGAGAAAGATCATTCAATGATGAAGTTATTCTTGCAATATAGGCTGTGTTTGTGTTTGTGACTGCCCAGTCACCGGAATATCTTGCCCAAAACCACGCAGCCCAACAACATGTACATGTTCTTGGTTATTGAAAATCTTACGTACCAGTTTATACGTTGTCCCTTTTTCGGGGCTGATATTTTCCGGCGCAGCGATAATTAACTGCATATGTAAGCGTTCACATAACTCAAACAGCGTTGCAATGGATTTCGCATCTAATCGGGCAGCTTCATCAAGGAACAGCAGTCGGCATGGGGAAATATCTTTACCACGCAGACGACGTGATTCCTCTTCCCAGCTCTGTACAACCATGACCAGAATGGACATCCCCGTACCAATCGCTTCCCCGGTAGAAAGTGCCCCACTTTCCGCTTTTAGCCAGCCATCCGAACCTCGGTTAACTTCAACTTCCAGCTCAAGGTAATTGCGGTAATCCAGCAACTCTTCACCAATGGTTTGAGGCAGACGCTGCCCTATATCGATTTGTGGGTTAAGGCGCTGATAAAGCTTCGCCATCGCTTCTGAGAAGGTCAGGCGCTGGCTGTTGAACAGATCCTGATGCTGTTCCTGCTGCTCAGAAAGCACATCCAACAAGAGGGAATGACTTTCACGCACATTTACATTCAAGCGCACACCACCAACCTGCCCAAAAGAAACTGCCTGCAACCCTTGGTTCAGCATACGAATGCGGTTCTGTTCACGTTGAATGGTTTTGCGAATGATATTCGCCACACTTTTGGAACTGATCGCCAGTTTCTGCTCACGAGCGGTTAATTCTTCCGTCAAGCGCCCCAATTCAATTTCCATCTGTTCAATGGCATCGACCGGATCATCCGTACGAATAATATCCTGCCGGATACGTTCACGCAGATGCTGGTAAACCGCCACGAAAAATTGGATCTTACGCTCAGGACGCTTCGGATCTTCGGATAAACGCAACGCATCGCGTAGGTGTTCATTATCGGCCACAGCCAGACGCAATGCCCCCAGCGCCTTATCCGACATTGAACGCAGCTCATCACCATCCATATAAGCCAGTTCGCGACGATGTAAGCGACGTTCAACACCATTGTCTTTCACCATACGCATAACTGCACACCAGCCTGCCTTAGAAGAGGCTACTTGTTCACGCTTCTGGTAATAATCCCGCTCAGATTTACGCAGTTTTTTCTGGAGGTTTTCCATTTCTGCCTCACAGAACGCGATCTGTTTCTCAAGCTGATTAATGCGGGAACGGTTAGCATTCACAGCGGCGTGAAGCTGATCACGGCGTTCACGGGCACGATTTTCGGCGTTGGCATCTGCCTGGACACCGATATCTTTCAACTCCTGCTCAAGTTCTTTCAACATATCTTGCTTAGTGTCATAAGAACTTTTCAGTGATGCCAATACTTGATTGAATTGTGCACATTGTGCTTGCTGCTGACGCAATTGCTCACGCGCACGGCTACGATCAGATTCTGCGTGTTCAAGGCGTTGGCGCAATTTGTCGTTCAGGTCGGCATTTTCGTTAAGCATACCTGCAGAGTCGCTATAGCTGAAATGCGCACGACGTTGCACAACTTCCGTCAAGGCAAAGGCTTGTTGTTTAGCCTTATTCTGGCTGTGTTTCGCGGCCTCATAATCCTTCTGCAACTGCTCATATTGCTGTGGATCACTTTGCAAGACCGAAACCAATGGTTCAAGTTTAACCAAAGCATTACCGTGTTGTTGCAGGAAACGCGCAGCTTCCTGAGCCTCACTCATTTCTTCACGGACCGTTTCCACGCGATCAAGCACGGTTTCATCCAACAAAATCGTCATTTGTGGAATCAGGCGATTCAATAGTGACAGGCTCTCTTTCACCTGAACCAGTTTCTGCTGATGCTGCTGAGCCTGGGTTTCAAATTGCGATAACTCACGCTCCAATTCGGTACGACGCTGACTCAGGCGACGAATTTCTGCTTCTGGATCATCATCAAACGCAACAGAAAGGTGTTTACCCACAAAACGGCTGAAAGCCTGGTGCGCACGCTGCACTTTCTGCACATCAAACGAAAGTGTCGCGTAACGCTCTGCCAGCGTATCACGCTCAAGACTGAGTGCTTCCAGACGACTTTCTCTTGCTGCCCGTCCAAATAGCGGAACTTCAGGATAACGGGAATAACGCCATTGGCGATCGGATGATTTCACCAGAACTGCGTTTTCCTGCTCTTCAAAATCGAATACGCTATCGTCAAAAGACTGTGGATCGCCCTCAATTAAATAGAGATCTTCCGGGCAATCTTCCAATGCTTCCAGATGTGGACGAACCAGTGAAAGATCAGGCACGACAATTGCGTGACGCGCGGGGCCATACAGGGCGGAGAAATAAGGCGCGTCATCAATGGTAATGTCGTCATAAATCTCAGACAACAAAACACCACCAAAACGCTCTGCCAATGCAAGCAATCGGCTATCTTCGGCACCACTGGGTTGGTTCAGACGCTCAATCTGTTTTTCCAGTTCACGTTTCTGTGCAGCAATATCATCGCGCTCAACCGTAATTTCACGCTCTTGTTCAAGCAATTGCTGCATATATTCAGTCACATCGTGACTACTTTCGAATGTTTCATTGCATTGTTCACTAAGCTGATCCAAGGCTTCCTGTGCCGCCAACCACACTGGTGCCCGTGCTGTCAGCCCTTGAATTTTTTGCTTGAGTTGTTCAAATTCCTGACGTATTTGAATACGACGTTCACCGCTTTCATTGGCACCCAGGCTCAATTCTTCCAACTGAGCTTCCAGTTCACCCCGTAACGCCTCCAAGTCTTCTGCCTGATATTGCTGGTTATGACGCTTACAGAACTCTTCCAGCAAACGTTCTGCATTTTGCTGACTGTTCAGGCGTTGTTCTAGCTCAGCCAACTGGATACGCAAAGGTTGGACGCGCTCAGCCAGATGACGCTGGGATGACCATTCACGCAATGCTTCACGAGCGACTTGCCATGCTTCACTACGGCTCACTTCACTAACGATGCTTTTTACCAGTTGGTAAGCCTGCTCAAACTGGCTATGCGCTGCGTCAGCGACGCTCAATTTCTGTTCCAGTGCCAGCAGCGTCTCTGTCGCTTGTTGCGCTTTGGCCTGATAGTTTTCCTGCCACCCACCGGCATTTTCTATCGACAGATCAGGAAGCTGGCAAAATTCACGGGCACGCGCCAACGCTTGCAATGCTTGCTGATATTGAATAGCGCGAGTTTGCTGTACGTCCAAAGCTTGTTGATAGTCAGCAAGCTGGCTTTTCAGTTCATCAACTTCTTGTTCTGCTGCTTCAAATGTGGCTTCATATTCCGTCTGAAGATCTCTCGCCTCTTCGACAACTTCACCCTGTTCTTCCAGTCGGTAGGTCAGCTCTTCAATATCCGATTGGTAGCGATCGATTTTTTCCTGCTGACGCATTGCCGTTTGAACCAGGTTCAGGTGATCACTGGCAGCCTGATAATCCATTTCTAAATCAGAAGATGCACCGCTTTGTTCTGCCAGTTCTCTCGCCATTTCAACATGGCGATATTGTTCAGCGATCAGTTGACGACGGCTGCCAAATAGTTCACTGCGCAAAGCCAGTGCTTCATCCAGATGAACGCGGCGTTCGTTGGCATGACGCATATAGTCAGCAGACACATAGGCTGTAGCTTCTGTGATAAGGTGCTTGAAAAGATCACGGTCGGATTGGGTAACACGGATAGCTTCCAGCGTAATGCGGTTTTCACGCAATGCGGCTTCCATATCCTGAAATGCTTTTCTGACGCCACTGTTTTCCGGTAACAAGTAATCACGCAATGAACGGGTAATCGCACTGGAAATTCCGCCATATAATGACGCTTCTATCAGGCGATAAAACTTGCTGCGGTCACTCGCTGAACGCAAACGTTTTGGGATCACGCCCAAATCAAACATCAGGGCGTGGTAATCGGTAATCGAGTTAAATTGTTTGAACTGAACGCCTTCCATCTCATCAAGGCGTTCCTTTAGTTCATTTAACGGCAGAACCCGCGCCTGACGTTCGTTGATATTGTCAGTCAATAACTGCGTTGGCTGAATCGACGCAGGAACTCCCTGAATCATAAATGGTTTAATATCAACTTTTCGATCACGTCCTGCCACTTGTTGTAAACGGACTCCGGTGATGATGCGTTGATGGCGAGAATTAACAACATCCAGCGTAGAATAGCAAACACCTGCCCGCAACTTACCGTGCAACCCTTTATCGCGTGAACCCGAAGTTGCTCCCGCTTCTGTCGTATTACGGAAATGGAGCAATGTTAAATCAGGGATTAATGCGGTCACAAAAGCCGCCATTGTAGTTGATTTACCTGCCCCGTTACCGCCGGATAAGGTCGTCACAAGTTCGTCAAGATCAAACGTTCTGGCAAAAAAACCGTTCCAATTAATTAACGTCAGTGAGCGAAATTTACCACGTTCAATCATGACTGCTCATCCTCCGCACCTTCTGCTGAATGCCCCGATGCTTCTTCATGTTCATTATCTTCCTGCGATGTTTCGCCTTCTACTGGCATGGCCTCCCCATCACGGATCATCCGTAATTGTGCCTCGCGTGGATCATCACCGCTGCGTACATCTGCACCGAAGCGAAATACCGCTTCGGTAATCGTAAATTTATTGCTGTCGTTTTGCAGGAAATAAACCATACCCAGACGGCGTAAACGGTTTAAGGCAGTGCGCGCTTTTTCCTGCAATTTCTGTTTGTCCAGATCTGAACCAGTCGAACGTTGGTTCACTAATTTCACTAGCTTATTTTCATCTGCCAATGACAGTAATTCTTCGTACAATTCCTGAAAGGTAAATATTCCCTGATTGGACAGGCGCTCTGGGCTAAGGTAGAGGTAGCACAAAATTTTACCCACCATCATATCCAATTCAGACAGCACAGATCGCGGGATCAGTGTCGACGAACGGGGGCGCAGGTAGAAAAAACCTTCTGGTGCACGGATTAACTCGACGTTATAACGCGCATAAAACGTTTCCAATTCTTCCTGAAAGTCCATCAAAAAAGCATGATTATCAAGATCATCCAGACTAATATGACGCCCGGATCGCAGTTGGCTGTCTAATTCAGGGAAAAGTGTATTGGATAATGCCTGAGCCAGTTTCACTGGCATAAATTGTTCAATATGTGTCGATGACATGTGCCTGTACCTTGGCTCCGAAATCATTAATCGCTAACCATTCCGCTGGCAAACCAGAGAAATCCGCTTCTGCAACGCCCAACCTTACTGCTTGATCCACCAAGATACGTGCCACATCAAAATGGCGTTTACGTGGATACTGGACAAGGTAGTCGCGCAGTACAGCCCCCAAATCCAGAGGAAGTTTTGCCTGTTGGTAAACCGCCAGCGTCTGCTCTACCATTTCAGCTAATTGTTCATTGATTTCACTAAACTCTTCGTATTCCATTTCTGGCGGTAATTCTCCCATTACCTCTTCATTGCGCAGAGTCAGTTCTTCGTCACGCATATCCAGAAAACGTTCTGCATTAGCGACAGTCAGTGCCCACGGGCTGTCAAAATAGTGTTGAATGGATTGACGAAGGCGCTGGGCAAAAATGCGATTTTTATCCATATCAATGGCGGTTCGGATAAATTTGTGAACGTGGCGGTCATAACCTATCCACAGATCAATGGTTTGTTGCCCCCAACTAATAATGCGATCCAATTTGCTTTGTAAGTCAAAAACCAGTCTATCCACCAATTCAGAGCCGCCGCCGTCCATATTCGCGGCCTGGATACGTAATAGATTAGCCTGCAATTTATCGCCCGCAGCTTCTAACGTATCCTGAAGTTCTCGTAGTGTGCCGGAGGTTTCAGACAGCAGTTGTTCGCAATTAGCGATAGCGGCCTGCCAATCCTGATTGAGCAGTGCAGCAATATCGGTTTTTACGCTGTTTTGCTGTTCATCCATCAAGCGCTGGGACATATCGATGCTGTCGAAAATTTCAGCTACAGAATATTTGAGAGGGGCAAAAACATTGCGGTGCCAATGTAATTCATCACCACCTTCTTCGGCTGCCTCTGCCGCTCGGTGCAATTCGTTAGCAACGATGGATAACTGCATAGAAAGACGCAACGTGGAGAATTCACGCTGGCGTATATAATAATCACTGATACCAATTCCCAACGGAGTCAGGCGATAAATGGCATTGCCATCCGCCAATTCACTGGTAAAACGGTTAAGTAACTTCTGGCGAACCATATCGTTAATGGCATTATTCGCCCTGACAGATACCGCTTCCGAAGTCTGCTCAAAACCTTTACACACTTCACGAAAGGCATCCACCAGCTCCCCTTCACTCATTTCACCATCAAGCCGTTCACTGTTTAATACGGCAATAGCCAGCAGAAAAGCCAAGCGTTCTGGTGGCAACGAAATTGAAAAATCATTTTTTCTGGCCCAGGACACAAGTTCAGGAACCGTCTGGGAATATTCACTCATAATTCGCTCTTTAAGGTAGGCTTGCGCGCCATCACATGAATATAACGCCCCAGGCTAATATAGGGCTCCTGCCTGCAATAACGCTGTTCAAGTTCAAGCAACGCTGGAAAATCTGTGTCTTGTAATTGACGACTTTGCAGGTAATCGTGAAAAACTCTCACGCCTGTTTTACCTGTTATTTCCATCTTAAGTTCAGCTAGCCATTGATATACCTGTTCCGGTATTAATGGATTTTGTGGCGATAGAGAACGTTTCCGACGACGCTGGATATTAGGTGTCGCCAAATGAAAGTTACCCAAGATGGCGTTACGCATGACCAGCCCATTAGCATTATAAAACATTAATGAAAGTGCACCACCAGGCGTTATTATCTCTTTCAATGTTTCTATTGCCTCTTTTTGGTCGGTGATCCACTCCAATACAGCATGAAATAAAATCAGATCAACGGGCTGTTCAATATGCTGGTGAATTTCCTGTACCGGGCTTTGGATAAATTGCATCTGATCGAGAACACCCCGCTCTTCGGCGTTATGTTCCGCTCTCTGGATCATCTCTTTTGAGAGATCACAAAGTATGATCTGATGTCCCAATTCAGCCAACTGGCAAGCCATATTACCTTCACCTCCCCCCGCATCTAAAATGCGCAAAGGACGTTGAGGTAAATGATTCAGCAATTCGTTAATATCCTGCCAGACAACGGCCTGCCTGATTTTACCTTTGGTTGTGCCGTAAATATTACGCGAAAATTTGTCTGCAATATCATCGAAATTGCGATCCCGCATGAAAAGCCGCCCCACTTATAAGCTAAGTTTAATTTATCTATTGAGTAGTTATGCTATCTACCGCTATTTTTACTACTATTATTTTGGCACAATAACCATTTAATTAACTACTTTTAGCCTTAAATTCGCCATTGCGCGATTGTAATTTAACCAACCCAAGGCCAATCAATGTTATTTTTGCTAAAAAAATATATCGGCTCACTATTAATGCCCTTACCGCTGATTATTATCGTCTCTTTTGTAGCCCTGTTATTACTATGGTTCACCCGCTGGCAAAAAACAGGGAAAACCATTTTATCATTCAGTTGGTTGGCATTACTTTTATTTAGTTTACAGCCTATCGCGGATAAACTCTTACTCCCTGTCGAAGGAAAATATGTTCAGCGCTATGAACCAGACACAACACCTATAACTCCCGTAAAATATATTGTGGTTCTTGGAGGCGGTTTTACTTATAACCCCCAATGGGCTCCCAGCGCTAACCTTATCAATAATAGCTTGCCCAGAGTGACGGAAGGGATTCGGTTATATCATCTCAATCCTGGTGCTAAAATGATTTTTACTGGTGGTAAAGGCGTAAATGCCATTAGTAGTGCCAAAATTGCTGCTATGGTAGCACAATCTCTGGGAATTCCTGTAGAAGACACCATAGCATTAAAAAAACCCTTGGATACAGAAGAAGAAGCGGCTGAAGTTGAAAAAGTCGTCGGACAACAACCTTTCATTCTTGTCACTTCTGCCAATCATATGGAAAGATCTCTCAAGTTTTTTGCACAACGAGGTCTGCATCCAATTGCAGGCCCTGCCAATCAGTTGGCTGTCACAACGCCTTTATATTTGTGGGAAAAATATCTTCCTTCTTCCTACTATCTATCACACACTGAGCGTGCCTGGTATGAGACATTAGGGCGCATCTGGCAGGCTATTAAACCTGTAAGTCAGGATATGAGCATTGAAAGCTCAGAGGAGCTTCAGCAAAAAGCTAATGAGAAATAACACCAGCATTGGAAGTGAAACGTAATGAAAAGAGAATGCGGTATTAACGTTACCGCATTCTCTTTTAAATCATACCCAATAGATCGTCATATCAGACAAGAAAATCAGAGCGTAGCAAAAACTTTTCTGACGGTTTCCAGATCTTCTGGTGTATCAACACCTGCACCAGGCGCTTGCAATGCTTTTGCAACATGAATTTTTTCACCGTACCAAAGCACCCTTAATTGTTCGAGCATTTCGATACTTTCCAATGGACTTGGTTCCCACTGAATATAGCGTCGAATAAACCCTGCCCGATACGCATAAATTCCAATATGGCGCAGGAAGTGGTCCCCAATAGTCTCTGTTGATTGCACAAAACGATCACGCTCCCACGGGATAGTTGCGCGAGAAAAATAGAGGGCATAACCTTGCGAATCCATTACAACTTTGACAGCATTAGGATTAAATGCCTCTTCCGCATCTTGGATCTGCACGGCAAGCGTTGCCATCCCTGCATTACTGCTAGCCAAATTATCAGCCACCTGCTTGATGATCTGTTCAGGGATAAGAGGTTCATCACCCTGAACATTCACAATAATTTCATCATCAGCAAATTGGTATTTATCGATAACCTCAGCCAAACGCTCTGTACCTGAATGGTGACTTTCGCGTGTCATGCAAGCCTCACCGCCTACGGCAGTCACTGCATCAAAAACTTCTTGATTATCTGTCGCCACAATAACCCGATCAGCACCAGAACGGACAGCCCGTTCCATTACACGCAAAACCATCGGTTTACCATGAATATCAGCCAATGGTTTTCCAGGTAAACGGGTTGAGGAAAAACGGGCCGGAATGATAACGGTAAACATGGGTTATTGATTTTCCTCTGTAGGCAAGACACGTGCTTCATTCTCTAACAACACAGGGATGCCATCACGGAAGGGAAAAGCGAGACGATCAAACTTGCAAATCAGTTCAAAGTTTTCTTTATCATAACTGAGCTTGCCGTGACATAGCGGACAAGCAATGATTTCGAGTAAACGGTGATCCATATATCCCCCAAGTAACGGGTCCTAAATTTGATGTGGCTCAGAATACCACAAGCAATGTATCACCGTTAACTTTGTTGCTTTGTTTAATTTCTCTTATTTTTTAGTATGGTGAGAATAGTCCAATATTATTGGCGAGTATTTAATTCTGGAAGTAAGTTACAGATATCATCCAATACCTTTTGCCCTTTTTCCTCTGGAAATTCAGCGTGTACAGGTAAATACCACCAGTTAGGTTGCGCAAATTGGAAACATTTAACCGCATCTTTTTCTGTCATCAATAAATTTTGATCACTATTTGCCAGAGCCAATAATTGAGATTTTTCGTACGCCTGATGATCAGCAAAAGCGTGTGTTTTCTGTAAATTAGCCCCTAATTGCTGCAATGTTGCAAAAAAACGCGGGGGATGACCAATCCCAGCCATCGCAATGCCATTGGGAATATCAGTGACTTTTCGTGTTTCCCCAGTCAGCAAATTAACTACCAAATTGCCTTTGAGGGTCATGGGTAATTCACCGGCTTCTGGTATTCCACCATTAACGATGATGGTATTAACACTATTCAAGCGTCCTGCCAATTCTCTCATAGGACCGGCAGGCAACCAGCAACCATTGCCAAAACGACGAGCTCCATCAATCACTACAATCTCATAATCTCGCTGCAAAGCATAATGCTGGAGGCCATCGTCAGTAATTATGATATCCACTGGAGTATGTGCCAATAATGCCTGAATGGCTTCGGCTCGCTTTGGTGCCACCGCAACAGGTGCACCAGTACGACGACGAATTAAAACAGGTTCGTCTCCCGCTTGTGCCGTCGCCACTTCATCGGTAAGGAGTAGCGGGTAATGTTCCGACTTCCCGCCATAACCACGCGAAACAACACCAACCTGATAGCCTTTTTGCTGCAACTGTTCAACCAGCCAAATGACAACCGGAGTTTTACCATTTCCTCCTGCCGTCAAATTACCAACAACAACAACAGGCACCGGTGCTTTCCAGGAGCGACTCAATCCTAGTTTATAACTTAAACGACGCAAGCTGCTTACCAGCCCATAAAGGGCTGATAATGGTAATAATATGATGTAAAGCCATGAGCGGCCTGACCATATGCGTTCAATCATTGGCCAAATTGCATCCTATGTAGCTGCGCATATGCACCATCATGTTGCAACAGAGTCGCATGATTACCCCTTTCTATGATATTTCCATCTTCAATAACGATAATTTCATCGGCATTTTCAATAGTAGAAAGACGGTGAGCGATGACCAATGAAGTTCTGTTTTTCTGTAATTCATCTAATGCAGCCTGAATTGCACGTTCAGATTCCGTATCCAATGCAGAAGTTGCTTCATCCAAAATTAAGATCGGAGAATCACGCAATAAAGCACGAGCAATTGCAATACGTTGACGCTGTCCCCCAGAGAGCAAGACGCCATTTTCACCAATCATGGTATCAAGTCCGTTATCTAACTTTTTGATAAAGTCCATTGCATAAGCCATTTCTGCCGCCCGTTCTATCTCTTCACGGCTAAAGCATCCTTCGCTGGCGTAAGCAATGTTATTGGCAACCGTATCATTAAATAGATGGACATTTTGCGATACCAACGCGATTTGGTTACGCAGTGAAGCCAGGGTATATTCACGCAGGTCATGACCGTCTAAGACTATCTCACCTTCATTTATGTCATAAAAACGCGTCAGGAGATTGGCAATTGTCGATTTACCTGATCCTGAGCGCCCAACCAATGCAATCGTCTTTCCCGCTGGGATCGTCATTGAAATATTTTTCAATGCCGGATGATCCTTGGTTGGATAACAGAAAGTAACATTACGGAATTCAATGTTGCCTTTTGCTTTTTTGATTTCCAATTTACCTTCGTCTTTTTCCTGCTCCATATCCAGGATAGTAAATAAGGTCTGGCATGCAGCCATACCCCGTTGGAATTGGGCATTAACGTTAGTCAGAGATTTCAATGGACGCATTAAGGCAATCATAGATGAAAACACAACAGTGATTTTCCCTGCGGTTAAGGCGCCCATAATTTCAGGGAAACTGGCCGCATACAGGATAAATGCCAGTGCAAAAGAAGCAATAATCTGGATAATCGGATCTGAAATGGAATCAGCAGAAACCATCTTCATACCCTGCTGGCGCATATGATTGCTGACTTTGTTAAAGCGTTCAGTTTCAACTTTTTGACCACCAAAAATTAAAACTTCTTTATGCCCTTTCAGCATCTGTTCAGCACTGGTTGTCACCATCCCCATGCTGCTCTGCATATTTTTACTGATATTACGAAAACGCACGGAAACAAGACGAATAACCCCCGCAACTATCGGCGCAATTACAATCAAAATAAGGGAGAGTTCCCAACTGTAATAGAACATCAGTATAAACAGGCCAATAATTGATGCCCCTTCCCTAACAACTGTCACTAATGCACCGGAAGAAGAAGAAGCAACCTGTTCTGAATCGTATGTAATACGGGAAAGCAAGGTTCCCGTGGATTGCTGGTCAAAGAAAGAAACAGGCATTCCCATCATATGATTGAACAGACGCCGACGCATCTGCATGACCACTTTGCCTGATACCCAAGAGAGACAATAACTCGATACAAAACCAGATATGCCACGCAACAACATCAATCCGATAACAACCAGTGGCATCCACTTCAATACGCTAATGTCTGCCTTGCCAAAACCCTCATCAAGCAAAGGTTTCAACAAAGAAAGCATCAATGTATCACCGGCAGCATTAAGGACTAACGCAACCGCCGAGACCATCAGGCCGATTTTAAAAGGGGTGATGATCGGCCACAATCGGCGAAAGGTCTGCCAGGTAGAAAGGTCTTTATCATTCATTATTGAGTTACCAAAACCAAAAGAAATAGCGAATCATTCTACTCATGATCGCCACGAATACCAAACCACTGATGATACCATCGTGATACTATTTGTTGTCGATAACCTTTTAATTTAATGTCATCGCGATAAAAATAGCCGGTTATCTGACCAGAAACTGCTGTGCTATGCCACTCAATGTCAGCATTTTTATAGCGTTGTTTCACTTTCACAGAAGGCAGTCTCCACGGGCTATAGCGAGCCACTGAAGCCAAAGCATATTGAGGCATAACTCTGCGTATAAATAATATTATTGTTAAAATAAACATAAAAAACATTATGTTACAACAAAAAATACAATAAATATTATTAATAATGACACGATTATGTACAAACTAAAAAAGCGCTCAATACAGACTATAGCAATGAATTTCACGCTCATTAAATAAGGGGAATGAAGAGTTCAAGGAAGACGCCCGCCATCACTAAAGGCCGGAAATCCCTATAGTTAGCTAACTCCTTGATTTTTCCGAGGCCGTCACTTTGACACAACCATTGCGGAAATCCCAATGGTTAATTTATGTGCTGGACAAACGTTATAAATTCATTGTGTTTCAATGTGTTACTTGGACATAACGGTCTGGACAAAACGACTTAACCCCTTGTTTCTAGCTCACTCTTTTGTGCGCACCTCTTAATGAGTTGTGCAAATTTTGCGAGTAACCATCAGTTACGCACAAAGTCATTTGCGACTGACCAACTGTCAGTCACACCCAAAGTCCGATTATCGGATATTGGATTTTGCATACCGATATTATCGGCGCTCAAATTATAAGCAGACGCCAAATCTGGCGTCTGATTAAATATCAATGGGTTATCACTTAAATAGGCTTTCAAATCCCAATTGGCGCGATCAGCCAAAAATTTGTCCGATTGGAACTGTGCCAAAGTGAGGACTACGGATAAATCAAGGAGTTAAGTTAAAGGGGACAATTCTCCCCTTTAAACTCTAAGTCTTATCAGTCAGCCATAGGCAAATAGATTTTATTAATGTCCCACCAACCATTCCATGCCATCCTAATCAGAAGTTCTCTCCAGTATTGATGAACCAATTTTATTGATGTTCACCGGCGGAGAAGTATCCCGCCTTCATGTTATTTAGCAATCTGCATTGTTGATGAAATGAGGGAATGAATATGCAAGATAAAAAGCCTGATGTATCGACACAACAATCATGGGAAGACTTTGGTTACACCGCTTTACCTGTTGGTGTTCCTGTTCCTTGGCCGTCAGAAATTCCACCGGATGGCTGGCTTAAATGTAATGGTGAAGAATTTGATACAATAAAATATCCAAAACTTGCCCTTGCTTATCCATCTGGTGTGCTACCCGATTTAAGAGGTGAATTTATTCGGGGCTGGGATGATGAGCGTGGCGTGGATTCTGATCGCAATGTTTTATCTTGGCAGGAAGGTTCTTATTTGGTGCAAGATGTTAATGATAAGACTGACACTGTAGTTAATTTCTCACTCGATGAGCGTTCTGCGCTAAAATGGGATCCCCCCAGTAGTAACGTACAAGTGCGCGCAAAGGCAGTAACAGGGGCAAGTTGGGAATGGAACACAGATAGTGCCCACATTGGCGTTAGTCGCCCCCGCAACATAGCATTCAATTATATAGTGAGAGCGGCTTAGTGCTGAGCTAACAATTTAACCCGCAACTTTCTGCGGGTTAATATCAATCACAGAAATCACCTATCAATAATATCACCCACTAACACAGTATTAGTTTGAAATATATTTTTTATCACATTTCGATAAATTAGCTCCCTTTCCACTTCACAGATTAGGAATATTCTGATCATATATTAAGTAAACTTAATTAATATAAAGGCAATGCAAAGGGAGTTAATAACTAATCCTATGATTTTTATGAATAATAACCTTTATGTAATATATGGATGAGATACGGTAATTTGTGCTTCGTCTTATAGACTTACAATAAAAATTAAGCTAACTTATTGCGCCTTGTGGGGTATAGAATAACAAATGACAACCACTGTATATGATTGCGACAATATGGTCGTAGCCTGTGATACCCGCTGGTCAGTAGATCTTCCTTTAAATGATGGTAAGCATATATTACTCGTTGATAATACTGGATTTAACAAAATAACTTACCGCAAAGGAGGCGTTTTAGTCTGTGCCGGAGACGGTCCGACTATCGCCAAGATGAAGGAATGGTGGTTTGCTGAACACCTTGATGCAGAAGCGCTGCCGGATCTTGAGCATAATGGATATTTCAAAGTATCTATACTAATGATTTCAAGTAACGGTGATAGGCTATTTGATGCTGGCCCTAAAAAAGCTATTCGTAATGAAGAAAATCAACTTCTTCACGCTATCTTTTCTGGGAGTGGTACAGATCATGCCGTCAAATTTTTTACACATTGTGGTTGTGCGAAGTCTTCAGTGGAAGGAGCCATTCTTCTTGATCCGCGTACCGGTGGAGAAGTCAAGTTTTACGAGCTTAAAACAGGCAAAAATAACCTTGACGATGAAACCATGAACTATAATAGTATCATTGAGTCTATGATATCAAAGGGGGTGCTTATGAAAGCAACTGATATGTACATTGCTAATTCTGGTGATGCGGAAGCTGTAGACTGGAAAAATCATCCTCAAGCAAACGATATTGCCAATTGGTTAGCTAATGGCTCTGTGAAAGCGTATGCGCCCACAGGCGGTAAAGACATCGAGTGGTCCGAAGAAAAAAATAATAAAATCAAACAAGCAGCAAGGAAAATTGCTGAACTAGAAAAGACCATGAATAACTAATCATCGACTCATGACTAAGCCCTCCAATGAGGGCTTTTATATCAACAGATTACTCACCTACCTCTGCCTCCCCCTGCCCCAAATTCCACACCGAATCTGCTGGCATAAGGGGCGCGCAGCCCCTATATTATTTTGACTCAGATAATCTTTGTTGCTGATTCCAGATAGAATTCTCTGGCATCTGGACACGGACATCTAAGCGAGTACCTTCGGGAATGTCACAGGGTTCACCGTCCTGATAGTAAACCTTTTCCTCATCGACAATAGCTTTTATCCGCTTGTTCTGGAACCGTTCAGGCAAGTGCGAATGCTGACGGTGGAAGGTCTCAATCATGATACTGCCGTCCTTTTGTACCCTGTCATCAATGTAGATAAGTTCCAGCCCGTTGTTATTCTTCGGCGATGAGATACCGCCATGCACGCCCCATGCGCCATCAGCGTTATAGCCCAGAACGCCAGAGACCTGATAGTGACCGAGGCCGAGTTTGGTGACAATGGCACCCTCGGATTCGTCGTTGGTGATGAATGTGCCATCGGGGAAAATTTGGATGATGGGGGAAGCTTTTTTGATGAACCCCCCTTCGGCTACATATACATTACCATTCCATCCAAGCGCCAAAACATCACCGTGCACCCCTTTTCGAAATATAAAACCAGACCGGTCGATGACGCCCTCTTGAATAATTACATATCCATAATCACCTTGTGAGCCAAAATTCACATCCAGTCCACTATCGTGTTTGATGAGAAAATTACGCCAACCGTCGCCTTTAACCTCCACCCCGTCAAACGAGGCGGGTTGATTTTGGATAACCGCACCTTCTAATCCAATATTTCGCACAAACTCCGCTTTATTCGGAATATCCGCCCCGTTCTGGCGCTTATCCAGTTTCCCCTCCATTGCCGCCTGTAGTGCCCGTATCGATTGCAACGACACGGTTTGACCATTCGGCAAGGTCACGTTGATTGTCCCATTCTGTGACATCCATTTGTCCATGTTCTGGAGGAACAGGGTAATGTAGCTGGTGTTGGCTAAAATATGCCTGACCCCATCCGAAATGGAATTCGGAACGGTGGTCTGAATCTGGTATTTTACGTTATTCAGGGTAACGGGAATGGTATCGACCAATACCAGCTCGGTATCGGAGTTCACCGCCTGAATCATGTGGATTAAATTGTTGTTGTCTGACCGGATTAATATAATCTGTCCGGGTGCAACGCCGTTGATATTCGATTTAAATTGTGTACCCGTGCTGCGGACAATAGCCGAGCCGGACACGGTTGAAATTGTGCCGATTGAATAGTACATGATGAGGTTCCTGAAATAGTCGTCGTTAATCGTAAAGAGCGCAGTCAATATATGGGCTGGTCAGATCCTCTACCCTGACCTCAACAATCAGGGATGTTGCGCCTGATACGGCTGCCGGAATAAATTGTGTAGATTGTCCATTGAAAAACGCAGAGAAAGACGTGTCCCTGTATTGTAGTTGGGGGAGGTCTTCGGGGATATCGATTGTCGAACTCACCCAGCCTGTCGTTTGCATTAACAGGGCGCGTTTCCCCCGCAATGTCATTTGCTGTTTAGTGTTGTATTCCCCGGCAATAGCCAGCGGGTTTGTGTCGCTGGTCAGGACGCATTTTCCGTTCTCATCCCAGACAGCAATCCCCCAGTCGGGAACGGGCTGCGGATAAACCAGGGTAAACAGGTAAATATCACACAACACCGGGGTACGGGCATCCGGCGCTGATAACTCAATATTCCAGCGGCTATTTTCACTACTGAGTTCACCATACGGTGCATTCCATGCACTATCAGTATGCACGCACATAAACGCCATGCACGGCTGTGTTGTGTTAATGTGCGTGTCTATATGTTCATACCATCGGCCAACGGTGACCGATATTTTCCGCACAAAAGAGAGCGGTGTCGTTTTGGGTGTCCACGGAACCCCTTCATTTGTTGTTAAAAATGCGCCCCAGTCCATAGTTCCTCACGCCGTGTAATACGCAATCAACCAACCCTCAGCAGCCACATTGCGCCCGGTTGAAATAATGATTTGATTGTCTCTCACCAAAAACTGGCGTTTTTCATTCGGCCAGTCCCCTGTTTGTGTACACATAAAAACATAAGACAAACGGAGGCCGTCACTCATCGGTTCACGGGGGACAGTCAGTGCGCCTGTCGTCTGCCCACTGGTCAGTTTCATAAATCCCGCATAAAGAAAAGGACGGATGCCGGTATTACGCTGCCGCCCCTGCTCGTCCCACACACCAAAACCATAATCACTCATCGAAATTGTCCTATATACCCCATTGCTGCCCTGACCCGTCCGTTCTGGTCATAACACGCAATTGCCCCATTCGCCCAGCGTAACCCTGACCGGGAACGCATGTCATTAAATTCAAAAGCGCCAGTGACCGCATTAATCAAAAAGCCCGCCCGGTACTGCACATAGTTTTTTGACCTGATAGCATCAGATAAAATAATTTCCCTGATATAATTTTTATCGATAAATCCGTCCCTGATAAACACCTGATTACCCTTAATCACAAGCACTGGTTCCATCTTCCCATTGTTCGGGTTCACCACGGTAAACTGGTTCGCCCTGACACCAAAGTGCGTTTCTACCTTGCCGTTTTTCACCTCAGCCCCGATAACCATCCCTGCGCCATAATATTGTCCCCTGTAGTTCACCCCTGCCCCGATATCCTTGATGGCATAACCGTTACCACTGATATCAAAGACGGCTGTCGCTTTTTCGCGGATAATCGCCTCTTGTTCCCTGAACTGCGCCTGAACCTGTTGTGCCGATTCAGCGACCGCTTTCTGTGTACTGGATATTGCCTGTTTGTTAGTCACCACATCTGCGGCAATTTTACCCACACTATCGTTAGTGTTCCCGATGTGAGTACGGATTTCGGTAAATTGCTGACCAAACGATTTATCCCGTTCAGCTATCGTGGTTTCAACTGTTTTGATACGGGCGGTATTGGTTCCCAGCTGTGAGTTGATATCTGTGACTCTTTGCGCCCATGCCTCGTTATCGGTTGCCCGCACTTGCCATAACTCGCTAATCTCCGCCTTACTCTCCCCGTCACGCACCATCAGTTCCCGGGATAATTGCTGCTGCGCGTTGGTGAGTATCAGGGCAGTTTCAGCGTTCCAGTTCATGTCAGACTGCAACCGTTTCCCAGCCTCGGCGGTGAGGAACACATTACCGGTTGCCTCCACTATCCAGCTTGTGTCTGTCGAAGACTCGCCCCGGATAAACGCTGTCCACGGGGATTGGTTGCCGGATTTATCCACCAGCCTCGCACGGAACCAAAATGCCACACCGGCCGCCAGTCCCTGCATGGTGTGCGTATGTTGCGGGTAGGGAATATCCGCCAGCAACATCAGCCCCTCACCATCGTTGGTCCGGCTGTACTGGATTTCGGTTTTCAGGGTGTCATCAGTCTGGGCGGCAAAACCCCAATCCAACTGGATACCGAAGATGATCGATGCGGTACGGAATGCGAGCGGTGTTGGTGGGTTGCCCTCCTTCCCTTTCAAACGGGTTTCCGGTGCATTCGCCCAGATACTGGATATTTCAGCCGCATTAATCGCCCTCACCCGTGCCTGATAGCGTCCAGAATAGACGTTTGGCACCTCAAATCCCTGTGTAGAGGTTCGGGGTGCTGATATCCAGTTCCCGTTATCACGCCGCCACTCAGCCTCATATGCAATCGCATTCTCCGCCGCATCCCATGTCACGCGCAATGTGGTGACGGCAATACCCTGATTCACCACTGAGTTACTACTGATAGTGACATTTTTCGGCGGGGACTGAACGCCGGGGGGAATAACCGAAATGGGGCGCTCGTCAATGCGTACCCCGGTATCGATATGGGTATATTTATCGGGGTTATGCTCAACGGCGGTGATTTCAAACGAAATGCCGTCCTCGCCCTCTTTAATGCCGGTGACCCTGAATTGCTGAATGGCTAAATCGGTGGCATCAATCGCCCAGACGGATTCGGCAACTGGAATTTCTGAATAGGCTGTCGTCACGGTGACAGTCTGTCCGTTTACCGCCTGAATAGTCCGTCCCTCGGCTTTACCCGACGGCAAATTCAGGATTAACCGTTCGCCCACTATCGCCGAGGATATTCTGTCCAGTGTGATATTGCGGCCATTCACCACACTGACGCGCCCGCCCAGTACACGGCCTGAAAACATTTCATCCGCCACCCCGATGATGTAACCGGGCAACGGGATTTTACCATCCAGTCCCACAGTAAACGTCACCATCCGGTCATACTCGTTGGTGTACAGCACCCATTTACCCCGGCGTTGCGCCTCACTCTGGCGGGTACAGCCAATCGCGGTAATATCGGCCTGTTTAACCCCAAATCGGCGTATCAGGCGGTTTTCGAAAACCGGCTCAACCGCATCCTGATAACCATTCTGGGGGTCTGACCAGCTCACCATGGCCGTACTATAGTGAGTTTTCTCACTGGAACTGGCATAGACAAATTTACCGTCACGCACATTGGCGCGGGTATAGATAAAATCCATATCGCGGGGCATATCCGCCAGCACATTCATGTTATTGTTCGCCCAGAATGTCATGCCCCGAAAGATACCTGCGATATCCCTCAGCACCGTCCATGCATCCTCTTGTGACTGGATATACACATTGCAGGTGTGGCGCGGCTCTTGTCCTCCTTTGCCATCAGGGACAGGCTGGTCACAATATTGCGCAATGCGGTACAAATCCCATTTTGCCAGACTCAGGTTTTCCGTTTTCACCCGCGTGCCGATGCTGAACCGGTCATTGATCATCAGGTCATACAGTACCCACGCCGGATTATCTGTCCATGCCCATTTAAATTGCCCTGACCAGACACCGGAGTAACTGCGGCTTTCAGGGTCATAGTTATCAGGCACCCGAATCACGCGCATTTTCGGCTCACAAGATACCTGCGGGATATTGCGAAACTGTTTGGCATCAAACTGAACGAATAACAGGGCGGTTTCGGGGTAACTCAATTTGGCGTCAATTACCTCAGTAATCGCCTCGACCACCATCGCATCGGCAATCCGGTTACTGTTTTGTTTTGGGGTCAGGCGGCGGACGCGCACCTGCCAGCCTGAATGGGCTTTGGGCAGATCAATACGGTGTGAGCGTTCATATTTGGTGGTGGTTTTGCCATCAGCGGCTGTCTTCAAAACTTCCTGATACGCCCCGCCATCCGTGGCAACATCTATCGCATAGTCAATAACATAGCCGACCGTATCCCCGTTCTCTTTCTGCGTCTGCAACTGGGGCCACGATAACCGGATACGCACCGCCGACAGTTGGGTATTGGTGACCGATCTCACCCATGATTCCATTAACTCCGTACCGACCGTCAGTTCATTCTCAACCGCAGGCATGCCCGGTATATAATCCTGATGCGGCGTACCGGGGCGAAATTCCCACTTGACGCCCTCAAAGTTAGCCTGACCATCAGGACCAATAATCGGCGTGTTGTCCAGATATATGTTGGTGCCAGCGAGTCCGCCCGCAAATTCCCCTTCCCCCAGTGCCAATACGATTTTGGCATACGATGTTGACTGCAATGAATCCGGTGATTCTACGGGGGTGCGCGGACTTCCACCCCCGCCCTTACTGCCCTGAATCAGATGATTTCCCATATTTCACCCATAAAAAAAGTCGCCTAAGCGACCTGACTAAAAACAATGTAGCGTTATTGCTGATCTTCGGCGTAGATGCCCGCTGAGATAATGGCACCTCCGATGCGCCGCTTTCCGTAACCCAGCGGAACGGGGTTCCCCTGCGCAATGGAGTTAACCGGGCCACCAAACGCATACGAGGGTTTGTTGTCGGGATCTTCCCGTCGCGCCAGTCCGCCCGGCATCGGTGATAACATCTGTACCACACCGCCCAGCATCATACCCACACCGGACATGACCATCGGTGCACCCCACGGAGTCGCCCACATAAACGCGCCGGCAACGACCATCACCGCCCCGAGTATGGTTTGTAATATCCCGGCTTTTTTGCTACCAATAATCACCGGCACAATCCGAATATCCCCTTCCCCGGAAAAGGCCAGTTCATCCTGACTGATATTGCGCTTGCCGATAAACACGGCAAAGGTTAATCCGCGCTCTCTGGCGGTTAACAGATACTTTTCAAAGCCGTCAACCAGCACAGACAATGCCCGAACAGCCTCTATTGAAGAGGATACTGCCAGTTTATATTCGCGCCCAAACTGAGAGCCGAGTGTACCGCCGAGGCGTATTGTGCGTATCGTTTCCATTTATAGCTCCTGATATCTGACGATTTTCACCGTGCGCTCCTGCCAGTAGCCACTGTAAGACACACGGTTACTGAGTTGACCGTACATGTGGTGTAACATTAATCCATCGCCGATATACACGCCAGCGTGGTTAGGTTCGTTGGCCTGTATCTGCATGATGATCACATCACCGGTCTGTAATTCCCCGCTGCACTCAGCAAAACCCGCCGACGCATAGTGCTGCATATAGAGGTTTTCGCCCCGGTTCCACCAGCCATCAATGCGGACAAAATCGGGTAATTCAATGTTGCGTTCCAGCCGATACCAGTCGCGCACAATGGCGTAACAATCCCAGATACCATGGACAAACGGGCGCTCCAGTAAAGGCTTGATACCCTCCGAGGGCATAATTGTACGAATATCCCCCTCAGGCCATGAGACAATCACCCACGGGATTTGTGACAGGTCACACTGCGCAATATCTAACTGACTGGGTTGTGTTGTCGCGTCGGGGTGACTGTGAACAATGGCAATAATAGTACCGGCATCCTCAGCCTCGGCGTAATCTTCTGGGTGCAGGCTGAATTGTTCTGTGGGTGAGGGAGCAGTGTTGCGACAGCGGATATATTGCTGTTTGCGGCTATTCTGAATCACCAGACCACAGCATTCATTCGGGTAGTCGGCCTGCGCGTGATCTAGGATGGAATGAATAATATGAGGGCGCATAGCGGCTCCATAACAAAAAAAGCCCCAAACGGGGCCATTTTTCATTCAAGGTAATAATTACGAGTGGATTTGAGACTTTTCTAATTCTTCTATTTCTTTCAGTTTATCTTTTAATTTCTGCCTATGTTCTGCCAGATTACGCAAATCACACTTTATTTTTTCTATATTTACTTCTACTTCACCCTTGCTGTACTGCTGCAATTCACCAATAGACTCAATGGGTGTAGTTTTTGTTCTTTGGATTAATTCACTTAATCCTTTCGTTGAGTACTTCGGGCACCCCTCATACCAATACCCATCCTGAGCAACCGCATATGAGGATAAAAACAACAGCGCAGTGACAACAAAAAGTAGACGATATTTCATGTTATTGTCCTATCTACAAAATTTAGACTGGTCATCATATCACCTATTTGTAGCAAATAATCACCGCCTCAGCAACGCAGAACCCGGAAACCCGCCAAAGGGCAATTGGGCATCGTCTCCGTATCTGGCCTTGCAATCGCTCATTAATCCCCCGCAAGCATCTTTAGAGGGATCATCTGTTGGATTGCCGTCCTCATCAAAATACCGCGTTCCCGTATAATTACAGGGGGATTTGCGGTACAGCCCACGCATACACCATGTACACAAGCTATGTATCTGACGAGTGGGGATTTGTATGCCCTGTAAATCAGCAGGCGAAGACAGAGTAAACTGGACGCTTTCATTATCTTCATGGGTCTTACTGTCGATATAGAAAACATCGATTTTTTCCTGTGTCGGATCGGCTTGTGGGTTGCCGTCGGGGAAATTACGGGCATCCAGATAATGCGCAAAGGTCATGCGAATAGTTACACGCGCCTGAGCCATATTTTGATACGCCAGACACAGGGCACTGATAGTACCATCCAGATTGGCAACACTGAGCGTGGGGGATATCGCCCTGCCATCACTGTTGACCTCCAGCCCTTCTATTTTGACCGGCCACGGCTTATATTCCACACCCTGCCACCAGATAGACTTTATCGGTAAATTACCTATATCACCTTCCAGTTCCTTTTCTGTATAAGAAATAGGGTGATTATGGAAATATAATTCTGGTCCACCGAATACTGAACCATCGACAGAAAACAAAAGAATTTTATTCCCCGACTCAAGACGTTGTAAATCTGCATTAATTTTCATGCGCTGAATGCCTGTTCGAATATTGCTGATATTTTCATAACACCGCCCGCCATTGGAATCATGGTTATTGAGTCCGCTTTGACCCGATATAATCCCCTCTCACCAAACGGTGGCGTCCAAATGAATGATTTTAAAGTATGCTTGCGGATAAACTGAAAGATAGGCATTACCTCTTCTTTCACGCCGATATAAGAGTAAGGCCACGATTGACTTTCTGGGTTAATACCATCAGCAGAAACTTGTTTGTAACCATCCCCAAACTCAATCGATTTAATTCGGTGCTTAAATTCACCACTGGGCGAATCCTGTATTTGAGTTCGCCACTTAAATACTTCAATAGCCATATGAGTACCTATAAATAAAAAAACCGCAGTTAAGCGGCCTTAGAAATGAAAAACCCGCGAGTGCGGGTTAGTTATGAATTTATGGCTTATCGTGCAATTCGTTCGCTGGCTATCTTATAGGCTTTCGAGTCTTCTCTTTTGCCTACCGCTATCACCCAGATCACAATCTCTTCATCTATCACCTGATAGACAAGACGAAATCCAGAAGAGCGAAGTTTTATTTTAAAACAGCCAGCTAAATCACCATATAATCTGGCTGACTCGATATAAGGATTATCTTGTAGCTTCCGTAGTTTCTTTTTAAACTGCTCACGGATGGTATCATCCAGCTTATGCCATTCCTTTAAAGCACGCTCGTCAAACTCAATGTTAAATTTCATCGATATTTACCCGGATGCGTTTAGCGGGATTTTTTAAGCGCTCCCTCACGACATCAAGAATATCCTCATCTTCGTCTTGCTCCGAGACCATCACGGATACTTCTGTGAACGGCAGTTTCTCATTTTCTGCTACATAGCGTAGAAAGAGCCGCATGGCATCGGAAGGAGATAGATTCAGTTTTTCAAATGCCTGATATGCATTCTTTTTAAGTTCTTCATCCACTCTGATCTGAATTGTGCTCATAGCATCACCATATGTAATTACGTTTGTATTACATTGTACATTATTGCATCTATTCCGCAATGAATTTTACGAAAGTTTCGTAAAACCAGCCGTCCGTGGCTTGGGGTTATGCGTTAAATTTATAACTTTCCAATGCCTTCATCATTGGCTGCATATCTTCTTTATGTATCAGTATATACCAATCTAACTTGAAGATGCAGGTTTTAAAATCTGAAAATTATCAGTCAGTCGAGTCGTGAGCTCTTTCGCTTTTTCTGGCAAAGTGACATGAAAAAAGTGACGAAGAGTTTCACGGAAGGTCTTCGCATCCGGAAAATAGATATTGTTACGCACTTGCTCATTCATATACTTCCACAATCGCTCTATCGGATTGAGGTTTGGGCTGTAAGGCGGGAGGTAATGCAATTCAATATTCAGGACATACGCAATATCTTTCACCAACTCGGCTCGATGGTAACCCGCTCCATCCAAAATGATGTGGATTTTTTGCGAAAGCGGGTAAGTTTCTCGGAGCGCACCGAAGAAATAGGCGATATTTTCGGCATTGATGCGCGGATATTCACGGATCACGGTGTCTTCAATCCGTTGTAAATTCAGGGCGCCCAGAATATTGAGACGGGTACGACTGCCGGTGGTTTCGATCCCTTTTACCTGATTTTTTCCTGCTTTCATCCAGCCATAGCTGAGCTTTGTGGACTGTGAAGGATGCACCGCATCAATAAATAGGATCGGTTCATTCTGCCCCGCTTCCTCTTTCAGCGCCTTGTAGTCATCAATAAATTGTTGCTGTTTGTGCGCATCGAATTTATGAGGAACACCCTTGGGTTTTTTATAGCTGAAACCTTGGCGGTGAAGCCATTTTGTCATTCCGCCCACGCTGAAAGAAACCTGCCAACGGGCTTGGACATAGGCCACAATTTGGGTTGTGGTATGCATCAAATTGGCGGTCAAATAATCAATCAGGTCGGCGGTTTGTTCGGCAGAGAGATGGCTTTCAGAGCCGCCATTTTCTGGGGTGAGCTTTTCCTGCGCGATAAAATCTTTCAGGTGACGGCTGACCGTACTTTCATGAATACGCAAGGCCTGTGCAATCATCTGAGCAGTCCAACCTTCTGAGGCCAAAAGCACCGCCTTAATGCGATCACAGACTCGACTGTCGCGAGTAGTATCATGCATCAATTCAAGGGCGTGTTTTTGTTCTGGTGTCAGATGAATTTTCATGGTTGCATGCATGATCTGATTTGGATAAGAAATCAAGCATCTTCAATGGCGATTGGTATATAGCCAGCACGTTGAGCTATTTCCATAAAGTCGTTTATGGTAGAAACATAATGTTTAGGAGTCAGCGCCTGAGAATAAAGCACTTCCCCTCGTTCCAGTTCCATTAATAACCTGCCAGTAAAACCAGAATAGCTATTAGGGATTGGTAACGCCTCTTTCCCCAAAAACTCACCCTCAATTGCTTTAGTCGCCAGATACTCTATCGCAGAGGGAAGCTGGTCGTTGGTTAACTCATTTATATGACCTACCCCGAACTCATGATGAATCATCTGGAATAGCTTTTTATTACTGACTCCATATTTACCCATCAGAGTATTAACCAGTCCGCGAAGAGGGGTACGGTCTTGGGTTGTGGTTCCCTTCGCCTTAACCTCGCCCGTAGTCCAGTATTCATAAAGAACATCATCGCACTCATCTTGATACCGGATGACTTTATCCCTGATCGACGCTTTAACTTTATTGGGGCTGATAGTTGCTAACCAGCCAGCAAGTTTGCGGAGGGCAATGCAAATCATCTCCCTCTTTTTACCATCTGCGGCAACTATAACGATTTCCGTTACAGTTGATTTAAACCTTTGTTTTATCTTCTCTAACTGCGATTGCCAAGCTAGTCCCATGCCATCGACAATCGGCTTCATCGGTACATACGGCTCACCGTTATAATTAACGACATATAGATCGGTGCCATGAAATGGGACGTTGATAGTTTTACTTGGTTCATTAAGTGGTATACTTAACATGTCTATATTCCTGCAAGATTGTAGATGTTGTATAAGAAGCCCCTGACTATTACCAGTAGTCGGGGGTTTCGCCGTTTTAGCGCGTTCTATTTATCTCGTGATTGTAACGTTTTGTAAAGACAATCCATTGTGAATTGCGAAGCGCCTCGAATATTCAACTATTTACACGCGTATTACGTGTAAATATTTATTGTTAATACTGATTATCACTGTTAGATTGATCAATAAATCTAAATAGATCAGTATTTGATCGCCGCCCATGGCCTCAAACCCCGTTAAGCAGCTACTTTCACACTCAACATTTTGGCAAGTTTGGAAATACTACATGCAATCTCCCGTTCATCAAAACGATGGCTTTTATGCCGCCACGCTCACGGATTTGTCATGGGTATGCAGCCCATCCCAGTTCTTTTTCATCGGCAATTCATTTGCCAGATAATGCTGGTAAATTTTTTGCGCGCCTTTTTGTAGCAGAACAGGCTGAAATTTAATGAAAGCCTCTTCACCGTGAAGATTGAATTCATTTTGCTTTTCTGTCAGGTAGCGATCACGTGCGTAGGATGTTGCCCGCCAGCGTAAATTTTTACCTGATTTGCTTTCGTTGTAGAGCCAGTTATGCAGATGGAGAAAATGGTTTACTTTTTGAACATTCACTCCGTTAAGCATTTTACAGAACTGCGTGGCGGTCATGCCCTCTTTGAACAGGTTTTCCATGCTTTCCACCTTGTGCTCAAGTGCGGCTTTCTGTTCTGCTAAGTCAGCCGCCAGACGAAGTGCTTCGGGTAGTGATTGGGGAATTTGTACATGAACCCGTTCAACCAACTTACCAGAACGGTAATCAATGAAAGTCTGGTTGACTTGCAACTGGAATGACGGGTTGATCCAGCCAGCATATGAAACGGCTATTAACTCATGAGCGAAAGTACCGGGATTGGTGCCACCTAAAACAGCATTGAGCACTTTATGACCAGTGTGCATATTTGCACAGTGACTACCTTTCAATAAGTTAGATTCAAGTTCTGACACCAATTCTTTAGCTGACTGCGTTCTTAACCATTGCGCAGGGGCTTTATTTGAACCAGTACCACTTGCCTTATGAAGCGCATTCAGATTAAAACGACCTGCTGAATCGGTAGTGATTTCTACGCCTGCAATGACAGGAAGATTTTTATTTGCTACATTATTCATATTGTCACTCTCTGTTATGGTTGACATGTTGGTTTCTTCGAGCGTTACTGACAAATTAGAGACCCCGATGGTTGCCGCCGTTGGGGTTTCGTCTTTATGGAAGTTGTAACTCACCTTTTTTCTCCATTTCCATCACGATATCTACTATGTACTCCAATTGAACCTGTACAGAGCGGCGCTTTTCTTCGGCTTTATCTTCTAGCCATTGGCGCATTTCCGGCTTCATTCTGAATGGGTATGGTGAGGGTCTCATATCTTTTCGCATTTTTATCTCCTGTGAGTATTTGTAACTACACATTCTCATAATGTACTATTAGTTATAGCTCATGATTCCATCATGTGTCAATATGAATTTTTTGGACTTCACATATGAAAATTAATGACAATTTTAAAACACGAATTTCAATGGCTAGACAGGCAGCCAATCTAACTCAAGGAGAATTAGCCGATAAAGTTGGTGTTGTCAGAAGACAGATCGCTGCCTATGAAGCTGGAGACTCAAAGCCAAGGGATAATGTTCTAACTAATTTAGCTGCGGCACTTGGCACAAGTAGAGAATGGTTAGCAATCGGAGTTGGTGATGAACCTGATCTAGGTAACATTCGCAAGACAGTGACAACACATGAGATTCCAGTGATGGAATATTATAGTGATGTATTTTCAACAATTGGTTTTACTGCGTCTGTTACTGGCATTGGTCATGGTTCGGTTTTGGCTCCTCCTAATGCGAGTTCTGATTGTTTTGCCGTTAAAATCTCAGGAGATTCCATGGAATCCGAGTCAGGACTCAGTTTTCCTGAAGGAACTGTGGTTATTTTTGACAGAAATCTCGCAGCTCAAAATGGTGACTTTGTTTTTACTTTTTCCATGACTAACGGTGATTCTATGGTTAGGCAGATCTTTTTCGACCAGGGTAAATGGTTTCTTAGACCTTTAAATTCTAGCTATGAAGTTATACCCTTTAATAGAAAGAGCCTTGAAGTTTTAGGTATTGCAGTACAATCACAATTCGATATCCATTCAAAAAGAGATTCCTTGCCGATTCATATCACTAAGAAAGATTCACACCTTAAAGAGATGGATAAGAAATTAAGTTCTATCCACTCCATGCTTGAGCAACTACTCAACAAAAAAGCCCCGTAAGGGGCTGTTTGTGCAGGCTGGCACAGCAATAATATTAAATTTTTTCTTTAATACCCGCCTGTCTCAGTATTGCATTGGCGGTATGTTTAGAGACTATTGTATATGGCACACTGAATACTTTGTTGGTTATATCGCTACGCCATATTTCATGGCTCCCTTTGCCTTGCCTGACAAAGTAACACCCGTGTGCTAATAAGATTTCTTTCAGTTGCGGATATAAGCCAGAACCCATCAGAGAGCCACCCTTGAATCAGATGATTGCTCTTGGACAAACTTAATACGGATAACCTCAGAATGGTCGCCTAGGCCATTAATCTCATAAAGTTCAGGCGCAATTTCCCAAACTTTCTCTGTCAGCTCATCGTAAGTCTTAGCTTCTGTAACCAATCCAAGCTCATCACACTCAGCGATCCACATGTCAGCATGGATAACATTTACAACAAACGCTTCAAGTCTTGCTATAACCACTCCCATGTATTACCCCTCTGTATCCTGAGTTAATGAATGATTATCTATCTCAATCTTAGCATTAATTGGTTATAAAACCACCGAATTTAAAGCCCAGCAGGATATATTATCTGTTGTTATTATCTGCTAATTCATTATTCCAATACTTTATTTTTCTGATAAATGTCTCATGAACTTCACTAGGTAGAGTGCGTTTTATCGTGTAGATCTCATCTTCAAAATCTTGATACACGTTCGTTGAATCTGGAGATTGAATAAAAAATGATTCGACTAACTTTTTCACTCCATCATCATTTATCATGAAGCCGTCTCTTTTCTTTATAAGAAGATCTTCTGTGTTAACAATTTTTTTTGCGGCTTTCACAATAGGGTCTACCTTGACCAAATCAATGTTGTGAAGCCAGTATACATACCTGTCTTGAAATTGTTTCTGAATTGCCTTGGGCAACCCTTTATTAAGGCTCTCTATTTCCGATTGATAATGAAGCTCTATCTCTTGAGTTTCCTTGTCTATGTTTGCTTTTATCAACGTTTCTGATAGCTCCTTAACCCTATCATCTATTAACTCTATCCCATCCTTCCTTCTTTTATAAAAAAACTCAGGAGGGACATTTGATGGCTTAAATTTCTTAAGGGTTATTTGTTCTATTTTTTCCTGAACATCACTGCCACAATGCTTGCATTTAAGCGCTTCAACGTTGATCTGTTCTGCACAAAATGGACACTTCATTTGATTGTTTTTACTATCACCATTAAGAGTTTTTTTTCCTCCAAAGATAGCCAACAACAAACCACACAAAACGACAAAGCAGCTAATCAACAAGAGATTTTCTCTTTGAGCCACCAACCCGATATTATTAACCCTTCCACCATATCCAGTTGCTACACTCACATCCATATTAAATGATGCAAAAACAGCAAGAACACCAATAACCAGAAGGAAGATCCCAAAATTTTTCATCTCCACCATTCCTCATTTAATTAATTCGCTTACTGGCTATTTCGTCACTTCATCAGCCCACTTAACTGCTGTATATTGAACTCCTGTCGTCACATCTTTATATTTCCCATCAATATAAACGTAATATCTTGTTTTATAACCTGTATAACCGCCATAGCTATTTTTGGCATTGATTTCTACTGGAACAACATAAGCCACATTCCTTGATGCCGGAGTATAAGCTAATCTAGCATCATGAAACTTATACTTTGCTGAACTTGGATCTTTCAGTGTATAGGCGATGATATCCTTCAATACTTCCTGATAATTAGCTGGCAATTTATCATACTTAGCGCTTGCAATTTCCTGTTTTGTCATAGGGGTAACACAACCTGTAATCAGGAACATACAGCCAACAATTAAAATAAAAAACTTCTTCATCTTCCATCCTCACTTTAATCAGATACATGAATCTTAATCAAAGTATGGTGCAAAATGAAGCAAAATGGACAGTTACAAGTCTTAATGTGATCTACACATAAGCATATATTCTCATTTGGTTTATGGTTACATCTCAGCCCAAAGCCACCAACCGAAGGGATGGCTGATTAACTTCGGGGAGATGTGAGATGGATATAGATAAATACGACAGGGCGTTACAGTTAGATATCTTGACGTACCTATATAACGCTTTCCCAAATCCATTGGAAGATGGAGAATATGAGGGGCTTTTAGGTAAATTTAATAACCCCGATCACCTCATAGCAAACATGCTTTACCTTGAAATGCATGAACTAATCCAAAAACCCTTTATACAAAGTACAACTTTTGATGGTGTGACATACATTTTTAATAACCATACATGTTTTATCACTGAGAAAGGCATTGATTTTCTGCTGGATGATGGTGGACTCAGTGCTATTTTAAAAGTACAAACTATTCGCATTCACAGCGATTCAATTAAAGCTCTTGAGGAACTTATTGTAAATTTTGATGCGAATTCCGATGTGAAGTCGAGCTTGAAATCAAAACTTCGTGAGCTTCCGGCAAGCGCCATAACACATTTGATGAACGAACTATTGGCGAAGGGGATAGCGAATCTACCGGTCGCGTTTCAGATAATTCAAAAATTCCTCCAGTAGGACTGAATTCTTGTGAACGTCTGACTAGGCTGAATTTCCCCCAGCCAAGTGAGCCACTCATAAGCACCCAAAAGTGATTATCAGGCCATTCGGCATGGATAAAAAATCCGTTTGGGTGTATCAATGATGTAAATATTTTCATACCTACCTCTCATAAAGCCACCAACTCGGTGGCTGTTTAGTTAATAATTTCTACCGTCTACCACTAACCGCTCTAATGATTTTATACAAATCACCACCATCACGGCTTTCTTGAACTAACACAGACCTTATTTTCTTCGTCAGTGATAGCTCTGCTGCCCGTGCATCGATATTTGAAGCGGTAGATTGCTGTTGCTGGTTTTCTACATGAATGCCGCCAAGATTGACCTGAACTCCACCAGCGGGCGTAGGTTGCATCCCGTACATTCTTGGTGTCGGAGTACTTACTGTCATTGGTTGAGAGCCGCCAACATGACCACCAGCAGCGTATCCACGTTTGGCGCTATCCATCAGCCGATACAAATTATCAACACCTAAACGCTGAGTTGACTCTTTGGTAAATACAAACTCACCACCATGAACTACACCTTTAGGCTCGTATTTGCCACCATCTCCAGTGTAACCACCACCAGCAAATCCAAGCGTAGCCCCAAATGAAGTACCACCAAATGCCGCTTTCATGGCTTGCAACATAGCCATTTGCATGAGCATTTTGGTAATCATGCTAAGAATTGACTTAGTGAAATCGCCAAAGTTAGCCTTACCAGTGAGAAGAAAATCAGACAGAGAGTTGCTCATACCCGCAAAGGCTGCTTGGGAGATTTGTGCAACATTGCCGTAGGCATTTGATGCCTCCCTTTCAAAATTCTCGAACCCTCTTTTAAATCCATCTTCCCAGTTAGAACGAAGAGCTTTCTCATCCGCATATTTTTGTTCGACCAGATCAATTCCACGTAGATATTCAGAGTCGCTTTCAGCCCCCCCCTTCTTTAACCACTCATTTTTCAGCTTGAGCAATTCAGTCTGCTTGGCTATCTGAACTTCAGTTTTACCAATGCTTTCACGACGGAGTCTTAACTCTTCTTCCAATCCATCATTGGATAGTCTTAAGCCGTTAAGTTGTTTTTGCTTTTCAATCTGGTCGCCAATTTCAGCAGCTTCCTGCTTTTCAGCAAGGATAGATTCTTTTTTCAACAATAATGCTTTTTCATCATCACTAAGCCTACGCTTATTGTCACCGTCTCTGACTTCCTCAAGAATGGCTAATTGACTCTGTATTTTAAATAATTCCCGGCGCTGTTGACTGACGATGCCAACATATTTACTTTCGTCTTGTAGGGCTTTTAACTCAGCTTGTAGTGCTCGTGTACGAGCTTGCGCCGCTTCATCTAAGCGAGTCCCTGCATCAACTTTAAATTTAGGTTCTTTAGGCGGTTTTTTCCCATAACCAGGTCCTCGACGGTCACGAAATTCGTGTTCGATACCGGCGCGAGCTTTCGCAATATCCTCTGTCGTCCATAGCTTGATCTTACCTTCTTTCGCCAGTTGGATATTTTCTTGTATCAATTTATTTAGCATTTTATGTTCATGCTTTCTTTTTTCTGCCCAACTCGTCCCTTTATCAACCAACTGGTTAAACTTAATTTGGCTGGTAATACTGCGCTCTTGAAGTTCTGCGGATTCCTTCTCTTTCCTTACCTTAGTATCCAGTTCACGCAGTTCTTTCTTCCACTGATTTAATATTTCATTTGATACACTAGGCGTTTTTCCATTATGGCGACGAGGGTCATTTTCTGCCGAGCCGATTTTTAACACCAATCTGGCTCTGTGCTCTATATCAGATGGCTTAGCACCTAATCCAGCAATCGAATCCCACATAAAATTAGCAGCGCGTTTAATCTCATCAAATAGCTTAGGCAATGTACCCATACTATTTCGGATTTCATTCGCACGTTCAGCCATCGCTCCGCTCAATGCATCCGTGGCATAAGTAACGGCTTCCGTTATTTTTCCTTGAAGTTCTAATTCCTTAATATGTTGGAGTACGTTCACGGAGAGATAGCGATATTGCTTGTTCAGGGCAACAGAGCCACCATAGGGATCATCAGATAATCGGGCGAAATGTGAAACCAACTCATCAACGCTCTGCCCAGAATAACGAGAAAACTCGACAATAGATTGCCCTGCTTTACTAATATCTACGTCGAGCTTAAGCCCTGCATTCATCAGCTTAATGAGCGCCTCGGCGGCAACTTCTGCGCCTGCACCCGTTTTACTGATATTCTCTGCATAACCGATCAATTGTCCCTGAGTAATTCCTGCGAATCGCCCAGAGGCAATAACAGCCCTATTAAAATTTTCCTGTACTTCTAAAGCCTGATAATAAGCTTTGGCAACCCCACCTACTCCTGCAATTACCGCGCCCCATCCCCCGCCACGTAACAATGTTCCCATACCCATTGAATCGGAGAGATTTTTAAGTCCAGCAATAACCGAATTGTTATTCCGGTTTAAGTTCTTGGTTTCCTTACCCGTTTCTTTTAGCTTGTTGATGTAAATATCTGCCGCTGAACTCACGCCTAATTGTGCCGCCCTGTATCTCAGTAATTCATTACGGCTGAGATTTTGGGTTGCAATTTGGTCTTTCAGTCTGGCCAGAAACGCCTGACCTGCTGCGGCCTGTTTCGCATCAGCCTCTGCCATCTGTTTCTTTTTGCCGATAATGTCAGAAAGGATGTTGCGATAGGATTCAAGGTCTAGCTTCTCTGACTGTCTGGCTTTTCTGGCTTCCGCCTGAATCTTGGTTAACTGCTCTGTCGAGGTAGCATTACGTTTAATGGCATCAATCTGTTTGAAAAACGCCTCAGCGACTTTATCTTGTTCCGCCGCAAGAACTTTTGAAGCTGACGCAGCTTGCCGCTCCTTAGCTGCTAACTCCGAAACACTTCGGTGTATCCGGTCAATCTCTTTCGCCATAGCAGCAGAGGCCGAAGCGTTTTTTTCTGACTCGTTGGATAACTTATTTGTGGAATTACTGACCTTATCAGCGGCCTCTTTAAATGAGTTTAATTTCTGCTCACCCCTTTCAAGATCAGAGGTGTTAACCTTTAATGAGATAGTTGCTACATCAGTCATTTCTCTTTCCTTCGGGTATAAAAAACCTCCCGAAGGAGGTCACAAAAGGAGTTGTTACTTCTTATGCATGACTTCGAGCGCCTTAACTTCCATCACCCGAATATCGTTAAATACGGTCGCTCTGTCTTTGATGTTGAGGTAATCCATGACCTGATTCAGCGGGGAGTAATCTAGACCCGTAGCGCCGTTCATGCCAACACGCCACTGTGTGCGCATTGCACTGAAAGTCAGATACGAATCCCATACATCAGGCCACACCTCAACATCATATTCTTCCGGGATAAAGCCAAACGCCCGTTCAAAATCAACGGCATCTTTTGCACTCATTCCGCCATACAATGCCTCAGCGACCGCTATCAGTTTTTTTCGCGATTACCCAGTAGTTCGTTGTAGTAGGTGGTTGTGATTGCTGTTGTTGCTGACGGATAGTTATCCAGCAACAGTTTTAAGTTCTCAGTGTTGTAGGGTTCCTCTATTGCCCAGCCAGCAACAATTTGCTCAAAGAATTCCACCGCTGGCATTTCCCGCATTTTATCCAGCTCACTGATGGGCTTGTGATTGAATGTAAATGTCACCACTTCCGGATCTTCTTTGCCAGCAACGGGGATCTGGACATTTGCTTTGAATTTAGGGTTAGGAACAAGTGTAAAAGCCATAAAAAAATCCTCAAAAGAAAGCCCCGTAAAGGGGGCGTGATCATTCTGCGTTGGTATAAATCTGCATTTCAGATTTAAGAGAGAATCGCGCGGTGACGTTTTCCACTTCATTCATTGCGGTATTGGGCACACGCTGAAACGAAACGGAAGCGGTATAATAGCGGTCTTCCGCTGCACGTTTGTTATAGAAACGAATAGCAGTGATCTGCTTGCTGTCATCCAGTTTCATGAGCAACTTACGGATAGGTAACTTGGCGTCGTGAGCAAAGGTGTAAACCTGAACAACACCATTTTTGTAGGTATCGATAGTTTCCGCTTGCTCATCTTCTAAGAACTGAACTTCTTGCGTTTGTTGATCGCCACCTTCCGTGGATAATGTCATGACCTGCGGCATTACCTCCCACTCCAGCACTTTTTTCAATGAACCTGCACCACCAGCCACGGGGAATACGTTCTTGTCCGTGGTGTCCAGTCCTTCCAACGTGACGCTCTTTTCTGCGACCGATTTAACACGATAAGCACCAGAGGCTTTTTTCCAGCCAGAATTGACATGAACGATATCGTCCTTAGCAATGCCCGTAGCTGACTCAACCGTCAGTACTACCTCTTCTGCGTTAGACGCGGATACTACTTTGATTTCATTCCCGTACTTACTTGCAATATAAACACGGGAACCATTAGGAATGTTATAGGCCATCGTTAACCTCTTTTATGCATAAGAAACCGCTAATTGCGGCTGTGTTATCGAACTGCGTCACATCGATAAGATGTACGTATGGGAATGGTGTAGTTGGTGCCATCCTGTATGGCAGGAAAGATATTCGGCTCATCGTTGAGGTATAAATCCTCGACCAATGACAAGCCGTTCTGTAGGAATTTAGTTACTCGGACAGCAATACTCATCAGGGTTGAATCACCCGAACCGGATTTCCCCACCACATTCACCTGAATCACACCGCGGAAGATTGGCATATCCAACGACAGCCCAATGTTTTGTGTTGTTGCTGGCATAATATGTAATTGCAAATACGGTTCGTTAATGTCATCAAATGGTATATTCGGCCACGCCACGTTTAGACTTTCCTGTTTGGCTATTTTTGCCACCAGCGCCCGAATAGCGTTATTTATTATTGACTGGTTCATGATTTCGCCTCCGTAACAGCCTCACTAAAGAACTTCTGAAATCCCTGTGCTGTTACTGCAACCATGCCATTTGGCGCTTGTTTCGAATGCCCCATCTCCAGACGATAAGCATACGGCACAACGTTTGAGAAATAGACCGATTTTACCCCAACCTGAAACTGACCAATAACCAAATCACCCACGGCTTTAGTCATATTGCCGCTTTTATCAATGCGTCCTGTCTCTTCTGTGGGAATGTCATCAAAAGTGATCTGCCAATTACCGCGGAATCGTCCACCCGTATATCCAGAAGGTGCTTTGATATCCATAGAATCAGTGACACGAGCACGTTTTTTTAGCTGCCGCTTCTTTGGGGTCAAATTTTTAGGATCTAACCGCTGCTGCTCGTTCCAATCATGTACAGCCTGATTGTATTCTCTTGCCGTTTGATTGACCTTCCACAGTTCAGGGTTGCCAACAGGCGACATGATAATCAGTCGTGACAATATCTTGATAAACGTTCCTCTTGATGCGGCTTCAATATTGCCTTTCGCTTTATTCACAAACGCATCAATGGACGCCATAAATGGATCTGCCATGTTACGCCCTCAACTGAGATTGGTAACAGAGTATGAAATCTGCGGGTTTTATTGGGTTAGGCTCAATCACCCTCAGCCAAACACTATCCACCAGCACACGATCACCTTTTTTTAGCTCAATATCAGACGAAAACACCATCTTGATATCCGTAGACAGTATCAGTGAACCGTCAATCTCATTAGGGTTATACTTGGTTTTTACTCCGACAGCGCTGAACTGCTTTTCCGGTTCGTGATGCTCTTTGCCTTCATCATCCACCCAGTGCTGCCCTTTTCGTTTTACCTGAAATTCGGCACCATACTTTTTTAGCAATCGTTCAGACGTTTTTTGCATTCTAGGGTAGAAAGTTGCCATATCACCCCCTGAATACTTTAAATGTCGTACCACTACCAGATAGAAAGTCATGTAGCATGGAATTAAACCAAGATATGTTTGGCTTGCCTGAATTAGTTCCTTCCGTATAGGTCACCGCTACTGCGCCACTAACCGCCTCAGATAGCACTTCGCCGCCTACTGTGGGGGTCAGATCATATTCCAGAGAATCAATAGCCAGCCGACACTGAACCTGGATTATCGGCTTGGGGATAACATCATCCGACACTGACTCACCATCGATATAAATTCCCTTGCGGGGGAATGCCAGCGGTTGATCTGCATTAGCTCTTCTCCCTTTCCATTGCTTAGTGGACAGATAGTCCATCGCCTGAAACAGGAGAGACGACAAATCACCATCAGGTAATGAATAGCCCCGCTGAGTAGCAAATCGCCTTAAATCTTCAACACTGGCGTAACTGTTAAACGTTGGCGAGTTTTTATCTGAATCAATCATGCTCACCTCAAAGAGAAAGGGGCAATTAAGCCCCTGTTGATTACTCATCACTTGCCAGAATTCTGCTCGGAATTTTTGGCTTTTTCGCTGCCAGAATCAGGCTTACCGCTCAATACCGCCGCAAACGGTACATTTTTGCGGTCAAATTTGCGCTGCCAATTAGTTGCCTGAGCGATATCATCAATGGAAGGGGTCTTATTGGGATCTTCCTCTCCCAGCCAGCTAAAACCAGCGGGTTGCAAGATAAACGTTTTACGCTCCCATAACACCTCAGCACCACCACCATTACCGCCTGACGCCTTACGATCCAATTCAACCGGAGTATGCGGGTTACCACTGCCGTAACCAAACGCACCGCCGCCGAAAAAGACCGTCAGATAACGCCCGTCCTGATATTTCAGGCTGTCATCCATGAAGATGGGTTTACCCAGGTATGTTTGCAGAATGACGCGCCCCTCTGAATCGCGGATAGTCTCAATCAGGTTCTGGGTCGCCATTTGTTTCATGACGACAGAGTGAACACCAATAGCACTGAACGTGTCGGCGGCATCACCTGCGGTAAATGCCGCATCAATCAGGTTATTGGCTGAGATTTCATTGCCACCCTGAATCACCATGTCGCTATTATTGTTCGCAATGTTGTTGCCAATAATCCCACGCGCAGTCCCAATGAGATAACGCTGCCATTGCCGAGTCCAATAAGTACCAAAGCGGTTACGGATATGGGTCATTGGTTCACTGTTTGCCAGCTCTGCCGCCAAGTCAGCTACGCCATAGCCCTTGTTAAGGTACAGAACACGTGATTTCAGGCTGGACTGACTGGCCTTTCCTACCTTACCTATCTGATCGGGGTCGTCGGACGTGGCATTAGGTGCCTCGTTCGCATCTAAATCATTCCAGTAGTTAATGGTTGCCGTGCCTTGTCCATCAGAGGCGATAGCATCCAACTGAGGCAGGCGGGTAATGATACCTGACTCAAAAACGGCGGTTTTTTCTGGGCTGTTTTGTGGAGCGATAGCCTGATAGTAATCACCACGAAAAATATCGGATAAACGAGTTGTTGCCATTTAATTCATGCTCCTGTTACTGTGTTTTTGCGAGGCGTTTAAATTCCTCAGGATCTTCTTCGAGCAGACGGATACGTTCTGCTTCCGTATAGTCGTGCCAAGTTTTACCGCCACCTCTGGCAACAGTTTGGCGCTGACCTTCACCGCCGGTTCCGGTCGCTTTACTGCCGATAACAACAGGCGCAAACAGCTTGTTGCTACGGAATTCTTTTTCTAAATCGTCAATAGTCAGTGCAGAGGGTTTACCTTCACTATCTACAACCCGTGTTTTGCCCTCTTCAACGATTAGGCGTGATTTGATATGTGGTAAAAGCAACTCTGCACTGTCGCCTGCCAATTTAGCCGCCAGTGACTGAGCCACGTTATCCACCAGCAATGTGCGCAAATTAGTGTCCTTTTCTTCGAGTTGTGCCAATAACTCTTTTTCTCGTGCAGTGAGTTTCTCAGACCAACTTTTTTCCAGTGCCTCAATGTCACCGTTTTTACGGGCTTGTTCGTCTGCGGCTTTCTTGGCTGCTTCTTCCGCCTGACGGCGTTTCTCTTGTTCAGATTTTTTCTCAGAAAGTAATTCATCGACTTTCTTTTGTAGGCCGGAAACGTCGGGAATTTCAGGCAACCCTTCGATCTGTAACTGATATTTATCACCCTGCACTTTGTACATGGCTTTTTGGTCATCAGTTAATGCCTCGAACTCTTCTTTTGTTAATAAAAACTTAAACATCGCAAACCTCGGGTTTTGATGATGCAGTCACCGACTGCGGATAATAAAAAACCCGCTCAGTGTGGCGGGCTTGTGTGATTTGTTGCTGGCATTAGTCATAGCCAGCCTCTCTAAATGCTTGTTCGTCTATCTCTTTGAGCTTGTCTAATGAAATAAACTCACCTTTATCTGTGTAGAATTGCGAGGGATGTATACCGCCATCCTTCATCAGCCGGAAACGAGTTTCACCAAACACTTGTCGCTGTCTCCACTCCGGCTGGCGCTGAATCCACTCTAAAAATGTCGCCCCTGCTGGCACCTGACCATCCATTGATGCCCGCATTCCTTCGCTCATTTCATCCGCATCAATACCCAGTTCACGCCACGATTTCACCACCAGCGTTTCCATTGAGCGACAATTGAAGTGGATCTTTCCGGGACCCTGCAAATAGGGGACTTTGTGTCCGATAGGTTTACCGTCTAGCGTGTACCTCAATCCATCGCGGACAATGCAATCGTTGGATGTTTTGTTATCCAGTGTTGATACCCACCGCTTACAATCAAGGATATCTCTGTTAGCGTCGACAAATTGCTCTCTTGCCACCGCTTGTAGGTGACTGACGGCAGTTTTAGCGATGGTTGTCGCATTAGCCCGACTCATTTGCAGGGAACCGTCTTTATATCCTTGATTGGCGTGACCTCTGATTTTTCGACCAATCTCAACCGCACTCTCACCGTTCAGGTAACCATTGCGAACCGTATTACTAATACGAGCCATGCGGTCTTTTTCCAGACCGTCAGCCCACTCTGATAGCAATTTTCCTTGAAACGGACGCGCCATCACCGATGAATACAACATTTCTTCTGTAATGCCCACCAGCGGGTATTGTCTCAGGATGGCATCAGGTAACAGGGAGCCAAATAGCGACGGATAGTAGCCAATCTCATAGTGGGCATGCTCCAGCATTTCACGGGACAACACAGAAAATGCGCTCTCAACAGCGTTTTTATTGATTGCCCTGACACCGAATAACAATGACTCCAATCGCCTCATCGTGAAACTGTCAGTATCAATGTTGGCATCATCCAGCGCGACAATTAACGATGCTGTTAACTCTGCGTCAAACTCGTTCAACGCCTTAACCATCCTGCGAGCAACACCCGTGCTATAGCGACCAGAAAACAGGGAGTGAGCAATCAATTCGTCCATTATCATTTCATTGATGGATTTCATTTATCATTCCAGCATTTCAGGCTCTTTGTTTCTTAGCTGATCCTCAATATCTTCCGGCTTTTCATCTTGTGGAACAATATTGATACTTTGCAGATACCGGGTGAAATCAACCTTCCTCATCTCACCGGACTGGACAGCAGATAACAGAACCGAAATAGACGCAGAATCCAGTTGGGCAATTTCATAGGTTTTGTTCAACTCAATGGCTGCTTCACCAGTGCCAGCAAACTGGATACAGAACTGCAACGCGCGGTTAAATGCCTGTTCCACATTACCGGCGCACAATGACAGGATGGAGTTATCCGTTTGCGCCTCATTCTGTGCCTGTGTTGCTGTTCGTGCAGAGGTGCCGCGCTCAATCAATTTTGCGCCTAACATTGCCATTTGCTTCTCACGCCGTTCCGCCACCGTTATCTGTATGTTGCGCTCTTCCGGCTGTGCGAACTTCATATCGCCACCCTTGGGCAGCAACACACCACTACGCGAGCCAACGGTAAACCCGCCAGAAAAATATTTATCTGCCCAATTATCATCAAGACCTGTTAACGCCACCATCGGCTGCCCGACAGTGTGTGCTGACTCTGCGATATCAGCCTCAGCCTGATAATGTTTGATATTCACATAGGCGATATCGGCCAGCGGCGGTGCATCCGGTGTGTGGTCGTTGTTCGCTGCGCCAATCCATGACCATGGTAATTCTGTTAATGGATTACCACTAGCATCTTTAAGCTCCACCCACTCACCTATGGTTAAATCATTATATCTGCGCCATCTGCGAGAATAAGCAATGCCATCAATCAGCCGCAATTCAATCCAGTGATCCACCATCTGCAACTCAAAATCATCGGCGTCCCTTGGTTCTTTATAATGAACAACCACTAATGATGTCTTGCCATGAGTCACTCGCCAGTTGATGATTTGCTTTGCCGTAAATAATCGGATGTACGGACGACCTTTATTGGCTTCTGACTGAACGCCAGCACCCGAAAAATCAGTTAGCAATCCAGCCCGCCCACGCTGTAAGACCTGAGAAAGTGAATCACGTATCATCTGTGTCAATGGCTGTCCTTCACCATCTATATCTGTTTCCAGATATTCAACTCCACCAGCGATATCAATTTTGACGGGTTTATTAAATGCGATACCCAACAGGCCGCTGAGAGTACGCCCTGTCGCGTTGATAAACGATGCACGGAGAATATACTTTTTATACCGTTCATTATGCGGATCGTCTTTGGCTTTTTTATCTGCTGGATGCGGCAGATACTTCTCTTTTCGGCTCTTAACGACTCGTTCGCCATCAACACAATCGCCAATCATGTTCCACTCTAGCAAAAATTCGGTGTACGCAGGATGTCGGTAATCAACGTTCGTATTCATGTTAGTTCCAGTTGAAATTGATTTTCTTGGTTAGGTCAGTTCTCACAATTGGATACTCAAAGGAAATGTAATAACCACCAGCATCATTTGTATGATCAAAGCCTGCCGTTTTGTCTGGCTCACCAGATGGTGACCAAATTTGCTGCTCCAGCGACTCAGTATAATTAGGACACCTATCAGCATTAACGAAATAACGCCTTTCCCCTTCTGCATTTAGGAACATTGCGTTCATTGAGTTAACGCGATCTTTTACCGATGGATTAGTACCATTTACATGAACTGCCAGCCCAGCTCTTTTGAGCAATGCAATATCAGTCTCTGACGCATTAACTGATTTCCGGCTATTACCACTCGCATCTGGGTAAATGTGAATTTTGTTTTCTGAATACCGGTTTTGCAGTGTTTTGATAACGTCAGGTGTGTCGTAACCATCAATTATTTCGTCCACTGCATGAGGTAACCCTGAGCGTTTCACATGAATAATTGCCGCCATCTTGCCAACGTTAAAATCCATGCCGACAAATATAGGCTCATTACCTATCACTGTTTCCGTGCTGCCATTCTCTTTCCTGTCATAACAGTGATAAACCGTTCCGCTTGTCAGGTTAACGAATTCACCATCAAGATAAGCATCGATTAATTGAGGCGGATAACTTGCCTTCAAGGAGTCCGCATAATCATCGGGTAAAAATGGATTGCTGCATGTAGACGCTTGAACCATTTGATAACCATCTTTAGGGTTACGCTTCCATGTTTTATATACAAAGCGGAATCCTTCTGGTGTGGTGTAGACGCTTACTCTGTTAAATGGCTTCTCTACGCCAAACGGACGCTGACGATTACGGGCAATAACTTTTATCCAAACATCATTTGCATGTTGCTCTTTCAGTGTATCAATTTCATCAATATGCGCCCGATAGGACTCATATCCGACAATACGTGCAGGGTTATCCAGTGTGCGCAGAACAAAATCACCAATACCGGAAGTGGCGGTGTAAATAATGTTCTCTGACTTATTGTATTTGTAGCGAACGCCATACTCAGATAGTTTATCTTCCATGCGAGGTGCAAGGATAAGCCGTATTAAATCATAGGTTGGTTCATACATGGCTATCAATGCATTAGATGAATGGGATGCATCTCGAAAAGCAGAAACAGCCATCGTTTCAGTCTTACCGGTGCCGAATCCGCCAACAAACGCCGGATACTTACACTGGAGACCGAAAAACTTACCTTGAGGTGGTGTCAGTGTCGCCTTGATTGTTCTCCCCGACAATTATCACCTCCATTCGTTTTATGGGCTGCTCTTTTTCTGTATCGATTTCTTTTTGCAGTTTATCTGCTTCAAGTTTTGTCTTACGTGTTGCTGCTAATCTAAATTCAGTATCAGCTATCACTTTCGGTAACGTAGCCCGATCGATATCAAGGCTCGCTAAAGTACGCTCTATAGATTCAACCCGCGCAATATTGCGATCTAGAGCCTGTTCTGCACCCATAATCTGTTTTGCAATATCACCTCGTAATTCCGAATCTTCGGTCGACTCAAAATCAGAGCGCAACTTGCCAAGGATGTTTGTCACTGACAATGTTCTTGCCCGAACAAACAATAATTCATGAGCCAAATCCAGCTCTGCCGCATCCTTAAACAGCTCTTCTGAATCAGGCAGATATTTAGAGTAACCAGAGTGCTTTACCGCTGCGCTGTTGCCAATCTCAAAAGGCGGAGCGGTGTTGGAATTGCGCTTTTTTGAATTGCGCACTTTGCGGGTTTCGTTTTGCGCAGTCTTGTGCGCAGTCGGATTTTTGATATACCTTCGGGCAGTTGAATAATTTAATCCCTGAGACTCACACCACTCTTTCGGTGATACCCCCGTTTCGGCGTGGTCAGACAGGAACTTATTTTTAAGCTCGCCCCAGTCCGGCCTAGCCATTTTATTTCCTTATTTTGAAAGTAACCCACCCGGCATAAGTTCACGGGTCACGAACTGACGCATCTCTTCACGGACTATCCGGCGAATATGATCGTCATCGGGGATGCTGCTTATCTTCGCTGCATTAATGACGGCCTCTTTCACATGAACTCCAGCAGCTACTTTATAAATCTTCTCTGCATTTTCGATGATAGCTTCGGCGCTCTTCTCTACTGCCAGTGTCATGCCTGCGTCATAGACCTTGCTCGTCTGTTCTTTTGTAGGTTCCTGTTTGGGGGGGTGCTGGTTCCTTTTCTGCTTTCTGTTTGAATGCATCGTGAATAACGAGCGTCGCAGGGGCGTTAAGAATGCTATTGGAACCGCCACTAACTAGTTTGAGTCCGCCATTCTTACCGTAAAACGCTGTGTATCCCGCCGTCGTTACCTTGGCGCCACCATCTTCATTAATACTAATTTCCATCGTGTTTTACCCTTATTCAGAACAAATAACTACCTCGGTTTATATAACCCGCTATTCCGGCGAGACCACCAATACCCAAAACCTATATAAAACTCTATCAAACCCCCGAAAGTGGATGCTTTGCAGAATTTTGTATTCAGTTTAATGTTCGTTCTATTTGCTCTGGTACAATTGCGGAGCAATTGCATCAAGCCCTCTTGCTCTTCGGCTTTTCAGTCGAATACTTACTCGCCCATGCCTTGTGCAGTAACTCATTGATTTCATCGCTGGCCGTCAGATTGGCGAACCCAACACCAAACTGAGGATCTCGATAATATCAATCGCTTACCGCATCAAAGGGGCAGATTTCAAACCCTGCCCGTGCTTTCATCCCAAAGTGTGAAAAAGCACTTTGGCTTAATGCCTGACTGCTGAATAACTGAATTCCCGCTCTACCGGCAAGATCAACATACCTTGCTCGCCTGACTTGCCAAATGACTGAACGCAACGTGCCTCAAAATCTTTGTAGTCCACGCAGCCGTTAGCCAATATCGTGACCGCTTTCAGTTGCTCTTGTACCAGTTTCCGGGCTTCCGGTTTAAGGTATTGATGGATCTTATCCCCGCTGCCTTTGGCTGCTTCTTTTGCCTCAGAGTAAACCGAATCAGGCAGCACAACCTGATATACCCACTTGGATGTGATCATCCCAAACAGTGACGGAGTACCACCGACATGGCCGTTGTAGGGCAACCCTGACTACGGCTGAGTGCCTGATAAAAGGGTTGCTGAAACTGCTTTTCCCATGTAGCGGGTTTATCAAGAAGAAAGATGGCATTGATGCGCTGGTCAGTGAATGTGGGTTGATGACTTCGAATTAGTTCATCAATTTTCAAATCGCACCAAACCGCAAAATCATCAGATAACCATCTAGCAAAAGAGACGGCCAACTTTGGATGAATCCATGTCCCGGCATTAAAACCACCTCTTTTCGTAATACCGCTCACTTAAGCGTGAGCGGTTCTCTTTTGATAAGGGTAACGTGATGTTTGCAGAGTATTTGCCGTGGGACGGATGGGCGTTTTCGCTTCGGCGGTAAGATCAGTCTCTTGCCATTCTCCCTGAGCGCTTTTAATTTTTGTGGGATCGTACCGGGGCTACGTCCCGAACACCATAAAAACTCATCCTGTATCAGCCGTAACGCATTGATAAAGCTTATCCGAAGCGGTTCAACACGATAGACTTTTGCCATCCGGCTCATTTCCAGCCGAACCACGTTATAGGCAATCAAGATGCCCCATAATTCCTGATAAATACCGGCCCGTGTCTGGCTCCTCAGGATGGCGGTGTTATTGAGTAGCCTTTGTTTCAGTTCACCATAACCGGTTTCAATTTCCCAACGTTCCCAGTACACACCCAGGATAGCGTTGAGCGGATAGGTTACCGGGCATTCCATTGAAGTGATAAACCCTTTAATTTCACCTTTCGGATCCGGAATTAAGATAAGACGTGCCCGCCAGGTTTTTCCAAGGTGAGGATGGGCTTGTTGGGCCTGGGGAGAAACCGGCATCTCGATCAATTTATCATAAGGGCTGTATTCCTCAACAATGTCATAACGCATCTTGCTTTTTATCGGCGTCAGCCAATGGGTATTTTTGCCGGCTCCCCGTCACGATTGAAATAATTCCGCAGAGAGAAAACCCCGGTCAAACAACGTCAGCGTATTTTCGGGCGCAGAACCAACCAATTGTTGGGCGTAGCTCATTTCACTTTGGGTGATGGGGCCAAACGCCACATCAGAGATAAGGTGTGTTCGTGCGGACATCAGCGTCAGCGCTAACACGGAAGGAAAGGTGGCTTTACCGGAGGCATAACCCAATTGTTGGTTATCGCCTGTTTCAGGCACCTTAAACTGGGTGCCATCCACACATAAAATTTTCAGGCCACACACAGAATACGTTGTGTCCTCTTTTTCCCATTCGGTGGCGGTGGTATGAAAAAGAAGCCGCAAGGGTTCAACACCAATGCGGTGTCTGGCTTTTGAGATACGGCTTGACGCTAATGATGGCAGTTCCCCCTTGGCGTCAGGAAAAGCCAGGTCTAATTTGTCACACACATCATTGATAGAACGGTTTCTCATGAGCCCAATGCCCAGCACTAGCCACACGGCTTGTTCGGCGGGAAATCGACGTTTTCGCACCGTGGCTCGGCCGGTTTCTCTAACCACTTTAGTCACCCATGCCATCGGAATGTTTTGGCTAAAGGCATCCAGAGATTCGGGGTAATTAAATTCCGCAGTAGCTTGGAGTTCACGAGAAAATTCAGACATAAAAATCGGCCTCAAACAATCAGTTGAGGCCGATTATGACTTATCTTGATTTGCTTAAGCGAGCGGTATTACCTCTTTTCGTCACTATCAGACCAAAGTCCGATTTTCGGACATTGCCCATATTTAGGGCGTTCGCGAGGGATTTTATGTAACTTTTGGTACTAGGAAGCTCTTTCCATTTGGCGGGCTTTTTCCCGTATTTGGAAGCTATATCCGTTGCATTAATCCAGCCTTCTTCATTAAAAAATACAGGATGACCTTCATATTCAAAATGAATAATGTTACTCACGATGCTTATCCTTACTTAGGTAATGAACCTTTGCCGCATAGGAAATCAGCCCATCGAGTAGCATCAGTTTTAGCTGATCCCTCAAAGGCTCATTCCTAAATAAAGGCTCGATGTTTAGATTGGCGCTGCGGTGCGCAGTGAAAACAGAAATGCCACCATCCCGTGTGCGTTGGGTACGCGATGGGAACGGGTGGCAGCATGGGTTATCAATATTCCTTTAACCACTCAGGGAATGGGCAAAGAAATATTGACTTTAGTTTCAGAGGGTAACTAATTGTTAAGCATTATTCGCTTGTTGTTGGGTGAAAATAGGTTTAATGGGTTAATTGGTCTTTGTTGTTGTCAGTGAAATGGGGTGAGTAAAATGAAAAAGTTCATTCTTCTTTGCCTGTTAGCAGGTACGACTCTTTTAACCTCAACGCAAATCTATGCTATGACTTGCTCGATGTTTCCTCCGGCCAGCTCAGCCTGGGGTAGCTGCTTAGCTCAATGCATAAAGGTGCACCCGGGGGTATGGAATTACGTATTGTGTTTATAATTATATTGAGTAGGACGGTAACACTTTTGCCGTCCTCTCATCACTCACTGACACTGCGTCCTAACATACTCCTTCAATCCAAGGAACTGGCTTTTGAGGATTTCAAGTTCTCCGGTTCCACGCAATTTCGGCGTTCTCTGCGGTATTTTCCTCTGGCCCACTTGCTCCACAGTCGGTACATTGCACATAAAACCACGTGTCATCTGAATATGAGCTCATTTCCGCGCTTCCACTGTTACAAAACGGACAGGAATTAAGTTCGTCTATTTCAGTCATTGTTTCCTCTGCATTCAGCCTTAACATATTCCTGTAAATATCTCAGTTTTGCCCGGTCGTTGATGATACCTTCTCGGATATCGAGAACAGTAGATCCAGTTTCTCCAGAGAGTTCGACGGTGGTTGCATCGCCCACGCCGCCGGAGGTAACGGTTTCAGTAAAAATAATAAAGGCCGCCTAAGCGACCACTATATTATTCAGCGACATTTTGTTAATCTGCTTCAAGCTTATTCCTGCTTTTACTTTGCATTTCAATATATTCTTGTAAATATTTTATTTTTACTCTATCGGTCATAATACCCTCACGAGCATCAAGAAGAGTTAAGGCAGCCACTTTAGTAAGAGCAATATCAGTTTCCCCATTTACACAATAAGAATAAGGAGAGATGTGTTTCTCTACTTTTTCTTCAGAATTCAAGTTTGGCAATTCAAGCGCAGATATCGAAAATACTTGATCTAACTTTTCCAGTGAGTTTGAAGGAGGTTGCAGTGCCCATGCTGCTGGAGGAGGGAAAAGAGCCTTTACTTGTTTTTCATTTGATTTATATTCTGTAATTACCTCAGATAATTGATTACCAGAAACAGACAATGCACCTAAAAATCCTATTGCAGGAAACCATAATATTACAAAAAATATATTAGAATATTTCGTTGATGATACTTCTCTACGCACCTCTAAAAAATCAGACTTTATTATATGAAATGCAATAACCAAAAGCCCCATTAAAGAAACAATACTCAAAGAGTATAATACCATCCATAAAACACTTACTTTTTTTGCTCCAATGAGCATCTCACCCATAAGATATGAGCCAGTGACCAAAACACACATCGAGGCTAACAGAGAAATTACATCTTTAATTTTCTTATTTATTATCTTTATATCATTATTTTCTAAAGCTTTATTTGAAAGCATACACCCACCTCTATAAGATAAGATTTTTATACACTAATTTTATTAGGAGCCTTATCAATATTCTCACATATTCAGGGATGACCTGCCATTCTCTTCTATTTCCCGTATCGCCTGCTTATCCAGATTGCACTGCTCAATCACCGTCAGTAGCTGCTCATTCAGTATGAGACTGTCACTCCATGTCATTGTGTCCGGTATCACCGGAGGCAAACAGTCAGCGAGCAAATGTGCTGGAATGGGTACCGGTGGCACCGGAACGTATTCGGTTCGTGTGTTGCTGCAACCGGATAACAGCCCCATCAGGCACAGTGCGATTGGCACAATCATGATTGACCACCGCATCTTTGATGGCCGCTTTAGTCTGCTCAGAATCCACGGCTGACCGGTTCCGGCTTTCGCTATTAATGCGTGAGATATCATTGAATATCCTGACAGTCTGAAAGGTATTGGCGGTCATGACTTGTTGATGCTGATACTTCGTGTCCAGCTCGTTATAATCCTTGTCCTTTTGGTGATACTTGCTGTAGTAGAACCACAGCAGGCCACCGAGCAGACAAAACACGGTTATCAGCGTACCGATAATGAACATGCGCAGCCTGAACGTCATAGACGCTCAAACGCATTTTCAAACGTCGCCTCTGAATACGGTTGTTGGCCGTTCTCGTGCCGGATAATGGACTTAGCCAGCGCAATCAGCGTGGGTTTATTCATGTCGAGAACTTGATGCGGATCCACACTCAGCGCCTTAGCTACCCCGTTGATATAAGCCGACGTGTTGTTTTCATTGGTTGGGGCCCAGCGATTGATAATCTTAGATACGCTGTTGTACCCGCCCTTATGATAATTACACAACAGTTTCATCAGTGCCCGAATACCATACTCGGGTGATTCAAACCGGCAGAACCGTTTTTCAATGTTCGGGTCATGCTTCAACTGACCTTGCCATTGATTAGCTAAGTTATGATCAATGTTGCCCGGATTGTTATTGCGAATGCCTCTGGTCACTGTTTATCCCCCAAACGTTTATTAATGGCACGAACAGCAAACTCGCGTAGCTTCTCAACACCAATAAACCCAATGGCACCCCCGATAGCCGGTGCAAAACTGGCAGGGATGCCGAACATTTCCAGACCACTGGACACACTCCATGACAGCGCACCACACAGCAGTGCCTCGACCCAGCGGTTCTTTCGTTCCACGCCGTCATAAATCAGGCGACCGTAGCAAATTAATGCCGCCAAAATAGAGCCGGATATTTGCGGCCATGAGTTTTTCAGGCCGTTGAGTAAGTCGGCCCATAAGTCAGGATTTTCTTTCATCTTCATATTCCACCCCATCTGAACAATGGGCGTCCGTGGGGTGAACGATGGTTACCCCTGTGAGTAGGTTAATAGGTGGCCGTTATCGGAATTCCGTTATCGAATGAATATCAAATAGTTAGGATTGCAGATACGAAAAAGGCCACGCAGAGCGCAGCCTTGAAATATTCATCTAAATATCCCGCAAATCTGGGATTTCGAACTACGAAATATCTTTTCGTAGTTGGATTTACGGCGGGTAGAAATGAAAAAGCCCCACTGGATTAGTGAGGCTTAACTGCTTTCGGTTTTACTGTCCGAGCATAACACAAAATATACACTTAAATTTCTCAAAATCAAGTTATTTTAGAAAATATTTATATTCAGTGATATATTTCATGGTTTTCTTTTCTAATCTCTCGCTTGATAGCGTAATACATTTCCTCTTCCAGTAATTCCTCTGACCATGTGGCACGTTTCCTAGCCCATTGAACATCACAACCAGTCAGACCAGACAACTCGCGAGCAATCTTTTGCGGGTATTTGCGTTCACAATATCGTTTAATGGCGATATCCCGAATAGGATTACCCCGCTTAAACGTCTTATTCAGAACCGTTTCAACGAATGCGGCATCATCTGATTCTTTGGCGAGAGCGATGATGTCGCTTAGTGATTGCTTGGGGTTTAGAACCTCGTGGGCTTTCTGGAATAACTCCTCTCCGTCATAGCCCAGTTTATGCAAGTCTTTAACCACCTTAACGATCCGCTCACCTTCGGCATCAGTCCAATCTTCACGAGTCATTAATCGGCCTATGACGCTACATTCCCCACTGGGATATTCATTCCCTCCGTATTGTCGCCCCCATATCATCATTAAATACCTGACCCAGACGCGTTGACTTGGTGTAATAGTTTTCCGACCTTTACCCCATGCCCTGCGTAGGTCTTTCTTGTTGGCAACATAGGCCAGCAATGGGAATGCTTCTTTAACCCTCATTTCCTCTGATTCCCTTTTAGCTTTGTTTTTGTCATCAATTCCCCATTACACACAATGTGGAGCTGGCATTTAAAATCACGGGCGAATTTACCCACTGTCATCCGGTTGACGCCTAACTCAACGGCTAGCTGGGTTTGATTACCCCGATGTTTGATGAGCAGTTCGGGGATTGATGTTATTTTTATTTCAACATTCATGTCTCCAGCTCCCATATCTGAATATCCAAACAACCACCTGCAACCCGTTCGCCACGTTCGATGCTCATATAGTCAATCTGATTGTCATCAGCCCAGAATTCAGCGTGAGTTAACGCATCGAAAACCGCTTTAGGCAGGTTATCGAGGTCTCTCCGTCGTCTGTCTGGGGGATTTGCCGTGATTGAGATTTTGATGCGGGACTGGGTATTGATATTGAGGTTTTGCTGCTTGATGATGTCGATGATTTGCTGTCGGTAGTTGATGCCTTTCTCTGATATATAGTGACCGCGCTTCGTATGCCGCCAGTAGGTGTTATTCGAGGGAGGCCACGGCAATTTTAAATTGTAATACGTCAAATCTTACCCTCCGATAGCAATATTGATTGCGTCCTGATTACACCTTCCAAATGAGCCATGTGTGCATAGTCTGTGTCTGTCAGTCGCGTTCTGAGATAGGCTTCTGGTGTTTTTCCACGGTTTGATGATGAGGCGGTGAGGTTGGTTTGTTGCGAGAACCTCTTTGAGTTGTTGCCATGCGGCTTGTTTGGTTGATTCATGAAATAGAAAATCACATTCCATCTAACCTCCGTCATTTGCCCTCTTGATATCGTTTTCCAGAAATTGCAATTGTGTTTTCGCGCCTCTTAGTCGAACTTTTGTGTTTTTCTCTTCCCGTTGCAAATTGTCGCACGCTGCTCTCAATTCATCCCGCCGCTGGTATAGCGTCTCAATCTCCCGTACCACACGCTCACCTCCACGTGCACGTTCCAGCAAATAGTCAAACGCCTCGATATTGCAGCTGCATTGGTCGCATGTGATAACACGATACTGCTCGTCGACTGTTATTGCTGGGTGTTTGCAACGGGATTGTTCTGGGGTTTTAAATTGAGTTTGCGTCTGATTTCAGCCAGGTGATCTAACGCACGTTCATTGCTGGTAGGAATATGCAATTCAGTGAGCTGCACCCTCGGTTCTGGTATCTGCTCTCCTGACTCCATTCGGCGCGACATGCTGATTAGCTCCTGTTTGCATCGTTTGTGTAATTCCGATTCGTTCAGGTTCAATCCCATCATTTGGGAATAGAGTTTTGTCACCATCCAGTAACAGGCATGAGACGACCACGGGTAATGCTCTGGCGAATCATATAACCCACGTTTGGCACTGTAGGTCATCACCATGTCGTACAGCTCTGACTCATCAGGTAACCCGGAATTCTGGATACTGCCCTGTTTGCACCATTGAACAAATTGACCAGGTGACGGCCAGAACGGGTTTTCACTGGCGCGAGCATATCTCATGCCTGCCGATAACTGCTCTTTGGTACGAATGCCGTTCTCAGCGAATGCGGCGATCCATTGTTGTTTAGCCAGTGCCTCATCTGACTCATTCCGTAGGTTAGTTTGTGTTGCAGCAGGGAATACCTGTTTCAGTTGCCTGAACAGCGCGTTAACCAATTTTTCGGCATTTTCATTCACCACGGGCTGATTGTTAGACTGATGGCCATCTGACAGCCGCGCCAATGCCGCACCATCACGATTAGCAATCGCGTTAACCAGTTTGCGATTCATAGAAATTCCTCCCATGCCTCAGCAGTGTTCCAATTGCTGGATGATTCTGTGGAGCTGGTGATTTGTTTACGGTTGGGTTGGGTGCTCTGTGATTCGAGCGTGTCCCATTTTTCCCGCAGCTTGGCCGGTGACAGGATGTTGCAGTACCAGAATGAATCCTGATTTGCCCACCGGAACAGATGGCAGATTTCCGCATGAGTTCGGTTATCAGATTGCCTCATCAGTCGAATGTCATTGGCCCATGATGCCCAGTTAGGCTGTTTGGCGTTCGGCTTGGCTACCTGCACTTTCTGGAAAATCCACTCAGCCGCTTTCAGGTCGTCAGCATTCCCCCACTTATCACCTTTAGGTGAGCTAACAGCAGCATCAGAATTTACCTTGCCAGATGATTTAGATTTTCTCGGACGATCATCTAATAATTTATTATTAGATATATATTCTTGTTCATGATGTGCGGGTTTATGTGCGCCCTCATGTGCGGGGGTGGTGTCTGAGGCCACGTCATTACTGGTCTCGCCATGTGCGCCTGTATGTGCGGCGTTATGTGCGGGTAAATTGTCTATTTTTTCAGCATAGTCACTATAATTTGTGATAGTAATCACACGTCCTTTTCGCTTCTCCCCCTCAATGGAAATCATCGATTCCTTAACAAAAAATGCCAGCATCCGTTCTACTGCATCACGACTGGTTGGCTTCCCGTTGCGGTCACACAGAGATAGCCCCAGATCAGCCGCCGTTACGACTAATTGACCGGGTTGTAAGTGCCACACATTCCCCTTGAAATTAGCTGTATATGGTTGTCTGGCTGCGTCCATAAGCAAATTTTCCCACAGCGTTCTGAGAAATACGTCTTTAGCCCACGGTTTATTTCTGATGCTCCGGTACAACGGGATAAAACCAGATTTCTGGTTCTCCACCCTGTTGCTCCTGATTTTTTTAGCCGTATTGAAATCAAAAACCTCCGCTGTATTCATGCGACCTCCCTATCATTGATTTTTGGTGATTTGTGATACATAATTACCTCGTGAAATGTTGTTCAGAAGCCTCAGTTGTTACAGCAACTGGGGTTTTTCTTTATCTTGCCTTTCCGCTCCGACACCTGAATTAACCTCTCAATGCCTAAAAATTTCATTAACCTGTTTAATATTTGTTTAGTTAAACAAATAGATAATCAGCTATCCTGAGATAGATGATGGATATAATTTGAATATGGAAATATCGATATGCAGATTTGCGTACCGGCGATATCGGTGTGCAAATTGATAAGAACTGCCCGATAATTTCGGGTTAGTTACGATTTAGCCTACCAAAGCTTGATAGGGACTCTCCACACGGGCGGAGCATTCATTGTAGGTACTACTGATAAAGTGCTAGGCTGCTTTGGGTGGAAATATGTCATCGAGAGAAACATTTATACCGTTGCTATTAAAAATCTCGACAAATTTACGGCACAATGCGAGATCTATTTTTCTACGACCAGTTTCATAATGACATATCGCGCCACTTGTGCATCCTATTTGAACAGCTAGTTCTGATTGAGTTAACCCAAGCTGTTCACGGTATAAACGCAATTTATTCATGCTGTGAACCTCCTTTCAGATTTAAAGTATACACATTGTATTCAAAACATCAACAGGAGTGTACCTATTGTGAGTCCAAAACATTGTATACAGATCGTATAATTCAAATATGAACATGAACTGGTTTGACATGGCCAAAGATCACATGAAGGTCGAGGGCATCACATACGACAAATTAGCTGAACATCTCGGAGTAACGCGAGGTGCAGTAGGTCATTGGCTGAATGGAAGGAGAGAGCCGCCTCTCAAAGAAATCGCAGCAATATTGGATTTTATAGGGATTAAACACGTTGTTTTGAATTCAGATGGCACAGTCTCTGATATTAAAGATTTATCCCTGAATTCTATAAATATCAAACCTGAATCAAACCTGACAAAACAGCAGAAAGAACTATTAGGGCTATTTGATAGCCTGCCATCGGAAGAAGCGGATCGTTTCTTGCGCGAATTAAAGGCAAAATCGACGCATTTTAATGCGATTTTCGCCGAAATGATGGCAAAACGTGGCATCAAAGCAAGTTAACAGAAGAATTTTCATCTGTAAACTGTAACTAAATGAAATGTTAACTATATCATAAGATTTAATATAGGCCGCACCTCGCGGCCTCCTGCAGCCCTCCCTTGAGGCTTTTTTATACCCACCTATCTACCCCCCCTCCAGTCAACTCATGACCAAAATCACAAATTCAAACAATCTGAAAAATTTATTTCATTAAAATCAATGAGTAAATCTTATTTATCAGCATGGTATACAAATTGTAGTTGCATTAAAGTATACATTGCGTATACTTTAATCATCGAACAGGCAGGACGCCCACGAAGTAGCCGCTACTGGCATATGAAGAGGTAGATGATTCGATAAATCAAGTCAAACCGTAGTACCTACAATGAATGCTCCGCCCGTGTGGAGAGTCCCTACCCAAAGTGATTTTTGGGGCGTGGTTAGCAGAGTCTAAGGATAGGCACAGAGTCGCTGGAAAGTTTGTACAACTCATTTAGAGGTGTGCAAATTTAAACAGCCTCCTGGTTCATTAACTGCGCCCCAAAAATTACTAATGGGGGTAATCAAATGAGTATCACATTTTTGCCTAAAACTGGCCGTCTGAACTCCAAAATGCGTCGCCATCTGGAACGCGGTGATTTGATAACTAGTCACCGTTTAGAAGAACATATCCGTCAGCATGAAATAAAAGCACTAGAAAATATCATTGATCAGGCATTCGGCGTTGAAACTGAGCCACGCAAGTTATTAACACTCAAACGTAAACAGGACGATAGCGCGAATGTAATAGCCAATCTGATTGTTCAGGTTAAAGGCGATGAGCCGCAAGAGCCAAGTTTCAACAACTGCGTATTACCAGAAGTCGCACTCTATTCAACCAAAACCAAATCCCGCCGTCGTCAGGAGTCAGGCGGGGTTACTGCGAGGGTGTGATGACCGAATACGAAATTAATCGCATGAAATCCGATATAGCGGAAAGAATGGCAGCACTGGAATTTTTACGGGATGAAATAGGTTGCTTCCCAAGTTACATGGATAACATTTTCACAGGGAGGTTATTCAAAGGCTGGCGTTTTATAAAGTCACCAGAACCGGAGAATGAAATACTGTTTGTAAACGGGTTGCAGCCAGCCATTACTAAAAGAGAATTCGATTTAACTGTCGGTGGAAATTAACTAACTCCAGCTAATTCCAAATAAACAGCATTAATTCTGAGGGAATAAAAATGACTACACCAATGAAATTTGCGGCTGAACATAAAGAAAAATTTGAACGTTATCGTCAGTGGGCTATATCCGAAGCGCCGCGTTCTGAAATTCGTCGTCGTTTGGCAAAACTGTGTTGGGTCGAACGTAAGTACTATCGTGAATGGGCGGCTCTCAGTTGACTAACTCCAGCCCATTTCCGAGTGGGCTGTGGTGAGTTAAATAACAGCCTCGCCAATGCGGGGCTTTTTATTACCTGAATAACAGGAGAGTTTATGGAGTGGATTAAATGTAGTGAGAGGTTGCCTGAATTAGATGTACCAGTTTTTGGTGGTTGGTTTTATAACGACCAATTTTATTGGGATTGTTTTGTCAGAGTATACGACAGTGTCGCTGATGGCTGGATTTGGGCTCGTGTCGAATATATAGGTTCCGATAACTGGTTGCAGGATAATGAATATCAAGTAACTCACTGGATGCCATTACCAAAACCACCGACAGGAGAATGATGATGCCTAAACATATTCATGCAGATTTAATTACTGAGTACGCTAGATTGTCCCATATTACCGATAGGCCGTGGGAGTATTTTGAAATTAAATATCTGGGCGAATGGACATCACTAAATGGTGAAATCACGTTCTACTCTGAACGTACATACAGATTAAAACCCCGTACTATCAAAATCGGGGAATATGATGTACCGGAACCCGTGAGGGAGCCGCTGGAGTATGAACAGGTATATTATTGTCCGGATATAGAAGAAGAAAAGGATGGTTTATATTGGGATAATTATTGGTCTGGAAGTTCATGTGATTACGTTCGTTTAGAACGCGGCCTAATCCACCTCGATATCGAATCTGCCATAATACACGCCAAGGCACTCATCAGTCTGACCCAGAAATAACCCCAACCCCAGAAATCATTAATCGTTTTCACTAGCGAGGGATTTTTACGTGCGTAAAAACATCCACGACGCGATGGCGGTCGTGCCAACAACACCGCAAGCAGTCAGGAACAGGCGCGCATGGAGGCGCTGTATCGCGTTATTCATTGTATCAGTAATCGTATTTATTCCGGTTTAGGAGGTAAATATGTTGCCATCAATAAATTACAGCTATATCCAACCAGAAGAGCGGGTATTTAACGGGAGAATCTATATCAATTATCACGATCTGGGTGATATGAAGTTCGATATTCCATTCAAAGAGTTTGCAATGCGTTCTGACCTCGATATCAGCGAAACACTGGAATATGCCAGAGTGCATTGTGATACAGAACGTCTCGCGGAAGAAATGAAAAAAGCGGGATTTACCTATCGGGAACTTATGGCTATCGCCCAGAATATGCACAAGGAGGCAGCATGAGAGGTTTCGGATGTGATCCCTGCTGGATGCAGGACGCACGAGAGGAGCGGGACAGGGAGGAGGCTGCGTATCAGGATGCCACTGACGAGCATTTGGACAAACGGGCTGATATTCGACTGGGGAAATTACCGGATAACACACTATCCGATGAGATCAGCTCACTATTAGCGATGACTGGCGACAAACGGTCTGAGCTGATGGATGCGCATTACGAATGGTTGTTTGATGTATGTCGGGCAGTGGAGGAGGAGCGGATATGAACCCCGGTATCTATTACGACATTTCCAATGCGGACTATCACAACGGCGAGGGAGTGAGTAAGTCGCAATTGGACATAATAGACCAAGCTCCCGCTGAATTGATCTGGCAACGAACCGCTCCTGTTGATGAGGAGAAAATTAAGTCGCTGGATATAGGAACTGCGTTGCACTGCCTGTTATTGGAGCCGGACGAATTCGGCAAGCGTTTTGCAATTGAGCCAAAGTTAGACAGGCGTACCAAAACCGGAAAAGAAGAGGCGGAGGAATTTTCGCTAAATAATAAGGACAAGATAATCCTGACGCAAGAAGAAAGTAGAAAACTGCTGATTATGCGTGATAGCGCAATGGCTCATCCCATCGCAAAATGGTGTCTGGAGGCCACGGGGACAACGGAAAGTAGCATCTATTGGGAAGATGTGGCAACTGGAGTTTTATGTAGGAGCAGGCCAGATAAATTAATTGCAGATCACCATTGGATAGTGGATGTAAAAAGCACGGCCGACATTGATAGATTTGACCGGACATTTTACGACTATCGCTACCATGTGCAGGATGCTTTTTATTCAGACGGATACAAAGCACTCACCGGGCAGCTACCCACATTTATATTTCTGGCTGTCAGCACTACGGTGAATTGTGGCCGCTACCCAGTAAGAACTTACATCATGACTGAGCGGGCCAAATCAGCGGGACGTGCAGCCTACCAAAGAAATCTTGCTACTTATGCCGAATGCCTGAAAACAAACGAATGGCCCGGCCTGCGAGAATTATCACTGCCCCACTATGCTAAGGAGCTGAGAGATGAATAATCCACCACTGGCGCAAGCTGATTTACAGAAAGCGCAGCCGCAAACAAAAGTTGCACTCACCAAAGAGCAGACTCTTATTCAGTTCATTAATAAGCCTAAGATGAAGGCGCAATTAGCAGCTGCATTGCCTAATCATATGACCCCTGACCGCATGATCCGTATCGTCACCACTGAAATTAGAAAGACTCCATCACTTGCCAATTGTGACATGCAAAGCTTTGTTGGTGCAGTCGTCCAATGTTCTCAGCTGGGATTAGAACCCGGTAATGCATTGGGTCATGCCTATATTTTACCATTTGCTAAAAAGCGAAAAGAAGGTAATCAGTGGGTCATTGTAAGAACTGACGCTCAGTTAATCATTGGCTACCGAGGAATGATTGATCTGGCTCGTCGTTCCGGTCAGATAGTCAGTATTTCCGCTCGTACAGTCAGGAGTAGCGATAAATTCCATTTTGAATATGGACTCAGTGAAAATTTAACACATGTTCCGGGCGAAGATGAGGATGCACCAATCACTCACGTTTACGCAGTAGCCCGACTAAAAGATAGCGGCGTTCAGTTTGAAGTCATGACGTTTAACCAAATTGAGAAAGCCAGAACGCAAAGCAAGGCTGGCGATGATGGGCCGTGGGTATCTCACTGGGAAGAGATGGCGAAAAAAACCGTGATTCGGCGCTTATTTAAATATCTGCCTGTGTCTATTGAGATGCAAAAAGCTGTCGTTCTGGATGAAAAAGCAGAAGCGAATATCGAGCAGGATCATGCTGCAATCTTTGAAGGTGAATTCGAAGAGGTACAACAAGATGATCGAGGAACCGAATAAATATTTTTACGGAAAATCCTGCCCACACGGGCACACACTGAGATACACGAAAAACCGGCGGTGTGTTGTGTGCAGACGGATCTGGGCAAATGAGAATCAGGGCAAATATGTAAAGAAAAACAACGACCAGAAGAAGTCACCGCAAATGACATACCCTACCGCCGATTTTCAACACCGGGTGTTTGTGCTTGGTAATCCAAACATTAACTAAACAATCAAAACCATTTCATCACTACGCTGCTGTGCGGCGGGAGGATTATCTATGTCTATAGTTATGTACGATTCACCAGAAGCAGCGAAAATTAAAACTGTTACAGGTTGGGTTTCGCGTGATGGTCGGTTTTTTGGTGATGATGAACATCTAGCTCGTTATTGTGGTGCCACTCACCGAGAATGTGATAGTAATCCTGACCATCCAATTATAGAAATAAATCGCAGTCGTTGCTCAACTTGTTATGAGGAATCGCGGCAACGAATATTCATGGAGATGGAACGCAAACAGTGGGACAGGAAAACACCGTTAGTATTGTTCGATACTGAGCAGTATTTCTGGGATGCAGACGATTTAGGCGAATATTGCCATGAACATGAGGTTGATCTGTCAGAACTGCAACTCGTTATCTGCGAACCCAATTACCCGTCCGAAATAGACGGCGCGGATTGGTTTCACGATGAGCTACCACCAGATGGGGAGTTGCCGTATGAATTACAACAGGCGTTCGATGCGTTAAATGCCATTATCCGCAATAGCCCGCCATTATCGTGGTCGCAGGGTAAATATGCGGCAATAGTCTCTGATTGATGCGGGAGAATTATTGTGCATATCGAAACATCAAATGTCGTGAAAATACAAATCACGGATGTACCATGCCATGACCCTATTCATATTTATCTGGAAGATTATGGTAATAAGATGGGCCGGATAACAATCTCTGAGTACGGTGACTCATGGAGTGCATTTTGGCCTGCAATGGGCGGCTCATTAACTGATTTCGTTCTCAAGGCTGATAACGGGTATCTCATTGGATGCCTTGCTCCTAAGCTAGAAACTGACACTCCAAAATACAAAAGGATGGATTCTCGTTTAAATGCCGTGAAAGCAGCATTAAGGAGGTTGCATGTTCACACCGTGGAATCCCAACCCAATAGCAATCCTCAGAGTTAACGACCCCTATCCCATTCCGACACACTGCCGATATTGCGGCAGACACGTGATGATTGAACATCACCTGAATGTATTCAAGTGTATCCACGATAACAGCCGCTGGCCTTGGTTATACCACTGCTGGACATGCGGTGCACGGGTTGGCATTCATCCGGGGACGGATATCCCGATGGGGTCTCTGGCAGACAAGCCGACACGGATAGCGAGGCTGTCGGCTCACCGGTATTTCGATGATGTCGTTAGGAGTCGTAATTTAGAGCGCACGGATGCGTACCGATGGTTAGCGTGGCAATTGGAAATCAGTTTCAACGAGTGTCATTTCGGCTGGTTTGATACTGATATGTGCGAACGGGCAGCGAATATATGCAGGAGGTTTGGGTGATGATAGATTACAAATTACTATATGAAGCAAGCCAAAAAAGAGATTGAAATCCTTAAAGAAAAAGCAGGTATTACATGGAACGGAATTCCTATTTCTGAAATTAAAATGCCAGAAATTGCAGGTGACAAGCAAATTATAGAAGCTACTGTTTGGACAGAATTAGACTGTGATCCAAAGAATGGTGAGTTTTCAATTTATATCAAACCATTAAATGGATCAGCAATTGATAGCAATACGTATGAATTAGTTCATCAAGAAATATACGAGTCTATCTGTAATGGGTCATTGAAAATAAAACCAGAAACTGACTATAGGATTATGTGTTATGAATCTGGTGAGCGTTGCGATGTATTTTGGGATAAACATTTCATATTACTACCAAAAACTATAATTACGGAAAAATGGGATGACTAATTCAGATTTATGCAGAGAAGCGTTTGAGAAATTCATGGATGATGAATTTAATTATCCAGTTGGCTCATTAGGTAAATATGACGATGGAACATATTGGAATATGCCAGCTCAAAATTACTGGGAGATATTCCAAGCAGCATGGAACGCAAGTCGGGAAAATACAATCAAGCAGGAGAACCATCATGGATATTATCGACGCAGCGAATGAATTAAATGAGCTGAATATATCTCATGCCCTCCAGAACCGACCACCAGCACTAACCAGTATCAACGGTATGTGCAGATGGTGTGAGACAGAGGAAGCAACACATGGGGCATTCTGTAGCAGAGAGTGCGGAGAGGATTATGGGCGGGATAGGCGGAAGAATGACAAATACAAACAATGACGACGAAATTCTACAAATACCCAGATATCTATTGCATGAATTGGTTGCCGAATATGACTCAATGGTCAGGCAGTATAAAGAAACATACAAGGTTATGTAGATATTACAGGTTCCAGATTCCATCTGGAATTGGAATTATATATGGAGCCGTTAAATGAATCCAAGAAAATATTAGGATGGGAAATAAACGATGAGTGATTTCGGAGGAAGTAATACACCAAAAGAACTTCGCGACCTCTGGCAAACTCCACTCCCGTTATTTCTGGCACTCGATTTAGAATTCAAATTCAAACTGGATGCAGCAGCAGATGCTCAAAATACCCTGTGCGCCCACTATCTCACGGAACGAGATAACGCACTGGAATGTGATTGGAAGAGTTACGGCTCTATTTTCTGTAATCCCCCCTATTCCAAGATTACGCCGTGGATAAAGAAAGCAGCTATCGAATGCAGGAAGCAATGCCAGTCTATTGTGATGCTCGTCCCCGCTGATACCTCAGTAGGCTGGTTTGATTTGGCATATAAAACAGCGGATGAGGTCAGATTAATAACAGGTGGCAGGATTTCATTTATTCCAGCGGACTTAAAAATAAAAGGCAGCAGGAATACAAAAGGTTCCATGTTTTTAATATGGCGACCATTTATTACTCCGCGCAAGTTAATAACCACTGTTGATAAAGAACACCTATTCAATATAGGTAATAACGAAATAAGGAAAATAACGTGAATATACCAAAAATATCAATTGAAATATCTCGTAAATCAGCTAAAGAGTTTTGTGATTTTTATGATGATGACAAGTTATCTGATGAAAGTTTGGTTTTGTCCATAACTGATATTGTACAGGACGCATTAAATGATATTGAGTTTCCAGCTTCGGAAATAAAAACCACACTTACCGATGACTAGCGAATTCGAGAACGCAAGGAGAGCTGTGGCGAGGGAATGCCTAAAAGAACTCAGAAATTTACCCAAATACGACGATACCGTATCGGAAAGGAGTTGAGTGATGGCGGAATTTGAATACATTACAACCAGCGAACTGGCTAAAAAATTACGGGTTAAACCCAATACTATTCGAACATGGTGCGGGAATGGGAAACAGAAAAAAGATGGCTTCCCAAAACCCAAATTTAAAGGCAGAGAACTACACTTCGCTAAACAGGATGTTGAAGCTTGGGAGGGCGGGAAACGATTTTAGTCAACTTATCCCACCAGCGCTCATAAGCTTCCCTCTGCTCATTGAGGTAGGTGTGCTTATCGTACACCTGCCATACTCCCGGTAGTTTATGCCCTACCATGATTTCGGCTACATGAGGCATCGTTAATTCAGAAACCCCGGTACGCATAGTTCTTCGTAAGTCATGAATTGACCACAAGGTATAAGAATCATCAAAATACTTAGACATTTTTCTACTAAGCCTATCAATTATTCTCGTATGCGCGGAGCGTGAAAGAGGTCCGTGCCCACCAAACTTGGTAATCAGCCACACACTCCCACCGTTTAGTTTTTTCGCCTGTTCAATTAATTCCTTGGCCGCTGGAGTGATCGGCCTGATAATAGATTTTTTGGTTCTTCTTCCCGTCTTATGATTTGCAGGGGGGATAATCCAAATATTCTTTTCATAGTCGAAATCACTGATTTTGGCTTTCAATAATTCACCAATACGACACCCGAATAAAAGGCACAATTTTATTATTAATGCATTGCGTGGATGATAGCTGGGGGTACTGATGAGCTGAAAAAGAATCACTAACTCATCTTCACTCAATATCCTCCCGCCTGTCTCGATATCAATATCAATGTCGTTATCAGGCTTTCCCTGCTCCAAATCACTAGACATTAAATCAGATAGTGGAGTGGAATTTGTCATTCCTCGCCGAACGGCCCATCGATGCGCTCTCTTGGAGTAAGTTAATAAGACTTTCCCAATTGATGGCGCTTGCTTAGTAACGCCTTCAATTAAACCTAGCCAAACGTGGAGCGTTACTTCATCATGAGGCAATTGTCCAATTTTAGGAAAGACATGAATTTCGAAAGAGCGTAAAATTTGATTCGCTTTAATCTTTGAGTCTTGCATTGTTGCTTTCCACCAATCTCGTATCAGTCCTTCTACGGTCATGGCGTGCAATGCGGATTCCTTGCGTACACGCTTAACTATTTTAGGGTTGCGGTATTGTTCCAGCTCCCCACGATAAAAAATCACTGAGTCACGGGCTTCTTTTAAACCAGTTGCAGGATAGGTTCCTATGTCAATTCGATCCCCTTTGCCGTTCCAGCGATATCTAAATTGAAATATGATTTTACCTTTAGGGGTAACGCGAACAGATAACCCGTCCCTATCTGACTTGGTAATGATTTTTTCTTGGGGTCTGCCATTGATGGAACGTAACCACGAATCAGTAATTGCCATATCACTTTTCCTCAAAAAAAATAATACAGCTTTTAATGTAATCCATGTACTCACTTGTGTACATATTTACCATGAAACTTAATGAATAGTTGTGAATACAGATGGAAACCGCAACTTTAAAATTAAAAAATAATCACTAAAATTCAATTGATTAATTAAATCCTCAAGAACAATTGCGAATATTCATGGCAACATATGAATGATTGGCATAACTCTGCGTATAAATACCGAAGTAGAAGAGGTGTTACTCCCATGATGAGGTACTTGTAATATTGTTGTATGCAGATGATTCTTTTCAAGCTCCAATAAGCGGTATTCACCCCGCTTTTCCAAATCTCCTGTTAATAATAGACTGTACTTACCGTCATCAATACGGATCACGCAAGATTGATCATTGCCAACTATAGCCGTCTTTTCTGGTGGCCAAAGAACTGCAAAATGTAACCCCTGCCATGTCCACCGCTCACCACGGACACAAGGTAAATGAGCCTGATTCAATGAAGGGCTTCTAATTTGGCTATCGGGATATTTTTCAAGTAGATATTCCATTCCTCCCGTATGATCCAAATGATCATGGCTCAGGATTATTTGCTCTGGTGTTAACCGATGCCAACGTAAATAAGGTCCAATAACTTTTTCTGCCATGCTGCCCGTTTCCCAACGATTGCCTGTATCAAAAACAATCGCTTTTCCTCCCTTATCAATGACCACAGCTAATCCATGCCCCACATCCAGCATTGAAAAACGCCATTGAAAATCATTGGGACGCTTGGAATAACACGCAATAATTCCAATGCAAATTCCTAACAACCATTTATAAGATCTCCACCAACCTAAGCGCCAAATCACAACAAAAAACCAGCCTACTAACGTAGTGACAATAGGATAGTGCCCTGTTTCAAACCATGAATGCGCCAAGATAGGTAAGGGTGCCAAAGCAAATAAAACGCTGTAATCAACAAGCTGCCATAAAAATGGTTGGATAACCGGAAGAAAGATACAAACTATCCCCAACATAACCAATGGAACAGATAAAAAAGAGATAATCGGAACAGCCCATAAATTAGCCACCAATGATGCAATATTAACGCTCTGAAATAACAAAAGCTGCAACGGCAACAACATTAACAACATGCCCAACTGCATATGCAGCCCGCGCAGCCATGACCATTGCCAACCCTGATGTATTTTTCCTGGCAAAGGCATCCAATAAAACCAAAATAACAGTGCCATCACCGCAGTAAATGAGAGCCAGAAACTGTCAGAAAGTATTGCCAAAGGATCGAAAAATAAAATAAGTGCAGCACTCCATAAAGCCCATTGCCATGAAAAACAAAGCCTGCTTTTACATCGTAAATAAATCCACAAGGTTAGCCCCAATATTGCCCGAACAGCTGGAATTCCCCAACCAGACAACCATCCATACAGCATTGCGGTTAACCAGCCCATGATCAATGGAAAGCGAAACCCAATCCATTTTGCAGGAAAGAAAAATTGCGCCATTCTTGCAAAACTCCAGCCAAATAAACTGGCCATTGCAATATGCAGCCCTGAAATGGCCATCAGATGGGCAATACCTGTCTGCTGCAATAGCAAGCGAGTGGATTTATCCAACCACGCCCTTTCACCAAACGAGAGTGCTAATGCAATACCCGCCTGTTTTAACGGCTGAATGTCTGATAATAACTTATTAATGAAATATTGCCGAAGGTTACAGTTTTTATCGAGTGGTTTTGCCTCAATAATTTTTCCATTCAATGGCTGGCGAATAGAAAGTGAATATCGTTGGCTATCAAAACTACCATGATTTAATTGAGCATGAACAGGCCTGAGTTTCATTTTCACCTGCCATTTCTGACCAGCACATAGCAACTCTTGAGAGTTCCATAATACTGACGCATATAAGGCAGGAATAATATATTTCCCATTACTCTCAATCAACCTAATACGATAACGTGCCTTTTTATCATCCTCCTTCGTATTATTTTCCAATGATACACTATCAATCATAACGATTGCAGTACGGGACGTTTCGCTGAAATAAGTGACTTGTGCCAATATATGATGGCCATGCCAACATCCGAAAATAAACGCCCATAATCCTAATGATATTAGTCGTATAATTTTATTAGGAAAAAATAACAAGCAAAATGCAATGATAACCAGGTATTGAATAACTTTTTGTTGAGGAAGCTCTGCAAGAAATAATAAGGGAAAAACTCCCAATATAATGACTAATGCAGCCAAATTTAGACTGATAAGTGGCGGCGGTTTCCGCCAAATGGTGAATAAATAGGTAAAAAGAGAAAGTATTATAGGCTGCATCCATTATGTCTCTGTGCTGATATTCCATTCACGCAAGAGAGATTATTACACAGTAGTTCTTATCGCTAGTTAGAGAAATGTTATTGTGGAGTCGCTTCGCAAATTAACTTTTAAGCAGAAGAAACGATTCAAAAAAATACGTCTATTCTCACAAAAACCAGAAACACAAAAAACGGCACCCTAGGGCGCCGTTAGTTTAATTAAGTAATAACTGATATCTTAGCTATCGCTATAGATATTCACGCGGTCACGCAATTCTTTACCGGGTTTAAAGTGAGGAACGTATTTACCGTCCAATTCCACTTTATCACCTGTTTTTGGATTACGGCCCACACGCGGAGCCCGGTAGTGAAGAGAAAAGCTGCCGAATCCGCGAACTTCAATACGTTCACCTGCGGCTAGTGTTTCTGCCATATGATCAAGCATTTCTTTCACTGCATCTTCAACGGCTTTGGCCAGCATGTGAGATTGCTGCTCTGCAAGTCTTTCGATTAATTCAGACTTGGTCATGGTACCTCCCTAAACTACCGTATTCGGGTAATATTCTCATTATAGAGAATATTACCCGCCGTTATTGACTTAGATTATTCGCCTTTAGCTGCTTTGAAAGCTTCAGCCATTGCATTGTTAGCGAAGTTTGTGTCTTCTTGTTTGTTCACAGAAGCGATAGCGTCTTTTTCATCAGCTTCGTCTTTTGCACGAACAGACAGGTTGATTACGCGGTTTTTGCGATCAACGCCAACATATTTAGCTTCAACTTCATCGCCAACGTTCAGAACTTGAGTTGCATCTTCAACGCGGTCACGAGAAGCTTCTGATGCACGCAGGTAACCTTCAACGCCGTCAGCTAATTCAACTGTAGCACCTTTTGCGTCAACTGCAGTGACTTTACCAGTAACAATTACACCTTTCTTGTTTACAGACAGGTAATTGTTGAATGGATCTTCTGCCAGTTGCTTGATGCCCAGAGAGATACGCTCACGCTCTGCATCTACTTGCAGAACTACAGCAGCGATTTCGTCGCCTTTCTTGTATTCACGAACTGCTTCTTCACCTGCAACGTTCCAGGAGATGTCAGACAAGTGAACCAGACCGTCGATGCCGCCTTCCAGACCGATGAAGATACCAAAGTCAGTGATAGACTTGATTTTACCTTCAACGCGATCGTTCTTGTTGTGAGTCTCAGCAAATTGCTGCCAAGGGTTAGCTTTGCACTGTTTCAGGCCCAGGGAGATACGACGACGTTCTTCATCGATATCCAGAACCATAACTTCCACAACGTCACCAACGTTAACAACTTTGGATGGGTGGATGTTCTTGTTGGTCCAATCCATTTCTGAAACGTGTACCAGACCTTCAACGCCTTCTTCGATTTCAACGAAGCAGCCGTAATCAGTCAGGTTAGTTACGCGACCAGTCAGTTTAGTACTTTCTGGATAACGTTTAGCGATTGCTACCCATGGATCTTCACCCAGTTGTTTCAGACCCAGAGATACGCGAGTACGCTCACGGTCGAATTTCAGTACCTTAACTGTGATTTCATCGCCCACATTGACGATTTCGCTTGGGTGTTTAACACGTTTCCAAGCCATATCAGTAATGTGCAGCAGGCCATCAACGCCGCCCAGATCAACGAATGCACCGTAGTCAGTCAGGTTCTTAACGATACCTTTAACTTCCATGCCTTCTTGCAAGTTTTCCAGCAGCTGATCACGTTCTGCGCTGTTTTCAGATTCGATAACTGCACGACGAGAAACAACTACGTTGTTGCGTTTCTGATCCAGCTTGATGACTTTGAACTCAAGCTCTTTGCCTTCAAGGTGAGCAGTGTCACGAACTGGGCGAACGTCAACCAGTGAACCTGGCAGGAACGCACGGATACCGTTCAGTTCTACAGTGAAGCCACCTTTTACTTTGCCATTGATAATACCAGTGACAGTTTCAGCTTCTTCGTATGCTTTTTCCAGCATCAGCCATGCTTCGTGACGTTTCGCTTTCTCACGAGACAAGACAGTTTCACCAAAACCATCTTCTACCGCATCCAAAGCTACGTCGATTTCATCGCCAACTTGGATTTCCAGCTCACCTTGAGCATTTTTGAATTGTTCTACAGGAATTGCAGATTCTGATTTCAGGCCTGCGTCAACCAATACAACGTCTTTATCGATAGCAACCACAACACCACGAACGATGGCGCCTGGACGGGTTTCGATAGCCTGTAGGGATTCTTCAAAGAGTTGAGCAAAAGATTCTGTCATGTTTATGATCTTCAAGATTTTTAATTAACGTCCATCTAGCTTCCAGCCGAATGGGGTTGTTTTACATACCTCGCAACTTTTCCCTGTTACAAGGTGTTTTAGTGTACCAGAATATTTCACTACCAATACACCAGAATTCTATATACATCTTCTCGATACACTACTGCAATAGTGTATTTGAGAAAATTAACGATTATGCGGGTATTTCCAGCGCGTTTCTCACATAAGCCAGTGCTTTATCAATCACGTCTTCGATAGACATGCTGGTCGAATCCAGGATCAATGCATCTTTTGCCGGCACTAAAGGCGCAACGGCCCGATTGCGATCGCGGAAGTCCCGTTCTTGTATCTCGGACAAAAGATTTTCAAAGTTAACACTAAAACCTCTCTCCTGCAACTGCAACATACGTCTGCGGGCGCGTTCTTCCGCACTTGCATCAAGAAATATTTTCACTGGCGCGTCAGGAAATACAACGGTTCCCATATCACGACCATCAGCTATCAGTCCAGGGACAATACGGAAAGCTCTCTGCCGACGTAAAAGTGCTTCACGGACACGTGGGAATGTCGCCGCCTGTGAAGCCGTATTTCCAACAGCTTCGGTACGAATTTCATTGCTGACATCTTCGCCTTCCAGAATAACCCGGAGTTTGCCATTTGCAGGCACAAAACGAACATCCAGGTTTGCAGCCAGAGGAACCAGTGCGTCTTCAGACTGGATATCCACCTGATGATGGATGGCAGCCAGTGCCAATACACGATAAATGGCACCTGAATCAAGCAACTGCCAATCTAACGCTTCCGCCAATGCCTGACATAGTGTTCCCTTGCCAGCACCACTTGGCCCATCAACGGTTATTACTGGGGCTATCGCCGCCATCATTATCCTCCTTTTCGCATAACATTCGTATAACAGACAGGTCATTTACCGAATGCAAAAAATTGCTTAATTAGTAAGCAATAAAAACCTGTCTTATTATACGCGCTCAGCAAATGAGAGAAACAGGCAAAACCCATTTATTTCTGTCCCTACCTACTTTTGCCTCTCCGTCTATTTGGCGTACTGGCTGAGCTTTTCAAGCTGATTGAAATAATCTGGGAATGTCTTTGCTGTACAGCCTGGATCAAGGATGGTGACTGGGGTATCCGACAGAGCCACCAACGAGAAACACATCGCAATGCGGTGATCATTATAGGTCTTAATTTCAGCATGATTGAGCTTTTCTGGCGGAGAAATTCGAATATAATCATGTCCCTCTTCCACTTCGGCACCTATTTTTCTCAATTCAGTTGCCATTGCATTTAGCCGATCAGTTTCTTTTACCCGCCAATTGTAGATATTGCGGATAACGGTTTCTCCCTGTGCAAACAACGCGGTCGTCGCAATTGTCATTGCAGCGTCAGGAATAGCATTCATATCCATATCAATGCCTGTCAATGTACCGCGTTCACATTCAACAAAATCATCCCCCCAACGAATAGTTGCCCCCATCTGTTCTAACACATTGGCAAATTTGGTATCCCCTTGCAGGCTATTCCTGCCAATGCCCGTGACACGAACGGTTCCACCTTTAATTGCCGCCGCAGCCAGAAAATAAGATGCCGATGAAGCATCACCTTCCACCAAATATTGTCCCGGAGACAAATATTGCTGCTGACCTTTAATGTGAAACACCTGATATTGTCCATTGTCTACCGTTACACCAAAACTTTTCATCAGTGCCAATGTAATATCAATATAAGGTTTAGAAACCAAATCACCTTGTATGCGAATTTCCGTATCGTTTTTTGCCAATGGAGCTGCCATCAACAAGGCGGTTAGGAACTGACTGGAAACACTACCGTCAACGGTAACTTTTCCGCCTAAAAACCCCCCTTTGATATGTAAAGGTGGGTAATTTTCCTGTTCAAGATAATCAATTTCTGCTCCGCCTTGACGCAATGCATCAACTAAGTGACCAATTGGACGCTCTTTCATACGAGGTTCACCGGTCAATACCACGTCCATACCGCCGTTTCCTAAACATAGAGCCGCGGCCAATGGACGCATTGCTGTACCAGCATTGCCCAAAAACAGTTCGATGCCGCTTTTGCCCGTAATACGGCCTCCAATGCCATCTACTTCACAGTTAGTACGATCAGCAGAGAGACGATAGGAAATACCTAATGCAGTCAGAGCATTAAGCATGTAACGGATATCATCGCTATCCAACAAATTGGTCAATCGGGTTGTTCCCTTAGCGAGAGCAGCAAGTAACAAAGCGCGGTTAGAAACGCTTTTAGAACCAGGCAAGTTAATTGTTCCATTAATATGGGAAATAGGTTGTAACGTCAGGGATTGCATAAAGGGAGGAATCTCCAGATATGATTTTAGTTGTTAGGATAAATCGAGGATTTTAAGATCGGGAGGCTTTACCCCTCCCGACGATAAAAAATTATGCATTGCGGCGTTCAAAATCAGCCATAAATTCAACTAATGCTTTCACACCTTCATAAGGCATGGCGTTATAAATCGAAGCACGAGCGCCACCCGCAACTTTGTGCCCTTTCAATGCATGTAACCCGTGTGCATAAGCTTCTTCCAAAAACTGGCTATCTAACGCTGGGTTAGCCAGTTGGAATGGCACATTCATGATAGAACGGTTTTGAGGAGCAACACGGTTGATATACAACTTACTGTTATCAACTGCATGATAAAGGTGTTCGGCTTTAGCATGATTGCGTTTACTGATTTCTTGTAGCCCTCCCTGCTCTTTCAACCATTTGAATACCATGCCAGACAAATACCATGCAAATGTCGGGGGCGTGTTATACATGGAGTCGTATTGAACCTGCACAGTATAATCCAGAATAGATGGCGTATGCTGGTGTGCTTTACCCAGTAGATCTTCACGAATAATGACAACGGTAATCCCTGCTGGCCCAATATTTTTTTGTGCCCCAGCATAAATGACACCATAACGGCTAACATCAATTGGTGCAGAGAGAATGGTTGAAGAGTAATCGGCAATGACAATTTTATCATCACCAAAATTAGGCTCTTCAAAAATGGCAATGCCTTCAATAGTTTCATTAGGACAATAATGGATATAGGCAGCATCACTGCTCAACGCCCATTCACTCATCGGCTTCACACCTTTGACACCGCCCATTTCTGTCCTGATATCAATGATGTTTGGAGTGCAATATTTTTCTGCTTCTTTCGCTGCACATTCAGACCAGTAGCCACTAACGATGTAATCTGCTGTCGGTTTATCACCCAGTAAATTCAGTGGTAACGCCGAAAATTGCCCACGAGCACCGCCATGACAAAACAGTACTTTGTAATTCTCAGGTATTGCTAATAAATCTCGGAGATCTTTTTCTGCTTCTGCCGCAACAGCCACAAACTCTTTGCTACGGTGACTAATTTCCATTACAGATGTCCCCAAGCCGTGCCAGTTGCAAAGTTCCTGCTCTGCACGTCGTAACACTTCTGCTGGCAACATAGCTGGACCAGCGCTGAAATTATATACCTGACTCATTAACTTCACCCTATCAATGGATACAATAAAATCGGACGCATTGGTTTTATCACTCCCGCCTTGCTGCTGCAATAATTATTAAACATTTATTGTAAACTACAATTGTCAACTACAGCATAACTCTCTGATAGATCACCTTATTACAAATAACGCAATAAACTATAATCCGAATAACAAAAAATCAAAAAATCAAGCCTGGTTAATATCGTCTTTGCTTAACACTCAAAATAAAAACAAACTTAGAATATTAATAATAAAACACACCACTTACCGAAAAGATTTAAATCATAAAATTAAAAAAAACAATTTATTGCATCAAAACCACATTACTTATTCAAATAAATCCTTGACAAAATCAATCGAGACTTTCAAATATACCCTTTTCACGAAACAACAAAAAACGTCTCAACATAAACTCACCTTCATTCTTCAAAACTGAATTATTCATTAATCAAATTAATCAGTAAAATATATCAACAAGTTACGATCATGCTAAAGGAAATAAAAAATGAAAAAAATAAATCAATCTACATTACCCTACCTAATGTTTATTATCTTATTGTTTTTATCTACATTTTCTATTCGTGCACTCAGCTCAACACTTATTAGTATTAAAAATAGCACCGACTCTATTCTGGAATTAGATTCGTCATCCCTAAAAAATGGCACATGGAGTACCAAACCTCCTCAAAAAGTATTAATGGGTGAAAGAGTGAATTTTATGTTTGACAATTCGCGTATGAATAACACCGAAGGCACAGCTGTATACAAAGCCTCAGATGGCGCCAAAATAACTATACATTGGAACATTCCCTTTTTTGGAAAAAATTCATATGATATTACCACGAATAAACAAGATAGCTATTTAACGGGATATTCTTTAATACATGGAGAGAATACCGGAATAAGAGTCACATTCCTTAAAAAACACTTAACCAGAAATTATAAGGTCATTGTAATGTCTGATCCGCAGCCATGGAGATTAGAAACCGGAGATCCAAACGCTTTTGCAAATGAGGAACCTTGGAAAAACAGAAACCGCAATGTTGTAAAAAGCATTAACGAGTTACACCTACAAGGATTAGTAGATTTCGGTATTATCAATGGTGATATGACTGAGTTTGGTCGCCAGAACACCAGAGATGACTTCTATTTAATATACAATAAATTATTATTCCCATTTTATTTTGGCCTTGGTAATCATGACTACCAAAACAATGTAAATGATTGTACGGAATATTGGCATTTTGATTTTAGTAAAAATGCCTGTGCGAGGTGGTCTGTCGACAATATGGCATCAGAGATAAGTGATAACTATCAGAATGAGCAGCTATTAAATTTCAATAGTGATTATAATAATGATAAACATAGCGGTAGCTTAGCCTATTCATGGGATTTCGGTAATATTCATTATGTTCAACTACAGAACTACCCAACTTATTGGGTTACATTGGATCACTATGCCGCCCCAACAATATATATAAAAAATTCGATGGCATGGTTAAAAACCGATTTAACAAAAGCCTATTCCAGAGGAAAAGCAAGTATTCTTAATTTTCATGATGGCACGCAAAGTTTTATTCAAAAAAGTACAGATGAACAGAAAAAAGAATTCAAAAATTTAATTGAAAAATATAACGTTATGGCAGTATTTATTGGTCATACTCATCAGGTTAAAGAATCTAATAAAAATGGAGGAGATCCCATCTTTGGTAATGCCAGGATATATAATAGTGGTGCCTTATTCCAAGGTGATTTTCTGTTGATGAATGTAAGAAATAAGTGTATTGATGTTTCAGTTTATAATGGCCGTGATGGTACACCTAGAAAAATTCAAGATTTTCAAGGCACTTGTGGAAAATTAACACACCAACTGAATCAATAGAATTGAAAGTAAAAATATAAAAAGGCGCATCGAATGCGCCTTTTTATATAGTTAAATCAGGAATTAATACTTACCAAACATTTCCTGAATTTTTTCTACATCAGAAGTTTGCGTCAGAGCCAATTGCAGAAGAACGCGGGCTTTCTGTGGGTTCAAACGCTCTGAAGCCACAAAGCCATATTTGCTGTCGTTAACTTCAGCATTCTGGGTAGTGTAGCCGAAAGGAATACGGCTGGAGCGAACGACAACAACACCATTTTTAGCTGCCTTAGTCAATGTGTCAAAAATGGACTTATAGATGTTACCGTTACCTACACCTGCACTGACAATGCCCTGATAACCATTTTCAACGAAAGCTTTTGCTGGCAGATCAGAAGCGTTGGAGTAGTTATAAACGATGCCAACTTTCGGCAATTTATCCAATTCGCTCACATCAAAAACGGCTTTGCTTGCTTTTACAGGTGCCGCAGAATAGTAGCGTACTTTGCCATCGTGAACGAAGCCCTGTGCACCAGCATTCACAGCCTGAAACGCCTGAACTTCAGTTGTGCTCAGTTTACTGATGTCACGACCATGGATCACGGAGTCATTCATCGCCAGCAGCACACCACGGTTTGCTGAGTTTTTATCAGCCGCAACAACAACAGCGTTGTACAGGTTCAACGGACCGTCAGCACCCAGTGCTGTAGATGGACGCATTGCACCAACCATCACGATAGGCTTCTGGCATTGGGTGGTCAGTTCGAGGAAATAAGCAGTTTCTTCCATGGTGTCAGTACCGTGGGTGATAACAAAACCGTCAGTTTTGTCACATTCTGCATTGATTTTCTTCGCCAGAGTCAGCCATACTTGATCGTTCATGTCCTGAGAACCGATGCTGACAACCTGCTCACCTTTCAAATCAGCAATGTTTTTAATTGCTGGTACAGCATTCAGCAACGAATCAATGCCCACTTTACCTGCGGTATAACTAGATTGAGTTGCCGATTCCCCCCCTCCAGCAATTGTACCCCCTGTTGCCAAAACAGTAATATTCGGTAAAGCGAAAGCAGAACCGCTAACTAAAGCCAGAAAACCGGCTATTGCTGTTATTTTAGTCTTTTTCATTATTCAACCTCTTGTAAAAAAAGCTATTTTATTATGTAAACCAAGAATAAATAAACTCTAATTAACAATAATTTTTGGGAACTGATAGAGCGGATAAAAAAAACGCCGTATGATATACGCCTTTAACATACATTGAAGTGAATCACGATGACGCAAACCTATATCCCAGGCAAAGACGCCGCGTTAGAGGACTCCATTAACCGCTTTCAGCACAAACTGAAGTCCCTTGGTTTTAATATTGAAGAAGCCTCATGGCTGAATCCTGTTCCGAATGTTTGGTCAGTACATATTCGCGATCGTGACTGCCCACTGTGCTTTACCAATGGCAAGGGTGCCAGCAAGAAAGCTTCATTGGCCTCCGCATTGGGAGAATATTTTGAGCGTCTATCGACAAATTATTTCTTTGCTGATTTTTATCTGGGTGATACCGTTGCTAATAGTGAGTTTGTTCATTACCCAAATGAAAAATGGTTCCCGTTGCCAGAAGATGACTCTCTGCCAGAAGGTATCTTAGACGAACGTCTGCATCGTTTTTACAATCCAGATAATGCGCTTTGTGCTAGCCAATTAGTGGATCTGCAATCTGGTAATGAAGAGCGGGGGATCTGCGCCCTGCCATTTAATCGTCAGTCAGATAATCAAACGATTTATATTCCAATGAATATTGTCGGAAATCTGTATGTTTCAAACGGTATGTCAGCTGGCAATACCATGAACGAAGCGCGTGTACAGGGATTATCTGAAGTATTTGAGCGCTATGTGAAGAACCGCATTATCGCAGAATGCATCAGCCTGCCTGAAATTCCACAAGATATTATGAACCGCTACCCAAGCGTCATTGAATCAGTCAATAAATTGCAGGAAGAAGGCTTTCCGATCTATTGTTACGACGCTTCACTTGGTGGGCAGTTCCCGGTCATTTGCGTCGTACTGTTCAATCCTAATAATGGCACTTGTTTTGCTTCCTTTGGCGCTCATCCTGATTTTGGTGTTGCACTGGAGCGCACAGTCACAGAACTGCTGCAAGGCCGGAGCCTGAAAGATCTGGATGTTTTCACCCCACCAAGCTTTGATAATGAAGAAGTTTCTGAACATACCAATCTGGAAACTCACTTTATTGATTCCAGCGGTGTAATCAGTTGGGATCTATTCAAGCAAGATGCTGACTATGAGTTTGTTGACTGGAATTTCAGCGGAACAACAGAAGAAGAGTTCACCACCTTGATGGGGATTTTCAATAAACTGGATGCTGAAGTCTATATCGCTGATTATGAGCACCTTGGCATTTACGCCTGCCGCATTCTGGTTCCCGGTATGTCAGATATTTATCCGGTCGAAGATTTGCACATTGCTAATAACACCATGGGAACTCATCTGCGTGATACCATTCTGGCTTTGCCGGAAAGTCAATGGCAACCAGGAGAGTATCTGGCTTTTCTCGAACAGCTAGATGATGAAGGTTTAGATGACTTCACCCGTGTCCGTGAGTTACTGGGAGTTGCGGTAGGTAAAGATAACGGTTGGAGCAACCTGCGTATCGGTGAATTAAAATCCATGCTGGCACTGGCAGGCAATGATTTGGAACAAGCACTGATTTGGGTTGAATGGACACAGGATTTCAATGCTTCTGTTTTCACCGCTGAGCGAGCTAACTATTATCGCTGCCTGCAAACGTTGTTACTGTTAACCCAAGAAGAAGATCGCCAACCAGAGCAATATTATCAGGCATTTGTAAAAATGTACGGCCAAGACACTGTTGATGCTGCTTCAGCGGCCATTGCCGGAGAAAACTGCTTCTATGGTCTATGGCCTATTGATTCAGAATTAAAAGCACTGCCCGCTCATCAAGCATTATTAAATGCTTATGATAAACTGCAAAAAGCTAAGCGTGAATTTTGGACCAATAAATAAACTGTTGCATTAACGTTTATTTATCATAAAAAGTAAAATGCAGGTTAAATATAATTTATTTTGAAATAACAAATAAATGACAATTTAACCTGTTGTTTTACTTTTAATATCTAAAAGGCCAAAACTGCTTATATAAAAAATTTTTATAAATTTTAAAAAATATTTTTCTTTATAAATCATAGTATTAATTCTATCTCACCACATTTAAACTGCCATATTTCATTAGACTTTCGGTCTAATATGATCCATATCAAATTCAGGTCAATCCCCGTTTGCTACTATCAATGCGTGCTATGATTAATTAAGGATAAAGAGAGTGTTAGGATGAAAACTGACAACCCTTTCAATTTATTTTCACCTGCTGTAATGGCACAAATCGCTGATGACATTGGTGTATATAAAGTCAATAAACATCCCACAGTGACTTATTTATCGGCAATCATGGCAGGTGTATTTATTTCCATTGCTTTTGTTTTTTATATTACGGCAACAACAGGAACCTCTTCCATTCCTTATGGATTAGCTAAATTAACGGGTGGGATCTGTTTTTCCCTTGGTTTGATGCTGGTGGTTATATGCGGTGTCGATCTTTTCACTTCCACTGTGTTGACGATTATTTCAAAAGCGACAGGGCGTATTACCTGGTCTCAAATGATCAAAAACTGGATTAACGTTTACATCGGTAATCTGATTGGCGCCCTGTTTTTCGTGGCCTTGGTTTGGTACTCCGGCCAATATGCCGTTGCCAATGGAACCTGGGGACTGAATGTATTACAGACAGCAGATCATAAAATGCACCATTCCTTTATCGAGGCGATATGCCTGGGTATTTTAGCCAATCTGATGGTATGTCTTGCGGTCTGGATGAGTTATGCCGGACGCAGTCTGATCGATAAATTATTCGCACTGATCCTGCCAATTGGCATGTTTGTCGCCAGCGGTTTTGAACACAGTATCGCCAACATGTTTTTAATTCCGTTTGGGATCATTATCAAAAACTTCGCCCCAGATGAATTTTGGTTGAAAGTAGGAACAACCCCTGAACGATTTCCTCAACTTAATGTTGCAAGTTTTATTACCGATAACCTGATCCCTGTCACGATCGGTAACATCATTGGTGGTGCGGTATTGGTTGGATTGACTTATTGGTTGATTTATTTACGTGGCGGCAAAAATCATTAATTCGCCTCTACATCAGATTTCTTAAAAGTTCCACTGTTAAAAGGTAGAAGTATCATGTCCGAGTTAAACGAAAAATTCTCAGTAGCATGGCAAGGCTTTAACGAGGGTAGCTGGCAGAATGAAGTCAATGTCCGTGATTTCATCCAGAAAAACTATACCCCGTATGAAGGTGATGAATCATTCCTCGCGGGCGCCACAGAAGCAACAAATGCTTTGTGGGAAAAAGTCATGGAAGGTATCAAAATCGAAAACCGCACCCATGCACCGATAGATTTTGATACTGACATTGCGTCTACAATTACCTCTCATGATGCGGGTTATATTGAAAAAGATCTGGAACAAATTGTTGGCCTGCAAACCGAAGCACCACTAAAACGTGCCATTATTCCATTTGGCGGCATTAAAATGGTTGAAGGTTCCTGTAAAGCTTACAATCGTGACCTGGACCCAAAACTGAAACAAATTTTCACTGAATATCGTAAGACGCATAATCAGGGCGTATTTGATGTTTACACCCCCGATATTCTGAAATGCCGTAAATCTGGTGTATTGACTGGCTTGCCTGACGCCTATGGCCGTGGTCGCATTATCGGTGATTACCGTCGCGTTGCATTGTACGGAATCGACTTCCTGCGTGACGAAAAGTTTGCCCAATTCACTTCCCTACAGGAAAAATTGGAAAACGGCGAAAACCTGGAAGCTACCATTCGTTTGCGCGAAGAACTCGCCGAACAGCATCGTGCTCTTGGTCAAATCAAAGAGATGGCTGCTAAACATGGCTATGATATTTCCAATCCTGCTACCAATGCCAAAGAAGCCGTGCAATGGACTTATTTTGCCTATCTGGCAGCCGTTAAATCCCAAAACGGGGCTGCAATGTCCTTTGGTCGTGTTTCGACCTTCCTGGATATCTATATCGAACGTGATATTCAGGCAGGTAAATTAACTGAACAACAAGCTCAAGAGCTGATCGATCATTTGGTCATGAAACTGCGCATGGTACGTTTCCTGCGTACTCCGGAGTATGATGAGCTGTTTTCTGGCGACCCAATTTGGGCAACCGAATCACTGGCTGGTATGGGTTTAGATGGACGCACCCTTGTAACCAAAAACAGTTTCCGTTTCCTGCATACGCTATATACCATGGGGCCATCCCCAGAACCTAACATGACCATCCTATGGTCTGAAAAACTGCCTGTTAACTTTAAAAAGTTTGCAGCAAAAGTCTCTATCGACACCTCATCCCTGCAATATGAAAATGATGACCTGATGCGCCCTGACTTCAACAGCGATGATTACGCTATCGCATGCTGCGTCAGCCCAATGGTTGTTGGTAAACAAATGCAGTTCTTCGGCGCCCGTGCAAACCTTGCAAAAACCATGTTGTATGCCATCAACGGCGGCGTGGATGAAAAAATGAAAATGCAAGTTGGCCCGAAAGAAGAGCCAATGAAAGATGCGGTGCTAGATTATGACAAGGTTATGGCGCGTATGGATCACTTCATGGATTGGCTGGCAAAACAATATGTCACTGCCCTGAATATTATCCACTACATGCATGACAAATACAGCTATGAAGCTTCATTAATGGCACTGCACGATCGTGATGTATACCGTACTATGGCATGTGGTATCGCAGGCCTATCCGTTGCCGCTGACTCATTGTCTGCCATTAAATACGCGAAAGTTTCCCCAATCCGCGATGAAGATGGCTTAGCAATTGATTTCAACATTGAAGGTGAATACCCACAATTCGGTAACAACGATCCACGTGTCGATGATATCGCTTGTGATCTGGTTGAACGCTTCATGAGGAAAATTCAGAAACTGCAAACATACCGTAATGCTGTTCCAACACAGTCTGTACTGACTATTACCTCAAACGTGGTTTATGGTAAGAAAACGGGGAATACTCCTGATGGACGTCGTGCTGGCGCACCATTCGGACCAGGCGCTAATCCAATGCACGGACGTGATCAAAAAGGTGCAGTTGCTTCATTGACTTCGGTCGCTAAACTGCCGTTTGCCTATGCCAAAGATGGTATTTCATACACATTCTCTATTGTACCTAATGCACTGGGTAAAGATGATGAAGTACGTAAAGCAAATCTGGCGGGCCTGATGGACGGTTATTTCCATCACGAAGCAGATATCGAAGGTGGTCAGCACCTGAACATTAACGTGATGAACCGCGAAATGCTGTTGGATGCCATGGAAAATCCTGAGAAATACCCGCAATTGACTATTCGCGTATCTGGTTACGCTGTGCGGTTTAATTCTTTGACTAAAGAACAGCAACGGGACGTTATCACCCGTACATTTACTCAAACCATGTAATGATTAAAATATAGTGTAATGACGTGAAATAGAGTCAATGAGAATCGCGTTAACGTAAAATGTCATTATTTCTATTGAAATAACTTACAATAAAGGCTCCTTAATCCTTGGGGCCTTTATTAGCTTGCTAGTTTTGGAGAAGTCCTTTCATGTCCGTACTTGGCCGTATCCACTCTTTTGAATCTTGCGGAACCGTAGATGGTCCCGGTATCCGCTTTATCGCGTTTTTCCAAGGTTGCCTTATGCGCTGCCTCTATTGCCATAACCGCGATACTTGGGATACCCATGGCGGAAAAACTGTAACAGTCGAAGAATTAATAAAAGAAGCAACAACCTATCGCCATTTTATGAATGCTTCCGGTGGTGGAGTCACGGCTTCCGGTGGTGAAGCAATTCTTCAAGCCGAATTTGTTCGTGACTGGTTCAGAGCTTGCCATGAAGAAGGCATTCATACCTGTCTCGATACGAATGGCTTTGTTCGCCGTTATGATCCGGTGATCGATGAACTATTGGATGCTACCGATTTGGTTATGCTGGATTTAAAACAACTTAATGATGATATTCACCAAAAATTAATTGGCGTATCCAATCATCGGACTCTCGAATTTGCACGTTATCTGACAAAACGCAATCAAAAAACCTGGATCCGTTATGTTGTTGTTCCCGGTTGGTCGGATGACGATCAATCAGTTCATTTACTTGGTGAATTCACCAAAGACATGAAAAATATTGAAAAAATAGAACTATTACCTTATCACGAACTCGGTAAACATAAATGGATTGCCATGGGGGAGGAATATAAATTGGAAGGTGTTAAGCCCCCATCAAAAGAGACAATGGAGAGAGTAAAAGAAATTTTAAGTGGCTATGGGCATCACGTTATCTATTAGATTTACTCCTGCCACTTCATAATTAACTATATAATTAATAAAGCAATCTATAATGCTTAATAGAAACTGGCTTTCAAACATTGAAGTCAGTTTCTTTGTTAATGACTTATGATCCAATCTCCTCCTTACCGTTATTATATTGAATAAATTTTTAACTTCCTTTACATTCTACAATGTCATTGCGACTATTATTTTTTAAGAAAATTTACTTCATATCTAATACATTTCAAATTGCAATACAACAAAAGAGAGAATCACTTTCCATTATCATTTTGAGGATATCATTATGAAAAATCTATTTCTTTCTCTTTTTATGCCTTGTTTTCTATTAATTTCATTCAATATACGAGCTAATAATACAGAGTTACCTTCAAAAAATTCAGCACCTGAAAAACAAAACACCCCATTACTAAATAAAGAAAAATCATCTGGAGAAAATAAAACCCCAGTTAAAATAAATGAAAAAAATTACATATTTACAGTACTTTCATTAAATATTTGGATGGAAGGTGCTCAAGTTAAAAAAGGTTATCAAGGAATCGTCAATACTATCGTTTATACTCATCCTGACCTTATAGCTCTTAGTGAAGTAGAAAATTATAATCATACTGCTTTTACTGGAAAATTAGTAAAATCTCTGCATAACAAAGGTTTCAATTACTACTCTTACAAATCAAAAAACGATGTTGGTATTCTTTCCCGTTACCCTATAATTCATCATAATAGTTTCGATAGATTCACTAAAGCATTAGTCAAGGTAAATAATATTTATATAGACTTTTATTCCGGTCATTTAGATTATAAAAATGCGGCTAATTATCTTCCAAGAGGTTATGATGGCAACACCTGGAAAGAATTACCCAATGGTCCAGACACTAGGCTGCGTCCCTTAATTAGATAACCGCCTGTAAAAGAGTCGAATACAGCCTAATTTCACCATGGACAAATAGTTTCGTGCGGTTTTTTCGTAACGGGTTGCAATACGCCGATTTCCTTTCAGAAAACCGAAACAGCGTTCGACAACATTGCGGTCACGATAAGCCTGTTCATCAAATTGCGTACGACCATCAGCACTGCCTTTTTCATTGATTTTATAAGGAATAACGCTTTTGATCCTCAATTTACGCAGATAACCGCGGAGCTTTCTACTCGAATACCCTTTGTCTGCCAGCACGGCTTTGCCACGTCGTTTCATGAAACCATTTTTGCGTTGTATACCAATGCCGTCGAGCAAAGGGATGGCGGATTGACTTTCATGAGCTTGCCCAGCGGTCAACATCAGGTTGAGGGGAAAACCCTTTCCGTCGGTTGCCAGGTGGATTTTGGTGCCATAACCACCGCGTGAGCGACCCAGCGCATGATCGTCAGTGATATCGGGATGTTTTTTTTCGCGCCTGCGGCATCTTTACTCGCGCGAATATTGCTGCCATCCAGGCAAATTTCAGCCCAGTCAATCAAGCCTTTTTCATCCAGAATGGACAGTAACCGATTAAATATCTTGTTGATAATGCCCGATTTTGACCAGCGATTAAATCGGTTATAGACCGTTTTCCAAGGGCCATAGCGTTCAGGTAAATCACGCCACGGTGCCCCGGAGCACAAGACCCAGAACATCCCATTCATCACACGGCGGTGTTCAACATGTGGACGTCCTGCTCGCTCTGAATGGACCGGGGGCAAACAAGGTTCTATCACTATCCATGCGTCATCAGGAATGTCGTAGCGTGCCATCATCTTTTTCCCATATTGAAAACAGTTTAGATGAGAATACTATCAATTTACATTAAGGGACACAGCCTAATGTTGATGATATCTTAAAAGAAAATAATAAATCCTATCGCCCAAAATCGATTAATTCATTTATAAGTAATGCTAAAAATGAAGTAAATAAAAACCACGTTATTATATTGGCCGGTGATTTTAATGAACCATCTTGGATGGATTGGTCAGAGAAAACCAAAGATCTTTTTGACCATCACGGTGCTGTTGTTCCTTGGACATCAACCACATTATTAGCAAATGCAGATTATCTTGATAGCTATCGGGTAAAATATACCGATCCAGTAGCATATCCTGGTTTTACCTGGGCGGCAGATAACCCATATGCTGACATCAACAAGCTTGTATGGGCACCTAAAGCAGATGAACGTGATCGCATTGATTTTATTTTTACCATTCTGATCCACGCCTAACAGTACAAGATGCCGTTATCATCGGCCCTTCTGGTAGTATTGTAAGAGGCGAGCGAGTTAAAGAAACCTCTCATGATAAATTTAAACAACCTACAGGAGTTTGGCCAACTGATCATAAAGGTGTATTGATTACCTTTAATTTAAGTTCCTAGCCAACTGATACGAAGTATGTACGTATCCTAAATATTAAGCTCAGGTAACAACTCTTTTTTCCCTGTTAATTATTACTAACTAGATCATATCAGGCCGGATATAGCCTGATATGATCAAAATAAAGCAAAAATCAGCATAACCTACTAACAATGTGTATAATATTTTATTCTAAAAACACACAATAAATGACACCAAAAATAAAATCATTTACTTTATGTAGATATAAATTAGAAAATTAAGCCAAAATTATCTCAGAATAATTAATAAAAGAAATCACATACATTCATTATTACCTATAAAAACACCTTTTCTTCCGCTGATAAGGATTAAAATTAATACTTGTTGATTAATAATTTTTATATGATAATCCCTCCGTTTTCTATAACGAATCGTGTTAATGAAATAGAGAAAAATCAATTCAGTAATTGCCATTCAATATAAAATAAATCGGAAAAATATGGATACTCAAGATATGAACCTCAATTCAGGAGAGAACAGTGTCTCTCTGAGCAAGGAAAAAGATACATTCATTCCAGGTGGTCGTGCTGTAGGAGCTGGAGCTGCAACAGAGTGGATTGGTAATGCATGGGAAATGTTTAAAGCAAAGCCACCGAAATGGATATTGCTAACCTTAGTCTATTTCCTTATAGTAATAGCTTTGCAATTCATTCCTATCGTTAGTATTGTCGCGGCCCTGTTCGGTTCAGTCTTTATTGCTGGATTTATCGCTGCCAGTGAAAAACAGCGAACAACTGGTGATTTTGAAATAGAATTACTTTTCTATGGGTTTAAAAATAAGTTCGGCTCATTAGTTGCTGTTGGTGCGCTTGTCTTCGGCATATATATACTTGGTGTCATTGCTGCTATTATACTTGGGGGAACAAGCATAATTCAAATATTATTGGCAGGACAGGATTCAGATCCAATGCTATTAATGGGTAGTTTTTCTACTTTAATGCTGGCAATGTTGGTTATATTGTTCTTTAGCATCGTTGCCCTTGCATTTAGTTGGTTTGCTCCTGCTCTGATTATCATTAATGATTTAAAATTTGGTGAAGCAATATCGATGAGCTTAAGTGCAGTAAGAAAAAACCTATTCAGTGGTTTCCTGTTCTTCTTGCTGATGGGTATTCTGGTGTTTATTTCGGCAATTCCACTTGGTTTAGGTTTGCTTGCTACTTTTCCTATGTATATGGCAACCTATTATACAACTTATCGCAGCATTTTTTATGCTACAGAAACCCAAGAAACAAAATCTCACTTAGTCAATTAAATATTTTCCAATAGGTACTTATATGTAAAAAGCGCTATTTTTAGCGCTTTCTTATGACTATCCAATGACATTTTTTTCTTGGGATGAATGCATAAATTGAGTAAGCTCTCTTATTAATATAAGAGAAAAAAATGGATAACAAAAGTATTCCTCCAAATATAGAAAGATCACACAATAACTCAGATAATGAACACGCTATCTTTATTTCCAATGGCCAAGCCATTGGGGCAAATGCTGCCATTGCCTGGATAGGTGATGCAAAGGATTTTATTTCTCCCAAACTTGGTATGTGGGTGTTAATGGGGATTATCTATGGCGCTATTAATTTAAGCCTTTTCATTTCTGATTTTGGTTTTCTCCTGTGTCATTTACTGGATCCGTTATTCTCAGCTGGAATTATTGCCATTTGTGAAACACAAATAATGACGGGTAAATTTAAGTTCGGAACATTATTCTATGGCCTTCACTATAAATGTAGTGCTTTATTGGCAATCGGTATCATTGTTTGTGGAATAAAAATATAGGGAAATCTTATTTCTGTTCTGATAAATGGACACGACCTTTCTCAAGTCATTTTCGATAATTTTTCCTTATATAGCAATTATGATGCAATGATCACTAGTGATGATTCACAAGCATCATTTTTACCTTTTTGTGTGTTTCTAATTACCTTGTTCTTATCCACTGCATGTTCCTGGTTTGCCCCAGCCTTGATTATATTGAAAGATTGTAGCGTAGGAAAATCTCTTTCAATTAGCCTCAGTGCTATATGGAAAAACCTCTTAGGAGTTCTATTCACAATTCCATTGAATCTGGCAACATCTTACATCTCCTATTGCAGTGTTTTTTATAAAAAAGAAACTCAGAAAGATGATGTAACTGTGACAAGTTAATTTATGAGAGTTGCTCGTAAAAAAAGCGCCATATTCGGCGCTTTTTTATTAAGAAAATATGATATTATCCAATGTATTCCAATCCATTCATATAAGGACGCAATACTTCTGGGATTTCAATGCGGCCATCTGCCTGCTGATAGTTTTCCATCACAGCAACCAAGGTACGGCCTACCGCAAGACCAGAACCATTCAATGTATGTACCAACTGAGTTTTCTTGTCATCTTTACCGCGGAAACGCGCTTGCATACGACGAGCCTGAAAATCCCACGTGTTAGAACAAGAGGAAATTTCACGATAAGTATTTTGTGCTGGTAACCAAACTTCCAAATCGTAAGTTTTTCTTGCGCTTGCTCCCATGTCACCTGTGCACAGTAGCATCTTACGGTAAGGAAGATTCAGTAACTGTAATACCTTCTCAGCGTGCCCAGTCAGTTCTTCCAAGGCTTCCATGGATTTTTCCGGATGAACAATCTGAATCAATTCAACCTTATCAAACTGATGCATACGGATAAGGCCACGGGTATCACGACCATAAGAACCCGCTTCAGAACGGAAGCAAGGGGTATGCGCCGTCATCTTCAATGGCAACACACTTTCATCCAAAATTTCATCACGAACTAAGTTAGTGACCGGGACTTCCGCTGTTGGAATCAAAGCATAATGACTGCCGGATTCTTCTTCCAATGGTCTGGTATGGAACAGATCTTCACCAAACTTAGGTAACTGACCCGTACCATATAAAGAATCATGGTTAACCAAATAAGGGACGTAAGTTTCCAGATAACCATGCTGCTCTGTATGCAGATCCAGCATGAACTGGGTGATAGCACGGTGCAGACGAGCGATCTGCCCTTTCATTACTACGAAACGCGAGCCAGTCAGTTTAACCGCAGCCGCAAAATCAAGGCCGCCAGTCAGTTCACCCAGTGATACATGGTCTTTGATTTCAAAGTCATATTGGCGTGGTTCACCCCAACGACTAATTTCCAGATTATCACTGTCATCTTTTCCGTCCGGAGAAGAATCATCTGGGATATTCGGCATGCTTAATACAAGATTACGGATCTCAGCCTGCAAGGTTTCCAGTTCAGCTTTTGCTGAATCCAGCTTTTCTCCCAACTGATTCACTTCCTGACGCAGTGGTTCAATATCTTCACCACGGGCTTTCGCTGCACCAATAGCCTTCGATCGGGAATTACGTTCTGCTTGCAGGGTTTCAGTTTCAACTTGTAAAACTTTGCGGCGCTCTTCTAGTTTGCGCAGCGTCTCCACATCAAGGGTATAACCCCTGCGAGCCAGTTTTTCGGCGACTGCGTCTAGCTCATTACGCAGTATATTTGGATCGAGCATGCTAGTCCTGTGCTTGTTGTTATTGAAAATATGGTTATTGAAAAATCGTCAAAAACTACAGCTTTTAGCTGTAATTTGGCATTGTTGGATATAAACCTTACCGTATCAAGAAAATTAACGATAGCGTTTTATTAGGCTATTTTGATCCTGTTCCATTAGCCAGTTTAACTTTTCACCTATCTTACCTTCCAGCCCTCTGGCAGTCGGATAATAATAACGTGTTTGTTGCATTTCTGGCGGAAAATAGACTTCACCGGCGGCATATGCATTCGCTTCATCATGGGCGTAGCGATACTCTTCACCAAACCCAATTTCCTTCATCAGCTTAGTCGGAGCATTACGCAAATGGGCAGGAACGTCATAATCCGGTTTGTTTTGTGTATCCGCCATAGCTGCCTTGAATGCGGTATAAACAGCATTACTTTTCGGTGCACATGCAAGATAGACAATAGCCTGTGCGATCGCTCTCTCTCCTTCAGCCGCTCCGACACGCGTAAAACAATCCCATGCAGCAATAGCTATCTGCATTCCGCGTGGATCAGCATTACCCACATCTTCAGAAGCAATTGCCAGTAACCGACGGGCAACATAAAGGGGATCACCGCCTGCGGTAATAATTCGGGCGTACCAGTAAAGTGCGGCATCAGGTGCTGAACCACGAATTGATTTATGCAGAGCAGAAATTAAATCGTAATATCGATCACCTTTATTATCAAACCTGGCACTTCTTTCCCCGCTTACTTCTTTCAGTAATTCTGGCGTCAAAACCCGCTGCCCTTGCGCATTCGTTTCTGCCATGTCCGACATCATTTCCAGCAAATTCAGTGAGCGGCGTGCATCTCCCGCCACAAGCTCTGCTATCATTTGGCGAGTATTATCCGGTAATACGATATTTTGCCCGCCAATGCCACGCTCTGTATCATTAATGGCCTGAATAAGCACCTGTTCAATTTCTACCGGCGAAAGTGATTTCAATAAATAGACACGAGCCCGTGACAACAAAGCTGAATTTAATTCGAAGGAGGGATTTTCGGTGGTTGCACCAATAAATGTGATCGTACCGTCTTCAATATGTGGTAAGAACGCATCCTGCTGACTTTTATTAAATCGATGAACTTCATCAACAAATAAGATGGTTCTACGCCCTGAATTACGATTTTGTCGTGCTCTTTCTATGGATTCACGAATTTCTTTTATGCCAGAAGTGACTGCCGAAATGCGTTCAATATCAGCTTGCGCGTAATAACCAATAATTTCAGCCAGTGTTGTTTTTCCTGTTCCAGGCGGTCCCCATAAAATCATAGAATGAAGATGACCTGCTCGGATTGCTCGCGGCAAAGGTTTTCCTTCCGCCAGTAAGTGTTGCTGGCCGATATATTGATCTAATGTGACTGGCCGCATTCTTGCGGCCAGTGGCTGAAATTCATTTTGTGAAAAATCGAGAGAAAGATTGTTCACTTAAACCTCACTGGCGTTGATCATCCAGCGTGACACCTTCCGGTACGGTAAATTTGAATTTTTCCGCACCCACGTTTACATTTTGCTGCCCTTTCAATTGGTAAGCACTTTTTTGCCCATCCTGTTCAACGGCAGTAAATTTTTGGATTGTTCCTTCTGGTGTCACGGTAATTGAAAAATGTTTTAAATTACCATTGGCATTATGAGGCGTCAGCTCAAAGCTATTACCGTTTTGCATAACCTTGTACTGTTTCCAGTCGGCAGGATCATTGCGTGCAATCAGCATAAATGGCGTATTTCCCGTTGCTTCCTTTAACCAATTCGCAGTCACCTGTTCAACAAAAGGATTATAAAACCACAGTGTCTTACCATCAGAAACCAAAACACTCTCATCAGGTGATGTCATATGCCAGTTAAACAAATTAGGGCGTTTAATCCAAAGCTCTCCCTCTCCTTGTTGGACTGTTGAACCATCATTGCTAGTTACTGTTTGAGTAAAACTGGCATGAAAACTATTCACCTTTCCCAAACGCCCTTGCAGATCCTGCGTCGCATCAGCCCAAGCAGAACCTATGCTCATACCCATCATCAGACAACCAATCAACATCAGTTTTTTCATGTGCAAGATACCTTCAATTCGTTTTATTATCAGCCATCAATTGTCGATACTGTTTACATTTCACAGCGATAATTAATGTTCATGGGGCGGAGGTGCCAAAACTTCACGATTGCCATTATGCCCAGGCGCACTCACTATCTGTTGTGCTTCCATTTGTTCGACAATCCGAGCCGCTCGGTTATATCCAATCCTGAATTGACGTTGCACACCCGAAATAGAGACACGACGTTTTTCGACCACAAATTCAACCGCTTGATCAAACAGGGGATCTAGCTCCTCATCGCTATCAAATCCCATACTGCCTTCACCGTCTTCTCCCCCTTTGACAATACTGTCTATATATTGAGGGCGGCCACGGGCTTTCCAGTCATTCACTACTTCATGTACTTCTTGATCGCGCACGAATGCACCATGAACACGTACAGGAATGGAGGAGTTTGGCGCCAAATAAAGCATATCTCCCATGCCAAGCAATGATTCTGCACCACCTTGATCAAGAATGGTACGGGAATCTATTTTACTGGATACTGTAAATGCAATACGTGTCGGAATATTTGCCTTAATCAGTCCGGTGATAATATCAACAGAAGGGCGCTGAGTTGCCAATACTAAGTGGATACCTGCCGCTCGTGCTTTCTGAGCCAAGCGTGCAATTAATTCTTCCACCTTTTTCCCGACTGTCATCATTAAGTCGGCAAATTCATCAACCATGACAACAATATAAGGCTCTTTTTTCAGCATAGGATGCGTCGCATCCATGCTGTCACCTGGTTTCCAGAACGGATCAGGGATCGGCCGCCCCATATTTTCGGCTTGCTTGATCTTATCGTTATAGCCCGCAAGGTTACGCACACCTAAAGCTGACATCAGCTTATAACGTCGCTCCATTTCATTTACACACCAACGCAATGCATTGGCTGCATCTTTCATATCGGTGACAACTTCAGTCAATAAATGTGGAATGCCCTCATAAACCGATAACTCAAGCATTTTCGGATCAATCATAATAAAGCGAACATCCTCCGGTTTCGCTTTATACAGAATACTGAGGATCATCGCATTGACCCCTACCGATTTACCCGAACCTGTCGTTCCTGCTACCAGTAAGTGAGGCATCTTACCCAAGTCAGCCACAACCGGCTGCCCTGCAATGTCTTTTCCTAAGACGATGGTTAACGGTGAAGGGTTATCACGGAATTTCTCACAGTCCAAAACTTCCCGCAGATAAACTGTTTGGCGTTTTTTATTGGGTAATTCCAAACCAACATAAGGTCTCCCCGGAATAACTTCCACGATACGGACAGCTACCGCTGAAAGCGAACGAGCAAGGTCACGCGCTAAGTTAGAAATACGCGAAGCTTTCACCCCAGGAGCTAAATCCAATTCAAATCGTGTGATGACAGGCCCCGGAGAGAATCCAACAACATCCGCTTTAACACGATAATCATTCAAACGCGCTTCAATTAAACGCGAGGTTTGCTCAAGCGCAAACATATCAACCGGTTCTTCTTCCGCCGGGGGTTCAGCCAAAAGATCCAAAGAAGGCATCGGCGTCGTTGGTTTTGGCAATGGCTGATCATTACGTATCAAAAATGGATGGAACAAACTATCTTGCTGCGGTTGCTGCGGTTGCTGCGGTTGCTGCGGTTGCTGCGGTTGCTGCGGTTGCTGCGGTTGCTGCGGTTGCTGCGGTTGCTGCGGTTGCTGCGGTTGCTGCGGTTGCTGCGGTTGCTGCGGTTGCTGCGGTTGCTGCGGTTGCTGCGGTTGCTGCGGTTGCTGCGGTTGCTGCGGTTGCTGCGCAAAAGTATGCTGATTTCTCGATGCGTGAGAATCAAGAACAATCGCTGTATTTTTTTCCTGAATTTGTTGAGCCGGTGGCTCTGTTGACATAAATACAAACTCAGTAGGCTCAGATTGATTCAGTTGGTAACGTTCGCGTTGCTGTTGCTCAAACGCTATCCGCAACGCTTCTTCCTGCGCTTTTTGTTCATCTACTGGCTGTTCGTCTATAGTCTGTCCAGCTATGCTATTTTTCGTCAACTCATCAGCTACCGTTGGTTGTTTATCGATCGGCGTACTTGCTTCACGAGACTCTGACTCTCTGTTTCTTTCCTCAAAATCAGCACCATAGCGCTCGCGTTGCTGCTCAAGGAATTGCTGACGCAACATGTCTTGCTGTTGGGCATCCATTCGCTGTTCATTAGCTTCTGCAACCAGCTCATTCTGTCTCTCTTTTTCTTTCCGTTGCATGTGTTCTGCCAAACGGTGAGAAGGCACTTTGATACCATACAATTCGCGACGTGTCGGTATCCTAACAGGATTAGGGCGCGGCATTTCAGGACCAATACCTTGTTTAACCTGTGGATTTCTCGTCACAACAGCAGAGCTGGCAATATCCGCTGCCGCATTTTTCAAATTGACATTATCATTTGCAGGAAGAGTAAACGTCTCTGTGACATCATCTTGTGAATGCGTATTCGTGCCAGCAGAACTGTTTGTGGATAGATTTGAAATAGCCTGAGAAAAGTCATCGGATTGTGGATTTGTACCTGATTGGTCATTATCCGGCAATTCAAAAGAATAGTGAGCAGGTTCTTGTTCCTGAGGTTGATCCAATGCTGGAGCGGTTGGAGAAGCTGATGCAGGCGGTAACGCTGGATCTGTATTAGCTAATTCGGCTAACGTTGGAGCTGTCAGTAATGCATCATCTTCATCTAGTGTTTCAGTAAATATAACCATTTCATGTTTATCTGCATGCTCCGCGGGTTTTTGTTCACTGGCTGAGTGTTCGGAAACTAACGTATTTTCTAAATCATTTTCGTCATATTCAGCATTATTGCGGCCACGATTGACGACAAAACTCAGTGAATCCAGAATAACTGCACCAATTTTTTCTGCAATCGTGAGCCATGACCATCCTGTAAACAATGTGAGTCCAACAGCCCAAATGCCAAGCAAAGCCAATGTTGCCCCCAGAATGTTAAACCAAGGCAGAATCGCATTGCTGAACAAATTCCCAATGACTCCGCCAGCAGCAAAATCATTTAAATCATCAATATTGAGGGCAGCCAAACCACATGATGTCAGTATCAGGGCCAAAGCACCAATGACGCGTAATGCAAGTGTGAAGAAATCAATGTACTCTTGCCTATCTTTCTGACGGAAAGCATTCCAGCAACCTAACAACATAAATGGCGGGACTGCATAGGCAAGAATACCAAATGCCGAGAATAGCGTGTCAGATAACCAAGCACCAACACTGCCACCCCAATTGTGGACGGGTTCATGCCATGACGTCTGTGACCAGCTGGGATCAGATGGATTGAAGCTGATAAGTGCTACCATCAAGTACACAGCACAGATAGCAATAACCAACAGAACGGCTTCCAGAAGCCGGCGGCCACTGCTTATCTTCTTTAACTTAACACGTTTGTCTTCTGTATATTCCTGGTTCAAGAAAGGCTCTCCAGGTTTTTCTGTTGATTAAACGGAACAACGCTGAGGATAGCTCAGCGTTGAAACTGTATGCATAAACAGGAGTGTACCTAAATTTTTCCTGTTTTGCATCTGTACATTTTAGATGAAAGCTTAACGAGTCTTAATCACTAAACGATTGCTCTGCTTCACTTCTTCCATTACAACATAAGTACGTGTGTCATTAACACCAGGAAGACGTAACAGAGTTTCTCCGAGCAATTTACGATATGCAGACATATCTGGCACGCGTGTTTTCAGCAAGTAGTCAAAATCACCAGAAACTAAATGACATTCTTGAATTTCTTCTAGTTTCTGAACAGCAGTATTGAATTGTTCAAATACATCTGCTGCACCGCGGTTCAGCGTAATTTCAACAAATACCAGCAATGATGCATCCAAATAATGAGGATTCAACAAAGCCGTGTAGCCAGAGATAAAGCCCTGACGCTCTAAACGACGCACACGCTCCAGGCAAGGTGTTGGTGACAAACCAACTCTCTTGGATAACTCCACGTTAGAAATACGGCCATCTTTTTGCAACTCGTTAAGGATATTACGATCTATACGATCAAGATCTTTTCCTGGACGCTTCTTATTATCTATCATCTTATTGCTCTCTCTTTAATATTCCTACACCTAAAACATTTTCCCTATCTCTTTCAAGCGCTTGAGCTGGAAAAGATGTCTTCAAAGGTTAACGCTTAATCTGTAACCAAGGTTTAAGGACTACTACAACTCTAGAAACAATCTCCCAGAATACAATTTCCCATACCACAATCTCCCAGAATTCGATCAATTATCCCTTTTGCTTTCCAAGTTGCTGCTATGTTAGCTGTGCTCACTCACCCCAATCACTCAGTTACTCATATATCAGCCACTCATCACTCATATTAGTTTCTATGCGCTTGAGGTTTTGTTCCCTTGTCGCCGCACTACAACTTGAAATCCATTAGGAATACGACACGATTTACCAGAACATTGTCTCTCAGAAACACCATTTCCCAGAACACTATCTCTCAAGATACTAGCTCCCAAAACACTAGGTTTTTCAGAAACAGCTTAACGGCAATTTTTATATTCTATGAGAAAATCACCCACACTAGTTTGTCTATTTTATAGAAACAATTGATTAGCAAGAGAGATAATTATCTCTTACACAGATGTTTTCGCAAATGCACAGCCGATTGTCAAAGTAAATGAACAAAAATCAGAACAACCTGCCAAATAAATTTTCAGTAAATCGTTTCGATAGCTTGTTTTATGTCTCATATGTATAAATGACGTTCAATTCAGAAAGTTAAACAATCGTCTCTTACAATACGATTACATCATAGTTACTATCTATCGGTAAAATCGTTAATAACATGAATATTTTATCTGATAATCGCTTTTTTTAACTTATTATTTCTCCTACAATCCCCAAATCTGCAATATGCGATAATGGAAATGAGGTATTCATGAGCACAGCCAAACACAGTAAACTTATCATTCTTGGCTCAGGTCCTGCTGGTTATACCGCTGCTGTGTATGCAGCCCGCGCTAATCTAAATCCGGTCCTCATTACTGGGGTTGAAAAAGGCGGCCAATTAACCACCACGACTGAAGTTGAGAACTGGCCCGGAGATCCTGAAGGGCTGACTGGCCCTGGCTTGATGGAGCGCATGTTCCAACACGCCGAAAAATTTCAAACAGAAATCATTTCTGACCATATTCAGAACGTTGATTTCTCAAACAGACCATTCCGTTTATTTGGTGATGATCAGGAATATACCTGCGATGCTTTAATCATCGCGACAGGAGCTTCAGCCCGTTATCTCGGATTGCCTTCCGAGGAGGCTTTCAAAGGTCGTGGTGTATCTGCCTGTGCAACATGTGATGGATTTTTCTATCGCAAACAAAAGGTTGCTGTAGTCGGTGGGGGCAATACTGCCGTTGAAGAAGCACTGTATTTGGCAAACATTGCCTCTGAAGTACATTTGATTCACCGTCGTGATACTTTCCGTTCAGAGAAAATCCTGATTGACCGTATGATGGAAAAAGTGAAGAACGGCAACATTATTCTGCATACTGATCGTACGTTGGATGAAGTTCTGGGTGATGATATGGGTGTTACTGGCATCCGCATTCGTGATACGAAAAATGACAATACCGAAGAACTGGATGTTACCGGCGTTTTCATCGCCATCGGCCATAGTCCAAACACTGGCATTTTTGATGGTCAACTGGAACTGGAAAACGGATATATCAAAGTCCAATCTGGCTTGCATGGTAATGCCACCCAGACTTCTATTCCAGGTATCTTTGCCGCTGGAGATGTGATGGATCATGTGTATCGCCAAGCTATCACCTCAGCTGGTACAGGCTGTATGGCTGCACTGGATGCTGAACGTTTCCTTGACGGGCTGGCAACCAAATAATCTATCTTTCCCCAAAGCGCTATTCCGATAGCGCTTTTTAACAGGTAACATACAGCTTGTTTTGATATTCCGTATCATCACCCGCTAATCAGAAATTTTTCTTATGGACAAAACAAGACAATCTGAACTTGTTCGATGGCTGAAACAGCAAACTGCCCCCGCCCGTCGATGGCTTCGTTTATCAATGCTACTTGGCTTAATCAGTGGATTGCTGATTATTTCCCAGGCCTGGCTCTTGGCGACAATCCTGCAAGCCCTGATTATGGATAATGTTCCCCGTGAAAACCTTATCGACCAATTTCTAATGTTGGCTGTTACTTTTACATTACGGGCGATTGTCAATGCCGTTCGGGAACGTGTCGGATTTATTTGTGGCAAAGTTGTACGCCAACAAATTCGCAATATGGTACTGGATAAACTTGAACAACTAGGTCCAATGTGGGTTAAGGGGAAACCCGCAGGAAGCTGGGCAACCATTATCCTGGAGCAGATAGAAGACATGCAGGATTTCTACTCTCGCTATCTACCTCAAATTGCTCTTGCTACGATGATCCCTATCTTAATCCTGGTTACTGTATTTCCAATTAATTGGGCCGCAGGATTGATTTTATTTGTAACCGCGCCATTGATTCCACTGTTTATGGCATTGGTGGGCTTAGGGGCCGCAGATGCCAATCGGCGCAATTTTGTTGCTCTCAGCCGATTAAGCGGTAATTTTCTCGATCGTTTACGGGGTTTGGAAACTTTGCGCCTGTTCCATCGAGGGGAAGCAGAAATTGAACAAATCGCTGAATCAACAGAAAACTTTCGCCGCAGAACAATGGAAGTTCTACGCATGGCATTTTTATCTTCAGCAGTTTTAGAATTTTTTGCCGCAATTTCTATTGCCGTTGTTGCTGTTTATTTTGGTTTTTCCTATTTGGGAGAATTGCACTTTGGTAGCTATGGCGTGGGTGTTACGTTGTTTACAGGTTTCCTCGCGTTAATCCTCGCACCCGAGTTTTTTCAACCACTGCGCGATTTAGGTACGTTTTATCACGCCAAAGCCCAGGCAGTCGGAGCGGCAGAATCGCTCTTCACCTTACTTAGCAGCGATGGAGAACAGGCCGCAAGTAGCGGTGAGAAAACACTATCAGATAAAGAACCCGTTACCATTGAGGCCTGCGGACTGGAAATTATGTCCCACGATGGACATCGTCTTGCTGGTCCTTTGAATTTTACCATTGATAAATGCCAGCGGATTGCTCTGGTTGGAAAAAGTGGTGCGGGCAAAAGTTCGTTGATCAATGTATTGCTGGGATTCTTACCTTATCATGGTTCCTTGAAAATCAATGGAATTGAGTTGCGTGAACTCAGTCTCACCAAATGGCGTGAACGCTTAAGTTGGATTGGGCAAAACCCACACCTGCCAGAACAGACACTGCTTGATAATATCCGTCTTGGTCAATATGACGCAACGCAAGAGCAAATCAATGATGTGATGGAACGGGCTTATGTCAGTGAGTTTATTAACGACCTTCCAGATGGAATAAATACGGTGATAGGTGACAACGCTGCTCGTCTGTCTGTCGGACAAGCCCAGCGGATTGCGGTAACACGAGCGTTGTTAAATCATTGCCAATTATTGCTCTTAGATGAACCCGCCGCTAGCCTTGATGCCCATAGCGAACAGCGTGTGATGATGACCTTAAATCAGGCTTCGCATCAACAAACCACATTATTGGTCACTCACTTGCTAGAAGAAACGCTATCATATGACCAGATTTGGGTAATGGAAAATGGATTGCTTATTGAACAAGGTGATTATCAAACTTTAAGCCAGTCTCAAGGTGTATTTTCTCGTTTGTTATCTCACCGTAGTGTGGAGCTTTAATCATGCGTGTATTACTCCCATTTCTCGTGCTTTACCGTCGCCATTGGTTCCTCATCAGCTTAGGTATGCTATTGGCGATTGTGACGCTGCTAGCCAGTATTGGATTGCTAACACTCTCTGGTTGGTTCCTTGCTGGCACAGCCCTGGCGGGGTTCGCAGGGTTATATACGTTTAACTATATGCTGCCTGCTGCCGGTGTTCGCGGCGCGGCCATTTTTCGCACTGCTGGTCGTTATGGTGAGCGGCTTGTCAGCCATGATGCAACATTCCGGGTATTAGCGCATTTACGTGTTTTCGCGTTTCAAAAAATACTCCCTCTTTCTCCTGGAGGCATTGCTCGTTTTCGTCAAGGTGAGTTATTAAATAGGCTTGTTGCAGATGTCGAAACACTGGATCACCTGTATCTGCGCGTTATTTCCCCCGTCCTCGCCGCATTCGTCGTCATTCTCGCTCTAACATTCGGCTTGAGCTTCCTTGATATCACCCTCGCCTATACTATTGGCGGTATTATGTTAGGGTTGCTACTGATATTACCTTGCGTGTTTTACCACGCAGGAAAACCCTATGGCAGAAACATTACTCAACAACGCGGTCAGTATCGTACATTACTTACCAGCGCTTTGCAGGGGCAAGCTGAATTAAGCGTGTTTGGCGCACTCAGACGCTTTCGTCAATCCATGACAGAGATTGAAAATGATTGGTTGAAAAGCCAGCAAAAACAAGCCAATTTGACCGGACTTTCACAAGCTATCATGATTTTTTCCACCGGAATGACAGTGACGCTGATACTATGGCTAGCAGCGGCAGGTATGGGAGAAAATAGTCAGGCGGGCGCATTAATCGCACTGTTTACATTTTGCACCCTTGCTGCGTTCGAAGCACTTGGGCCAGTCACAGTGGCATTCCAGCACATGGGGCAAGTCATTGCATCTGCGACGCGTGTTTCTCAGTTGATGCACCAAAAACCGGAAGTCACCTTTCCTTCTCATGGACCGCAAGCAAATAGCGGGTTCAGCCTTGAAATAAAAGATGTTGATTTCATCTACCCGGGCCAGCCACAGCCAGTATTGAAAAATATATCGCTATCCCTGACATCAGGCGAACATATTGCTTTACTGGGAAAAACAGGATGTGGTAAGTCCACGCTTTTGCAATTATTGACGCGTGCCTGGGATGTCAATAGCGGTGAGATTCAACTCAATCAGCACCCTATCTCCCACTATGATGAGTTAACATTGCGTTCAATGATGTCTATCGTTCCCCAGCGGATACATGTCTTTAGCCATACTTTGCGTGAAAATCTTTTATTGGCAAAACCAGGTGCTGGTGACGATGAATTAACAACCGTACTGCAACAAGTAGGTTTAGGATACTTGCTAGACACTGATAAAAAGCTAAACTGTTGGATGGGTGAGGGTGGGCGTCAGCTTTCCGGTGGGGAACAACGGCGCTTAGGTATTGCCAGAGCATTATTGCATAATGCCCCTTTAATGCTGCTGGATGAGCCAACTGAAGGACTCGATGCTGATACAGAACAGCAAATTCTGTCGCTACTACACCGTAGTTGTCAGCATAAGACTTTGATTATCGTTACCCATCGACTCACAGGCTTGCAATTCATGGATCAAATCTGCGTTATGGATGGAGGGCGTATTATCGAGCAAGGTAAGCATAATGCGCTACTGGCTCAACAAGGACGTTACTATCAATTTTATCAGCGGCAACAATTTTATCAGCTACAGAGCTATCCTGAGCAAAGGTGATTCAACTTATGTCGATAGCTCAACTGGGTAACTCATATGAATTCCCCCATCCCACTCATGCGCTGGTTGAACCCAATGGTTTATTGGCATTTGGAGGAGATCTAAGTGCAGAACGTTTACGAGTAGCGTATCATGGGGGGATTTTTCCCTGGTATTCGCCTGATGAGCCGCCTTTATGGTGGTCTCCCGATCCCAGGGCCGTGTTGATTCCAGGAGAATTGCATATTGGCCGAACACTACGTCGATTTATTCACAAACATACTTACCAAATTACGGTAAACTATGCTTTTGATGAAGTGATATATAATTGTGCTCAACGACAAGAAGGCACCTGGATTGGGTCAGATGTTCAAAAAGGTTATCAAACCTTACATAAAGAAGGATTAGCTCATTCAATTGAAGTCTGGCATGACCATCAACTTGTGGGTGGTTTATACGGCGTTTGTGTCGGTGCACTATTTTGCGGTGAATCGATGTTTAGCAAAATGGAGAATGCTTCCAAGTGTGCTTTTGTCGCATTCTATCACCATTTTTTACGTCATGGCGGCCAACTATTTGATTGTCAGGTATTAAATCACCATACAGAATCATTGGGTGCTAAAAATATTCCGAGAGAAAAGTTTCTCCAGCATCTTTATCAATTAAGAAAGCAGTCATTGCAATCAGGATGCTGGTCTGTACAAAAGCTGGATTTATAATCATCTCTTAGAAATAAATGCTGTTCATGGTGGGAATGTCATTAGCCATCATATTATCGTATGTAAAATGATGGCTTAAAATACGACATTCCTTTACATAGTGATGGTTTTTCGGCATTATCTTGCCGGTTAAAAACTATGGTTGTTACATTTAGAGGATTAGATGGCCAAAGAAGACACTAATTTTGAAATGCAAGGTACTGTTTTAGAAACACTGCCAAATACTGTGTTTCGCGTTGAATTAGACAACGGACACATTGTCACTGCTCATATCTCAGGAAAAATGCGCAAGAACTATATCCGCATCCTGACAGGAGACAAGGTTACAGTTGAGCTAACTACATATGATCCGGAAAAAGGACGCATTACTTTCCGTAGCCGCTGATTAAGATACCTTAGCACCACAGGTGATCGTACTTTTCAAAATTCACCTGTGGTGTAGCTGCTAATTTTTACTTTTTATCACCAGTCAGTTATCAGTTTCTATCACTGATACTACTTATGCTTATTCCATTTATATCTATATAACATGTTACAATACTGCATCTTCTGATCTCTTTTTATTCGATTTTTGGGCACTCTTAAAATCGTATACCAATGTCTGTTTAGCTTTATCAAGTTTAATCTTGACTGAGCCTCCATGCACCAAAGAGCCAAATAGCAACTCATTCGCCAGTGGTTTTTTAAGATTGTCCTGAATGACACGGGCCATAGGTCGTGCTCCCATCGCCTTATCGTAACCTTTGTCACATAACCATTGGCGGGCTGCTGCACTGACTTCCAAAGAGACGCCTTTTTCATCCAGTTGGGCTTGTAACTCGACGATAAATTTATCAACAACTTGCTGAATAATTTCAGGAGAGAGCGCATCAAACCAGATTATGCTATCAAGACGATTGCGGAATTCAGGTGTGAAAATCCGTTTTATCTCTTCCATACCATCCGGGCTGTTATCCTGTTCAGTGAATCCAATGGATTTACGCTGTATTTCACGTACCCCTGCATTGGTTGTCATCACCAAAATAACATTGCGGAAATCCGCCTTGCGGCCATTATTGTCAGTCAATGTACCATTATCCATAACCTGTAACAGCAGGTTAAAGACATCAGGATGGGCTTTTTCAATCTCATCCAGTAACAGAACAGAATGAGGATGTTTGATGATTGCATCGGTCAATAAGCCTCCCTGATCATACCCAACATAACCCGGAGGAGCACCGATTAACCGACTGACAGTATGGCGTTCCATATACTCTGACATATCAAATCGCAATAATTTGACATTCAAAACCTTGGCAAGTTGGACTGTAACTTCTGTTTTCCCCACTCCCGTTGGCCCTGCAAACAAGAAAGATCCTACTGGCTTATGATCCTGTCCCAATCCAGCACGGCTCATCCTAATGGCTTCCGTCAAAGCAACAATCGATTTTTCTTGACCAAAGACCAACATTTTCAAACGTTCATCCAGTGACTTCAATACATCTTTATCACTGGCTGACACTGTTTTTTCTGGAATACGGGCTATGCGAGCAACAACAGTTTCAATATCGGCAACATTGATCGTCTTCTTACGGCGGCTAGCTGGCACTAATCTGGTCCTTGCACCAGCCTCATCAATAACATCAATGGCTTTATCCGGTAAATGGCGATCGGTAATATATTTCACAGATAACTCAACTGCTGCCCGAATGGCCTTCGCTGTATAACGAACATCATGGTGTGCTTCATATTTAGCACGCAGCCCATTGATAATTTGTACCGTTTCTTCAGAAGAAGGCTCAAGAATGTCAATTTTTTGGAATCGGCGAGCCAAAGCCCGATCTTTTTCAAAAATATTGCTGAATTCGTGGTAAGTCGTTGAGCCAATTACCCGTATACGCCCACTGGACAACAGCGGTTTAATGAGATTAGCTGCGTCCACCTGCCCACCCGATGCGGCACCTGCTCCAATAATAGTATGGATTTCGTCGATAAAGAGAATGCTTTTACTGTCCTGCTCCAATGTTTTTAACAAAGACTTGAAGCGCTTCTCAAAATCACCGCGATACTTTGTTCCCGCCAACAATGAGCCAATATCAAGAGAATAGATGGTACAATCCTGCATCACTTCAGGAACATTCTTTTGTACGATACACCATGCAAGCCCCTCAGCAATGGCCGTCTTACCAACACCCGATTCTCCAACAAACAGAGGATTATTTTTGCGGCGACGGCAGAGTACCTGAATAGTTCTCTCCAATTCATTCTGACGGCCAACAAGCGGATCAATTTGGCCTTTCTGTGCCAGTTGATTCAGATTGGTCGTGAAATTTTCCAATCGATCTTCACTAATTACCGGCTCTTCCTGAACTGGATTGATACTGTGGTGAACATCATTATCTGATTCATCTTTGCGCGTTCCATGAGAGATAAAGTTTACAACATCCAAACGACTGACGTCATACTTACGCAGTAAATAAGCAGCCTGGGATTCCTGTTCACTAAAAATGGCAACTAAGACGTTCGCCCCAGAGACCTCCGAACGCCCCGAAGATTGAACATGAAATACCGCACGTTGCAAAACACGCTGAAAACTTAATGTAGGTTGTGTATCCCTGTCATCATTTTCAGATAACAAGGGGGTGGTTTGTGCAATAAAACTTTCTAATTCTTGGCGTAACATCGCCAAATCGACTTTACAAGCCTCCAGTGCTTCTCGCGCTGATGTGTTACTTAACAACGCCAGCAACAGGTGCTCTACAGTCATAAATTCATGTCTGTTATCCCTTGCTTTGGCAAAAGCAATATTGAGACTAAGCTCCAGTTCTTGATTGAGCATAAGCACCTCCTCCTAAATTTCAGTAAGCCAGATCAAACCTTTTCCAGCGTGCAAAGTAACGGATGCTCGTGCTCCTTAGCATACATGTTCACTTGCGCAGCTTTAGTTTCTGCGACCTCTGCCGTATAAATTCCGCAAACTGCTTTCCCTTTGTAATGGACATCCAGCATTAGTTGCGTTGCTCGTTCAACATCATAAGAAAAGAACTTTTGCAATACGTCAACCACAAACTCCATAGGGGTATAATCGTCATTGTTAAGAATAACCTTATACATTGATGGTGGTTGTAGTTCTTGTTTTACATCATCCTCAATAAATTCTTCAACTTTCAAATCGTTATAAAACTCAGTCATTATTCTTCCGCTGGGTATTAACTGTCCGCTGGATTTTAGTATGAACTTATTCATTCTACTGCTATATATTTTATCACTTCATAAAGCACTCTGCTTACCCCTCCCTTGATTAGCAGATCAGGATTTTGCCTAAAAATCGGATACCGTTATCTATATCAAACTTTAGCCATTTGAGACAGCCTGACGTTGTTTATATGCTTGACGACGTAATGAATTTCACTACAGTATATTTTATGAACACCGCTTTCTATCTGGGCGTTTGTTCATATTTTAAAATTTTTAGTGACTCCTAAACCCGAAATCGTGATACGAGGGATAGAGAAGTATGGAAACAGGTACTGTTAAATGGTTCAATAATGCAAAGGGCTTTGGATTTATTTGCCCAGCCAGCGGGGGCGAGGATATATTTGCTCACTATTCAACCATTCAGATGGATGGTTATAGGACGCTGAAAGCAGGGCAAAAAGTGAACTTTAGCGTTCATCAAGGCCCCAAAGGTAACCATGCCAGCCTTATTGTACCTCTGGAAAATGGTTCAAAATCAAAAAAATAGTGACCCGATAAATTTGTAATTTCCACGCCACAAATAAGCTTATTTGTGGCGTGCTATTTTATTCCCTTGCCAGTGCTTCTATAGGATCGAGGTGAGCTGCATTTCTTGCAGGTAGGAAACCAAAGATTATCCCTATTGCCGTTGAACAACCAAATGCAATGATAAATGCAATGAAGTTATAAACGAAATCCCAGTTCGGTAACATCAATTGCACCATAAAAGAAACGCTGTATGACAGAATAATCCCCAGTATCCCCCCTATTAAACAAACCAAAACAGCTTCAATAAGGAATTGCTGCATAATATCACTGGTTCTGGCCCCTACTGCCATACGAATACCAATCTCCCTTGTACGCTCGGTAACGGATACCAACATGATATTCATGACACCAATTCCCCCGACAACCAAGGATATTACCGCAACTAATGTTAAAAACATTTGCATCGTCCGGGTTGTTTTATCCATTATTTTAATGGTCTTATTCACGTTATAAGTGTGAAAGTCTTTTTTACCGTGACGGAATATCAGCAATTGATTAAGTTTTTCTTCTACTTCGTTGGACACATAGCCATCTTTTAACCTGACAACAATCGAATTCAAGTAATTTTGATTCATCAAACGGCTATTCATCGTACTGTAAGGCACCCAAACTTGTAATGTATTACTGCTATAAAGACTTTGCCCGTTAGCAATTACACCAATCACTGTCAAGGGCATATTTGTTAACAGTAACTCTTTGCCTACCACATTATCCTGGTAAGGAAAGAACTTCTTACGTGTATTATCATCAATGATAACCACTTGAGACTGACGTTCAATCATGTCTGAAGTAAAAGGAATGCCTTGAGAAAACCTCATTGCATATACCTGAAAAAAATCACTTCCTACCCCCGATATTTGTGCTTTAGCATCTATATTGCCTTGACGCAAACGCCCGCTATTCATAAATTCGGGAGAAGCTGCCTGAACATAGGGCTGAGATTTTATTGCCGGAATATCAGTAAGTTTCAGTGCCTGCATATCCAAAGCGTTATCACTGCCAAAATCTTTTCCTGGATAAATTGATATCGAGTTAGTGGCAATAGATTTAATATGTGATAACACCATCGATTTTGCCGCATCACCAATCACTACGATCGTGACGACAGAAGCAATGCCTATTATAATTCCAAGCATTGTCAGTAGCGTCCGTAGCTTATTCACATTCATAGCACGCCATGCCATCAATAAAGCTTCATTAAAACGTCCCCAGATTTGTTGCACTGAAGAGGTTTTTACATTGACAGTTTTTGTCTCTACAGAAGAAGGAATATGTGGTAATTTGTGGTGTTCAGAAGAGAGTACCTCACTCATGATACGCCCATCTTTAATCTCAATCACCCTTTGAGCCTGTGCAGCAATCTTAGGATCGTGGGTAACAATAACAACCGTATGTCCTCGTTGACAGAGTTTCTTCAAGATATCCATCATTTCCTGACCGGAAGTACTATCCAACGCTCCGGTTGGTTCGTCAGCAAGGATGACCTGACCACCATTCATAAGTGCCCTGGCAATACTGACTCGTTGTTGCTGTCCACCTGAAAGCTGGCTTGGTCGATAATCAATCCGATTCCCCAATCCAAGTCTTTTTAGCAATTCAATCGCCCGCTCACGACGTTGTATTTTGGAAACACCAGAATAAATTGCCGGAATTTCAACATTTTGTTCGGCGGTTAAATGAGTCAATAAATGGTAGCGCTGAAAAATGAACCCAAAATATTCCCTGCGTAACTCTGCCAATTCATCACTATCCAAATCAACAATATTTCTTCCCGCAACCCAATATTCTCCACTGCTAGGTTTATCCAAACAACCAAGTATATTCATTAAAGTAGACTTACCTGAACCGGAAGCGCCAACAATAGCCACCATTTCTCCGGCCTGTATAGATAACGAAATATTATCCAGAACAGTGATTTGCCCTTCTCCAGCGGGATAATTACGACTAACGCCTTTTAGTTCCAGTAATGTACCCATTATTACTCCTCTACGCTGCTATCACTGCGACTGGTGATCACTCGTTCGTTTTCCTTCAACCCAGAGAGCACCTGGACATTCGCGTTATCAAAGGCTCCTATTGTGATTTTACGTTTTTCTGCTTTGCCATTATGCAAAACACTCACTTCATATTGCGTAGAAAGTACATGCTGAGTTGAAGACGTATATTGGTGAGAAGCTATTTCCAAAGCTGAAATTGGGATCATCAACACATTATGCAAAGTCTGAAGCGCTATTTTTACTTGCGCAGTCATCTGCAAACGTAAAATATGTTCGGGATTAGGTACTTCAAAGCGGGCATAGTAGAAAATAGCGTTATTCTCAACTTGTGGTGTTGGCAGGGTATCTTTCAGGACGCTGTGAAATTGCCTCCCTGGCGCGCCTAAGATGGTAAATGAGACTTTCTGTCCAGACTCTAAATTGATGACATCGGCCTCTGATACTTCTGCATTAACAATCATAGTATCAAGATTTGCGAGTGTCAGGATGGTCGGTGCTTGCTGTGCAGCAATCACGGTTTGTCCCTGGAATGTTTTAATATCTGTCACAATGCCCTCGATTGGGGCAGTAATTCTGGTATATTGCAAATTCGTTTTTGCCGTATCAAGTTTGGCCTTATTTTGCTTAATTTGCGCCGCCAAGTCGTCAATTCTGGCGGATTTAGACTGCATATCTGTTATGCTGGAGTCCAATTCTTGCTGGGAAATTAAATGTAATTTAAACAAATGCTTCACGCGATTGACTTTGAGCTGCGCAAGTTTTAGTTCAGCCTGCGCTCCACGGAGATTAGCCTCCAGTGATTTTGCTGTTTCCTGAATTTCAGCCACAGTGTTTTTTGCTGTCTGTGGATCAATCAATGCCAATAATTGGCCTTGCTTAACCTTATCTCCCAATTTCACATAGAGTTCTTTCAACTGACCACTAACCTGAGCCCCTACATCAACTTTACTGACCGCATCCAATTTACCCACCGCCAGGACACTTCTTTCGAAATCTCCCTTTATCACTGCACTCGTCTGATATGTGATAGGCTTCGGCAGATAGAAGAAATAGAACCACACAGAAGCAATAGCTATGAGAATAAGCCCAGCTCCAATCCAGCGATACTTGGCAAAAAGAAGTTTCATCAACAAATACCTACCATTAAAATATGCAATCTAATGACTTCACTTGAACTTTACTGTATAGGACATAAACAAACTCTATCAACGGGATATTTCTGATATGTATTCTTTAAAAAAACAAAATAGGTAGCCAAAATTACGTTCAATTGACTTTCCCTCCCGCCAGCCAAAACAGGCTTAGAAGAACGTTGTAATGCTTGTTTTGGCATCTCCCAGCATATTTGCTATTTTGTGATATGCATCACTAAAACCAACTCGGTACAAAAAATTCTCCATATCCAATGCAGGTAAAGCAGTTAATCGATTCCTATCGGTATCGCAGATTTGTTCCGCGAAACTTCTGGCCGTGGTGGCCGCATACTTTTTACCAGATCATCTTGTAGCGCGACTGAGTCAAACTGTTTAGCCTCGGGTATTTTCGAGACTTTTTCGCGCCAGCAAACAGGGCTTTAAGTCCTTTTTAAGATCCAACGTAACATTATGCTTGCGGTACATATGAGATTTAATATGCAGCGCCTTGTTATTTATACGCAAAACGGACTGCACCAAACTGAGCGATTAAAAAACCAGCTTATAAAATGACAGGGTATTAGTAAAGATGGCTAAAAGGCTGGATTTATCCCACGCATTTTCACCAATCAGAATCGTATTCTCGTCAAGTACCCGTGGTAATCGGTTTATCCCCCTAAAACCAGAAATTTCTACCCGTCCCAGAAACATACATTCCTCTCTTTTCCATACCGGATTTACTTAATTTTATTTATAACACCCGTTCTATTAGAGATTAAAAAATGCTTTGAGTTTCAGTATGTTTCCCTTTATCCTACTTGTTATTTTAGTGTGATTTTTTTGTTTCTGTATGTTTGCTGGCTTTTGTGCCTTGTTTTCGTTATTAAGATTAGATAAAAAGACGTTTTTTTATTGGATAAGGATGTGGATCATGTATTCAGGATTAATCATTATTCTCCTGCCTTTGGCTCTGGGCTACCTTATTCATCTGAATAATAAATCGATGCTAACTCTCGTGCATCAGCTACTCAATGTCATGGTCTATATCATTCTCATTCTGATGGGTATCCGCCTTGCTATGCTGGAAAACTTGGGCAATCATTTACTTTCTATCTTGCTGTATGCAACAACATTTTTCCTGTGCACCTTTATAATTAATATGCTAGCGCTGTTCCTCTTGGATAAACGAGATCCGTGGATTATTAATCCACATAAACAGGAAAAACCCCCTTCCCGATTACATATGGCTCTGGACTCCGTCAAATTATGTGGTGCATTAGTATTGGGATTTCTGATTGGATTAACAGGCTGGTCAGTGTTTCATTTTTCCAGCCGAGCCAGCGAAATTGCCTTGATTTTTTTACTCTTTCTAGTTGGAATTCAACTGCGCAATAACGGTATGAGCTTAAAACAAACACTGTTGAATCGCCGTGGTACGATTATCGCTATCGTGGTTGCCATTAGTTCTCTGTTAGGTGGTGTACTGGCTGCATTTTTACTGGGATTACCGACCAAAACCGGCCTTGCCATTGCATCAGGATACGGTTGGTATTCCCTCTCCGGTATTTTAATTTCCGACGCCTACGGACCTGTGCTTGGTAGCACCGCATTTTTCAATGATTTAGCTCGTGAATTGGCATCCATCATACTTATTCCCATGCTAATAAATCGCTACCGTTCAACCGCATTGGGTTTAACAGGAGCAGCCTCAATTGACTTTACCTTACCGATCTTACAACGCTGTGGTGGTGTCAATATCGTACCGGTAGCCATCGTTCATGGTTTTATATTGAGCTTACTAACTCCTTTGTTCATCGCATTGTTTACCCAATAAATGGTTTACGCAATAAAAGCCATCCTGGTTTAGTGCGTAAACTGAATAAAAAAAATTTTCGATATAAAAATTAATCTACCCAACTAATATAAAAAGCAAAAAAAGATCTAAAAAATGCCGACAAATTGATTAGTTAACTAACCAATTCGATTAAAATAACAATTTTATGCAGATATCATTGCATAATTATGCTTATAGCATTAATATCGACCAGCCAATTAACTATTCATATTTTTCGTATGAGCATTCAATTAAAAAACATAAATTGTTTCTATGGTTCACATCAGGCTCTATTCGATATCAATTTTGAATGTACATCGGGAGAAACTGTCGTGTTGCTAGGGCCTAGTGGAGCTGGAAAGAGTTCTTTGCTGCGTGTTTTGAATTTACTGGAGCTGCCTCGTTCCGGGTTACTCAATGTGGCAACGCACCAATTTGATTTCAAACAGCAACCTAACCACAAAGAAATTCTCGCATTGCGCCAAAAAGTTGGCATGGTTTTCCAACAATACAATTTGTGGCCACACTTGACCGTGATGGATAATTTGATTGAAGCACCTTGCCGAGTATTGAAGCAATCTAAACAACAAGCACGGGAAAAAGCGGTCAAACTCCTTTCCCGACTTCGTTTGGGCGAATTCGCCAACCGTTTTCCATTGCACCTTTCCGGTGGGCAACAACAACGGGTTGCCATTGCACGTGCATTAATGATGGAACCTCAGATTCTATTGTTTGATGAACCCACTGCTGCACTCGATCCTGAAATCACTTCTCAAGTCATTGACATTATTAAAGAGCTGGCAGAAACCGGTATCACTCAGGTTATAGTGACTCATGAAGTGGAATTTGCTCGCAAAACAGCAAGCCAAGTTGTATATATGGAACAAGGACACATTCTTGAAAAAGGTGATGCAACTCATTTTATGCATCCTCAGACAGAATCCTTTGCTCACTATTTATCACACTGAAATACCATACAGGATCTATAAACTCGACAGATTTCAAGCTACTACATTCCTGTAAGGTAGCAGATTGAAAGATGAAGTAGATATATCGATAGTTGATTACAAAATAAACATCAAAGCAGTTATCAACCATAAAATTCATAAACAACAGGATATTGCTATGAAGAAATTATTGTTTGCAGCCCTATTGAGTGTAGTGACCTTGTCAGCAACCGCAGCAGAGAAAGCAACGCTCCGTTTTGCGACAGAAGCAACCTACCCTCCATTTGAATTTATTGATGCAAATAATCAGATTCAAGGATTCGACGTCGATTTGGCGAATGCCATATGTGCAAAGCTCAACGCAGAATGTACATTCACCAACCAGGCTTTCGATAGCCTCATTCCCAGCTTAAAATTCCGTCGTGTTGATGTTTTGATGGCGGGTATCGACATCACACCGGATCGGAAAAAACAAGTTGATTTCACCCAAACCTACTATGATAACTCTGCCATTTTCGTTGCTATCAAAGGGAAGTTTGCTCAAGTTGCCGATCTCAAAGGTAAACAAGTCGGTACCCAGAATGGTACTACACACCAGAAGTATTTGATGGAGCAACATAACGAGCTGAAAACCGTACCTTATGACAGCTACCAAAATGCAATCCTTGATTTAAAAAATGGTCGTATTGATGCGTTGTTTGGTGATACTGCTGTCGTCAATGAATGGCTAAAAAAGAATAAAGAGTTAAGCACAGTTGGCGATAAGGTAACAGACAAAAACTATTTTGGTATCGGTTTGGGTATTGCAGTTCGCAAAGGTAATACTGAGTTGCTGGATAAACTGAACAAAGCATTAACGGAAGTTAAACAAGATGGTACTTACGATACCATCTACAAAAAATGGTTTAAACAATAAACTCAATTCTTTCTAATGAATGAACTTCACACTTTAATCAATGCCGCCGGAGTCACCGTCGGCCTCGCCATTTCCTCGCTTGTTGTCGGTTTAGTTCTGGCAATGTTTTTTGCTGCGTGGGAATCCATTCGCTGGAAACCCATTGCTTTTTTAGGCTCCTGTTGGGTTACCTTGATCAGGGGATTGCCTGAAATTTTAGTTGTTCTCTTCATCTATTTTGGCAGTTCCCAACTCCTCATTACGCTGTCGGAAGGTTTTGATATCAATCTCATTGTTTGGCACTTTAAAATACAGATGGAAATTGACAACTTTGATGTCAGTCCTTTTCTGTGCGGTGTTATTGCCCTGTCTCTGCTCTATTCTGCTTATGCTTCACAAACACTGAGGGGAGCATTAAAAGCGGTTCCAATAGGGCAATGGGAAGCGGGCCAAGCGCTGGGGTTAAGCCAAAGTCATACCTTTTTTCGCTTGATTATGCCTCAAATGTGGCGCCATGCCCTACCAGGGCTTGGTAATCAATGGCTGGTTTTATTAAAAGACACTGCCCTGGTTTCGTTAATCAGCGTTAATGATCTGATGTTACAAACAAAAAGTATCGCTACCCGAACTCAGGAGCCGTTCACATGGTATATAATTGTTGCTGTGATCTATCTGATAATCACCCTGATCAGCCAATTTATTCTCAAACAGCTTGAAATACGCGCCACCCATTTTGAACGGAGTGCTTCATGATGTTTGAATATATCAAGGAAATTTTACCCGGCTTGCAAACCAGCCTCAGTTTGACTTTCTCAGCATTGCTGGCGGCATTCACACTATCCATTGTCTTGACCATGATTCTGACAATGAAACTGCCTGTACTTTCTCAATTGGTAAGAGGCTATATCACACTATTTACCGGAACCCCGCTCCTCGTTCAGTTCTTCTTAATTTACTATGGGCCGGGGCAATTTCCATCGCTCAAAGAATATCCGTGGTTCTGGCAACTTATGTCAGAGCCGTGGCTATGTGCAATGGTTACACTTACGTTGAATAGTGCAGCCTACTCAACCCTGCTATTTTACGGGGCTGTTAAAGCAATTCCTGCCGGACAATGGCAATCTTGCCAGGCCCTCGGTATGTCCAAAGTGCATTCTATGCGCATCTTGTTACCTTATGCTCTTAAGCGAGCACTCTCTTCCTATTCCAATGAAGTCGTGCTGATTTTCAAGAGCACTTCACTAGCCAGTACCATCACCTTATTAGACATCATGGGGTACAGCCAGCTTCAATTTGGGCGTAGTTATGATGCAACAATATTTATTGCCGCAGGTATTATTTACCTCTGTATAAATGGCCTTTTGACACTGCTGATGCGTATAATTGAACAGCGGGCCTTATCATTTGAACATCGCAATTAATCAGCATTCACACTTAATTATCTGATTTTACCTTTCCCACCCGTGATAACTTATCGTTATCACGGAGTAACCAAGATATAAAGTTGTTAGTTTACATTAAGAACTAACAGTGCCAATGTTTCATAATGTTCGGTATGAGGAAACATATCGAATAACTGTACTTTTTCTATTCGGTATTGTTTAAGCATAGTGATATCTTCCGCCATCGTCTGAGCATTACAGCTCGAATAGAGAACAAATTTAGGTGCCATCCGGCTAAGATATTCACATAGTTCTTTACCAATTCCTCTTCTAGGAGGGTTTACCAGTACTAACTCAGGTATTTGTGATTTATCAAGGGCAAAATGAGTAGAGTCCAATGCCTGAAAATCCACCTGCTCCAATCCCAGGCTTTTGGCAGAACTTTTAGCACAACTAATTGCTTCAGCACTGATCTCAATCCCTGTCAATCGGGTCTTTTTATCTGCACAATGCAGACCAAAACCGCCAGCACCGCAAAACAGATCCCACATATTGTTAATGTCTAATTCCCTAACCCAACGCCCTGCTGTTGCATACAGCTCTGAGGCGATATCTGGATTTGTCTGGAAAAAACTACGCGGGCGGATGTACAACGGAATGCCGTTAAAAGTTTCCTGTAACATCTTACGTTCGGTAAAAATGATTTCCTTCTCACCTTCCAGAATCGCCATATGGGTTGGCTGAATATTAGCGGAAATCACTGTTGCTTGAGGCAATTGTTCCTTCAGCCAAGGCAAAGCCTGCTCTAATTGGGCCCGTTTTGTTTCCGAACGCAAGACAAAGCGCAGCATTATTTCGCCATTAGCGCGACTTTCCGTCAGAAGAATATATTTTAATTCCCCTTTCCGACGTTCAACGTTGTACGGAACCAAACCAGCTTTGGCGATAAATGTTTTTATGACTGCAAATACCGTCTGAAAGTATTTTGGATACAGCGGACAGTCACAAAGATCTACCGTTCTGCCATCACGATGCAACATACCAAGCAATGGACGTTCAACACTGCCACTGACTACCATCTTGGCCTTATTACGGAACTCACTTGTTTTGCTGGTTACTGGTGACAACCAATGTACTACTGATCCTTTCTGTAAAAGTTGCTTTAAATGTTGTTGTTTATCAGATAATTGCTGTGAATAGGACTTATCGAGCCACTGGCAAGAGTGACAATGCCCTGCGGTATACTGCGCACATTGCATCGTAAAAAACCGTATCAAAAAAATATTAGTGCAAAGTAAATGTTGATGTTTTCGTTGAAGTTAAGGATTCTTCATCTTCAACTTCCATCTCACTTTCCATATCATTATTGACATAGAGAAGATTATTGCTGTGAATTTCAAAAATCACATTCGCAATTTGTTCTTCACCCTGCTGCATAAAATTGGAGAATTGTCTGAAAGTCATTCCAGCAGCAATGGAAAAAGCCTGGCAAACAATCAACTTAGGCAAGTTTTCATCCTGAACATCGATAAATGCCTTCACAGTAAGAGAACAAGCATTAATCTGACTCAAATTAGCAACCAATGGAATTATCGCAGTTGGCCTGACTTCGGCCAAAGCAGAAAGCAATACTACATCACCCAACAGATCGATCTTGGCATCAAACAAGCCATCAATATTCTGCATATGAGGCAAATGCAAAACTGTGCCTGAATCATTCTCAAAATAAGAGATCTTGAGCTGTTCAAGCCACGTGCACAAAATTGACAAATCGGGAATAACCATAGAATCCATCGAATTAACCTCATATGACCGAGAAGTTACACATGCTACCTAAGGGGACTTCCCAGCAAGCAGCCGCATGTACAATAATTAATCTATTTTGTTTTTTCATCATCAGTGACAATCTGATGGTTTTTATCTGCTTTCTCATGATCAATTCCCAAAAAGGAAAGATTATAGACTGCACGCCAGATAATATGGATAGCTGCAGGTATCAAGCAACCGATACCCAATAAAATCATAGCAATGTGTGCTTCTGTCGTCATTAGTGAAGGTGATAGAATTATGCTATCAGTTATTGACAAGTAAGCCAGAACCAGCAGCCCCACACCCAACATTTCCAATAAAATAATTAGTTTAGGCATATCAGCCAATGAGTGCATCTCTTTTGATGGGTTCATTTTCATTTTTTGACCTGTTCCAGCCTAAAAATAGAATTTCCATTACTTAACAGATTTCTGTTACTGGGTAAGTCTATCATACCTGAATCCCGCTTATTGGCAGGACTAATTACAACAAAAGGCAATTCCTGCTTTTTTTTGTTAATACTTACAGGCATAGTAACTCCAGATGACATTCTATGAAGTTCATGATCATTACCACTAAGGAGTTTGTATGTACACTGTCATTTTTGGCCGCCCTGGTTGTCCTTACTGCGTTCGCGCCAAAGAACTCGCTGAAAAACTAAAAAAAGTGCGCGACGACTTTGATTATCGCTATGTCGATATCTGGGCTGAAAACATCACCAAAAACGACTTATCAAAAACGGTGGGCAAACCTGTTGAGACTGTTCCCCAGATCTTCATTGACGAGAAACATATCGGTGGCTGTACAGATTTTGAAGCTTATGCTAAAGACAATCTGGAACTGTACCAATAATCGAACCCAATAATTAGTTATAAAAACAGTCGTCAAAAAAAGCCGCTATCCAGCCAGAAACCGTCCTTCTACTGGATAGCGGGTGCCTTAACCATATTGCCATTCGAAAAATTCCACCTTCTTGAAAAAATTTTGCGATTTTTTTCTCTAAGGATGAGAACTTTCACATCATAATGCAGTCTTAATTATTGCCACTGCTTTTCTTTGATGTCCCCATATTGAGGAGCCCGATAGTCATCCACTTTGGTTAAAGACTATCGGGTTTTTTGTTAGTTACGAGTGACTTGCAAGATAGCGATTATCTTTCATTATTATTGCAATCCCTATATTATTTACTCATGCAACATCAACAAACATTAAATAAAATCATGAATCAATGTAATTCGCTTTTTTATGTAAAATTATTATTGTTAACAATGAGTTGATAAAATAAAATCACCCTGTTTACGTAAATATCTCGCTTGTGAGGCTGACTTTGCTAGAACAACTTAACCACAATTTGTTTACTTTTATCAATGCAACCCCAGATTCACCACCAGCAATGATCTCGCTTGCCATCTTTATAGCGAAATATTGCGTATTTATTTATCCCATCACATTGGTCATTTGCTGGCTTTGGGGGAAAGAAAGAGCCATCACATCTCAACGCATCGTTGTCAGTAAATCTTGCATTGCTTTTGCCTTTGGCATTGCGACCTCCTATATCATCGGGGTAACCGTTCCACATGCCCGGCCATTTGTCGAAGGTTTTGGCTATAATTTTCTCTACCATGCTCCTACAGAATCTTTTCCCAGCAACCACGGCACAGCCGTCTTTACTTTTGCTCTGGCATTTATATTTTGGCACCGCGTTTGGTCAGGCTTATCTCTGATGGTCATCGCCTGTGCCATTGCCTGGTCTCGTGTCTATGTGGGCGTTCACTGGCCAATCGACATGATTGGGGCATTTTTAGTCAGCCTGTTAGGATGTGCTTTTTCCCAAATATTTTGGAGCCAATACGGAGAGTATTTACAAAGCAAACTTACCCGACTCTATCAATTTTGCTGTGCATTTTTTATCAAAAAAGGGTGGGTAAAAAATTAATCAAATGTGAATATGCACTGGTCATATATCTCTATATGGCTGGTGTGACTGATATCCATAAAAAAAGCATGGTATTATTTTGTTCAAGAAATTTTTTAACATTTATTCTACTCTTCATAGTAGCTTTAAATATCAGAATAAAATCCTTCGTTATATTTAACAATATATAACTATAAAATGATTACTATTACTTCATAAACACAGAGTTAAAGAACAAATTTCACACACAACAATTGATTATCCTTAAAACGCTTATTAAAGCATAATCAATACTAAACACTTTTTCATTTAAAAAATGAATACCATATACAATGAAGGAAATTTTTTCTTATTTATCAGTGGATTAATGGAAAAATATTACAAATAGAGATATATCAAGATAAGAATATTGGCATTTATAATTCAATTTCAGGTTATTCAAACATCAAACAAGAAAATATCATTAACATGTGAATATAGTTAAGCAATAAACCGGATAAATATTAGAATTTAAAATAAAAATAATGATACATTCTTTAACAAAATTTGCATTTTATTTTACTTAATATTTAATCAACATTTCCATGAATATTTTTAACAATTTTCCTTTTCTATATAAATCTTGCAATTGCGAGAGTGATCACGGTACATTTCACTGAAAATAACTATATTTCCCCTACCAAAAGTCTGGGGTTAAGTTTTTTGGATGTAGTAATAAAAACGTTTAGATAAACACCAACGCAATATCTGACAACTTATTATTCATATAAAATCCAACTCGCACATTTAATTAATGTGCGGGTTTAGTAGTTTTTAAATTTTACTTTACCGCGTTATTTCGGAGATACTTATGGACACATCTCAAGCAGGTTCGATAGCATCCTCTGCTTCCAGCAAAAGCAATCACACTACCTGGCGTAAATCAGACACAGTATGGATGCTGGGATTATATGGCACAGCGATTGGTGCCGGCGTTTTGTTTCTTCCCATCAATGCAGGTATTGGTGGTTTAATTCCACTCATTATCATGGCAATTCTTGCCCTTCCCATGACATTTTTTGCACATCGTGGAATGTGCCGTTTTGTTTTATCTGGTAAAAGCAGTGGTGATGATATCACCGGCGTGGTAGAAGAACATTTTGGTAAAGTGGCTGGCTTTCTGATCACCGTCCTCTATTTTTTTGCTATTTACCCTATTCTGCTCGTATACAGTGTTGCACTGACCAACACAGTAGAGAGCTTTCTTGTAAATCAGCTACAGATAGATGCTCCACCACGTGCATTGCTGGCATTGGTATTGCTTCTGGGTGTGATGAGCATCATCCGTTTCGGCGAGAAAGCCATCGTTAAGGCTATGAGTGTATTGGTATTCCCATTCGTCACCGTTTTGATGCTGTTGGCCTTGTACTTAATTCCTCACTGGAACACTACCATTTTCGATAGCCTGTCACAGGACAGTATCATGTCTGTCACAAGCAATAACGGCTTGCTATTTACCTTGTGGCTGGCAATCCCTGTTATGGTTTTCTCTTTTAACCATTCCCCCATCATCTCAGCATTCGCAGTTGCAAAACGTGAAGAATATGGTGAGCATGCAGAGAAAAAATGTTCACGCATTCTGGCCTATGCCCATATCATGATGGTACTGACAGTCATGTTCTTTGTTTTCAGTTGCGTACTGAGCTTGTCACCGGAAAATTTGGCAGAAGCAAAAGCACAGAACATCACTATTCTGTCCTACCTGGCTAACCACTTCCGTGTACCAACTATTGAGTATATTGCGCCATTTATCGCTTTTATTGCTATAACCAAGTCTTTCCTCGGTCACTATCTGGGCGCCCGCGAAGGCTTTAACGGCATTGTGAACAAAGCAATGATGAACACGCGTGGCAAGACTGTTCAGCACAAAACGCTGAATCGTATCACTAGCCTCTTTATGCTGGTCAGTGCCTGGCTCGTCGCGACACTTAACCCAAGCATCCTGAACATCATCGAATCATTAGGTGGGCCAATTATTGCGATGATCCTGTTTATCATGCCAATGTATGCAATCAAAAAAGTTCCAGCTATGCGCAAATATGCAGGTAAACCAAGCAATATTTTTGTCATTGTGACCGGTTCAATTGCTATTTCAGCAGCAATTTACTCAGTCATGTAATCAAAATCCATGAGCTGCTTTCTTCGTTGGTAGCATTTCAAAGAATGCCAGTCATCAAAAGATCGACTGGCGTTTTTTTCATCTAGATGTTAACCGAAGATCGAATTAAACCAACCACTGACCGTTTTTACAACGAAATCCCACATACGTCCAAAGAAACCGCTTTCTTCCACCGCTTCTTTAACAACCAGTGGACGCTGGTCAATAATCTTATCATTCAGCAGAAAGTTCACCGTACCTACCACTTGGTTATGAGCTAATGGTGCCTCAAGCGAGGTATTATCCAGAGTAAAGCTCGCTTTCAAATTCCCTACTTGCCCACGGGGAACTACCACGGAAGCATCTTTCTTCACTCCCAACGCGACTTCTGGACGAGTCCCATACCATACTTTCTCCGTCACCAAAGTATCACTGGCCTTCAACGGTGTCGCCGATTCATAAAAACGAAATCCCCATGACAAAAGTTTTTCACTGTCAGAAAAACGTACGCGATCACTAGGTGCACCCAATACTACTGAAATCAAACGCATTGGTCCTTCAGTTGCCGATGCAACAAGATTATAGCCAGCGCCGCTGGTGTGTCCGGTTTTGATACCATCCACATTCATGTTCTTATTCCACAACAGACGATTGCGATTAGGCTGGCGGATATTGTTAAAAGTGAACACTTTTTCTTTATTCAGGGCGTACTCTTCCGGCACATCACGGATCATGGCCTGACTTAAAAGCGCCATATCATAGGCAGTACTATATTGCCCTGCTGCATCCAAACCATGCACTGTCTTGAAATGAGTGTTTGTCAATTTTAGTGTTTCTGAGTACTTATTCATCAAATCAACGAAAGCGTCCTGACTGCCTGCAACATAATCTGCAAGTGCAATACTGGCGTCATTACCGGATTGGATAACAACACCGCGGTTCAGATCAATCACCTTAACCCTGTCACCCGGTTTCAAAAACATTAGCGAAGATCCCTTAAGTATTGGATTCCCTGTAGCCCAGGCATCTTTGCCAACCGTTACCATATCTTCTGTAGAAATTTTCCCTGACTTGATCGCTTGTCCTACGACATAGCTGGTCATTATCTTCGTCAAGCTGGCAGGATCTAACCGCTCATCCGCGTTATTTGAGGCCAGGATTTTTCCACTGGCATAATCTATCAACACATAGGCTTTTGCATCAATTTCAGGCGCTACGGGCTGTTCCATTGCATATACACTGATATTCGTCAACCAAAAAACACCCAAGCCAAAAGTAAAAGATTTAATTATCGGTATCTGCTGTCTTTTTTTCATTATCGCTCACCCTTTTTCTCTACTAAAACTCTATTAATATAGGATGTTATGAAAGAAGACTCCAACCCAATAACGTAAAGATTTTTCTGTTATTCAACGGGTTTTATTGTCATATTATCAATTGTTAAAAATGTACTGATATTAAGGAGAAAATAATGTTGACAATTTGGGGCCGTAAAAATTCATCAAACGTGAAAAAAGTGCTTTGGTGTCTGGAAGAGCTAAATGTGCCATATCAACAAATGGATGTTGGTGGAAAATTTGGCAAACTCAACGATCCTGAATACCTGCGTATGAACCCCAATGCAGTTATTCCTTGTTTACAAGAAGACGATTTTATCTTATGGGAATCCAATGCAATTGTTCGTTACATTGCTGCAAAATTTGGCAAAGACAGTCTTTACCCAGCCGATCTTCAAGAAAGAGCCAGTGTTGAGAAGTGGATGGACTGGGTAGGCTGCAACCTCTTCCCTCCTATTAAACAATTTATGATTAGCTTTATCAGAACACCAGTAGATCAACGTGACCCTAAGATCATCGCCCAAGCTTTAGTCGAGATTGAAAAATTACTGAAAATTGTCAATGACACCCTAAACAATCAACAGTACCTTTCCGGTGACAAATTTGGTATGGCTGATATTGCCCTGGCACCACTGGCCTACTTATGGTTAAACGTAGAAATAGAGCGCCCGTCTCTGCCAAATTTAGAGCGTTGGTATCAATTGCTGACCGAAAGACCCGCTTTCAGAAAGATTGTTATGATAGAAATAAGCTGAGATTTTACCTGGCATTTCATTAACTCATTGGCATTCTGCCGGGATCTGGGAACTGATACTCAAACTCTAGTTCCCGACAGATGCGGCTACCATCAACGATTTTCTCTACCTTACTTTCGATTTCTGCACTTTCTGACTGTAAAAATTCTGGCGGCGTCAGATCGAGCTGGCGACTGGCTGACTGATAAAACTCTGCTCTTTTCGGGTGTATTGGTGCACACAAATTAAAAAGATGTCCACCTTCCGGTTGTTGAATAAGAAGCTTAATAGCAGAAATGGTATCGTCTTGATGTACCAAATTGACCGCACTTTCTCCTCCGCTGAGTGCCTTCTTTCCAGCGAGAAAACGCCCTGCATGACGCCCATTGCCTACCAATCCGGCCAGACGTAAGATATCGACCGATGTATTAGGTAATTGATGCAGCCAGTTTTCCAACTCAACCAGGGCCTTGGCTGACTCAGTTTCGGGGCACACGGACTCATCTTCATTGAGATAACCAACAGATGAACCATAAACTGAAGTAGAACTGGTGAAAATAATCCGTGGAACCGAATACGAAAGTGCAGTATCAACAACCAGTTGTACTGCTTTTACATATTCCTTCCCACCACCAGCAACACCACTAACAGGCAATGTCAAAATCAGCACATCAACAGACATCAGTTGATTAAGATCATCTGCATCGCAAACAATCTGAGGCTCCAAATTTAGTTGGTAACAATCTAGTCCACACATACAAGCCGCTTCAACACCATCTGGTGTTGTTTTACTACCAACGACCTGCATTCCCTCGCTTTGTAGTGCTTGTGCCAATGGCATTCCTAACCAACCTAATCCAATAATGGAAACTTTTCTCACCATCCCCTCCTAAAAGCGATACTATTTTGATTCTTAGGCCATTATGTGACCACAGCTAACATTACTCACCTATTTGTCTAATAGCAACTAAACACATTTAATATTAAAAACAACATGTTAATACAAAAAAACATCTTCTTTAAAAAAAAGTTTGCTTTTTATACACAAGATCGTATAGGTTAAACAACAAGCAACCGATCCTTAATCATAAACATAGCGTTACATACAGCCATTATTTATTTAGTACAGCACATTTCTTATATAAAACCTTTTATAGAAAACTACTTTGTAGAAAAAATAGAGAACTCGTATATATGAACCGTATTCAATTTAACCACCACCACCATCATCCTGACTAGTCTTTCAGGCTGCTGTGTGCTGGAAGACATTTAACCCGTCTTCCGGTGGAATGAATACGATAAAAAACCCTCGGAAGATCTTCCGAGGGTTTTTTTATGTCTGATTTCTGCGAATTAATTACTGACTAAATCTTGAGATAGGACAAAACATAACATGCTAGATAAAACACGCTTACGTATAGCCATTCAAAAATCAGGCCGTTTGAGTGATGACTCCAGAACTTTACTGGCGAGTTGCGGCATCAAAATTAACTTACAGCAACAACGCCTGATCGCATTCGCTGAAAATATGCCTATCGACATTCTGCGTGTCCGCGATGATGATATTCCGGGTCTGGTGATGGATGGAGTTGTCGATCTGGGCATTATTGGGGAAAACGTACTTGAAGAAGAGCTACTCACTCGCCAGGCACAAGGAGAAGAGCCTCGCTATCTGACATTGCGCCGCCTCGATTTTGGCGACTGTCGGCTTTCCCTGGCAATGCCTTTTGATTGCAATTATACCAACGTGGAATGCCTGCAAGATGCCCGTATCGCAACCTCTTACCCGCACTTATTGAAACGTTATTTAGACCAAAAAGGCATTCTCTTCAAATCTTGTCTTCTCAATGGTTCAGTCGAAGTTGCCCCCCGTGCAGGGCTTGCAGACGCTATCTGCGATTTAGTTTCCACCGGTGCCACGTTGGAAGCCAATGGCTTGCGGGAAGTAGAAGTTATTTATCGCTCAAAAGCCTGTTTGATCCAGCGTGATGGAGAGATGCCAGAAGCCAAACAACAGCTTATTGACAAATTGATGCTCCGCATCCAAGGCGTCATTCAGGCACGCGAATCCAAATACATCATGCTTCATGCTCCTAGCGACAAATTGGAAGAGATTATATCCCTGCTACCAGGCGCAGAACGCCCCACTATCTTACCACTGGCAGGAGCACAAAATCGTGTAGCCATGCATATGGTCAGTAGTGAAACCCTTTTCTGGGAAACGATGGAGAAACTTAAGGCATTAGGTGCCAGTTCTATTTTGGTTCTGCCAATTGAAAAAATGATGGAGTAACCTTGATGAACACTAATTTTAAAACCATCATTCGCTGGCAATCATGTACGCCAGAACAACAAAAAATATTGCTGACCCGTCCGGCTATTGCCGCATCAGACGATATTGCCGTCACAGTGAAACAGATTCTGGCAACAGTAAAAACACGGGGCGACCAGGCATTACAAGAGTTCAGCCAACGCTTCGACAAAACAACTGTTGAAACCATCCAAATCTCAGCCAATGAAGTGGATACAGCCACCGCTCGCCTGACTCCAAAAATCAAGCAGGCGATGCAACAGGCTATGAACAATATCCGTCAATTCCATGAGGCACAAAAACCAGCAGAAGTTGACGTCGAAACACTACCAGGAGTTCGCTGCCAACAAGTTACGCGCCCAATAGATTCTGTTGGACTCTATATTCCCGGTGGCTCAGCTCCCCTGCCGTCAACGGTATTAATGTTAGGTACACCAGCCAACATTGCAGGCTGCCGTAAAGTTATCTTGTGTTCTCCTCCCCCTATTGCCGATGAAATACTCTATGCTGCGCAACTGTGTGGGATCAGCGAAATATTTCAAATCGGTGGTGCCCAGGCGATTGCCGCAATGGCATTCGGAACTGAATCCATTCCTAAAGTAGACAAAATTTTTGGTCCCGGAAATGCGTGGGTAACAGAAGCCAAACGTCAGGTCAGCCAACAGATTGACGGAGCTGCGATCGACATGCCCGCAGGCCCATCCGAAGTTCTTGTTATTGCTGACAGCGGAGCCAATCCTGTATTTACGGCAGCAGACCTGCTTTCACAAGCAGAACACGGCCCTGATTCCCAAGTGATACTGCTAACCCCTGATGAAAATTTAGCTAAAAAGGTTATCCATGAAATTGAAACCCAACTTATAGCCTTGCCACGTCAGCAGATCGCAATCCAGGCTTTGCAAGCCAGCCGGATAATCATTGCTAAAGATCTCGACCAGTGCGTGACAATCAGCAACCAATATGGTCCAGAACATTTGATCATTCAAACTCGTCAGCCTGAGCAATTACTTGAGCAGATTACTAGCGCCGGTTCTATTTTTCTTGGTGATTGGTCACCTGAATCCGCCGGAGATTACGCTTCCGGCACCAATCACGTTCTGCCTACCTACGGCTATACTTCAACCTATTCCAGCCTCGGTCTGGCTGATTTCCTGAAAAGAATGACCGTCCAGCGGCTCACTCCACAAGGATTACAAAAACTCGCCCCCACTATCGAAACACTGGCACAGGCAGAACAACTTATTGCGCACAAAAATGCTGTTACGTTACGTATGACAGCCTTGAATAACGCAGACTGAGAACCACGGGGTCTGATAACCATAAAAATTAAGGAACAATCATGAGTACGGTTTTTGATATCAATTCATTGGCAAGAGAAAACGTTCGCAAATTAGTCCCTTATATGTCTGCCCGCCGTCTGGGTGGTCGTGGTAATATTTGGTTAAATGCGAATGAATACCCCATCGCACCCAATTTCCAACTTACCGAACATACGCTCAACCGCTACCCTGAATGCCAACCAACAACAGTCATTCAACGTTATGCCAATTATGCTGGCCTGCAACCGGAGCAAGTTCTTGTCAGCCGTGGAGCAGATGAATCAATCGAACTGCTCATTCGAGTTTTTTGCGAGCCAGGGCGCGATGCTGTACTGTTTTGCCCTCCAACCTATGGCATGTACAGCGTTAGTGCCGAAACCTTCGGTGTAGAGCAGAAAAAAATCCCTGCCAGCGCCGACTGGCAACCTGATATTGCCGCTATCAAAAGTAATCTGGATCGCGTCAAGCTGATCTATATCTGTAGTCCCAACAATCCAACAGGCAACCTGATTGATCCTGAGATATTACGCCAGATCCTTGAATTAGCCCGTAACCGTGCCATCGTTGCTATTGACGAAGCCTACATCGAATTTTGCCCACAACACACAACTACCCATGCTACCACCCGTTGGCTGCAAGACTATCCCCACTTAGTTATTTTGCGAACTCTCTCGAAAGCTTTTGCTTTGGCTGGATTACGTTGTGGATTTACGCTGGCCTCTGCCGATATCATCGCACTGATGTTAAAAGTGATTGCGCCTTATCCACTGGCGACGCCTGTTGCTGATATCGCTGCACAAGCACTCACTGAAGCAGGTATTGAAATAATGAGAAATCGGGTGGCAGAGATCGCCAACAATAGGGCTTATCTCCAGCAAACTCTCAGTAACTTAGCGTTGGTTGAAAACGTGTTTCCAAGCGAAACCAACTATATTTTGGTGAAATTTACTAATGCAGAGCTTGTATTCAAAACGCTATGGGAACAAGGGATCATCTTACGCGACCAGCGTAAACAACCAGGATTAGCGAATTGCCTGCGCATTACCATCGGCAACCGGAATGAATGTGAACAGTTAGTTTGTGCCATTAGTGCGCTTGCCAACCAACCTCAACAAATCAAGGAAACTGAAAATCCATGAGCCAGAAAATGCTTTTTATTGACCGCGATGGAACATTGATCACCGAGCCACCCAGTGATTATCAAGTTGATCGCCTTGATAAATTGGCCTTTGAAATCGGTGTGATCCCTGCCTTACTAGCCCTGCAAAAAGCCGATTATAAGTTAGTGATGATCACTAATCAGGACGGGTTAGGTACGGTCAGTTTTCCACAAGCAGATTTTGAGCCACCCCATGCCTTGATGATGCAAATTTTTACCTCACAAGGTATCCATTTTGAAGAGGTGCTAATTTGCCCACACAAACCAGAAGATAATTGCCACTGCCGTAAACCCAAACTTGGGTTAGTACAAAAATATCTGGCAGACAATGTTATCGATACTACCAACAGTTATGTCATCGGTGATCGGGAAACCGATCTGCAATTAGCCCAAAACATGGGGATCAAGGGCATTCGCTACCAACCCGAATCACTAGGATGGTCGGCCATTTGTGAACAATTGATCGGCAAAAAATTGACCCATAAAAATCGCCATGCTCATGTTGAAAGAAAAACCAAAGAAACCGCTATCAATATTGAAATTTGGCTGGATCGTGAAGGAGAAAGTCGCATCAATACAGGCGTCGGTTTTTTCGATCACATGCTAGATCAAATCGCAACTCACGGCGGCTTCCGCATGAATATCCAAGTCAAAGGTGATCTCCATATTGACGATCATCATACGGTTGAAGATACCGGTCTCGCACTGGGAGAAGCTTTAAAGCAAGCATTGGGGAATAAACGCGGCATTGCCAGATTTGGCTTTATGCTACCAATGGATGAGTGCCTTGCTCGCTGTGCCCTGGATATTTCCGGTCGTCCACATCTTGAATATAAAGCTGAATTTAAACACCAGCGGGTTGGAGATTTGAGTACAGAAATGATCGAACATTTTTTCCGTTCCCTCTCTTACACCATGGGATGCACTTTGCACCTAAAAACCAAAGGCAAGAACGATCACCATCGGGCAGAAAGCCTGTTTAAAGTCTTTGGTCGAACTTTGCGACAAGCCATTCGCGTAGAAGGCAATATTTTGCCGAGTTCCAAAGGTGTTTTATAGGAAAGGCGATAAAAGGAAGCCACGATGAACGTTGTTATTCTCGATACAGGCTGCGCTAACCTCGCTTCTGTTACCTATGCCATCCGTCGCTTAGGTTATGAGCCAACGGTGAGTTTAGACGCGGATATTGTTCAAGCAGCCGATAAACTCTTTCTACCGGGAGTGGGTACGGCGACTGCCGCGATGACACAACTTGAACAACGGCAATTAATTCCCTTGATTAATTCTCTTACCCACCCCGTATTAGGTATCTGTCTCGGTATGCAATTACTAGCCCGTGTCAGTGAAGAAGGAGATAACATCCCTCTATTGCAGCTCATTGACGCGCCTGTCAAAAAAATGATGACCGCAGATCTGCCATTGCCACATATGGGCTGGAATCAAGTGCACGCGCAGACAGGTAATCCACTGTTTCGCCATATTGCAGATAACTCCCGTTTCTATTTTGTTCACAGTTATGCCCTGCCTGTCGGTGAATATACAATTGCCCAAACTGAATATGGCAATACATTTAGTAGTGCCATTGCAAAAGACAATTTCTTTGGAGTGCAATTCCATCCTGAACGTTCAGGGGCAGCAGGTGCACAGCTACTCAAAAACTTTTTGGAGATGTAATCACATGATCATACCTGCATTAGATTTAATCGATGGCAATGTGGTGCGTTTACATCAGGGAGATTATGACCAACGTCGGGATTATGGCAACTCTCCACTCTCTCGCTTACAGCAATATGAACAGGAAGGTGCTAAGTTACTGCATTTAGTGGATCTGACTGGTGCAAAAGATCCTGCCAAACGCCAAATTGTCCTCTTAAAAGCGCTATTGGCAGGCGTTACTGTGCCCGTTCAAGTTGGCGGTGGAATTCGTTCAGAGGCAGATATAAAAACACTACTTGAAGCAGGTGCAAGCCGAGTTGTCATTGGTTCCACTGCCATTACACGGCCCGAATTAGTCAAACAATGGTTGCAAAACCACGGGGCAGAGGCAATTGTGCTGGCACTGGACGTCCGCATCAATGCAGATGGGATAAAACAAGTCGCCATTAGCGGTTGGCAAGAAAACAGCAACACTACCCTTGAATATGTTATTGAACAATATCTCCCTGTTGGACTAAAACATGTTTTATGTACCGATATTTCCCGTGATGGCACATTAAACGGATCTAATATTGTGCTCTATCAAGAAATCAGCCAGCAATATCCGCAAATCCAATTTCAAGCTTCTGGTGGTATTGGTAGTCTCACCGATATCTCTCTCCTGCCTGCTTCTGGTGTGGCAGGTGTCATTGTCGGGCGCGCATTACTGGAAAGAAAATTTACCCTGACGGAGGCTATTCAATGTTGGCAAAACGCATAATTCCCTGTCTGGATGTCCGTGATGGACAAGTCGTCAAAGGCGTACAATTCCGTAACCATGAAATTATCGGTGATATTGTTCCTCTCGCACAGCGTTATGCTCAGGAGGGGGCTGACGAATTAGTATTTTACGATATTACTGCTTCCTCCGATGGCCGTGTGGTAGATAAAAGCTGGGTGGCAAAAGTCGCTGAAGTTATCGACATCCCTTTCTGCGTAGCCGGTGGTATTAAAACCGTCGAAGAAGCGGGACAAATTTTAGCATTCGGTGCAGATAAAATTTCCATTAACTCCCCAGCTCTGGCTGATCCAGGTTTAATTAACCGTCTGGCTGATCGCTACGGTGTGCAATGTGTCGTAGTGGGTATTGATACATGGTTTGATGAGAATACGAACAGTTATCAAGTTTACCAATTTACAGGGGATGAAAAACGCACAGCCGTAACACACTGGCAAACATTGGATTGGATCAAAGAAGTCCAACTACGCGGTGCGGGTGAAATCGTCCTGAATATGATGAACCAGGATGGTGTCCGTAATGGTTATGATATTACCCAACTGAAATTAGTGCGTGATGTCTGTTCTGTACCATTAATTGCGTCTGGAGGCGCTGGAGCACCGGAACATTTCCTCGATGCTTTTCAATTGGCAAAGGTTGATGGTGCTTTGGCTGCCTCGGTTTTTCACAAGCAGATCATTAATATCAGTGAACTTAAACAATATCTTGCTACACAGGGTATCGAGGTTAGAACATGCTGACAGCACGACAATTAACAACCCAAGAAATTGAGAAACTGAATTGGAAAAAAGTGGATAATCTGATGCCCATCATCGTCCAACATGCCACCTCAGGAACCGTGTTAATGATGGGTTACATGAATCAGGAGGCACTGAATGTTACGCTTAATTCTGGCAAAGTAACCTTTTTTTCCCGCACTAAACAGCGATTATGGACAAAAGGCGAAAGCTCCGGCCACTTTCTGAATCTGGTCGATATTTATCCCGACTGTGACAACGACACCCTGCTAGCCTTAGTCGAGCCTATTGGCCCCACTTGTCATAAAGGCAGTGAAAGCTGTTTTGCTCCTGCGCAAACTGAATGGGGTTTTCTCTATGAATTGGAACAATTATTGGCAAGCCGAAAAAATGCCTCGCCAGACAGTTCCTATACGGCTCGTTTATATGCCAGCGGCACAAAACGCATCGCCCAAAAAGTGGGCGAAGAAGGCATCGAGACCGCATTAGCAGCGACAGTCAATGATCGAGAAGAGTTGACTAACGAAGCCGCAGATTTGCTCTATCATCTGCTGGTTTTACTCCAGGATCAAAAGCTCGATCTCAGTAGCATCATCCGCCAATTGCGGCAGCGGCACTCAGCCAAGGAATAATTTTCGGTACAGGAATAATGGCCTAGAAAAATAACAGCCACTTCGCCAAGCTATATGTGCGAAGTGGCTTCTCACTGCCCTATTAGATAACCTGTTATATCTGAGATAGGATGTCACAACAATAATAATGTGGCTATTCAAATTCTACTACTCAAAACACCTAAGCAAATTGTAAATCCATTGTCAGTGATAATTAGAGAATTCTATTTACTCTGTTTAGCAGCAACAACCACCTGGTGCGCTTATGGGAACCTCAACTGAGACAGCAGAATTGCTTGAAGCTGTTCCACAGTTAAAAATTCCATAATGTATATGGCCTTCACCAATCACACTAAATAAGTTATGGTATCGACTTTTACAAATGATATCTGCCATATTCCGGCATACTGGCACCGCTTTCCCTGTTTCAAATACATGTTCTTGATCAAACATAAAGCGAATAGGGGAATCAGGGAGATTACCTCTGTATATAGCGACTTGACCATAATCTTCGCAACTATCTTCTAGATCAATCTTAAATAACCTAAGAGTCATTGAATATAGTCTTGCACCACCCAGCTTTTCTTCAATGGATTTGTTGCTAATAGTCTTTAGATTGCTTGCAACAATTCGTATATCCCGAAAACCTGCATCACGCGCTATTCGCACAAAGTCGCCATAATACAATACATCACCAATACATTCTCCAATCAGAAATGGATCATTTTTCAACTCTTGGGAGAGTCTGCGATCAGAGAAAATATCAGCAAAATAAATTTCTCCACCAGGTTTGAGCAACCGGACCATGCCCTGAAGCACATCAGATTTTGCAGCAGCTAAGTTAATGACACAATTGGAGACTATGACATCAACATTATTCTGCGGTAAATTGAGTAGATCCAAGGATTCAATATTACCGTGTATAAAATGTACATTACTTTCGCTATAACCATAGGCTTCTCGGTGATATTCGATGTAACTCTTGGCAAATTCAATTTGCTTAAGAGTCGTATCTACACCGATAACTTTCCCTTCTGGCCCTACCAGCTTAGATAAAATGAAGCAATCTCTCCCGCTACCGCAACCTAAATCCAACACGGTTGATCCAGCCAGTAAAGGAGGAAAAGGAGTACCACAGCCATAAAAACGCTGCTGCACATCTGGGTGGATTGCCTTTAATATAGCTTTGATCTCGTCAGAAGGTGGTTCATCTACAGTACAAACATTAGTTACCAGGTCTTCCTTGCTCGAAAGCGTTGTACCGTAGTAATTTTGTACATTTTCAACTCGCTGAGACAACTGTTGTTCTTTAGTTTTCATCATTCTATTCCTATAACCTCAAATAAAACCCAACCTTAGTCCTGACATAATTCTAATAACGATCGACCTAATACGTTTATTTGATGAACATTCAGAAAAATAGTAAAGCCGCGTAACCTGCTATCATTGCCATCGCAAGGATAACAGCGACAAAGGCCGCCAAAAGCTTAAATGTGAACAAGGAGCGTAATAAAATTAGCTCGGTCAGGCTGGCGCCAGCACCACCGATAATTAACGCCAGAATCGCTCCGACACTGACCCCTTTCGTCATCAAAGCTGCTGAAAGCGGTATCAAAGCTTCGGCACGAAGATATAGTGGTATCCCAATGACAGCAGCAACTGGGATAGCAAAAGGATTATCTGAGCCAGCATATTTTTCAAGCAGACTAGTAGGAACATAGCCATAAATCACACTACCTATTGCTATGCCGATGAATAAATAAGGTAATACATTCTTAAAATCTGCCCAAGCTTCCTGCCACAGACCGCTATACTTACTTTTTGGACGAACCGCTTTAGTGGTTTGGTTATCGCAGCAACCTGTAGATTGCGTGATCATCTGGGTAGCAGAACAACAGGGAGCTGCCATTGCTTCACAACTGTTTGATACCGCTGGCTTAACGTCACAACTACTCTTAGAAACTCCGCAACTAGATGTCTCTTCGTGGCGTACATAACGTTCAAATCCCAATATTTGTAGCAACCATCCGGCACCCAATGACACCAGAAAGGCAGAGAGTACGTAAATAGCTGTTAGCATCAGACCAAAAGTAGCAACAAATAATACAACGATGATGGGATTCAATAGTGGGGAAGAAAATAAAAATACCATCATTGGACCAAAACCAGCTTTGGCTCGAATTAACCCTTTCAACATAGGAATAGTCGAACAACTACAGAAAGGAGTGATAGATCCGAGGGCAGCAGCCAGAAAATATCCCCTTTTCCGGTTAGCACTCAGTAACGCTTCCACCTTGGATGGAGGTATATGCCGCTGGAGAATACCAACCAACAAACTGATACCAATAAACAAGGCTGATAACTCTATGGCGAGGAAGACAAACATGTTTAGGGTTTCTTGTAATTGAGAAGACATACCAGATCCTTAATATATCTATATTTCTAGTAGTATGGAATTGTTAAGGATGATAGATTGCCATTGCAATTTCTGTCAAGTATATTTCTAGAAACATAGAATTTTGGATTTAGAGACGCGTATGAAACACGAAGAAGTCGCAGCAAGTCTGGCGGAACTGGGGAATTGTCACCGATTAGCTGTATTCCGGTTTTTAGTTAAGGCTGGCCATAAAGGAGCCTCGGTAGGGGAAATTCAGAAAGCTTTAGATATTCCCCCTTCAACACTGTCACATCATCTCAACCGTATGGTGAAGGTCGGACTAATTCGTCAAGAGAAACACAGCCGTACTATCGTATGTATACCTGATTATCAGCACTTGGGAAATCTGATCAACTTCTTACAAGAAGAATGTTGCGTAGGGATTTAACTCGAACACTTCACCGAACAATCATATGGATTATGTAAAGCATAATGGTGATAGTAGAAGATAATATTTTCATCCGGTATATGAAATAAAGCCACAGTAGACCTGAAAGGAAGAACATGGCATTTCGTTAAGACATATTTCAACCCACTGACAAATCCCGTAGAAAATAATGAGGCTTGTCAGTGGATCGTGATGTGACTAGAACATTCAGTGATTAAAACCACGACTCAGTGAATCACATTGCTGCCTTAAAGATAACAACGATTTCTTCATGTGATGCCTGAATGGGATTGGTGAAACCACAGGCATCTTTCAACGCATTAGTTGCTAATATTGGCAAATCTTCCTCTTTTACATTCAATTCAGACAAACCTGATGGAATATTCACATCTTTTGCCAATTCACTGATTGCATGGATACAAGCTTCAGCACCTTGCGTATCATTTAAAGCTCCAACCTCAACGCCCATAGCCGCCGCAATATCTCTCAAACGAGCAGCAGAAACTTTTGCATTGAATCTCTGTACATGTGGCAATAAAACCGCATTGCAGACACCGTGTGGCAAATCATAAAATCCACCTAACTGGTGTGCCATGGCATGGACATATCCCAAAGAGGCATTATTGAATGCCATGCCAGCCAAGAATTGGGCATAAGCCATATTCTCACGCGCTTCCATATCATTACCATCTTCAACCGCACGGCGCAAATAATTGCTAATCATTGTCACCGCTTTCAAGGCGCAAGCATCAGTAATGGGGTTTGCCGCCGTAGAGACATAAGCCTCAATCGCATGAGTCAATGCATCCATTCCTGTTGCAGCGGTCAATCCTTTTGGCATCCCTGCCATCAGGACAGAATCATTGACTGACAAAATAGGCGTTACATTTTTATCCACAATGGCCATTTTGATATGACGTTCAACATCCGTAATAATACAGAAACGCGTCATTTCAGAAGCTGTTCCCGCAGTAGTATTGATGGCAATCAGAGGTAGCTGTGGTTTAGCCGAACGATCAACCCCTTCATAATCACGAATATCTCCGCCATTAGCTGCCACCAGCGCAATACCTTTGGCACAGTCATGCGGTGAACCACCACCTAAAGAGATCACACAATCACAGTTATGCTGGCGCAGGATCTCCAAACCTTCCCCAACATTAATCGTAGTTGGATTTGGATTTGTTCCATCATAAATTGCACTTTTTATCCCAACATCTGCCAGCAAAGCCTGAACTTTTCCAACAACACCAATCTCGTTTAACACGCGGTCAGTGACAATCAAAGCCTGTCTGTAGCCATAATTTTTCATTAATTCTACAGCTTCAGTCATGCATCCCATACCGATTTTATTCACTGGTGGGATAAAGAAAGTTGATGCTGCCATTTGAAACTCCTTAGATTTTACTGAAGTATTCCAAATCTTAGTGTAAAAAACTGGAATTACAATGTGACACTTATCTACCCCAGTAATGTTGACCAGAATCAATAATTGCTGATGCAAGACGGAAAAAATAGGTATCAATTTTTACTTTGAGTTTATACAGGAGAATATTTTGCTAAAAAACGACATCTTTTGAACGCCTCACTACCCTATTAGACAACAACAATGCCCGCTATCAAGTCATGGAACACGCTACTGGCGGCCGTTCAGAAGAAGTGGCAAAAATACGGGGAACCCAGCTAGGGCAAGGTGCTAAAGGCCTGGTTTGCCATGTGAAAGGAAATGGTTACCGACAATATGTCCTTGCTGTCTTACCTGCTGACCAACAAGCTGATCTTGCTATTCTTGCCAAACAAATAGGAGGGAGCCGAGCATCTTTAGCAAGCCCAAAAGAGGTTTCTGAATTGACCCTTTGTGTTTTTGGTGCCATCCCACCATTTAGTTTTCATCCAGATCTGAAATTGGTTGCCGATCCGCTTTTATTTGAACGCTATGAGGAATTGGCATTTAATGCAGGTAGTCTGGAGCGTTCAATTATTTTGAATGCAGCAGATTACCGTCGCATCGCTATGCCAGAATTAATTACCTTTCGGAAAATAATCGATTAAAGATAGCCTTAAGAAAATGCCCAATAAATTAAAAACAACTTAAATTTTGCTATAATTTAACCAGGCAAAAGATGGGTGATTATTATATGAATAATATTTTTGTTCTGGTAATACTCAGCCTCGCTATCCTCAGCCTCGCTGTATTTCTTTATCTCCACGATGCAGAGATAGCACACTGGTTGGAGAGATTTGCCCAACGATTACTTAAGTGGCAACCTCCAAATTGATACTTTACTTTTACTTCACGTCATTTCACAAAAAAGGTGCTGAAAACTCAGCACCTTACTTTGGGAATATTTTATATCTTATAAAGATATTTAATGATTAGTCCAACCATTCAGTGTGGAAAACACCTTCTTTATCAGTACGCTTGTAAGTGTGCGCACCAAAGTAATCACGCTGTGCCTGAATCAGGTTAGCCGGCAATACAGCAGAACGATAGCTGTCGTAATAAGAGATAGCAGCAGAGAATGTTGGTGTTGGGATACCATTCTGCACACCGTAAGAAATAACATCACGCAGAGCTTGCTGATATTCATCTGCGATTTGTTTGAAGTAAGGCGCTAAAAGCAGGTTAGCGATAGCTGAGTTTTCATTGTATGCATCGGTGATTTTTTGCAGAAATTGCGCACGAATAATACAACCAGCACGGAAGATCTTAGCAATTTCGCCATAGTTCAGATCCCAGTTGTACTCATCCGATGCCGCTTTCAACTGCTGAAAGCCTTGCGCATAAGAAACAATCTTACCCAAATACAGAGCACGGCGGACTTTCTCGATAAATTCAGCCTTATCTCCATTGAATGGCTGAACTTCTGGGCCTGACAGAACTTTGGATGCAGCTACGCGCTGATCTTTCAGGGAAGAAATATAGCGTGCAAAGACAGATTCTGTGATGAGTGTTACTGGAATACCCAGATCCAACGAGCTTTGGCTAGTCCACTTACCGGTGCCTTTGTTGGCCGCTTCATCCAGAATCACGTCAACCAGATATTTCCCGTCTTCATCTTGCTTACGAAAAATGTCGGCAGTAATTTCGATCAAGTAACTGCTTAGTTCACCTTGGTTCCAATCACTGAACACGTCAGCCAACGCCTGATTGCTCAGGTTCAATGCGCTTTTCAACAGAGAATAAGCTTCTGCAATTAGCTGCATATCACCATATTCAATGCCATTATGAACCATCTTCACATAATGACCTGCACCATCTGCCCCGATGTAAGTCACACAAGGCTCGCCATCAACCTGAGCAGCGATCTCTTTCAGAATTGGAGCCACCAACTCATAAGCCTCTTTTTGACCACCCGGCATAATTGAAGGGCCTTTCAATGCGCCTTCTTCACCACCAGAAACCCCCGTACCGATAAAATTAATGCCCTGAGCGGACAACTCACGGTTACGGCGAATAGTATCCTGAAAATAGGTGTTGCCACCATCGATCAGAATGTCACCCTTATCCAAATGTGGCATCAGTGATGCAATGGTTTTATCCGTAGCTTCACCCGCCTTAACCATCAACAGAATACGACGTGGCTTTTCCAGCGAATCGACAAACTCTTCAATGGAATAACTTGGAACTAATTTTTTCCCTGGATTTTCAGCAATAACTTCATCTGTTTTATCGCTGGAGCGGTTAAAAATAGATACAGAGTAACCACGGCTTTCAATATTCAACGCCAGGTTGCGCCCCATTACCGCCATACCGACAACACCGATCTGCTGTTTGGACATGAATAACTCCCGTCTAATAATGACTGCCGCCCACCCAAGATGCTATACGCAATACCAAATGTAATACATACCGTATGCAACAAAACAGGGCGGGCAATTTGTTAATGAAGTCATATGTTAACTCAGGAAAGGCCATTGACGGTAGTTATTGATGCAATCGATATCGGCGTAACGTTTTTTTGCTGAAAAAATTTCCAACTGAGACAAATCAACTATTGATATTTCGCATTTCAATACGCATTATTTAATAGTCGGCAAATGCCGTCCCACTAAAAGGTAAAACAAATTATATGGAATGGATCGCTGATCCGACGATATGGGCAGGTCTGGCCACACTTATCGTTTTAGAAATTGTTCTCGGAATAGACAACTTAATATTCATTGCCATTCTGGCAGATAAACTACCTGAAAAAGAGAGAGATAAAGCTCGCCTGACAGGGCTTTCCTGCGCCCTTCTTATGAGGATATTGTTGCTATTCAGCTTATCCTGGCTCATTTCCCTGACTAATCCCTTGGTTACTTTATGGGAACACCCTTTCAGTGCCCGTGATTTAATTATGTTGATAGGGGGGATCTTCTTGCTGTTCAAAGCGACAATGGAATTGAATGAACGGTTAGAAGGAAAAACCTTGCATACTAACCAACAACGCAAAGGAGCTAGCTTCTGGGCAGTTGTTGTGCAAATTATCGTCTTAGATGCAGTATTTTCTCTGGATTCTGTTATCACCGCCGTAGGAATGGTCAACCACATTGGTATCATGATTGCGGCTGTAACTATTGCTATGATCCTGATGATATGGGCCAGCAAACCGCTGACAAAATTTGTCAATGCACATCCCACAATCGTGATCCTGTGTCTCAGCTTCTTACTAATGATTGGCTTTAGCCTGGTTGCAGAAGGCTTTGGCTATCATATTCCGAAAGGCTATCTCTATGCTGCCATCGGCTTCTCCATCATGATTGAAGCACTGAACCAGTTCGCTCAGTTCAATCGCCGCAAGTTTTTGAGCGCTTCCCGCTCCCTGCGCGAAAGAACCGCAGAAGCTGTTCTTCACATTTTAAATGGCAAACGTGAAAACGCTGCGTTGGATAACCATACTTCTGACCTGATTGCAGATCATACAGATAGCAAAGAAATCTTTGAGCCCCAGGAACGCCAGATGATTGCCCGCGTTCTCAGCATGGCACAACGTACCGTCAGTAGCATCATGACTTCACGCCATGATGTGATTTATCTTGATGTCCATTCCCCTACGGAAAAATTGACTACCTTACTGGAACAAAAACCACATACGCGAATTGTAGTTACAGATGAACAGAGTGGTGACGAACCACTTGGCGTGGTACATGTGATTGATATCCTTAATCAACAACTGACTCACAATACTTTCGATTTAAGGAAGTTAGTCCAGCAACCGTTGATTTTCCCGGAATCGCTCTCCTTGCTACAGGCACTGGAACAGTTCCGTAAAGCGCAAACTCATTTTGCCTTTGTTGTCGATGAGTTCGGGTCTGTCGAAGGGGTGGTTACGGTAACCGATGTGATGGAAACCATTACAGGTAACCTTCCTGTAGGCAGCGGAGAGATCGATGCGCGCCATGATATTCAGGTCATGGAAGAGGGATATTGGATCGCCAATGGATTTATGCCACTGGAAGATTTGGTGCTTTATGTGCCGCTGCCATTGGATGAAAAACGGGAATACCAGACACTAGCAGGCTTGTTGATGGAACATCTGCAACACATTCCGCGACAGGGCGAGCAATTGAAGATTAGTGACTATCTGTTTGAAGCGCTGGAAATCACCAGCCACCGCATCAATAAAGTGAAAATTACCCCACTGACCATTGAAGAAATGGCAGAAATATAACCCACGATATTAAAACGATATCGCCTACTGAGAAAAAACCGGCATAAGTCCGGTTTTTTTTATTCCTATAAGTTTTATCAGTTTCATTTAATTTTTAAAGTATTTGTTCATGATTACCCTAAGTACAATAAACCCGTTCCATGGTAGTTAGCGGAGATGTCATACCGCCTTCATATGGCCCAAGAGCTCTACAAAAGATCTCTTGCGGCTAGGTTAGCAATACACCTATTTATTGTTGATAAAGTGAGGGTTTATATGAGTACAGAATATTTTGCATTATTGACACAGGCTGGCACAGAAAAACTGGAAAAAGCAGCCTCATCAGGTATCAAACTTGAGATTACCCATATGGCTGTAGGTGATGGTGGTGGCAGTTCACCTACACCCAATGTCAACCAATCCGGATTGATTAATGAAAAACATCGCGCTGAACTTGATGCCTTACTCATCAATCCCCAAACACCCGCCCAAGTTATCGCCGAACAAATACTTCCTGAAGGTGAAGGTAATTGGTGGGTTCGTGAAATTGGCCTATTCGATAAAGATGGCACACTAATTGCGGTAGGAAATTGTGCCGAACTCTACAAACCAGAATCTCAGGAACAAGCTATCCGTATGGCTCTGACGGTTAACAACAGTGGCCTGACAGGATGGATAAAAGAACTGCTTTCCGGTTTCGCATCTCGCAGTTATGTGAGAGAAAAAATTAAAGAACACGCCGAAAGCCGTGACCACCCAAGTGCTACCTTAGGAAAAAGAGGATTTGTTGCGTTAAGTAATGAAGTCGGCAGTGATAGCGAAGTTCATGCTGCAACACCCAAGGCAGTAAAAATAGCATATGAATTAGCCAATCAAGCCAATGAGTCGGTTAATTCGATACTCTCGACAAATAAATATGTACCATCAACGCGCAAAGTTAATGGTAAGGAACTGTCCAAAGATATTGAACTGACAGCAACGGATGTCGGCGCCTATGACAAAATTCAAACAGACTCCCTTGTCGATAGGGTCAGCCAAACAGCCAATAAAGCACTTGATCAGGTAAGCACTAAGGTTCCATTATCCCGTAAAATCAACGGAAAAGAGCTGATAAGCGATATCGGAATTACCGCACATGATGTGAATGCCTACACCAGGCAGGAAGTCGATGGGCTTATCGCAAACGTTGATAAATCGGCTAACACTGCTAATGAGAATGCCAACGAAGCCCTTAAACAGTTGGATAAGAAAGTCCCATTAAGTCGCAAGATCAACAACAAAGAGTTGCTAATAGACATCCAATTAACAGCAAATGATGTCGGCACTTACGATAAGAAAGAAATTGACGATCGCATCAACACAGTTCAGCAAGCAACTGACACCGCCAATAACAACGCCAACACTGCCATTCAAGAGCTTAGCAAGAAAGTTCCAGAATCCCGCAAAATCAATAATAAAGAGTTAACAACCGATATTGAATTGGGTGCGGCTGATGTCGGTACTTACAATAAAGTAGAAATCGATGATCGTATCGGTAATGTTGAGAAGCTAGCGGAAACTGCCAATAACAACGCCAATACGGCTATTCAAGATGCTAAGAACAAAGTCCCGGAATCCCGCAAAATCAATGGCAAAGAGCTATTATCTGACATTGAATTACGCGCAGTTGATGTTGGTGCCTATGGTAAAGAAGAAACTGATGCCATCATCAAAGATGTCAAAGTACAGATCGACAATGTTAATAATTTAGCTGAAAACGCCAATAATAATGCCAATACCGCAACCCAAGACGCTAAGAGTAAAGTCCCGTTAACCCGTAAAGTCAATGGCAAAGAGCTGTCAGCAGATATTCAACTGACTGCGGCGGATATTGATACCTACAACAAAGCCGAGATTGATGACCGTGTCAGCAAGGTTGACAAACTGGCAGAAACTGCCAATCAGCAGGCGAATGACGCCCTTCAACGTGTTAATAACAGCGTCCCATCAACTCGCAAAGTTAATGGCAAAGAGCTGTTAACTGACATTGAGCTGTCTGCAGCGGATGTCGATACTTACAATAAAGCGGAAATCGATGACCGCGTCGGTAAAGTTGATAAGCTGGCAGAATCTGCCTATAACAATGCCAATACCGCGATTAAAGATGCTAATAGCAAAGTCCCGTTAACCCGTAAGGTTAATGGCAAAGAGTTGTCAACCGATGTTCAACTGACTGCGGCGGATATTGATACCTATAACAAAGCCGAGATTGATGACCGTGTCAGCAAGGTTGACAAACTGGCAGAAACTGCCAACCAGCAGGCAAATGCTGCTCTTAACAGTGCCGATAACAAAGTACCACTCTCCCGCAAAGTCAATGGCAAAGAGCTGTCAGCGGATGTTCAACTGACCGCAGCGGATATTGATACCTATAACAAAGCAGAGATTGATGACCGTGTCGGCAAGGTTGACAAACTGGCAGAAACTGCCAATAACAACGCCAATATCGCAATTCAAGCTGCCAAGGATAAAGTCCCATCAACCCGTAAAGTCAATGGCAAGGAACTGATAACGGATATTGAACTGACAGCATCCGATATTCATGCTTACAATAAGAAGGAAACGGATGACCTTATCAACGGCGTTAAAGCACAAGTCGACAATGTTCAACAACTGGCTAATACTGCCAATAATAACGCTAGTCTCGCCATTCAAGAGCTTGACAAAAAAGTCCCAGAATCCCGTAAAATCAATGGCAAAGAGCTATCAGCAGATATTCAATTAACTGCGGCAGATGTTGATGCCTATAACAAAGGCGAAACTGACGCCCAGATCAAGGATGTTAAGTCCCTGGCAGATACTGCCAATCAGCATGCAAATGACGCCCTTAAAGGTGTTAGTAACAGCGTCCCATCAACTCTCAAAGTTAATGGCAAAGAGCTGTTAACTGATATTGAGCTGACTGCGGCTGATGTTGGTACTTATAACAAAGTAGAAATCGATGATCGTATAGGTAAGGTCGATAAGCTGGCAGAATCTGCCTATAACAAAGCCGAGACAGCGAGTAAAGATGCCAATAACAAAGTGCCATCAACTCGTAAAGTGAATGGCAAAGAACTGTTAACTGATATTGAGCTACATGCCGTTGATGTTGGTACTTACAATAAAGCGGAACTCGATGATAGTATCGGCAAAGTTGAAAAACTGGCTGATGCCGCCAACCAGACAGCGAACTCTGCTGTTCAACTTGCTGACAGCAAAGTGCCATTAACCCGTAAGATCAACGGCAAAGAACTGTCAACAGATATTGAACTCACCGCAGCCAATGTCGATACCTATAACAAGGCGGAGATTAACATCCTTATCGATGAAGTTAAGGAGACAGCCAATAATGCCCATAACACTGCGGAGCACAAAGTCCCATTGACTCGCACTGTGAATGGCAAGGCTCTGTTATCCGATATTGATCTGACGGCCTCTGATGTGAATGCCTATACTAAAGTAGAGGTAGAAAGTCGCCTTGAAGATATTAAAGGTCTGGCAAATAAAGCGAATAACAATGCAGATAGCCGAGTCCCACTCACACGCACCGTCAATGGTAAAGCCCTGTTATCCGATATTAAACTTACCGCTTCTGATGTAGGCGCTTATAGCAAAGTAGAGGTTGATACTCGCATCAGCAAAGTTGAAACATTAGCGAGTGATGCCAATACCAATGCGATAGCAGCAAAAGCTAACGCGGATAGCCGACTGGCGAAAAGCAAAAACGGGGCGGATATTCCTGATAAACAAGCCTTTGTAAGAAATTTAGGCTTGGGTAATCTGATTGGATTAGGTATTGAGTCACGTCGAATCATAGACGAGCACACCATTATCAAGCTGGGTGAGATATTCGTGATAAATGGGGTTGCGGTAGGTAGTGAACCCATTGGGGATTCTCATGCAGCCGAGATCGGCGGAGTGACTTACTATACCCACTTCTACAAAATCAAACTGCCCACTACTTTGCCAAATGGCATCATCTCATGTCAGGCAAGTGTTGTCGGAGATAATTTTGATAATCAACGCCCCAGTTATCTGGCTGATGTCAAAACACAACGCGGCAATGCAAACGGGGATGGTTTGTCGAAAGACACCTTAACAATATCTATCACGACGCCTCAATTAGGTTGGGTTCCAAACTTCTATTATCAGGTTATAGGGTATTGATAGAAACAGTAAGTTCAACACTAATCCATCACTTTAAAATGGAATAGTTTCGTTATAACCCTCAGTAAAATAGGTGATCGCCGAAGCGATCACTTATTTTTATCCAGTAGATCTTCCAACGCTTTAATGTTTTCCTTACTGCTATTATTTTCAAGCCAATCTTTGATCGATTTTTTGGCCTTCTGCTGTAATTCATCACGTAACATGGGTTCTACATTCAACGCATATTGCAGGTTGTTCCAGTCACCATAAACCCGCAGTGGGATTTTTAACTGCGCCAAACGACGTACTAATTCGTTCTGCTTACCCCATCCATTGGTTAATTGCACCCATAATGAAACATCGGTGTTTTGCTTCAGTAAATTGGCTTTCCCCTGCCCTCTAATATTGAACATGCCTGAAGTTGCCGCAAGTTCACTGATTTTAATCTCACCGCGCTCCAGTTGTGCTTTTACCGACATGCTTTTAGCTTCAGTGAAATCATCTGTATTTGTAGGTTGGCTGACTTGATTTGTTGCTCGTGCAAAAGATTGTTGAATAAGCTGAGGAATATTCAATCCTTCCAACCGCGCGTTTTTTAAATCGATATTCAAATCACCTTGCCAATAATGAGAAATAGCATACTCGTCATAACCTTCTCCCCAAAGATCACCATCAACATTAAGCTGACCGTTGAATATCGATGGCAATGCCAATGCAGTTAACAAAGGTTGTATCTCAATCCCTTGCAAGAGCGGCTTTGTGTGCAGTTTCGCAGGAACAACTGTGGCATCAATTGAAGTCGGTAGCGCAAAATGTCCACCAAACACATTGCCACTTAATTTTGTGATTTCCGTAAGGCCACTGTTATTACTCGCTTGCAGGCCAAAATGATTAACATCCATGCCCTGATAAATGAATTTATCTGCCATAAATGAGATATCAGCATCAAACCCTTGCAAAAAGGTAAGGTCATAATTAGATAATACCGAAACCGACGTTGCAATCACCGGTTTTAAGGAATTATTTTCAACCCGATAATCATGCTTTGCCTGAGGCGTCTTTTTCGGTAAAGCATCCCACCCCAACAGGTTATCTAAATTGAACTTTGACGAACTCAGATTGATGGAATATCGCGGCTTATCTTGCAAAACGGCAGTAATATTCCCTTTCAGCTCATTCCCGTCATTCATCGTCAATACCATTTTTTGCAACACAATTGATTCAAGTGCAGCCTGATATTTCACTATGGCACTGCCCGTTCCTTGGATACCCGCAGACGGTAACCCAATACCCTGGAATTGGTATTCAAAAGAATTAATGTCGACCGATAGCTGCTGTGGATAATCAGAGATATCTACCAACGAATTGAGTTCAAATGACAGCTCTTGTTGATTTTTATTGATTTCACTGCGGAGGCTAAGGCTAACGTGATCTTGATCACTTCGCTCCAACAACAAATTGAGATCACGGACATTTAATTGAGAATGCTCGTTGGTTTGCCAGATCAGTAAGCTATCCACTAACCTGATTCTGGCAATATCCAGTTTCCAAGCCTGGCTTCCCGTGACGACTGGATAATGAATATCACTTTCCGGCGCAATTGGGGCTTCTGGCTGCTTTTTCGGCTGGCTATCCGGTGTGAACTGCAAAACAGCCCCTTTCAACATCACTTCTTTGACTGAGAGTTGATGAGACAGCAGTGGCAGCAACTCCACATCCAGACGCATATTTTCGGCCACAATGGTCGGTACCTTGGCATTCTCAGCAGTCAGAGAGATCTCACCGGTCAGAATGCTTAACTTGGGCCAAACATGCCAGCGCAAGTCATCCCGCAACACGAGCTGGTAGCCACTCTTCTTTTGTACTTGTTTAACTATGTAGCCACGAAAATCATTGGGATTAACCAACATAACCAATGCTGTCAGGCCGGCCACAATGACTACCAACAAAATAATGAGTGTCGTCAACAACCTTTTCATGACTTCCCCAGTCTCATGTTCACAAGAAGACTATTTTTCACCAGAAGGCTTTTACCAGAAAAGATTAATCCTCACTGATTCGGCTACCTACGGCTCCCTGCTGATTTTTATATTTAGCATCCTGACGTCGGTTATAAGGTCGCTCAGCAGAGCCAGAAAGCGGTTCAAAACTCAATGCACCTATTACCATACCAGGACGCAAGGCTAAAGGCAGTTTGCCTGAATTGTAGAATTCCAGGACAATTTGCCCCTGCCAACCTGGATCAATGCGATGCGCAGTAACATGAACCATCAAACCAAGGCGTGCCAAAGATGAGCGACCATCCAACCAACCGACTAAATTATCCGGAAGTGTGACAGATTCCAGTGTTACTGCCAAAGCCAATTCGCCAGGATGGAGGAAAAATGCTTCTCCATCTGACAAAATAATTTCATCGCTCATGACACGGTCAAGTGCCGCATTGACTTCCGCCTTAGGGCCACTCAAATCAATATAGGCGGCAGTATGACCACGAAAAACACGAAACTGATTCCCAAGGCGCACATCAGCAGTTGCCCCATTAATACGTTCAACAGGGGGACGAGGGGTAATTACCAGCTTACCTTCATCTAGCCATTTAATAATGTCACGGTCACAGAGTCGCATTATTTCCTCTCAAATACGATGATACTTATGAATACCTGAACAACAGATTATTCGCAAAATTGGCCAATCTTGGCTTTTAAAATATCAATGGCCACGCGGTTTTTACCACCACGAGGGACAATAATATCGGCATATTGTTTCGATGGCTCGATAAATTGCAGGAACATTGGGCGCACGGTTTTCTTGTACTGCTCCATCACGGAATCCAATGAACGTCCGCGTTCATTCACATCACGTTTGATGCGGCGCATCAAACAAATATCCAGTGGCGTATCGACAAAAATGGAGAAATCCAGTTCTTGGCGTAGACGCTTATCTGTTAATAGTAGAATACCTTCGAGGATAATAACTCTTTTCGGTTCAAAATGAATGGATTCAGGTTTGCGGGTGTGCTCAACGTAGTCATATTGTGGCAATTCAATGGATTTTCCAGCTTTCAATGCCTGAAGATGTTCGAATAGTAAATTGTGATCCATTGAATTTGGGTGATCATAATTAACTTTATAACGTTCTTCTATCGGGGTGTTAGTTTGGTCTTTATAATAGCAATCTTCTGGAATAACGCCGATATTGTGATCACCAACCTGAGCCCGTAATTCTCGATAAAGTGTGCTGGCAATAAGGCTTTTGCCTGAGGCGGAGGCACCTGAAATACCTACGATTGTACACTTATGTGCTTCATCAGCCATACTAAAAATAACCTGGTTAAAAAAGAAAAAATAAAGTAGAAATATGGTATTTGCTAACACCATGTTTGGCGGATTATAGGGAGTTAATGACTTCTATTCCAGAGTAAACAAGATAAGTCTCGTTTTTTTCGATACGCTTCGCATAAAAATCCCGCAATTTTATGCCTCTGAGGTAAAATATTCTGCAAATAATTTTCACAAAAATATGCAACCGGATCTCGGATGATGAGGAGCCACATTGCGGTAGAAAATAGAGAAAACATTGAGCATTGAGCACTGATCAATGACTCCGTATCAATTGAGCCATTGACCAACATTTTCTACGCAACCGCTGTTACATACGGTTAAACTCATTAATCAAACTGCACGAAAAGAAATTTCAGTTGGGATTTTTTCGCCCTGCCAATACATCTTCGCAGAAATATTGGCAGCAATTTCACGATAAATATCTGCAAATTCACTGTCAGGCTGGCTAATTACTGTTGGTTCACCACGATCAAGATCTTCACGCAGTGAAATATGCAGCGGGATCTGCCCCAGTAATTGGCAATGATATTTTTCTGCCAGTTTTGCCGCCCCACCCGTGCCGAAAATTGGCTCATGATGACCGCAATTACCGCAAATATGGGTACTCATGTTCTCAATAATCCCCAACACTGGCACATTGACTTTCTGGAACATGACGATGCCTTTCATCGCATCGATCAGGGCAATATCCTGCGGTGTTGTGACAACCAACGCCCCCGTCACCGGAATATTCTGGGACAGTGTTAGTTGAATATCGCCTGTTCCTGGCGGCATATCAATCACCAGATAATCCAGATCCGGCCACAGCGTATCTTGCAGCATCTGCATCAAGGCCTTACTTGCCATCGGTCCACGCCATACCATCGCGTTATCATCGGTAACAAGGTAGCCAATAGAGTTGGTAGCCATGCTGTGAACCATAATTGGCGCCATATGCTGTCCATCAGGGGAAGTCGGGCGCTCTTTGGCTGTACCAAGCATATTGGGGATAGACGGGCCATAAATATCCGCATCCAAAATTCCCACTTTTGCGCCTTCCTGTGCCAGCGCCAGCGCCAGATTCACCGCTGTGCTGGATTTCCCTACGCCCCCTTTCCCTGAACTGACTGCCACGATATTGCGCACGCCATTAACACCAGGCAGATTATTGGATCGGCACAATGTGCTGATATTGTGGGTTAATCGCCATTCAACAGATTTTGCTCCCGTCGCAGATTGCAAGGGTTGGGTGGTTTCTTTCTTTAATATTTCGAAGGCGCGTTTCCAGACAAACGGCATGGTCAATTCAATATGCAATATCCCATCCAGCATAGTGCAATGATGCAATGCTTTCAGGGCAATCAAATCTTGTTCTAAAGTCAGATGTTTGAATGTCGTTAATATCTTTACAACATGTTCTTTCAGCAGGTCAGGATTGGTCTGCTCGGGGGATTGTAAGTTCATCCCGGCTCCTTTTGATTTATCTTTTTCAACCTAAAACTGTTTTGGCCATCATAACAGAAGCTAACCACTTCGGATAAAGGCAACGAGTAAAAGTGATGAAGATCTTGCGTTACCCTAGCGGCAACGCTCCTTATCAGGTAACATCAAAAACCCTTTTCACTTTATGGAAGTCAGATCCTAACTATGTCTCAAGTCGCGAACAAATTATTGGTGACCTGTGCGTTACCTTATGCTAACGGTCCAATTCATCTCGGTCATATTCTGGAACACATTCAGGCTGATATTTGGGTTCGTTATCATCGAATGCGCGGCAAAGAGGTTCACTTTGTCTGTGCCGATGATGCCCACGGTACACCAATTATGCTGAAAGCCCAGCAGAGTGGTATCTCTCCAGAAGAGATGATTGCCAAGGTGAGCCTAGAGCATCAGCAGGATTTTGCCGGTTTTGCCATTAGCTATGATAATTACCACTCTACGCACAGCGAAGAGAACAGAGCGCTTGCCTCCAAAATTTATCTGGAACTGAAAAAGAACGGTTACATTAAAAATCGGACGATTTCTCAATTATATGATCCAGAAAAAAATATGTTCCTGCCAGACCGTTTCGTCAAAGGCTCCTGCCCGAAATGTAAGGCAGAAGATCAGTATGGCGATAACTGTGAAGTCTGCGGAACCACCTATTCTCCAACGGAATTGCTTAATCCTCGTTCCGTTGTCTCTGGGGCAACGCCAGAAATGCGTGATACAGAGCATTTCTTCTTCGATCTGCCTGCTTTCAGCGATATGCTGCAAAAATGGACACGTTCTGGCACTTTGCAGGAACAAGTGGCAAATAAAATGCAGGAGTGGTTCGAAGCTGGGCTGCAACAATGGGATATTACCCGTGATGCACCTTATTTTGGCTTTGAGATCCCTGATCAGCCAGGTAAATATTTCTATGTCTGGCTGGATGCTCCCATTGGCTATATGGGCTCGTTCAAGAATCTGTGTGATAAACGTAATGACCTGAATTTCGATGAATTCTGGGAGAAAGATTCCAAAGCCGATCTCTACCATTTTATTGGCAAAGATATCGTTTATTTCCACAGTTTGTTCTGGCCTGCCATGCTGGAAGGTTGTAATTACCGTAAGCCAACCAACCTGTTCGTCCATGGCTACATCACGGTTAACGGCACTAAGATGTCTAAATCTCGTGGCACCTTCATCAAGGCTAGTACTTATCTGAAACACCTTGATGCAGACTGCCTACGCTATTACTACGCGGCAAAACTCTCTTCCCGCATTGATGATATTGATCTGAATCTGGAAGATTTTGTTCAGCGTGTAAACAGCGATATCGTTAATAAAGTGGTTAACCTTGCTTCACGCAATGCAGGCTTTATCAACAAGCGCTTTGGGGGCAAACTGGCAGACCAACTCGCTGATCCTGCGCTATACCAGAAATTTGTCGAAGCTGCACAGGGTATCGCAGAAGACTTTACCAACCGTGAATTCGGCAAGGCAATCCGTGAAATTATGGCACTGGCTGATCTGGCTAACCGCTATGTTGATGAGCAAGCACCGTGGGTTGTGGCGAAACAAGAAGGCCGTGACGCTGATCTGCAAGCAATCTGCTCAATGGGAATTAACCTGTTCCGCGTGCTGATGACTTACCTGAAACCTGTTCTTCCAGGTTTGTCCACACGAGCAGAAGCCTTCCTGAATACTGAACTGACCTGGGACAGTATCCAGCAGCCTCTGTTAAACCATGACGTTTCACCATTCAAGGCGCTGTTCAACCGCATCGAAATGGCTAAAATTGAAGCAATGGTTGCTGATTCGAAAGAGAGCATCGAACCACAAAAAACCGTAACAGGCCCACTGGCAGATGATCCAATTCAGGACACCATTGCATTTGATGACTTTGCCAAGGTTGACTTGCGCATTGCCCTAATCAAACAGGCTGATTTTGTCGAAGGTTCAGATAAGTTACTGAAACTAACACTTGATCTCGGTGGTGAGACTCGCCAAGTCTTCTCTGGTATTCGTTCAGCCTATCCTGATCCTAAGACACTGGAAAATCGTCTGACTGTGATGGTTGCCAACCTTGCTCCACGCAAAATGCGCTTCGGTATTTCAGAAGGCATGGTGATGGCGGCTGGCCCTGGTGGAAAAGATATTTTCTTGCTAAGCCCAGATAGTGGCGCCCAGCCAGGTATGCTGGTTAAATGATAGTTGCATATCTTTGATAGATATCATTAATTATCAATTAGATAATAAAGCGGGTTCCAAAAAAGACCCGCTTTTTAATGTGATGTGTGGCACATTCACAATGTTAGTCGTATGATAAAACCCTCGCTGTATTGAGGAATTATTGATTATGTCTTTCCAAAATGTGCTGATAATAGGTTGGCAATATCTGCGCGCATTTGCGCTGCTCTATTTGTGCCTGATCGCGGGGAATATTATTTCGGCACTGCTTCCTTTCTCTCTCCCCGGCAGTATTATTGGCTTACTTCTCCTGTTTGGTTTACTCGCATCCCAAATTATTCCCTCACATTGGGTAAAACCAGGCTGTAGCTTATTGATGAAAAACATGACACTGCTCTTTTTGCCCATCGGGGTGGGGATCATGGATTATTACCCACAGCTTAGCCAACAAATGCTCCCCATCCTCCTGTCTTGTATCGTTAGCACAGTGATTGTTATGGTCGTCGTTGCTTACAGCTCCCACTATATTCATCGTGAACGTATCATTATTGGGACTCAACAAATGGATACTAACCAAACGAGTACTAAGCAGCAACCACCCACCTCAACACCAACAAGTCCATCGCAACAGTTATCACAAGAACCGAAAGAGAAAAAAAAATGTTAAGCCATATTTGGTGGTCACTACCGTTAACCCTGATTGTATTTTACTGCGCTAAAAAACTGTCAGTACGACTCAAACTGCCTATATTTAATCCGTTATTGATCTCAATGGCCGTTATCATTCCCTTGCTGCTGCTGACTCATACCCCTTACAAACACTATTTTGCCGGTAGCCGGATACTGAATGATTTGCTGCAACCTGCCGTTGTTGCTCTGGCTTTTCCTCTGTATGAACAGCTACATCAAATCCGGGCTCAATGGAAATCCATTATTGGCATCTGTTTTGTGGGCAGCGTTGTCGCAATGGTTACAGGAACTGCCATCGCATTATGGGCAGGTGCTACACCTGAAATTGTGGCCTCTATTCTCCCCAAATCCGTGACGACCCCAATCGCTATGGCTGTAGCCGATTCCATTGGTGGTATTCCTGCCATTAGCGCAGCGTGTGTCATTTTGGTAGGTATTTTAGGAGCTATCTTTGGTCACAATCTGTTTAACGTTCTAAAAATAAAAACCCAGGCGGCACGGGGATTGGCAATGGGTACAGCATCCCATGCGGTGGGAACGGCTCGCTGTGCGGAAATAGATCATGTTGAAGGTGCATACAGCTCACTGGCTTTAATGACCTGCGGCATTATTACCTCGCTGATTGCACCTTTTCTATTTCCAGTATTGCTGCATCTATTTGGTTAACCATTTTATGAATGACTATGACCTCAGTCGTTACAAAATTGCAATAAAAAAGCAAACAAGCCCATTAAAACAGCAAAAATTTGACATGGTTGACTAAAATAATATTGTTATTACACCGATTTCATTAATTATATAGCCTATATCACATTGCAAACCTGAACAGACGTCCTAGAATGACCTTCAATTAATTTGGAGATCATTCTATGCAAGCTCGTTTTCACGCTATTTGGTCAGAAATTACACCTGAACTACAAAAAGCCCTATTACCTTATATTGGCTACGACGATTTTCCAGCCATGCTGACAGCAGAGCAAGTGGAGTCAATCAAACAGCTCAGCGGATTTGATGATCAAACACTGGCATTGGCCTTATTGCCACTTGCTGCCGCCTATTCCCTTGCCCCTATTTCCCATTTTTATGTTGGTGCAATTGCACGGGGAGAAAGTGGTAATCTCTATTTCGGTGCCAATATGGAATTCGCTGGCATACCATTGCAGCAAACCGTTCATGCAGAACAATCAGCCATCACTCATGCTTGGCTGCGTGGTGAGAAAAAGCTGGTTGCTATCACTGTCAACTATTCACCTTGTGGCCATTGCCGACAATTTATGAATGAACTGAATAGTGGAACACAATTGGAGGTTTATCTCCCCAATCGTCCACCATTAACTCTGGCTGACTACCTGCCAGAAGCTTTTGGCCCACACGATTTAGCCGATACACCATTGCTGCTGGATGAGGTTAATCACGGCTATCAGTTAGCTACCAGTGACGAATTGGTGCAAGCAGCATTGGATGCAGCAAATTACAGCCATGCACCTTATAGCCAATCCCATGCAGGAATTGCCCTGCAAGATGAACAAGGGAAAATTTATACCGGCCGTTATGCAGAAAATGCTGCATTCAACCCAAGCTTACCCCCATTACAGGCCGCACTGATTTTCATGAATATGGCAGGCAGCAATTGCCAATCCATTAAACGAGCAGTATTGGTAGAAGGTGAAAATAGCCATTTATCACAATGGAATGCTACAGAATGCACATTAACTGCGCTCGGTTGTACAAAAGTAGAACGGTATACATTTTGATATGTACATCATCCAATAACATTTTATTAGCTAATTCTGTATGTTATCTCTCATTTTTGCTCATGATAATCATATCTAAGTAACATTTACTGTACTTATTGTTTTTATCTTCTTAGGATCGGTAGCCGATTTTGTTATTGATAAGTTCAAAGAGTAAGCATCATGGAACTGGAACACGAAAGTAAACGTCCTCTCTATATTCCCTACGCTGGCCCTATCTTGTTGGAATTTCCTCTGCTGAATAAAGGCAGTGCCTTTACAGAAGAAGAACGCAGTAATTTCAACTTACATGGCTTATTGCCACAGGCCGTTGAAACAATAGAAGAGCAGGCAGAACGCGCCTACCGTCAATATGTCGATTTCAAAAACGATATCGATAGACACATTTATTTAAGGAATATTCAAGACACCAACGAAACACTGTTCTATCGCCTCCTTGATGCCCATTTAAGCGAAATGATGCCTATTATCTACACGCCAACTGTTGGTGCTGCGTGTGAACACTTTTCTGACATTTACCGTCGTGCTCGTGGCCTGTTTATCTCCTACCCAAATCGGGCTTACATTGATGATATGCTGCAAAATGCCACTAAGCAGAATGTAAAAGTTATCGTTGTTACCGATGGTGAGCGTATCCTTGGTCTGGGTGATCAGGGAATCGGAGGCATGGGTATTCCTATCGGTAAACTGTCACTGTATACCTCCTGTGGCGGGATCAGCCCTGCTTATACCCTGCCTGTGGTTCTGGATGTGGGAACAAATAACCCACAGCGCCTCAATGATCCACTGTATATGGGCTGGCGTCATCCACGTATTACTGGCAAAGAGTATGATGAATTTGTGGATGAATTTATTCAGGCCGTGAAACGTCGCTGGCCTAACGTACTTCTGCAATTTGAAGATTTTGCCCAAAACAACGCCATGCCACTGTTGAACCGCTATCGCGATGAGCTTTGCTGCTTCAATGATGATATCCAGGGCACCGCAGCCGTTGCCTTGGGTAGCCTGATTGCCGCCAGCCGTGCCGCAGGCCGCCAACTAAAAGATCAAACCGTGGCATTCCTTGGTGCCGGCTCGGCGGGCTGTGGTATTGCCGAGCAGATCATTGCTCAAATGAAATCTGAAGGACTGAGTGATGAACAGGCTCGTGCTCGCGTGTTTATGGTTGACCGCTTTGGCCTCCTTACCGACAAGCTGCCAAACTTGCTGGATTTCCAAAGTGCATTGGTACAGAAAAGCTCTACCTTACAATCGTGGAATGCTACCAGCGATTCTCTCTCATTGATGGACGTGGTTCGCAACGCCAAACCAACGGTCCTAATTGGTGTTTCTGGTCAATCTGGTCTGTTCACCGAAGAGATCATTCGTGAAATGCACAAACATTGTGAACGTCCAGTCGTGATGCCTCTTTCCAACCCAACATCACGTGTGGAAGCTCGTCCAGAAGACATCATCAACTGGACGGAAGGCAAGGCATTGGTCGCGACAGGAAGCCCATTTGCACCAGTAAAATATGACGGTCAGGAATATCCCATCGCACAATGTAACAACTCCTATATCTTCCCAGGGATCGGTTTAGGCGTTATCGCTGCCGGCGCTAAACGTGTTACCGATGATATGTTGATGGCTGCCAGCCGCGCATTAGCGGATTGTTCACCGCTGGCACAAACAGGCTCTGGACCATTGTTGCCACTGATTGATGATATCCAGGATGTTTCCCGCAAAATAGCCAAAGAAGTGGCAAAAAAAGCCCAAATTCAAGGTGTAGCGATCGTTACATCGGAAGATGCATTGGATGAGGCGATTGAACGCAATTTCTGGAAACCAGAATATCGCGTCTATAAACGTACTTCATTCTGATAATATTGGTAATAAGCCTGCCAGTCATATTGGCAGGCTTGAAAAATAATCAAATAATCATCCAGCCAGATAAATCATAAATAATTGCTTTATATTTTTTAAATTGAATCCGTTTAATTCCGATATGCTCCCCCAAAACTTGCTTCAATATTTCAAGTCAAGTAGCCTTTAGGGCATTGGCTCATCAGCGCATATAAGGCAAACAAAAATCATGTGGAAGCGCTTGATTACTGGTCTCATTTTTATTATTGCTGTCCTTATACTGGCAGCCGTTATGCTTGACCGTTGGGTTAGCTGGAAAACTGCTCCTTACATTTTTGATGATGTCAGGCAATTGCCTGAGCGAGAAGTCGGTATGGTACTCGGCACATCCAAATATTATAAAACTGGTACATATAACCAATATTATTTCTATCGGATCCAAGGAGCGGTTAATGCTTACAACAGCGGTAAAGTCAAATACCTGCTATTGAGTGGGGATAACGCCCAGCATAGTTATAATGAGCCAATTACTATGCGGAAGGATTTGATCAAGGCAGGAATTCCGGCCAGTAACATTGTGATGGACTTTGCCGGTTTCAGAACATTGGACTCGGTTGTCAGAACCCGCAAGGTATTTGATACCAACGATTTTACTATCATCACTCAGCGCTTTCATTGCGAACGAGCCCTGTTTATCGCTATGCATTTTGGTATAGCAGCACAATGTTATGTGGTTCCCTCCCCCAAGAATATGATGACGATCCGTCTCAGGGAAGTATTGGCTCGTCTCGGCGCCTTGACTGATCTCTATATTTTAAAACGTGAACCTCGCTTTTTAGGCCCATTAATGCCGATCCCTGCCCAACATACTGTACCAACAGGAATTCAAGGTTACCCTGCGGTATCACCAGAGGAGTTACAAGAATTAGAAAGGAAGCCGCAAAGGAAATAAGAATGGATAAAAGTTGCAGTTTACCGACAAAACTAAACTGCAACCTGAAACCTATTAACCTCTAAAAATCTGTCAGAGGTGAAATGGTTGGCGCAAAGCTTTTCCTAAACCTTACCTGCCAACTTTACTGTTAAACTGCGCCAGAGCTTTTCCATCGGGCCCTGAGAATAACGCTTCAACCACCAGCAAGCAAACCAAATATTCAATGCCCAGATAAAGGGAATAAATGCCATTAACTCCAAACGGCTAAACTGCCCAAATAACTCAAAGCGATAAAAAAGTGTGGTACAAACCAGTGTTTGCAACAAATAGCTACTCAGTGCCATTTTCCCAACCTGCCGGAGCCAAAACGTGATTTTCCAATGTGAAATAGCAGACCAAAACCCATAAATCAGTGCGATATAAGCCAATGCCAGCAGCGGTGTTGCCAATTCAGTGATGGTGTAACGGACAGTCCAGGATGCAAAATAACTGTAGGGATATAAATATTGTATCGACAAGGCAATACCCTGAATCGTCATACCAACGGGGATCAGGCATAATGCTAATCGGCGGTAATGTTTACGACTGAATTCCCCTTTTAACCAACCATTACGCAGCAACATAGCACCACAAAGCATGACACCCATTATTTGCCAGCCATATTGCACAATCACCACAATCATCGCACCGCTTATCTGACGAATACGATATTCTATGGCCAATAATCCACCATACGTTTTCCAGTAGTTTTCATAAGAAATATCTTCCGGTGTAGGCTGCCAGAATGAATTATTTTCTCCTAAGGGAAAGAGTCCCAGAAGGTAAAACATCATTACGCCAAATAAATAGAAAGTCACCGCTGTACCAAACAATTTTTGACGATTATCGATAAAACGCCATGCTAATAAGCCAACAACGCCATATGACAACAAAATGTCGCCATCCCATAGCAAAACACCATGCAATAAACCAATAACAGCCAAAACCAGTAACCTGGGGATATTCCAATCACGCCCCCGCTGCCGAAGCAATTCGAGTGATGCTCCGAACAACAGCGTCAAGATGAACAAAAATTTTCCCTGAGTAAAGGTATTCAATACAGACCATGTCATCACGTCAGAGAACGAAACTGAATCTTTATAAAACAGATTCATATAGGCTGCATATGGCAAGGCAAAACTGGAAATGTTCAGCAGCAATATTCCCAAAATGGCAAAACCGCGCACACTATCAAGTATCTCAATTCTCTGACACATTACCCCATTACAACTGTGTTTCATGGTAATAGAAATTCATCATGATAAGTGCAAATGGCGCACAGCACGCAGGAACTCCTGTCGTGTATTCTGGCTGGTTTTAAATAACCCTCCCAGCGAAGTCGTCGTTGTGGTACTGGTCGCATCGCGAATACCACGCGCTTTCACGCAATAATGGACAGCATCGATGGAAACAGCGACGTTATTTGTACCAAGCAGGATTTGTAGTGCAATCAGGATCTGCTGTGTTAAACGCTCCTGCACTTGTGGGCGCTGCGCAAAAAACTGGACAATGCGGTTAATCTTTGACAAACCAATGACTTTGTCCTTAGGAATATAAGCAACCGTGGCTTTGCCATCAATAGTGACAAAATGGTGTTCACAAGTGCTGGTCATCGTAATATCACGCACTGTCACCATTTCATCTACTTTCATTTTATTTTCTATCAGCGTAATTTTCGGGAAATTGTTATAGTCCAACCCTGAGAATATCTCATCCACATACATTTTCGCGATACGACCCGGCGTATCTGCCAAACTGTCATCACTCAAATCGAGATTTAACAGCTTCATAATTTCTGTCATATGTTCCTCAATGCGTGCTTTACGCACCTCTGGCGCCAAAGTTGGTCCACGCAATGGGGTTTCAAGACCACGGTCAACCAGTGCCGAATGCACCAGTGCAGCTTCTGTACTTAGGGATGACATCAGTTTCTCCAAGGTAAATATTTCCGTTACTTGACGGGAAATCGGGACACTTATTTTACGCAGATATCGGCGAATGTAATACCACACTAATCTATTTTATCTTGTTCTACGCATATATCGTCTGCGCGAATACACGAATAGGCGCATAACTATACCTGTACATCCTCAATGCACCAAATCAGGATGGTTCACGATGAGTATTAGTGCGATAAAATACCAGCAACCCGGCAATGAGCAACCCAATAAATGCAATATACAAAGCAGGTTCCAATTTGCCTGTCAGCCATGTCGAAATAGCTGATAACATTGGCCCTACCAATTGCCCTAGCGCATAACCGGTGGTCAGCAATCCCGCCATATATCGGGCATGATTGGGCGCCAATTCACGACCATACTGCAAAGCAAGCTGTACTACACACATAAATCCACCGCCTACCAGCAATGCCCCAATCATCAAACCACCAATGCCCGGTAACATTTCGGCAATCAAAATACCCAGAGCCTGAAGCCATAACGTAACCGCCAGGCGGATTTGAGATGTTGATACATTACGCAGCAAAATTCCCAGCATGATACCAATGACCGAAGCACCACCAAATATTGGCCAGACAAATTGGGCAAACAAGCTATCAGGGAAACGCTCTGTCGCCATTTGGGAAAGAAACGTCGCAGGTAAAATATAGCCAAACCCAGCCAGACTATAACACCACACCAATCGCTTGATTTCCGGTGTCATGTTCAGTGTTTGGATCGCCGTCTGCGGACGGTGCAATTCACCGCTGCGAGGCAGATAGCGACTGACATAAATACTGAATAACAGCGCCAGAATGCCATATAACATCCACGCATTGGCGGCACTCATCTGCCAGGATTGAACCCCAATTGCTACCATGCCACTGATAAAGATCCCCACCCCCGTCCCTGAGAAAACGGCTGCACTCAATCCTGGATGATTCAATTTTGTCAACTCATCATTCGCCCATGCGGCTACCAATACCAACGTCCAGCCACTTGCCCAGCCAATAAAAAAGCGGGCAATACTGTGCAATATGGGTCCATCCAACAATGCGGAAAGCAAGGTGATAATGACCGCTCCCCACAAACCGCTCCACAAACGGTATTCCACAAAACGTTGCGCCCGCATGGCATCATAAGAACCCGCCAGATAGCCGAGGTAATTGAATGCTGCGACTATTCCCGCACTCGTTAATGTCAGTTGGGACTCAGCGATCATCAATGGAACTTGTGGGGTAAAAGTGAAGCGTCCTATTCCCATTGCAACAACCAAAGCGAGAAAACCGCTTAATGCAATCTGAAAAGCCTGATAGTTACGACTACCAGATGTAACAGTTTTATTTTTCATAGTGATTAAATAGTAATGAAGTTAATTGATTTGGTAGGCATTATTCAGTTATAACAAATCATAAATATAATATACATCTTTCCTTAACAACCTCTCTTTGGCAGTCACCATTGCCTGTCATTCCCCATCAATGCAATCTTTGCCATAATGCATTCAATACAAGAATAAACACTTGTCCGCAATTTGCGGCGTATAGGGAGTTTCTTATGGATCATTGTCATACCTCAGATTTAATCTCACTTGATCAGGCACTAGAAAAATTACTGGCACACACCGTTCCCCTCACTGCTACTCCTCTGATCACGACAGAAACCATTAACCTGACTGAATCTGCGGGCAGAATTACCGCCACTGATATCATTTCCCCGATCAACGTACCCTCGTTTGATAACTCAGCAATGGATGGTTATGCCATTCGCCTTGCAGATCTTAACGAAAACCAAACCTTGCCAATGGCAGGCAAGGCGTTGGCGGGTATGCCGTTTCAGCAGGAATGGCCGACTGGCAGTTGCATCCGCATTATGACCGGTGCTCCCATTCCTTCTGGTGCTGATGCTATTGTTATGCAAGAACAAACGGAGGTTACCGAAACAGGAATTTGCTTCACCCATCCGGTAAAATCAGGGCAGAATATTCGCACCATTGGGGAAGATATCAGCCAAAATGCGTTGGTATTACCAAAAGGGATCAAACTCTCCACAGCACAATTACCACTGATTGCTTCACTAGGCATTACAACGGTTGATGTTGTCCGCAAACTGAAAATTGCCATTTTTTCTACCGGTGACGAGTTACAACCCATCGGTGAACCCTTACAAGCAGGCCAAATTTACGATACCAACCGATTTGCCATTCGCCTGATGTTGGAAAAACTGGATTGTGAAATCATCGATCTTGGCGTAATCCGCGATGATCCCGATGCATTGCGCCAGACCTTTATTGAAGCAGATAAAAAAGCTGATTTAGTAATCAGCAGCGGTGGCGTTTCCGTTGGTGAAGCTGATTACACCAAACAACTCTTAGAAGAAGCAGGAAAAATCAGTTTTTGGAAACTCGCCATTAAACCGGGTAAGCCTTTCGCCTTTGGTAAATTGGAAAATGCCTGGTTCTGCGGCTTACCCGGCAATCCGGTGTCTGCCGTGCTCACCTTCTACCAATTAGTACAACCGTTGATTGCCCACCTATCGGGTTTTACTGCATGGCAACCGCCTATGCGTCTCACCGCCAAGACGACAACACCCTTGAAAAAATCCCCCGGCAGACTGGATTTCCAACGCGGTATTGCTTCACTGAATGAACATGGTGAATTAGAGGTACAAACTACGGGGCATCAAGGCTCGCATATCTTTAGTTCATATGATCTTGGCAACTGTTTTATTGTGTTGGAACGGGAACGTGGACATGTTGTTGCTGGTGAAACCGTGCAAATCGAGCTTTTCAACTATTTACTGAAAAATCAATAACTGAAAATCCAATAATAAGAAGATACCGAAAAATGGTAGTCGAACTTACCGATGAAGAGACCCTGCGTTATAACCGACAAATTGTCTTACGTGGTTTCGATTTCGACGGGCAGGAAGCATTAAAATCTGCCAAGGTGTTAATAGTGGGTGCTGGAGGGCTTGGTTGTGCCGCTTCCCAATATCTTGCAGTGGCGGGTATTGGGACAATTACCCTGCTGGATTTTGATACGGTTTCCCTTTCTAATCTGCAACGACAAATCCTCCACCGCGATGAGCGCATTGGTATGGCAAAAGTACATTCCGCGGCGCTGACCCTGCGGGAGCTCAACCCACACATCACCATCAACCCCATTGAAGGGCTATTGGATGATCCGGCGTTAGATGAGCTAATCAGCCAACACGAAATTGTGCTCGACTGTACAGATAATGTTGCCATTCGTGAACAACTCAATCACCTGTGTTATAGGCGTAAAATAACGTTGGTATCGGGTGCTGCGATCCGCATGGAAGGCCAACTTTCTGTCTTTACTTACCAACCGAAAGAGCCTTGTTATCGTTGCCTAAGCCGCTTGTTTGGTGAAAACAGCCTGACTTGTGCTGAAGCAGGTGTCATGGCGCCATTAGTAGGAACTATCGGCTCCTTGCAGGCAATAGAAACCATTAAACTATTAACCCAATACGGGCAAACCTGTTGTGGCAAAGTATTACTTTTCGATGCAATGACAATGCAATTTCGCCAAATAATGTTGCTGAAAGATCCCTTGTGTGAGATTTGCCAATCACAGTAACTATGTCTGGCAATAACTATGCCCATTGGAAGTTTTATAAAGAAACATCCAGCCAAATTTGGCTGGATGTTTCTCTTCCAATATAAATCCGGCTTACCCGACAATACCCTGACTTCTCAGATACTCATCATAAGTACCTTTAAAATCAATAACCTTATCGGATTTAATCTCCAAAATACGGCTAGCCAGTGAACTAACAAAGGCACGGTCATGGGAGACGAAAATCAGCGTTCCCTGATAGAGTTCCAGCGCAAGATTCAAAGATTCGATAGACTCCATATCCAAGTGGTTAGTTGGTTCATCCATAACCAAAATGTTAGGCTTATGCATCATCAGTTTGCCAAACAGCATCCGACCTTTCTCACCACCAGACAGCACACCGACTTTCTTCTTGATATCATCCTGCCCAAACAATAAGCGGCCGAGAATACTGCGTACTGCCTGCTCATCATCGCCTTCATGCTTCCATTGGCTCATCCACTCAAATACGGTCATATCACAGTTAAAATCACTGGCGTGATCCTGTGCGTAATAGCCAATCGTGCTGTTTTCGGACCATTTAATTGTGCCGCTATTTGGTGTTTCTTCACCCACCAGGGTCTTCAAGAGTGTCGTTTTACCAATACCGTTTTCACCGATTACCGCCATCTTTTCACCGACTTCCATCAGCAAATTCAGATCCTTGAACAGTGGTCCGTTATCGTAACCTTTGGTCAAATCCTCTAATTCCAGTGCATTACGGAACAGTTTTTTCTCTTGCTCAAAGCGGATATAAGGATTCTGACGGCTGGAAGCTTTCACTTCTTCCAACTGGATCTTATCAATCTGACGGGCACGGGAAGTTGCCTGTTTAGATTTGGAAGCATTAGCACTGAAACGGCTAACGAATGACTGCAATTCAGCAATCTGTGCCTTTTTCTTGGCATTATCAGCCAGCAAACGTTCACGAGCTTGCGTTGCGGCAATCATATACTCATCATAATTGCCAGGGAACAAACGCAGTTCACCATAGTCCAAATCGGCCATATGGGTACATACCGTATTCAGAAAATGACGGTCATGGGAAATGATGATCATAGTGCTGTTACGTTCGTTGAGCACTTCCTCCAACCAACGGATAGTATCGATATCCAGGTTGTTGGTTGGTTCATCGAGCAGCAAGACATCAGGATCGGAAAACAAAGCTTGTGCCAACAATACACGCAATTTCCAGCCCGGAGCTACTGCACTCATCAAGCCATAATGCTGCTCAACAGGAATTCCGACACCCAGCAACAATTCGCCAGCACGCGCTTCTGCACTGTAACCATCCATCTCACCATAAGCGACTTCCAGATCCGCGACACGATAGCCATCTTCTTCGCTCATTTCTGTCATCGCATAAATGCGGTCACGTTCCTGTTTGACTTCCCACAGCTCCTTATGCCCCATGATGACGGTATCCAACACGGTATATTCTTCGAAAGCAAACTGATCCTGACGCAACTTACCCAGACGCTCATTAGGATCAAGGCTGACATTACCGGAAGTTGGGGTTAAATCTCTGCCCAAGATTTTCATGAAAGTAGATTTACCTGCCCCATTCGCCCCAATCAGACCATAACGGTTACCGTTGCCGAATTTGACAGAAATATTTTCAAACAGTGGCTTACTGCCAAACTGCATAGTGATGTTGTTTGTACTTAACACAACTGTTGCTCTTATAAGTGAATAAAAAGGGAGATGATAAAACCGATAGCCGCGCATTATGCCACAACAGAAGAAAAGTATCGCCTGAATGCGTTACCCACTTTTAAAATCAGGGTAATACCTTAAATAACGTACTGAATATTAATCACTTTTATATAAAAGAAACTAATCTGTTGAACAGAGAAATATAGAATAGAAAACGGTACTGTTATAAACTTTCCTCTATATTTTACAAATCAACAAATTGATATATCGGAAAAACGCAATGCAAAAAGTAAGATGGGGTATTATAGGTTGTGGTAATGTAACAGAAGTAAAAAGTGGTCCTGCTTTTTATAAGTTAGAGAATTCAGAATTAGTCGCTGTCATGCGCCGCAATGCTGATTTAGCCAAAGATTTTGCCAAGCGGCACAATATCCGAAAATGGTATTCAGATGCCGAATCTTTGATTAATGATCCGGAAGTTGATGCCATTTATATTGCTACCCCACCTTCTACCCATAAGAAAGATACTATTTTGGCAGCATAAACTGGCAAAAGTGTTTATGTCGAAAAACCAATGGCATTAACATTTGAAGAATGCAACGAAATGATTGCCATCTGCCGATTTCAAAAAGTTCCCCTGTTCGTCGCTTATTATCGCAGAGCATTACCAAGATTTATTAAAATAAAAGCATTAATTGATTCTGGAGCAATTGGTACACCAAGAATTGTCAATTGCATGCAATTCAGGGAAATGGCGTCTATTTATCAAGATCCTGATAATTTGCCCTGGTTTGTTAAACCAGAAATATCTGGTGGTGGCTTATTTGTTGATCAGGGCGCGAGCACACTATTTTTACTGTTTTTTAAAGATTAATAATTTTCAATATTTTATTTTTATAGTTTTATATCGGGTAATAATTGAACTAAATCACAGTTCTTGTGAGTCGCGTATCTGACGGCAAATTTGATGCACACGACCGCACAAATTGTTGCTTGGGTCTGGGCACGCTGGCAGGTCACTTTCTCTGTGGCCGGGATGACAAAATGGCTCCACCGTCAGGGATTCAACTACAAGAAACCGGTGGGAACACCTCATAAATTCGATATGGATAAACAGCAACAATTTATTGAGAGTTACACCGCGCTAAAATAGTTCAATTTTTTGCTGAGGTCCTGAATATCAAGTTGCATTATCTGCCTCCTTACAGCCCTAACCTCAACCCGATTGAGCGATTATGGAAGTACGCGAATGAGCAGGTACGAAACAATGTCTATTTCCCGGATACCAAAACGTTCCGTGAAACCCTTCATCATTTTTTTCATGTCACCTTACCCGAAAAAGTACAGGAATTAGCTACCCGGCTGACCGATAATTTCCAGACTTTAATTCCTGCATCTTCAAGTTAATTGCGTATAAAGGAGCGGCTATGTCATTTCAACTCACCATAAAAGTCGAGCATCGCGTTATTTTCCATATTGTAATAACCATTCTTTATTTTTTATAAAACTCAATTAATTATCCCGCATTAATTAAAATAATAAATTGGTTTTTACCAAACTATATAGAAGATCAAAAAGCACTTATATATGAACACCAATAAAATAAAAATAAGTCAATATAACTTAAGTTGCTATTTCAATATGTTATAAATAACTAAAACCACACGTTATACTCCTCTAGTTTATTATTTATTTAGAAATAGAAACTAGTTGAAAATTATAAGCCACTATATAATGTTGAATTTTATAAATTACTCGTCGGATTTGTAGCATTTATGGGGAGAGATAAATGGCAGGATTCAGAAAGAGCGACGGTAACAGATTCAAGTATAATTTAGATATCTGAATGAACAATTCTGGACATTAATTACGCTATCAGATTATAAGAATATGCAAAAAGAGATTACGATGAATACACTAGGCATTATAAAAAACAACATGAAGTTGTCACACCCGGTTGAAGTATTAGAGACCTTACTAATACGCTTATATTTATATGACCGTACATCAAACAAAGACCTTTCATTAAAAAGCAATTTACCTATTCCTATCATCTCGGCATTTAAAAAAGAATTAATAAAGTATAATTTTGCTGAAAATAAAGGGGTTTTTAAATTAAACTCAACAGGTATAAAATACGTTCAAAATGAACTGAAATATAAATCAATTGATATCAATAAATATAATTTACTTTCTTCAAATGAAAAACGAGAAGAGTTTGCAAATGAACTATCCGTTTTACTGGAGCCCATATATAACAACAGACCACAAGTCAATGTCTTATTAGATCAAGCTCATGCAACATTAGAGACATCAATAAGCAGGGTAATGTTATTACTTAATAACCCACGAGTATTTAAACAAAACATTCTATTCTTAGGCGATGATGATTTAACTTCTTTAGCCTTAATGATGGCATTTAAAAAACTCGGACATTATTCTTCAAAAAATATTTTTGTCAAAGATATAGATCAAGATCTATTAACATTTATCCAAGATATAGCGAATCAAAATGATTTTTTTATTAATACCGAGTATTTAGATCTAAAACGCGCTAACGTTTACACCAAAGATTTTGACATTATTTGGACAGATCCTCCTTATACATTGAGTGGATTAAAATTATTTTTATCACGTGCAATTAGTTTAGCTAAAAATGATAACAGTGAGATTTTACTTTCATTTGGTCAAAAAAAACCAATGGAAAACCAAGAGGTACAGCGGTTACTCAACAACCAAAATCTCCTTATCAAGAATATTTATCCGCAATTCAATAAATATCATGGCGGAAGTATTATAAGTAATGTCAGTGATTTATATGTTCTTTCTGTGACTCCACACACATATCCAATCATTTCAGGGAAAAGTGACTACTCAGATAAAATATACACAGGAGAATTAAATCCTCGTATAAAATTTTATCAATGTAAATCATGCAATAACATGATAACCATTGGGCACGGAAAAAACATATTAACGATAGAACAGTTAATCGAGACAACGTGTGATAAGTGTCACGGCAATAAATTTCAATATCGTGGTCAAGAGAAAGTCAATTCATCAACTAATGTAAGTCAACTTGGGACTCACATTATTGTAGATATGAAAGATTGTGATGCAGAAATATTGAAATCGGTATCAGCCATTGAAAAAATCATGCTTGATGTTGCCCAAAAATTTGGGTTAAACATTGTTACTCATAATTTTCATCAATTCAAACCATGGGGTGTCAGTGGAGCACTAATATTGGCTGAGTCACATTTTACTATTCACACATGGCCAGAGTATCATTATGCAGCACTTGATTTATTTGCCTGTAATGAATTTAAACATCAAGATGCGTTTATAACGGAGTTACAAATGCAGCTTAATGCCCAAGAATATGAGTATAAAATACTACAGAGAGGGTTTTAATTTTAAAATAAGTAAAATCCCTTATTAACACCTTACCCACGAAATAACTGATTGTTAATTAGCCAGGAGTGAAAGGCAATCAGTTACAGAATAATAAACGTACTGAATTTTGTTACATTACGTACATATACCTAACCTTGTGCTTTGAAAGCAAACTGATCCTGACTCAACTTACCCAAACGCTCATTAGGATCAAGGCTGACATTACCGGAAGTTGGGGTTAAATCTCTGCCCAAGATTTTCATGAAAGTAGATTTACCTGCCCCATTCGCCCCAATCAGACCATAACGGTTACCGTTGCCGAATTTGACAGAAATATTTTCAAACAGTGGCTTACTGCCAAACTGCATAGTGATGTTGTTTGTACTTAACACAACTGTTGCTCTTTAAACAACACACTGAATGTTAATTGTTTTTTATGAAAAATTTAATATATTGAAGCGTGAAATATAGAACAAAAAACGGTACTGTTATAAACTTTCTTCTATATTTTACAAATCAACAAATTGATATATCGGAAAAACGCAATGCAAAAAGTAAGATGGGGTATTATAGGTTGTGGTAATGTAACAGAAGTAAAAAGTGGTCCTGCTTTTTATAAGTTAGAGAATTCAGAATTAGTCGCTGTCATGCGCCGCAATGCAGATTTAGCCAAAGATTTTGCCAAGCGGCACAATATCCGAAAATGGTATTCAGATGCCGAATCTTTGATTAATGATCCGGAAGTTGATGCCGTTTATATTGCTACCCCACCTTCTACCCATAAGAAATATACTATTTTGGCAGCACAAGCTGGCAAAAGTGTTTATGTCGAAAAACCAATGGCATTAACATTTGAAGAATGCAACGAAATGATTGCCATCTGCCGATTTCAAAAAGTTCCCCTGTTCGTCGCTTATTATCGCAGAGCATTACCAAGATTTATTAAAATAAAAGCATTAATTGATTCTGGAGCAATTGGTATACCAAGAATTGTCAATTGCATGCAATTCAGGGAAATGGCGTCTATTTATCAAGATCCTGATAATTTGCCCTGGTTTGTTAAACCAGAAATATCTGGTGGTGGCTTATTTGTTGATTTAGCTTGTCATACACTTGATATATTGGATTTTCTGCTGGGTAAAATTACTTCAATTAAAGGACATGCCCATTCACAGGCAAAAGCCTATCCCGCCGAAGACTGTGTTTCCATGTCATTTATGTTCGAGAATCATATTCAAGGAGTTGGAATTTGGAATTTTGTCGCCAGTTTTCGCGAGGATAAAGTCGAAATTATCGGTACAAAAGGAAAAATAGTTTTTGCAACATTTGGTGATTCCCCCATTTCATACTATGTCGAAAATAACCAGCTACACCAATATCATTTCGAAAATCCAAAACATATTCAAATGCCATTCATTCAGACGGTTATTAATAACATACAGGGCAATGGCAGTTGCTCATCCACGGGTGAATCTGCCGCCCGCACCAGTTGGGTTATTGATGAAGTATTAAAAGAGTATCGGGCTGCTTCAAACACTATTTCCCACAAGTAGTCACTAGCTAGATACAATATTGTAAAAAACCTAAAAATAACAAATCTTGTATAAATTTTTAAACTACCTTAATTTATGTTGTGGATCAGATTAATACGTTAACGACTACAATAACCATCAAAGTATAGCTTTGATGGTTTTAATATATCATTCCTGATCACAAGGTAAGTGCCATCGTTCTGCTGGCTTCTTGATACCCTTCCCTTATATAAAAGCGTATCGCATCAACATTCTGGGATAATACGCTCAGTTCAAGGTGTGAATAATGGTTTTCTTGCGCCCACTTTTTCATACCAGCCAATAATTTCTGGCCAATTCCAAGATTTCTGGCATCCTGACGCATCATTAAGTCAAAAACATAACCATAAGTTCTCGGAACCAGGCAATTAAAGGGAGGCGTCTTTTGCTCTTGAGCAATAGCAAAACCTCTGATGCTGCCATTCTCATCTTCTGCAACTAATAAGTGAAACTTATCGTTATTGATATTGGAAGCAATAAAATTCCTGTCTTGTTCAGCCGCTTGCATCCTATCCGGCTGCAATGCCGCCATTTCACTGAACAATACACTATAAAGAGATAAAATAGCCTCAATATCCTGCATAGTAGCCGTTCTTATTATCATTAGATTCTCTCGGTTATTTTCAATGAATTAGTATAAATTTCCACCAACAGAATAATATAATTATTAAAACGATCAAGTCCCCCACTGAATTCTTCCAATGTGCCAAACCTTCTGGTAAAGACACAAAACTCTCTATTAACAAACATGCAACTGAGAATACTGTTGAGTTATATCTGTTTCACTGCGAAGATGGCATCTCTTAAATAATACGTTGTAACTGAGGTTTTTTTAAATGTCTCTTTCCAAACATCGGGCAGCTTCTTTTCCACTGCTTCCTGTGATTTTATTGTTACTGTCAATGACATCAATCCAAGCTGGAGCCTCACTGGCTAAAACATTATTTCCTGTCATTGGTGCGCCTGGTGTCACAGCTCTGAGACTTGCATTAGGAACGATTATTCTATTTTTGATTTTTAAACCGTGGCGACTGAAATTTCAGCGTTCTTCATTACTCCCCCTTTTCGCCTATGGCATTTCCCTGGGAGCAATGAACTATCTGTTTTATCTGTCCTTATCCCGAATTCCGCTCGGCATTGCCGTTGCGCTTGAGTTTACCGGACCTTTAGCGGTGGCCATGTTTTCTTCCCGCCGCCCGCTCGATTTTCTCTGGATTGCCCTGGTCATTGCCGGATTAAGCTTCCTGCTGCCAATCGGGAATAGCATCAATACACTCGATCCTGTCGGTATTGTGTACGCACTGGGAGCCGGCGTTTTTTGGGCACTTTATATTATCTTTGGGCAACGTGCTGGTGCGGGCTATGGTGCCGCGACAGTCTCTATCGGTTCACTTATTGCTGCCTTTATCTTCTTCCCAATCGGATTAATACAGACTGGCCCTGAACTACTGTTCGATACTTCTCTGCTGCCTATTGCTCTGGGGATCGCCATTTTATCCACCGCATTTCCTTACACTCTGGAAATGATTGCACTTACTCGCCTGCCAGCCAAAACATTTGGGACATTAATGAGCCTTGAACCTGCATTAGGAGCATTATCAGGCATCATTTTCCTTAATGAGCATTTGACAAAAACTCAATGGATTGCTCTCTTTTGCATTATTTGTGCTTCTATAGGCTCCACTTCGACTATTAAGCGAAAAACTAAAATAGAAAAAATAGAATAATGAATTTAGAAATATTGATATGATTTATTGAAGCCGGAGAAAGAATTTCATTCTCTGGTTTTTTATTTTCACAAATTATCAATATGTTACCGACCAATATAATAACTATTAATTCGATAGAGATAAGCAATATGACTTCCGGCAGATGATCAACTAAATTTATTCTATCTAATGAGATAACTCATTACTCAGAATTAAAGGAGCATTATGATGAATACAGCAAAATTAATCAAAACCCAACCTTCTGGCCTGATTTATACCCGAAACAATCTTGATGAAGGTATTAAACAGAGAACGATTACTGCCTTAAATCATATGGTAACCCAATTTATCGATCTATCCATGTTGACTAAACAGGCTCACTGGAACATGCGTGGCCGCAATTTCATCGCCATTCATGAAATGCTGGATGATTTTCGTCATTCCATTACGGATCATTTTGACACATTTGCAGAACGAGCTGTTCAATTAAGTGGAACGGCGCTGGGCACTGTTCAAGAAGTGTATAAACGTACCACACTGGAAAGCTACCCAATAGGTATTCATAGTGTACAAGATCATCTAAAGGCACTGGCAGATCGTTATGCTGTCGTTGCTAATGATATCCGTCAGGCGATTGTTGATGCAGAAGATGAAGACACTGCGGATATGTTTACCGCAGCATCCCGTGATCTCGACAAATTTTTATGGCTTATCGAAGCAAATATTGAGCAATAAAATAAAAATATTATTCTTCATTATGTTAAGGCCACATCTGTGGCTTTTTTTCCATCAATGCCCATTATTGATGGAAAAAACATTAAAAAAAGAAGTTATAACCTTAAAAATCCCGCAAGCCTTTAAAAAAATCATTTTTCTCTCTATAATCCCTGTTTGATTTAAAAATAAACATGAGGATTCTATAAGATGGATATCGAAGTCAAAGATTCTAACGGCACATTACTGAACGACGGTGATTCAGTACAGGTTATCAAAGACTTGAAAGTCAAAGGGACTTCCAAAACGCTGAAACGCGGCACGCTGATCAAAAACATCCGCCTGACTCACCGCGAAGATGAGATTGAATGCAATGCCGATAAAATTAAGGGATTAGTCCTGAAAACCTGCTTCCTGAAAAAAATAGATAAATAACAGTTACAATCCTATTCTTGCTTAAAGGATAAATAATATTAATTTTTATATTATTTATCCTTTTTTATTAATGGGATTAAAATCGGATAGTATCGCTCATATTGAGTCAGGAGACTAACCATTACCACTGCCAATTAAGTTTTTCCGCCAAAAAAATAGCAATATCACTTAGAAAATCAATCTATTAAATACATAATTCATAGACGAAGCTCCAGAAAATCACTAAATAGATTGGAATTTCAGCCAAGAGAATTTATGATAAATGGGTTTTTATTCTGATACAGAATAAAAACATTGAAAATATTAAAGTTTATATAGAGGGTACAAGATGAAGACTTCACTTACTCTATGCACAGCTATTCTGCTATTAACATCCTGGAATACATTTGCAACAGAAGCAAAATTGCATAATAAATCTGAACAATGCGAAGCACGCGCACTAATTATATGTTCCAAGCATATTAAACATCATAAAAAATATCAATATTGCCTTAAAGAGGTATATAGCGAATGTATGCACCAATAGATATGATATAACTTCAACGCTATTAAATAAGTGTGATTTCAGAAGTCTGTAAGTTAAATTCGGTGATGTATACCCGTCGTTATTGAAAGTATTTAGTACCTTAATAATGACGGGTATATAGCCTTACTAAAATTAATCTTCAAAAGGGTAGATAATAAAATTTAAAGATATAAATAAAATCAACCAATAAAGTCACTATACCTATCGTCATTGAAGATGCTTGATTTTTCATTCATCTCAGATCATGGACATGTAATTTCATCAGCAAACGCACCTGAATCTGAAGGATTATTTCTCTGAGGAAAAACTCGCTCCTGAAAATAGCGGCTCTGAAAGCCGTTTATCTGCTGAACAAACGACAGAATTAGTTGCATATCTGACGGTAAATTTGATGCACACGACCGCGCAAATTGTTACTCATGTTTGGGCGCGCTGGCAGGTGACGTTCACTGTGGCCGGGATGACAATACATATGGCAAGTAAAAACGTGAGCACAATGTGTGATGATAATGCAAATATCGGTATCTGTACTATCACCGAACCTCTGGCTTTTTAGAACTATACTTCGTGCAGATGCCCGTGTATTCTACACGTGGAATTGATGATGGAGATAAGCCATGACAGCAAAACAAAGAAACACACAGAGCGTAACAATGACTATAGAACGAAGTTTACTGAGTCGGGCACGTGAAGCGGGTATCAATTTTAGTGCAACACTTTCCGCTGCTCTGGATGCTGAATTACGTCATTATGAGGCGAGTAAATGGCAAGAAGAGAATACGGAGGCTCTAGAGGCATTAAACCGTTTCCATGATGAACATGGCTGTTTCAGTGATGAATACAGGACGTTTTAACTATGCAATTCACCGTTTATCATAATATTGGAAGAACTGCCGTTTACCCGCTGTTGCTGGACGTAACGAGCGACATTATAGGACAGTTAAACCGCCGAATTGTTATTCCACTACTGCCTATTGAAAAATATCCAGACAACCGTCGTCCAGATCGAATGATTCCCCTGGTCAGACTTATAGACGACAAAGAATACGCTGTAATGACTCATGAGCTGGCAAGCATATCTGTTCATGTCTTGGGTGCAAAATTTTGCGATGCCACGCAATACCGTAACCGGATTAAGGCTGCAATAGATTTTATATTTGATGGTATTTAAATTTGCTATGAAACACCTGAACTAATAAAGATTATAAGGCGTGTCTCATTACGCCGTCTTGTTTAGGTATACCCATAAAGAACAACAGGCCAGGATCGCCAACACGGCTGACAATAGTTGTGGCGATCACTGGCTCAATACCTGGAATGGTGGCTAGCCGTTGACAGGCATCGTTCTCTTTGAAATACCTGTCAATCATTTAAGCTCTTCCCTTATGCACGGTTTCACCAAATTCCAGTAGCAAACCATGCAACGCATTGATTTGCGAGATTCTGAATTTCACTAACTGGTCGTGCATCCGGTGTAATTATACATAATTCAATAAATTGATATTACGCCCAAGATATTCAGCGTTTACGTAGTGCGCTCAGCCGCATCGTCAGGATGAACAGGGGCACGCCAATAAGTGTGAAACTCAACCCGACAGGGAGAAAGACTCCTGCGGGTGCTGTTTTCGTCATAATATCCGCAGTGACGACAAGATTGCCGCCCACCAAAGCGGAAAGAAACAGTCGGGCGCGGCCTGTGGCCGATGAAATAAAGCTGGCCAGATGCGGCGCCAATATTCCCAGAAAGCTCAATGGCCCTACTGCAGTGACAGATGCTGCGCTTAGCAGGACAGCAAATATCATCAGCAACGGACGGGAATATTTGATAGGCTCCCCAAGGGACATAGCAAGTTCGTTTCCAAGCTCATAGCGGTTTAAAGCGGGGCCAGTGATCAGAATTCCGATAATACTCAATAAGAATAATGGCATAAATGATGCAATAATTGACCAACTGGCCTGAAACAACGATCCTTGCATCCATCCAGCAAGATTCAAGGATAACTCTGTCGGAAGATAGAGAATAAGAAAAGAACTGACAGAACTAAGAACGGATGAGACAGCAATCCCCATCAGTAAAATTGCCAAGCCACTTGCGCGATTATTGCCGACGAGCAAGGTCAAAAACAACGCAACAATCAGTCCGCCAACTAGTGCAGCAAGGACGATCAACATCTTAGGTGCGGAAGGAACAAACGCCAGTAAGACTATGATCATCGTCATAGATCCCTGACTTATGCCAAAAAGGCCGGGGTCGGCCAGCGGATTGCGAGCAATCGGCTGCAAAATAGCACCGGCAAGGGCTGCGCACCAACCTACCATCAGTCCCAATAAAATATGAGGTATTCGTACAACCCAGAGTGCATAAAACTGATGGTGCTCAAGGGAGTATCCGAAAAGCATATGCGTGAATTCACGTATACCAACGTTCGTAATCCCGACGTTTAAAGAAATAGCCACGAGTATGATCGTGATGGTAAATAGGCATAAACCGACTTTTATATCGCGGGTACGCATCTGCAATCCGTTATCGAAACGTAATACCCTTTGTCCATCTGTTGCCTGACCGAAGTTCATAACGATCTCTCCGATGTTGCTGAAAGATAGCGCTTTCTGATAATCCAGATAAAAAACAATCCCCCCAAAAAATCCATTAGAATGCCGGTGTGTATGACATAAGGCTGGAAGAGTGTCTGCGCACAGAGATTGGCAATCAAGCAGATACTTGCCCCCGTTAGAGCACAAGCTGGCAGCGACAGCATAAAATTCTGACCAACCAGAGGCTTGACAATATGGGGTACAACCAGTCCCACGAAACCAATCGGACCGCATATGGCAACGGCAGAACTGGATGCAACTATGGCTGCAATCAGCGCAATGCGTGAAACAAGTGCTGCATTCGCGCCAATCGAAAGCGCCTTTTCGTAACCGAGCAGAATAAGTGTCAGTGGACGTGCCAGTAATAAAAGTACCATCAAGGCCAGTATACCGAACCACCAGAAATGGTGAAGTCTTGTGATATAGGCATGATTGATAGCCCCTGCTAACCAGCTCAAATATTCGGTTCGTAATGCAGGATAGGCAAGAAGAACAGCATTGCTTATCCCAAGATAAAGCATCGCTATTAATGTGCCTGACAGTATCAGTAGCAAGTCGCGAGAAACGCCGTTAACGCCCGCCAGGCGAGATACTGCAAGAGATGACAGAAAGCCGAATAACCCGCCGACAAGAGCTGCTATGCCTTGCAATGTCAGATCGAACTCAAAGCTGATTGCACCTATTATGACAAACAGTGTTGCGCCGGCATTGATTCCCAATGTTGATGAGGAGGCCAGTGGATTGCGGATAAGCCCCTGAAAGACGAGACCACTGCATGCCATCACCGCACCGACATAAACAGAAATCAAAGCCCGTGGCAGTCGCTGGTATAAAATAACTGCCTGCTCATAGTTTTGCGGTTCGGACTGTGTTAATGCCGCATAAATTTGCGAAACTGACGCAATATTCACGCCAAAAGAGAGACTAGAAAAAAAGATCAGCAGCAATACAAAAGGCGCGAATATAAAGAACAGACTGGATTTCATCGCCATACTCCGGACTGATTTCCAGGGTGGTTTATGCCCGGATAAGGCTGACAGATAAGGCTACCGTTGTAACTGAAAATATCGGCCGGAATATCGAATACGCGCTGGATATTATCTACCGTTATCGTTTTATTGACAGCACCTGCAGCAATAACGTTGCCAGTATTCAGCATCACAACATCATCGGCAAAAGTCGTTGTTAGATTTAAATCATGTAATACTACAACGATGGTTTTTCCGTGCTGGAGTGAGAGATCGCGAACCAGTTTAAGCACCGTGTATTGATATTTGATATCTAAGTGGTTCACTGGCTCGTCCATAAGAATGATGTCAGTGTCCTGTGCAAGCACCATCGCCACCCAAGCGCGCTGGCGTTGCCCTCCTGAAAGGGAGTTGACTTGAGAGCCTGCCTTATCGGCTAAGCCGACGATTTCCAGTACATCATGAAACAATTTGCGATCCCGCGAGGATGGCCCGCCGAAAAACGAATTACGCCCACAAGCTGCCAGCTCGATCAACTCTCCCAGCGTCATGTAATCCGGGCAGTGGCATTCCTGCGGCAGATAAGAGATTTTTCGAGCCAGCGCTTTGCGACCTATCCCTGTAATCAGCTTACCTTCCAACAGAATTTCTCCGCTTTTCAAGGGGATGAAACCCATGATGGACTTCAGCAGTGTCGACTTACCGCAGCCATTAGACCCGACGAGTGCAGTGATGCGCCCTTGGGCAAAGTCTACTGACAAATCATGCAATACGGTTTTCTTGCCGTAAGTTGCGGTGATATTTTTTGCTGTAAGCACCAAAGGCTCCTTCAGTTTATCTTATATAAAATAAATTACAGTGTAATAGTTATGATTTGGCTAGCATACCAAAATCACAAGGTAAGCCCCAATGTAGTTGTTTTTACCTCTCACATGACAGCATCCTGCATTTGGACTATCTGGCGCGATTCAGCAATGACATTATTGATTAATGCATCGATTTTACTACTGTCGTGATGATGTGCCGTGGTGGCGCGGCGCTGCCAATCGGCAAACGAGTGACTGCGAATGGACGCCCACATCATCAGTGGTGTCTGGCCATTACATGAACCTGAGATGATCTTGTCCTGAGCCGAAATGTAATCAACATCGACTGTAATACGTTCAACGTTTTTCCGTTTTGCAACAACAATCCCGCAAGTAATGGAGGAAATTATCATTTTTACCCGGAGACACAGATAGAATCGATATAATGGGTAAGGATTCTACTAAACAAGATTTGATACGCAGTAATTTGGCGATTTTTGCCACCGAATAATGCGTATATTTTGAATAACAAAGTGTTCCCTCCGGGAATAGTTCTCGCCCAACCCAGCAGGCTGCCTGCATTGACGTTAATTCTCTCATCACTTATTCACTTGATTGAAAAATCCTGATTAATAGGAGCAAGTATAAAAATAAGTTGCATTCACACAGCCTCTGGCGGACGAGATCATTTTATTGCTTTGTCTTAGCCCATTCTCCCACGGCTCTGAGAGTATGTTCCGCACTGGCAAACGTGGGGGTAAAAACTTTGCCTGCATTAAGAAAAATAATCCGTTTTTCGCTAGCGGGTTTCATATAATGAGCCCATCCAGGCACAATCCTATCAAGTGCGGAACGAATAGCGTTCTCATCGTGCTCCTTGCTGCCCCAACTGTTGAGTACTACCAGAACGTCCGGATTGAGTTCGCCTAATTTGTCGGCACTCAACTGTAAAAGTAATTGAGATGAGGGGGCAGAAAGACCGCCTTGTGCCGAGAGATTCAAGCGGGTGAAACCAAGATCTTCCAATGCTTGAGTGAAACCAGTTGCTTCTCCGACGACATTGATCTGATCTGTTACAAGAATAGGTAGATAGGTCTTATTAGCCGGATTTTCCGGCAAAAGTTCGCGCGTTTCCGCTACGCGTTGTAAATACATATCCCGCCGTTCTTGAAAATTCTGCTCACGCCCGGTAAGTCTGGCCAAATTTTCTTCAATATTGAAATGATGGAATTTTCCAGAAAGGAAATTTTGCAGATAAACAGGAGCCACCGTTGAAAGCTGTTTTACCTTGTCGATATCGAATTCTGTTCCAATAATAAGGTCGGGTTTAAGTGCGTAAAGTTTTTCCAGATCGATCTCCCGACCAGCACTGATACCTTGTGGTTTTGTGTATCCTTCACCGAGCACAGCATCGACGAAATCTGCACCAAACTGATAGGTGCCATCTTCCGAACGACCATAACTGCCGACCGGTTGAACACCCAGTTCCATTAGGGGCAGACCGATAGCTGGCTCGCTCATCACCACAATACGTTGGGGTTCCTCAGGAATAACGACTTCCCGTCCCATAGTATCCGTGACCTGCCGCGTTGCAGCAAAGGCCGATGTCCCCATCAAGCACAGTAATATGACAGTAATAGCAGATCGCATAACGTTTTCTCTTTCAGAGCGGAGTAGGGTTATATGGCTCGGTCAGATAACAAACCGCCCCTGACCGAATCACATCCATAATGGGTGGTTCATTAACATCTTCCATAATTTCGAATTTAAGACCGAACATGGATGCTTTTTTATCGGAATCGATTTGCCAGTAGCGTATATCGCTACCAGGCGGGGTTTTAAGGGCATCATTCAGCACATTATTGGCATGAATCTGAATATAAACGTCGAAGATTAGGTCATTCTCAGGTGTCATCCCCAACGATTGTTGAATAAGATCGAATGGTACATCTGCATACGGCATTGAATTATTGATAGTGTCTCTGGTGTCTTTTTCATGCGCTGCGATAGTCTTCCGGTTGTCAGATACGTGCGATAACTTTCCTGAATCAATATTCAACATGGATTTTCTCGTTTTATCAAACTGAGCTGTCGTTTTTCACAATGCATTAATACGAGCCAATATCCATTAAATGCCACATAGGAGGACTAATGCTGCCCGCAGAATGTGCGTTGCAGTGGCTGCCGTATTTGAAGCGAACTGACAAATATACAATTGACAAATGTGAAGGTTAACATAATATTGGCAGCCTGTGAACGTTAATGATAATGATAATGAGAATTAAATCTATAAAGACAGTCACGCCTATTGGTATAAAGATGGGGAATCTGCTTTTTTCGCGCAGAAAAGTGTTACTTAGCAGTGCGATTTTGTTTTCCTTATCGTCCTTGGGGGGACAAGCTACCGCTTTGACTCAAGCAGAGAAAAACAAAACGGGGAGCGATGACGCCGATGTCATCACGGTAACGGGTGAAAAAACAGAAAGATCTCTGCAGAGAACGTCAAGCTCAGTCACGGTTATCTCCGGGCAGGAGATACAGAGTAAGCCTGAGGCGACAACTATCGTTGATATTTTGCAGGGTACACCCAATGTGCTTTACACTAGCAGTACAGGTGCGCCGAGTATTCGCGGTATTGAGACAAACGGGCCTCTCGTAGGAGGGAATACTTTTCTTTCCAAACCCATACCGCGAGCGACCATCAGTGTTGATGGACGTTATATCAGCTCCGCTGAATTTAGTTTGGGGAGAGGGCCTGTTTGGGACGTGAATTCAGTAGAAGTATTCCGAGGCCCACAAACGACGACACAGGGGGCAAATAGCATCGCCGGTGCGGTGATTGTCAAGACTAATGATCCCACCTTTACCCCTGAATTCGATGGGCAGATTTTGTACGGAAGCCACCAAAAGAAACGTGCTTCCTTTACTGTCAATGGCCCATTGACAGACGATCTCGCAGTACGCCTCGCCATGGATTACAGCGGCAGAAATACGTTCATTAAATATACCAACCCCAGTTTCTCTGATTCTGATATGAACAAAGATTTCGAAAATCTGGATGTCCGCGTTAAGGCACTTTGGCAACCGCTGGATAGCCCTTGGTTGGCCAAACTGACCTACTCCCATATGGCCGCAAAAAATCCTGACAGTGAGTCGGCGTCATTACCCTACCGTGATTTGAATAACTTGACGCTAAGCACCAACAGAGCCAAGACCAACAGTGATGTCGGCATCTTAGATCTTCAATATACATTCGAAAACGATATGGTGCTCTCCAACCAGCTCCAATATTCTGCATCGAAGTACCGTTACACTTTCACGAAGGCAATTCCAGGTATCGCAAATCGCGATTCGAACAATGTTTCCAACGAAATACGTTTGAACTTTGGTGATGAATATTCAATTTGGAGTGGAGTGACAGGGCTCTATTATTCGCGTGATAAGGCCACGAATGTGCTTGATAATCAGTTGGGCAAGGCAGATGCCGATCTGACTAATACCAGTGTCGGTCTTTTCTCAGAGACTACCAGGCGTTTTGCGGAAAAATGGGCTCTGACTGGCGGTTTACGTTATCAATATGACCAGGTTAAGCATAAAGGGGTCACCAGCTATGTGCCCGGCGTTTATCATGAATATAGCAAAGGATTCCATGCTATTCTCCCGAAAGTTTCTCTCGCCTATGACGTTACTGACGATATAACCATCGGTACTCTGATAAGCAAAGGCTATGCGCCGGGTGGTACAGGTGTGAATTTCTCTGGGCATTCCTATTACACCTTCGCTCCAGAGAAGGCTTGGAATTACGAGTTGTTTGCGCGTGGTAACGCGCTCAATAATCGATTGCTGGTAACCGGTAATATCTTTTATACAGATTATAAGGGGTTCCAGAGTTCTGTAGAGGATTACACGGAAGACAGACCTAACGGTTCTATCCTTGTCAACGCCGATAAGGCGGTAACCTATGGACTTGAGCTGGGGGCCGATTATCGTGTGCTGGACAACCTTCGCCTACGTGGTGGACTTGGATTGCTCCATACCGAAATCAAAAAATTTGCCGATTATCGAGGCAACTTGTTTGAAGGAAAAAAATTCGCTAAAGCGCCTGGCTACATGTTTAACGTCGGTGCTGATTGGAACATCATCGAAAAAGTTCGCCTGAGTGGCGATCTTCGTTACGTAGATCGTTACTTCTCAAATGACCAGAACGATCCCGAGTTGCGAGTCAGTTCCTATTTAGTGTCCAATCTCCGTTTATCATATAATCCGACCAACTATCTGGAACTCTTTGCTTACGGAAATAACATCTTTGACAGACGTGCGCCGACACAGAAATACAACGATCGTAAGGCTGGGACTTCAGGATACATGCTGGAGCCGCGTGAAGTGGGTATCGGTATGAAAGTACGCTTCTAAAAATCAGCACATTGACCGCACCGACTGGTAGGTGGTAGGAACAGGGGGAGCTAATCAGCCGCTCTCCCTACCTCCATCTCAAATCACGCGTAACACTTATTATCTGAATTCACGACCTGACAATTTTTATTAATAATTTATTGGCCTGAATTCGCAATTATATAGGGTTCTATTAATAATAGCTTGGTTAATTCCTTGGACGAAGGCTTACTTTCTTCCCCTTTAGGTACCACAAAAAACTCACCTTGCTTTATTATTACGTGATCATTTTTAAAATCTATACGAAGTTCACCTTCAATAACCATAAACACCTTGTCTTCATCTTCATGTGTGTGCCACATAAAATCACCCTCAGCGAGTAATATGATTATCTTATATTCGTTTGTTTGAGCTATCACCTTCGGTGACCATATTTCTTCTATTAAATCAAATTCTTGTTTTAAATTATTGACTTTTCTCAATGCTGCAATATGGCTCATGTTATATTCCTTTCCTTTAACTAGTTTTTGGTTTAAATTTTTAATACTTACCCATTCCATGGAATTATAGTTTTTCCGTTTTTTATAGTGGCATACAGGTAAACAGATTTAAACATTCGGTTTATCAGGTACCGAGCGTTGCGCTCCCATCAATGACAATATCCTGTAACATTATGTGGCTTGCTTGGTTGACAAAACGTTCATCAGGAAGAGACATGAACTCCTGAGAAGGAAAACGCCATTACGATAATGCAAATAGAAATGATTATCAATATAATTGGCATCATTGATTAATGACATTTTCTTGTAAAAATTTCTATAAATAGGGGGCGGTTCTGGTAGGGGGCAAAATGACACTCTAAGCTTTTCCTTCGCAAGGCCACAAATATTCTCAGGGTTCTTTCTACTCACCTCACTTCACGTAAGGCTGTTGCCAGTTCATTTTGTCGTGGGTAAGAAGCAAGCTTACTCAATAACTGGATTGGTTTGATTTTTCCTGAAGGCATTATTATTGCGCATCGAAAAAGATCCGGCCAGTTTGCAATAATAAGGTCTTTTTCCCGCCAACCAGCTTGCGCAAATCTTTTGGGGTTCTGTCAAGGGTAACTACATGAAATTGCCTAGATAGTAGATGTTGATGTTGATGTTGATGTTTATATTTTTGATGAACCCACCAATGATATTGATTTAAAATTAATCACTTTTTTTAGGGCGCAGATCGAATCCTTTGCCGACAAAAAAATTTTATTTTAAGCCCTCATGATGAGAATTTTTTGCAAGGGTTAATGATCAATGATTATAAGATACATCAAAACCAAGTCATCAGAATGGAACACTGATGCAATGTGATTGGATAAATAACCCATCCTTGAGTTATTTATCCTTTTTCATTATCGCCAATTCCTTTTCCGACGGCACCTTTGGCCGTTCAATTGGAAATACCGGCAAAGAATTCAATAAACGTGAACCATAACGTTTGGTGAATAACCGAGTGTCATAAATCACCACATCACCATAACACTCATGGCTACGAATTAGCCTCCCCACTTGTTGGATCAAGTTAAAGGAAGCGCTGGGTAAACTCTGTACTTCAAATGGATAACGTTTTAAAGATTTCAACCATGCGCTTTCAGTAATAATCACCGGATTAGTTACGGGGGGAAATGCAATTTTATGGATATGGACTTGTGAAAGATAATCGCCTTTTAGATCCAATCCTTCTGCGAATGACTGCAACCCAACCAGAATGCTGGTTTGTCCTTCATCAATACGCTTGCCATGTGTTTCTACTAATCGATAACGAGGCTGATCACCTTGTACCAATAACATCAACCGCAAGTCTGTAACAAAAGTCAGGAACCCTTCCATTGCTCGTTGGCTGCTAAAAAGTACCAACATTCCCCGATGTTTCCCTGCCATCAGTTGGGAACGAAAATAACGTGACATTTCCTCAAGATGCTGCATTTCATGCTGAATGGTCGGCTCTTGTGTCATTTGAGGAATGACCAAACGCCCTTGTCGCACATGTTCAAAAGGTGATGACAGGCTGATAAAACGATCACCATAATTTTGGTGTAATCCGGTAAGTTCTTGAATGCGGGAAAAGCTATTTAGTGAACATAACGTGGCCGATGTCACTACAACATGAGGAATGGTGCGCCATAGTAGCTGAGTTAACTGTTCGCTGACCCGAATTCCGGCACAATGAAAATAAAGATGTGATTGGTTTTTCTCATAGCGGCGCGTTAACCATTTTGATATCGGCGCATGGGAAGACTCTTCTTGTGAAGCCAAACGCCACAGTCTTGTTATATTCTCAAAATAACCCAATATCCGGCTGGATTGCAAAATAGCACGATGCAAGCGGACAATATCTTGTTTGGCTGTCTGATCACTTAAATCATTTAAAATCGCTTCCGCCAAACCACGCAATCCATCAGTGAGTTTAAATAATTGCTGACAGCATAGCAGTAAACTATCCGGTAACTTTCCCAGTTCGAATAGGTATTCTTCCGCTTCACCACGCTCAGGCAATAATGCCTGTGTTATCTCCGCCAATTCCGTAAAGTATTCACGGATTGTTGCACAATGAGTCTGCAATCGAGGGATATTTGCCAAAGCAGGCGGTTTTGTCGGGCGGAATTGAACCAGGTACTGTTCTACATGACGGATAAATGCATCTAACTGCCCATTAAGTTGGAATAAGGTTATTTCCCCTTCAACTTCCAAGGCATCCCTTGCTACTTCGGGAATATGGTGCCCTTCATCCAGAACCAACAACAGATTTTTTGCTTCCGGCAAAACAGATTCACTTTCCAACGCAGCCATAACCAAAGAGTGATTGGCAACGACAACATCTGCATCTTCAATTTCCCTACGGGCAAGAAAAAATGGACAACGGGAGTAAAACTGACAATTGCGTGCCAGACAGTTCATTTTATCCGTACTAATTTTTGTCCACAGAGAATCTGCCAGTGCCAGTTTATGGTGATCACGTAAGCCATCCCAAACAAATGTCGTATAATCACTACGCAATCGACGGCATAGTTCCCGCTCTTCACTATTGGCTATTTCAGTCTGGTCTTCAACCAGAAACATCAAGTCAATCTGCTCCCCTTCTGCGGCGCAAATGGCTTCCAAGTTGCGCGGACAGACATAACGTGCCCGACCAAAAGCGCCGGTAAATTTCAGATCAGGAATAATCTTACGCAGCAGCGGTAAATCCTTGCTATAGATTTGATCTTGTAAAGCAACATTGGCTGTACTGACTACCAATGGTTTCTGTTTTGCCCGACTGATGGCAATCCCAGGGATCAGATAGGACAACGTTTTTCCTACTCCTGTTGGTGCTTCTATCACCAAATGCCGCCCTTCTTCATCCGCCAATGTCTTGGCAACCTCAGCGATCATTTGGCGTTGCGGGGCGCGTGGAATGAAACCATCAATATGAGTAGACAATGATTTATACCACTGACTTATCTGTTTTTTTATTGAACTGGAAAGTGCCATAAGTTTTGCTGCTGAAAAATGAGGAGGCTATTCTCCCATAGAGTTAATCCCAAATCAGCTTCATAAGGCCATTATTGGGAAACGGTTGCCAACTTTTTCTGTCAATGCCAAAAGTGAATGCAAGAAAATGGGTTAGTGCTTGTCTGAAATAGAGAAGCCGATATACTTTTGCCTTTCTATCTTTTGGATTTTGATGATTGTTATAATCTTTTTATTAAAACCTTATTGGACACAGAGATGAAAAAAATCCTGCTCATTATCATTATATTATTTTCCATCGGTTCAATGGGTGGGATCTTTCTGGCAGGGATGAATATATATACCCGTTCAACCACACCAGAAGAAACGCCACAACAGACTCAGCAGGAAAATACGCCAACAGGGCCACAATAAATATGTTGGTTTGTATCGTAACACCAGATGAGGAATCTCATGAAAAATGAATATTTTGTCAGTTCACAATGGTTAAACGAACATCTTCATGATGAGAATGTCATTGTCATTGATGCCAGTGCCCCAATGCCCACCCAATCCATTGATTATCACCAACTCTGGTTAGAGAAACACATTCCGGACGCACAATTTTTTGATCTTGATAAAGTTGCCAATCTACAAACCAACCTGCCACACATGCTGCCGGAGCCAGAAACTTTCCGTCAGGCTGTCAGTAAAATGGGCATCAGTGAAGATCATCTGGTGGTAATTTACGATCAAGGCAATATGTTTTCCGCCCCACGGGCCTGGTGGACATTCAAAATCTTTGGCGCCCATCACATCCGTATCCTCGAAGGAGGCTTACAAGGCTGGCAACAAGCTGGTTATCCAACCGAATCAGGAAAAGTTACCCGCTCACCTGAAGTTTTCAATGTGCAGTTTACCCCTGAAAAAGTCTGTTCTCAGGTGCAGATCCTTGATGCTCTCCGTAATGAGGTAGCAGTACAATTTGTGGATGCCAGAGCAGAAGACCGTTTTCAGGCAAAAGTGCCAGAACCCCGTCCAGGTCTAAGAATGGGACACCTTCCCGGCGCTAAAAATGTTCCGTGGACGGCCCTGATTGATAATGGGCGTTATAAGTCAGCAGAAGAAATTGTGGCAATATTTCGCAAACAGGGCGTTGACTTAAACCAACCTATCATTACCAGTTGTGGCTCTGGTATGACAGCCGCTATTTTAGTCTTGGGGCTTGATATGATTGGTCATAAGGAAGCAAGATTATACGATGGCTCCTGGGCTGAATGGGGAGCCAATGATTCACTTCCATTAGAAAAATAGATTATTCGAAATAATCAATCGTAACAAAGGGCATCAAAGTAACATGCCCTGTCTTGTCATTTAGCAAGGATGCCAGCAATGAGGCCAAAGATAATCCATGACAGAATACCCATAGACAACCTCCAAAACTGATGAGTTTATTGGTTTACAAATTCAATTTCTCTTCTACGCCTTAATTTAAGACACCAACGAAAAGAATTGCAAATTGTAAAAGTTGCAATAAATGAACCAACAGGCTAATTAGTGTTCGGCCTGTTGGGACATGGAACATAAAATAAAATTAAGCGCCTAATAGTTAAACTAACTTATATTACAAGTGCAATCTCGCCTCTATTAATGCTGTAAATACCCTAATCTTTGGAATAAAATTATTATTAAAAAATTGAAATGCTGTATCATTTAATAAAATATTGGGCGGGAAATCTGCGGTAGGAAATGCTTCTCGTATCATATAATATAGCCAGTCATTGAGCTTAAAACGAGAAAATCCAGCTTCTTGCCATAACTCTTTCATCGTGTTTATAGTATTGTTATTCATTTGAAGTCCCTCTACTATATGAGATTGCACGATAAGGCGAAGTGTATTGACAGAGTCAACCACACGAGAAGACATATCACCAGTACCTAATATACTGGTATTTGTAAAGTTCAAATATAATGCTTCAAATTGTCCACTCGAGATATCTACTGGACGTTCAACTACATTTCCTAATGGAATCATATTATTAATAATTTCTATAGTGGAATTATCTCCTCTTGGCCTAAAGAATACTCTTCTTAAGTGTCCCACTTCTCCCTCAGGTAATAATCCTTGAGTTTCAAGTCCTATAGTATAAATACCAGTTCCTGCAGGGTTTTCAACGCGCATAACCCTCCCTTCATTTATAGCATTCCTAAACGCGACTACATAATCGCTAGTACTATTTTGTACTCCCCCTGGAAGAGCCAGGTTCATACCACGCTGCTCTCCTCTTCCACTCAATCCATGACTAAAACTTTCCATCAATTGCTCACCTACTTTCCTCATGCCTGTCGCAATACCGCCAAGAACACCAGCTCCCAGACTCAGCGCCCCAAGCCCCAGAGAGATCCATCCGAGCGTTGCTGAGGCTCTGGGATTGCTGTCTTCTGTGGCAGCACTGGCAATCCCCGTGACATCGGCAACAAGCCCCGCAATAATGGCAGTATCACCAGCCAGTGATGCCCCGCCAGTGGGAATAGCCACAACCAAGCCAACAACCAACCCGATGACTCCGCCAATAATCCCAAACAGGCTGCCCAAGCTGATATGCCCCGTAGGATCAATACGATTAATGGGATCACCGAGGCAGTAGGCATACGCATTTAGCCCCCCTGCGCCAAACGGACTACAGCCATCAGGCGCATTAAAACGCATCAAAACCGGATTATAAGCCCGATAGCCATTACCCAAGTGATAAGTTCCCATCACGGGATCAACACGCTCACCATTATAAGCCGGAATATCAGGGTTGCGTTCCTCTTCTGCCTGCTGCCCATAAGGCGAATAGCGATAGCGGGTTTGGGTACCATCACTTTTGTCGCTAACCAACACACTGCTATGTCTATCAGTACCCAATAAATGCGTATGGGTATCCGTAATGGTAGCAACGAGTTCCCCCTGAGCACGTAACAGTCGGGTCGCCATGCCACTTTCGCGCAGAATTTCTGTCATGCGCGTCGCCCCCTGATAATAAAGTTCATGGGTCTTGTCTGTTCCCATTTGTTGCAGCACCAGTCGGTTGGTCGCATCATAAGTATAGGTACTGGTGGTGTCACTTAAACTGGCTGAAATCAACCGCCCCAAGACATCATAAGTTAAATGACGACCAGCCTCATCGTGTATCAGGCGACCCGCAGCGTCATACACCAAAGTGATTGTGGCTGGATAATCTGGGTGCGTATGGGTTACGGTATGCAACTGACAAGGATCTGACGGATTGTAGGTAAATGTCGCTGTATCACAGCTTCCATCATTGAGGGTCGTCACACAAGTGAGGATGTTACCCAAATGGTCATAAGTAAAACGCTGACGGGTAATACTAAAGCCATAGGCATCACGTGGACATTCTGAGCCAGTACAGTGATACACTGTTAGCCAATAACGGGCGGGATCGTACGTGTAATTCTCCTGACGCAACAAACCAGCATTCTGTGAACGGGTCATGCGTGATGCTATTTGTCCTGTGACCGTATAAGTCTGTTCAAGCGTCAGCGTATCCGTTTCCGTCTGGATTTGGCGTTGAGTTTCACGCTCAAAATCATCAAAACTGAGCGTGGTGGTTAATGTTTTGTCATGCTGTTTATCGTGAACGCACCAGCTCTTGACCCGGCTGGCCGCATCATAGGTTAATACAACGTCAATATCAGCATCCCGCGCTGCAATCGGACGGCCAAACTCATCAAAACTGACATGACAATTTTTTCCTGTCACATCCTGATAAGCAGTCAGTCCGCCGACAGGGGAATAGGTATAGTTTGCCTCTCGTGCAGCCCCAGCCTTGGCATCCTCAAAACGGAAGGTTTCCCGCTGCAAACGTCCGGAAGCGGTATATCCCATACTATGAGTAGCCCGTTGGGCGGCACTGGCCTCCGTCATTACCCCAGTCTTGGGATCATACGTAAAGCGCTGCTGTATTTCCCCCGCATCCACCTGTGTCAAGGCCTGACCGAGCAAGGGTTCATAGGTATACAACGTCGTTTGACCCAACGGATCAATGATCTGGCTGGGATAGGGGTTTTCCCCCTGATAGGAGGAACAGTAGGTACGCCCGCCACTGGTGGTTGAAATCGAGCGATGCAGGCTGTCGAAGCTACGCGTACCCAGCACCTTATCGCCAACCGCAATTTGCGTCACTAAACTGTCTGCCGTAAATGGGGCATAAGATTTTCGAACAACAGTGCCATCACTGTAACTTATCGTCAACAATCGTCCCAATAAATCGTAGGCGTACTCGGTTTTTTGCCCCAATGCGTCAAAGGTGGCCCGCAATCGTCCCAGACCATCATAGTGATGGTACTGCTGGCTATGCTGCTTGCCCTGGCTATCATAGAGCGTTAACGTGACAGGCTGGTGACGTTTATTGTACTTCACCGTACATTGACTAAAAGACAGCCCTTCCGCCTGTCGGGTGATCTGCGCGGTGCGGGTCACCGGATCATAATCGTGTTGGATGCTCCCGCCGGTATCTTGGGTAATCCGATGTGCTTTTCCCCAGTCATCATATTCAATCCGTTGATGGGAGGAAACCTGAACCACACGGGATGCACTGTCAGTGCCATTTTCCACTGGCAGCCAGTCATGCCGCGTTTGGGTCACCACACGTCCCCAACTGTCCCTCTCCATTTCAGACACTAACTGCCAGCGCTGATCGGGCTGCCCCTTTTCCAGTATTTCCTTCTGATAGGCATGTCCCAACCCATTAAAGCGGATACGCACCTGATTGCCCCACACATCGGTTTTCGTTGTCGTCACCGCCCCAATCGCTTCAATGGCATAATCATACTGCACCATTTGGCAATAATCGGTATGGGCATTACTGATATGCTTTGAAATACGTCCAATATCATCATAGACATAATCAGTAGTCCGTCCCTGTGCATCCACTTCATGCCATAACTTGTCGCTGACCTGCGATTGAGTGACTTGGGTTGTGAAGCTAAGCTGGTCATGCCCTGTCCATTCGGTGCTTTTTATCAGTGCCTCACCTCGCAGGATATAACTGAAGGTTTGCTGGCTTGTCCATGTCTTGCCCGCCGCAGCGATCTTTCCTTCCAAGGTGGCATAGCGGGTCTCGTCAATACGGTGAATGCGCCCATGATCGGGAGAATTCACATCATTCACATAGCTGGTCTGGCTTTTATGCAACAACTGGCCTGAGCTATGCCAGCCCTGATAGGTGCAGACCACAGTATAAGCACAGGGTGCACCGGCGAGTGTGGGTAGTGAATCATAACGATAAACCACCTGATATATCGGCGCATCATCATAAACACCTTCAGGAGAGGATTTACCGGGTGTAACGGTCTTGGATTTGACAAAACGCACGAAGCCATGCGGTGAGGCCGGACAGGCACCTTCTTCCCCCTCTACCGGATAATAAACCCAGTCAGTGCGGGTGCCATCCGGGGCAATCTGCATTGTCGGGTTACCCGCTTCATCAAATTCGGTCTGAACAACCTCCACGTCAGAGGCATCATTAAAGCTGACACTGGCCGTTTTCGGCATCTGGAACTGAGGGGGTTGTTTTTCAAACGACAACCCCGTTTGGGCATAATAGTCGGTCTTATGCACCCGCTTGCACCCATTTTGCTCCGTAGATTCGGAAACCAATAGATGGTATTTATTATACTTTCGGGTAATATGGCGTTGCGTTGTGCCGTTGTCCCAGCGTTCGGTCGAGCCATACCAGTAATTGCTTAAGGCACCGTAGAGATAATCTTCATCATCATTCCAGCTCTCGTTACTCCCATAACCCAAAAAATTATATTCGGTATATTTATAGTGCCTGATGATTTCAGGACCTTGCTTTGTATGTTGCGTGTACTGGGTGACATAAGGCAAAGGTGGTAATTCTGCCCCTTTGGGAAACTGATGGCCGTCAAAATCGTAATCAACAAATTCAGTGGCACCTGTCGGAGATGAAACCCGGTTTAAAAAACCGCTGTCTGAATCATATTCCAGCTTCCAAATTAATGTGTGGTTACTCGTCTCATTGCTAATCTGAGTGACTTTATCATTATCAAAGAGTAATCGGATATCATAAGATTCCGATGATTCGGGCCAGACCGTAATACGGGTATAAAAAGCCGTTTTATACTCGATTTTTAACAGCACCCGCCTTTCGTCCGATATAGCAGCAAGACGGGGCATAGTCTCCGTCTTATAAATCCAGTCCAGTTTCAGAGAATGGCCTAGCGGGGTAAATATCTGTGTAGGAACTTTGAGGTGATAGGCATTGTTCGGCCCGGCCAACACTTCAACTGTACCCGATTTATGGATCACCCAGTAAACATTCCGTGCAACGTCCTTTTCAAACCGCACAATATCCTGCTTATACTGTTTCAGATAGACGGCGTCCTTATATTCATCCACTTTATAGCGCTCACCGGTGGAGAGACTTAATAACCGTTGCCAGCTGTCATACTGGGTCAGCCCCAGGGAAAAGCCAATACCAAACCCCTGGTTGTCGGTATTAAGCGGGTTATACGCCAGCGCTATCGTCTGGGTTGGTCCGAGATGATTATTGCCGGTTAACTGGGCAACCAGCATGGTATAAGTAAACAAACCGGTTCGTGGGTCAACGCTGCCTGTGGCCGCACTTTGAAAGTTGTGGGCATTTGAGAAAAAATCATATGGCATTTTAGCGCCTCTCTTTTTTATTTATGGAAAAACGTATTTCTCATTTCATAATCAGAGGATGCTCAAGGAAAATTTACTACGGCGACTGACAAAAATATTATAGAGAGAGCAAACATCTTCATTTTTTTAAGCAGTAGCCATTTCAGACTTATTATTCAGGATCCGCACGATAGACTTTGGGTTTTTCTTCGTTGTTATCATGGCAAGATTCTACTTTGTATAAACATTGGCTTTTTGACGCTTGTATGTAAAATCTGATGCATTTATTGCATAAAATAGCAACTATTTTGCATAGAGACGTCATTCTTGCTCATTCACCCCTCCCGTAGGTGAAACGAATCTGCATTGTCCATGATAATTTTTAGAAAGACAGACTCATTACCATAGATATCGCGGAATTTGAATTGTGGAATTTGGTCAGCCTCATCAACCCAAAAATTATCACCCCCCGGGCTTTCGAAATAAAGCCTACTCAAACTAACAACATCGGTGCGTGTTGTTGTGACTATCTCCTCTTGTGGGGTAGCTTCCCTTTTCAGACTGCTACTGAGATCTGGGGAATCATTTATTACGACCCGATAAGCAGCTCCAGCTGTTCTCTTGGCACTATATGTCCCCCAAAGAAACCAAAGGTAAAGATTGTTACTTCTTGTATGATGGGTAAATCTTCGGTAATCATACTTAAAGGTATCTTCATCGTTTATGGTATTTCGAATTTCAACATCATGAATTGCATACCCCTGACCTTTTTTAGGAAAAAGATAATAATTATTTTGAGTCCATTCCGGGTATTGAAACGAAATTTGCGTATGCTCTCCTCCTAATATATCAATTACAGTGATGGTCCGTTTTAATTCATATGTGCCATAGGCGACATTTTCTTCAATTTGTGGTGTTGGCACCAGATCATCAAAATGATAAGTGATTGGTTCATGACCTGTAACAACAATATGTGATCCCTTATAATGAGAATCATCTGATGAATACGTTTCTCCATCCAATGTAACTTTTGCTATTATTTCGATGAGTTCACTTTTTTTTGTTTTCAGCCAATAAATTTTTTTCTGAGGTTCAGAGTCATCACTGAGCGCGTCTTTTCCATATGATAAATTTGTGTCTCTTGTTATACTACGTCCTGGAAACTGGTGACGGTAATCGTTTTCCTCAGAACTGTATTGCCAATCACCAGATAATTTCTCACCTGTTATTTTATTAACTAATTCAATACTATTTAATTGTTCAGGAGATAAGGTTACCACCTCCTCATTATCGGTCGCAGCTTGTATATTAATAATGATACCAACTTGCATATTTCCATTAGCAAACAGATGACCTTCCCTTTTTCCACCAAATAATTCAAGATTAAAGGTGGGTAGCCTCATGATTTTTTTTGAAAAGCCATTTCTTTTTTGTGTGTTCATTATAATTCCCCTTTGAAAAAATAAGAATAAAAAACTCATTATCCTTTTAAGGAATTCTTGACTTCTTCCATTGCGATATTAAAAAACAATAGCGACATCCCATTGTTCAAATTAGGTATATATAATATTATATCCAACACTGAAATATTTCCAGAATAAATTACAAAAATAATATTACATAAATTAAATTACTTAAACAGCCAAATGGAAATTAAAATAAAAATGGCAACAAATTATTATTTAATAATATATTTTTTCATAATATTATTTAATGATAAAAATTCATTAATATATATCCCAGAGACACAGACAGCCCCCTATCTATATAACATCATGCGATATAGCGATGTGTCACTGGGGAAAATAATTACCGTTAAGAATTAAGAAAGTTGAGACTGTGACTGCTCCCCACCCTATCCCTATCGGGCGAGCAACTGTCTTAAACGATAGTATTGGCGATCTCAGCAGATGTTTTTAATACTCTGATTTGCATAAATAACTCATCCGCTTCATTATACTCTTTGCGCAAATACCCCAGCCATTGCTTGATACGGGCAACGTGATAAAGCCCCGTATCACCCTGTTTTTCGAGATAAGTATATTTTTGCAGTAACTTAAGTACATCACTCCATGGCATCTTTGGTTCGTTATATTTAATTACGCGGCTCAGATTTGGCACATGCAGGGCGCCACGGCCTACCATCACAGCATCACATCCTGTCGTTTTGATACACTCTTGGGCGCTCTGCCAATCCCAAATCTCACCGTTGGCAATGACAGGAATAGCAAGGCGACGCCGAATCTCCCCTATCGCCTTCCAGTTGATACGCTCTGCTTTATAACCATCTTCTTTGCTCCGCCCATGCACAACCAGCTCGGTTGCACCCGCTTGCTGGACGGCATCCGCAATCTCAAATTGGCGTGAAGCAGAATCCCATCCCAGACGTACTTTTACCGTTACCGGCAAATGTGCAGGCACGGCTTCACGCATAGCTTTAGCTCCCTGATAAATGAGTTCGGGATCTTTTAATAAGCTAGCGCCTCCACCACTGCCATTTACTGTCTTGGACGGACAACCACAGTTTAAATCGACACCCCATGATCCCAACTCAACCGCCCTGACAGCATTTTCTGCCAACCATTCTGGATATTGCCCAAGGAGCTGGAGCCTGACAGGCGTTCCCGATGGTGTACGGCTCTGATAATGCAGTTCAGGGCACAACCGGTAAAAAGATTTTACCGGCAGTAAGCTGTCAACCACACGCAGGAATTCAGTAATACACAGGTCATAGTCATTGATTTCACTCAACAGTTCTCTAACCAGAGAATCCAAAACCCCTTCCATCGGAGCCAGCAAAACGCGCATGGATTACTCTCCCGCCACCGAAGCACGTGGAGTTTTGGTTGCCCGATTTTTATTTACCCGGTTTTGTTTGGAATGGCTTGGTTTGCCATTTCTGTGTGGGTTATTACCGCGAGGATTATTACCACGAGAGTTATTATCACGGCTATTGCGCCCGTTTTGGATAGGTTCAGCTTTGATAGAAGGATCAGGTTCATAACCCTGAATGGCAATGCGTGGAATTTCTCGCTTCAATAGGCGCTCAATATCTTTCAGGAGTTTGTGTTCATCGACACACACCAGCGATATTGCTTGCCCAGTAGCTTCTGCACGCCCAGTACGACCAATTCGATGCACATAATCTTCGGCAACATTTGGCAACTCATAGTTGACGACATAGGGTAATTGGTCAATATCCAGTCCACGGGCAGCAATATCCGTTGCCACCAACGCGCGGATTTTCCCTGTCTTAAAATCAGACAGCGCACGGGTTCTTGCCCCCTGACTTTTGTTGCCGTGGATCGCAGCAGCAGTCACACCATCTTTGTTCAATTGCTCCGCCAACCGGTTTGCACCATGTTTGGTTCGCGTAAATACCAACACCTGTTGCCAGTTCTGGCTGCCGATCATATAAGAGAGCAATTCACCCTTGCGCTTTTTGTCTACAAAATGGATTGCTTGTTCAATTTGCTCAGAGGCCGAATTACGCCGTGCCACTTCTACGCTTACTGGATCTTTCAGTAACTTATTGGCGAGGCTTTTAATTTCATCAGAGAATGTCGCAGAAAAGAGTAAATTTTGGCGTTTTGCTGGCAGCTTGTTCAACACACGACGAATATCGTGAATAAAGCCCATATCCAACATGCGGTCAGCTTCATCTAGAACCAGAATCTCTACGCGAGAAAGATCTACCGCATTTTGATGCTCCAAATCCAGCAAACGCCCCGGCGTTGCTACCAGAATATCCACACCACCGCGCAATTTCATCATCTGCGGATTAATGCTGACACCGCCGAATACAACAAATGAACGTAATTTGAGATATTTGCTGTAACTACGTACATTTTCCCCCACCTGAGCCGCCAGTTCTCGGGTTGGGGTTAAAATCAACGTCCTGACAGGACGGCGACCTTTTGCCTGAATCGGGGATTCACACAAAAGTTGCAAGATAGGCAAAGTAAACCCTGCGGTTTTTCCCGTGCCTGTCTGGGCACTGGCCAGCAGATCTTTGCCGGATAACACAACAGGAATGGCCTGCTGCTGAATAGGGGTGGGTTCCACGTAGCCTTGTTCTTCAACGGCACGCAAAATATCAGCCTTCAAGCCGAGTGACTCAAAATTCATAAATAAGAAATACTCCAGACTTCACCATGCCTGATATCAATTCAGGGGCAGTTTTATGGGAAGAAAACAGACGCGGTAAAACGCAAAGAAACTACACAAACTGCAATGCACCGTATATAAATAGGGCATGATTATAACAGATATGTCTTTCCACGCAGGCCAAAGAGAGCAATAAATTCGTCTAAAATTGACTAAATCTCTTTAGCCAAGGGAAATGAGCCAAAACTGGACGATTATTTTTTATGGGTGTCTATTAAAAAGACAATTTGTAGCAACTTTACATCTAATTACTTTAGTTTTAAAGTTAATCATACGATTGATATAGTTTTCAGCACTCCCGAAAACTCTTTGTCACAGGAAATATTTTGACATGGTAGCAAAGAAGGCCCAGACATTACGAGGCGAGCACGCCAAACAACAACTTCTGGAAGCAGCAATAGAAATTTTTGGCAAATCAGGTCTGGATGGCGCTACTACCCGCAACATTGCCCAACATGCACAGCAAAATATCGCAGCTATCGCATACTATTTCGGTTCCAAAGAAGGATTATACCTCGCCGTTGTGCAACATATTGCCGATAAGCTAAAAGCAGAGTTTTCACCTCTCATTGAAGCCATTGATCATTTTTTTGAGAAGACACCCAAACCCTATCCAAAAGACCCAATACTGGCATTTATTCATCAGGGAATGGTGAGCTATAACCGCCTGATTTTCGAGAAAAGCAGTATCAATATCAGCCGGATCATGTCCCATGAACAATTGACGCCAACAGAGGCTTACAGTGTCATGCATGAACAGGGACTAGCCCCAATTTATTCGCGGTTGAATAAACTCATCGCCAATTATATCGGAGCCGATGAACGCCAAATTTCCACCCAGATTCACACTCATGCTTTATTGGGTGAAATCCTTTCTTTCCGTCTGGCCAGGGAAGCCTTATTGCGCCAAACCGGATGGGACAATATTGGCGCCAAAGAATACGAATTAATCAATCAGGTTTTATCTCAACACATCAATTTATTGCTTGATGGGTTAAGAGAGAAATCAAAAATACATACCCAATAACTCTTAAGCAATGGCATAACCAACGAAGCCACCACTTGAAAGATAGAGGGTATAAATTGAACAAGGCATAAGGGATGGTATGAACAGTAAAAAGTTTGCTCTTGCCCTATTGGCGCTCATTGTTGTTATCAGTGCGATTGTCGGTATCTACTATTATCAGGAACAAAATAGCAGGGAGCTAACCCTGTATGGCAATGTCGATGTCAGGACTGTCAACCTCAGTTTTCGGGTTGCCGGTAAACTGGCTGATCTACAAGTGGATGAAGGTGATGCCATTACGGTGAACCAGACACTTGGTCGCCTTGATGATACCCCCTTTATTAATGCCTTGAATCAGGCCAAAGCGGCTCGTGATGTCGCCAAGGCCAATCTTGCCAAAGCTGAAGCGGGTTATCGCAGCGAAGAAATTGCCCAAGTACGTGCTGAAGTAAAACAAAAAGAGTCAGCATTCCATTTTGCCGATAGCTTCCTGAAACGCCAACAAGGCTTGTGGCAAAGCAAAACCATCTCAGATAATGATCTGGAAAATGCCAGAACTGGACGCAATCAAGCACTGGCAGCTTACCAGGCGGCAAAAGATAAATTGCGTCAGTTCGAGACGGGTTATCGCATAGAAGAAATTGCGGCAGCAAAAGCCCAACTTACTCAGGCAGAAGCAACCGTAGCACAGGCGGAACTCAACCTGAAAGATACTCAACTCACTTCTCCATCGGCAGGGATGATCCTAACCAGAGCCATTGAACCAGGCACCATGCTGGCGGCGGGCAACACGGTTTTTACCCTGTCCCTCACCAATCCCGTTTGGATCAGGGCATATATTGATGAACCTCATCTCAATCAGGCTACCGCTGGACGGGAAGTTTTGATTTATACCGATGGGCGGAAAAACCAGCCCTATCATGGCAAAATCGGTTTTGTTTCTCCCACTGCCGAATTTACTCCCAAAAATGTCGAAACACCTGATTTAAGAACAGACTTAGTTTATCGCCTGCGCATCATTGTCCTTAATCCTGATGAGGGACTGAAACAAGGAATGCCTGTTACCTTGCGTTTTGCTGAAATAAATTTTACTGAAACAAATAAGTAGGCGATAACATGACCAGTTCAGCTTATACGATAAAACTGAACGGTGTGGAGAAAACTTTTCCAGGATTAGACGTTCCTGCTGTATCCCATCTACAAGCAGAAATTCAGGGTGGATCAGTGACGGGTCTTGTCGGTCCAGATGGTGCTGGAAAAACCACGCTGATAAGAATGTTAGCCGGATTATTGAAGCCTGATAGCGGCAATATTGAAATTATGGGACTTGATCCCATCAAGGACAGTGTTCAAGTACGTTCTGACCTCGGTTACATGCCGCAGAAATTTGGCTTGTATGAAGATTTAACCGTAATGGAAAATCTCACTTTATATGCCGATTTGCGTGGTGTACTGGGCGCAGAGCGCAAAACTACCTTTCAGAAATTACTCACCTTCACGGATTTAACCCATTTTACCGGACGGTTAGCCGGGAAATTGTCCGGTGGCATGAAACAAAAACTGGGGCTTGCTTGCACTTTATTAGGTAGCCCGAAAGTTTTGCTACTGGATGAACCTGGTGTAGGCGTTGATCCCATCGCCCGCCGTGAGTTATGGCAAATGGTTCATGAACTCGCTTCTGACGGCATGTTGATCTTATGGAGCACCTCTTATTTGGATGAAGCCGAATTATGTCGTGATGTTTTGCTTATGAACCAAGGTAAGCTGCTCTATCGCGGCCAGCCACAAGAATTAACCCAAAATATTGCGGGTCGATCTTTTTTGCTTGATGTCAAACAAGATGCGCGGCGCAAAATGTTGCAACATGCCCTCACCTTGCCCCAAGTGACTGATGGTGTAATTCAGGGAAAATATGTTCGTCTGATCTTAAAAGAAGAAGCGGATAAAAATGCATTACTCCAACAAATAGGGTTGCCTGAAGCCAATCTCTTCGAGGCCGAACCACGTTTCGAAGATGCATTTATCGACTTATTGGGTGGTGGCCCATCCCATCGTTCCGAATTGGCAGAAATAATGCCTCAAATCCCACCAAACCCAACGGAAACCGTGATAGAAGCCCGTAGCCTGACTAAAAAATTTGGCGATTTTGCTGCCACTGACCAAGTCGATTTTCAGGTGAAACGAGGGGAAATATTCGGCCTATTGGGGCCAAATGGAGCCGGAAAATCGACTACCTTCAAAATGATGTGTGGTTTAATGATCCCCACTTCAGGCAAAGCGCTGGTTCTGGATATGGATTTAAAAACCGGTTCAGGCAAAGCCCGCCAACACCTTGGCTATATGGCCCAAAAATTTTCACTTTATGGCAACCTGACTGTTGAGCAGAATCTTAAGTTTTTCTCCGGTGTTTACGGCTTGAAAGGTCGCCATCAACAAGAAAAGATGTCTGATATGATCCGAGCGTTCAATCTTAGGCCAATCTTACATCAAAAGACTGATAGCCTTCCGCTCGGGTTTAAGCAACGACTTGCCCTTTCCTGCGCATTGATGCACGAACCTGATATTCTGTTTTTGGATGAACCCACTTCGGGTGTGGACCCGCTGACCCGTCGAGAATTTTGGTTACATATCAATGGCATGGTAGACAAAGGGGTAACTGTGATGGTCACAACCCACTTTATGGATGAAGCCGAATATTGTGATCGTATCGGGCTGGTATTTAGAGGCAAATTGATTGCAGCCGGAACGCCCGATGAACTGAAACAACTGGTTACCACGGATAAGCTCCCTAACCCTTCCATGGAAGATGCTTTTATCGATCTCGTGTTGAACTACGATAAGGAGCCGCAATGAGTCATCCTGAACATATAACATCCCAACAAGCGGTCAGTTTCTCATGGCGTCGATTGAAAGCACTCTGTATCAAGGAGACTAAGCAAATTGTCCGTGATCCCAGCAGTGCTTTGATTGCGGTAGTTATCCCTTTGATGTTGCTCTTTATTTTTGGTTACGGCATTAACCTGGACTCCAGCAAGCTTCGCCTTGGTATTCTAATGGAACAGCAGAGCGAGGACGCCAGAGAATTGGTGCATGTATTTACAGGATCGCCCTATATTGATGCCACCATCAGCGACAATCGCCAGCTCTTAATCAAAAAAATGCAGGAAAACCAAATTCGGGGCATTATCGTCATCCCTGTCAATTTTGATGCCCAGCTTGCCCGCGCAGACGGCCATGCCCCCATCCAGGTTATTACCGATGGCAGTGAACCTAATACCGCCAATTTTGTGCAGGGCTATACCAAAGGTATCTGGCAAATCTGGTTACAACAGCGAGGGCAAAATCGTGGGGTTGCAACGACTCCCTTGATTGATACACAAATCCGCTATTGGTTTAATCCCGCCGCCATTAGCCAGCATTTCCTTATTCCTGGTGCTGTTTCAATTATTATGACCGTGGTAGGCGCAATTCTTACCTCGCTCGTCGTCGCCCGTGAATGGGAACGCGGAACCATGGAAGCACTACTTTCGACCCAAGTTACCCGCACCGAATTGTTGCTCGCTAAATTATTACCCTATCAAATGCTGGGGTCTTTTGTCATGGTACTTTGCATGTTATTCACAGTGTTTGTACTGGGAGTTCCCTATCGCGGCTCACTCTGGATATTAGCATTAGTCTCCAGCCTTTATCTCGCTACTGCCCTGGGTATGGGGTTACTAATTTCCACCCTAACACGTAATCAGTTCAATGCGGCGATGATTTCTCTCAATGCAGCTTTCTTGCCTGCCATTATGTTGTCTGGTTTTGTTTTCGAGATAGACAGTATGCCCGTACTTATTCAGGCTTCGACTTATGTCATACCGGCTCGTTACTTTGTCAGCAGCCTACAGACGCTCTTTCTGGCTGGGAACATTGGTACTGTGTTGATGACAAACCTGCTCCTGCTAATTGCCAGTTCCATTGTCTTTATCGGCCTGACCGCGTGGAAAACCCGTCGGCATCTGGAGTAAATAAGGAAAGAGCATGTTTTATCGTCTGTATACACTCATCATGAAAGAGTTACAGTCTCTTCTGAGAGAACCGCAAACACGGAACATTTTGATTTTAACTGTGATTATACAAATGATCCTCTTTCCGTGGGCCGCAACGCTGGAAGTCAAAAATGCCACCATTGCTATTTATAATGAGGATAAAGGACATGCATCAATTGAATTGACCCAACGGTTGGCAAAATCAAAAGCATTTCCTGATGTTATTTTGCTAACTAGTTCGCAAGAGATCCGCCCTACTCTGGATAACCGCAAGGCATTATTGCTGGTGCGCTTTCCACAAAATTTCAGTGCTGATCTCGCCAACCATAACCCGACATCAATTCAAGTTTTGTTGGATGGGCGTAATTCAAACAGTGCCCAAATTGCAGCCAACTATATCCAGCAGATTGTGATGGATTACCAAAAACAACTGTTGGGAAATGCCCCTAATTTCAATAATAGTGAACTCATTGTGCGTAACTGGTATAACGCCAATTTGGATTACAAGTGGTTCGTCGTACCGTCGCTGGTTGCCATGATTACTACGATTGGTGTTCTCATTGTCACAGCATTGTCAGTCGCCCGTGAGCGGGAACAAGGAACGCTGGATCAGTTGCTGGTCTCTCCACTGGCAACCTGGCAAATTTTCCTTGGCAAAGCCATTCCGGCATTGGTTGTGGCAACGATGCAAGCAAGCATTGTTTTGCTGATTGGAACACTGTTCTATCAAATTCCTTTCGCGGGTTCATTGCTGCTATTTTATGGCTGTATGTTGATTTATGGCTTATCCCTGGTGGGTTTCGGTTTGCTGATTTCTGCTGTCTGTTCCACCCAGCAACAAGCATTTATTGGTGTATTTGTGTTTATGATGCCCGCTATTTTGCTTTCTGGTTATATCTCTCCGGTCGAGAATATGCCCGTTTGGTTACAAAACATCACCTGGATTAACCCAATCCGGCATTTTACAGATATTACCAAGCAGATTTATTTGAAAGGGGCTGATTTATCCGTTATTTGGCCAAACTTATGGCCTTTATTGGTGATTACTGCAACAACTGGAGGGATCGCTTATCGGCTGTTTCGAAGTAAGATTGCCTGATAAATTTAAAGCAGATTCGAAAGATTAAATGACCTTTTAAAAAACCCTGACAAGGCAGGGTTTTTATATCAAAAAATAATTCAATATATCAGTGACTATCGACGATCACCCAAAATACGCAACAGCATCAAGAACAGGTTAATGAAGTCCAGATACAGAGTCAGTGCACCAGTAATTGAATACTTGCGCAGGTTTTCTTTATCGTTAACATCCAATTGTTCACCCATTTCTTTCAGTTTTTGGGTATCGTATGCCGTCAAGCCAGCAAAAATTACAACACCAATATAGGTGATTGCCCACATCAACGCTGGGCTTTTCAGCCAGATATTTAGCAAAGAAGCCAGAACAATACCAATTAGCCCCATAAACAGGAAGCTACCCAGACCACTCAAACTACGTTTGGTGGTATAACCATAGATACTCAATGCACCGAACATACCCGCTGAAACAACAAATGTGCTGGCGATAGAACTACTGGTATAAACCACAAAGATACTGGAAAGTGTCAAACCCGTTAGCATAGAGTACAGCATAAACAGCCCTGTCGCCATTGCCCCACTCATTTTATGAACCAAACCAGACAGCACAAATACTAACGCAAGCTGTGCGATGATTAAGCCATAAAAAACAATAGAGCTACTGAAAATGGCGTATAAAATTTCAGGGGTATTTGCCACATACCATGCAACAAATGCAGTTAACAACAAGCCACAAGTCATCCAACCGTAGACTTGTGCCATGTAAGTTTGTATACCAGAACCAGTTTTCTGGACAATCGAATCATTAGAACGTTGATATCGATCCATGATGATTACCTTTTCATGACAATGTTTAAGGATTAAGAATGTTTAAAAATAAACAATCTATTCAAAAGTTATACATTAGCATAGAACATTAATAAAACCATCCGCCAATTAATGGCAATTTCAGTGACATATTATTTATTTGTCCAGTTTCCGAGATAGTCCGCAGAACGAACCCCCAAAAGCTGTTTTACCAGCGACTTACCGCATCCCAGTCACTCTGCCTCGCCTCTACCCAGCGCTCTCCCTCCACAAGTGATTCTTTTTTCCAGAATGGAGCCTTAGTTTTCAGATAATCCATAATGAATTCAGCCGCCATAAAAGCCATATTGCGGTGAGAGCTGGTGACACCAACAAATACGATCTCATCTCCTGGGTACAATTCACCAATGCGATGAATAATGCTGACCCGTTGCAACGACCAACGTTGGCGGGCTTCATCAACAATTTTCCGCAACATCTTTTCTGTCATGCCAGCATAATGCTCCAGTGTTAGTGTCTTAATGGTGTCTCCTAAGTTATGGTTACGAACTTTTCCGGTAAAAGTCACAACAGCACCATCTTCATCACATTGCGAGAGCCATTGATACTCTTCACCAACACCAAATGTCTCCTGTTGGATACTGATCCGCGTATTTTCCATTTTTATCCCCCCGTAACAGGTGGGAAAAAAGCCACTTCATCATCATTATTCAGAGCATGTTCAGCGTGGACAAAAGATTGATTGACAGCAGACAACACTTTGCCTTCTTCCAATGCCAGTGCCCATCGTTCTCCCTTTTCAGTCAGTGCATGACGAAGATGCGCTACAGTTGGGTAATCATTAGGTAGTTCAAGTGAATCCGTTCCTACCAGCTCGCGAACTTGAGCAAAAAATAGTACCTTTATCATACCCCCACCTTAAAATTTTCTGATTTGCCACCACTTTTTTCCAACAAACGCACAGGCCCGATGACCATATCTTTTTGTACCGCTTTGCACATGTCATAAATTGTCAAAGCAGCCACAGATACCGCCGTCAAAGCTTCCATTTCCACACCTGTTTTCCCTGCCAAGCGGCAACAGGATTCGATTCTGACACGATTGTGTTCTGTTTGCGCTTCCAGCCGGACTTCCACTTTACTAAGCAACAGAGGATGGCACAGCGGGATCAATTCCCACGTCCGTTTCGCCGCCTGAATACCTGCAATACGAGCAGTAGCAAAAACATCTCCTTTGTGGTGATCACCAGCAATAATCATGGCCAAGGTTTCAGCCTGCATTTCAACAAATGCTTCTGCCCGTGCTTCACGCACAGTTTCTGATTTGGTAGAAATATCTACCATATGAGCTTCACCCGAAGTATTGATATGGGTTAATTGAGACATTTTACATTCCTAAAAATAGCACCTAAAACGGCTTCCGAAAAATACAGGCTAACCGCCAATAAAAGAAAGATTAGGAGTGATCCCGCTGTCTCCTTGATGTAAAAAGTGAGTTTCACGCTTATGGTGCAACCCACCTTGAATACGTAGTTTCAGGGCATCAAGCGATACGTTATCAGACAATAAATCACGCAATGGAATACCCTGTTCACCAAATAAGCACAAATGCAGATTGCCAATTGCTGATACCCTCAGACGGTTGCAGCTTTGGCAAAAGTCTTTTTCATACGGCATGATAAGGCCAATTTCTCCCTGAGAATCGGGATGACGAAAAACTTGCGCCGGCCCATCACTTCGCGCACGTTGCTGTTGTTGCCATCCCTGTTGTAGCAGTTTGCGGCGGATCACTTCTCCAGAAAGATGATGACGATGAAAAATGGCACGACCTTCCCCCGTTTCCATCAATTCAATAAAACGCAACTGGATAGGACGATGTTTAATCCAATCAAGAAAAGCTGGCAGGTTGGTATCATTCACATTCTTCATCAACACGACATTGACTTTCACTGTGTTGAACCCCGCCTCAAAAGCCGCGTCAATGCCACGCATAATCTGGAAAAATTTATCTTGTCCGGTAATAGCGTAAAATTGGCGGGGATCCAAACTATCAACACTCACATTAATCGCTGTCAGGCCAGCCAATTTCCATTGAGAAACATCCCGCTCCATACGGTAACCATTCGTTGTGACAGCAATTTTTTTGATTTGTGGATTTTCATGAACCGCAGCGATGATGTCGCAGAAATCACGGCGCATGGTTGGTTCTCCTCCAGTTAAACGAATTTTTTCTGTGCCAAGTTCAGCAAATGCCCGGCTAACCCGACGAATTTCTGGCAGGGAAAGGAATGATTTATGGCCATGAGGCCGGTATCCATCAGGCAGGCAATATGTGCAACGGAAGTTACACACATCGGTAATAGACAATCTCAAGTAATAGAACTTGCGCGAGAATACATCTACGAGTTGTTCCACAATAACACCTTCCAAGTACGGGAGATGCTGGCATTTCTACCTTGCATCCTGGTGACTCAGGAGCCACGGCCAGAGCATCATATCAATGTGATATCCATTTGATAGAACAGCGACTTAGACACAGAGGCTAGGGGTTAATATCAGTTAAATTTTATATGAACCTAAAATAAAAAGCTAATTCCTGATCCGATATATACCTTATTATACAACGAGTTAACTAAACGCGATAACATCAGCGCCCTACAGTGTTTCCAGGCTATCTATTCGCAATGATCGCATAGCATCGCATCAATTTCTGGAAGCATCATATTTTGTGATAAATTACACGAGATTTATTAAAGCCCCTATGTTTAGCCAATAACAGGAATCCTATGCGAAATCGCACATTAGCTGATTTGGATCGCGTTGTCGCCCTCGGCGGCGGTCATGGACTCGGACGCGTTATGTCTTCCCTTTCTTCTCTCGGAGCACGCCTGACAGGAATTGTAACGACAACGGATAATGGGGGTTCAACTGGTAGAATACGGCGCTCGGAAGGCGGGATTGCATGGGGAGATATGCGCAATTGTCTGAATCAGTTAATCACGGAACCGACCATTGCTTCTGCCATGTTTGAATATCGGTTCAGTGGCAATGGCGAATTATCTGGACATAATTTAGGCAACTTAATGTTGAAAGCCCTTGATCATTTAAGTGTCCGTCCTCTTGAGGCAATTAACCTGCTCCGCAATTTACTGAAAGTCAATGCACAGTTGATTCCTATGTCAGAACAACCGGTTGATTTAATGGCTGTCGATGAGCAAGGCAATACTGTGTATGGTGAAGTGAATATCGATCAACTTAATTGTGTACCACAAGAACTATTGCTTTACCCTCACGTCAATGCCACTAAAGAAGCACTGGATGCTATTGAGCAAGCAGATTTGATTTTGATCGGCCCAGGCAGCTTTTTCACCAGCCTAATGCCATTGTTGCTATTGGAGGATTTAACACAATCCTTACGACGCAGTAATGCAAACATGATTTATATCGGTAACTTAGGGAAAGAACTTAGTCACGCTGCTGCCAATCTATCATTAAAAGATAAACTTACCATCATGGAGAATAAGATTGGTCGCAAGATGATTAATGCGCTGATTGTCGGCCCGCGTACCGATATCAGCCCTTTCAGTGACCGCATTGTGACACAACAGGTTTTGGAAGCGCAGGATATCCCTTACCGTCACGATCGTGAATTATTGCGCCAGGCAATTGAGCATACTCTGCAAAAATTGGGTTAGCATTTCAATCCACTGACAAACTCTATTTAAAATAATGGGGTTTGTCTTTATTTATGATAAATACTGTTATCCATCATTAATCATGTTAAATAGTAATTAATTTATCATCAATGACCTGATAAACAAGCCTAAAACCAGAAGCACGTAATTTTACTTTATAACAATTGGGCATTCCACTGAGTTTAAGAGAAGGAATATGTGGATTTTCACATAACTTCTTTAGTTTCTTAACAAATTGTCGCGGAATATAGTGCTATCCAGTCTAGCCCACTCTTTTGCAGCATCTTCCCTAAATTTGACCGTATAAATCATCAATACTGATCCAAATCCACATCAATTAGAGGCTGATTTTCACGCTCCTGCACTATCTTGACTAATTCCCGATCATCCAAAGCATCCAACATTTTTTCATACAGTTCCGCAGGAACACAATAAAATGCAGGTTGATTTCTATTCAATATAGCAACTGGAGAGCCCCCTCCAGCACTGACAATCGCCATGGGGTTACGTTTTAACTCACTAACACTGGCCCTCATGTCACTCAAAATAATAGCAGCCATAATCCCTCCAAAAGACCAGTTAACAAGTCACGATGAATCACATAGACACGGATATACATTTTCAGGAATTGGTAATAAATTGCGCCCGCAATGCCTGAACCTGGTCACGAATATTGGCTGCTTGTTCAAATTCGAGATCCCGTGCATGTTGGTACATTTTCTCTTCCAGCACACGGATTTTTCTCTCCAGCTCTTTCGCCGACAGGTTGCGGTAATCATCTGTATCCAAGGTAACTTTACTTTTTCCTTTGGCCTTCCCTTTGCCATTAATCGGCTGACCAATTTTCAGGATATCACCAATTTTTTTCTTCAAACCTTGCGGAACGATGCCGTGCTCTTGGTTAAATGCCTGCTGTTTGGCGCGACGGCGTTCTGTTTCTTCAATAGCCCTTGCCATCGAATTCGTAATTTTGTCACCATATAAAATGGCCTTACCATGCAGGTTACGTGCTGCACGACCAATGGTCTGGATCAAGGAGCGTTCTGAACGAAGGAAACCTTCTTTATCTGCGTCCAAAATTGCCACGAGGGAAACTTCCGGCATATCCAGGCCTTCACGCAATAAATTGATACCAACCAAAACATCAAATTCACCAAGACGAAGATCACGGATAATTTCCACTCGCTCTACGGTATCAATGTCAGAATGGAGATAACGCACTCGCTCGCCATGCTCTTCCAAATACTCAGTCAAGTCTTCCGCCATGCGTTTGGTTAAGGTTGTGACCAACACTCGCTCATTGTTTACCGCACGGATACGAATTTCAGACAGCAGATCATCGACCTGAGTTGCCACCGGTCGAACTTCAACTTCAGGGTCAATTAACCCCGTTGGACGCACAACTTGCTCAACAACTTCGTGGCCAGATTTTTCTAATTCATAATTGCCGGGCGTGGCTGAAACATAAATGCTCTGCGGAGCCAGGGCCTCAAATTCCTCAAACCGCAACGGGCGGTTATCCAGCGCTGACGGCAAACGGAAGCCATATTCCACCAATGTTTCCTTGCGTGAGCGATCCCCTCGGTACATTCCACCAATCTGTGGAATAGTGACGTGGGATTCATCCACCACCAGCAAACCATCTGCCGGCAGGTAATCAAACAGCGTTGGGGGGGGATCACCAGCAGAACGTCCAGACAGATAACGGGAGTAGTTTTCAATACCAGAGCAGTAGCCCAATTCATTCATCATTTCGAGATCGAATTGTGTTCGCTGGGTGACACGCTGTTCTTCCAATAGCTTGTCTGACGCTAACAAAATCTTGCGCCGTTGTTCCAGCTCAATCTTGATCTCCTCCATCGCCTGAAGGATACGTTCACGCGGTGTAACATAATGGGTCTTGGGATAGATGGTATAACGCGGCACATGGTACTCGACCTGTCCCGTCAGCGGATCAAACTGGGACAGGCGTTCGACTTCATCATCAAACAATTCTACGCGCAAAGCACGTTCATCCGATTCTGCGGGGAAAATATCGATGACTTCACCACGTACCCGAAATGTTCCGCGCTGGAATGCCTGATCATTACGGGTATATTGCAGTTCCGCTAAACGACGCAAGATGGCACGCTGGTCAATTAACATGCCCTCAGTTAAATGAAGCATCATTTTCAAATAACTATCAGGATCACCTAAACCGTAAATCGCAGAGACAGAAGCCACGACGACGACATCACGACGTTCCAGCAAGGCTTTCGTTGCGGACAGCCGCATCTGTTCAATATGTTCATTCACTGACGCATCTTTTTCAATAAAGGTATCGGAACTGGGTACATAGGCTTCTGGTTGGTAATAATCGTAATAGGAAACAAAATACTCCACTGCATTCTCAGGGAAAAACGCTTTCATTTCACTATAGAGCTGTGCCGCCAGTGTTTTATTGGGAGCAAGGATCATAGTGGGTCGATTTAAGTTTGCGATAACATTGGCAATCGTGAAAGTTTTACCCGATCCCGTAACTCCCAGAAGGGTTTGATGGGCCAGTCCATCTTCCAGCCCTTCCTGTAACTGCCTGATGGCCGATGGCTGATCGCCTGCCGGCTTAAAATCAGAATGTAACTTAAATACCTTATTTATTTCTTTGCTCATTTTCCCCACGCCATCCATACATCGACAAAATTCTTTTTATCATACTGGATAAAAAACCAGCTTCAAGTAAGTTGGCAAAATAATGTTATTGCTCGGATGTTATTAATCTTATAATTTTAACCTTTCATTAACATTAAAGGTGGCTATTTTTATCCCCAGATAATGATCTTACTTTTTTCTATTTTTGTATTAATGACTGAAATGATAAAGCACTGAATAGCAAAGAGATACAAAAAGGATTTGATTTTATTTAACGTATTGATTTTGATTATAAAAAAATCCAAGTAGAGAATAACAACAAATCTGGCGCAAGCCGCGTATTGCCTTGCACGAGGATACTTTTCTAAAACTAATACACAAGGTTATCCACAGGAATAGTGGATAACTCAGCAAAACCTATTAAGCATGGGTAGTTGCGGAGTTATCCCCACTTATAAATTTTTTCAATAGTGGAATATTTTTATGCTGCTTTGGGATTGACTCACGCTATTTGTTGATCAAAATTGGCTCAATCGTTGTTGAAATAAAACATCTTCTACGTAAGAACATCGATTAAAGAACAGCTCTAAACATCAATTTTAACTAACCCAAAGTAAACAATTAGTTAACCAAAGAATCAATAGTAATATATTTTCCTAGGTTATTTTTATCATATGATCCACTCAGATGAGGAATAACGCCTAGTAAAGGTGCGGGGATCATGCGCTCCAGTGTCTCCAGATAGGCAACCTGATGCTTGCCGGCTGGTTCAATTTCATTGGCAACCCAGCCTGCTAACTTTAGTCCAGCATACTGAATTGCCTTTGCGGTTAATACAGCATGGTTGATACAGCCCAATTTGACACCAACTGTCAAAATTACCGGTAAATTCTCCTGGATCACCCAATCGGCAAAAGTCGTATTTTCCGATAATGGCGTATACCATCCTCCTGCGCCCTCAACCAAAACCCAGTCAGATTTTTTTACCAGTACAGCCAAACCTTCCGATAAAACGGAAAAATCTATTGGTTGATTAAGTTCCGCACTTACAATGTGTGGCGATGTCGGTTCCATAAATACCAGAGGATTCACTTCCTGATAAGTTAGTGACACCGTGCTATTACGCTGTAAGGCCAGTGCATCACTATTACGAATTCCTTCTGATGTCATTTTACTTCCTGATGCCACAGGTTTATAACCGGCAGTCAAATATCCCTTCTTATTAGCAGCTTGCAGCAGAGCACAACTCACCACTGTTTTACCTACTTCAGTATCAGTTCCTGTAAGAAAATATTTACTTGTCACAATAAATGACTCCAAAAACAATTTGATAGCTTAATGGGTAATCCCCATTGTTTCGCGGGTATGCTTCTGCAAGGGTATTTAGACGTTTTCTCGTCATCAATCCCTGCTGACGACCATGATGAAGGTGTGTTGCACCAATCCCTTTTAGAGAATTCAGTAAGGGCAACAGTTGTGGATAGCGCTGGTAATATTTCCGATCAATAACTTTATGTCGATAGGGTTGACATGCCTGGATAATTATTTGCAATGGCAGAAATTGATTAATATGCCGATAATCATCCACTCTCGCCCACGCAGTTGCTAATTCATTCAGTGAACCCTGTGCAAGCGTGGAAAATACAATCAGCCCACCGGGACGGGTAACACGATAAAATTCGCGCAACGCACATGACAAATCATTGCACCATTGTACCACCAGGTTGCTGAAACAGATGTCGACGCTGTTATCCGCTAACCCCAAATGTTCAATATCTCCTTGCAAATAATAATCAGCAACGTGCTGCCCTTTTGCCTGGCCCAACATACCGGAAGCCAGATCCAGTGCGATAACTTGTTTACCCTGCTGTTTCCAACGAGCACTGAAAAAACCGGTTCCGCACCCTGCATCCAATACCCGCATACCGATATCTTCCGCTTGTGCCAATCCCATCAAATACTCACCGGTTTGCTGTTGCAACTTAGCCACAGTGTCATATTTGGCAGCCGCACGTCCAAAAGCACCGGCGATCGCTTCCTTGTCAACGGCTTTAACAACCAGAGCCATGCAACGCCTCCAGTAATGCATCAATGTCGTGTCGGGTATGGTTTGCTGTCAATGTAATACGCAATCGCGCACTGTCAGTGGGAACAGTGGGTGGAAGTATCGCTTTAACCCACACTTTTTGTTGCTTAAGTACATAAGACAGTGCGGTACAACGCTCATTGTCACCAACGATCAACGGCTGAATGGCCGTTTCTGAATTCATCAATACAAAAGGCAGATGCTGTGCTTCGCGACAAAAATAACGGATGTTGCTTTGCAACCGCTGACGCAATTCATCCCCAGCCCTGATTTGTCGTACTGCTTCGGACAGGGCCACTGCCTGCGCAGGTGGCATTGAGGTGCTGTAAATCAGATGCCTGGCATATTGGAGCAGGTATTCTGCGGTTTGTTCATCGCATAAAATTGCAGCTCCACTCAATCCAAATGCCTTGCCAAAAGTGACAATCAGAATCTCCGGTTTAACATTTTGCATCCAGCAACTGCCGCGCCCTTCATCACCGTGAATGCCGATACCGTGAGCATCATCCACCATCAACCAACTTGCCGTCGATTTCGCTTGCTGTGCAATAACGTTAAGTGGTGCATAATCTCCATCCATGCTAAAAACCCCTTCCGTGACCACCAGCGTTTTACCGAGACACGCTTTTGTCAAAAGTTGCTGCAAAGATCCCATATCATTGTGCAAAAAACGCCGAAGTTGTGCAGGAGAGTGCATTGCTGCTTCGAGCAACGACGCATGGCTCAGGCGATCAGCAATAATGCGATCTTCCCTTTCCATCAAGGCCGTAATCACGCCTTGATTAGCGGCATAACCGGAAATGAAAAGTAAAGCGCAAGGGTATCCCAACCATTCAGCCAATTGTTGCTCCAGAGTATGATGTGCCGCAGTGTAGCCCGTAACATGCCCTGAACCGCCACTGCCTACACCATATTGCTGGGCGCCTTGCTGCCAGGCAGCAATAATCTGGGGATGTTGGCTCAGCCCAAGATAATCGTTACTGGAAAAATTAAGATATTGGCCGTCCGAAGTGGACAATAAACGTCCATCAGATCCGTAATGGACTTGCCTGTTACGCCATAGCGGGATGCCCTGACGTTCGGTCAAACGTCGGGAGAGAAAGTCTGACCAACTCATCATATTGCCGCATTATAGAATTGTTCGTTATCAGCATCATGAATGATGGCTTCTGTCAAATTTTGCTGTTGTTGATTGTCACCAAATGCCGTCTTTGTCTGTTGAGGATTGATACCCAAACGGCGGAACAGTTGCAAATCTTTATCTTCATCCGGGTTTGGTGTGGTCAACAATTTACAACCGTAGAAAATAGAGTTAGCCCCTGCCATAAAGCACAGTGCCTGGGTTTGTTCATTCATCTGTTCACGTCCTGCGGATAAGCGGACGTGAGATTTTGGCATCATGATCCGTGCCACAGCAATGGTACGAATAAAATCAAAAGGATCGACATCTTCATTGTCTTCCAGTGGTGTTCCTTTGACTTTTACCAGCATATTAATTGGTACACTTTCCGGCGGCTTAGGTAGGTTTGCCAATTGCACCAATAATGCTGCCCGATCGCGAATTTGCTCACCCAAACCAACGATACCGCCGGAGCAGACTTTAATACCTGCATTTCGGATATTACCTAAAGTGTCCAGTCTGTCCTGATAACTGCGAGTGGTGATGATATTGCCGTAAAATTCTGGCGAGGTGTCCAGGTTATGGTTGTAATAGTCCAGACCTGCCTCCGCCAAACGCTGTGCCTGAGATTGGTTCAGCATTCCCAACGTCATACAGGTTTCCATTCCCAATGCCTTGACTTCCCTGACCATTTTTTCCAAATACGGCATGTCACGTTCATGCGGGTTTTTCCAGGCCGCCCCCATGCAGAAACGGGTTGAGCCCGCATTTTTCGCTTTGTACGCTGATTCAATAACTTTTTCCACTTCCATCAACCGCTCTTTTTCTAAGCCAGTTTTGTAACGGGAACTTTGTGGACAATATTTACAGTCTTCTGGACAAGCCCCCGTCTTTATCGAAAGCAGTGTACTGACCTGTACTTGTTGTGGGTCAAAATGTTCGCGATGTACCTGTTGTGCCTGAAATAATAATTCAAAAAAAGGTTTATCAAACAACGCCTGTGTTTGTCTAATTGTCCATTGTTGACGCTCGCTCACAATAACATCTCCGATGTAAAAAATGTTGTCAGTTTAAATAACCCCGTTATCATGTCAACCAAAATGAACCAAAAAAGGTTTACATCAAAGTTATTATGACTCCTTCAGATCTTGAATTTGACCAGCGCCATATTTGGCATCCGTATACCTCAATGACGGATCCACTTCCCACTTATCCTGTCGTATCAGCCACAGGTGTAGAGCTGGTTTTATCAGACGGGCGTACATTGATTGATGGTATGTCTTCATGGTGGGCGGCTATCCACGGTTATAATCATCCTGCCCTCAATGAGGCAGCAAAATCACAAATCGATAAGATGTCCCATGTTATGTTCGGTGGCATAACTCACCCTCCCGCGATTGCACTGTGCAAACAATTGGTGGCAATGACACCTGATTCTTTGGAGTGTGTTTTTTTGGCGGATTCAGGCTCTGTCGCCGTAGAAGTCGCCCTGAAAATGGCATTGCAATATTGGCAAGCCAAAAGGAAAAAACGCCATCGTTTCCTGACCCTGCGTCATGGTTATCATGGTGATACTTTTGGAGCCATGTCTGTCTGCGATCCAGACAACTCCATGCATAATCTGTACAAAGGCCATCTCCCCAATCATCTGTTTGCCGATGCTCCGCAATGCCAGTTTGATGATGAATGGCAAGCAGAGGATATCGATTCTTTAAAACGATTATTGCTGCAATATCATGATGAAATAGCCGCTGTGGTTTTAGAGCCTATTGTTCAGGGTGCTGGCGGGATGCGGATTTATCATCCTGAATATCTACGCCAGGTTCGTCAGCTTTGTAATGAATATCAGATATTGTTAATTGCAGATGAGATAGCGACCGGATTTGGACGGACTGGCAAGCTATTCGCCTGTGAACATGCACAGATCGAACCCGATATATTGTGCTTAGGCAAGGCATTGACGGGGGGATATATGACATTGTCCGCAACACTGACTACCCGCCACGTTGCTGAAACTATCAGCCAAGGTGAAGCGGGCTGTTTTATGCATGGCCCAACTTTTATGGGAAATCCTCTGGCTTGTGCCGTCGCCAGTGCCAATCTGAAATTGCTCGCTGATAGCCCGTGGCAACAGCGTATTCAATCAATTGAAACTCAATTAAAAGCAGAACTATTTCCCCTCAAATCACACAGTTTAGTCAAAGATGTTCGGGTGTTGGGCGCGATAGGTGTGGTTGAAATGAAACAGCCCGTAAATGTCGCTTCATTGCAACGCCATTTTGTTCAACATGGTGTATGGATCAGGCCATTTGGTCGGTTAATTTACCTGATGCCACCTTATATTATTCAAACAGAACAGCTAGCAAGACTGATAAAGGCAATTACTGATGCAATAAATTAAATAAGAATATATCCAGTCATATATCTCATTATATGACTGGAATAAAATTCATTTCCAAACGTCAATCACTGACAAATATTAATTACCAAAACAGAGGCTATTACATCACCTAAAAATAAATTATTTGGTATATTCATGACGTCACCACACTTATTTAAACAAAGAGGAAAATATCATGAATACAGAAAATTTAATCACACCTTCTAATGAAGAAATGCAAGATGTATTTGAACTATCTAAAAACAGGTATGAACAAGAAATTTTACATTATGAAAATCTGGCAAAAGAAAAGCCTGAATTAGCCCATCTGTTTGCAGAAACTGTCAAACCAGATTCATTAACCGGCTCTGCCCTGCAACAAACAGAATTTATCAGTGGGCATTTTAACATTAACACATATCATCAATATGGCAGTTATCCCTTTATCCAGGTATCTTCTTACCCTGCCATCATTGGACATCAACCAAATATAGGTAAAAAAACCAATTTCAATGGCTATATTCAGGGAGGATATAATACACCACTATTGAATTTTAATAATATTCATCTTGGCGGCGTCGTAAAATATCCTTATTCCATTATCAACACTCCATTAAATATTCAACTTTATATTTATCCAAGAAATATTATATTACGTCTTTTAAAAGGAAATGTTTATTTGGGAGATTTATATTCTGTACAACAGAATCACATATTAATCACATATCCTATTGTTTTATCTGGTATCGGAACTTTTAATTTGATCCAACATCAATAAATTTTATTAATTTTTTATCTTAAGTGGCAAAGGCGTATTCTCCAGTCACATAGGTTGCTATGTGACTGGAATCCTAAGTTTATAGTGACAATACCGTCACCCACATCGGGCCTTTGCCAACCGGATAGCGCGCCAGTTGCGTTAATTCCCCCGAATATTTGTCAATACGCGATACTGAAATATGGTCCGATTTCTGCCCCGATGCAATCAGGAAACGACCACTGTGATCAATGGCAAAACCACGAGGCTGAGTCTCTGTCGGATAATGCCCGACTAATGTCAGGTGATAACCATCTTCTGAAACGCGGAAATGGCTGATCAGGCTCTCTGAACGCTCACTGGTATAAAGGTGCCGACCATCCGGTGTAATGTGAATATCAGCCGACCAACGAACGTTGGAAAAATCTGTTGGTAACGAATCAATTGATTGCACAATACGATATTTTTCCCATTGACGCAGAACATCAACAGTTGAATCCAATTCATTAATGCAATAGGTGGCCTGTTTTTCCGGATGGAATGCCATATGACGGGGGCCTGCACCTGCTGCGGCCGTAATTTCATCTGTCCGGCTTTCTGTCAGATAACCCTGCTCATCCAAATTAAAAATACGAATATGATCTTCTTTCAGACAAGGAACCAACAATTGACGATTTTCCCGATCAATATTAGCAGAGTGTGGCGCTTGCAAACCTTCTACAATTTGGCCTGGTGCTTTAACGATCCCATGTTCATCAATAGGATGGACGCTTAAGTTATTGAAGCTGTAAGAAACAGAAAATAAAAAACGCCCTGTTCTGTCAGTGGATATATGAGTTGGGCTACCCGGCAATGGTGCAATGGCTTGCTGTTCAAGACATCCATCTGCCCCAATTGCATAAGTTACGATACTAAATTGAGGACGAATTCCCACATATAAGTGCTTGCCATCAGGATTGACAACCATTGGCTGTACTTCACCTGGCACATTTACGGTCTGGAGAAGCGAAAGTTCCCCTGTCACATTAAGCGACCATACGTGAATTTGTCGGCTATTTGGGCTGGCTGTATAAACCACCTGTTTCATGTTCTCTCCTTAATGCTTCATTGCCATTTCATTGATCTGTAAAGATTCTGGAAAAATTTTAACTACTAAACTGCCTATATGACGGTTTAACTATATTCAACTAACGTATAATATTTTGTTGATATCATAGACAACTTAGAGGCCAACCCATGTCGTATCGCGTTATCGCACTGGATCTAGATGGAACTCTGCTCGATCCACAAAAACGTATTCTGCCAGAATCACTGGCAGCCCTAAATGAAGCCAGCCAATCAGGTATCAAAGTTTTGATTGTAACCGGACGCCATCATGTCGCCATCCATCCTTTCTATCAAGCATTGCAACTCGATACGCCTGCCATCTGCTGCAATGGGGCTTATTCATATGATTATCATGCAAAGAAAGTATTGGCCTCTAATCCACTCTCCGCTCAAGAAGCTTCGCAAGCACTTTCCTATCTGCAAGGCACGGAAGTTCAGCATCTGATGTATGTTGATGATGCCATTTTATATCAATTTCCTCACACTGTAGTCCGAACCCTTGCATGGTCGGATTCCTTGCCTGAACACCAGCGCCCTAATGTCCACCAAACAGATAATTTTCAAGATGCAATCCATAATGTGAATTCGATTTGGAAGTTTGCCACCAGCTCATCCAATTTAGTGAAACTGCGCGAGATTAGTGACCAAATTGAGGAAAATGTTGGCCTTGAGTGTGAATGGTCATGGTTTGATCAGGTTGATATCGCCAAGAAAGGCAATAGCAAAGGCATGCGGTTACAACAATGGGTGGAATCGCAAGGCATGAGTATGAAAGATGTGATTGCTTTTGGTGATAATTATAACGATCTCAGTATGCTGGAGAACGTTGGGTTGGGCGTCGCGATGGGTAATGGCGTTGATGCCGTCAAAGAACGCGCAGATATTGTCACACGGGACAATACCCAACCCGGCATTGCTGAAGTTCTGAGAAAATACGTACTGTAATTCAATCCAACGGGAGCAAATCAGTCCACTGCTCTGCTCCCTATATATAACGTCCTATATATTTATAAGTGACGATTCAACGAAACACTTTTTATCTGTACATACAACCATTGCCCTGCCCGCAGATTAAGCTCTTCCCGCGCCCACGGCGTAATTCTTGCCCATAGGCAATGTTCACTCAGTGCTAATTTGATATCAACCTGACCATTATCTTCGAAAAACTCAATGACTTTGACTTGCAAGGTGTTACGGATGCTACTGGCTTTTGGTGGCTCCAAGACCAACGAAACATCGGATGCATCAATACGGATACGCAGATCAGTTCCTGGAGAAACATTAACTTGTGGCAACCAAAGAAGTTTGTCAGCCACCGCAACTGCGGTCATTTGATAACGTTGATGATGTTCCATCACAGAAACTTTCAGTATGCTACCTAGACTCTCTTTTTGCAGCCACGGACGCAGTGCACTGCTCGACCAGACTTCTTCCAAGGTTCCTGTTGCCCTGATTTTTCCGTTGTCCATGACAATAACATTCTCTGCCAAACGTAAAATTTCATCCAAACTGTGACTGACATAAAGGATCGGGATTTTGACGTCTTCGGACAGCTTTTCAAGATAAGGTAATAACTCGCGTTTACGCGGTAAATCTAATGATGCCAGCGGTTCATCCATAAGCAGGATTTCAGGAGCAGTCAATAATGCACGGCCAATCGCTACTCTCTGTCTTTCTCCACCAGATAATGTGATGGGGAAACGTGACAGTAAATGTTCAATTCCCAACAGGCCAATGATGCTGTCAAACTGGGGTTTCATCTCTGGTGCCATGCCGTACTGTAAGTTTCCCTTCACGCGATAATGCGGGAAAAGGCGCGCATCCTGAAAAACATAACCAATTCGGCGCTTCTCTGGTGGCACAAAGATATTTTGCTCTGTATCCACTAAGGTAGCGCCGTTTAAAACAATGCGACCTTTTTGTGGACGGCTCAATCCCGCAATCACATTGATCAGTGAGGTTTTTCCTGCCCCCGAAAGACCAAATATGGCAGTGATACTTTCCGTTGGTAAAGTAGTATCCACCTGCATGTGCAGCTCACCCAAGCGCTGCTCAAAATCCAGCTCTAACATGCTGCCCCCAAACGTTTTCTACCCCAACGTGTCAACCACTCGGAAAGCATTAATGAAATCAGTGCCAAGACAATAGCAATGACGCACAAACGGGCTGCGGCGGTTTCAGCGCCTGGCGTTTCTATCAAGGTATACATGGCAAGAGGAATGGTTCGGGTCTCCCCCGGAATATTGGAAACAAAGGTAATGGTGGCACCAAATTCTCCCAATGAACGGGCGAACGCCAATACCGCACCAACAATGATGCCAGGTAATGACAATGGCAAAATAATGGTGAAAAAGACTTTAAACGAACCTGCCCCCAAAGTACGGGCAGCCTGTTCCAGGCGCCGATCAATGCTTTCCAATGACAACCGAATGGCCCTGACCATCAGCGGAAAAGCTACCACAGCCGAAGCTAATGCCGCCCCTGTCCAATTAAATGCAAAACTGACACCAAACCAGTCATAAAGGAATTCTCCTATGACCCCGCGCCGCCCCATGCTGATGAGCAACAGATATCCCACCACTACTGGTGGTAATACCAGTGGTAGATGAATAATGCTGTCAAGCAGGGATTTACCAACAAACTGGCAACGAGCCAGCATCCATGCCATTAAGATCCCAAATGGCAAACTGAATAGCACAGCAATCGCTGAGATTTTTAAGCTCAATAAAATTGCCTGCCACTCATATTCACTTAACATCTCCAAAAGATCAGTTCCTACAGTGGACTAAAGCCGTAACGTTTAAAAATGGCAGCGGCTTCAGGGGTTTTAAGGTAATCATAAAAATCGCGAACCGCCTGTCTTTCATGACCTTTGATTATTGCCATCGGATATTCCACCCGTTTATGGCTTTCAGGTGGGAAAACACCCACAACTTTCACCTTATTGCTGGCAACGGCATCAGAGCCATAAACAATGCCCAGCGGGACTTCGGCTCGTTCTACCAAGGCCATACCACTACGCACATTGTTAGTACGTGCCATCAGTGGATTAACCGTATCCCATGCATTCAAATATTGCAGCGATTCTTTAGCATAAATACCAACTGGTACATGATCAGGATCGCCAACCGCTAATCGCCCTCCTGCCAGCAAAGATTTCCATTTTGTTTCTCGGTTGATCTCAACTTGATCCAAGTTACTTTCTTTAGGGGCAATCAGGACAAGCTGGTTACCCAACAAGGTATGACGAGTATTTTCGGCAATTAATTGTTTGTCAGTAGCATAATTCATCCACTGTTGATCGGCAGAAATGAAAATATCCGCAGGTGCTCCCTGCACTATCTGACGTGCCAGTGTTGATGATGAAGCATAGGAGGCAACAATATCGCCCCGTTTCTCTTTTTTATACTGTGCCGCAATATCATCCAATGCATTGGTTAATGAAGCAGCCGCAAAAACCGTCACCTTATCTGCGGCCCAGACATTCCCGACAAGCGCAAAAGTGACCGCAGCCCCTGCCAGCAACTGATAAACTTTATTTTTCATTTTACACTCACCTAAGATAATCAATATGGTGCGTTGTATATAACAAGATACAACGTTAAATGAAAACGCCATTCTTAGATTAATCGGCAAGTTGTGAGTTAGTTTTAGTTTTTATGTTGATCTCAATGCAACAATTACATATGAAAAGTTGCATATGAAGAGAAGACAGGAATTGATGATTACCCGGATAACCGGGTAATAGAAATTGTAAAGCTCAAGACTATCGACTGGTATTTTCTGTTTTGGAGATAAGATTGAATAATCCTCCAAGCCCGTAAATCAACGCCAAAATAGCCGCCATCACCACGGGGACCATGATCAGCGCAAATCCCATACTTTTAAGCAATTCAAACATGCTAACCTCATATCCTGAGTGACTAACAAATTAACTGTGTCATATCTGAATCTGACATAACACAGACGTTAATTGGGTTATTCTAGACAATAAAACAGTAACAGTAACCGACGAAACGTGCGATTCTTATGGTTCTGTTGTAAAAACTTTCAAATAGTTGCCCTAAATAAACCACTATGCAAGCCCAAATATTATTAACACTAAAATTGCAACAACGTCTGTTCGCTGATCCCCGACGAATTGCGTTGCTTAAGCAAATTAAAATCACGGGTTCTATCAGCCAAGGCGCAAAACAGACTAGGATCAGCTATAAAAGTGCCTGGGATGCCATCAATGAAATGAATCAGCTCGCCGATGAAATCCTGGTGGAACGTGCCACGGGTGGAAAAGGCGGCGGCGGTGCCCAACTTACCCATTATGGCGAACGTCTGTTGCAGCTTTATGATTTGCTGGAGAAAATTCAACAAAAAGCGTTTGATGTTTTAAAAGAGGATTCCCTGCCTCTGGATAGCTTGCTTGCGGCTATATCTCGTTTTTCGTTACAAACCAGTGCCCGAAATCAATTTTTTGGTACGATCATTGAACGTAGCCACGCAAATATTCAACAACATGTTCGGGTTCTGCTGGCAGATGGTAAAACATCAATCTATGCGGCTGTCACGGAACAAAGTGCCAATCGGCTGAATTTAGTTACCGGAAAAGAAGTACTGGTGTTAATTAAAGCGCCGTGGATAACCTTAACTAAACATGCTCCTTCTGTCCCATTCGATAATATCCTATCCAGCCAGGTGAGCCATATTGAAACAGGAACAGAATACAGTGAAATTATTCTGACACTTGATGGCGGTGAATCCCTTTGTGTTACGTTATCTAATCAGGAAGTAACCCATTTGCAACTCCAGCCCCGCGATTCTGTCACCGCACTTTTCAATGCCGACAAAGTGATTATTGCTACCCTATGTTAAATCGATTGCAAAAATGATTAACTCTCAATGAATAACAAATAGCTACACATTGACATTGAACATTATTCCGCTTATTTCTGATGATCCTTTAATTGATGTTGCTTAAAAAGGAAGAAAAATGTCTGAATTGCAAATAACGCAAGGTAGTTTCCGTTTAAGTGACACCCGTACCCTACGGCTACCGTCGCTGAAAATTATTTCTGGGGAAAGTTGGGCTTTTGTTGGCGCAAATGGCAGTGGAAAATCTTCATTAGCTCGTGCACTGTCGGATGAATTAATCCAACTGGCAGGTGACCGTCATTGTTCGTTTCGCACACCAATACGTCTATCTTTCGAACAATTACAGAAACTGATTGATGAAGAGTGGCAACGCAACAATACAGATTTGCTCAGTGAAGGAGAAGAGGATACTGGGCGTACTGCCGCAGACATCATCCAACTTCACCATAAAGACAATGAATTGTGCCTCGAATTAAGCGAATATTTTGGTATTAAGGATCTACTCTCACGACGATTCAAATACCTTTCAACAGGGGAAGTTCGTAAGGTTTTGCTATGTCAGGCATTAATGGTAAACCCAGATCTGCTTATCCTTGATGAACCTTTTGATGGGCTAGATAATTATGCCCGCAATCAACTTTCCCAATTGTTGAGTTCTCTGGCTGCAAAAGGCATTACTTTAGTTTTAATCTTAGCCCGATTCCATGAAATTCCTGATTTTGTCGAACAAGTCGGTGTATTGGCGGATTGTCACCTGACGCTGGCCGGAAAGAAAAAACGCATTTTAGCAGAGTCTCTCGTGGCACAGTTAGCACACAGTGAAGGGCTAAAAAACATTCGTCTTCCCGAAACAGATGAATACCGGACTGATGGACAACTTCCAGCTGATCAACCGTTAGTGTCAATGCGTGATGTTATTGTCCAATACAATGATAAACCCATTTTGCACGGCTTAAGCTGGCAAGTGAATCCTAATGAACACTGGCAAATCATCGGTGAAAATGGCGCTGGAAAATCGACACTCCTCAACCTGATTACGGGCGATCACCCCCAAGGTTACAGCAATGAGTTAATATTATTTGGCCGCCAACGGGGAAGTGGTGAAACGATTTGGGACATCAAACGTTATATTGGTTATGTCAGTAACAGTATTCATCTGGGGTATCGTGTCAGTACCAACGTTCGGAATGTTATTCTATCGGGTTTCTTCGATTCAATAGGACTCTATCAGGCCGTTTCAGATCGGCAGCAACAGTTAGCCGATGAGTGGCTGGATTTATTGGGGCTATCGGGAGCAACAGCAACTAGCTCCTTTCATAGTTTGTCATGGGGGCAACAGCGGTTAGTTTTGATTGCCCGTGCTCTGGTGAAGCATCCCGCTTTATTGATCTTGGATGAACCTTTACAAGGGCTTGATCCTCTAAACCGCCAGTTAGTCCTGCGCTTCATTGATATCATGATTGCTCATGGTGATACGCAGCTTCTGTTTGTTTCTCATCATCAAGAAGATGCGCCACAGTGCATTACCCATCGCCTGCGATTTATTTCTGACGGTGATATTTATCGGTATGAAACTGAAAATATTTCCTTAGAATCGCTGTAATTTTCATTCTTCGCTCAATATATGACTATGATCCCTCTCTTGATGGAGAGGGGTTCCTGTTACCGTTCTATTTAATCACTCTTTAATAAAATCAAGTCATATTTTTTTGATATTTTTTATTATTATTTTTGAATTTTTTAACCATTACTATAAAATCACCGTCCATTTTTAGACTATTTCATTGGTTTTTTTAAAGATAATAGGGAATTATATGGCTTGGGCATTACTTGCCATTGCATTGGCGCTTTTAGAGAGTCGCCAGAAAATTGCTTTTTTCGTCGCGCTCTTCGCTATCATTGTTGGGATCAGCACTAACGTACTTACCTATCCCGCTATAATCACGCTGACAGTGATAACTCTTTTAGGTATGGCATATATTTATTGCCAAAAAAACAGCAAAAAACATTTTGTCCCCAAAATCGTTATAGAGCTGTTATTGCTCATTGGTGGTATTTTACTGTTTGTGCATTACATTCCAGGATTCCATAACCTCAAGTATCTGGATAAAGTGCAGGCAGGCCCGCTCAGCGCTCCTTTTTCAATGTATTTCAACTTTGACAAGGCGCTGCTACCATTTATCCTGATATTTTGTATGCCTACTCTGTTCACCAGAAAACCTTTGGCTAATGCACCTGCTCATGGATGGGCATTATTGATCGCAGCTATTCCAGCATTATTATGGCTTGCAACCGTATTAGGTGGATTGTCCGTTGAACTCCATTTACCTAATTGGTTCCCTGCTTTTGTTATTGCTAATCTTTTCTTTGTCTCTTTGGCTGAAGAAGCGCTGTTTCGTGGCTATATTCAGCAGAAGCTCAGTCAATGGATGAATCCTTACTTAGCCCTTGTCATTACCTCCCTGCTGTTTGGCGCTGCCCATTTTGCGGGCGGTGGTTTGCTGGTGATTTTTGCTACGCTGGCAGGATTAATTTATGGCCTGACCTGGCTGTGGAGTGGGCGTTTATGGGTGGCTGTTGCTTTCCATTTTTCACTCAATCTGATGCATCTGCTATTTTTCACCTACCCAATAAAATCAGTAGTCATGCACTAAACTGAATTCCATTTGATCTGAATTGTCTCCTTCTATTCGGGGACGGTTCAGATCATAAACTCCCCGCTATCCCCTTCTTTCCGGATATATAATCGCCGTAATTATCACCAAACATGATTTAAAACAGGAGATACGAGACTATTGTTTGCCGTTTTAGCCTGTCGCGCCATATAATGCCCGCAGCGATCTTTTCATTTTGTATTAAAAAGTACTGATAGGAGTTTAAGCTATGGCTGTAACTAAACTGGTTCTTGTAAGGCACGGAGAAAGCGAGTGGAACAAAGAGAACCGTTTTACTGGCTGGACTGACGTTGAATTGTCCGACAAAGGCCGCTCTGAAGCACAACAAGCTGGTCAACTATTGAAAGAAGAAGGTTTTACTTTTGATTTCGCCTATACTTCCGTTCTAAAGCGTGCTATTCACACTTTGTGGAATATTCTGGACCAAGTTGATCAGCAATGGCTACCTGTTGAGAAAAGCTGGAAACTGAATGAACGTCACTACGGCGCATTACAAGGTCTGGATAAAGCAGAAACCGCAGCCAAATACGGCGATGATCAAGTTAAATTGTGGCGTCGTGGCTTCGCTATTACTCCTCCTGATTTGACCAAAGATGATGAACGTTACCCAGGCCACGATCCTCGTTACGCCAGCCTGAAACCAGAAGAACTCCCAGTCACTGAAAGCCTTGCTACTACTATTGAGCGTGTTATTCCTTATTGGGAAGAAGTTATCAAGCCTCGTGTAGAAAAAGGCGAAAAAGTCATTATCGCTGCTCACGGTAACTCCCTGCGGGCATTGGTAAAGTATCTGGATAATATGAGTGAAGAAGAAATTCTTGAACTGAACATTCCAACTGCTGTACCACTGGTTTATGAGTTTGATGAGAACATGAAACCTATCAAACACTATTATCTAGGCAACGCTGATGAAATCGCGGCAAAAGCGGCGGCAGTTGCAAATCAGGGTAAAGCGAAGTAATCCTCAACGGTCGCATAAAAAGAATGTTAAAAGCCGGATTGATTTCCGGCTTTTTTATGGTATTTTTGCGATAAATTAACTTCTGCGGCTCTGGACGGCCTGAGACAACTGGAACAGTAACGCTTCTGTATCTTCCCAGCCAATACAACCGTCAGTCACACTTTGACCATACACCAAAGGCTTATCACTCTCCAGACTTTGGTTTCCTTCAACCAGATGACTTTCAACCATAACACCAATGATCGCATTTTCACCACCCGCAATCTGGCCGCAGACATCAACACCGACATCCATTTGTCTTTTGAACTGCTTCGCGCTATTTGCATGGCTGAAATCAATCATCACGCAGGGAGCCAAACCCGCTTTTTTTAACCCTTCTTTAACGGCACTGACATGTTCGGCACTGTAATTAGGCTCTTTGCCACCACGCAGAATAATGTGGCAATCTTGATTGCCTATTGTATTCACAATCGCGGAGTGACCCCATTTCGTGACAGACAAGAAACAGTGCGATGAACTCGCTGAATTAATCGCATCAATAGCGACTTTGATCGTTCCATCTGTGCCATTTTTGAAACCAACCGGGCAGGACAACCCCGATGCCAACTCGCGATGAATTTGAGACTCCGTTGTACGTGCCCCTATTGCGCCCCAGCTCATGAGATCTGCTAAATACTGAGGAGTAATCATATCCAGGAATTCGCCTGCCGCAGGTAACCCCATATTATTAATATCGAGCAATAACTTACGGGCAGTACGTAATCCGCCATTGATATTAAAACTGCAATCCATGCTTGGATCGTTAATCAACCCTTTCCAGCCGATAGTTGTGCGGGGCTTTTCAAAGTAAACCCGCATGATAATTTCCAAATCGGCTTTCAATTCTTCACGTAATTTATTCAAGCGCGCTGCATATTCTAACGCCGCTTGTGGATCATGAATTGAACATGGACCAATCACTACCAATAGACGATCATCTTCACCAATTAAAATATTATGAATAGATTCACGTGCCTTACGAACAGTAATAGCACTCTCTTCTGTGGCCGGAAATTTTTCGAGTAATGCAACTGGTGGTAATAATTCTGTTATTTTTCTTATTCTTATATCGTCATTCTGGTAATTCATTATCCTTTCACCTAATACGTTTACAGTTATTTAAAATAATTTTGTGATCTCAATCTAACTGTTAGGCGTTGTTCTGTAAATAATCTTTGTGAGTAAAAATAGAATACTTTTTTATGGAAAATGCCATTGAGAGTAAAAATGATGTTAATTCAAATAAATAGACAAATAAGAAGAAAGTGTTTTGTAGAAAAATATCAAATAACAGGCCATAGAACGTTAATTATCTATGGCCGATGATCGCTTTTAATTTACATTTTCTTTTGGTTGTTATCCGCTTGTTTCGCTGCCTTGATCCACAGGCGAGCACCATTTAATGCAATACCTGTCAAAATAATATATTGCAGCGACATCGCCAAAACACCTTGATAGTAATAAATCACGACACTGATAACATCTATGATGACCCAAATCAGCCAGTTTTCTACATACTTACGCGTCATCAGTATCATTGCCACAATGGATAATACTGTCATCACTGAATCCCAGAATGGGAAAGCATCAGGCTGTAAATCAGGCATGATGATATTAAAGCCTATTCCCTGTAGAGCAAGCACCACCACTTTTGCCATATAACCAAATACTTGATCGATATTAAATGTCATGATCAATATGGCAAAGATGGAAACCGCGGCAACAACAGCCATCTGTTTAGGGTTGAGCCACCGGATTTTAAGCTCTATTTGTTTTTGCTCATTGACTCGGCTCCATGCATACCAACCATAGATATTGGCCGCGAAGAAAAAGATTTGCAGAATGAGGCTAGCGTAGAGTTGAATTTGAAAGAAGATGACAGCGAAGAGTGAGACATTAATTAATCCAAACAGGTAATTAATGATTTTCTCCTGACTAGCGAGCCAAATACATAACAGCCCTGCTATCGTACCAATCGCTTCAATATATGAAAGGTTATAGCCGCCCGTTCCTAGTGGTATATGCACTAATATGTTATCAATGTTGAAAAAATCCATACTTTCTTATCCTTACCATAAATAATGTTTAGTATATCAATACAACAAACATGAAATTACGAGATAATTAGGCTATTTTGCTCTTTTCTGTTTTACATACTAAACAAGATAGCGAATTTAAGAAAAAAAGTCTTTAATTATTTTAAAGATTTAAAAACGATAAGGAAAAAATGTGAAGTCGGTAATCAACTTATTAAGCTATCTGCTGCGATCAATTGATTAAAAGTCAACTGTTCTACTGACTGAGTTAACGACTTATCTAAGGAGTGTTTGAGTTAAGAATCTAGATGGTGGGTCGTGCAGGATTCGAACCTGCGACCAATTGATTAAAAGTCAACTGCTCTACCGACTGAGCTAACGACCCATCTAAGGAGTACTTGAGTGAGAGTTTAGATGGTGGGTCGTGCAGGATTCGAACCTGCGACCAATTGATTAAAAGTCAACTGCTCTACCGACTGAGCTAACGACCCATCTAAACCTGTTTGGCAGTTATCTTTGCCAACGGCGGCATATATTACTGATTTCTCAGTGTGACGCAATGTTTATTTTAGAAAACTTGTTTAAATGCTTATTAAGCAGTCAATCATCCCCCAAAAGACCGATATCTGACCTTTCGGGGATAATTATTACATCCCGGAAAGCTTTTTCCCGGCCATTTTTGCTGCATTAGTACCAGGATATTGCTTAACCACCTGCTGATAAACCGCCTTCGCTTTATCCTTTTGCCCCTTTTCCTGCATGATTAAACCAACTTTATACAGGGAATCACTGCTTTTTTGTGACTTGGGATAATCTTTCACGACAGTGGCAAAATAATAAGCCGCATCGTCTTTCTTGCCTTTGTTGTAATTCAACTGCCCTAACCAATAATTGGCATTCGGCAAATATTTAGACTTGGGATAGGTTTTAGCAAAGTTTTGAAATGCGACAATCGCTTTATCATATTCTTTGGTGTTGATAGCCAAAGAAACGGCAGCATCGTAATCACTTTTTTCACTTCCTGTACTCGCTGACACAGCAGATTGTTTATTCCCAGCAGGTGCCGAAGATACAGCATTACGATTTTCTGGCTCTGAACTCTCTGCACTGGATGGATTGGTGATTTTATCCAATTGCAGATAAAGATCTTTTTGGCGTTCAATGATCTGATTTAATTGATACTGGTTTTCCTGAATTTGACCACGGAGTGTATCGATATCACGTTGAGAATCAGAAAGCTGTTGCTGGAGCTGAGTTAATAATTGACTATGAGCGTCAGAAATACGCTCTAATTGGGAGAGGCGCTCATCGGTGGAGCCTGAGCCGACATTACTGATTGGCGCTCGGGCGGTAGCGGCCCAAGGAGCCGCTACGCCAACCAATAACGACAGACCCAACATATAACGTCTGAAGTTACTGTTCATGCATTACTCTTAGTATACGATCACAGCGCGACGGTTTTTCGCATATGCTGCTTCGTCATGGCCAAGTACAGCTGGTTTTTCTTTACCGTAAGAAACGATAGCAAGCTGATCAGCGGAAACGCCTTTGCCTTGCAGATACATTTTCACTGCGTTCGCACGACGCTCACCCAGAGCAATGTTGTACTCTGGAGTACCACGCTCGTCCGCGTGACCTTCGATAGTCACTTTAACAGATGGGTTAGTACGCAGGAAGGCAGCGTGTGCATCCAACATCTGAGCAAATTCGCTGTTGATGTCATACTTATCGAAACCGAAGTATACGATGTTGTTGTTTTGCAGCTCTTGCATCTGCTGACGTGCTAATTCTTCAGCAGACAGAGTCTTAGAAGAATTATCAACAGTGCTTACACCAGACTGATCATTATTGCCAGTTTTGTTAGAACTACACGCTGCTACGGCCATGATTGGTAAAGCTAACATCAGCCCTTTTAGCACTTTGTTCAGTTGCATCTCTTTGATCCTTTTATAGTTTGCCATACATATTATTATGCATCACAGATACGGCGACCAGGCAGGGAATTTTACCTGTCCATCGGTAGCCGGAAGACGCGCTTTGAAACGCCCATCAGTCGAAACTAGCTGCAATACAGTTCCCCACCCTTGAGTGGAGCTATAAATCACCATAGTGCCATTAGGTGCGATGCTCGGCGTTTCATCCAGAAACGTATCTGTCAAGACTTGGACAGATCCCGTTGCCAGATCTTGTTTGGCGATATGCTGACTGCCACCCGCTGAGCTAACCATCACAATAAAACTACCGTCAGGGCTAACATCTGCATCTTGGTTTTGTGGTCCTTCCCAAGTTAGGCGTTGTGGAGCACCGCCATTAATATCGATTTTATACAATTGTGGACGCCCACCCTGATCTGAGGTATAGACCAGTGTCTGGTTATCTGGCATCCAGCTTGGCTCAGTATTATTACTGCGGCCATCAGTGATCTGACGGATTTGGCCAGACGCTAAATCCATCACGTAAAGATTCAAACTGCCGGTTTTAGATAATGCAAAAGCAAGTTTAGTTCCATCCGGAGAAAATGCGGGAGCTCCGTTATGGCGAGGGAACGAAGCTACCTGACGAACAGCACCTGTTGCCAGTGTTTGAATAATCAGCGTAGAGCGACCACCTTCAAATGTAACATAGGCAAGTTTGGAAGCATCTGGCGACCAGGCTGGTGACATCAATGGGTCCGGTGAGCTATGTACGGTAAATTGATTATAACCATCATAATCAGAAACACGCAGCTCATCTCGATTCTTACCCGCACTGTTATTTTTAACGACATAAGCTATACGAGTAGTAAATGCACCTCTAATACCTGTCAGTTTTTCAAATACCTGATTACTGGCTGTGTGTGCCGCGAAACGTAACCATTTCTTTTCAACTGTGAATTGTTCTTGCGCCAAGACCGTTCCTGGCGCACCAGCAACGTCAACAAGCTGATAAGAAACCAGGAATTTACCATCTGCACTGGGTTGAATATGTCCAACAACGACTGAATCGATCCCTAACGCCGCCCATGCCGCAGGCGTCACCTCTGATGCAGTAGTCGGTTGTTGCGGCATACGAGCAGAATCAATCGGATTAAATTTCCCACTATTTCTCAAATCCGCGGCAATAATTGAACCAATATTTTCAGGTGACTCGCCCGCTCCAGTCCATTTAAATGGGACAATCCCAATAGGACGAGCAGAATCAACACCCTGCGTAATTTCAATGCGAACCTCTGCATGAGCAAGTGCTGCCCACATCACCAGAAAGCCCAGTATGACTTTAAACATCTGTTTAAAAGTTTGCTTCATCATCTCTCCCTTATCGCGATCTTTTATCTGCCGCAATAATCCGCCGGATTCTAACAAACGCCAACAAACAAAACTAGATACCTAAATAAAATCTAATAATTTTGTTTGTACATCTAAATTATTCGAAAGTTTGCTTAGAGCATAACGATTATCTACCAAACATTTAACTTACTGCGGTTTAAATTCTAGCGTGAAATTCTTAAAATATTCATAAACCTCTTTGCTTGGTGGAGGCGGCATTTTTTTTGCCAAATTAGCGGCGGTAATTGCAGCTCGACATAACGCCGGATCACCCGCTCCTGCTTTGATATCAATCAGTAATCCATCTGGCGCCAGCTTTATATTTAAATCACAAGTACGACCAATATACAGGTTCGAATCGTAAAATTTACTCTCTATTGCAGCCTGAACTTTCCCCAGATAACTATTAATATCTTGTTGAGAAAGACCACTTTTCTTACCGCCACCTTTTCCTGCCGCAGCCGCTCCCCCCGGCTTAGGTGTATTAGACGTTAATCCACCTAACAGATCATTAACCGTTTGAGCTTGTTTTGCTGCTTCTATCTTGGCTTTTGCTTTTTTAGCCTCTGCTTCTGCCTTAGCTTTCTCTTCTGCTGCTGCCTTGGCCTTAGCTTCGGCTTCCGCTTTAGCTTTTGCCTCAGCCGCCGCTTTACGTTTTGCCACCTCTTCCGCTTCTTTCTTCGCTTGGGCTTCCGCTTTCTGTCGGGCTTCAACTTGCTCTTTTAGAATTCGTTCTTTTTCTGCCAGTGCTTTTGCCGCCGCTTCTTCTGCCTGCTTTTGATCTTCACGCGCTTTGGCAGCGGCGGCATCAGCCTGCTCCTGCTCTTCACGTGCTTTAGCAGCAGCAACTTCAGATTGTTTTTTCTGCGCTTCAGCTTCTTGCAATGCTTTAATTCGCTCTTCTTCAGCCGCTTTCAAGCGTTCCTGTTCTTCCGCCTGTCTTGCCCGCAATTCAGCCGCTTGTTGCTCAGCTTTTTTCTTCCGCTGTTGTTCAGCTAACTTTGCATTGGCCTGTTGCTGTTGCTGCTGGTTATATTGCTGCACGACCGCATTCGGATCAACCATAACTGCATCAATGACAGTACCACTTTGTCCACCGCCCCCCATTTCTGTTTTTTGCACCAAAGAACCCCAAATCAGAAATCCGATCAGGATAATGTGCAATATTACCGAAATGATAATAGCGCGATTCAGCCTATTATTTTGCTCGCTTGTCTTTCCCACGCTCGACATCCAGAAACTTTAAGTGACAGCCGTTGTCAGGCGCCGATAGGCTGAGTCATTAAGCCCACCGATTTAACACCTGCCTGACGAAGCATATTCAACGCTTTGATAATTTCATCATAAGGAACTTCCTTAGAACCACCGATCAAGAAAATCGTTTTCGGATTGGCTTTCATCACGGTTTGAGCTTCTGCAACGATTTGCTGTTCAGGTAATAATTCCAAGCGTTCCTGATTAACAATCATGCTGTACTGCCCTACCCCAGAAACTTCCACAATGACCGGCGGATTATCAGTGCTGGAAACTGTCTTTGAATCCACCGAATCAGGTAAATCAACTTCCACACTTTGCGTGATAATCGGTGCTGTTGCCATGAAAATAAGCAGCAATACCAGCAACACGTCCAGCAAGGGGACGATATTGATCTCGGATTTTAGCTCACGTCTGCGACTACGAGTGCGCGCCATTCGCTGATTTCCCCTTACGATTTATTACGACTTATTAGTATTGGAAGCAAAAGCCTGACGATGCAGGATAGCCAGGAATTCTTCCATAAAATTATCGTAAACTTGTTCTAGTTTGTTAACCCTCTGGTTCAGGCGGTTATAGGCCATCACCGCAGGAATTGCCGCAAACAAGCCGATAGCTGTTGCAATCAAAGCTTCAGCAATACCAGGCGCAACCATTTGCAGAGTTGCTTGTTTGACCGCTCCCAACGCAATAAAGGCATGCATGATCCCCCAAACCGTACCAAACAAACCAATATAAGGGCTGATGGAACCTACCGTACCCAAAAATGGAATATGATTTTCCAATACTTCCAATTCACGATTTAATGAAATACGCATGGCACGGGAAGCCCCTGTGATAACAGCTTCTGGAGCATGGTTATTTGCCTGATGTAAACGAGCAAATTCTTTAAACCCGGAATGGAATATCTGCTCAGTACCACTTAACGAATCACGGCGTGACTGACTTTCTTTGTAAAGGCGAGATAATTCAATACCAGACCAAAATTTATCTTCAAATGCTTCTGCCTCACGGCTTGCGGCATTAAGGATTTTTGTTCGTTGAATAATGATTGCCCAAGAGACGATAGAGAAGCCAATCAAAATCAGCATGATCAGCTGCACTAAGAAACCTGCCTTAAGAAATAAATCAAGGATGTTCATGTCAGTCACTGCTTAAACTCCGCGACAATAGACTTTGGAAGCGCAATTGGCTTCATTTGAGATGAATTCACGTAGACAACCAGGCATTCTGCGCTGCTGACAACTACGCCATTACAATCGACAATTCGTTGAATAAATGTCAGAGAAGCACCACGGATATTCGTAACTTCGCTTTCAACAACCAGTTGGTCATCCAGTTTTGCTGGTTTCCGGTAGTCAATCGTCATGCGACTAACAACAAAGCCAACTTGTTCATCTAGCATAGACTGTTGGTGGAAACCTCTTTCCCGCAACATCTCTGTACGAGCTCTTTCGTAAAAACCCAAATACCGAGCGTGATAAACCACACCACTAGCATCTGTGTCTTCGTAGTAAACACGGATAGGCCAACGGAATAACATATTACTCATATAATCCTAATTAGGCGAATTGACGCTGTCACTATACTTAAGACAATAGCGCTTTGGAATGACTTGTCAGTAAAAAAAATTTATAGGCCGACGGCCTATAAAATTACAATTAGTTTACTTAAAGAAATGATATAAGCCAAAAAGAAGAATGAAAAATGCAGGTAACGGATGAAAAAATAATTGCCAGATAATACGCTTAGGATGAAAACCAACACCAAAAGTAACGCCAGAACAAACTCCCCAGATCAATAAACTACCTTGCCATATTTGTAGTGAACTGGTATTGGCAGCAAAACGTGCAGGATCCCAAAACACACATGCAGCAAGTGTTAAGGCGATAATGAGGATAAGAGCCCTCAATAGGCTCTTATCCATAAGTTGGTAGCATTTATCAGCCAACATTATTTTTTGTCACTCTCAGAAGCGTTCTGTGATTCGCTATGCTCAAGTGCCAAAGCAGCAATGACCGCAAAGCTACAAGCCAAAAGCGTTCCGAGAATCCAAGCAAAATACCACATGCCTATGCTCCTTAGTACAGTGAGTGTTTGTTGTTATCAATATAGTTCTTATCCAAACGCCCGAAGGTTTTGTAATAACACCAAATGGTATAAGACAGCACGATAGGAACGAAGATAAGTGCAACAACGAACATAATTTGCAACGTCCACTGACTGGATGTCGCATCCCACATTGTCAGACTGACATTCGGATCAATGCTTGATGGCATCACGAACGGGAACATAGCAATACCTGAAGTCAGGATAATACAAGCTACTGTCAGTGATGAGAACAAGAATGCCCAGGCACCTTTATCCATCCAGGTAGCCAACATAGTCAGCAGAGGAAGCAATACGCCCAACACAGGTATAGCCCACAGAACCGGATAGTTATTGAAGTTGGTCAGCCATGCGCCTGCCTGCTGGATGACTTCTTTATGTAATGGATTGGATGCCGCATTAACATCCAAGCCTCCCGTTACAACATAGCCATCAATGCCATAAATCAGCCATATCCCTGCCAACAGGAATGCAATTGCCGTTATCGCTGCACAAACATGGGTTGCAGTACGGGAGCGCAGGTGCAGTTCGCCTGTTGTACGCATTTGCAGATAAGTTGCACCCTGCGTCACAATCATCATCAGGCTAATCACCCCGGCCAGCAATCCATAAGGGTTCAGCAATCCAAAGAATGAACCCTCGTAGGAGACACGCAGGTAAGAATCTACCGCCAGCGGTACGCCCTGCAGCAAGTTACCAAATGCCACCCCGATAACCAATGCAGGTACGAAGCTACCGATAACCAGCCCCCAATCCCACATATTGCGCCATTTGCTGCTTTCCAGTTTTGAACGGTAATCGAAGCCAACCGGACGGAAAAACAGTGCTGCCAAGACCAGAATCATTGCCACATAAAAACCAGAGAAAGCGGCTGCATATACCATCGGCCATGCGGCAAATAGGGCCCCCCCCGCGGTAATTAACCAAACTTGGTTACCATCCCAGTGCGGGGCAACTGAGTTAATCATGATGCGGCGTTCGGTATCATTTTTACCAATGAGCCGCAGCAGGATACCAACTCCCATGTCGAAACCATCAGTCACCGTGAAACCGATCAGTAACACACCAATCAGCAGCCACCATATAAATCGTAATACATCATAATCAAGCATAAGTGGACTCCTGCTTACTCAATATTATTCGCTGAAGCAGCGGTTTTTTGTTCAAAATGGTAACGTCCAGTCTTGAGGCTGCTTGGGCCAAGACGGGCAAATTTGAACATCAAGAACATCTCTGCGATCAAGAACAAAGTGTACAGACCACAAATCAGCACCATTGAGAAAATCAGATCGCCTACACTACGTGTTGAAGTCGCGACAGCAGTTGGCAACACTTCACCAATCGCCCATGGCTGACGGCCATATTCTGCGACAAACCAACCAGCCTCAACGGCAATCCATGGCAATGGAATACTGAACAATGCAGCACGAAGCAGCCACTTATGTTGACCGATACGGTTACGCAGAACACTCAGGAACGACAGACCGATAACCAGCAGCATAATAAAGCCAGCAGCAACCATGATACGGAATGCAAAGTAGAGCGGTGCTACGCGTGGAATAGAGTCTTTCGCTGCGGCTTGAATTTGCTCTTCTGTGGCATCAGTTACGTTTTGGGTATAACGCTTCACGAGCATGCCATAGCCAAGATCTTTCTTACTTTCATTGAATGCACTGCGAACACTTGGATCAACATTACCTGCACGCAGTTCTTCCAGTAATTCATAAGCCTTGATGCCATTACGGATACGCTGCTCGTGCTGGCTCATCAAATCCCGCAGACCAACGACCGGTGTATCTGTAGAGCGGGTAGCAATCAAACCTAAAACGTAAGGAATTTGGATGGAATATTTATTTTCCATTTTGTCCTGATCAGGAAGACCAATCAGCGTAAATGAAGCCGGAGGCGGCTGAGTTTCCCACTCTGCTTCGATTGCTGCCAATTTGGTTTTCTGCACGTCCCCCATTTCATATCCAGATTCATCACCCAGAACGATGACAGACAGTACCGCAGCCATGCCAAAACTTGCTGCAATCGCAAAAGAACGTTTGGCAAACGCCAAATCGCGCCCTTTAAGCAGATAGTAAGAGCTGATACCCAATACAAAAATGGCACCAGTAACATAACCGGCTGCAACAGTGTGGACAAATTTCACCTGTGCAACTGGGTTAAGTACTAGTTCGCTGAAGCTCACCATTTCCATTCGCATGGTTTCGAAGTTAAAGTCAGACGCAATCGGGTTTTGCATCCAACCATTCGCAATCAGTATCCACAATGCAGAGAAGTTAGAGCCTAATGCAACCAGCCAAGTAACCGCCAAGTGTTGTTTCTTACTCAGTCGATCCCACCCGAAGAAAAACAGACCAACGAATGTGGATTCGAGGAAGAATGCCATCAGACCTTCGATGGCCAGAGGCGCACCGAAAATATCACCAACATAATGTGAGAAATATGACCAGTTGGTTCCGAACTGGAACTCCATGGTCAAGCCCGTTGCGACACCCAAGGCAAAGTTAATACCAAATAACTTACCCCAGAATTTTGTCATATCTTTATAGATTTGTTTGCCAGAAAGGACATATACCGTTTCCATGATCGCAAGCAAAAACGCCATACCGAGCGTCAATGGTACGAACAGAAAATGGTACATAGCAGTTAAGGCAAACTGTAATCGTGACAGTTCGACAATATCAAACATCTTGACTCCTTGCTCCTAGCAGGAAGACACCGACTTGCGGCAACCCGACTTCGTAAAACGAAAGTCTCGTAACTACCAGCAATAAATGCCTCAAACACAACAATGAATTATTACAAAATCAAAAATTCAATAGATACCACAATAATATTACGCCTATATTCACATACAATAAATAGCTTTTACGTGACTCAGCTTAGAATTCTGAATATAGGTCAACAATACCATACATTCTCAGGTTAATACCTATATATACTAGATCAATTTAATCAAGTTTAGCGAATACAATCCAGAGTAATAAATTGATTTTAGTCAATTTTTTCCTTATTTTGTTAAGCTTTACAGTTATTATTTCATTATAGTTTACTTCGTGTTAATAAGTTGTTATTTGCCATGGTTTGTAATTTATTTTTTGCTGTAAAATTCGTTAGAAAATTAACTTTTCGTTTTCATTCTTTAAAAAATATATTTTTCCGATATTTCCAATTTCATTAATCAAATAAATAGATTTTCCTAAAATCCAATTCAATTAAATTGAGAAATAACTTATCTTATGAATGAACTAACCTACTGTTAATATTATAAATAAAAACAAAAGGCCACCCTGAGGCAGCCTTTTTCTATAAAAATAGTTTATTTTGTGATTGTTATACCAATAACGCTTTTACAGCATCGCCAATGTCTGCAAGGCTACGGACAGTCTTCACACCCGCAGCTTCCAGTGCAGCAAATTTCTCATCTGCTGTCCCTTTACCCCCTGCGATAATCGCTCCGGCATGGCCCATGCGCTTACCTTTAGGTGCAGTCACACCAGCAATATAAGCAACAACCGGTTTAGTCACATGTTCTTTGATATAAGCCGCAGCTTCTTCTTCGGCTGTACCACCAATTTCACCAATCATGACAATTGCTTCTGTCTGTGGATCTTCCTGGAACAGTTGCAGAATATCAATGAAGTTTGAACCTGGGATCGGGTCACCACCAATACCAACACAGGTAGATTGCCCTAACCCAGCATCTGTGGTCTGTTTAACCGCTTCATAAGTCAGTGTGCCTGAACGGGAAACAATGCCCACTTTACCTGACTTGTGAATATGACCAGGCATAATGCCGATCTTACACTCGTCAGGAGTAATGACACCCGGACAGTTGGGACCAATCATACGAACACCTGCTTGATCCAGCTTTTCCTTAACTGTCAACATATCGAGTGTTGGGATGCCTTCTGTAATAGTGATGATCAGTTTAATGCCTGCATCAATCGCTTCCAGAATGGAATCTTTACAGAATGGTGCCGGAACGTAGATTACAGAAGCGGTTGCCCCCGTTGCTTCAACGGCTTCACGTACGGTGTTGAATACAGGTAATCCTAAATGCTCAGTGCCACCTTTACCCGGTGTCACGCCACCCACCATTTGAGTACCGTAAGCTATCGCCTGTTCGGAGTGAAAAGTGCCCTGACTGCCAGTAAAACCCTGACAAATCACTTTGGTGTTTTTATCGATTAAAATAGACATTATTTATTCCCCGCTGCTGCTACTGCCTGTTTAGCTGCGTCTGTCAAACTGGTAGCTGCAATGATGTTCAAACCGCTATCCGCCAGTTTTTTAGCACCCAGTTCAGCATTGTTTCCTTCCAGACGAACGACTACCGGTACGTTAACACCCACTTCTTCCACCGCACCAATAATGCCGTCAGCGATCAAGTCACAGCGGACGATACCACCAAAAATATTAACCAAAACAGCCTTAACATTTTCATCTGACAAGATGATCTTGAATGCTTCGGTAACACGCTCTTTTGTTGCACCGCCGCCTACATCAAGGAAGTTGGCCGGTGCACCACCGTGCAATTTGACAATGTCCATCGTTCCCATTGCCAGACCTGCACCATTCACCATACAACCAATGTTGCCATCCAGCGCAACATAGTTCAATTCCCATTGTGCAGCTTGGGCTTCACGCGGATCTTCCTGTGTAGGATCGTGCATTTCACGCAGTTCAGCCTGACGGAACATAGCATTACCATCAGCGCTCAATTTTCCATCTAAACAAACCAGATCACCTTGCGTTGTGATCACCAAAGGGTTAATTTCAACCAATGCCAAATCACGCTCTAAGAACAGGTTCGCCAATCCCAAGAAAATCTTGGTGAATTGACCAACTTGTTTACCAGTCAAACCAAGTTTGAATGCCAATTCACGGCCTTGATACGGCATAGGGCCAGACAGTGGGTCGATAATGGCTTTATGAATTAGCTCAGGCGTTTCTTCCGCCACTTTTTCTATTTCGACGCCACCTTCAGTAGAGGCCATGAATACTACACGACGTGTACCGCGGTCAACAACAGCCCCCAGATACAGCTCCTTGGCAATATCAGTTGCCCCTTCCACCAAGATCTGATGGACAGGTTGCCCCTGTGCATCTGTCTGGTAAGTTACCAGTCGTTTACCCAGCCATTGTTCAGCAAAAGTGCGGATATCTTCCTTACTATTGACGACTCTCACACCACCAGCCTTACCGCGGCCACCTGCATGAACCTGACATTTAACGACCCAAGGGCCTGAACCAATCTTGGATGCTGCTTCTTCTGCTTCGCGCGGAGTGGTACAAGCATAACCAGCAGGTGCTGGTAAACCATACCGTGCAAAAAGTTGTTTTGCCTGATACTCGTGTAAATTCATGATGTTCTATCCATAATTTAATTTAAGAAAGGTAAATTACCTTCTATTTTGTTGCTCTGGATATGACCAGCCCAAAAGGGCTGGCCTGCATATATTTTTACATCAACGTCGTACTACTTCAGACTGGCGGAGTTAACACCCTCCGCCGATAGTGATGCTATACATCCAGCAACAAACGTGTTGGATCTTCCAGCATTTCTTTGATGGTCACCAGGAAGCCGACAGACTCACGACCGTCAATCAGACGGTGGTCATAGGACAGTGCCAAGTACATCATCGGAAGGATCTCAACCTGACCATTTACAGCCATTGGGCGATCTTTAATGGCATGCATACCAAGGATAGCGCTTTGTGGTGGGTTAATGATCGGGGTGGACATCAGGGAGCCGAAAACACCGCCGTTGGTAATGGTGAAATTACCGCCAGTGAGTTCTTCAACAGTCAGTTTACCGTCACGGCCTTTGATAGCCAGCTCTTTGATGCTTTTCTCAATATCAGCCATGCTCAATGCATCTGCATCACGCAATACAGGTGTAACCAGGCCACGTGGTGTAGATACAGCAATACTAATATCAAAATAGTTGTGGTAAACCACATCTGTTCCATCAATGGAAGCGTTCACTTCTGGATAGCGTTTCAACGCTTCAACAACCGCTTTCACATAGAAAGACATAAAACCCAGACGTACACCATGACGTTTTTCAAATGCATCGCCATACTGCTTGCGCAATTCCTGAATTGGCTTCATGTTGACTTCATTGAAAGTCGTCAGCATTGCTGTATTGTTCTTCGCTTCAAGTAAACGTTCTGCAACACGCTTACGCAAACGCGTCATTGGGACACGTTTTTCACTGCGGTGTGGCAATAAGGATGGCTGTTCAGCAGATGCAGCAGGCTTATCACTCTCTTTTTTATTCGCAGCGACATATTTTTCAATGTCTTCACGGACAATACGGCCACCAACACCACTGCCTTTAATGGCAGCAGGATCTAAATCATGTTCTGCAATCAGACGACGAACAGCAGGGCTTAGTGCATCGTTGCTTTCTTCTTCCAAAGACGCAGTCTGCCGCTGTGCTGGCGTTGCCTCTGTTTTAGCTTTTACTTCGGCAGGTATACCCGTGCTGTCACCTAAACGGATACGACCTAACAGTTGTTTGGACAGAACAGTGGCGCCCTCTTCTTCCAAAATGGATTCCAAAACACCGGCTTCACTTGCTGGTACTTCCAAAACAACTTTATCCGTTTCAATTTCAACCAGCACTTCATCACGCTCTATGGTGTCACCTGGTTTTTTATGCCATGTTGCCACAGTGGCATCTGCAACAGATTCAGGAAGGTCTGGGACCAGAATTTCTACGCTACTCATTTTCTATCCTTAATTTATTCAACATTCAGTGCGTCATTAACCAGTGCTTGCTGTTGCTGCTGGTGAACAGACGTATATCCCACAGCTGGGGAAGCAGATGCCGGACGACCTGCATAACGTAAAGAAGCCCCAAATGGGATCGCTTCACGGAAATTATGTTGACTGCAATACCAAGCCCCTTGGTTCAGTGGCTCTTCCTGACACCAGACGAAGTCATGAACATGGGCATACTGCTCAAGCTCAGCTTGCAAGTGCTGACGTGGGAATGGATACAGCTGTTCAATACGCACAATAGCAACGTCAGTCTGTTCGTTCTTACGACGCTGTTCCAGCAGATCGTAATAAACTTTACCGGAACAAAGCACAACGCGTTTAACACCTTTTGGCTCCAAGGCGTCAATTTCACCAATCACTGGTTCAAATTTGCCGTGCGCCAATTCATCCAGAGTAGACACTGCCAATGGATGACGCAGTAGTGATTTTGGTGACATAACGATGAGCGGACGGCGCATACCACGCAGAGCCTGACGACGCAGCATGTGATAAACCTGAGCTGGAGTCGATGGTACGCAAACCTGCATGTTTTGTTCAGCACACAGTTGCAGATAACGCTCCAGACGTGCCGATGAGTGCTCTGGTCCCTGCCCTTCATAGCCATGTGGCAGCAGCATAACCAGACCACACATACGGCCCCATTTCTGTTCGCCAGAGCTGATAAATTGGTCAATCACAACCTGAGCCACGTTGGCAAAGTCACCAAATTGGGCTTCCCAAATCGTCAGGACACGAGGTTCAGTTGTTGCATAACCGTACTCAAATGCCAGTACAGCTTCTTCTGAAAGGACAGAATCCCATACATTAAATACACCCTGTCCATTGTGGATATTCGCCAAAGGCACATAAACAGAAGCATTGTTTTGGTTATGAATAACGGCATGACGGTGGAAGAAAGTACCACGTCCCGCATCTTCACCAGAGATACGGACAGGAATACCTTCATCAACCAAAGTCGCGTAAGCCAGTGTTTCCGCAGCACCCCAGTCAAACAATTTATTGCCATTCGCCATTTCTGCACGGTCGCCATAGATTTTCGCAACACGTGAGTGCATTGCCACTTCGGCAGGAACAGTGCTGATGCTTTTGCCAAGATCTTGCAGACGTTTCATATCCATCTTATGTGGATACTCTTCATCCCATTCGTGATTCAGATAGGGTTCCCATGTGAATGAGTGCAACCCCATTGGGCGCCATTCATCGACAACGCATTCACCATGATCCAGTGCATCACGGTACAGGTTCACCATCTCAGTAACGTCATTGGCCTCCAGCAAACCTTCCGCTACCAGCTTATCTGCATAGATTTTACGTGCAGTTGGTTGTTTTTTGATTTGCTGGTACATCAGTGGCTGAGTTGCACTTGGCTCATCAGCTTCGTTATGACCGTGGCGACGGTAACAGACCAGATCGATCATCACGTCACGTTTGAAGGTATTACGGAAGTCAAGCGCCAGACGTGTGACGAATGCAACAGCTTCCGGATCATCTGCATTAACGTGGAAAATCGGTGCCTGAACCATTTTCACAATATCAGTACAGTATTGTGTTGAACGGGCATCTTTCGGGTTAGAAGTGGTGAAGCCAATTTGGTTATTCACTACGATACGAACAGTACCGCCAACTTCATAACCGCGAGCCTGAGACATGTTCAACGTTTCCTGAACAATCCCCTGCCCTGTGACTGCGGCATCACCGTGGATGGTGACAGGCAGAACCATGTTACTGCGACCTTCATCAAGGCGATCACGGCGGGCACGTACAGAGCCGATAACAACAGGGCTGACAATCTCAAGGTGAGAGGGGTTAAAGGCCAGTGCCAAATGCACCAAACCGCCTTCGGTTTCAAAATCAGAAGAAAAACCTTGATGGTATTTTACGTCACCTGTACCCAGATGCTCTTTATGTTTACCCGCAAATTCGTCAAACAGATCAATCGGTTTTTTGCCCAAGAGATTGACCAGAACGTTGAGGCGACCACGATGAGCCATTCCTAATACCACCTCGCGGGTACTTTGTTTACCTGCGTGACGGATCAACTCTTTTAACATAGGGATAAGTGCGTCGCCACCTTCCAGGGAGAAACGTTTCGCCCCTGGGAACTTGGCACCTAAATAGCGTTCCAAACCTTCCGCTGATGTTAATTCTTTCAGGAAACGGCGTTTTTCTTCTGCACTAAACTGTGAACTTACTGTCACTGACTCCAGACGTTGCTGGAGCCAACGTTTTTCTTCCGTATTGGTGATGTGCATATATTCCGCACCAATTGAACCACAATAAATGCGTTTCAGCGCGTCATACAGATCAGCCAATTTCATGGTCTCTTTGCCAATGGCAAAAGAGCCTACATTAAACGTTTCTTCAAAATCCGATTTTGTTAAATTATGGAAAGCAGGATCAAGATCGGGTACAGGTTCCTGTTTCCATAATCCCAATGGATCAAGGTTTGCATGTTGGTGTCCGCGGAAGCGGAATGCATTGATGAGCTGCAAAACTTTGACTTGTTTTGCATCCATTGCTGGATCGCTGACTGAAGTGTGGTAACGCGTGGCATCCTTTGCCAGACGACGGAAATAATCGCGTGTCTGTGTGTGAAGCTGTTCGCCGCTAAGTCCTGCATCCGGTAATTGTTGGAAAATTTCTCTCCAACTTGCATCAACAGAATTAGGATCAGTTATATAGTCTTCATAGATTTGCTCTATGTAAGACTGGTTTGCACCAGCCAGAAAGCTTGAGTCCAGCCAGTCCTTCATTGCGCCGTTCTGCATTGTGAGCCCTTAAGCTTTAAAAGCTTTAGTTTTCGCCGTGGTTAACAAATACCGCTTAATTAGCGGTGTTGATAAAAGGTTCATTTGGACGTGCTTAATGCATGTTCTTCTTTGGGTTTTCCTACCCATCAAGGAACCTTTAAAAACCGAATATCAGTTTTTAAAGATCCCTTTATTTGGAAACACATTTCGTCTTTAGCAGTAGGCAATTTATCATTTTTCATTCTTTAATGCCCTCCACTGATTTGATATTTATTTCAAAATTGTGGAGGGCAACATTATATGCACTATTTACACACTATTTATGTGTTATTTATGCACAAATTTTTATTTTGCTATGCGCTATGTTTCAGCAACATAGATTTAATATGACCAATCGCTTTTGTCGGATTCAATCCCTTAGGGCATACGTTGACGCAATTCATAATTCCGTGGCAACGGAAAACACTGAATGCATCATTCAGATTATCCAATCGTGAACTTGTTTCAGTATCACGGCTATCAATCAGGAAACGGTATGCCGCTAAAAGACCCGCTGGACCGATAAATTTATCCGGATTCCACCAGAATGATGGGCAAGACGTTGAGCAACAAGCACATAAGATACATTCATACAAACCATCCAGCTTTTCACGCTGCACTGGTGATTGCAGGTGCTCACGTGCGGGTGGATTTTTACCATCATTAATCAGATAAGGACGGATTTTTTCATATTGCGTGTAGAACTGCCCCATATCAACAACCAGATCACGAACCACTGGCAAACCAGGCAATGGACGAATAACAATTTTCTTATTGCCACGACGCAACGCTGAAATGGGTGTAACACATGCCAAACCGTTTTTACCATTCATATTCACGCCATCAGAGCCACAAACACCCTCACGGCAAGAGCGGCGGAATGACAAGGTTGGATCTTGCTCTTTTAGCTGGATGAGCGCATCCAGCAACATCATGTCACGCCCTTCCTCTGCTTCCAGTGTGTAATCCTGCATACGAGGTACATCATCGACATCTGGATTATAACGATAAATTGAAAATTCAAGTTTCATAATCTATTTCTCCGCAACTGGAACATCAGCAATGCAATTAGTAAGAACGCACTTTCGGCGGGAAAGCTTCACGCAACGTTGGCTGCATATTCACTTCACGACGAGTCATGCTCTCAGTTTGCGGTAAGTACAGGCTATGGCACAGCCAATTAGCATCATCACGCTCTGGATAGTCAAAGCGGCTATGGGCACCACGACTTTCTGTACGGAAGTTTGCAGAAACCGCAGTTGAATAAGCCGTTTCCATCAGGTTATCCAATTCCAGACATTCGATGCGTTGAGTATTGAATTCCGATGAAGTATCATCCAGACGAGCATTTTTCAGACGTTCGCGGATCACTTTCAGCTCTTCCAATCCTCTTGCCATCGCATCACCTTCACGGAATACCGAGAAATTATGCTGCATACAAGCTTGCAATGCTTTGCGGATTTCCACTGGATCTTCACCTGAACGGGTATTATTCCAACGGTTCAAACGTTGAAGTGCTGCGTCGACATCAGATTCGCTGGCATCACGGCTAGTACCTTGTTCCATAAGACATTCTTTCAGATGCAGACCCGCAGAACGACCAAATACCACCAGATCAAGTAGTGAGTTACCACCCAGACGGTTTGCGCCGTGAACAGATACGCAAGCAATTTCACCCACGGCAAACAACCCAGGGAGCACCACATCTTCGCCTTTCTCATTTACTGCCAGCGCCTGACCCGTAATCTTAGTTGGAATACCCCCCATCATATAGTGACAGGTTGGGATAACAGGGATCGGCTCTTTTACCGGATCGACGTGAGCGAAAGTACGGGATAATTCAAGGATACCTGGCAGGCGAGATTCCAATACTTCTTTACCCAGATGATCCAGTTTCAGTTTGACGTGCGGACCCCATGGGCCTTCGCAGCCGCGGCCTTCACGGATTTCGATCATCATAGAACGTGCGACCACATCACGACCAGCAAGGTCTTTAGCATTTGGTGCATAACGCTCCATAAAGCGTTCACCATCTTTATTCAGCAGGTAACCACCTTCACCACGACAGCCTTCTGTAACCAGAACACCTGCGCCAGCAATACCCGTTGGGTGGAATTGCCACATTTCCATATCCTGAACAGGAACACCTGCACGCAATGCCATTCCCACGCCATCACCGGTATTGATATGTGCATTCGTTGTGGATTGGAAAATACGGCCAGCACCACCCGTTGCCAGAATAGTCGCCTTAGCTTTAAAATAGACCACTTCACCGGTTTCAATGCAAATAGCGGTACAACCGACAATGGCGCCATCCTGATTCTTCACCAGATCCAACGAGTACCATTCAGAGAAAATAGTCGTGTGATTTTTTAAATTCTGCTGATACAGAGTATGCAATAGAGCGTGACCAGTTCGGTCAGCAGCGGCAGCAGTACGAGCGGCCTGCTCACCACCAAAATTTCTGGATTGCCCACCAAATGGACGTTGGTAAATACGGCCATCATCCAGACGGGAGAATGGCAGCCCCATGTGTTCCAGTTCCAAAATAGCTTCTGGGCCAGTCTTACACATATATTCAATGGCATCCTGGTCACCAATATAATCGGAGCCTTTCACCGTATCATACATGTGCCATTCCCAGTTATCTTCATGGGAATTGCCCAACGCAACAGTGATCCCTCCCTGTGCCGAAACAGTGTGGGAACGAGTTGGAAATACCTTGGAAATCAAAGCACAGGATAAACCCATTTGTGAAATTTGCAGTGCAGCACGCATACCTGCGCCACCAGCACCAATAACAACAGCGTCAAACTCTCTTACTGGCAGTTTCATTTATGCACCCCACACAACAATTGTTCCGTAAATCAAATAAGTTAACAGCGCTACAATAATCACCAGTTGCAAAACCAGACGCAGTACGAGTGGCTTGACATAATCTGTCAGTACCTGCCACATTCCAATCCATGCATGAACCAGAATAGAAAACAGAGTCAATATGGTGAACACTTTAGTGAGGGATGAAGAAAAGAAACCACGCCAAACTTCATAAGTAATATCCGACGTTGTTGCGACAAAACCAACGAGATAAAGGACATACAAAACAATAATAATTGCGGATGCGCGCAATAGCAGCCAATCCTGAATACCTGTACGACCCAAAGCGGATGCGTTGCTTACCATAATAATACCCCAGCCAGAATAGACAGAATAACCGCGATTGCTATTGCTACTTTGGCAGATGCGCTACCGGTAGCGAGATTTTCTTCCAGGAAACCAAAATCCATCAACACATGGCGAATGCCTCCACAGATGTGGTAAGCCAGCGCCGTCAATATCCCCCACAGGATAAATTTGGCGAAGAAGCCAGTCATGATTTCAGATGCTTGCAGGAAGCCCTCTTGCGAAGACAGAGACATCCCTAGTAACCACAGTAGAATGCCAACTGCGATAAAGGTGATGACGCCTGAGATACGGTGCAAGATCGATGCTATCGCGGAGACGGGTTGGTTAATCGTCCGCAGATCAAGGTTGACAGGTCTTTGTTTTTTCACAATTTTGCCCACAAAGCTTTTTTTATTTTCCATCCTCCGGTCCTGGGCGGGAATCAGACAGCGCGAAGAGGATACAAAGACACAACATAATTAACTTAAACAATCCCTACTGTTCATCAAAAGTTGTGATTTGGTTACGCTGGGTGCTCCTACATCAGGATAATCCGGAGACCTCCCAGAAGTATAAGTACTTCACATTGTTATTACAATTGCCACACAATATGATTATTAACATTTAGCTTGAACAGTGAGAAAGATCACGCTTCAAACATTTTTCATAAAATTAACAATCTTATTTGACAAAGATTAAACATTTATCTTACATATATGTCGTTATATATTATTTGCCATCATTTTATGATGCAAAATTAATCTTAACGAAAAATAAAAGTTATGCAAAAGTATCATATAAGCACAAAATGATAACATTTTATGTCAATAATACTTTAAACATAACTTCCAAAAACTTTTTAACAACCTGAAAACCATTGTCGTCCGTAATGAGATTTCAGCGTTAAATGTGATACCAGCCTGATTTTAAATTCTCTCCGGTAGCACAATGCTTTCGGCACAGTATAAATTGCGCCTATCTGGTTGTTAGGGGTTATAAAAATAAGCGCTAAGGAGATATAAATGGCTGATAAAAAGGCTACGTTGAACATAAATGGTTCAGCTGCTATCGAACTAGACGTACTAACGCCAACCCTAGGTCCTGAAGTGATTGACGTTCGTACCCTCGGCTCAAAAGGCTTCTATACTTATGATCCAGGTTTTACTTCCACTGCTTCCTGTGAGTCGAAAATCACCTATATTGATGGCAATGAAGGCATTTTGCTACACCGTGGTTTTCCCATCGATCAGCTTGCAACGGAATCGACCTATCTGGAAGTCTGTTACATTCTGCTATATGGCGAACCACCCACTCCCGAAGAATACGAAAAATTTAAAACTACGGTGACTCGCCATACTATGATCCACGAACAGATCACTCGTCTGTTCCACGGTTTCCGCCGTGACTCCCATCCAATGGCCGTACTTTGTGGTGTTACAGGCGCACTGGCTGCCTTCTATCATGATGCCCTGGATGTCCATAATCCTCGTCACCGTGAAATCACTGCTTACCGTCTACTGTCCAAAATGCCAACTGTTGCGGCAATGTGTTACAAATATTCCCTTGGGCAACCTTTCGTTTATCCACGCAACGATCTGTCTTATGCTGCTAACTTCCTGTACATGATGTTCTCAACACCGTGTGAAGAGTATAAGGTTAATCCAGTATTAGAACGCGCCATGGATCGCATTCTCATTCTGCATGCAGATCATGAGCAAAATGCTTCAACTTCAACAGTACGTACTGCGGGCTCTTCTGGTGCCAACCCATTTGCTTGTATTGCTGCGGGTATTGCATCCCTCTGGGGACCAGCACATGGTGGAGCAAATGAAGCCTGCTTGCGGATGCTGGAGGAGATCCAAACTGTCGAACACATTCCTGAATTCATCGCTCGCGCCAAAGACAAAAATGACTCTTTCCGCCTAATGGGCTTTGGTCACCGTGTTTACAAAAACTATGATCCTCGCGCGACAGTGATGCGTGAAACCTGCCATGAAGTGCTAAATGAGCTTGGTCTGAATGACAGTCTGCTGGAAGTGGCCATGGAGTTAGAACGCATTGCCTTGCATGACCCATACTTCATTGAGAAAAAATTGTATCCAAACGTCGACTTCTATTCAGGCATTATCCTGAAAGCCATGGGTATTCCGTCAACCATGTTCACCGTGATTTTCGCTATGGCCCGTACTATTGGCTGGATTGCACACTGGAATGAAATGCACGATGAAGGCTTGAAGATCGCACGTCCACGGCAGCTTTATACTGGTCACACGAAACGCGATTTCAAGAGCCAGTTGGAAAAGTAATTTGATCAATAACACTATTCATATTCTGGCACATGTTGAATAGTGTATTTCTGCACCTCTTATGCCAGTTTTTATTCTGAGATTAGGGGTGTATTTTTGCTTTATCTCTCTGAGCCAGCCATATATTCCTTTGGCGGTTTCCCCATGATTTTGCGAAAAAATGTCACAAATGCACTATCGTTGGCAAAACCGAGTTCCTGTGCAACATAGGATAACGTTTTATTCTGCGCCAATAACTCTATCGCCTTTACCAATCGCCATTGTTGCCGCCACTGTTGATAGTTCATTCCTGTTTCACGTTGAAATATCCGGGTAATGGTTTTCTCACTGGCACCAATATAAGTAGCCAGTCTGTGTAATGGTGATGGCAACTGATCAAATGGCAAATGTGTTAACCGCCGATCAGACGGCAGCGGCAATAAGGTTGGTTCCCTACGCGCCTCGCGAATTTCATCAAAAAATAATGCCAACAAATTTGCTCCTTTTCCCTGCTCCCAATCAGAGTCAAAAGAAGACACTGCGATACGCTCTAAAAGAGCCTGTAATAGTGGTGTGGCTTCCAATACTTCACTTTGTGTCGAAAGTAACTCCAATTCATGAGATTTCAAGTAATTAGAATTTAAATAAATAGAACGGTAACCTACTGAGCCACGCATTTCTGCCCGATGCCGTGTCTTTGGAGGGAGCCATGCCACTCTGGTTGGAGGCAGAACAGAAATCTGGTTTGCCAATGTGATCTTGATACAGCCCCGCTGGGTAAACAATAATTGCCCCATATCATGTTGATGAAAGCCAGAATCGTGTTGCCCCATCTCTGCTGCGATCCCTATCACAGGCATATCCAAGCTATCAGGATCAAAATAATCACTTTGTTGCAACCATGCCATGCTCATTCCTACTGATTTAATGTCCGATTAAATAAACAAATAGTCTTTATTATCATAAAAAGACAAAAATTATAATGCTAATCTTTCAAGTCATTACTTATCAGCAAAAGAAAAAAATCATGCAAACTAAACCATCACTTTGGCTTGCTATTGCCTTGATGATGTTCCCGCAGATCGTAGAAACCATCTATAGTCCCGCATTAACCAATATTGCCGCTGGATTTTCCGTCAACCCAGAGCAAGCTGCTCAAACATTATCACTCTATTTTTTTGCTTTTGCCCTTGGTGTTGTCGTATGGGGACGTATGTGTGATGTCATTGGCAGACGCCCAACTATTATTGCTGGTCTATCACTCTATGGCCTCGCTTCCCTGCTGGCATTATTGACACCACAATTTTGGTTATTACTCGTTGCCCGAATGCTGTCTGCTTTCGGGGCCGCAGTTGGCTCTGTCGGCACACAAACCATTATGCGTGATACTTATCGTGGGGAAGAGTTAGCACGTGTCTTTTCTGTCATGGGAATTGCCTTAGCAATCAGCCCTGCCATTGGCATGCTCAGTGGTTCAACATTGAACTATTTTGCTGGCTATAAAGCAGTCTTTGCTGGGTTAATTATTCTGGCGATTATCCTGATCTATTGGTCTATTGCCCGATTACCAGAAACCAGGCCGACTGACGTAACAAAAGTGGCTTTATTCAGCACAGTAATTATGATGCTTAAAGATATTTCAATTTGGCGAAATGCGTTTTTGATCGCATTTTTCAATATTTGTTTATTCAGCTATTACCAATTAGCGCCATTTCGTTTCCAACAATTTGGGTTATCACAGAAAATATTTGGTTATACTGGCTTGTTATTAACTTTCGGCGTTGTATTAGGCTCGCTATTAAACAAATATCTATTAAAGCAACAATGGATATCAACCCAATTAGTTGCCCTTGCCTCATTAATCAGTTTATTCAGTGGGATCGGTGTATACCTGCTCGAAAATAGCTGGCTCTTTATTTTTCCGATATTGGGAATAGTTATCGCTTATGGGCTGGCGATCCCGAATATTTTAGCTTCTGCATTGACCAACTATTCAGATAGGCTAGGTACAGCCGGTGCTTTACTTGGGTTATTTTACTATTTGCTGCTGGGACTTGGTTTGGCATTGGCAGGCTGGAGTCAGGCATTAGGCAGCGTATTAATATGTTGTGGGATCGCAATGATTGTTTTATCTCTCTTGCAAGATAAAAAGCCCCAACTCCCAAAATGGAAATAAAATCCAGGGGCTATATAGATTAGCTAAAAAATCAAGCCGGATTGGGAATATCGATAAAAGTCACATCCAATCCATAATTATTTGCCAGCCATTCACCGAGCGTTTTGATGCCATAGCGCTCTGTCGCATGGTGCCCTGCCGCAAAAAAATGCAGTCCCATTTCACGGGCAACATGGATCGTTTTTTCTGATACCTCTCCTGTCACAAAGGCATCAACACCAAACTCTGCCGCCTGTTCAATAAAACTTTGACCACCGCCTGTACACCATGCCAGTGTGCGGATCTCTTCTGGTGCATTATCACCACAATGCAGTATCTTTCTCTCCAGGCTTTTTTCAAGACGTTCAATCAATTCTGTCGGTGTAATAGGCTGATCAAAAGCACCATGAGGAAGAAGAGTATCAATCTCGCCGATAACCTTTGCTCCCATCTGACGCGCCAATTGGATATTGTTACCCAAAGCAGGATGGGCATCTAACGGAAGATGATAGCCATACAGGTTGATATCATTGCAAAGCAGTGTTTGCAAACGGCGACGCTTCATGCCACGGATAACAGGAGATTCATTCTTCCAAAAGTATCCATGATGAACGATGACAGCATCCGCCTCAAGGCGAACAGCTTCATCCAACAGTGCCTGACAGGCTGTCACGCCTGTAATTACCCGTTGAACATGAGGGCGGCCTTCCACCTGTAATCCATTGGGAGCGTAATCTTGAAATTCGCGGATCTTCAATTCCGTATTGAGCACATGCTCCAATTCAACATTGTTCATCACATTCCCCTTGTCACTTAGCATTTTCTTCATCATAAAATACATACCTGCCATGGATTAAGTCAAAATAGATTGGTTATAAATCCAATATAAAACAAAACACCTTGCCAGCATAAACCGACAAGGTGCCAAGATACTATATGCAAGATACTACAGTTCAAGATGTTATATTCAAAATGCCCGGTTAGGCTCTCAGTCATAATGCCATTTTAGCGATTCCGAGTCTCTAAAGTCATTTCTGAACATTCCAGCCATACTGGCTTATCACTGGTTTTTCGCCATACTTTATACAGATAGCTATAAAAGCGGGCACGATCACGACGAAACAGCATAATAGGAAGCGCAATGGCACCCAGTGATATAGCGCCAATACGCCGCAAGAGAATCTGATGCCAAGAGTATGCACGATATATAGACATTGATACCCCCTCATGGGCTTAACCTGTAATATGCATAAAATTTTATCTGATAAAATGAAAATTTACTACTCATCCGACCACTTTTTTAGTGGTATAAATCACCTTTTTTCTCTGATTGAGTAATTTAATTACAAAATCACACTTAAACAGAAACAAAACAAACAAATTGAAAACAAAAAATTAACTCGACATGGTTTGCTACACTTGCCTTATGATGCTTTGTCGATGAATTCCACAGATCACTTATACTTTTTTTACGTTTTCAGGAACCCTTTTAATAATTTCTTTGTATGGTATTTCTATGCTGTAACTGACTATTTCTTGAAGAAATAAGCAAGGAGATACACCACCATGAATATCTTCCTGATCCTTGGCATTTTTCTGGTGACGCTATTACTGGGCTATCTCATTTATGCGTTATTGAATGCGGAGGATTTCTAAATGGCAATATCCGCTTTTTTACTGATTGCCAGTTTCCTGCTCATACTATTTCTATTGGGTAAACCGCTTGGTATCCTGATTGCCAGGCTCGTCGAAGGAGAACTACCTCGCTGGCTGATAAAAACAGAAACCATCCTGTGGCGTTGTTGTGGCCTGAAGAAACCTGGTAGTAATGTCAAAGAAATGAACTGGTGGCAGTATGCTCTCGCCATCCTCATATTCAACATAGCCGGACTATTACTACTGTTTATGCTGCTGATCAACCAAGGTCATCTGCCACTGAATCCACAACATTTTGTTGGCATGAGATGGGATCTGGCCCTTAATACCACGATCAGTTTTATCACTAATACCAATTGGCAAGCTTATAGCGGAGAAAATACCCTCAGTTACCTGAGCCAAATGGCCGGATTGACTGTTCAAAATTTTCTGTCTGCGGCAACGGGAATTGCTGTGGCTTTTGCCTTAATGCGGGCGTTTTCCCGTCAAGGCACTAAAACAGTGGGAAATGCGTGGATCGACATCACACGCATCACTGTATATCTCTTGCTGCCGCTTGCGATTATTGTGGCCTTATTCTTTGTCAGTCAGGGCGTTATCCAAAACTTTTCTCCCTATGTCCTCATCCACTCTCTTGAGGGGCAACAACAATTGCTGCCTATGGGGCCAGTCGCTTCCCAAGAAGCTATAAAACTTTTGGGCACTAATGGTGGAGGATTTTTTGGGGCAAACTCAGCCCATCCATTTGAAAACCCAACTTCACTTAGTAACTTTGTCCAGATCCTGGCCATTTTCCTGATCCCTTGTGCATTATGTTTCGCATTCGGTCTGGTTGTTGGCGACAATCGACAGGGATATACCCTGCTCTGGGCAATGAGCATTATTTTCATTATTGCTACCAGCGTTGTGATGTATGCCGAAACCGCAGGCAATGCCCAGCTCATACATCCCAATATCGGTAACCACTTTAATATGGAAGGCAAAGAAGCCCGCTTTGGTATCCTTGCCTCTTCTCTCTATAGCGTTGTGACGACAGCCGCTTCCTGTGGTGCCGTAAATGCGATGCATGACTCCTTTACTGCACTGGGTGGCATGATACCGCTCTGGTTGATGCAAATTGGGGAAGTCATATTCGGTGGGGCAGGTTCTGGCCTTTATGGCATATTACTGTTCGTTCTGCTTGCTGTATTTATTGCGGGCTTAATGATTGGCCGCGCACCAGAATACTTAGGCAAAAAAATCGATGTCTATGACATGAAAATGGTCGCATTGGCGATTTTAATCACTCCTTCGCTTGTTTTATTGGGCACCGCTCTAGCAATTTCAATCGACGTAGGTCGCAGTGCTATTGCAAATCCCGGCGCTCATGGCTTCACCGAAGTGCTTTATGCTTTCTCATCCGCAGCCAACAACAACGGCAGTGCTTTTGCCGGACTCAACGCCAACAATGTCTTTTACAACCTATTGTTGGGCGTCATCATGTTTCTTGGGCGCTTTGGTCTCATTCTGCCTGTTCTGGCAATCGCAGGTTCCATGGTTAACAAAAAACGCCAGCCGATTAGCAGTGGCACTTTACCGACCCACGGCTCGCTCTTCATCGGATTATTAATTCTGGTCATTTTACTAATTGGTGCCCTTACGTTTATTCCTTCCCTGGCTCTAGGCCCTATCGCAGAACACCTACAACTTTGGCCGTGAGAATGTGAGATAACGTATGAAAAATAAACAACAAGTATTATTTGAACCGACTTTAATTCGTCATGCATTTATCGATTCGTTAAAAAAATGCCATCCGGCTCAACAATGGCGCAATCCGGTCATGTTCGTGGTTTATGTGGGAAGTTGCCTGACCACTATCTTATGGATCGGTATATTAGTAGGACAATTAACGGGCAGCACGCTCTTTACCGGTGCCATTGCTCTCTGGCTATGGTTTACCGTACTGTTTGCCAATTTTGCAGAAGCGCTGGCTGAAGGACGCAGCAAAGCTCAAGCATCCAGCCTGAAAGGTGTAAAAAGAACTAATTGGGCGACCAAACTGACATCATCCAGCCGTGAGGCTACAAAAGAAAAAGTCACTTCTGACACTTTGCGCAAAGGTGATATTGTGCTAGTGGAAGCAGGAGAAATTATTCCTTGTGATGGAGAAGTCCTTGCAGGAGGAGCTTCCGTTGATGAAAGCGCTATTACAGGAGAATCTGCACCAGTTATCCGCGAATCCGGCGGCGATTTTTCTTCTGTCACTGGCGGTACGCGAGTTTTATCAGATTGGTTAATCATCGAATGCACAGTCAATCCGGGAGAAACCTTTTTAGACAGAATGATCTCAATGGTTGAAGGAGCTAAGCGACGTAAAACACCCAATGAAATAGCCCTCACCATTCTGCTCACTGCACTGACCATTATTTTCCTGCTGGTCTGTATAAGCTTGCTGCCTTTTTCCTTGTTCAGTGTCCAGGCTAACCAGTCTGGCGCACCTATTACACTTACGGTATTGATTGCCTTACTGGTTTGCCTAATCCCCACCACGATTGGTGGATTACTGTCAGCGATTGGCGTTGCGGGTATGAGCCGGATGTTGGGAGCCAATGTTATTGCCACCAGCGGGCGAGCCATTGAAGCCGCTGGGGATGTCGATGTTTTGCTACTCGATAAAACTGGCACTATCACGCTAGGTAATCGTCAGGCATCCCAATTTTTACCTGCACCAGATGTAACGGAACGGCAGTTGGCTGATGCTGCTCAACTCTCTTCCCTTGCAGATGAAACCCCTGAAGGGCGTAGTATCGTGATTTTGGCGAAACAACGTTTCAATATGCGTGAACGTGATCTTCGAGAATTAAAAGCGACATTTGTCCCCTTCTCTGCAATGACCCGCATGAGTGGCGTCAATATTGGTAATCGCATGATCCGCAAAGGTGCTGTCGATGCTATTCGCCGCCATATTGAAGCTAATCATAGCCATTTCCCAGATGTGATTGACCAATTGGTACAGCAAGTTGCGCATAAGGGAGAAACCCCCTTGGTTGTTGCTGAGAATCAGCAAGTCTTGGGAGTTGTTGCCTTAAAAGATATTGTGAAAGGCGGAATTAAAGAACGCTTCAGTGAAATGCGCAAAATGGGGATCAAGACTGTCATGATCACGGGTGACAATCACCTCACTGCTGCGGCAATTGCCGCCGAAGCGGGTGTTGATGACTTTCTGGCAGAAGCCACTCCCGAAGCGAAACTCGCTCTTATCCGCCAATATCAATCCGAAGGGCGCCTGGTTGCCATGACGGGTGATGGTACAAACGACGCACCCGCGCTGGCACAAGCAGATGTTGCCGTTGCCATGAATTCAGGCACACAAGCAGCGAAAGAGGCAGGCAATATGGTTGACCTGGACTCCAATCCCACCAAGTTGATCGAGGTTGTCCATATCGGCAAGCAGATGCTAATGACCCGCGGGGCTTTGACCACATTCAGTATTGCCAATGATATTGCTAAATATTTTGCCATCATTCCCGCCGCCTTTTCGGTCACATATCCACAACTTAATGTGTTGAACATCATGCATCTGCATTCTCCAGAATCTGCGGTACTGTCTGCGGTTATCTTCAATGCAATAATCATAATCTTTTTACTGCCATTGGCTCTAAAAGGTGTCAATTATCGCCCAATGAATGCATTGTCACTCTTACGCCGGAATCTGTGGGTATATGGCCTTGGTGGCCTGCTGGTGCCTTTTGTGGGTATCAAGTTGATTGATATATTGCTCACTGCCTTAATGTTTAACTAACGATCTTTTCACTACAGCGTATTTAAAAATCGGGCTTCAAATAAGGTGATGAAAAATGATCTGGTTACGTTCTTCCATTGTTCTGCTGGTATTTCTTAGCTTAGTCACGGGGATTGCCTATCCACTACTGGTGACGGGAATATCAGAATTTTTATTTCCCCATCAAGCTAAAGGCTCGCTAATAGAGCAGAATGGAAAATGGATTGGCTCTGAATTAATTGGTCAAAATTTTACCAAAGCCATCTATTTTCATGGGCGACCTTCTATGACAGCCGAAAAACCGTACAACACCCTGTCATCTGGAGGCAGTAATCTTGCTATAACCAACCCTGCATTGAGCAGTAAAATACACCAACACATTATCCAGGTACGTTTATTTAACTATCCCGAAAATTCTCCAATCCCTGTTGATTTAATCATGGCATCGGGTAGTGGGCTCGATCCCCATATATCCCCTGAAGCGGCTGAATTCCAGGCACAACGAGTGGCGATAGCCCGTCATATGCCACTTGCAATCATCCATAAGCTCATTGAGCAACATATTCAATATCCCCTGCTGGAATATATGGGGCAGCCCATAGTCAATGTACTGGAACTGAATCTGGCGTTGGATAATCTGAACCAAAAAGGCAGATTAAGATATGGAACAAAATGAACTACATCGCCCTGATCCTGATGAATTACTGACACTGGCAAACGAAAAACCACGTGGCAAACTAAAAATATTTTTTGGTGCTTGTGCGGGGGTCGGCAAAACGTATGCCATGCTGCAAGAAGCTCAACGACTGCTGGCGCAAGGGTTAGATGTCATTGTCGGTGTTGTTGAAACCCATGATCGACAAGAAACCGCAGCCCTACTGGAAGGGTTACCCCAATTACCCGCAAAATATTTCCGCCATAATGAACGCAGGATAGCGGCATTTGATATTGATGCCGCCCTTGCCCGCCATCCGGCCATTATTCTGATGGATGAACTGGCATTCAGTAACCCTAAAGGTTGCCGCCACCCGAAGCGCTGGCAAGATGTCGAAGAATTACTGGAAGCTGGCATTGATGTACTGACAACCATCAACGTGCAACATTTGGAAAGTTTGAATGATATTGTCGGCGGTATTACCGGTATTCGCGTACGGGAAACCGTTCCTGACCATATATTTGATCAGGCCGATGATGTGGTTCTGGTCGATCTTCCGCCTGATGATCTGCGTCAACGGCTCAATGACGGCAAGGTTTATATTTCAGGTCAGGCAGAGCGTGCCATTGAACATTTTTTCCGCAAAGGGAACCTGATTGCTCTGCGTGAATTGGCCCTGCGTCGCACAGCAGATCGCGTAGATGACCAAATGCGTGCTTTTCGTGATACTCGAGGAAAAGAACCCGTATGGCATACACAAGAGAATTTACTGCTGTGTATTGGCTACAACGCCGGCAATGAAAAACTGATTCGAAAAGCCGCTCGCCTGGCAGCAAAACTCAACTGTACCTGGCATGCTGTTTACGTTGAAACCCCCAAACTACATCGATTGCCAGAAGGTAAACGACGTACCATTTTGCAAGCCTTAAAGTTAGCACAAGATCTGGGCGCTGAAACCGCAACACTCTCCGATTCTGATGAAGAAAAAGCCATCCTGCGCTACGCCAGAGAACATAACTTGGGTAAAATCCTTATTGGCCGCTATTACAATTCACAGGTAAATTTTCTCGGCTTTAAATGGTATCGTGACTTTTCAGAGCGTCTGGGAAAACTCGGCCCTGATTTGGATTTGATTATTGTCGCGTTGGAAGATAAAAAACACGGAGACAAAGAGCCAAAAGATAACCGAACATTCAATGATAAATGGCGAGTCCCGATTCAGGGTTTTTTGATGGCTATTGTACTCTGTGCCCTGATTACCCTCTTTTCCCGAACCTTCTTACTGACCCTTGATAAAGCCAACCTGGTGGCGCTCTACCTGCTCGGTGTTGTCATCATCGCGCTGTTTTATGGTCGTTGGCCATCTGTCTTTGCTGCTTTTGTCAATGTCATCAGTTTTGATCTTTTCTTTGTCCAACCACGTTGGTCATTGGAAGTCAAAAACATACAATATCTGCTCACACTGGTTGTAATGCTGATTGTCGGGGCAGTTGTTGGAAACCTTACCGCAGGTATACGCTATCAAGCCAGAGTAGCCCGTTATCGCGAACAACGAACACGGCACTTATATGAAATAACTCGGACACTGAGCAAAGTTCTGAACGAAGAAGACGTAGCCCGTATCAGCTATCACTTTCTCTCCGATAGCTTTCAGGCAAAAACGGGTCTGCTGCTGCCAGATAGCAACCGACATTTATATCAAGTTAAATCCCATAATGGTGGTCAAATGCAGATCGATGAAGCGATCGCCAAATGGTGTTTTGAGAAAAAACAACCTGCGGGAGCTGGTACTGATACATTACCGGGTGTCCCTTATCAATTATTGCCTATCGCTACGCCCTCGCAGGTTTTTGCCGTTCTGGCTATTGAATCCCCTAACCAGCGCCAGTTACTAGTACCGGAACAACAGCGGCTATTACAAATCTTCACGGGACTCATTGCCAATGCGCTGGAACGCCTGCACCTTACCCGCAGTGCAGAATCTGCCAGGTTAGAAACTGAGCGGGAGCAGCTGCGTAATTCATTACTGGCAGCACTATCTCACGACTTGCTTACTCCGTTGACCGTACTATTCGGGCAGGCTGAAATACTGATGTTGGATTTATCGACAGAAAGTTCACCCCATACCCAGCAAGTTAACCAAATTCGCCAACAAATTCTCAGTCTTTCGCGACTGGTCAATAACCTGCTTGATATGGCACGACTGCAATCAGGTGGCATTCAGCTTAATCTTGAATGGTATCCACTGGAAGACATTGTCGGCAATGCCTTGCACTCTCTGGAACATACCCTCAATCGCTATACTGTAGAACTTTCTTTACCTAATGATTTATTGCTGCACTGTGATGCCGCCTTACTGGAACGTGTTTTTATCAACCTGCTGGAAAATGCCATTGAATACACCAATGAACAAACTCCCTTGGGTATACAAGCCACAATAGAAAAAAAACAGATACATATTGAAATTTGGGATGCAGGCACAGGAATTCCACAAAGGCAAGAAAAGCTTATTTTTGATAAGTTCTCACGCGCCAGCAAAGAAGCGACTATCCCTGGTGTCGGATTAGATTTGGCGATCTGTCGCTCCATTATTGAAATCCACGGTGGAAGAATATGGGTGGCTAACAATAAAAAAGGCGGGATCAGTTTTCATTTTCTTCTGCCGTTGGAAGAGCCACCAAAAATTGAAAATGCTCTCAATAAGATGTAAATAAAAATGAGTCCGCCCCAAAACTCAATTACTCAAATACCATACCTGATTTCGTTACTTCTTACGAACAGGCAAACCTGTTCCACGAATTCCTTCTTGTGGCAGAACCAACACGGCTGCTGACCATGCAGGCATGATTACCTCACCATTTTCTGTTATTTGTATTCCCGCCGCCAAAGATGCTTCGCCTAATTCACGTTGAATATCATTTAATTTCAGCCCTTCGACATTAAGCTCGTTGACAGTTACCGACCAAGGTGCAGCATTAATGACGACGACTAAACCATCAAACCGCCAATCACGATCACCCGACGTCATATTGCCATCATCAATCGTCATGACCAGTAAACCAAGTTGCTGATGAGAACCAACATTAACGAAATCAACACGCTGCTTGACAGCAACACCATCGCCAAGTGTCATCAGTGGTGAAAATTGACGTAAACGCAATAGCTCCTGATAAAACGCCATCATCTGTAATAATTCATTTTGGCCTGGTTTTTCCACCTGATTTTTCACCCGACTAATCAGTGGATAATTTTTGCCGTCATTATCACGTTCAGGTAGTCCCACGTCATAATTATTGTCTTTATAGTCATAGCTAACACGATTAAACCAATCGCCAGCATCATAAGAATCACGGGTAAATGATTTTGAACGCAATAATTCTGACCCTTGTTGATCAAAAGCCAAACCTTGCCCAAGGAATACCGTTGCAAGAGAGAGCGCCTGCATACGAACCCTCGTCACCAAATCCGCCTCTTGGGCAGCTTTGTAGCTAATAATATCCCACAATGTTTGATTGTCGTGCTTAGATACATAATTCAGTACTTCAATGGGATCTAATGCATAACCCGCAGCAGTACCCTTATAATCAATTTCCCTGCCTGTTTTTACCTCTCCATCTTTATCGATCATGACGAAATCCGCCAAATTACCAGCCATGCCAAGACGTACCAGATCCCATAAATGATGAACTTGATCTGTATCTAAGTCAGAAATTTCGTTGGGTAATATTTCGGCACCATTGCCTACTCCCTGATTACTGCGAATACTATCGGCAACATCAAAAGGCCCGCCACCACGTACCGCATCTCGTAACCGATCAGAGAAAGTCCCAATACCACTCCCTTTAAGATTAACTTGTGATGCGGTTTCAAACCGATCATCCTGCCCAGAATTCCAGCCCTCGCCGAAAAAGTAGATCGATGGGTTAATAGTTCGTACTTTTTCTAGTGCCGATATAATTTGCGCTTTGGGGTGATAACCCATTAAATCGAACCGAAATGCATCTATCTTATAATCTTTAACCCAGGTTACCAGTGAGTCTTCAATCAGTTTGGCAAACATACGGTGTTCAGGCGCAGTGTCAGCACAACAGGTATTATTTTCAACATTGCCTGTTATTTCATCTAAACGGTGGTAATACCAAGGCACGATCTTATCCAACACTGACGTTCGGGACGCAGAGCCTGCCGCATCGGTATGGTTATAGACAACATCCATGATCACATTCATACTCAATTGCTGTTTGATAGCCTGTATCATAGAGCGAAACTCTTTTATGCGACTGGAACCTTCTGGATCAGTGGCATAAGAACCTTCCGGTACTGAATAGTGAAACGGATCGTAGCCCCAGTTATAGGAATCCGTCTTTGCCACCATCGTATTTAATTCTTGTACCTGCGGATTATTGATGTTGTCATCAAACCGCAATTGCTGCAAAACCTCCCGTACAGTCAATGAGCTATGGCAATAACCCGCAAAACGGCTATTTTTCACCATTGGATTGACCTGACATAGACGTTTAAAAGGGTGATCAAGATCAGCCACCTGATGGCTAAATTCATTAATGGAAGCGATATCAAACACAGGCAATAACTCTATATGAGTCATTCCCGCCTGACTCAATGCCTTAAGATGCTTGAACATATCGCTATTCTTGTCAGTCAGAGCCAGATATTTACCACGCCAGGCTGCTGGTATCGTGCTGTCTGCAACGGAAAGATCACGAATATGTGCTTCATAGATAGCCATGCTGGCAATATCCATTGGTGTATTTTGCGGGCGTGGCGTCAACAGGTTATCCCAGTTTTGTGGTTTTAAGGATGTATCATCCAAATTAACAATCTGGCTATATTCTGAATTAGTGGACAGACTATAAGAATAGGGATCGGTAACTTCATAACGTTCCACATTACGGGAAGATGGATGGTAGACTTTTAAGGCATAACGATAGTAAGCACCAATCAATTTCTTATCGCCTTGCCATGACCAAGAGCCACTCGCGGTATCGCGTTCCATTGTATAATTGGCGATAATTTGCTTATCTTGATTATAAAGAACCAAGTCCACCTCTTGGGCAGTTGGTGCCCATAAGCGGAAAATCACCCCCTTATCGTTTATCCGTGCCCCATATTCCAGCTTATCAGCAGCATCAGCGAAACGATCATCCAACACACCCGCCGTTTGTACTTGAGTTGCTGATATTAGCAAACCTTGCTCATTAGCAGCCAAAGCCACCAAATCTCCGGTCAGAAGAAGATCAATATCTGTTCCTTCTGGTAGACGGAATACTGCCCATTTTGCCAGATGAGGAAATCTCCTCGCTGTTTCTTGATTTAAGTTTGTCGGTGTTAACGCCAGATACTTATCGGTAAAATAACCTTGGTCATTGGACTTTACCTTAGTGTCGTGATTGTAGTATAAGCGAACAATAGGCTGGCCTGCCCCACCTGACCATAATAATGTTTGTCGATCAACCCAATGTGCGGAAGCTTGAGAAATTTCTGACTCAGAATGACAACGGTAGATTTGTTCACTACCAGATATTTGCTTCAAACTAGGTGCCATCAGTTCCTCCTGGGTTTTGAGCGAATGATTTTTATTTTGTATATCGCTATCTTGTACGCAACTTGTCAGTGATAAAATGAATAAGCTGCCGAATACAATAAGATAAACCTTTCTCCAAAAGTCAGATTTCATAGTCAAACCTTTTTAATAGAAAGATCACATCAACTATTTTATTTTTAATAAAATGAAAATAATGATTAAACATTGTATTAGATAAGTTCACCTCATCCTTTATTAATAAATATCAGGAGGAGAATAAAGGATGAGTTACTTTCTGTGATGTTCATCATAAAAGGCATTTTGCAAAAAAACTTGGTCTGCTTTTTTGCATGGATTAATTTACAACTCTTTGGGCGATCTTTAATTAATGGTACTTTCACATAATTAAAAGTTGCAGCCATTCGAAGAATAAAGCGCATAAAAATTTTTAGCATTTTAATGGAATTCTATATATTCAGATCAACAAAATTAGCCTATGATTCACTCCTCTGATACAAACACGTTAATATCAAACACAGGATTCATTGAATATGAGTACATGGCTGATTTATGCCTTACTCTCCGCACTAACAGCAGCGCTGGTGGCTATCTTTGGAAAAATTGGGTTGCAAAATTTGGATGCCAATACGGCAACCGCTATTCGTGCTGTCATTATGGCACTGTTTCTGGTTGGCGTTGTCGCTGTGCAGGGAAAATTGACTCTTATCAGTGAAATTCTTGCCAATCGTAAGGCGCTGCTGTTTATCCTATTAAGTGGTCTTGCCGGAGCCCTCTCTTGGCTATTCTATTTTTTAGCGATCAAACATGGTAATGTTTCCCAGGTTGCTCCTATCGATAAATTGAGCGTGGTATTTGCCGTCGTTCTGGCGGTAATTCTATTTGGCGAGAAAATTTCTCTGGTGACTTCCGCTGGCGTCGTACTGATTGCCATAGGCGCTTTGATGGTTGCTTTGGGATAAAAGCAAAGAAGCCGCAGCAACTGCTACGGCTTGTGTTTTTCCAGCCAGAAATAGAAACCAATCAACCCGCAGCAAATACCTGATTGACGATTTCCTGTGCCTCTTGTTCAATTTTTTCACGATGCTCCGCACCAAGGAAGCTTTCGCAATAGATTTTATAGGCCTCTTCCGTACCAGAAGGACGGGCAGCAAACCAACCATTGTCACTCATCACTTTCAAGCCACCAATGGAAGCACCATTGCCCGATGCAGTGGTCAAACGGGCAGTAATCGGGTCACCTGCCAATATGTCGGCCTTGACCATTTCCGGTGATAATTTAGACAGCAATGCTTTTTGCTGATGAGTCGCTGGAGCCTGAATACGGCTATAGCTTGGTGTGCCAAATCTGGCCGCCAATTTATCGTAACGTTGCTGTGGATTTTCACCAGTCATTGCGGTCATTTCAGCAGCCAACAAGCAAAGAATGATACCATCTTTATCGGTTGACCACGGAGTGCCATCAAAGCGCAAGAAAGATGCTCCGGCACTTTCTTCTCCACCAAAGCCCAACTGGCCTTTATATAATCCATCCACAAACCATTTAAAACCGACGGGAACTTCTACTAATTCCCGTCCCAGATCGGCTACAACACGATCAATCATGGCGCTGGAAACCAGTGTCTTACCCACTGCGATATTTTTCGGCCATTGTGGACGATGACGGAATAGATAATCGACAGCCGTTGCTAAGTAATGGTTGGGATTCATCAAACCAGCCGGTGTAATAATCCCATGACGGTCATAATCAGGATCATTGGCGAAGGCTAAATCAAATTTACCACGCAGCTCCAGTAACCCCGCCATCGCCCAACGGGATGAACAATCCATACGGATCACGCCATCATGATCCAATGTCATAAAACGGAATGTCTGATCGACCTTATCATTAACCAGTGTCAGATCGAGATTGTAATATTCCCCAATCCGCTGCCAATAGGCGATCCCTGAGCCGCCCAGTGGATCAATACCAATCTTTAAACCTGCCTGTTGGATCGCCGCCATATCCACAACTTCACCCAGAGCAGTGACATAAGGATCGATCAAATCCTGGGCATGCAGATATTCACTTTTTAATACCTGTTCATAAGGCAGGCGCTTGATCCCATTGAGACCAACGGCCAATAATTCATTTGCACGTTGTTCAATGATTGCCGTCAAATCGGTATCGGCGGGTCCGCCGTTAGGCGGATTATATTTAATACCACCGTCTTCTGGCGGGTTGTGGGATGGCGTAATCACGATACCATCAGCCGAACTTTTTCCCTGACGGTTATGGCATAAGATGGTATGAGAAATGGCAGGAGTCGGTGTAAACCCATTATTTTCCTGCACAATTACATCCACACCATTTGCCGTTAACACCTCCAATACGGAGATAAATGCCGCTTCTGAAAGTGCATGGGTATCTTTGCCCACATAACATGGTCCAGTAATCCCATGTTGCGAACGAACTTCCACAATCGCCTGCGAAATAGCCAGAATATGCGCTTCGTTAAAACTACTACGCCCAGAACTGCCACGATGGCCAGAAGTACCAAATTTGACCTTATGTGCTGGATTTTCAGGATGTGGTTGTAAGGTGTAATACTGTGAAGTGAGCTGAGCAATATTGATTAAATCATGCTGCTGGGCGAGCTGCCCTGCCCTTGGATGAATTGCCACTTTATTATTTCTCCTGGGAAACCGCACTGACTTATCGCCAGCGCAGTACTAATAAACTAAGCGATTGTATTAGTAGTAGGGCAACTAACTGAATTAAATAGTGCCACACACTTTCTCAATCAAATTTGCCGGAAACTTCATATCCTGCATAATATGTTCAATCATGCTACGTTTACGGTCAGTATTGGTATTAGTGATCACCCAAAAAGGTGTACCGGGAATATGACGTGGCTTAGTTTGCTTACCCCTAGCCAATAAGGTGTACTCATCACCGGCAAAATAGGTACGGGTGCGGCCATGCATCGCTTCCGTTGCTTTAGAAAAATTCTCGCTGTTCAGGCTATACAATGCCGACAAGATCAGCATAAAACGTTCAACAGATTTTTTCTTTTCAGCATATTCATCAGAAAGCAATAATTCACGAATAACACGGACAGCATCACGGGAACGGGCAACAGGGGTTTTAACAACAGGTGCAGGGTCGTTGGCAGGCTCTGTAATTTGTACTGGCTGCCCGGCGTCTAACTTCAATATGCGCCGTAAAATATCAGATGCACTTTCACCGATATGCAGAGTTTGGCTTGCAATAAAGCGGTAAAGTTCTTCATCAACTTCTATCGTTTTCATTTCTATCCAGTACTGTTCTTAATGAAAAAATTATCTTGGGATTATAAGATATAATGCCACAAAACAAAACAATTAAACTTTCAATAACTTAAAGTGATTCCTTTAAAAATTGAGAATCTTTAGGAAAGCGACTTTCCTTTAAAATAAATCAATTAGTTACAACTATTTCATCCCATTGAGTTTGTCACAATTCACGCATCATGATATTAAGCATCTCAATATTAAACATTGTATAAATGGTATTAAATTCAGGCAAATCATGAAATCAAATCGTCAATTAAATTATCATCTTCACACTGTAGAAAATCCGCAATCTTCAACTCCCATTGTCTTGATTCATGGGCTTTTTGGAGATTTAAACAATTTGGGAGTATTGGGGCGTGATTTACAGCAACATTATTCGGTGATTCAAATCGATGTACGTAACCACGGTCTTTCACCACGTATGGAAAATATGGATTATCACGATATGGCACAGGATGTCCTGACACTGCTTGATGAGCTAAGTGTGCCCAACGCCATTATTATTGGGCATTCCATGGGTGGCAAAATCGCCATGACCATGACAGCTATTGCGCCAGAACGGATTGAAAAAATCGTGGTGATTGATATGGCTCCTGTCGCTTACCCGGTTCGCCGCCATGACAGCATTTTCGCAGCACTGAACAAAGTCACGACCGCCGGTGTACAAACCCGACAAGCAGCAGCAGATATTATGCACCAGGATATTCGGGAAGAGGGTGTTATTCAATTTTTACTGAAATCATTCCGTCAAGGGGAATGGAAATTCAACTTATCCGTTTTGCAAAAAGAGTACGAAAAAATTATCGGCTGGGAAACTATTCCTGCATGGTATGAACCCGCCCTGTTTATCCGTGGTGGAAATTCAGATTATATTACTGAAGAATATCGGGAAGATATTATCAACCAATTTCCACAAGCAACAGCATGGGTTGTAGCTGGTTGTGGGCATTGGGTACATGCAGAAAAACCTGAAGCTGTACTCAGGGCAATTCATCGCTTTTTAGACACAAAATAATTATGGATATCAACCCATCTGAATATGGGTTGATAAAATAAAGAGTTAATATAAAAATAATTATATCCAATTCATTACTGGCACCTTAATATGTAAAAAATAAAAAAGCAATTAGTAATCATCACACCAATATTAAATAATATATCCTACAGATAAATAAAACATCTTGACTTTAATTAAGGACAAAGAATTATGAAAGATAACATCTTATATAATCCCATTGCACATCTTTACGAAGATTTCTCAGACTCTAGTGCTCAAATCAAAATAGTCACTCGTACCCTCTTAAATCTGGCAGGGGATGTAAAAGGAAAATCGATGTTAGATTTAGGATGTGGATATGGCTTATTTAGTCGGGAATTCAGAAATCGCGGCGCTTCAAAAGTTATTGGTATTGATATATCAGATAAGATGATAGAAATTGCTAAAAACAAATCGCAACAATATGGCGACGACATAGAATTTCATATCAGAGATGTCAACAAAATGGAGTCATTTGGCAAATTTGATCTGATAGTTGCCGCCTGGTTATTTTGCCATGCGGAAACACTTGAACAACTTGAAAGTATGTTTCGTGTAATTGCAGATCATCTTAAACCTTCCGGTAAACTCATCGCTTATACATTTGAACCTGATTATCGTTTAGAAAAAGGGAACTATGAAAATTATTGCATAAAGGTTCTAAGTGAAGAGCCAGTGAAAGATACAACTCTTGTGAGGGCTGAATTTCTTACTACCCCACCCAGCCCTTTTACTATGCATCGTTGGAGCCGTGAACAATATAAGGATGCAATCACTAAGGCGGGATTAAAATTTGAATGGCATAAACCCATGCTACTGGAGAGCGATATTGAAAGTTATCCACCAGGTTTTTGGGATGATTTTCAAAGAAATAGCATTGATGCAGCCCTTGTTTGTCAACTCTAACAAAATAATCCCCCACGGTTTTTAGGGGGGTACTTTATGAAATATTTTTATATGCTATCAAACTAACAAAAAATTTCATTACGCAAATAATATAAATTACTGATGTTATTTATGATAGCGTTTTTATTATACCTTAATGTATTTTTCTATTGTGCTATTTAATAAATATACCCCCTAAAAATTCTCACTACAAACACAGCATAACCTTCTCGTAAAAACAACCTTATTCATCATCCTTATTAATAATAATCATTATAACAATATACTTCCGTATAAGATTTTTTGTGGTTGAAAAATGAACAATTTTCTGATTAATAATATAATTGAAATAATAAGGTAACTTATGTTTCTTTAATTTTTATTTTAATAATTATATTATAAATGAGATCTATATGAACATTTTAAATAATAACACAGCAATTTCTAATTACACATCAGCAGCTTTACATTTACTTAATCAAACAATGGGGTATACCTATCAAGCGGCACTTCGTGCTGCCACGGTTCTCGGTGTAGCCGATCATTTAAGCAATGGGCCAAAAACAGTGCATGAACTCGCCAAAACTGTCGGAGCCCAAGAGCAGCAGTTACACCGAGTTCTGCGGCTGCTTGCCACACGGAATATCTTTCATGAAACCGAAGATAAATGGTTTTCACTCACTCCAGCCGCAGAGTTTCTGCGCAAAGACACACACCATTCCCTCCGAGCCGCAGTATTGATGATGACTGACCGGACATTTTGGCAACCTCTTGGTGAGATTGTAGAAAGCGTCCGCGGCAATCCTGCCTTCAAACACCTCTACGGACTTCCTTTCTTTGATTATTGGGCGCAGACGGACACGCAGACTGATGATTTTCACGTCGGTATGTCCTCAATGTCTAAAGTGGAAAATTTGTTTCTCGTGCACAGTTATGATTTCCCGAAAAACGCAACAGTTGTCGATATAGCTGGCGGGTTTGGTAGCCTGTTATTAGAAGTATTACAGGCTAATACAACCCTGCGAGGGGTTCTTTTCGACCAACCACACGTACTCGCCAGACATGAACTTGGCGCGCTAGGTGATGATACGCGGTGGGAGATTACTTCTGGCGACTTTTTCGAGTCATGTCCTCAGGGCGATATATATCTGCTCAAGTACATTATGCACGACTGGTCTGATGAACAATGTATACAAATTCTACGTAACTGCCGACAAGCGATGTCCCCTGATGGACGAATATTGGTAATGGACCCTGTGATCCCTAATGGCAACGTTTCACATGCAGGTAAAGAAATGGATCTTCTCTGTATGGGGATCTACGAAGAAGGACGTGAACGCACAGAGGATGAACTACGACAATTGTTGGCTAACGCAGGCTTAAAACTCAATCGTGTCATTGATACAGGCTGTCACATTTCGATTGTTGAAGCCATTGCCGAATGAGTTCCTGCGCATTAAGTCAGCCAGGTAAAACTTCCTTATTTTCACAATATATTGAGGAAATAGTAATGTCCTTTCACAAAAGAAGTCTTGCCATTGTCGGAGGCGGGGCTGCTGGGGTGGCGACATTCATCGCAGCAGTGCAACATCGTGCAGCGCAAATCATTTATGTTATTGAACCTGGGCCGGTTGGCCCAGGAATGGCCTTTTTCAATTTGGATGGCGATGTACTCTGCAATACTTCGATCGATACCATGTCAGTCGTGGCTGATAATCCTCTGGACTTTCTGGATTATTTGCATAAACACGGCCATATCGTTACACCGGAATCTTTCGTGCCGCGGCAGTGGGTAGGAAACTATCTGAATCAAAGATTTCTGGAATTTAGCACTATTGCTCTCAAAACAGGAATCGATGTTTTCCATATGCCCCATTTATTTAGGGGGTTGAAGGTCAATCCACATCGTTGTTACACACTCTGGCATGGTGATAGCTTGACACCTCAATCACTGGAAGTGACTGATGTCATTTTCTGTACAGGCTTAGGTGCTTCTCGGCTCCCTGATGTGTTGAAACCCCACTTGACTCGCCCAACTTTTATCCACAGCCCCTATCCAGAGAAAGAGATGTTAGCCAGAATACCCCCGCAATCGCGGGTATTGGTTATCGGCAGTAAACTTGCAGCAATCGATGCGGCTATTCTTCTCTGTCGTGAAGGCCATAGCGTCACCATGACTTCGCCATCAGGAGATATTCCCGCTGTCCGTTCGCGGCTTGTAAAAAGCCCTGGAACCTTCTTTGAGCATAAAAATACAATGTCGATAATGAACCGTCAGGGGAATCAATTGACCCATTTTTTTCCTGACTCATTGAAGCACGCGTATCTAAAATATTTCTACCGTGCACTCAAAAAATACACAAAAATACCCTGGCGAGAACAGTTTTCTAATGCCAATAGTTGTCGGGAACGTCTGCGTGAAGAAATCGCTATTGCCGAGCAAGGGAAGAGTCAATGGCAAGATATGATAGTCAATTTCGTGTATGTCGTTAACGAAGTGCATTTACATGATAACACCTATTTTGGCGGTTCATTTCATCCCAACTTCGAAAAAATGCTTCATCGATATATCACCGCCATTGCTTTGCCCAATGCACAGAAACTTCTGCACTATATGGATAGTGGTTCTCTGCTCATTCAGAAAGGAGAAATTCTAAATGTTGTTATAGAAGAAGGAGAGGCAAATACCTGGTTAGTCAACTTAGGGCAGGATTATCAACCATTTGATGCGATTGTCGCTGCTGTTGGTTATCACCAACCTGACTTTATCCTTGACGAGGATGGGATACTTGAGATTGATACTCACGGCCAGCGTTCAGAACGCGCCATATCGATCTCGCCAGAAATGGGAGTCATCCCTCCTGACTTTAAGGAAAAAGAAAGTATTTGGTTTGTCGGAACGCCTGCGCATAAGCGGTTATGGGTACCTAATGCCCTCTTCGTGGTCGCAAATGTAGCGAATCTGGTTATTAAAAGTATGCTGAAATTAGATGTTCAAGTCACATCAACTATCGGCAATACCGAAAAAGAGCTGGAAATAAGCACATAATTTTAACCGTTCCACCCAAGCTACGACAGTGAAAAAGGAAGATCCCGAAGAAGTTACAAAAGAGGCAAGCCATCTTACAAGCAATCATAGATGGATAACGTAAATCCCGATAACACGTTAATTGAAAAATGGCCCACATTCATGGGCCATTTATTAATCAAGATCAGTTAATAAAACTATCAGGCAAGTTTAGATTTCCCGTTTATGGTATCAGACCACGCCGTCATAATGGTTGACTTCGTTTTACTATCAAGCGAATCAATAAAGCCGCTGTCTCCCATATTAGGCGCGAATCCACTCATAGCCTGCACCAGAGAATCTACCGCATTGGCAGAAAGTACCGTATATTCACGCTCGCCCTGTGTATCTTTATCCCCCATTTGGGTGATGATATCCGCACGGTTACCATTGAAATAGTCGTTGAACGTCACAGAACCCATTGCCTCAAACTGCCCCTGTGCAGAGGTATCTTTGACATTACGCTGGGTCAACAGCACCAAGTCGTAACCGCTGCGTTGTAACCACAAGTTTTGCCCATTGATATCATTGAAAATAATCTTGTCACCTTGCTTGATATCTTCAACTACGTTATCAATCACATCACCGCTGACCACAAAGCTATTCACGCCCGTGCCACCCTTGAAGCGGTTTTGGTATCCGCCCAGTATCAGCAGATCATCACCATCACCGCCGTTAAGCTGGCTGAACTTAGATACCACATCGGCAATCAGGTGATCATTACCTGTACCACCATTGATGATAGCGTGATAACCCATCAGTTTGATGGCATTGTTGCCCACATTACCATCGATCTGGTTATAGTTACCGAATACTGTCGCAAAGTCGTTACCTTCGCCTAAATCCACTCGGTTATTATTACCAATGGCTACAACGTAATCCTGATCTTCTCCCGCATCAATGCGGTTAAAGTTGCCGGAAGCCACGATATAGTCGCGTCCCTTGCCGCCATCAACCATGCCACCTTCACCAAAGACAAAGGCCTGATCATCGCCACTTCCCATATAGGCGTAGTTAATCCGTCCAGCCAATACCGCAACATCGTTGCCCGCACCGCCAAACATCATGTTTTCACGCCCCATCATAACACCCACATCATTACCCTGGCCGCCGGTGAAAATATTCGAGGTTCCTACGGAATAGAAGACGTCGTCACCACGGCCGCCCCAGACGTTGTTGTTATCGCCCAGATACGCACCGAGATCTTTACCATCACCCCCCCAGTTAAAGTTGTAGTTACCAAGGGAAACGTGAATATCACCGTCTCCTTGCAGATGGCCGCTGTTACGCAGGAAGTCGAAGGTTTTATCCTCTATGTTCAACAGATCAGCTGTCAGGTTCTTTTTCAGGTTAGTGACCAGCGATTTCATCTCGGCCTGCTTATCCTGATTGAACAGCGTTGCAAACAGGTTTGGCAGGTTCAGGGAAGTCAAACCAACGGGGCGATCTGCCTGTACATCTGCTGTTTCCGGTGTTGATTCATCCCCTTTGCTGATGGATACATGCCCTTCCTGACTTTCATCAGGTGCTTTTGCTTTCAGGCCGTGGCTTTCAGCAAAAGATCTCACACCATCAGCCCCCATATTCAAGCTAGCTTTCAGACTATCGAGTAGTTTTTCTTGATCAGTGAAGGCTTGCAGTTGATCACTACTGAATTCACCGATGATTTCCAGCATTTGACGCAGAATAGCGACACCATCAACAGGCTGGCCTGAACGGGAGACAATATCACCTTTCGGGGTATAATCTACGCCAAAGATATCTGCCAGCGTGGTATCCGCGTTGACGCCTGCCAGATCCCCCAACAATTTATTTTTGAGCTGACGAGGCAAGTCCGTTGGGCTAAAGGTAAACGTGGTTTTTGCCATCCCCGTTGAGGTATATTCCTGCGTCATCAAGCCGAACAGCGATCCCAGGTTGGTATCCAGAATCGACTGAATATTGTCACCGAACATAAAGTTCCAGTTACCCGCCGTTACCTGAATATCAGCACCCTGCCCACCAACGGCAAAGTTAAAGGCCAGTTTTTCATTCGCTTGACGGAACTTATCCGCCCGACTGATTTTGCCCATTTCAGGAGTATTGCCATTTCCACTCAGCCATTGGTTGTATTTCTTGTTCAATGTGCTTTCGAGATCATTTTTCAGGCCACGGCTGCTACGTTCATTTTGCGAGTCGAGATCTGTCAGGGTTTTATAGTCTACACTGCTGGTTAAATCGAGACCGGACAGATCACTGACATATTTCTTCGCACTTTCCAATGTCCATTGCTGGTTTTGTGTAGCTAACCAGTCCGGTGAGTTAAACGATCCGGCAATGTTTTGCAATACACCAGAAATGCGTGCTGCACCGTCAAATGGGTTAACCAACGGTGGTGTCGGAATGGATTTTTCCAGCATGACGATCAGATCATTACTGCGTCCTATGTTGAAACTGATGTTGCGGTTGCCTACAAACAGTTGTGCTCCTTCCAATGCCTGATAACCGGCAATATCAACACTGTGTTTGCTGTTACCCTCACCAATGTGAACCATCACATTGTTATCACCAAAGGCCATGGACTTAAAGCCGCCTGTACCGACCTTGATACCTACATTGGTGGTTCCCCAGTTAATGACCGTAAACTCACCATCACCAGCTTGTACCTGAATATTACCGGAATAACTCAGCTGGTTATTTGATGATACTACTGTTGAATGGTTATCTGCCGTATCACGTTGTTTTGGCGCATGGAATGTCTCGGCATTGTCCGCAATAGCGCCTTGCGCTTTTGCAGCAACCTCAGTCTGACCCACGCGGGATAAGTTGATGTCATTTTCAGCGATACCACGGCGAACACGTTCAGAGTGACTTTCCAATTCACCTTTGTCATTCCACCCCAACACGAGCTTATTATCCGTAAGTTTGTGTACCCACTGTTCCTGCGCATCTTTGGTGTATTTACGGCCAATACTGTCTACCGCAACCTCACTGCTGCGCGCCGATACGGTGGTACGGATACCCAGCTTATCCAGTTCCGAAATAAAGTGATGGGCGAAACCATTGCGGTTATCATCGCCTATCAGAGAACAACCCACGAGGCTGATATGATCTGGCCTCCCCACCTGTTTGAAATCAGTACGGAACTGTTTCAGTTTCAAGGCCAGTTCATCCGCACTGTAACCGCTCATGCGCGTATGATTCTGCGCTAACTCTTCACGTCCATGCCCAACAATCTGCCAGCGTAATTTGCCGGACTGTAATTTATCGGACAAAACAGCCGGATCACCATACACCACGCGATATTGACCGTTGGCATCAAGCTGAACGATCACACTGGAATCCGGGTGCTTACCCGCCAAGTTCGCAGCGGCTTCCGCAACCACAGGATCATTTTCTGTCTGGATAATAACCTGACCAGCAAAGCGGCTATCGCCACCTTCAGGCTGTGGTTTGACCGCAATATCTTCCCAAGAATTAACATCTTGGTTATTCACGTGCATATGGCTTTCCAGCGAGTTATCACTTAATGGTTTTTTTACACCATCAGCCGCATCAATCCCTATCGGTTTCTTGATTGAGGCATCATCAAATACCGGCAGTTCTAACATGTCTCGCATAGTGATTTTATCAGCCGCTCTTGGACGATAAGTTGCCAAAACCTCACCATCAATGACTGCTACACGCTCGAAAACACTTTCCCCTGCTGCGTTCTTCGGCAACCTGTAGCTTTGTGCCATATTCAGATCGGATTCACCGAAGAAACGCGTCACGTAAGCACTAAACTTCTCCGCTGACGAAAATTCAACAATCCCCACGTTTGGATCATAGAAACCATAAACACGATCCTCACTATTTCCTTTGGCCCACGCCGCCATTGCATGGTCTGGTCCATCCAGTTCAAGCAACACGGGTTTATCTTCTGTATTGCCAGCGGTAATTCTCTGGATCACGCCATCTACTGTCAGTGCTTTCGTGTCTTCCAGTTTCTCTTTCCACACTTTGATAAATGTGTCTGCCATCGGGTTCTTGGCATGCAGTGCTGCTAAAGAGCCCAACAGCTTATCCGCGTTGGCGCGCTCAGTTGCAGAATACAGATCTGGATTACTAAGTACAGCCGCCGAGGAATACATTTTTTCCAGCAATTGACGGGCAACACCATCCTGACCATCATTTTCAAGTTGTTTCGCAACCAGAACCAGTTTCGATAATGGATCACAACGTCCGCCAAAACCATCATTTGACAGATTCAACAATAACAACTGTGGTGCCAGTTGTTCGCTTGCCTTAGTATCAGCAATGCCCGTTGAAGCGACATCACGGAACAAGCGATTGTATTTCTCAGCTCTTGGCTGGAAAGTGACTTTTAAGGCGCGGCTTTCAATTTCCCAAGCCAAAGCCCCTTTTTGTTCTGGACTCCAGTTACCTTTAACCAGCAAATCTACCAATTGCTTGATATTCATGTTTGGACGGAAGCCATTCACCACCTGCTCCGCATGACCCTGCTTGTAGCCGGCTAAAAAATCCTCCGTTGTGCGAATATCTTTCGGTTTTTTACCTGGGCTGGATGACTGTGGTTTTAGTGCTTCGCCGTAACGTTTCAGGTCGCTCTTGATACCTTTGAGTACTTTTGATTCATCAGACTGAGGTTTCACATCAAACGCATCAGTCGCACTCTGCCCTGCATTTGGTTGTTTGGTAATATTTTCCGCCGACGCTTTGAGTGTAAATTTACCATTTTCCGAATTAGCAACGACTTTATCGATATTCGACTGCACAAGGTTAGCCGCCTGCCTGAAATTGTTACTTTCAACTTCAACCAGGACTTTCTCACCTTTCTTCGTTGTCACTTCTAACGTCACGGCATCGTTACCGTAATCAACCACTCGTCCTGTGACATTTGAACCCAGCTTAAATGCCTTACCCTGCTCTTTCAGTGCACGCAATACGTACTGTTGTTCACCTGCACGCGCCTGTTTCCAGACTCCGTCATAATGGGTAATGGTGCCATCTTCAAACGTATTGTAGTTAACATAGAAACTTTGGTTTTCTTCTCTGCTGGCGACATATTCATAACCCAATTTGGATTGATATCCCGTTAGTATTCCTTTATGGAAAGAGTCCATAAAGTGTTCAAAATCGCTATAGTTATCAAATGACTTGATACCAAAGTTAGGATCATAGAATGACCAAACGGTTTGATTTTCCCCTTTATGCACAACAACGGCCATTGCGTGATCTTCAGACATAAAGGACATATATGTCGTCTTATCCACATTGCGTAGTTGCTCCATGACAGACTCATAGCCAGCAACATCATTGCTCATCGAGCGGTCAATTCTATCTCCTGTCAGCCCGTTGGCTTTTAGCTTGCCGCCATAAGCTTGATTGGCTTTCCTGCGGTTTACCAAATTAGACATATTTTGCGTCTGGCTATACTGCATTGACAGCAGATCTTGAATTGCCGGACCAATATTTTGGCGGCGATACTGATTAAGCAAAGAGGCTTCAATCGAATTGATATCACTCTTTTTATTCACACTATTGTCATTGTAGGCTTTGACCGCATCCGTCAGCCACGATAAATACGCTTTACCACCACCGACTCCATGTACTCGCTCTTCTATCAGGTAACGGCCAGATAAGGCAAAACAGATGCCTTCCAGAAATTCTTTTGACTCAACGTGATTCCCATTAGTCAGGAGTACATTGCCAATTTCCGGTACCAATTTCTCAAGATTATTTAGCAGAGACTCTCCCTGCGTGAAATGGAATGAGTATTTATCCAACTCTTTTCCACCTGATTTCACATCAAACAGGGTGTAAACCATTTTTTCCAACAAGCCTGCCTTCACGCTACCACTTTCACGCTTAGGTTCGGAAAGTGTTGAGACAATCAGATCGGCGTATTGGCGTATCAATCCACTGTCTTCATGGCCATAGAAGGTCTGTTCACCCGATACCTGATAACCCGCTACAACCAGCTTGGCACGCAGTTTTTCCCCTTCTTTGCCCAATCCTTCATTATCGGTCAATAGCATGATTGGCGTCTGTTTCGAGATGCCTTGCAGATTTTTCTCCAACGAGAACTGACCATTAACAAATTTAGCCAGCCCCGCCGTGATCCCCGCAGGGTTTGGTACTTCATGGGCGGTAATCGCTTTGGTCATGCTTGGCATTGGCCTGTCAAGCAACAAACCCGAAACTGGCTGTCCGTTGCGCTCTGCATAACGGGCAAGATCCGCCGCTACCGCCCCACCCATGGAATAGCCATGGATAATAATATTTTCAGGCTTGATGCCACGGTCATTAACCAAATAGCTGAGCATGGTACGGGCATCCTGATAAAGCCCTTTTTCGCTTGGATGACCATCACTGGAACCATAACCCCGCATGTTCACCGCCAACATATCCACACCCTGTTTTTGGTAATGATTTTGGATAATGCTGGCTTGTTCTTCCGCAGATGAGCCGGAACCGTGAATGAAAAGTACAACTTTTTTCGCTGGACTATGTTCACCCTGATCTTTTTGAGCACCACTATGGTAATAACCCGTTAGACGCCCGGCTTCACCCTGTAGGGTGATCTTATCCGCGGCACCTTTGGCGACAGCCGCATCCAATATTATTTGGGTGTGATTATCGATGTTACGGCGATCTTCTCTGGAGCCATAAAGCTCATCGTTCAGGAAACGAGTCACTGGATTGAACGGTTCTCTGTCACGCGGTGGCGTACCATCATTATTAATGGCAACTTTTTCGCCACTTCTCACCGTAAATTCCGTTAGTACCAGCGATTCTTCCAGACGGACACTCACTTGTGACAACAAATTTTGTAACGCAGGAACTCGTTTTGAATCTGGATGCCCCTTCAAATAACTTTCAACCTGGTGCAGCAGATCAGTTAATTTTTCCACTGCTTCAAAGTCATTATCCTTGCTGTTTTGCAAAGTATTTTGATAGTTACTGAGGGCATCTAACACATGCCGATAACTGTCACCAAGGATCTTACCTTTAACGTAAGCGGCTTCCCGCAACTCCCCTACAGACATCAAATCAGTTTTCGGTTTATAGCTCCAGCTACCGTCGATTTTTTCCGCAATAATACGGGTACGCCCATGATCGTGGGAAACAATGCGATCTTTCACCAGATGCAACTCATCAGGCAATTGGTCGTAATTGTTATAGTTGGCGAGAATAAAACGCTCAATAGATTTAATCTGAGCTGAATCTTCTGGGTTTTCCATCATAATAGTTTTGAAACTATCATTGTTATTACCCGGCCACGGACGAATTTCAAAGCCTTTAGTATCAGATGCACGTACCAACAAATTGCGTTCTGTACGCAATCCATAGAATGGCAATGCTTGGCTCAGCAGGTTATCAATGGCACTGGTTTTGATATCCAGATCAACCAATGTATCCGGCTTATACTTGTCAGGGTTCAATGCCAGCAGCTTTTCCTGCTCTGCAAAGCTGAGTGAATCAAAACGCGCTTTTACAGAAACACCCGCTTCTGTCAATCTGCGTCCAATGGATTCAGGTGACATACCTTGATATGCTTTGGCCGTTTTATCCAGCAGGCGAATTTCCCCTACCAAGCCTTCACGCTGCAATTGACGCAATACAGGTAATTCAACATTCCAGAAATAGTTGCCAAGACGTAATCCGCCTTCCGCAATGACATAGACATCATCACGTGATCCGGTTGCATAGAGGGAACTCCAGAATCCGGTATTGCTGTATGCCGAAGCGTTAATGGTCGATTGCAAAGCTTTCTGTTCCGCAATGTCAGAATCGAGGAATATCCCTCCCCAACGCATCAGCGTCTTGTTCAGATCAATGGCAAAAGAGTTACCTTTTACATCAATATCGTAAACTACCTTCTTGCCATCAGTCTGTACTGCATCAAGAACTTCACGGTATTGCTTGAAGTTTCTACCAGACCAAAATGAAACGATGCTCTTATCGCCATGTACAGGTTCGAAGCTATAGCCATAGCTTTCCAGTCTTGAGACGAATTCGACGCGCTTATCCCAGTCGTAATCAATTGTGGCATCAACAAATAGTTTCGCTAGTGAAATAACCTGATCTTTCGGTACGCTATTTTCCGTAGCATTCAGGTAGCCTTCAACAAAGGTCACCATTTTCTGTCTGAGATCAGCAGGAATATCCGCATCAACACGGTTAAAACCAGGGACAGGAATGTAGCTATCTGTCGCAGCGCCATTGTCACTATCCAGCCAGCGATAAACATCAGCTACTTTTTGTGCCTTTATTGCCGTCGCAGACACTTTTGACGTATCAATGGATTCTGGTTGAGCCAAAGTTTCACCCAGTGCTTGCAAGCCACTGAGATCTAATCCTGAAATTCTCGGCGTATTCCTGACCCATTCAGTCACGGTATCCATGGACTGGTTGACAGGCTGATCGACTGATGTTTCGGTATGCAGAGATGTCAGAGCAGAGGCGCCAGACTCTTTTTTAGCGCGTATTCCCGCATTGATCTGCAAGCGATTCAGGGCTTCTTTGGCATCGTTCAGTTCGCTCAGATCGTTATCCAGATCTTGCAATTCTTTGCTGAATCGGCCATCTGCCTGAACAGTGAATTCAGAATTGATATTACTCTTGGATTTTTCTGCCTTTTCAACGTCGTCATAGTAATGGGATTCATAGGCTTTACCAGACAAACCGCTGCCTTTTGCGCCGGTACGGGTCGGCTGATAGCTACCATCCAGTTTCGAACCCTTGGCATCATTTTGTACTTGCACAGTTTTACTGTCTGCCACGGAGACTTCATTCTGACCATGTTGCTCTGCTTGCTGCGCTGCTACGTTGCCATCATGTTCTGCTTGTCTGGCCCTTAGCTCACGATCAAGAGCTTCTTTTTCCCTGTTTCTGGCTTGGATCAACGCTTCTTCAACATCCTGCTCAGCATGTTGATGGTTTTGATCAGCCTTAAGTACACCTGCTTCTGATTTAGCGACGGCATCCTTGATATTATCCAGATGTTCCGCTGCCGCTTTTTGTGAATTATCCAGTTGGTTTTGCGCAATTTCGCTAGCGTTGTTCAATTCGGACTGAATACGCTGCCGCAAACCAACAGCAAACTGATCACGCCATTGTTGGCCTGATTCTCCATGATAGGCGGCATGGGTTTCCAGCGCTTCCAAACCTTTGACTTTCGCCATCAGTTCATCTGTTACCGCCTGGGCTTCGCCCTTGATCGCATCACGCTGCGTCTGACCATTAGCGTTCAGAATATCCAGATCGGTAGCTTCCAGTTGTGCCTGGGTGCCAGCAATCGCTGCCAGTTGTTTATCTTTTTCCTGAACCAAACGCTGGCGACCAGCTTCTGCTTTTTCCTTATCCTGCAAGGCGTTATGGGCAGCCTTATCCTGCTGCATATGGTCAGTAATGGCACGGTCTGACAGATAAGATGATGAAGTTGCAGAAACGTTATCCAGAACGTAACCCAAACCATCACCCAAGCCGATTCCAGAAAATCCCAGTAGATTTTTGCCTGCCTTGGCGGTTAAGGTCAGTGTCTTGTTTTGCCACTCGCTTTTACCATTGGCAGCTGCAAAAACAAACTCGCCATTCCACCACACTTCCAGCCCATTATCCGCAGAGCTGCCAACTCGTCTTGCAAAATCGAACTTGACGGTAATTTCTTCACCCTCTGTCAAATTCTGGATATTCTGACAGATATGCGTGTTACCCTTGACATCAAGCTCACTGACGCGATCTCCATGCCCTTCTGCACTCAGGCCGTATGACTTAGCTGAATGACTCGCTTCAATGCCATTGGTGTATGTCCATCCCTTGGCGCCTTGCTCAAAATCACCATTGACGATCAAGTTGCGTGACTGATTTTTTGGATTCAGGTGTTTTTCGTTGCCGAGTGTCTTCTCGATACTCCCCATATCCGGGGTATCAACACCCGTCACAGAACCTTTCAGACTGTCCTTCAAGTCAGAAGTGATTTCATCCATCTCTGTCAGCTTAAAGCCATTCAGAGAGGAAACTTCCGGCAGCTCAATGGCACCACGTCCTTTATGGGTTCCCGATGTATTCGCTTCATCGCCATTTACCAGATAATTGATGCCTTGGCTGCCGGCGCTACCAAGTACTGTCTGTTTGATATTGTCAAACAGCGCATCCAGTTTATTGCTCTGTGTATTGCTTTCCGCCACCGCAAGGCTATAGAAATCACCATTACCCACCTGAATTGCCACGTTGTTACGGGCATAAGAAGCATTGATATTCAGGCCATCACCCACACGGATATTGGCATTGCCCTTGCCTTTCATAACTGAAACATTCAGGCCGTCACCCACACGAGTATTGACGTTGAATTTACCCCAAGCCACATTGACGGAAACACCATCACCGACTTTGGTATTGATATTCAGGTCGCCATGAGCCGCAGTCACGCTAAGGCCATTACCCACCGTGGTTGTGATATTGCCCTTACCTTTGGCAGCGGTCACTTGTATGCCATCACCCACTTTGGTGACAACATTGCCCTGGCTCCATAACGCGTTGAAACTATCGCCATCACCAATCTGAGTCACGATATTGGCTTCGCCCTTGGTGAGCACAACATTGCGACCATCGCCGACTTTGGTCATTACGTTAGCCTTACCCCAGGCGCCGGTATAGTCATCACCATTGCCAACGTGGGTTAAAATATTGGCTTGCCCTTGAACAACACTAACTTCCTGACCATCGCCAACTTTGGTAATGATATTCGCATCACCTTTGGCGAGGTTATAGCGATCACCATCACCAACATGGGTTAAAATATTGGCTTTGCCCCAGGCGGCATTGATGCCCAACCCATCACCCACTTTGGTGATAATGTTGCCTTCACCTTTCGCAAACCCGACCGTCGTGCCGTCACCAACATGGGTCATGATATTGCCGACTTTAGAAATCAACAGGCCGACCGCGGTTCCATCACCCACTTTGGTCAGAATATTGCCTTTACCCGCTAACAAGGCTGCCGTGGTGCTATTGCCTTCATTATTAACATGAGTCACCACGTTAGCTTCGGAAGCTGCCACAACGCCCATGAAATCATTGCCAACTTTTGTCACAATATTGGCTTTGCCTAATGCCAATACACCGGTCAAGCCATCACCGACATGGGTCATAATATTGGCTTCGCCAAACATGGCAGACAATGTTGTGCCATCACCCACTTTCGTCATGATGTTGGCTTTACCTGCAAACAAACCAATGCTGGTGCCGTTTCCGACATGGGTATAAATGTTGGCTTCACCCACCATCAGTGCCGCTGTCAGATCATCACCCACTTTGGTCAACACGTTTGCCCCACCAATCATGGCTGCGAAAGTGGAACCATCACCAATCTGGGTAAAGACATTGCCTTTGCCAATCATGGCTGACAGCGCATCACCATTGCCGACTTTGGTCGCAATATTGCCTTTGGCGATCATCAGGGCAACGCTCATACCATCGCCAATATGCGTGTAGACGTTACCCAATGCCAGCATCAGTGCCAGTGCATCACCATTGCCAACTTTCGTGAAGATATTGCCCTTCCCCCCCATCAGCGCCCAGGCATTTCCTTCTCCGACATGGGTGAAAATATTGCCAGCACCAATCATAGCCGCAATGGTTGTGCCATCACCCACTTTGGTGAAGATGTTGCCTACTGCCCCCATAATGCCTAACGTTTGCCCATCACCAACATGAGTCAAAACGTTACCGAGACCTAACATAATACCTGTAGTATCACCATTGCCGACTTTGGTCAGGATATTCGCGCCGCCCAGCATAATACCGGTGGTTTTACCATCACCAATATGTGTCAGGACATTGCCGCCACCGCCCATGAGAGCCTGTACATCACCCTTGCCCTTTTTAGTCAGAATGTTGGCACCGCCCAGCGCAATTGCTGATGTATTTGAAGAGCCGGAATAAGAAGCATCATGATTATCAATGTGGGTAATTATATTGGCACCGCCAAACATGGCTGACTGCAAATCGCCTTTACCCACTTTGGTCAGAACATTGGCGCCACCAACCAGTATTGATGAAACGTCACCGTTCCCCATTTGGGTCAGGACATTAGCACCACCAACACCAGTCCAGAAAGCATTACCATGACCGATTTGGGTATGGGTATTAAAACCACCACCCATTGAGATACGGCTGTTGCCATTGCCTTTATGAATGGAGATATTGCCAACAGCCAGAAGGTGAGCAAGATAGCGGCCATCCCCAACGCGAACCAATACGTTTGCTGCCCCACCCGCATTGACATTCATATCACCGTGCTGGCTTTGGTGCAGCAATACGTTGGCAATGCCAGCACCATTGAAATTCAGGTTACCTTCTTTGCCTTTTTTGATGATGACGTTTGCCCCACCACCACCATCGAATTCGGTGTTACCAAACTCAGAGCTATGTTCAATCACATTCGCAATGCCTGCACCTTTAAAGCTGACATTACCACGGGTAACGTTAGATTTAATGATGTTACCACCACCCGCACCGGCATAATGAATATCCCCAGAACTGTCACCATTGCCAGTTGCCGATTTGAACAGCTCCAGATCGCTATATTCATGCATATCAGGCACACGACTGGAATTTGTGCGCACAGCATTAACACTGTAATGAAGATCACTTAGCGAGTAGCTGCCGGTTCCCATATATTGGTAGCCATTGGCGGGGGAGATATTTTCGTTCGCCAAATTTGCTGTATGGTAGCCTTCTTTATATAAGGGACGAGCAAGATATTGCAGCATTCCTGTTTTTGGGTCGTTCCTTAGCTCAACCACCACAACCTTGGTATGTTTGCCAAGTTGCTTACCATAAATATAGGTGTTTGGCATCCGGTTGGATTTGACAGCTTTTACATCAACGGTGGTTCCATCGCGGTAAATAGCATAACCCCCCATTTTGGCATCAGATAAAGTGATATCTGCCGCGTCGATCTGGACACCATTGCCATAATTCACCCATTGGTTTTCCGTCAGTTTTTTCTCAACCGCATAAACCGTTACCTGTTTCCGCTGCTCAACAGTCAGGTTTGACAACGTGTATGCGCCGTCTTCACCGACTGAATTAAATCCCCCTCGCCTTGAGATATCTTGTTTTTCCAACCCCTTAAGATGCTTTCCTTCTTTATACCAGGCGGTCGAAACGTATCTCAGCTTGCCCGTTTCGGGATCATTACGGAGCTGAACCTTGTTGATTTTAGTGTAAGTCCCATCTTCAAACGCAAACAGGTAAGTATTCAACTCCCGCGTCGATTTAAACCCTGCCACCTGATGGGAGTTGCCAATCCATGAACCACTCATGGTTGCGGTTGTCAGCACAACCTCTTCCGCTTTAGCGTATTCTATCCCTTCGCTATTGAAATCATTGGCTGTTCCTTTACGGGTAATTTCGTTATAAGCGCCGACACCCGTAAAATAGATATTACCGTGTGCAACATCGGAATAGAGGCTATTGTATCCACCCCCCCCTCAAACCGGATATCTCCTTGGGTTTCAGAGTAGACGTCATCCACCTGACGAATACGTTCAACACGGTTAGATGCGCCTGCACCACGTAATGTGATGTCGCCAATTTTACCTTTACGGACAATATTATTGGCTGCTCCCGCCCCCTCAAAATCAATGTTGCCATTCTCAACTCCGGAGCTAATGATATTTGCAGCTCCGGCACCCTTGAATGTCAAATCACCACGTGAACCCTGATAACGGTTAAACCAGGTACGATCGATCTTGTTTGCGCCACCAGCTCCAGCGAAATAGAAATTTCCCTGATTAGTTTCATGCCAGAATTCGTTGTATGCACCAGCTCCCTTGAAGCTAATATCACCCTGTAAGCCCTTACGGGTGATACTATTATATCCAGCAGCGCCAGAATAAGAGATGCCACTCTTGTCTCCGGTATGATTGATTTTCACTCCACCAGCGGCGCCCTCAAATCTGATTAGCCCACTCTGTGTCTTGTTGATTGAAGTGAAACCAGAACCCCCTTTCACTGTCAGATTGCCAGTCGTGTCATTGACTTTCAGATAGCCAGTCGCTCCCGAAATAGTGTCATCGCCCCACGTGGTATTGACTGTCACATTAATAGAACCGACAACTATGTTGTCATTTCCACCATAAGCATTAATGACACCATTAATACCGACACCGAAGGCATGTATTGTGTTTCCATCATCATCATCTTCGTATCTCTCAGTAAAGAAGTATTCCGCACTGCGGCTAGATGACTTTCCCATAAAATAATCCTGATATTGGGTAAAAAAAATTAAACAGTGAACCACTGTACCCGACGGATACAGCGGTTATTTGGAACATCCAGAGTTCCCCTGACTGTGCAGGCTTTTTGCCCTTTCCATGCGGCAAAGACACGCCGACGCAGATCGCAGGCAATGTCACGCGCATGTCCGAAAGGCGCAATCATTTCTGGAAAAAAGATATGCTGGCCGGAACGCCAATCTTCCCGCACAATTTCCCGCTCACCGGAAAGAATTGCATCCCGACTGCTGTCAGACAAAAAAGCCCAATTACAAAAAGCAACTGGGCGTTGATGTTCATCTTCGTAATAGCAAAACTGATTAAGCTGGAATGATGGCAAGATACGTTGTTGCCATTCAGCAACTAAATAACGTCGGTGCAAGGGGGAGTGCTGACAAAGCAACATCACCCCACCAATCATTGCCTGTATTTCATTCGCACTCAGTGTTGCTGGTTGATGTGTAATCATCATAGGTTAGCAACGCCTGATAGAATTTTACTGATACTATTTTGCTGTTTCAGAATTGCGTGTTGAACGTTTTTTAGGTTCAGCGGCTTCTGCTTCAACAGATTTTTCGCTTTCATTGATCTCAGGCATAGGTAAAAAGCCAGCGGCAATCAGTTTATTGATTTCGGCTTCCATTCTTGGATCTTCAAGCATACTTTTAACCATAGAAACCATATACATAAAACCAGAAGCAGGCATATGGATCACTTGTTTTAATTGTAATTCCTGATCATTTTCCGCCAGCATACCATTCGCCATTCGATTCGATTCCTGGCCTACAAAATAGAGAGAGAATACGCCTTTGTTATAATTAACGCTTGAGATGGTTTGAACAAATTTTTCAGACATAGCATTATCCATTAAATAAATATTAATTTAATGTTAAAAACACATTAAATTAAAATGATTAAATCATAAATGAATCCATATGCATTATGGTTTCATTTATGATTAAACCTGATTGCTACGGTTATCTAAGTAAGCTAAAGTAAGTTATATTTTCCTTATTTTTCAATAGCTATTATCTTGAAATAACTATCTTTTTGAAAGAACTATCCAAAATACAAAATAGCAAGTAAAGTATAAGCCAACTTAAGTATGTTCTATAATCCAAATGGTATACTGATAATGAGTTACCAACCAGGGTTTACCGATAACGTTGGATAAAGATATATCTATTTATCGGCTAAGATCAACATATAAATAGTAAAATGCCTGTTTAGGCTCTACATTTTGTCCCAATTACCGACATTCATGGGTTCTTTGAGAGCAGATAATATCTTTCAAGAGATTTTGTTAAGATTATTTAATAAATATTATGCCTTATTATTTTTCAGGTTATCTCTTTACATCAAAAATGTGATTTTTTATTTAAAATAGATTTAATTTAATGAATGAAATAGAAAAAACAATAATATCATTAATTAATTTAATAATAATGATATCTAATAGGGATCATGTAACCACATCAAATAAAAACTTAAATGATGGTGATGATTATATTTCTACTCTAAACAAGCTGCAAAAAGAATGTAATATTAGTATTAAAAACAAACACTCTAGAAATAAGAAGTTAGGTAACATATCACTACCAGCCATTTTGTTTAACAATGATGGACAACCCTTTATTCTGGCAAAATATGATGAGCAACGAGTACTAATCCAAAAACCCCACCAAGAAACGCCTGAGATATTAGGTAAAGAAGAATTTATCAATCTATGGAGTGGCAGGTGGATAAAAATAAAACAAAAAAGCAACCAATTTAATATTCGCTGGTTTATTCCTGAATTTGTCAGGCAAAAGAAGAACCTTACGGAGATCCTCCTGTTCTCCTTCGTTCTACAAATCCTGGCACTTATTTCTCCTTTGGTCGTGCAAGTTGTCATGGACAAGGTTCTTGTACACCAGACGCTTTCCACATTGGATGTGCTGATTTTTGGGCTGGTGGCGGCTGGATTGGTTGAAATTATTCTGCGGGGATTACGTGAATACCAGTATGCCCACACCGCCAACCGGATTGATATAAAACTTGGCCTGAAACTGGTTAAGCACCTGTTTGGCCTGCCATTGCTATTTTTTAAATCCCGTCAAGTAGGCGCGATTGTCACACGAGTACGGGAACTGGAAACGGTTCGAGAGTTTTTAACCGGCTCTATGTTCACCTTGTGTATCGACGTTTTGTTCATGTTCGTATTTATTTATGTCATGAGCCTATTGTCCGGTATGTTGACCCTGATTTTCCTGCTTACCCTACCCTGCTATGCCCTGCTGGCCTGGTGGGTAACACCGAAAATTGAAAAAGCGGTGGAAAAACAGTTCACTCATGCTGCAATGAATACCTCTTTCCTGACTGAAACCGTTGCAGGTGCCGAGACACTAAAAAGCCTCGCCGCTGAACCCCGCTTTATTCGCCGCTGGGATAGTCAGACTGAAAAGATGGTCAGCACCAGTTATGATGTACAGCAATGGGACAATCGTTCCGGTCATCTGGTGATGGTGCTACAAAAAGTTACCAGTGCGGTGATTATCTGGTTGGGCGCTTCGGAAGTGCTTTCCCTGCACATGACCATTGGTCAATTGATCGCCTTCAATATGATGGTAAGCCACACCCAGCAACCCCTGGCCAAGTTGGTGCAACTCTGGGGGCAATTTATCCGTTCACGCATTGCCATTGATAAGCTGGGGGATATGCTGAATCTGCCAACAGAGCAACAATCAGGCAATGAACAGGTTGCCTTACACGGGGCAATCTCATTCTCTGACATCGTCTTTCGCTATCAACCTGATCTCTCCCCCACTATCAACCATTTCACTCTGAATATTCGGGCGGGGGAAACTGTAGGCGTTGTCGGAACCTCTGGTTCTGGAAAAAGCACCCTTGCACGTTTGCTGTTACGGCTTTATACCCCAGAAAATGGAACTATCACGCTGGATGGCGTTCCCTTGCAAAACTTCAATATTGAATCCATCAGGCAGCAGATTGGCATCGTTCTGCAAGAAAACTTTCTATTTAACAAAACGGTGTATGAGAATTTGTCCCAATCTTGCCCTGACGCCCCGTTATTTGCGGTCATCGAAGCGGCAAAACGGGCAGGAGCACATGATTTTATTCTTAAATTACCGATGGGGTATGACACGGTGATCGCCGAAGGGGGGCAATCGCTATCAGGCGGGCAGCGACAGCGTCTCGCCATTGCCAGAACCCTGCTGTCAGATCCCAAGATTTTGATCCTTGATGAAGCCACCAGTGCACTGGATGATGAATCACAAGCCATCATTCAATCTAACATGGCTGAGATTGCCCAAGGCCGAACGGTCATTACCATTGCACATCGGCTCTCCACGGTACGCCAATGTGACCGGATCATTGTATTACACCAGGGCCAAATCATCGAACAAGGTAGCCATGAACAGCTTCTGCAACAAGGCAAACACTATCGGAAACTTTGGCAGTTACAACAAGAACTAAAACAGGAAACAACACAGGAGGAGCCTGCCCATGTTTAAGGCTATCTTGCGCAGAGGGATCAAACAGTTACGTACTGCCAACCCGCATTATGATTTTTTACCGACACACTTGGCATTGTCACAACGCCCACCTTCTCCGTTCGCTCGTTATACAGCAATAACCCTAAGCATTAGCGTTCTGGTTGCTCTGCTATGGGCTTGTATGGGGAAACTGGATGTACAAGCAACCGCAACCGGACGCCTGATAGCTTCTGGTCGTTCCCAAATTATTCAGGCATATGAGCAAAGCCGACTGCTTGCCATTCATGTCCAAAATGGTCAGCATGTTGAAAAAGATGCGCCACTGCTGACGCTCAATACGCTCGGTGTCAATCAGGATATTGCCCGTTTGAGCGAGCAACGCGATTATCTGGTGGAAGAGGAAATTCGTTACCAGGCCCTGCTTGAAAAGCACGATCCCAAATCCCTGCCGCTTTTCCAGCAGCAATCCGCAGATAAACAGGAAAGAATTCTGACGCATTACGCTCACGAAAAGCAGGAATTTGACTCAATCATTACCAGTATCCACGCAGAAATGGAAGAGAACCTCACCTCCCAAAAGGCGCGAAATAGCGATATACACTCATTGACTCATCTGCGCGAAAATATCAACCAGCGTTTACAGGCCAGAAAGACTTTGAGCCAGAAGCAGGTTATCAGCAAGGTAGAATATCTGGAACAAGAAAAAGAATTTCTGGAAACAGAAAGGTTGATCGCTCAACAAAAATCGGAACTCGATATTCTGATGACTAAATACAAGAGTCTGGAAGAGCGCTTAAAAGGCACTAAAATAACAAAAGAGCGGGAATGGTTTGAGAAAAGAAAACAGGCAAAAATACAGTTATCGTTAACGCATCAAGAAATTTCGAAAATGCAAGAGCGGGAAGAACTTGAGGTTGTACGCTCTCCCGTCACTGGCACAGTTCAACAATTAACTGTCCATACCCTCGGCGCTGTTCTGCAACCTGCGCAGAATTTGATGGTGATTGTTCCAGATGAACATGTACAACTCGCTGAAATCCAGATCCTGAACAAAGATGTCGGTTTTGTCCGAGCTGGCCAGCACGTTACAGTCAAAGTCGATGCTTTCCCCTATACTCGCTATGGCACAATTGAGGGAGAGCTACTTAGCATTTCGCGGGATTCCACCACTGATGAACGGTTAGGTCTGGTTTTTCCCGCACAAATTAGCCTCAAACAGAACAACATTATGGTAGATGGGAAACCTGTTGAAATCACAGCGGGTATGTCTATCGTTGCGGAAATCAAAACAGATCAGCGAAGAGTCATTGATTATCTGCTCAGCCCAATCCAGGAATATCAATCTGAAGCGTTGAGGGAAAAATAATCATGGCTGATACTTTTTCCTTCACCTGTAACTCAGATACAGACAAAAAACCCGACCACACAATCGGGGCAAATAGCGATATCAATGCAAACAATTATGCGCTGGACTGTATCGCCTATTTAGGAAAACAGTTCCATAAAGTGGCTTCTGTCGGACAATTACATCATTCCCTGGGGCTAGACTCTCTTGCACTAACAGATCCACAACTACGTGAAGCTGCGGATGCCATTGGGCTACACAGTAAGTTTGAACGCCTGACACCTGATAGCGCCACCACATTACCTTTACCTGCATTGGTTGAATTGGATCAGCGCTGGTGGGTATTGTCAGAAATCCGTCCTGACACATTTACGCTGTTCGATCCTGCCACCGAAAAATATGAAGTGCGTGCATTTTTGCACGATGAAAAAATGAGGGGCAGCCAATCTAACGGATACAAGGTGCTGCTGCTAGCAGATAAATCCCTGACCAGGCAACAGGTTAAATTTGGACTAAGCTGGTTTTATCCCTCTATTTTCAGGCAGAAAAACCAGTTACGGGACATTTTCCTGTTTGCTATCGTGTTGCAACTTTTTGCCCTGGCAGCTCCCTTGCTATTTGAAAATGTCATTGACAAGGTGCTGGTTGGGCGGAGTATTTCCAGCCTGCATATATTAGGCATGGCGATGCTGGCACTGGCATTAGCAGAGCCTCTATATGGGTTCCTGCGCAATACCGTGTTTGGGCATACGGCCAGCCAAATCAATGCTGAACTCTCCGGCAAACTGTATCGTCATCTTGTAGGATTGCCCTTGCCTTATTTCAAACAACGGCAGACAGGGCAAATTATCGCCAGAGTCAGGGAAATGGCACAGATCCGCCAGTTTTTGACCGGATCTACCCTTATGCTGTTACTTGACCTGATTTTCATTATTCTGTTTCTGGGTGTGATGTTCCATTACTCCTCCCTGCTGACATGGCTCGTAATCAGTTCACTGGTTCTCTATTTTTTGCTATGGATCGCCGTCGGCCCCATTATTCGGCGCAAGGTAGAAAAAGAGTATGAAGCCGATGCCAATGCCACCAGCTTCCTGACAGAAGCCGTCACGGGAATTGAAACCATTAAGACTACCGCGACAGAAAAGCGCTTTTTGTACCAATGGCAAAAGGTATTAAGCGAGCAATTAATCCAGCGCTTTACAGCCCAAAAAAGCGGACTGGCTGCGGGACAAGGGATTGAGCTGATCCAAAAAGTGGTTGCCGCCCTGCTTTTGTGGTGGGGAGTCCGAGGCGTGCTTGATGGAGAGTTGTCCCCTGGTGAATTAATTGCTTTTAATATGCTGGCGGGGCATGTTACCCAACCTATCCTAAGATTGGCACAAGTTTGGCAAGACTTTCAGCATACCCTGATTGCCCTGCGGCGGGTGGGTGATATTCTTGATGAACCGATGGAAAGCAGTAAACAAGGGCTGGCATCGGCTCCCGAACTGGCAGGCCAGATTGAATTCCGCAATATACGCTTCCGCTATCATGCAGATACGCCAGAAGTGCTGGTAAATTTGTCACTGGAAATTAAGGCCGGAGAATTTATTGGCATTACGGGGCCATCGGGTTCCGGCAAAAGTACCTTGACCCGATTGTTGCAGCGCCTATATGTGCCACAACACGGTCAGGTTTTGGTGGATGGAATGGATTTAGCGATTGCCGACCCAGTGTCACTGCGCCGTAATATGAGCGTGGTCTTGCAGGAGAGCATTCTGTTTTCCGGCAGCATTGCGGACAATATCCGCCTGTGTAAGCCTCATGCCAGTGATGAGGAAGTCTATCGGGCGGCAACCTTAGCGGGCGCGGTTGATTTCATCAATGCATTTCCACATAAATTTGCCCATCCTGTTGGCGAAAAAGGGGGCAACCTTTCTGGCGGACAACGGCAGCGTATCGCATTGGCAAGGGCATTGCTGAATGATCCCAAGATCTTGATCCTTGATGAAGCCACTTCCGCACTGGATTATGAATCCGAAGCTGCCATCATGAGTAATATGGCAGAGATATGCCGAAACCGAACCGTGATCAGCATTGCTCATCGGCTCAATACTATCCGCCATGCTGATAAGATTTTCGTTTTAGATTTGGGGAAAATCGCTGAATCAGGTTCACATGATGTTCTGGTACAACAAAATGGCTTATATGCACAGCTTTGGCATCAACAAACGAAGTGATGACTAAAAAAGAAACTTATCTCATCCACGAACAGCAGCCCGATATCATTCTGGTCAGGAGTATCGACAAAAATATCATCACTGACATTGTATACAGAAAAATTACCTCAAAAGGGTACTCCCACCGACAAAAGGCGGGAAGGGAAACTAGTAGCGACACGCGTCCAGCTAAGGTATTATTGCCCGCTATATTATTGGTACACGCCCATTATCAATTGAATTTATGGCAAAAGAACAAACTGATCGCACCACACTGGATTTGTTCGCAGATGAACGCAGGCCTGGGCGACCTAAAACAAATCCGCTGTCCAGGGATGAACAGCTCAGGATCAATAAACGCAACCAGTTGCGACGAGATAAAGTCAAAGGATTGCGTCGAGTGGAACTCAAACTTAATGAAGATGCCGTCGATGCACTAAACCATCTGGCAAAACAGCGCAACATTAGCCGCAGTGAATTGATTGAACAAATGTTATTAGCCCAACTGACAGAAAAAAATCACCTTGCCGATTAACGGCTTTTATTAAACACAATGAAGCGGTGTCACCACACAAATCTGACAGATTTGTCATGGATGTTTGGTCAGAATAACGCTTTTCATGTTACTGAAACTGACATTTTTCTAGCTGATTTCAGCGTGATGTGTATAGATTTAATACACAAATAAAACAAGAGGTTAACCCATTTTATGGCAATAATAGGTATATTCTTCGGCAGCGATACAGGCAACACAGAGAACATCGCCAAAATGATCCAAGAAAAATTGGGCGGTGCTGATGTTGCTGAAGTCCACGATATTGCCAAAAGCAGCAAAGAAGATATTGAAGCCTTCGATATCCTGCTGCTTGGCATCCCAACCTGGTATTACGGTGAAGCTCAGTGTGACTGGGATGATTTCTTCCCAACACTGGAAGAAATCAACTTCGAAGGAAAACTGGTTGCTTTGTTCGGCTGTGGTGATCAGGAAGATTATGCAGAGTACTTCTGTGATGCTATGGGCACCATTCGTGATATTATTGAACCTCGTGGCGCCATTATTGTAGGTCACTGGCCAACCGAAGGATATCATTTCGAAGCCTCTAAGGGCATGGCCGACGATAACCACTTTATTGGCCTGGCCATTGATGAAGATCGTCAACCAGAATTGACGGATGAGCGCGTTGAAGCCTGGGTGCAACAGATCAAGGTTGAAATGAGCCTGTCAGAGATTCTAGACGCTTAATAAGAAGAGAAAAGCCCTTTCAGGCAGGATTATTCTTGCATAATGTGTCATGATATCTAAATAGGCATGGTTTTCATTTTTAATATCCATGCCTATAATCAGCAACGTGAAACAGAATCATGATTCCCTCACGATACCCCAAGTATCACAAGTTCACTTAACTCAAGTTACAGGACTGAATCCGCATGACCGACAACAATAAAGCATTGAAAAATGCTGGACTTAAAGTAACACTTCCACGCCTGAAAATTCTGGAAGTGCTACAGGACCCAGAATGCCATCATGTCAGTGCGGAGGATCTCTACAAAAAACTGATTGATATCGGTGAAGAGATTGGCCTCGCCACTGTCTATCGCGTGTTGAACCAGTTCGATGATGCCGGCATTGTCACACGCCACAATTTTGAAGGCGGTAAATCGGTTTTTGAACTTACTCAGCAACATCACCATGACCATCTGATTTGTCTCGACTGCGGTAAGGTCATTGAATTTAATGATGAGTTCATTGAAGAGCGTCAGAAAAACATCGCTGAACGCTATGGGATTAAGCTCTCAAACCACAGTCTTTATTTATATGGTCACTGTGCTGATGGTGATTGCCGTGAAGATAGTGCATTTCATGATGAGAAAGCACGATAACTAAGCGCCAATAATGAAGTGATTGAAATAATCCGCTTTTGCTATTTGTTCATCTAAATAAGTTGTTCGTCTAAATAAGTTGTTCATCTGATAAGCAACCTGCCGATGAGTTCTCAAGATAATCGGCAAGTTGCTTTATCAATTTATTGCCCTCATGCTTCAAACGCAATTGTTAGAATTTAACTTCATCTATGCGGCTAAAACGTTTTCCATCAGCACTGACAGAGCGAATTTTCACATTGCCGCGGACATGGGGTCGTTGTCTGTCATTGTAATCCTGCCATGTTTTTCCATTATCCAATGAGTATTGGATAACCACTCCCGGTAATGCGATATTAGCTTCCAGTATTCCAGAAACAATTCTGCCACCCGGTACTGGCAAACGATACGAAATTTGGGCGTTATCCAGCTTAGCTAGCTCACGCTGCCCCATCAGATTGGCAAAGCGTTCCCAATCTTGTTGCAGGAGAGTCGTATCAACATAATGCGTGATTCCACCTTTGTACTCCCTGCCCTGCTGATAATTTTGTTCCCACTCTGCTCGGTGCCATGCCCGTTCTGCCAGCGGCAGTAAGCGTGGATAGATCATATATTCCATTTGCTCATCGGTACGCACGGTTTCACTCCATGATTGCCCCGACATACCATAAGCCCCCGGCCAGCGTTTATTACTATGAGTATTAAAGTGATTACCATCACGATCCAGCGAGGTTTCAGCATTTTGTGGCATATTGTTCGGGGCAAAGCTGAAAATTTTTGCCTCATCATTAAAGCGAGTTGCCCAATAGTAGCCCCGTTCTTTCGGATGGACTTCATATGGCATATCCAGGTAGACATAATCAGGGCTGGAAACAACAACCCGATAGCCCTTATTCGCCCAGTCATTGACAGAATCATAACCTCCCCAATACTGGGTATCCCAGAAGTTCACCGCAACATGTTTAGTGGCGAAATCTTTTGCCGATTTGGCATGTTTCAGGCCATCCTGCCATGCCTGCATGGTGCTGATACCGTGGGCATCGACGATTTTGCTGACTTCAATGGCAAAATAACTGGCAAGTTCATCAACATCTTTGATGACGCCTTGCGCTATCATCTTCTGACAAGCCTGAGATTTTGCCCATGGTTTGTCTTCGATTTTCTGGTTGATAATGCCCTTACCTGGCACAATCGGTTCGTTTTTATCCTGATATCCCGCTCCTAAACGAATATTTTTCGCCTCATCCCCACCAAAATGCCATGTGTTCAACGGCAGACCGGCTTCTTTATGCATGGCAACAACTTCGCTAATAACTTTATCGATAAACCGTTTTGAAGAATCCATGCACGGGTTAAGATAACTGTGGCGATCATAGAACTGCACGGAGGTTGTATTCGAGGTATCTGTCGGATCAAGCAGACGATATTCATTGGCTTCCTGCTCTTTGCCCTGCGCCAGAAGCCGCTTATAACGCGCTTCCATCGACATCACTGCGGCACGAGCATGGGCGGGTATATCAATTTCTGGGATCACTTCTATCTGGCGAGCTTTGGCATAGTTCAGAATATCAATATAATCCTGACGGCTAAAATAGCCACTTCCCATATTGTTATTCTCTGGCCCTGATCCCAATTGCGGCAATAAACACTGAGTCTCACTCAAATCATGGCAACGTTGACTGCCGATTTCAGTCAACTCCGGTAAACCAGGAATTTCTAAGCGCCAACCTTCATCATCACTCAAATGAAAATGGAACTTGTTCAGTTTATAGCGGGACATTTGATCAAGCAGACGCAAGACAGCTTCTTTGCTATGAAAATTTCGCCCAACATCAAGGAACACGCCACGATATTCAAACCGTGGTGCATCTTTTGCCGTCAGTGTCGCAATCTTTGGAATACCATTGGCGGGAAGTAAGGAAAACAGCGATTGTAGACCATAGAATACGCCAGATTGATCAAACGCAATGATTTGTGTCCCTTTGGTGGTAATTTCCAATAAATACGCACCTTTTATTCGCCAAGGCTTAGTAAATTGGTTTGCGTTGATTTGAGTTGCTATTCGGTAACCGTTATCCGTTAAACTAATATCACGGGCTTTGAAACGTTCCCTAATCACGTTAATAGATTCGCCGCTCAACCCGCCCAACTCTAATTTCACTCCACGGGATAAATCCACATCTTGGGAGTAAATGGAAAGTTCTCTCGGTGTCGGAATAATCTGCCCTCGCAGTTTATCTTCACTGATCGTTGCTATCTGTTGGTTTTTTGCAAAGCGGTTTTCAGGCGTCATCAGGATATTGTTATCCGTTGTGGTCCGTTTCCACTGTTCACCTTCCAGATCAGATAAAAATTTGCTGATGTTTTCAGTATCGGTACTTACCAAGACCTTGGGCGTGGTATCACCGGAAGTTGCATACCAACGCGGCATAAAATCTGTACTGTAAATCTGCCAATATTCACCAATAATCGGTAGCACGACTTTTTCATTGGCTTTGATACCCGTAAATTTTTTCGTCGGTTCCAGTTTATGTAAATCACCCGTAATATGGGTGATTTTATATTGATCATTGTCCAGTTTCAGTATTTGGCGAATACTGTGAAAATAGAGTGCCCAATCAGAAGAATTGATTGCCTGATCACCATTGCTCAAGATGATGTTGACCCGATTACAGGCCGCCGAATCAGCGCCAAGAATGGCACACTCTGTACCATGTGAACCAGCTTGATTATCAATGACTTTGAAATTGACTTTCAACTGACTGAGTAAATCCACGATCTGTTGTGATGACATTGGATTTTGCGGCAACATTGCCGATGTCATTTCTGTATGAGCGCTGCCTATAAATCCAACTGCCGTGATAAATGCTGCCAAGGTACGTAATTTAATGGGTTTCATAAATTACCTCGTCCGAACTTATTATTTTTTCGATGGGTAAATTTTTGGGCAAATAGTGTACAAATCTGGTCAGGCAATAACCCTATACAATATGGGACTATAAGGCAATTTTTAATCTTAGCGGAAGGAGTTAATTTTCATTACGAGGTTATCAAGCACAAAAAAGCGTGAAAATAATCACGCTTTTTTGTGTATTAGGTGAAATTATTACTCTTGTGAGATTTTAGCCCAAGTATCGCGCAGGCCAACCGTACGGTTAAAGACCAGATGTTCAGCACTTGACAGGCGGCTATCAGCACAGAAATAACCTTCACGTTCAAACTGATAAGTTGTTTCTGGCAATGCATTTGCCAACCCTGGTTCTACAAACCCTTTACGGATCACCAACGATTCTGGATTGATAGTAGACAAGAAATCATCTTCTGCCCCCGGGTTTGCCACGCTGAACAGACGGTCATACAGATAGAACTCCGCTGGTACACCGTGTGCAGCGCTTACCCAATGAATGACACCCTTAACCTTGCGACCATCAGCTGGATCTTTGTTCAGAGTTTGCTCGTCATACTGGCAATAAATTGTCGTGATATTGCCCTCCGCGTCTTTCTCAACTCGCTCTGCTTTAATCACATAAGCATTGCGCAGACGAACTTCTTTGCCCAGCACCAGACGCTTATATTGACGGTTTGCTTCTTCGCGGAAATCCGCACGATCAATATACAGTTCGCGGCTGAACGGCACTTCCCTGCTACCCATGTCTGGTTTGTTTGGGTGGTTAGGCATTGTCAGAATGACTTCACCTTCTGGCATGTTCTCAATCACCAGTTTCACCGGATCAAGAACCGCCATAGCCCGCGGTGCATTTTCGTTCAGGTCATCACGAATACAGGATTCCAATGCTGCCATTTCAACATTGTTATCCTGTTTAGTCACACCAATGCGACGGCAGAACTCACGGATAGCAGCCGCAGTATAACCACGACGACGTAATCCAGAGATAGTTAGCATACGTGGGTCATCCCAACCATCAACGATCTTTTCTGTCACCAACTGGTTAAGCTTACGCTTAGACATCACCGTATACTCCAGGTTCAGACGAGAAAATTCATACTGACGCGGATGGCAATCAATCGTAATGTTATCCAATACCCAATCGTACAAACGGCGGTTATCCTGGAATTCCAGTGTACAAATGGAATGGGTGATCCCTTCCAGCGCATCGGAAATGCAGTGCGTGAAATCATACATCGGATAGATGCACCATTTATTGCCTGACTGGTGATGCTCTGCGAATTTGATGCGGTAGATGACTGGATCACGCATGACAATGAACGAGGATGCCATATCAATTTTGGCACGCAAACACGCCTTGCCTTCAGCAAATTCACCGGCACGCATTTTTTCAAACAGAACCCGGTTTTCTTCTACGCTGCGATCACGATACGGGCTGTTTTTACCTGGCTCTTTTAAAGTACCGCGATATTCACGGATCTCTTCAGGACTCAGTTCATCGACATACGCCAGGCCTTTATTGATTAATTCAATGGCGTATTGATACAGGGTATCAAAATAGTCAGAAGAGTAACGAATATCCCCACTCCACTGGAATCCCAACCACTTAACGTCAGTTTTAATCGACTCAACGTACTCGATATCTTCCTTGACGGGGTTTGTATCGTCAAAACGTAGGTTGCATTGTCCCTGATAGTCTTGAGCGATGCCGAAATTCAGGCAGATCGACTTGGCATGGCCGATATGCAGATAACCGTTGGGTTCAGGTGGGAAACGGGTATGTACGGATGTATGTTTACCAGTTGCCAGATCTTCGTCAATAATCTGACGAATAAAGTTTGTCGGGCGGGCATCTGCCTCACTCATCGTTTTTTTCCTCAATGCAAAAAGCGCTTTAACATAACCCTCTATAATCTAATAAGCTGAACCGAGAAACAATACTTTGTTCGTGGGAAATGGCCGAATGGGTAAAGTTAGTGCGGAAAAGCGGGAGAACAGCTCTTATCTTAGCCGATTAAAGAAATCAGTTAACAAAGAATCAACAATAACTCATTCCCTGAAAAATAAGTCACTGGCAAAATACGATATACGTTTTATATATAATATAATTTAATTTTTCTGGCTATATGAGTATATCTTAAAGGCATTGATTCGCCAGACACATAATCTTCAGAAAATAAGTGAACAGTTACTTAATTATCATACCTTCCAGTATATCCACATAACTGGAAATTTCACCTTTTTTATTACCATTACTTCAATACTAAAAGCTATCTATATATCAATAGAGAATGAAAATGAACGATCTATCATCAAGCAATAAAAAGATGATTATAGCGATAGTCATTAATGAAAAATATATATCAAATCACTATACAGATGGATTTAAGGTAGGTGCCACATCATTTACATTAAAAATGGTTGACTATTTTATTAAGCAACAAATTTTTGCTGGATTTATTCTCTATAAAAGAGACGAATCTCTATTAGCGCCCAAAATTGAACAATCAAAGATAGATGGAATAAAATATATAAAAATTTTCTTCAATTTTTCGATGAATTCAGAGGATATCAAGCAAACCTTAACTAAAGGTTTACTCTTTCTTTCTATAAACAATCAGCAAGAATCCAATATTTTTGCTTATTATCAAACCGATACGCTTCTCTGTTATCATCCATCAAACTTTCCATGTGGTGTAACACATCATGGACCTTTTGTTGAAGATTTTCAGAGACACTATTCACAAGAGGAAGCTTGTCAATCATTTGAAAATAAAGATAAAGCTCTTCATCTCTATAAACAACAATCCATAGGTATTAATACCTTAATTGATAAAGGATATTATGTTATACAACATTCAAAACTACAAGGGGATTACTTAATAAGCAAAAGAGTTCACCGAGAAAAAATAAAACAAATTAACCCCCCCATGTTTCTCCACGAAAATTACGAATTAAAATCATTAAATCCTGACATAAGTCATTTCCTAAAAATGGATAAGAACGAATTTTTATTATTCACTGCTGTTGCCAGGCTAGATTATTTTAAAAATATAGAATTATTAATTAACTCATCCGTTAGCTTATTAAAAAAAGGCATTCCAACAAGAACATTAATTTTAGGTGATGAAGAAAAATATACTTTCAGAAGAGATATGCTCTACTCCATGATCCCCATAGAATATAGAAAATATTTTTTAATTTCACATAAACTACCACATAAAGAACTATTTAGTGTTTTTAATGCAGTAAAGAAAAAGGCTATTTTTGTATGCACATCACGCTACGAAACACTGGGTATTACTCCTTTAGAGGCAGCATTAAATGGGATCTATACGATAGTTCCTAACTTAAGCTGTGTGGAAGCATCAACTTATTTCTCTTCAGAAGATAAGTTTGAATACGACATCATCTCACTGACGAAAAAAATAATTTCCATATATAATAAAAAATTATTCGCATTCGATATACAACAAAAAAATATCAATACTTTACTATCAAAAGATATTTTTGAAGAAAGTGTTAATAGATTTTATGAAGAAATTTCAATAAGTTGCAATCATCCATTATCATACGTTATCTAAACATTATTTATAATCATAAAGATTAACAGTCTCAAGTAAATGAGCACACCAAGTGCTCATTTTAATTTTCATCAAGATCGTTACAACGATCACAATTACTTACTTATCTATAGCTTTTTCTTATTTTTCATTTAAAAATAAGTATTGTTAATAGTGAAACGTCTCCAATAATATTTACTACAACAGGTGAGCATCATGAGCATATTCAGTTACTTACAGCGATTGGGAAAAGCACTCATGCTCCCCATCGCTTCACTTCCTGTCGCTGCGTTACTACTGCGGCTTGGTCAACCGGATGTATTTAATATCGCTTTTATTGCCAGTGCAGGTGGCGGAATTTTCGAAAATTTGCCTTTACTATTTGCACTAGGAATCTCTGTTGGTCTGGCGAAAGATAATAGTGGAGCGGCAGCGCTCGCTGGCGTCGTTGGCTTTTTTATTCTGACAAAAGCAACCACTGTTATTGATCCTAAAATCAATATGTCGTTTTTTGCCGGTATTATTTCAGGAATTGTTGCTGGCCACTGTTATAACCGTTTTTCTGAAACCCAATTACCCGAGTTTTTAGCATTTTTCGCTGGTAAACGTTTAGTCCCCATTATAACCGGAATTATTTGCCTTTTCCTTGCATGGATTTGCGGGCATATCTGGCCATATGTACAACATGGCATTGATCATTTTAGCCTTTTAGTTTCAAAAAGTGGTATGGCGGGATGGTTTGCCTATGGCGTTCTTAACCGTGCCTTAATTCCGTTTGGCCTACACTATATCCTGCATTCCGTTTTCTGGTTCAGCTTAGGTGACTGTATAAAAATTACTTACGATCTGGCTGGAGCAATGCATAACATCTGTTTGGCGCCTGATGTAGCACACTCGCTCACTATTGGAGCAGCGATACCAGGAATAGAAGGTTCAAATATTACTCAAGTAGCGAGTGACCTTACTCGTGGTGATCTCAATCGCTTCTTTGCTGGTGATCCCAATGCCGGGGTTTATATGGCCTGGGCCTATCCAATATTTATGGGCGGATTACCTGGTGCTGCTTTAGCCATGTATTTGGCTGCACCAAAATCACGTCGTCCTCAAATTGGTGGGATGTTATTTTCTGTCGCCTTAACATCATTCCTGACGGGGATCACTGAACCAATAGAGTTTTCATTCTTGTTTTTAGCTCCCATATTATATGTGTTACATGCAATTCTTGCGGGCGTTAGCATGGTAATTGCAAACTCTTTAGGTGTCTTGCACGGTTTTGGCTTCTCTGCTGGCCTTATTGATTTTGGCTTAAATTGGGGGTTAGCAACAAAACCATGGATATTAATCCCACTTATCATCCTGTTCTTTGTTATCTATTTCGTTGTCTTTACCTTAATGATCCGCATTTTCAATCTGAATACGATAGGCAGAGAACAGGAAAACTCTGATAAAGCAACTTCGGCATCCCAAGATAAAGAGGCTATCTCACACTATATCAGTGCGCTCGGCGGGCCTGACAATATTCGTACTGTTGATGCCTGTATCACTCGACTGCGTTTAACTGTAGAAGACAACACCCAGTTAGATGAGGCTCAATTGAAGAAATTAGGGGCTAAGGGAGTCTTAAAAATAGGTAAGCAAAGTATTCAGGTTGTCCTCGGGCCACAAGCCGAAAGCATCGCTGAACAGGTAAAAGTTCAGTTGAAATTAATTCACTCTAATAAAACTGAATAATTTATACTTATAGGGATAAAAAGGAACGTGATAATGTTCCTTTTTATCATAGCGAGCACAGTCCATATGTCTGTTTTAAAAGAAAAATACACCAAAAAACTTATTTAATAATACAAAAAAACATCTTTTAAAAATGCTAATAAAAAGTCACAATATGACCTGTTAGTGACAAAAACTAGCCATATTGCCGATCTTATTTTAAGATTTAAAATATCTCAAATATCACGAATATCGTGCACAACTTATCTTCATTAACTTATTGAATGTTTTTTAAGAGGTAATCATGAGGCTAATCCCCCTAACTACGGCAAGTGATGTTGGCCGATGGTCTGCTCACTATATTGTAAGTAGGATTAAAGAGTTCAATCCCACGGCAGAACGCCCTTTCGTGCTTGGGCTTCCCACAGGCAGCACACCGCTGACAACCTACAAGGAACTTATTTCCCTGTATCAAGCTGGAAAAGTGAGCTTCAAGCATGTTGTGACATTTAATATGGATGAATACGTTGGCCTGCCGGAAGATCATCCTCAAAGCTACCACTCATTCATGTACCACAATTTCTTTAATCACATTGATATTCCAAAAGAGAACATCAATTTGTTAAATGGAAATGCGAAAGATATTGATATTGAGTGCCAACGTTACGAAAATAAAATTAAAGCCTATGGCAAGATACATTTATTTATGGGGGGTGTTGGTAATGATGGGCATATTGCCTTTAATGAACCGGCATCTTCTCTTTCTTCACGCACACGAATTAAAACACTGACCATTGAAACGCGGACTGCCAATTCCCGTTTTTTTAATAATGATGTGGAACAAGTCCCCAAATATGCATTAACTGTTGGTGTGGGTACTTTAATGGATGCTGAAGAAATTATGATTTTGGCAACCGGTATGAATAAAGCGCAAGCCCTGCAAGCCGCAGTAGAAGGGAATATCAACCATATGTGGACAATCAGTTGTCTCCAGATGCATCCAAAATCACTTATTGCTTGTGATGAACCCGCCACTATGGAACTGAAAGTAAAGACAGTGAAGTATTTTCACCAGTTAGAGGCCGATATCGTTAATGAATTCGCCAGCTAAACTGATTCAGGAGTTAAGATATCAATGTACGCATTAACCAATGGCATTATTTATACTGGATATGACAGGCTCGATAACCATGCAGTCATTATTGCAGATGGTTTGATTAAACAAGTCTGTCCGGTAAACGAGCTGCCAGAAGAGATTGAAAAACACGATTTACATGGCGCAAATCTCGCACCAGGATTTATTGACCTACAACTGAATGGTTGTGGGGGAGTCCAGTTTAATGAACAGTTGGAAGATATTTCAGAAGAGACTCTGCATACCATGCAGAAAACCAACCAGCTCTACGGTTGTACCAGTTTCTTGCCTACCCTCATCACCAGTCCTGATGAATTAATGATAAAAGCCATTGAAGTAATGCGCGCTTATCTGCAAAAAAATCCTAATCAGGCATTAGGGCTGCATCTGGAAGGGCCTTATATCAATCCAATAAAAAAAGGAACTCATAATACAGCTTATATCCGCAAGCCGACCCCTGAAATGGTTAATTACCTATGCCAGAATGCTGATGTTATTACCAAGATCACTCTCGCTCCTGAAATGGTAGAAAGCAAATATATTCAGCAATTAGCCGAAGCTGGCATGACTGTTTCTGCTGGCCATTCTAATGCGACTTATGAAGAAGCTCGTCATGGCTTCCGACATGGCATTACTTTCTCTACCCATTTATATAATGCCATGCCTGCGATTTCTGGCCGTCAGCCTGGGTTGGTGAGTGCCATTTATGATTCCCCAGAAGTCTATGCCGGCATTATCTGTGATGGAATGCATGTATCATGGCCAAATGTCCGCAATTCCAAGAGATTAAAAAACGAAAAGCTTATCCTGGTAACGGATGCCATCCTTCCTGCAGGGCTTGCTCCCGATGCCATAGAACAATTTACCTTTGCCAATAAAACAATATATTATCGAAATGGCTTATGTGTTGATGAAAATGGAACACTGAGCGGCTCATCAATCACAATGATTGATTGTGTTAAAAATAGTGTGGAGCATGTTGGTATTGCTTTGGATGAAACGTTGCGAATGGTGACACTTTACCCAGCCAGGGCAATCGGTATTGATAAACACCTCGGTACGATTGAATCCGGCAAAGTAGCGAACCTGACCGCATTTACTCACGATTTCAAAATCTGCAAAACCATTGTTAACGGAAATGAAATCAAACTACCGTGAGTATAAAGACTGATGAGTAATGAGAACGCACAGAAGCAAATTGGTAATATTGATCTCGTCAAACAGCTAAATAGTGCTGTAGTCTATCGGCTGATTGATCAGCATGGGCCAATATCACGCATCCAAATTGCAGAAGAGAGCCAACTGGCTCCTGCCAGCGTAACTAAAATTACTCGTCAGTTGTTGGAGCGTGGCCTGATAAAAGAAGTCGAACATCAGGCTTCCACCGGCGGAAGACGCGCAATCTCCATTATTACCGAAACGCGCCATTTTCATACGATCGGAGTCCGGCTTGGGCGCCATGATGCAACCGTGGCGCTGTTCGATATGAGCGGCAAGATGTTAGTGGAAGCACATTACCCTGTGCGGGAAAATAGTCAGCAGGAAGTCGAGAGACGGATTATTTACGCCATTGAAAGTTTCATCGACAAAAACCAACGTCGGTTCCGTGAATTGATCGCAATTTCAGTTATTCTTCCCGGACTGGTTGATCCTGAGCAAGGTATTATCCGCTATATGCCACACATTAAGGTAGATAACTGGCCTCTGGTTAAGATCCTCAAAGAGCATTTCAATACCTTCTGCTTTATTGGTCATGATATTCGCAGCCTTGCATTAGCAGAAAATTATTTCGGGGCAACACACGATTGTGAAGATTCCATTCTGGTACGCATCCATCGCGGCACAGGGGCTGGTGTCATTGTTAACAATAATATTTTGCTCAACAAACGCGGTAACCTGGGTGAAATTGGCCATATCCAAATCGATCCTCTGGGTGAACGTTGCCATTGTGGTAATTTTGGTTGTCTGGAGACCATCGCTTCCAATTCAGCAATAGAAGCTAAGGTACAGCAACAATTACGCCAAGGGTTTCCAAGTCAGCTTGCCTTGGATAATTGCAATATCCATGCAATTTGCCTTGCAGCCAACGCGGGCGATCTGCTTGCAACAGAAGTCATCAAACAAGTAGGACTCTATCTTGGCAAGGCTATCTCAATCGCGATTAATCTATTTAACCCTCAGAAGGTGGTGATTGCCGGAGAAATCACTGAAGCAGAACAGGTATTGCTGCCGACTATCAAAAGCAGCATCAATACCCAAGTATTAAAAGCATTCCGCGAAGACCTCCCTGTGGTGGTTTCTGAGCTAAATCACTGTTCAGCAATTGGGGCATTCGCATTAACGAAACGAGCAATGCTTAATGGCGTACTGTTACAACATCTTCTTGGAGGATAATTTCCACCGTTTTAGCTGACTTTGTCGACAAAACGCTTACAAGACAAACAAACAAACGATTTTGCGCATATTTCTTTAAAAAAGCAGTTGACGCATCTGTCTGATATACGCATAATGCGCCCCGCACCGCCGATGAAGGCAAAGCGAAAAAAGATGGCTACGTAGCTCAGCTGGTTAGAGCACAGCACTCATAATGCTGGGGTCACAGGTTCGATTCCCGTCGTAGCCACCATCTTTGCGGGAGTGGCGAAATTGGTAGACGCACCAGATTTAGGTTCTGGCGCCGCAAGGTGTGCGAGTTCAAGTCTCGCCTCCCGCACCATTTTCTTCATCGGGTTGTACTTACGATGTGTTTTAGTAACAATTTTAAGTTTTAATGTGTTGTTTCAGGTGGGGTATCGCCAAGCGGTAAGGCACCAGGTTTTGATCCTGGCATACCCTGGTTCGAATCCAGGTACCCCAGCCATTTAACTGGAACAATGAGTTAAAACGATATAAGGTTAATTGCACATTCTGGGGATAACAAAGGCTGCATTGATAAGTCTCAGGTGGGGTATCGCCAAGCGGTAAGGCACCAGGTTTTGATCCTGGCATACCCTGGTTCGAATCCAGGTACCCCAGCCATATCACTGGGATTTATCACAAACATTACGTTTAACGTAAATGGCTACGTAGCTCAGCTGGTTAGAGCACAGCACTCATAATGCTGGGGTCACAGGTTCGATTCCCGTCGTAGCCACCATTTAAAAATTAAGTTGGGGTATCGCCAAGCGGTAAGGCACCGGATTCTGATTCCGGCATTCCCAGGTTCGAATCCTGGTACCCCAGCCAATATTTTTAATGAGTTACAACATGTAACAAATTGAAAAAGAATAGACAGTAAAAATATTCTTTAATGCAGAGACCACCAATAAAGGTGGTTTTTTTGTTTTCCAACCGTCAAAATCTCCCATAAAAGCCACTTCAGCGATTACCAAATAAATAAGTATTCAGTTACCTACTTCACCAATTCAACAACACTGTTGGATAACAATAACACGCTTACTCGCTACCTATGATCCGGAATTTGCACTGTATGCTCGGAATACCCGCTGATATTCTTATAAAACCAACTAAATTAGCCCCATAAGGGGCTAATAGGAGATAATATCCATCACAGTCCCAAGGCATATTTCAGCGCAAGATTTTTCATGACTCCTGAACGTTGCGCTGCCATTAATGCCAGATTTCGTACCGTTTTTAACCCCGGTAAATCATGACTGAATGTAGTATGGAAAAAATCCATTCCCGCCTGCATCACTAAATTATCCGGCATTCTGCGACGCTGATAACGCATCAAGACTGCCAAAGAATCCCACTCTTCCAACAATTCTTTAGCATTAATCAGCACCTTGAGTAACACATCAACATCCCGATAACCTAAATTCACTCCCTGCCCTGCCAACGGGTTAATGGTATGAGCCGCATCTCCCAGCAAAACCAACCCTTCTTGTACGTAATGGCTGGCATGATGACGAGTCAGAGGAAATGAACCCGCAGCAATCGGGGTGGCTTTACCCAAGCGAGTGGGAAATGCCTGAAAAATTTCTCGCTCAAGTTGTGCCATCGTCATTGACTGCAATTGACGAATACGGGCAGGAGAATCATACCAAACCAACGAGGCCCATTGATCAAACAACGGCAAGAAAGCCCTGGGACCAGAAGGAAAAAATTGTTGCCATGTTGTATCTTGTTGGGGCTGGTCAGTCTTGACAGTTATCAACATACATGACTGGCGATATTGCCACCCGTTACTGCCAATACCCGCCAATTGACGGACTTGAGAACGGGCACCATCTGCACCAATAATCAGACGTGTGTCAATTTCCGTGCCATCTGCCAATGTCACCAGCCACGTTTTATTTTCATGCTGACGCTGCATAGATTGCAAAACAGTGGGACAAATCAATGTCAGGTTTGGATAACGTTCAAATTCCTGCCACAATGCCAGTTGCAAGACACGATTTTCAACCATATGCCCTAACTCTGGCAGCCCCAAACTTTCAGCGTCGAAAATGACGTTCGAATCATTTTGCTCCCATGTTTCCAACTTTCGATAAGGGGCACTGCGCATTCGCAGTACATTTTCCCATGCTCCCAATTGTTTCAATAAACCCACTGAAGCACAGCTGATCGCAGATATACGAACATCAGGTTCACTATCTGCATCATAAGATGCGGGAGGCTGGTGCTCCAATAATGCAACACGCCAACCTTCCTGCGCCAATCCCAATGCTGTTGCAGCGCCAATCATACCTGCGCCAACGACAACGATATCGAATTTTTGTTGTGGATTATTCATATTCATCACGTCATTAACTTATTGATTAAAATAGTCTACCGGAATTTTCCCTTTCCGACTGTGAATATCCGCTGTTACAGTCTGGTCACTGGTGCCTCAAATGACTACAATAGCCAGCAATATTATGCTAAATACACTGCGTGCAATATATTGCGCTTTTCAGTGTTGAAGCATCATTCCACTGGAAACACCGGATACACAAAATGTCGACGATAAAAAAACTGTATATCAAAACCTGGGGCTGTCAGATGAACGAATACGATTCATCCAAAATGGCCGATTTGCTGGAAACCACTCACGGTTATCAGTTAACCGATGTCGCCGAAGAAGCAGATATCTTACTCCTAAATACTTGTTCAATCCGTGAAAAGGCTCAGGAAAAAGTCTTTCATCAACTTGGCCGCTGGAAAGGCCTGAAAGATAAAAACCCTGAAATCATTATCGGTGTGGGTGGTTGTGTCGCTTCCCAGGAAGGGGATTACATTCGCCAGCGCTCACCTAGCGTCGATATTATTTTCGGGCCACAAACCCTGCACCGCCTGCCTGAGATGATTAATCATGTCAAAGGCACCCGCAGCCCGGTTGTTGACATCAGTTTCCCTGAAATTGAAAAGTTTGACCGGCTGCCAGAGCCTCGTGCCGATGGCCCAACAGCATTCGTTTCCATCATGGAAGGCTGCAATAAGTACTGCACATTCTGCGTTGTACCTTACACTCGCGGAGAAGAAGTCAGCCGTCCTTGTGATGATATTTTATTCGAAATTGCACAACTTGCTGCGCAAGGTGTACGTGAAGTTAATCTGCTCGGTCAAAACGTTAATGCCTATCGTGGTGCTACGTTTGATGGCGGTATCTGCACATTTGCAGAACTGTTGCGTCTGGTTGCGGCTATTGATGGTATCGACCGTATTCGCTTCACCACCAGCCACCCAATTGAGTTTACTGACGACATTATTGCCGTCTACGAAGATACCCCTGAGTTAGTGAGTTTCCTCCATCTGCCAGTCCAGAGTGGTTCTGATCGCATCCTTACCCTGATGAAGCGCGCCCATACGGCACTAGAATATAAAGGCATTATTCGCCGTTTGCGTAAGGCACGCCCTGACATCCTGATCAGTTCTGACTTCATCATTGGTTTCCCAGGTGAAACACAGGATGATTTTGAAAAAACCATGAAACTGATTGCCGATGTTAACTTCGATATGAGTTTCAGCTTCATCTATTCAGCGCGTCCAGGAACACCCGCCGCCGATTTGCCAGATGACGTCAGTGAAGAAGAAAAGAAACAGCGCTTGTACCTGCTCCAACAGCGCATTAACCAACAAGCCATGAGCTACAGCCGCGCAATGCTTGGCAGCACACAGCGCATTCTGGTTGAAGGCCCATCACGCAAAAATATCATGGAACTCTCTGGCCGTACCGAAAATAACCGCGTGGTTAACTTTGAGGGAACACCTGACATGATTGGTAAATTTGTTGATGTCGAAATTGTTGACGTATACGCCAACTCCCTGCGTGGTAAAGTCATTCGTACTGAAGATGAGATGGATCTGCGTATCCATGAGTCACCTGAATCAGTCATTGCCCGTACTCGCAAAGAAGATGAACTCGGCGTTAGCTTTTATCAGCCTTAATAGGCCCTAACATAGAGATAATCAGTGACACAAATAAACTCACAAGTAGCAACCCAAGAAATCTTTCTGGAACCCGCAGACAATCAACGTTTGATGAGCCTGTGTGGACCACTTGATGATAATCTGAAACAACTTGAGCGTCGTTTGGGGATTGAAATCAATCGCCGCGATAACCGTTTCAAACTGGCAGGTAAACCATTGTGTGTTAGCGCGGCTGCGGGGATCCTGCGTCACCTTTATGTCGAAACCGCTCCGATACGCGGCATGATACCGGATCTTGAGCCTGAACAGGTTCATCTCGCGATTACCGAAAGCCGGGTACTGGAACAAGCAGCAGAAAGCGTTCCTGAATACGGCAAGGCCGTCAATATCAAAACCAAACGGGGTGTTGTAAAGCCCCGCACGCCCAATCAGGCACAATATATTGCTAACATCCTTGATCACGATATCACGTTCGGGGTTGGGCCTGCGGGTACAGGAAAAACTTATTTGGCTGTCGCCGCGGCGGTGGATGCACTGGAACGTCAGGAAGTCCGCCGTATCCTGCTAACCCGCCCTGCGGTTGAAGCCGGAGAAAAACTGGGTTTCCTGCCTGGTGATCTCAGCCAGAAAGTCGACCCTTATCTGCGTCCGCTTTACGATGCCCTGTTTGAGATGATGGGATTTGAAAAAGTTGAGAAGCTTATCGAAAGAAATGTTATTGAAGTGGCGCCATTGGCTTATATGCGTGGACGTACCCTTAATGATGCCTTTATTATTCTCGACGAAAGCCAGAATACGACCATTGAACAGATGAAAATGTTCCTGACCCGTATTGGTTTTAATTCTAAGGCAGTCATTACCGGTGATGTAACCCAAATTGACCTGCCAAGGGGCCAAAAATCAGGACTGAGTCACGCAATAGAAGTTTTATCTAATGTTGATGAACTGAGTTTTAACTTCTTACATAGTGAAGATGTTGTTCGCCATCCGGTGGTGGCAAAAGTTGTTATTGCTTATGAAGCATGGGAAGCGACGGAACAGGAACGTAAAAAAGCGCTCAATGAGAAACGCAGACAGGAAGCACAATGAGTTCAGTCATATTAGATTTGCAAATTGCATGTGAAAACCCTGAAGGGCTTCCCAAGGAAGCGCTTTTCCAGCACTGGCTGGAAGGTGTTTTGCCACAATTTCAGGCCGAAAGTGAAGTGACTATTCGCTTGGTCGATGAGGCAGAAAGCCACGATTTAAACCTCACTTATCGTGGGAAAGATAAACCAACTAATGTGTTATCTTTCCCATTTGAAGCACCACCTGAAGTTGAATTACCCTTACTCGGTGATTTAATTATCTGTCGTCAAGTTGTTGAAAAAGAGGCAGATGAGCAACAAAAAACGGTCGAAGAACACTGGGCACATATGGTGGTTCACGGCTGCCTTCATCTTCTGGGATATGATCATATTGAAGACGATGAAGCGGAAGAAATGGAAGCTCTGGAAACAGAGATCCTAAAAAAAATGGGTTATGCTGATCCCTATCTCGCGGAAAAAGCATAACCATTGTCAACATTTTTATGTTAAACATAATAGTCTACGATTTTATATGGGGAATTTTCATTAAAACGCCATGAGCGACGACCATCCTTCAAGTAACGATAACCCTGGCCCTAAGAAAGGCTTTTTTGCGCTTCTTAATCAGCTTTTTCACGGTGAACCGAAAAACCGTGATGATTTGGTTGAACTGATCCGTGATTCGGAGCAGAACGACCTAATCGATCCCGATACCCGCGAGATGCTCGAAGGTGTCATGGATATTGCTGATCAACGCGTGCGTGACATTATGATCCCACGCTCACAGATCGTTACCTTAAAACGCAACCAATCTCTGGACGAATGTCTGGATGTTATTATTGACTCGGCCCACTCACGCTTTCCAGTGATCAGCGAAGACAAAGATCACATTGAAGGCATATTAATGGCGAAAGATCTGCTACCCTTCATGCGTACAAATGCAGAACCTTTCAGCATTGATAAAGTACTTCGTCAGGCTGTTGTCGTGCCGGAAAGTAAACGTGTTGACCGCCTGCTGAAAGAATTCCGTTCCCAACGCTACCATATGGCGATTGTGATCGATGAATTTGGCGGCGTTTCGGGGCTGGTCACAATTGAGGATATTCTTGAACTGATTGTGGGTGAAATAGAGGACGAATACGATGATGATGAAGATAACGATATTCGTGCTTTAAGTCGCCACTCCTATTCAGTGCGGGCATTGACTCAAATTGAGGATTTTAATGACGTTTTTGGCACCAATTTCAGCGATGAAGAGGTTGATACTATTGGTGGGCTAGTCATGCAGGCATTTGGGCATCTGCCTTCACGTGGGGAATCCATCACCATTGATGGCTACCTTTTCAAAGTGGCAATGTCTGATAGCCGTAAAATCATTCAGGTTCATGTAAAAATACCGGATGATGCTGGCGTTCCTAGCCTTGATAAACAATAAATAGGATCTGGATGAACAAAGCCTCATTAATCAGCTGCCAGCGGCTACGTGCTGCGCTGGCACTTTTCTTCGGAGCCAGTGGAACGCTGGCTTTTTCACCTTTTGATTTCTGGCCTGCTGCACTTGTTTCCCTCTTCGGCCTGCAAATCCTTTCTTTGAACAGAACAACCCGCCAAGCTTGCTTTATTGGTTTATGCTGGGGCCTTGGTTTATTTGGTAGTGGCGCAAACTGGGTTTATGTCAGTATCGCCGACTTTGGTGGTATGCCAACCGCTATCAATATCTTTTTAGTGATCCTGCTATCTGCCTATCTTGCCCTTTATCCCGCTCTGTTTACTGGTTTATTGAACCGCTTTTTTCCAGCTTCTAATAGCATCAGGCTGGTTATAGCCAGCCCTGCGCTATGGCAGTTGACAGAATTCTTGCGTGGCTGGGTGTTATCTGGGTTTCCGTGGTTGCAATTTGGTTACAGCCAAATTGATGGTCCGATGAAAGCTATTGCGCCTATTCTGGGGGTGGAAGGTATTACTTTCTTGCTGATGATGATCAGCGGACTACTGGTTTTTGCTGTCACCCAGAAAAAAATTTCCGCGACTATCTTCGCCATTATCCTGCTGCTGTTACCGTGGCCAATGAATCACTACCAGTGGTACACCCTACAACCAGAAAAAACCACTAATATTGCTTTGATTCAAGGTAATATTCCTCAGGCCATAAAGTGGGATCCCGCTGTTCTTGGAAAAACATTAGATATTTATTTGGATAACAGCCGTCCTTTCATTGGTCAAGTACCAATCATCATTTGGCCAGAATCTGCCATTCCTGATTATGAATATAACCAAAGTGATTTCCTGACTAAATTGGATAGCGTGTTGAGGAAACACAATACCAGTTTGATCACTGGCATTGTGGACGCCCGACCGACGTTGGAAGGTTATAAATTTTATAACAGCATTATCGTATTGGGGGATAAAATACCTTACCAGTACCCAGCACTAACCCGTTACGACAAACATCACCTGGTACCATTTGGGGAATTTGTGCCATTGGCATCAATCCTGCGGCCACTAGCACCTTTATTCAATTTGCCAATGTCTTCTTTTAGCCAAGGTAATTACATCCAACCCCAACTTTCTGTTGCCGGACACAATATTACTGCTGCTATCTGCTATGAAATTATTTTAGGTGAACAGGTACGTGATAATTTCAAACCTGACACAGAGTTCCTCCTGACCGTTTCTAATGATGCCTGGTTTGGACGTTCCATTGGCCCTTGGCAGCATTTCCAAATGGCACGGATGCGCGCTCTTGAACTAGGCCGTCCTCTGCTAAGAGGAACGAATAATGGTGTTACAGCAGTAATCAATCCGGACGGCTCCATTCAGGTTGAACTTCCACAATTTACCCGGCAGGTATTGGAAGCCAAAGTAACGCCAGCCACAGGAATAACCCCTTATTTTCGCTTCGGGAATTTACCAATATGGGGTACGAGCGTCCTGTTTTTCATCTTTGCTTTTATAAAGAAACGTCGCAAAACTTAATTTTCTATTTTCTTTTAATTAAATGTTAATAGTGGTCAGGGCATATTACTTATGCCCTGATTTCATTTAAAAATAGATTTTATCACCTAAATAACAAAAATTTATCACACATCACACCATAAAATATCCGCAAAAACAGAACATTATTTTAAATAGCACAAAGTGTGAACAACATTCAATATTATTCGCTTTTTAACCATACATAAATGAAATTGTTTATTTATAGTGCGATGTGGGTCGCGAAACAGAAACATTATGGTTTCAAAAAAGTAACATTTTGAATTATTTTTTTACAGTGCACAAACAAAACAACCCAAAAAATCGTTTCAACAGTCTTATTTATGTAGAAACATGCAGAAACACAATTATCTGTAAGAAAATCCAATTTCACAAAAAATAGCCAGATAAAGGAGCTGTATATGCGTAAGTTGATGTTAACCATGATGTTGCTTAGCACAGTTGGAGCTGCCCATGCTGAGGAATTGACAGGAACACTGAAAAAAATCAAAGATAATGGCATTATCGTTGTTGGACACCGAGAATCTTCTGTTCCATTCTCTTACTACGATAATCGACAAAACGTCGTTGGTTATTCCCAAGATTATTCCAACCTAATCGTTGATACCGTCAAGAAAACGCTGGATATGCCTAATTTGCAAGTTAAGCTGATCCCGATTACCTCCCAGAACCGCATTCCCCTGCTACAAAACGGTACTTTCGATTTTGAATGTGGCTCTACTACCAACAACGTTGAACGACAGAAACAAGCGGCGTTCTCCAATACCATTTTTTCCGTCGGTACTCGTCTGCTGACCAAAAAAGATTCAGGCATCAAAGAATTTGATGATCTGGCAGGAAAAAATGTCGTTGTCACTTCCGGTACAACTTCTGAAATCTTGTTAAATAAGCTCAATGATGAGAAGCAAATGAAAATGCGTATCATCAGTGCCAAAGACCACGGTGATTCATTCCGTACCCTGGAATCAGGCCGTGCTGTCGCTTTTATGATGGACGATGCCTTGCTCGCCGGTGAACGCGCGAAAGCCAAAAAACCCGACCAATGGATCATTGTTGGCAAACCACAATCGGAAGAAGCATACGGTTGTATGCTGCGCAAAGATGATCTTCAATTCAAGAAATTGATTGATAACGTTATTGCCAAAACACAAACCTCCGGTGAAGCAGAAAAAATGTTTGATCGCTGGTTTAAAGAACCCATTCCACCTAAAAACCTGAATTTAAACTTCTCCATGTCAGATGAAATGAGAGCTTTGTTTAAATCACCAAACGATAACGCATTGAATTAACTAATCAAAATCCCGATTTGATTGGCAAGACGGGTATGAGGTAGTCGTTCCCTACCTCATTTTTTCCAGACTTAAATTCGATGAATGACAGCTAACCCCATATCAGGGAGTTCGATTATGTCCGCTAATTGGGATTGGGGCATCTTTTTACAAGCCGCCCCTTTTGGTAATACCACCTATCTGGGGTGGCTTATTTCTGGTTTTCAGGTGACGGTGGCACTTTCCGCCTGCGCCTGGATCATTGCATTCGTTGTCGGTTCATTGTTCGGTATTCTCCGTACAGTTCCGAATAAATTCCTTTCCGGGCTTGGAACCTGTTATGTGGAGTTATTTCGTAATGTTCCTCTTATTGTCCAATTTTTTACCTGGTATTTGGTAGTTCCTGAGTTTTTGCCCAAAAGCCTAAGCGATTGGTTTAAAATGGAGCTGGACCCCAATATTCAATTTTTTATCTCCTCAGTCATCTGCTTAGGGTTATTCACTGCTGCCCGTGTATGCGAGCAAATGCGCGCGGCAATCCAATCACTTCCAAGAGGGCAAAAAGCCGCCGGTCTGGCAATGGGTTTAACCTTGCCACAAACCTATCGTTACGTTCTGCTGCCAAACGCCTATCGGGTGATCATTCCCCCAATGACCTCGGAAATGCTCAATTTGGTGAAAAACTCAGCCATTGCTTCCACAATCGGTTTGGTCGATATGGCCGCCCAGGCTGGTAAATTACTGGATTATTCCGCACACGCCTATGAATCATTCACAGCGATCACATTGGCTTATGTGGGTATCAACCTGGTGATTATGCTTGCCATGAGCATACTGGAGAAAAAAGTACGTTTACCCGGCAATATGGGAGGGCGATAAGAAATGTATCAGTTTGACTGGAGTTCGATTGTACCAAGTTTGCCCTTTCTTCTGGATGGATTGTTGATAACGGCAAAAATTACCGTGACAGCCGTTATCATAGGCATTGTCTGGGGAACCATTCTGGCGATGATGCGCCTCTCATCCAGCAAGGCATTGAGCTGGTTTGCAGCCCTATATGTTAACCTTTTCCGCTCGGTTCCACTGGTGATGGTATTACTGTGGTTTTATCTGATTGTGCCTAACTTATTACAAAATATTCTAGGCATATCACCAAAAACCGATATCCGTTTAATTTCTGCAATGGTAGCTTTCTCGCTCTTTGAAGCAGCTTATTACTCCGAAATAATTCGAGCAGGTATCCAGAGCATTTCCCGCGGGCAATCTTCCGCTGCGCTGGCACTAGGTATGACTCAACTACAAAGCATGCGGCTGGTCATACTGCCACAAGCATTTCGGGCAATGATCCCATTGCTGCTAACACAAGGCATTGTATTATTCCAGGATACTTCTCTGGTATATGTATTGAGTCTGGCGGATTTTTTCCGTACAGCAACGAATATTGGTGAGCGCGATGGAACCCAGATTGAAATGGTTCTGTTTGCTGGCTTTGTTTATTTTGTGATTAGTTTTTCCGCTTCTATGCTGGTTAACTATTTGAAGAAAAGGACTGTTTGATGATTTCCCTGAAAAATGTATCCAAATGGTATGGCCAATTTCAGGTTCTTACTGACTGCTCAACTGAAGTCAAAAAAGGCGAAGTAGTCGTGGTCTGTGGGCCTTCTGGTTCCGGCAAATCCACACTGATAAAAACGGTCAATGGCCTTGAACCTGTCCAGCAAGGTGAAATTCGAGTAAATGATACAAAAGTCAATGACAAAAACACCAATCTGGCACAATTGCGCTCCAAGGTGGGAATGGTATTTCAGCACTTTGAACTTTTTCCTCACCTATCGATTATTGAAAACCTGACACTGGCTCAGGTTAAAGTGTTAAAGCGCGACAAGAAAAAAGCGACTGAAAAAGGCTTAAAACTGCTGGAGCGAGTTGGGTTAGCCAGCCATGCGGATAAATTCCCTGCACAACTCTCCGGTGGTCAACAACAACGTGTTGCCATTGCCCGAGCACTCTGCATGGATCCTATTGCTATGCTGTTTGATGAGCCTACTTCCGCTCTTGATCCTGAAATGATTAATGAAGTACTGGATGTCATGGTGGAATTGGCGAACGAGGGCATGACCATGATGGTGGTAACCCATGAAATGGGATTTGCCAAGAAAGTGGCACATCGCGTTATTTTTATGGATGAAGGTAAAATTGTCGAAGACAGTAAGAAAGAAGATTTCTTTGCCAACCCGAAATCAGAACGTGCTCGCGACTTTCTGGCGAAAATTCTGCACTGATTTTTCCTCATCGGCGGAAGGCAAAACTGCCGCCGATCTTAAATTTCCCCTAAAAATAAGTAATTTTCCGCATTCCTCCTTTAACAAGAGTTGTTGCCCCTATCCCTTATCAGCTATGCTATGGAATCTTTGATTTCATCAACAAACCAAACGCGCTAAAGGCGTAGCTTTATTACTCACCATAGGATTATCGGTGCCATGCAAGAACAATATCGTCCAGAAGACATAGAACAACAAGTCCAGCTTCATTGGCAAGAGAAGCAAACGTTCAAAGTGACAGAAGACAGCCGCAAAGAAAAATACTATTGCCTGTCCATGCTACCTTATCCTTCTGGCCGACTACATATGGGCCATGTCCGTAACTACACCATTGGTGATGTGATTTCCCGTTACCAGCGCATGCTGGGCAAAAACGTACTGCAACCCATCGGGTGGGATGCATTTGGCCTGCCAGCAGAAGGTGCTGCGGTCAAGAATAATACCTCCCCTGCCCCGTGGACTTATTCCAACATTGAGTACATGAAAAACCAGTTAAAAAAACTGGGTTTTGGCTATGATTGGGATCGTGAAGTCACCACCTGTACGCCAGAGTATTACCGCTGGGAACAGTGGTTTTTCACTCAATTGTACGAAAAGGGTCTGGTATACAAAAAAACCTCCGCAGTTAACTGGTGCCCGCATGACCTAACTGTTCTCGCTAATGAACAGGTTATTGATGGCTGCTGCTGGCGTTGTGACACCCAGGTTGAGCGTAAAGAGATCCCACAATGGTTTATCAAGATCACCGATTATGCAGAAGAGCTGCTAAACGATCTGGATAAACTGGAAGATTGGCCAGAACAGGTCAAAACTATGCAGCGCAACTGGATTGGCCGTTCTGAAGGTGTCGAAATCACGTTCAATGTTGCTGACAGCCAAGAAAAACTCACCGTTTATACCACACGCCCGGATACATTCATGGGAGCAACCTATGTCGCTGTGGCGGCTGGTCATCCTCTGGCAAAACAGGCTGCGGAAAATAATCCTGAACTAGAGAAATTCATCGACGAATGCCGTAATACCAAAGTTGCCGAAGCTGATATGGCAACAATGGAGAAAAAAGGTATGCCAACAGGCATGTTTGTCATTCATCCATTGACCAACGAAAAACTCGCCATCTGGGTTGCCAATTTTGTCCTGATGGAATACGGCACAGGTGCGGTTATGGCTGTTCCAGGACACGATCAACGTGACTGGGAATTTGCCACTAAGTACAACCTGCCAATAAAAGCCGTTATTCTTGACAACGATGGTAATGTACCAAACGTTGAGGAAGCGGCTGTTACTGACAAAAATTCACTGGTCAATTCCGGCGAATTCAGTGGCCTGAACCATGAAGAAGGCTTCAATGCTATCGCAGACAAACTGGTTGCAATGGGTGTCGGACAACGTAAGGTCAATTACCGCCTGCGCGACTGGGGTGTTTCTCGTCAACGTTATTGGGGTGCTCCAATACCAATGGCAACACTCGAAGATGGCACGGTTGTTCCTGTTCCGGAAGATCAATTGCCGGTAATTTTGCCAGAAGATGTCGTGATGGATGGGATCACCAGCCCAATCAAAGCTGATCCTGAATGGGCAAAAACAACCATCAATGGTCAGCCAGCACGGCTTGAAACCGATACCTTTGATACCTTTATGGAATCCTCATGGTATTACGCACGCTATACCTGCCCAGATTATGATAAAGGTATGTTGGACCCGACTGCAGCCAACTATTGGTTGCCAGTGGATCAATACATCGGTGGTATTGAACACGCTATCATGCACCTGATGTACTTCCGCTTCTTCCACAAATTGATGCGCGATTCTGGTATGGTCAACTCTGATGAACCTGCCAAGCGCCTGCTATGCCAAGGCATGGTTCTGGCTGATGCCTTCTACTACACTGGCAACAGCGGCGAGAAAATCTGGGTATCTCCGGCTGATGCCATTGTTGAGCGCGACGAGAAAGGCCGTATTGTAAAAGCAACGGATAAAGACGGTCATGAACTGGTTTATACCGGCATGAGCAAAATGTCGAAATCCAAAAACAACGGTATCGATCCACAAGTTATGGTCGATAAATACGGTGCCGATACTGTTCGTCTGTTCATGATGTTCGCTGCACCACCAGAACTGACTCTGGAATGGCAAGAATCTGGCGTTGAAGGGGCTAACCGCTTCCTGAAACGTGTGTGGCGTCTGGTTCATGAACACAGCAATAAAGGAGCCACCCAGCCACTGGATGTCAGCAACCTGACTACAGAACAAAAAGATCTGCGCCGTGATTTACACAAAACCATAGCGAAAGTCACTGACGATATTGGTCGCCGTCAAGCGTTCAACACCGCCATTGCGGCCATTATGGAGCTAATGAATAAACTGACTCGCGCGCCACAGGAAACAGAGCAAGATCGTGCTCTGATGCAAGAAGCAGTAACTGCGATTGTACGTATGCTTTCACCTATTACACCACACGCTTGCTTCGTCATGTGGAAAGCGCTTGGTAATGAAGGTGACATTGACACTGCCGCATGGCCACAAGCTGATGAGCAGGCAATGGTAGACGATACTAAACTGGTAATTATCCAAATTAACGGTAAGGTTCGTGGTCGCATTACGGTACCGGCAGATGCAACAAAAGAGTATGTCCAAGAGATGGCAATGCAAGAATACGGTGTGAAGAAATATCTTGAAGGCGTCAGTATCCGCAAAGTCATCTATGTTCCAGGTAAGTTACTGAATCTGGTTGTAGGCTGATAACAGGAGACCCTATTTGTGGTAGAAAATAATCTACGACGTCATATTTACACCTTGTTGTTCGGGTTAGCGGTGCTAGTCACCGCTGGCTGCGGTTTCCATATTCAGGGCACAACACAGGTACCAAAAGAACTGCAAACATTGCAATTAAGTTCTGGTGACCCTTATGGGCCTCTGGCACGGGCAGTACGCCAGCAACTTCGGCTGAACGATGTCAAAATTATTGAAAATGGTGATGCTTCAGTACCTATCCTGAAACTGGTTGGCTCTAATGAAAACAAAGAGACAGTTTCTATCTTTCAGGATGGTAAAGCGGCTGAACGCCTGTTGGTATTGAATGTTGATGCACAAGTTCTGATGCCGGATGGTAGCATCTATCCATTGCAGGCGAAGGTTGATCGTTCATTTTTCGATAACCCTTTGGAAGCACTGGCAAAGGATGCAGAAGATGAACTGGTTAAGCAGGAAATGCGCGAACAGGCTGCCCGCCAGCTTATGCGCCAATTGCTGACCGTCCATAGTGCAGAACTCCTCAAAGCCGAGGCAACCCAAAAAGCTGCGGCTACACAGAAATAATGATCCGACTGTATCCTGAACAACTGCTTTCGCAGCTCAATGAAGAGCTGCGAGGCAGCTACCTGTTGTGGGGCAATGAGCCATTATTATTACAGGAAAGTCAAGACAGCATCCGCAAGGTGGCTGAACAACATGGCTTTATGGAGCATTTCACCTTTACATTGGATAACCATACCGATTGGGATGAAATCTTCAGTCTGTGTCAGTCACTTAGCTTGTTTGCCAGTCGCCAGTCTCTCAACCTGCTGCTGCCAGAAAATGGCCCAAATGCCGCAATAGCAGAGCGGCTGACCAAACTGTCAGGGTTGCTACATTCAGATATTTTGCTGATATTGCGTGGACACAAGCTTACCAAAGCACAAGAAAATAGCCCGTGGTTCAAAGCGATTGGGCAAAATGGGGTATATGTCAGTTGCTTGACACCTGAGCAAAATCGTCTGCCACAATGGGTGGCACAACGTGCCAAAAACATGGGGCTATTACTGGAAAATGAAGCCAATCAATTACTCTGCTATTGCTATGAAGGAAATCTATTGGCAATGGCCCAGGCCCTGGAACGCCTTTCCCTGCTCTATCCTGATAATAGATTGACACTTCCTCGCGTAGAAGAAGCTGTCAACGATGCGGCTCACTTTTCTCCCTATCATTGGGTTGATGCTTTGTTGGCAGGAAAAATAAAGCGGGCATGGCATATATTGAAACAACTTCGGCAAGAAGATACCGAGACGATTATTTTACTCCGTACCATACAGCGGGAGCTAATGCTGTTGCTGGTACTTAAGCGTCAATATACGACCGTCCCTTTGAAAACTTTGTTTGATCAACACAAGATTTGGCAAAATCGCAGAACATTGCTGTCAACCGCACTACAGCGCCTGTCACAGCGAGAACTGCAATCTGCCATACATTTGTTGACCCAGATGGAACTGCGCGTCAAACAGGATTATAGCCAATCCATTTGGGCTGACCTGGAAACGCTTTCCATGTTGTTATGCGGAAAACCATTACCAGAGAGCTTCCTGAATGCTTGAATCTATCGATCCAATCAATATCGATCAAGATATTGATTCAACAAATATTGCCCCAATCAATGCCATTGATTCTACAACCAATGGGAATACTCCGGTTATTCAGGCTTTATTCGGTGGTACATTCGATCCTATTCATTATGGTCATTTGCGTCCTGTGGAAGCATTGGCTCAATTAGTAGGACTCAAGCAAGTAATCTTATTACCGAATCATGTCCCCCCGCACCGTCCTCAACCGGAGGCAACCACCCAGCAACGACTGGAAATGGTTCGTCTGGCGGTGCGGGATAACCCTCTGTTTACCGTGGATACCCGTGAGCTAGAGCGACAAGCTCCCTCTTACACAGTAGAAACACTGAAATCCTTTCGCCAGGAAATCGGCGAGCAACATCCATTGGCATTCATCATTGGTCAGGATTCATTACAAACCATTCATACCTGGTATAAATGGGAAGAATTGCTCGACATTTGTCATCTGTTAGTCTGCTCCCGTCCGGGTTATCAAAGTCAACTTTCGGCTCCAGGAATGCAATCATGGTTTGAAAAGTACCAAATTGATTCTCCACTCTCTCTGAGCCAAAAACCACACGGTTATATTTACCTGGCAGCCACTCCGTTGTTAAACATTTCAGCAACAGATATTCGCCAGCGTCACCTACAAGGGATAAGCTGTGATGACTTGCTTCCCCCATCGATACAAAATTATATCGATTCACAGGGGCTATATAAGAAATAACGAAACTATGCGGTGATTTGCAGCCAACTCGCTTACTTTTATAGAGATTGGCATGCTATTATTCTGCGTTACCCAACCAATTTTATGAAATAAAGGTGATCCTTTTGCAAGGCACAGAACTACAACAATTTGTTATTGATAAACTTGAAGATTCCAAAGCACAAGATATTGTTTCTATAGACGTTCGTGGAAAATCCAGCATTACTGACTGCATGGTTATCTGCACAGGAACATCAAATCGCCATCTGATGTCTGTGGCAGATAATCTGGTGGATGACTGTCGCCAAGCCGGCATTATGCCTTTAGGTGTTGAAGGGCAAGGCATTTCAGACTGGATAGTCGTCGATCTCGGCGAAATCATGGTCCATGTAATGCAAGAAGACAGCCGCCGTATGTACGAACTGGAAAAACTCTGGAGCTGAGTTTGAAGTTACAACTGGTTGCTGTAGGAACAAAAATGCCGGACTGGGTACAGACCGGCTTTATGGATTATTTGAATCGTTTTCCCAAGGATATGCCTTTTGAGCTTATTGAAATTCCAGCGGGAAAACGAGGCAAAAATGCTGACATCAAGCGCATTCTGGAAAAAGAAGGTGAACAGATGCTGGCTGCCGTTGGTAAAGGTAATCGTATTGTGACTCTGGATATTCCTGGCTCTCGTTGGGATACCCCACAATTGGCACAACAGCTTGAACGCTGGAAGCTGGATGGCAGAAATGTCAGCCTGTTAATTGGAGGCCCTGAAGGTTTGGCCCCTGCCTGCAAAGCAGCCGCGGAACAAAGCTGGTCACTTTCTCCTTTAACCATGCCGCATCCTCTTGTACGAGTTCTGGTTGCGGAGAGTCTTTATCGGGCGTGGAGCATCACTACTAACCACCCTTATCATCGGGAATAAATTGGGTAACCTGACACCGTGAATTCTGGCAATGGGATGAAGAATCAACGAACCCCTTTTCGCGATCATTCGGCTGAATCGGCCTTATTCATACGCCGCGCATTCGTGGCGTTTATGGGCATTATTATTTTAACAGGCATCCTATTTGCCAATCTTTATCATCTCCAGATTACACGCCACGAAGATTACCAGACCCGATCGAATGGAAATCGTATTAAGCTTGTTCCCATAGCCCCGAGCAGGGGCATCATTTATGACCGTAATGGCACACCGCTGGCAGCTAACCGAACTATTTATCAGTTAGAAATCGTGCCACAAAAAGTCACTGACCTTGATAAGACATTAAATGAACTGCGCTCCGTCGTTGGACTGACTGATGAAGATATTGAAACCTTCAAAAAAGAGCGTCAACGCGCACGCCGTTTTACCTCTATTCCTCTAAAAACATCATTAACCCCAGTTCAGGTTGCTCGGTTCTCCGTCAATCAATATCGCTTTACGGGATTAGAAATCAAGGGCTACCAACGTCGCTATTACCCTTACGGCTCCGCTCTCACCCATGTGATCGGCTATGTTGCCAAAATCAACGACAAGGATGTAGAACGACTAGAAAAAGAAGGTATTCTTGCAGACTACGCAGCTACCCACGATATCGGAAAACTGGGTATTGAACGTTATTACGAATCTATCCTGCATGGCAAACCGGGTTATGAAGAAGTCGAAGTCAACAACCGCGGTAAAGTGATCCGCCAGCTACATGAACAACCACCACAAGCTGGCAAAGATATTTACCTGTCAATCGACTTAGAGTTACAAACCTATATTGAAGAGATACTGACGACCAGCCGCGCAGGTGTTGTTGTTACCGATCCGCGTACAGGGGAGGTTTTAGCTATGGTATCCAATCCAAGCTATGATCCGAATCTGTTTGTCGATGGTATTTCGAGTCAGGACTATAAATCTCTGCTCAATGACCCCAATCGCCCCTTAATTAACCGTGCCACACAAGGTGCTTACCCACCAGCATCAACAGTGAAACCTTTTATTGCCGTTGCAGCCCTCAGTAGTGATGTCATCACCAAGAATACAACAATCAATGATCCTGGTTGGTGGCAACTGCCAGGCTCAGAAAAACGTTACCGTGATTGGAAACGCTGGGGACATGGCAAACTGAATGTGCATAAATCGATTGTTGAATCAGCGGATACTTTTTTCTATCAAGTCGCCTATGATATGGGTATCGATAAACTGTCTGAATGGATGACAAAATTCGGCTATGGTCAATTTACTGGTATCGATCTGAAAGAAGAAAATCCCGGCAATATGCCTACCCGTGAATGGAAACTCAAGCGCTATAAAAAACCGTGGTATCAAGGCGATACGATTTCCGTTGGTATCGGTCAAGGATACTGGACTGCAACGCCTATGCAGATGGTAAAAGCCTTAATGATCTTGATTAACGATGGAGTAGTGAAAACACCCCATTTCTTGATGAATACTCGTGTCAATGGCGAAATGCAACCTTACCAGTCGCCAACCAGCGAACCTATTGGGGATATTCATTCTGGGTATTGGGAAATTGCTAAAGATGGCATGTATGGTGTTGCCAATGCCCCAAATGGTACAGCGCGCAGAGCCTTTGCCGGTACGCCATATAAAGCGGCCGTTAAATCAGGTACTGCTCAGGTTTTCAGTTATGAAACCTACAATGCGAGTAAACTTGCTGAACATCTACGTGACCATAAACTGATGATTGCCTTTGCGCCCTATGACAACCCGACGGTTGCCGTTTCCATCATTCTTGAAAATGGTGGCTCTGGGCCGCCTGTTGGCACTATTGTTCGTCAAATTCTGGATCATATTTTACTCAGGGATAACAAAAACACCTCTCCTGCCAGCTCCTCTGCGGAGACAGGAGTAAATCAAGCGATCCAGAACAGAAACTAATTAATTGAGTAACACCATGACAGACTCATCAAACAAGGTTCCTTTCTGGACCCGATTACATATAGATATTCCATTACTGCTATGCGTTCTGGCATTACTGGTCTACAGCCTTTTCATTATGTGGAGCGCCAGTGGGCAAGACATTGATATGATGGAGCGAAAGATAGGGCAGGTCATCATGGGTCTTATAATGATGCTTGTCTTGGCTCAGGTTCCTCCACGTATGTACGAAAATTGGGCACCTTATCTCTATATTGTCTGTGTTGTTCTACTTATCTTCGTTGATGTTTTTGGACAGATTAGTAAAGGAGCGCAGCGCTGGTTGGATCTGGGCATTGTACGTTTCCAGCCGTCAGAAATTGCCAAAATCGCTGTACCTTTGATGGTGGCTCGCTTTATGAATCGAGATCTCTGTCCACCTTCGCTGAAAAATACGGGCATTGCGCTGGTTTTGATCTTTGTTCCTACTCTACTGGTAGCAGCACAACCCGATTTAGGCACATCTATTCTGATTGCCGCTTCTGGGATATTCATCCTATTTCTAGCAGGAATGAATTGGAAACTCATTGGCATTGCCGTTTTACTGCTTGCCTGTTTCATCCCAATTTTGTGGTTCTTCCTGATGCATGATTACCAACGCGCCCGCGTTATGATGCTATTAGATCCAGAAAGTGATCCATTGGGCAAAGGCTACCATATCATTCAGTCCAAAATTGCTATTGGCTCAGGGGGAATGTTTGGAAAAGGCTGGTTGCAAGGCACTCAATCGCAGTTGGAATTCCTGCCAGAGCGACATACCGACTTTATTTTCGCTGTTCTGTCGGAAGAGCTGGGGTTAATTGGCGTCCTGGTTTTGCTCGTACTCTACTTGCTGGTTATTATGCGTGGATTGTTTATTGCAACCAAGGCGCAGAATACTTTTGGCCGAGTCATGGTCGGAGGGTTGGTACTGATTTTCTTTGTCTATGTTTTTGTCAATATCGGCATGGTAAGCGGTATCCTGCCGGTAGTCGGTGTTCCTCTACCGTTGATTAGTTATGGGGGATCAGCATTAATTGTCCTAATGGCGGGGTTCGGCATTATCATGTCGATACACACGCATCGTAAATTATTGTCCAAAAGCTTATGAGGAAGAAGTTTCATGCGTCAACAGTGGCTTATACTTAGCATCGTAGCTGTATTGATATCAGGTTGTACCACAACAGGTAGCGATCGGACAACTTCTCTTCCCCCAGTTCCAACTCGTGATGTTTTGGGGGCGGAGCCTCAATATGAGCCTTACCATCCAAGTGCCAACCGTGATTATCAGCGGGATGGGCAAACCTATCACATAGTGCAAGATCCTGCTCACTTTACCCAGACAGGCTATGCCAGTTGGTTCGGTGAAGAAACCAATGGAAAACTGACAGCAATTGGTGAACGAGCAAGTCCCTATGCTTTAGCGGCAGCGCACCCGACACTGCCTATTCCAAGTTATGTTCGTATCACCAATTTAAGCAATGGACGCATGATGATTGTTAGAGTCAATGATCGAGGCCCTTACAATAAGCCGGGAAAAATCATTGAATTATCTCATGCAGCAGCAGAACGGCTCAATTTGATGCCACAAAGCAAAGTGAAATTGGATGGTATTCTCATTTCACCTGATGGCTCACTTTCCGGTTTGGGAACAGAAGGATCAACGATTGTTAAACAGAGCTTTGCTTTACCTGAAAGACCTAATCTTAGTTCTCAATCACCAACGCCTCCTGCTGTAACAAGCAGTTCTACTGACGAAAATACAGAGAAGCAACCACAACCAGCAGCTGAACAAACCACTACAACACCTGCACCTGAATCAACAAACGGTTACATGGTGCAAGTAGGTGCAATCAGTGCTGAACAAAAAGCCAAAGAATGGCAACAGTCATTGAGCCAGCGCTTTAACGTTCAAGGGCGCATTTTCCAATTTGGTAGCGTCTATCGCGTTCAGCTAGGACCATTCAATAACCGCCAGCAAGCTATGGAATTGCAAAAGAAATTGACAGATCAGATGCAGCAATCTTCGTTTATTGTTGCTCCCTGATTCATGCAACACAATCACGATAACGCGATAAATAGCATCACCGCCTGCTGATATTTTCCTGTCAGCAGGCAGATAAAATCTGCTGCACCCGGTTTTGTTTAATGTCAGCTTTTTTTTCATTTGTTATTATATCATTTATTATCAATCCTTCTCTCACGGATGTTATCTAATCAATCATGAAATACATAGTTACTTCCCGTTTTATTAAAAGAGCCACGTTAGGCATTGTTCTGGCTGCCAGCGTTTCCGCATCTGCCTACGCGGATGATAATTTCAAAACCATGATCCCCGGTGTACCAGAACTGGATTCAGAAGCCTATATTCTGATTGATTACAACTCAGGAAAGGTATTAGCCGAAAAGAATGCAGATATCCGCCGCGATCCCGCAAGTCTGACCAAAATGATGACCAGCTACGTCATTGGCCAGGCCATCAAATCAGGAAAAATCAAAACGGAAGATATCGTTACTGTAGGTAAAGATGCCTGGGCAACGGGTAATCCGGTATTTAAAGGCTCATCTTTGATGTTTTTAAAACCCGGTGACCAAGTTTCTGTCGCTATGCTTTCCCGCGGTATCAACTTGCAATCTGGCAATGATGCCTGTGTTGCTATGGCAGACTATGTGGCAGGCAGCCAAGATGCGTTCGTCAGTTTGATGAATCAGTATGTGCAAAGTTTGGGACTGAAAAATACCCATTTTCAAACCGTTCATGGCTTGGATGCCAATGGTCAATACAGCTCTGCCCATGATATGGCTTTGATTGGCCAGGCACTAATCCGCGATGTTCCGGATGAATACGCTATCTACAAAGAAAAAGACTTTACTTACAACAATATTCATCAGCCTAATCGTAATGGCTTGCTATGGGATCAGAGCCTGAATGTCGACGGCATTAAAACAGGCCATACCAGCGGCGCAGGATATAACCTTGTTGCTTCTGCTACCGAAGGCAATATGCGCCTGATTTCTGCGGTGATGGGCAGCCCAACCTCCAAAGGACGTGAAACCGACAGCAAAAAGTTACTGACCTGGGGCTTCCGTTTCTTCGAAACGGTTTCACCACTGCAAGTTGGTAAAGAATTTGCGTCAGAGCCAATTTGGTTTGGTGACACTGATAAAGTCCAACTGGGCGTTGACAAAAATGTTTACCTGACTATTCCCCGTGGCCGTTTGAAAGACCTGAAAGCCAGCTATGTATTGAACAATACCGAATTACATGCACCACTTGCTAAAAATCAAGTTGTTGGAACTATCAACTTCCAGCTTGATGGTAAAACCATTGAACAACGCCCATTGGTTGTGATGCAGGAAGTAAAAGAAGGTGGTTTCTTCAGCCGCCTGATCGACTATATTCGACTGATGTTTCATCACTGGTTCGGCTGATCTCTTGAAAGCCAGATATTGAGCCTATATTAAATTAGATATCGTTAAAAAAATTATCACGCCACGGCAAATCAACCATTATGCCGTGGCAAATATTTTAGGAGCGCCCATGAAAACGAAATTAAATGAACTACTTGAGTTCCCCTGCTCATTCACCTACAAGGTGATGGGTTTGGCTCAACCTGAGCTGGTGGATCATGTTATTGAAGTGGTTCAACGCCATGCCCCGGGCGATTACTCTCCAGTTGTGAAACCCAGCAGCAAGGGTAACTACCATTCCGTATCCATTACCATCAATGCGACACATATTGAGCAAGTTGAAACGCTGTATGAAGAGTTAGGTAAGCTGGAGTTGGTTCGCGTTGTGCTGTAATGGTGCAATCACAATTTACTGAAATATAATTCGCTGAAACACAATGCGCTGATTTATACGTCAGCGCATTGTCAATAAAAAAACATTTAGTCAGATTCAGGCATGGTTATCTCTTGGAGACTTAGCCCAATACGCCATAAAATTAATTAATGTTCGATCTAAATGACGCTCTTGGAGCAAATAACGGCGTAGATTCTTTACAGCAGATGATTCTGCTGCAACCCAAGCATAAAAACAGTTAGCCTGATTTTCATTTTCAGCCCTTTCCCATAATGTGCCGTCTGGTGAAACAGTTTCAGTCAGGGACTGCACTTCAGTAAGTGCTGACGCCGGCAAAATAACATGCTCACGTACTGCCTCCAGCAGGCGCTCACCATATCCATACCCAACTTTAACCTCACGAGGCAACCAAAATACATTGGCGAATTTAAATTGCTCTATATTAATGCAATCCCCTTGCTTGGGAACTTCAAAAAATGCCTGTACATCAGGAGGATTCTCATTTAATGATAATTCCTCAAGGATACCCAATGCCGCGGGTAAAGCCGTCTCATCAGCAATCAGCAACACCTGACGGACTTGTGCTGGCGGCTTCCACTCGCAACCATCTGCCCCATTTATTGAGCCAGCATTGGAATCAACTTTCGGGGCGACAATCTGTAAAGGAGCGCCTGGATTAGCCTGCTTCAACCAATTGGATACCGGCGTATTTTTACCATGTAAGACAAACTCTACATCCATCTCATTGTCTTCGATGCGTAGCGCCCTTAATGTGTATGTTCTCATTACAGGACGTTCTTCTTTAGGGATAAACATGTAGTTACTGTACCAGTCTTTTCCCTCTTTTATTTGCAGTGAAGGATTGCTTGCTTGAGGAAATAATAGCTTAATACGTTGATCGGGCGCATGCTGCCGCATTTTATGCACTTCAGAACCTTCGAAAACACAACGCAAAATAGAGGGTGATACCGTGATACGTTCTTTCAAGAACAAGTTAAAAATAGAGTAAGTTGAAGACATAATATTATATTAACAAACAGGTTTGTTATTCTCTTGATTGATAAAATATTATACAACCTAGATCAGATGGTAATTCAAATCAATATAATAATGATAATTGTTTCTATTAAAATCAATAAGGATGCCCCGAAACGACCGTCAATATTTTTAATATCAGCAGTCCAAAAAATGATAAATGGGAAAAATTGTCACTCAAAAACGCCAAAACGCTTTTGAACATAAAATCAGTATTGGGTAAATTTCCAACCGTCCCAATAACATAGCCGCACACATCATCCATTTCGCTATAGGGTCAAGATTGCCGAAGCCTTGCACCGTCGCGCCATATCCTATCCCCATGTTATTAATACAAGCAGCAACAGTGGCAAATGAAGTCATCAAATCATAACCGAGCAAGTTCAATGCCCAAATAAAGAAACAACTAAAAAAAACATAGAGGAAGAAGAACCCCCAGACAGAGCGCAGTACTCTTTCCTGAACCACAGATTTTCCGATTTTAATCGTCGAGATGGCATTTGGATGAATGAGCTGATTAATCTCACTCACACTCTGTTTTGCCAGGATCATAAAACGGAGGGCTTTAATGCCTCCACACGTTGAGCCTACGCAGCCACCAAAAAAACTCACTGCCAGCAACAGCAAGATCGTATGGGGAGGCCATTGAGCGTAATCAGAAGTCGCCAAACCATTATCCGTCATCATAGAACTGGTCATGAAAAAACCGTGAACAAAGGCTTCTGTCACACCATACATGCCTGAACGGTATAATTCTAACCAGATAATGACAACTATCGCCGCCAGTACCAGTAAGAAAAATTGCAGTTCAGCATTTTTTAGCAGCGGCTTTAAACTCCTGCGCGTCAGAGCAACAAAATAGAGCGTAAAGTTGACTGCTGACAGAACTGAAAAAATGCCTCCCACCATTTCAATGGCGGCGCTGTCGTAATAGCCAAGACTCTCATTGCGGGTAGAAAATCCGCCCAAAGAAACCGTTGAGATCCCATGACAGATAGCATCAAACCACGACATTCCTGCGGCCCAAAAACTGGCCGAACAAAGTCCGCCCAGCAATAAATATACTACCCACAAACTTTTAGCACTGTCCGCAAGCCGTGGAGTCAACCGTTCTTCTTTGAAAGGACCAGGCATTTCTGATTGATATAATTTGGCACCACCAATCCCCAGTAAAGGCAAGATGGCAACGGCCAGGACGATGACACCCAAGCCACCAATAAAATTAAGCTGAGCGCGATAATAGAGCACGGACTTTGGCAGGGCTGAGACATCATTCAATACCGTGGCTCCGGTGGTTGTAATGCCAGATATCCCTTCAAACATTGCATCCACCAGATTAATATTTAAACTTTTGTCGAGCACAAAAGGCAAGGCACTGAGCAATGAGAACAACAACCAAAAAAGCACAATGATAAGAAATCCATCTTGCGTACTGGGCTGCGCCTTGATTTTACGGGTAAAATACCAGCCTATTCCACCTGTAACTAAGCCAATGACAAATGTCTCAAAAAAAGCAAAAACACTTTTTTCTTTATAAAACAGAGCCACAAAAGTAGGCAGCAACATAGAGAGGCTGTAAAGGAGCACCAAAAAACTACAAAGATGCCCAACAATCAGAAATTGGTTTTTTTTGACCATCTGCTAGCTCAAACAGGAGATTAAAGGGAAAATCGTCAAAATATATAACCATGATAATATAAAATAAAAATATATTCGTCTAATTAACAATATTATTGTATTAAGGCATTCTCAAACTGGTGGGAATCATCTTACAGCGTTATACTGACGGGCACTTTTTGTTAATGAATGATGAAATTTCCATTGCAACATAACACCGTTATTTTACGCCAGTTAGGCATTCAGCCCTACGAACCGGTTTCTGATGCCATGCACCAGTTCACCGAGCAACGTACAGCGGAAACACCTGATGAAATCTGGCTTGTCCAACACGAAAAAGTATTTACGCAAGGTCAGGCTGGCAAAGCTGAGCATATACTTGCACCGGGTGATATCCCTGTTGTCCAGTCAGATAGAGGGGGACAGATCACTTATCATGGTCCCGGACAGCAGGTCATGTATGTTTTGATTGACTTGAAACGGTCAAAAATTGGGGTGCGTCAATTGGTCACTTCAATCGAAAATACCGTAATCGCAACGCTGGCACATTTTGGCGTGGAATCATGTGCTCGCCCAGATGCCCCCGGAGTTTATGTCGCAGGTAACAAAATATGTTCCCTTGGGTTGCGTATCCGAAAAGGATGCTCTTTCCACGGTTTGGCACTAAATATTGCAATGGACTTACAACCATTTTTACGCATAAACCCTTGTGGTTATGCAGGAATGCAAATGATCCAACTCAGTGATTTCGTCACCGGAGTGACCATTGAAGATGTACAACCCATTCTGGTGGAAAAATTCTGTCAGATCTTGGGATTCCAACTCATCGACGAAAGATGATATAATTTTTTAACATTTTTCAAAAAAATTTGAATGGATTTATTTGCCTCGATATTTTTCTCATAACCATCAGGCAATAAATCAAAATCTGAAGAATATAACTGGAAGCAGCACGATTATGAGTAAACCAATTCAGATGGAACGTGGTGTCAAATACCGCGACGCAGACAAGATGGCTTTGATCCCTGTGAAAACAATTGCCACAGAACGTGAAGCACTCTTGCGTAAACCTGAGTGGATGAAAATCAAACTTCCTGCGGATTCCAGCCGCATTCAGGGTATCAAAGCGGCAATGCGCAAAAATGGGTTGCATTCTGTCTGTGAAGAAGCCTCCTGCCCTAACCTTGCTGAGTGTTTTAACCACGGAACCGCCACTTTTATGATCCTTGGCGCCATCTGTACTCGTCGCTGTCCATTCTGTGACGTAGCTCATGGTCGTCCAAATGCACCTGATGCAAATGAACCTATCAAGCTTGCGCAGACTATCCAGGATATGGGGCTGCGTTATGTCGTTATTACATCTGTTGACCGTGACGATCTGCGCGATGGTGGTGCACAACATTTTGCTGACTGTATTACGGCTATTCGTGAAAAAAGCCCATCAATTAGGATTGAAACTTTAGTACCGGACTTTCGCGGCCGTATGGATCGTGCGCTGGAAATTCTGACTGCAACTCCCCCTGATGTGTTCAACCACAATTTGGAAAACGTGCCACGGGTTTATCGTCAGGTTCGTCCCGGTGCTAACTATGACTGGTCATTAAAATTGCTGGAAAAATTCAAAGAAGCACATCCAGATATCCCAACTAAATCAGGCTTAATGGTGGGATTAGGCGAAACCAACGAAGAAATTTTAGAAGTCATGCGTGATTTGCGTAGCCACGGTGTCACCATGCTGACATTAGGGCAATATTTACAACCAAGCCGCCATCACCTGCCAGTACAGCGTTATGTCAGCCCCGCTGAATTCGATGAAATGAAAGAAGCCGCGTTAGAAATGGGCTTTACCCATGCTGCCTGTGGTCCGTTTGTTCGCTCTTCGTACCATGCTGACTTGCAGGCCAAAGGCATAGAAGTCAAATAATCTGTTGCCACCATCATGATGAATATTATATTTGCTGTATTTATTGGTGGTGGCCTGGGTAGTGTATTACGCTGGCTCATTAGCCTCCGTTTGAACACTCCTTCTTCCTCGATTGCCGTTGGTACGCTGACGGCTAATTGTGTTGGCGCATTTATCATTGGATTGGGTTTGGCCTATTTTAACAAAGCTACACATCTCGATCCGGTTTGGAAGTTCATGCTAACGACAGGGTTTTGCGGTGGGCTAACGACCTTTTCCACCTTTTCTGCTGAAGTGATTTATCTATTGCAAGCAGGAAAAATAGGTTGGGCACTGTTTAGCATTTTGGTGAATGTGATCGGTTCATTGTTGATGACAGTATTAGCTTTTGCAGTGATGAACAAACTGTAAGGATCTTATAACTATCTAAAAAATGATAAGATAAAAAAAACCCGTTAGCAAAACGGGTTTTCAGAATACGGGATTCGAAATTAGATTGCGACAACGTTTGCAGCAGATGGACCTTTCGCACCCTCAGTAATTTCAAACTCTACTTTTTGGCCTTCAGCCAGAGTTTTGAATCCGCTAGACTGAATGGCGGAAAAGTGTACAAAAACATCTTTACTACCATCTTCTGGAGTGATAAAACCAAATCCTTTGGATTCATTAAACCACTTAACGTTACCTTTAATTTTTGACATTAAAACTTACCTTTAATAAAAAAGACACGAACTCTGTGTCACGTACAGTACAGCAAATAATATAGTCCACTGTCTGCAACATAGATCACGAAACATATAACCGAATGTAAAAAAACACACTTTTTGTTTAATTACATTGATTGATTTTATACGCCAATGGTGATTTCACAAATAAATTAGCGTTTTATTTTAATTCTGTTTACTTTTTACCTTTCTATTCTTTTCATGATCGAGTAGCCACCTTTTGATATCCAGCCCACCGGTATAGCCAACCAATTTACCATCATGTCCAATCACCCGATGACAAGGCACAATTAATGAAATAGGGTTGCGTGAATTCGCCATACCAACCGCACGACAATAATTTACCGATCCCAACGTTAGTGCCAATTGTTTATAACTCCACATTTCGCCATAAGGAATTTTACAAAGTTGCTGCCAAACACGCTTTTGGAATTCAGTTCCCTGCATACTTAAAGGAACGGTAAACGTTAGTCGTTTCCCTTTAAAATATTCTTGCAGCTCTTTCGCGCACTGTTTGGTTATCACACTCTTTGATTCTAATTCTTTCTTTTCGTTGACGAAATAGATACTGGTTACTCCTTCATCGTCCGCAGTGATATGTACATAAGGCTTGGGAAATCCTTCTGGAGTATTCAGGTAATGATGATACATAAACTACCTCCATTTAATTTATTATTGAAAATTTCTGTACTAGCCTAAATCTCTCATTCATCAATTTGCAATGATGAATTCGGTTACACATCTGACAATTTGATAAAGAAACCATTGCGCCCTCTGACAATTAAAATTATGGCTCTGCCAATAAGTTATAATACTTTATTTTTAATGTTACCTCTTTGAAAAAGATTAAAACACCACATATAGACAAAAAAAATCAATTAACAGCCATATATAGTATAAATTTCACAATTAAATTATCTCAATATAATACACATATGTTAGTTTTTATTATTATTAAATAATATAGCACCCAGAAATTTTACTAGAAGTGTTATCATTTATGGCAAACACAGTGGTATATCATCGGTCGGTTCCAAGTTAGAAAACGACAATCGGGGGCTAATTGCCCTAAAAGGGATACACTACACTGCTGCCAATCAACTCAATGGTGCGAAAAAGCCCGTTATACCCAAGCATTAACAGCGTTCACTCACAAACTGTGTGAAGATCATCGCCCAGGCACTCAAGCCTCTGACTCTTTTTTTCAACAATAACCATTTTCTATTCTTAAAATGGGGAAATGACGAATCAGGCACAATGGATTTCAATTCGTTATTTCACCAATTATTAGATATTAAATTACAGATCTATTAACACACTGTTTAATATAAAAACTCATTGAAAATTTATCTGTAAAATCTCAAAACATAGAAAATACATAAAATAAATATCGAACACTGAATTTCAATTCCATACCATGTGATTAATCAATTATAAAAAACAATAATTATAAATGACATATGCTATTGTTATGTCGTTATTTATATACCAAAAAACTCCATTTAAAGCCTGCAAAATAGAATAACATCTATTAATCCCACAAATATATTCTGATAGTAATTTAACCTTATCATTCTAATGAATTTTTCCATGGTTAGCATATGTGTCACCATACAACTCAAAAATAAGCATAAAAAACCAAAAAATCATAAAAACCAATGGAATGCACCAGAAATAAAAACCAAATTAAATTCATTCATGATAATGACTTTTTTTGTTTTCTGAAAAAAATCATTTGTGCAGTTGAATTTCATTAAATTAATACCCAAAAAATTACTTTACCACTCCAATATTATGTCATGTGAAAACATAACTTTTTATTAATAATGTTAAATAAAGGGTTGTCAGTGCATTTTAATATGTTAGGGTATATGTTGGTAAAATATCAGCGGAGTAATTGAACGCAATATATCATCAACAACAGGAAAATATTATTCCATGACTGTTAAACTTGAAGTTAAGAATCTCTATAAAATATTTGGCAATAATCCTGGGCCAGCATTTAAGTTATTAGCGTCTGGTCTCAGCAAAGAACAAATATTTGAAAAAACAGGTCTCACCGTCGGTGTTCAAGATGTCAATCTGGCCATTGAAGAAGGCGAAATATTTGTGATCATGGGATTATCTGGTTCAGGTAAATCCACACTAGTACGTCTTCTCAATCGTCTGATAGAGCCTACCAAAGGCCATGTACTTATCGACGGCAAAGATATTTCCACTATCACAGAAACTCAGCTACGAGACGTTCGCCGCAGCAAGATCAGCATGGTCTTCCAGTCATTTGCACTTATGCCACATTTGAATATTCTGGAAAATACGGCGTTTGGTATGGAGCTTGCGGGTGTCCCCAAAGAAGAGCGTCATCAAAAAGCACTTGAAACGCTGCAACAAGTCAATCTCGAAAACTACGCTCTATCCTATCCCGATGAACTTTCCGGTGGTATGCAGCAACGTATTGGGTTAGCCAGAGCTTTGGCTAACAATCCCGATATTCTGTTAATGGATGAAGCCTTTTCAGCCCTCGATCCTCTCATCCGAGCCGAAATGCAAGATGAATTACTGCGCCTGCAAGGGGAACATCAACGTACCGTGGTTTTTATTTCCCATGACTTGGATGAAGCAATGCGTATCGGTGATCGCATTGCCATCATGCAGGACGGTATTGTCGTTCAGGTCGGCACACCTGATGAGATTATGAATAGCCCCGCTAATGATTATGTCAAAACATTCTTCCGTGGTGTGGATGTTGGACATGTCTTCTCAGCCAAAGACATTGCCCGCCGCCGACCAGAAACGTTGCTTCATGCCGCAGCAGGTTTTGGTCCCCGCTCTGCATTGAAAGTGCTGGATAATGAAGACAGAAACTATGGCTATTTAATCGAAAAAAACCAGAAGTTTATTGGTGTGGTATCTGCCAATTCCCTGCAACAAGCATTGGCAGAAAAAAAATCCATTGCACATGCTATATTGGAAAAACCAACCGCCGTTTCGGCAGATATTCCGCTGAATGAATTGATATCCACTGTCGCGCAATCTCCCTGCGCCGTTCCTGTCATAGATGACAATAACCGTTATTTAGGTGTCATTTCCAAAGGAATACTGCTACAGGCCTTAGATAAGGAGGCACCCAATGGACAATAACTCTCCACAAACAGTCACTGATCCCACCAATAACAGTGATCCCTGGATGGACAGTGGCACCGCTGCTCCTGCATCAAACCACGATTGGCTGAATACTTCTGCAACCAATATTCCACCAGAACACTTTAATTTCATGTCACCTTTTCAGCATAAGCTAATTCCGTTTGACTCATGGGTAACCAATATCATTAATTGGGTTGTCATACACTTCCGGCCTGTTTTTCAAGTCATCCGCGTCCCAGTAGATTTTGTCCTCACTGGTTTTGAGCAGTTCCTGACGACATTGCCCCCTCCCATCACCATTTTGTTTTTTGCGTTACTCGCCTGGCAAATTGCTGGTGCAGGAATAGGTGTAATCGCTTTAATTTCACTGATTATGATCGGTGTAATTGGCGCATGGTCAGAAGCGATGATAACCATGGCTCTGGTGCTAACTGCCCTACTGTTCTGCCTTATCATTGGGCTTCCTCTTGGGATCGGATTAGCTCGCAATGAACGGCTGGCCAAAATTGTTCGCCCCTTGCTGGATGCTATGCAAACCACTCCTGCTTTCGTTTATCTCGTTCCCATCGTAATGCTGTTTGGCATAGGGAATGTACCCGGTGTCATCGTCACCATCATTTTTGCTTTACCTCCCATTATTCGTCTGACAATTTTGGGAATAAAACAGGTTCCATCAGATTTAATTGAAGCCGCCAGATCATTTGGGGCAAGCCCACGGCAAATGTTGTTCAAAGTTCAATTGCCGTTGGCGATGCCTACAATTATGGCAGGGGTGAATCAAACATTGATGTTAGCGCTTTCTATGGTCGTCATCGCTTCCATGATTGCGGTTGGCGGCTTGGGGCTGATGGTATTGCGCGGTATTGGCCGTCTTGATATAGGATTAGCTGCCGTTGGCGGGACAGGCATTGTCATTCTTGCCATTATCCTTGATCGCCTGACTCAATCCTTGGGCAAAAATCATCGAACCAGAGGAGGACACTGGTATCACTCTGGGCCAATAGGATTACTGCGACTACTTTTTCTCTCAATTCGTTCAATAAGAAAAAAAACCGTCCATCAAAATCATGCCAGTCAAAATAATACGTCCAAAACGATATCCAACCTGGCAACAAAAGGAGGAAACAACCATGCGCATAATCACCTTATGCAAAGAGATCATGAATAAGGGGATAATTTTTGCAACGCTTCTCATGGTATTCATAAGCCTCTCATTATCCTCAATAGCATCTGCCACTGACCTTCCCGGCAAAGGTATCAGTGTACAACCGCTACAAAGTACAATCACTGAGGAAACATTTCAGACTTTGATTGTCTGCAAAGCATTAGAAAAACTCGGCTATGACGTCAAACCGATCAAAGAAGTTGATTATAACATTACTTACACTTCCATTGCTTCTGGTGATGCCACCTTTATGGCCGTCAATTGGGTACCACTCCATGATGCCCCATACAAAGCTGCCGGAGGAGATAACATCTTCTATCGCAAGGGAAATTATGTCGTAAATGCGGCTCAAGGGTATCTTATTGATAAAAAAACCGCAGAAAAATATCACATCACCAATATTGCTCAATTAAAAGATCCTAAACTTGCCAAGCTGTTTGATAGTAATGGAGATGGAAAAGCAGATTTGACAGGCTGTAACCCTGGGTGGGGGTGTGAAAGTGCGATCAATCATCATTTAGCTGCTTATGGATTGAAAAATACCGTGGAACAAAACCAAGGCAATTATGCGGCTATGATGGCTGACACTATTGCCCGTTATCGGGCAGGTAAGCCTATCCTCTATTACACTTGGACACCTTATTGGGTAAGTGATGTACTGAAACCCGGAAAAGATGTCGTTTGGCTTCAAGTACCCTTCTCTGCCATCAGTGAGGGAGATACCGTCAATACCCAGTTGCCTAACGGACGTAACTATGGCTTCCCTCCCAACTCCATGCGTATCGTGGCAAACAAAGCGTGGGCAGAAAAGAACCCCACTGCGGCGAAACTTTTTGCTGTTATGACCTTACCTATTGCTGATATCAGTGCTCAAAATCAGCTCATGCATAACGCTAAAATTTCAGAAGCTGATATTGAACGCCAGGCTGAAGACTGGATCAAAACACACCAGAAAATAGTAGATGGTTGGTTAAAAGCAGCCAGAAAAACCGTTCACAAAGCATAAATTAACCTTTCCTTCATTTTGCACCTGGGTAGCCGTGAATATGTTAACAAAACTCACGACTATCCAGCACACACTCTTCTATCACGATCAATTCCTTTGTTCTCAATGATATTATTTAAATAATTTATATATTTTATATTTTCACTTTCATCATATTTTGTTAATGTTGTTTTATCTGTTAACAAAAAAATAAAATACTCCATGCCAATGCCTGATAAATCTGCATCTGATATACCAATATCTGATACATCAGAATCCGAGAATCCTCTACCACACAAGGCTTCTTCATTTAAAGAAGGTATTTGGGATAGTCTCCCAATCGCCATTGGTTATATTCCCATCTCTTTTGCATTTGGCTTAAGCGCCACTAAATTGGGGTTTACTCCTATAGAGGCCATATTTTTTTCCTGTGTCATTTATGCTGGTGCCAGCCAGTTTGTCATCACCGCTTTACTGAGCGCAGGAATGTCATTGTGGTTTTCTGCGCTAACCGTAATGGCAATGGATATCCGCCACATTTTGTATGGCCCAGCCTTGCGTTATCGCATCAAACAAAAATTGTCGGAAAAGAAAACCGTAATTTGGGCCTTTGGCCTGACTGATGAAGTTTTTGCCGCAGCAACAGCCAAATTGATTAAAGACCAACGAAGTTGGAGTGAAAACTGGATGGTCGCCATTGCAGCATGTTCCTGGCTCTCTTGGGTGTTGGGTACCGTAGCTGGGGCCATATTGGGTAACGGTTATTTGAGTTCTTATCCCGCCATTGAAGCTGCCATGATATTTATGCTTCCGGCTCTATTCTTAAGTTTTTTGTTAGCATCTTTCAAAAAACAAAATACCTACTGTGTTACCGCTGCTTTATTAGGCGCATTAATGGGAATCACATTTTTTTCAATCCCCATCGCGATTCTCGCGGGGATCGTGAGTGGATGTTTAGCCGCACTTTTGCAAACTAAAAATGCATGATTAGCACCTTACATAATTAATATATTACATATTTAGCTCATTATATGATTGATAATAAAATACTTCTTATCGGACTTATTGTAGGCGCTGCCAACTTTTTATTCCGCTATCTTCCTCTGCGTCTGGGTGTCAATCGCTCGCCGGCAGAAAAAAAAGGAAAAATGGGTGTCATACTCGACAGCATTGGTATTGCATCAATTTGTTCACTCCTTATCGTCTCAAGCATTCCTGACGTCATGAAGGAGCACAACAAATTTTTTCCGACTCTCATTGGCAGCCTAACCATCTGTCTGTTTTTCTACAAAACTCGAAGCATCATTATTTCAACACTGTCTGGTGCCATAGCTTTTGGAATAATATTCAAGCTATTTATGAATTAGGTATCAATATTAAAAGAAATATGATGATAATAAATAACTATAATTGCTAAATTTAACTTTTAATATAGTATTTGTATGGTTTTTAACAAAAGTTACTTTACCGGTTGAAACTAATAAGGTATCTAAACAATGGAAAGTTCATTCACTCCCACAGAAGAGTTACTTAATTGCCGTGTAGCACAGCAAAAAAGTTTACCCTATCAAGAGATATTACTGACTCGCTTATCTATGCATGTCCAGAGCAGGCTTCTAGAAAATCGCAACAACATGCTGAAAGCACAAGGAATCAATGAAACCTTGTTTATGGCTCTGATGATTCTGGATACCAAAGAAAGCCGTAGCATTCAGCCATCAGAACTCAGCGCTGCATTAGGCTCTTCCCGTACAAATGCAACCCGAATTGCAGATGAATTAGAAAAGCAGGGCTGGATAGAGAGAAAGGAGAGCCATAATGATCGTCGTTGTCTCCATCTCCATCTCACAGAAAAAGGTTCAAATTTCTTGAACAGTTTACTTCCACCACAGCATGAATGCCTGGTTAAGCTTTGGTCTATCCTGGATTCAGAGGAGAAAAAACAGTTAGAAAAATTGATGAGAAAAGTTTTGGGACAATTAGATAATATTGGGGATTGTTTAAGTAAGTGATTGCCTTTCTTCTGGACGGTCTTGAACTAAGAAAACATGTTATAGCAACATGATCTAAAAAAACTTTTCTACTAGCCTGTATCATCAGATACTTCGTATGGCTAACTATTATCTTCAGATAATACTTAAATCCATATCGTTCGTCTCTTCCAGTAGTGTAAGCGCACACTACTGGAAACGTGTTTTGTCCTGTCGGGGCCACACAATTAATAATAAGTTAAAAACAAATATGGGGACTCTCCATGAGTATTAGTGAGAAAGCATCACTTCCGTCTAGCGAAAAAACGCTATCCTCAAGCGAAAAACACTCTCCTGCAAAGGTGAAAACAAAAAATAGGACTAAAAAACAGAAACGCCGCCATATCATTACGTTATTGATAATATTTTTCCTTCTGCTTGGGGCTGGCTATACCGTTTACTGGTTTCTCACTTTACGTCACTGCCAAGAAACCGATAATGCCTATGTTACAGGTAATCAGATACAAGTCATGTCGCAAATTGCAGGTAGTGTCGTAACTGTTAATTTTGACAATACTGATTTTGTGAAAAGTGGTCAGCCTCTTATCCAACTCGATCCTCGTGACGCCGAATTGGCCCTGGAAAGAGCCAAAAATGAATTAGCCAATACTGTCCGAATCACTCATCAACACATGATCGACAGTAAAAGATATCAAGCCATCATTGAGCTGAAAAAAATTGCTCTCAGAAAAGCGCAAAGTGATCTCAATCGAAGGGAAATATTGGGAACTCAGAATTTGATTGGTAAAGAAGAGTTGCAACATATGCGCGAAACTGTCTCTGCTGCCCAAGCTGATCTGGATGTTGCAATAGCTCAATATAAAAGCAATCAAGCCATTATTTTGGATACTCCACTGGGAAAACAGCCAGCTATCGAAAAAGCGGCCTCCGGCGTTCGTGATGCCTGGCTCGCCTTGCAGAGAAACAATATTGTCAGCCCTGTTGATGGTTATGTTGCTCGTCGTAGCGTTCAGGTAGGTTCCCGTATCAATTCAGGAACACCATTGATGGCGATTGTACCCGCCAACAATATGTGGATTGAGGCCAATTTCAAAGAAACCCAACTGGCAAATATGCGGATTGGACAGCCGGCTACAATCATCAGCGATTTCTATGGTGACGATATTGTCTATACTGGCAAGGTTGCAGGTATCGATATGGGAACCGGTAGTGCCTTTTCCCTATTGCCAGCACAAAATGCCAGCGGAAACTGGATTAAGGTCGTACAACGCTTGCCAGTCCGTATTGAACTTGATCCTGAACAATTAAAACAACATCCATTGCGAATTGGGTTATCAACAAAAGTCACCGTGGACACAGCGAACACCGATGGAACTGTACTGGCAACCACCGGACGTACCCTTCCGGCCTACCAGACCAAAGCCTTGACGATAGATATGGCTCCTGTAAACAAAATAGTTACTGACATTATTAATAGTAATGCAGGAAACCAAATTTAAGGAGGGGTCATGGTAACAAGAGAACCGCTTACAGGTGCGAAACTCGCCATTTTGACCATTATTCTTTCAATGGCGACTTTCATGCTTGTTCTCGACTCTACCATTGCCAACGTCGCCATACCGACGATTGCTGGTAATCTGGGTGCATCAAGCTCGCAGGGAACATGGGTGATTACCTCCTTCGGTGTCGCAAACGCAATTTCCATTCCTATCACCGGTTGGTTAGCAAAGCGTTTCGGTGAAGTGAAATTGTTCCTCTGGTCTACCGCAATTTTTACTCTTTCATCTTGGCTATGTGGCCTTTCCAACAGCCTCGGTATGTTAATTTTCTTCCGCGTTATGCAAGGGTTGGCCGCAGGCCCCGTACTCCCCCTTTGCCAAAGTTTGTTGTTAAATAACTATCCACCAGCGAAACGCAACATGGCATTGGCACTATGGTCGATAATGATTGTTGTTGCCCCCATTTGTGGACCTATCCTTGGTGGCTATATCAGTGATAACTATCATTGGGGATGGATTTTTTACATCAATATCCCCCTTGGTATTGCAATTATCTTTATTATCACGCAGCTATTGCGTGGCCGAGAAACAAAAACGGAAATCCGCCCCATCGACATTATTGGGCTGTTTTTACTGGTGATTGGTGTAGGCAGTCTGCAAATTATGCTTGACCAGGGCAAGGAACTTGATTGGTTTAATTCCACCGAAATTATTATCCTTACTATTACTGCTATTATCGCACTTATTTTCCTGATCATATGGGAACTGACTGATGATCATCCGATAATCGATCTATCCCTGTTTAAGCTACGCAACTTTTCCATTGGTACGCTGAGTATTAGTCTCGGCTTCATGATGTACTTTGGTTCGATTGTTTTACTGCCACAGCTATTGCAAGAAGTTTACGGCTATACCGCAACGTGGGCTGGCTTTGCGGCTGCACCTATAGGATTGCTGCCACTGTTATTGTCACCCGTCATTGGCAGGTTTGGCCATAAGATAGACATGCGCTATATCGTGACATTTAGTTTCATTACTTATGCGATTTGCTTCTATTGGCGGGCGTATACCTTTGAACCAGACATGGGTTTCGCTGCTACAGCATGGCCTCAGTTTGTTCAAGGGCTTGCCATGGCATGTTTCTTTATGCCATTGACAACCATTACATTATCAGGGCTAGGGCCAGAACGAATGGCCTCAGCTTCCAGCCTGTCAAATTTTACCCGTATATTGTCGGGTTCAATCGGGACATCTCTCACAACTACAATGTGGACACAACGTGAATCGATGCACCACTCGAACCTTACGGAGTACATCAACCCATATAACCCTAATTATCAGCAAATACATCAGCAATTAGCTCAATTAGGCATGAATGATGAACAAATATCAGCTTATCTGGCAAAACAGATCACTCATCAAGGATTAATTATCTCTGCCAATGAGATCTTTTGGCTTTCAGCAGGTATATTCCTTATCTTGACATTATTGATCTGGCTGGCAAAACCGCCTTTTTCTGCCGGAGGTAAAGACCACGGGGGAACGCATTAAGCTTATTATATTGAATATACAGATTTTAACGGGAGTATTACTCCCGTTAAAAAAATGCTACAGCCACAACCCTCTCATCATCATAAAGTATTACTTACGATTGAGAGGATTGTGCAGTAAATTCAAGAGGACAGTCGTGACAATTCCCGACTCCTGGTAATTTATTTCTTTGGCAGCAACAACGGCGTTGGGTCATGACTATCCAATAAATGGGGTATTTATTCTGGCTCACTAAGGATATGATCTTTCTTTTTTATCAAATGATAATAAAAATGATTATTATTAATAACCATGAAAAAAGTAACGAATTTAGAGAAAATAAAAACTTAACTCAATAATTTTATTTAAAATAATAACAAGTGTTTTATTTAATTTTGAGAAATATTTTTTATGAAATAATAAAAACAAACTTAATAAATAAAGGGAATAAAATAAGGCCCTGACTAAATAGACAGGGCCTTATTAGCAATGGATATTAAACTATCTATTTCCAAGTCACTATTCTTTGACTAAATAGCAACTTGAGATAGGTAATAAATTAAATCTTATTCTGGCGCCACCATTCCGCCAGCATAATACCTGTTGCAACAGAAACATTCAGGCTTTCTACCCGCCCCGTTCCACCAATAGAAAGACGAATGTCACCATCTTCCCAAATGCTGTCACTTAATCCGTCACTTTCCTGACCCAACACCAAGACCATTTTTTCTGGCAATGTTGCTTGTGCCAGTGTTGTGCTACCTTTATGACTTGATGTGGTCACAATTGTATAGCCTTGGTTACGGAATTGATTTAGCGCAGCCGTGAATCCATCTGCATCAATGCCTTTGATGTGCTCAGCGCCTCCTTCTGCTGTACGAACAGCCGCACCTGATTCCAACAGCGCTGTATCCTGCAAAATCACACCCTGTACGCCAAAATGCGCACAACTACGCATAATTGCGCCAAGATTATGTGGGTTACCTACATTTTCCAATGCCAATACACAATCTTTTACTGGTGCCTGCTGCAAATAGGTTTCCACATCCAAACCATTGCGTTTCTTAATCAGGAAACATACGCCACCGTGATGCTCTGTACCTGATGCCTTGGATAGCTCTTCGTCGTCAACTACATGGTAAGCTTTGCGATTTGCCGCCATCCATTTCAATGCATCGCGAAAACGCGGCGTGACCGATTGAACAAACCAGGCCCGAACAATCGCATCAGGACGGTTCTGGAACATTGCCTGACAAGCATTTTCCCCATAGATGCGAGTTTCTTCCAAACGCTGACGACGAAGCTGTTCAGGATCAATGTTGCTTTTGCCGCTAATACCTTGATGCTCTGGACTAAGAGATTCGCCCTCTGGACGGGAGATAGTTCTCCACGGAGAACGATCGCCTGAACGCACTGGGCGTTCATTGCCACGACGGCGGTCACCCTGATCACGCCCTTTACCAAACGGACGGTTATCACTCTTACGGCTGTCACTGTTTTGACGACGATCTCCGCCCTTACGGTTATCGTTATTGTCCTCATTATTGCGGACATACATTACTTTGACTTTGCCGTTCTTACCACTATAGGAATCGTTCATTTATTTCTCCAACTGCGTTATGGCGCGCAGATTACCCGATGTACGCGCCCGAAGCTACCTCTGGTAACGACAATCCATTAAAATATCCGCTAATTTTTTACTGATTTTATCCACAAACATGTTTGAGTTCTTAAATGAGAAATAACAACGCCGTTTATCAGCTTCGCCAACGCCGCCTTGCCCGTTCTACCCGCCCTTTTCTGGCAAGAGGGTGCCGGGTGCCGCGTTGCCTGCATTGTTTATTACCCCAAAAAAAATGTCTGTGTGGAATGATTTCACCTGCAAATGCGGAAAGCCGCTTCTGTCTCATCATGTTCGATACTGAGCCGATGAAACCCAGTAATACGGGAAAGTTGATTGCAGATATTCTGCCTGATACATGCGCTTTTCTCTGGTCTAGAACCGAGCCTGATCAACAACTGCTCGAAGTCGTGCGTGATCCAACCCGACAACCCTATCTGATCTTCCCAGACAGTTATGCTACGCCTCCTCGTACGGTGTATCAGAAGATCCCTGCTAACCAAAAACCACCGCTGTTCATTATATTGGATGGTACTTGGCCTGAAGCAAGAAAAATGTTTCGTAAAAGCCCATATTTGGATGATATTCCCCTATTGTCTATTAATAATATTGCCAAAATGGACTATTTACTTCGGGTTCCCTCCAGAACAGAACAACATTGTACTGCCGAGGTCGCGGCTGCGGCATTAGAATTAGCTGGGGATATTAAAGCGTCACAATCATTATTAAATCATTTCAATCACTTTCGTGAACAATATCTGGCAGGAAAATCTAATCATCTGTAGGAATAACTCACAGTAATGCTTGACAATCCGCGCTAAAGTAACTGACGGTGGCTAAAGTTATTCATGGTAATTGTTTAATCAACAGTGATTGTTTATTGATGTGATAACTAATAAGGAACCCCGGAAATGAGCCAGCGCGGACTTGAAGCATTATTACGCCCTAAATCTATCGCCGTTATTGGTGCTTCTGAAAAGCCAGAAAAAGCCAGTTCAGTGTTGATGAGAAATTTGTTAATGGGTGGATTTACAGGGCCTATTCTCCCCGTAACACCAAACAAATCTGCCGTTCTGGGTGTGTTAGCCTATCCTTCTATCGATAAATTACCATTATCTCCTGATCTGGCTGTGATCTGTACTCATCACAGTCGCAATTTGTCTTTACTAGAGCAATTGGCTCAACACGGATGCAAAACCGTCATCATTTTATCCTCCCCGCCATCACAATTTACTGAATTGAAACAGTGCAGCCAAAAACATCATCTCCGAATTCTGGGACCTAATAGCCTTGGCATCTTAGCACCCTGGAGCGGGCTAAATGCCAGTTTTTCCCCGATCCCTATCCTTAAAGGTAAACTCGCCTTTATTTCACAATCAGCAGCAATATCCAACACAATTCTGGACTGGGCCAACCATCGTAATATTGGTTTTTCGTATTTTATTGCCTTGGGTGACAGTGTTGATATTGATATTGATGACCTGCTCGACTTTTTAGCAAGAGACAGTAAGACCAGTGCTATTTTGTTGCATCTCGAACATATCAGCGATGCCCGCCGTTTTCTTTCTGCTTCCCGAAGCGCTTCACGCAATAAACCTATTCTGGTCGTGAAAAGCAGTCGTACCCGGAAAGTTCAGAAGTTACTGGGAGAACAACAAAATTTCGATGCTGCTTATGACGCAGCCATTCAACGCGCCGGATTACTGCGTGTACAAGATACACATGAAATGTTCTCCGCAGTGGAAACATTGAGTTTTATGCGGCCATTGCGCGGAGAACGTTTATTAATCGTCAGTAATGGGGCAGCGCCTGCGGCGATGGCACTGGATGAACTATTCAGGAGAACTGGCAAACTCGCTATATTAGGTGAGGAAACGATCAATGGATTGTCTGGCATACTTCCAGACACGCTGCTTTTACGTAATCCATTGGATATCGGTGATGACTCCTCCACCGAACGATATATTGCTGCACTCAGGTTACTTTTGGATAGTCATGATTATGATGCCTTATTGTTAATCCACTCTCCTAGTGCCATATCCCACAGCCAAACTACAGCGGTTAGAGTTATACAAACCATTAAAGAGCATCCTCGTGGGAAATGGCTCACTATTTTCACTAATTGGTGCGGAGAATACTCTTCATTGGAAGCCCGACGTCTGTTCAGTGAGGCTGGTATTCCAACTTATCGGACACCAGAAGGTGCCATTACCGCCTTTATGCATATGGTGGAATATCAGCGAAACCAAAAACAGTTAAAAGAAACACCATCTTTACCCATTGGCATCACATCGAATACGTCTCGAGCCCATGAATGTATACAGAAGGCGCTTGATAACGGGAATGTCCGACTGGATACCCATGAAGTACAACCTATTCTCGATGCTTACGGTTTAAATACTTTACCGACTTGGATCGCCCATACCAGTGATGATGCGGTCAATATTGCAGAAAAAATTGGCTATCCTGTGGCATTAAAGCTCCGCTCCCCTGATATTCCACATAAATCAGAGGTTCAGGGAGTGATGCTTTATTTACGTAATGCTGATGAAGTTAAGGCCGCAACACAAGCGATTATTGAACGTGTCAAACAAAACTTCCCGCAAGCCAGGATTCATGGATTATTAGTACAAAGCATGGCTAATCGGGCTGGCACACAAGAGCTGAGAATTGCTATTGAGCAAGACGAGATATTTGGTCCCTTAATCATGCTAGGCGAGGGAGATATTGATTGGGTGCATGAAACACAGGCGGCTGTCGCTCTTCCTCCCCTTAATATGGCATTAGCCCGTTATCTGGTTATTCAGGCAATTAAGAGTGGCAAAATAAAATCTGGCGGTTCACTTTTGCCGCTGGATATTCTTGCCCTCAGCCAGTTATTGGTCAGAGTATCCAATCTTCTGATCGATTGCCCTCAAATTACTCGTATGAATATCCATCCACTGCTTGCATCAGGTAATGAATTCACGCTATTGGATGTGACAATGGAGTTGATGACAGTAACAGGCGATCCCCACAATAGACTGGCTATCCGGCCTTATCCTAATGAACTGGAAGAAACTATCTACATCAAAGATGATCTTGAATGTTTGCTACGACCAATCCTGCCGGAAGATGAACCTTTGCTGAAAGCATTTATCGGTCAAGTAACAAAGGAAGATCTTTATTATCGCTATTTCAGTGAAATTAACGAGTTTACTCATGATGATCTTGCAAACATGACCCAAATTGATTACGACCGAGAAATGGCATTCGTAGCGATCCGACATCCAGCAACAACACCTGAAATTATTGGTGTCGCTCGTGCTATGGCTGATCCCGATAATATCGAAGCTGAATTTGCGATATTAGTCCGATCAGATCTGAAGGGGATTACGTTAGGTTATCAACTTATGACTAAACTGATTAACTATACAAGAGAACATGGTATTCAGGCACTAACGGCTATCACTATGCCTGAAAACCGTAATATGATCCAACTTGCGAAAAAACTTGGGTTTACCATTGATATACAGTTAGAAGACGGTATTGTTAATCTTATGTTGAAACTCTAGCAAAAAATAAATTCAATGTGCATCTCGTGATGAGTGATAAAAAATGCTCACTCCGTGATAGATCGCACAGTCTTAAAGCAATCAACTCAAGAGAGTTAATTCATACTCACAATGAACCAAACTAATGGTATCATCGCCAGATCATTTTGATTCATACACCTTATGATGGTATTAACTCCATCTAGACTAAGAGAAAAACGCACTGTGATGTTGTCCAAATTTAAACAAGCAAAACACCAACAACACCTTGCACAATTGCCTAAGCTACCGCAATCAGTTGCTGACATTGAGACACTTTATGAATCTAAAGTATTTCGCAGCACCGTATTGGAACGTATAGAAAATGCCCAAAAGCATATCTATATCGCCGCCTTATATTTAGAAAATGATGATGCAGGGCGGGATATTCTGACTGCATTATATGAAGCCAAACAAAAACGCCCTGAGCTGGATATAAAGATCCTAGTCGATTGGCATCGTGCCCAACGTGGTCGTATTGGTGTAGAAGCTGCGGCAACAAATGCAGATTGGTACTGCTCCATGGCTGAAAGCTACCCTGATGTCAACATTTCCATCCTGGGTGTTCCAGTGAATACTCGTGAAGCACTGGGAGTTTTACATCTGAAAGGCTTTATCTTTGATGATACGGTTATTTACAGCGGAGCCAGTATTAATGATGTCTATTTGCACCGCAATGAAAAATATCGTTACGATCGTTATCATTTACTGCATAACGCGAAACTTGCTGTGGTCATGAAGCAATTTATCGATGATAGTATTATTAGTGCAGAAGCCGTAAAAAATTTAGCCTGCCACAATCGTCCTCGTAGCCTTCAAATTAAAAATTTGATCCGCCAATTTCGTGCTTCATTGAGGAATGCCGAATATCACGTTGAAAATCAAGCATCCAATGAAGAATTGGCAGTAACTCCCCTTGTGGGATTGGGCAAAAAAAATCTGCTGAACAAAACAATTTGTCATCTCATGTCTTGCACTGAAAACAAGCTGGTTATTTGTACACCTTATTTCAATTTACCAGCAGTATTAGTACGTGCAATATCTCGGCTACTCCGCCAAGGAAAGCAAATTGAGATCATCATTGGAGATAAAACAGCTAATGATTTTTATATTCCACCAGAAGAGCCATTTAAAATTATTGGGGCATTGCCTTATCTGTATGAAATTAACTTACGTCGATTCACTAGTCGGCTGCAAAAGTTTATCGATAGCCAACAATTAACTATTCGGTTATGGAAAGATCAAGATAACACTTATCACTTAAAAGGGATCTGGGTTGATAATAAATGGCAATTAATTACGGGTAATAACCTTAATCCTCGCGCATGGGGATTAGATCTGGAAAATGCCATTCTTATTCACGATCCCCACCAAGAGATGAACAAGCAACGTACAATGGAATTGGATTGCATCCGTACTCATACAAAAATTATCCACAGTTATCAGGAAATAGAAAGTATTCAACTCTATCCTGTTAAGGTACGCAAACTGATACGACGCTTGCGCCGTATTCGGGTGGATCGATTAATCAGTAGAATACTGTAGAATAGATAAATAATTATTGTTTTTTTGAATCCCCTCTCGCTATTGCCAGAGGGGATTTTTGTATTTTATTTATCAAACGGCTATGATTTAGAAAAATAAATTATGGCGTGAATTGCGATGAAAAAAAACATCACCACTCTGATACGAAATATATTAATGATTTTTCCTA